>JAEINS010000036.1 GCA_016342755.1 Melioribacteraceae bacterium | reverse complement strand
TTTCGGTAGACATAATTTCCTCCTTGGTTAGAGTAATATACTATTTTTTTTATGTCCACTTTTTAGGGCTCACATCAGTTCCAGATAAGGCAATCTCGACATACACCAGAGAAGACTATTACTATTTTATTGATGAGATGGAGAGAGCTAAGCTTTCTCAAAATACTCAAGCGATTTACACTTCAAGGGTTTATGCAATATTTAACTGGCTCTCGAAAGAAAATGTTATTCAGAAAAATCATATGAAAACCGTTGCTGAAGAAGTTAAGGATCTTGAGATTATTTCTGATGAAAACATGAGGAAGTTTTTTGAATATGCAAAAGGAAAAAAGCATTATTACCTGGTCAAGTTTTTAGTTTTATCTGCATTCAGAATAGAGGAAGCTCTCAACCTAAAGAAATCTGATGTAAATTCCATTCAAATAAATGTCTTAGGCAAAGGAAATAAAAAAGCAGCTGTTCCTCTCACTGAAGATCTCAAAGAGTTTTTTAAGGAATGCCCAGTGTCCAAAGAAAGAGAAATTTATTTTAATACAACTTATGGAAACTTCAAAGCATTTCTCCGGAGAGCAGAAGAAGCAACTGGAGTAAAAATTAAATCGCATGATTTTAGAAAATATTGTTTAAGTAACATGGCCAATGCCGGAGTAAATATTTTTCTAGTGAAAAATTTTGCAAGACACAGTAATATAAAAACTACTCTAAAGTATTACGCTGGAGTAGATCATCAAAAAGCAGCCGATGAGATCAATTCCCGGATTTCCTTTAAAGTACAGTTAAAATTTTGAGAGAAAACCTTAGCTTTTAGCGTGTTTTCTAACTTTACTTTAAAAACACATCAAAAAGTACAGTTAAAAATAACAAAATACATTCACTCAACTAGTATAAGTTTAGTTCAAATTAAATAGAATTAACTTATATCAATCCGTAAATATTTTAATTATTCTTCTTCATGTAGAACTACTTGAGATTTCCAGTACAGTTATTTCTGTTCGCAAATAGGTAGAAATAGGGTGTTTTGCCTAAATTATTAAGGTGTGTTGTTAGTAAAAAAGCCCGAAAAGGCATAAAAAAAGGCAGTTTCTCAACTGCCTTAATTATGTGACCCGTACGGGACTCGAACCCGTACTCTTCGCCGTGAAAGGGCGACGTGTTAACCAATTACACCAACGGGCCAGATTAAAAATTAAATAAGATTGGGGTGAGTGATGGGGATTGAACCCACGACCTTCTGGGCCACAACCAGACGCTCTAACCAACTGAGCTACACCCACCATCTAGATACTAAGTACGCCAGAATGGACTCGAACCATTAACCTACAGCTTAGAAGGCTGTTGCTCTATCCAATTGAGCTACTGGCGCATCTCAATAACAGCTTAATTCAATCTTCTTAAGAACAAAAAAAATTTGACTAAAAAACCAAATTTTCATATATGTCGGGGCGGCAGGATTCGAACCTGCGACCTCCTGCTCCCAAAGCAGGCGCGCTGACCGGACTACGCTACGCCCCGAAATCACAATTGAACATAACCTGTTATGCTCACATCAATAAATATTAGACAACAAATATATGGGCTTATTATTTTAATGTCAAATAGTTTTTAACATTTTTCTTAACTTTTTTTATTCGTATTTTAGCCATTAAGTTAATCAAAAATGTGGTTCTATGAGTTTTCCCCTTTTTCTTGCAAAAAGATATGTTAAATCTAAAAAAGATTCTAACTTTATCTCATTAATCTCTGTTATTTCTATAGTGGGAATTGCACTCGGTGTTGCTGTTTTAATATTAGCATTAACAATATTAAACGGTTTCGAAAAAACTGTTGAAGAAAAGATCACAAATTTTAACTCGCATATACATATTTCGGCATTTGGCAGACAAAATCTGCCGGATTACAAATTTGCAATTCCAATGCTAAAAAAAGAGATAGATAAGGATTTAAAGAGCATTTCCCCTTTTGTATCAAAAAGCGCGATTATAAAATCGAAACATTCCGCAGACGGAGTAGAGATTAGAGGAATTCTCCCAGAAATGGATAACAGCAATATTGGCAAATATATTATTGAAGGGAACTATAACTTATCAGATTCAATACAAAATAATAAAATTGTTATCGGGAAAAAACTTGCGAATAAACTTGATCTAAAAATAGGTAATAAGGTAACGCTCTTTACAATTAGAAATAATGAAGTGCCTTCGTTTGTTAATCCGCCGGGAGTTGAACAGTTTATTGTTACCGGAATTTATGAAAGCGGTTTTGCGGCTTATGATGATCTTACAGCGTACATCAACTTAAATAAAGCGCAGAATATATTTAATATAAACAATAATGTTTCAGGTTATAATATTCAATTAAACAGCATTGCAAAACTTGATAGTCTTTCCGATTATCTTAATAAAAGTCTTCCATATCCTTATTATTCCAGAACTTTGTTTGAACTGCACCAGCACATATTTACCTGGCTCGATCTTCAGAAAAAGCCTATTCCAATTGTGCTTGGTTTAATAACTCTTGTTGCGGTATTTAACATTGTTGGTACTTTATTAATGATTGTGATAGAAAAGACTGGTACAATCGGTATTTTGAAGTCATTGGGTACTTCACGCAAACAGATAATAGGGATATTCACATATCAGGGAATTTACCTCGCATTAATTGGTATTGTATCTGGAAATTTATTTGCTCTGGTTCTGAGTATTCTTCAAAAAAATTATAATTTAATTTCACTTCCCTCTTCAGTTTATTTTATTTCCTCAGTACCAATTTCAATTGATATAGAGAACTATCTGATTGTTTCAATAACAGCGTTTATACTTTCAGTCCTTGCATCAATAATACCTAGTTATATAGCGTCAAAATTTAATCCCATAACATCAATAAAGTTTAATTAAAAATGATAGAACTATTTATAGCCAGAAGATATTTGAAGTCGAAACACAGAGTAAATATGATTACTATCATTTCAATACTATCTACACTTGGTATTACTATTGGTGTAGCGGCATTAGTAATTATATTAAGTGTTTTTAACGGATTTGGTTCGCTGGTTACTTCTATGATGATAAGTTTTGATCCGCACATTAGGATTAGTACGGTTGGCAATTATTCTGATGAAAACTTAAACAATGTTGTTCAGAGTATTAACGGTAATAATAATATAATAGAGAAAATCCCTTTTGTAGAGGGCAAAACCGTTGTAATGAACAAAGAACGTTATGAAATTGTAAACCTAAAAGGGATTGAAAAAAGTGTTACAAACGAGTGGAAACTTAATAAATCAATAATGTCCGGTAAATTTGAATTGAATGATGACAGCAGAATTCCCAATATTGTAATCGGTTATCCAATAGCTCTGAGACTGGTTTGTAAAGTCGGCGATACCATTGTTGTCTCTTCATTTAATAATATACAAAGGCTTGTTACCGATTTTTCTTTGCCAAAAACAAAACGGTTTGTTGTAAGCGGCATATTCCAGACTAATAATAAGGAATATGATTATGGATACATTTTTACATCCATTAAATCTGGACAAAAAGCACTTGGTGTAAAAAATAGAATTAGCGGTTTTGATATTGAGCTGAACGAGATTGATAATTCGGAAGCAGTAAAAAGTAATTTATCCGGTGTAATTAAAAATAATAATTTTGATTTAAACACATGGTTTGATCTTCATAGCGACCTTTATATTGTGATGCTGCTTGAACGTTGGGCGGCTTATATAATGTTATGCCTTATTATTGCGGTTGCGGCATTTAATATACTTGGTTCGTTAACAATGTCGGTTATTGAAAAGAAAAAGGATATTGGCATTCTCCGTTCTATGGGAACAACCGAAAATTCAATATTAAAAATATTTATGTTCGAAGGATTATTGGTAGGACTTATTGGAACACTTGCCGGATTAATTTTAGGTCTAATGGTGTGTTTTGTTCAGATTGAATTTAATATTTATGCGCTAGACGGGGCTAAATATATTATTGATACAATTCCATTAGAAATACGAATAACGGATATTATAGCTATAAGCGGGATGTCTATACTTCTATCGTTTGGAGCGTCTATATATCCGGCAAAAAAAGCAGTTAAGATATCACTAATTGATGCAATTAAGTGGGAATAACGTTTTCATGGAAAAAATTTTAATAGCAGAAAATATTTCAAAATCATTTGATACAGAAAAAAAAGATAAACTAGAAATTCTTAAAAACATTTCTTTTGATATTGAAAAAAATAAAATAACTGTGATAATTGGCGCGTCCGGCTCCGGCAAAAGTACATTGCTACATATTTTAAGCGGGTTAGATAAGCCGGATAACGGAGTTGTTCATATTAATAATATCGATTTATTCTCATTAAAAGATGAAGCTATTTCGGCTTTCAGAAATAATAATATGGGCTTTATATTTCAGTTCCATCATTTACTCCCAGAATTTTCTGCTCTCGAAAACATTTCAATTCCGCAAATGATAAAAAAAACACATCTTAAAAAAGCTGAGATCCGTTCTAAGGAGTTGTTAGATATAGTCGGACTTTCTGAGCGTTATGATCATAAACCGGCGGCATTAAGCGGCGGAGAACAGCAGAGAGTTGCTGTTGCGCGTGCGCTTGCAAATAATCCCGATATAATCTTTGCGGATGAACCTACAGGTAATCTTGATTCGAATAATAGTGAAGACATACATAATCTTTTTTTAAGATTACGCAATGATTTTAATATGACTTTATTAATTGTTACTCACAATCCTGAGTTAGTAAAGCTTGCGGACCGTGTTCTTGAAATGAAAGACGGAAAACTATTTGAGAAGTAATAAACAATTGTCATTTCTATAATCGAAGTAATGAGAGATCTTACTTAAGATCTCTCATTACCGCTCCGCTCAATTCGAGAAGACATTTAAATACTAAAATTTACTCTACTTATTTTCTAAATAATTAACCAAAAGTCTTACACCAAATCCGGGATGAAAATCTTTTGTGTAGTTATTTAATTTATTTTTACAAGACGGACCCGCTATATCAATATGCGCCCATGATGTATCCTTCTCAACAAAGTTTTCTAAAAATTTAGCGGCAGTAATTGCTCCGCCCCATTTAGAACCAAGATTAGCAACATCCGCTAAATCACTTTTTATAAGTTCGGCATATTCATCCCACATAGGTAAACGCCAAACCCGCTCGTGTGTTTCGTAACCGCTGCCGCCAAGTTCCGCGGCAAGTTTATCATCCTTAGTAAAAAGTCCGGCTGCATATTCGCCAAGTGCTACAACACACGCTCCGGTTAAAGTTGCTAAATCAATTGTTGTGTCAGGCTTTTTCTTCATTCCGTAAGCAAGCGCATCAGCAAGAACAATACGGCCTTCGGCATCTGTATTTTTAACTTCAATCGACTTACCGGAATAAGAGTTAATTATATCGCCCGGCTTATAAGAATTACCGGAAATCATATTCTCGGCTGCAGGAACCAATCCAATTATTTCTACTTTTAATTTTAACTTTGCAGCGGCTAACAGAGTACCAATTACAGTTCCGGCACCAGCCATATCAACGTTCATATCAATCATGCCCTCAGTTGGTTTAATTGACAAACCACCGGCATCATAAGTTAATCCTTTACCAACCAGCAATATTTTTTTCTTTGCGCCACGCGGTTTGTAATTCATTTCAATTAAACAAGGCGGATTATCACTTGCATTTCCAACAGCAAGAATTGCATGCATATTTCTTTTTTCAAGTTCTTTTTTGTTATATACTGTAACTTTAACACCATACTTAGTCAGTTCTTTTTTTGTTCTGTTCGCAAGTTCAACCGGAGTTAAAGTGATAGCCGGCTCATTTATAAGATCGCGTGTAAAATAAACTGATTCTGATATTGAGGTTCCTTTACTTATAGCCTTAACAGTTTTTTCTTTACTTTGCGAAATTAAAAAAACATTCACGGACTTTGGTTTATCTTTCTCCGATTTATAAACATCAAACGAGTATGTACCCAGATATAAGCCTTCTATAAACGATTGATAATAATACTCTTCGCTATGAAAATATGATTGAAAATTTTCGTAATCCGGAACTTTTATATATAGATTGGAAATTGTGTCAAGCTTTATTCCCTTAACAAAACCGGCAATATAATTTCTGAAGAAATCGGCGGAAAAGTTTTTTTCTAAATCAACTTTTGCAATTACAAAGCTCTCGGGTTTAGAAGAGCTGAACGATTTCAGTTCGGAAGATTTTTCATCCAAAAAATCAGTTAGCAATACTTTAGGAATTTCAATTTCCCATTTTTCACAAAGTTTAGAAACCTCACTTTTTAATGATTTTGATTTCGTTAAAAATTCCAATAACATAGAATCTGCTTTGAATGTAAATTTTTCACCTAAATGTTTAATATTTAGTTTAACCATTATAACTCCAAATTATTTCAGATATTCTTCAGCTTTCTCTAAAACTTTATTAATTGTATCTTCTAATGTTACATCAAATAACCGTGCTCCGGCTGCATGAAAGTGACCTCCGCCATCAAAATGGCGCGCTAATAAATTTACTGCTATAGAATTTCTTGAACGGAAGCTTATCTTAACACCATCTTTAAGTTCAAAAAAGAGAATTGCCATATTTACACCTTTAATTGAAAGACCATGATTTACAAATCCCTCAACATCTTCTTCTCTTGTTTTATGCCTGACTAACATATCCTGAGAAATTATCATATAGCAAATTTCATTTGTGGAATTTAATTTCAGAGAAGATAAAACTTCACCTAAAAGTTTAGTTCTTTCAAAATTGTTTTGCTCATAAATTTGTTCATATATAAATTTGGGATCAACACCTGCATCCAATAGATCCGCAATAATTTTATGTGTACCTGATGTAGTGCGTTCAAAACGGAATGATCCGGTATCTGTCATTATAGCCGCGTAAATATACTCTGCTATTTCTTTTGTAATCGTAACTTTTCCCAGACTCTTAATAAAATCATAAACTATAGCTCCGGTTGATGAATAGCTAATATCAATGAATGAATAATCTTCAAATCCCGGTGCATAATCATGATGATCAATACATACTTTTATACCTTTAAATTTTTCCAGAGTAGTAAGCATACTTACTGTACGCTTCAAATCATTTATATCAACAGTGATTAACACATCACAATTATTGATAAGTTCATCATGTTTTTCAAATTCAAACACTTCTACTACATTATTTTTATCAAGGAATCTTATATTCTCCGGAGTATTACTATGATTAATAATTGAAGCTTCTTTATTAAACATTTTTATAACACTATAAACAGCCAGTGCTGAACCTATTGCATCGGCATCCGGATTAACATGAGTAGTTATAATAAAACTATTATTGTTATTTATAATTTCTTTTAATTTTTGAAAATTTAACATTGGTGGTCTTTCGATATTAATTAAAAAATTTGTGGAGGACAAATTTACAAATTTGCATTGAATAAATAAAATTAGGCAATATTCTTATTAGGAATTATTATAGAGAATACTGAACCTTTGTTATCTTCACTTACAGCCCATATTTTCCCTCCCATTTTTTCAACAAGATCTTTGCAAATTATTAAACCAAGTCCTGTACCGCTTTCTCCGTAGGTTCCTTCTCTTGTAACAATCTCATCAATTCTAAATAACTTAATAATATCGGCTTCAGGAATTCCGACTCCGGAATCTGTAACTGATAATTTTAAAAATTTTTCGTTCCTTTCAAGATCAATTAAGATATTACTATTGCTGTATGAAAATTTTATCGCGTTAGACAAAAGGTTTCTAAGCACTGTTGATAGTGCATTTTTATCGGAATAAAAAACGGCATTCTTATCAACATTATTTATAAGTTTTATTTTTTTATTAGCAGCATGTTCCTTAAAAAGTATAAATAGGGAATCAATATTTTCACTAAGATTAAATTTTTCTAATTCAAGTTTAATATTATTCTTTTGTAAGTTAGCCCATTTTAGAATGTCTTCTAAAAGGCGAAATGTGTTTTGTCCCGTTAATAATATCTTATCAGCAATTTCTTTTATTTCATCTTTTGTAAAGTTATCAACAGATGAAACTAATAATTCGCTGAATCCATTTAATGACATAAACGGACTTCTTAAATCGTGCGATAATATTGAGAAAAGCCTGTCTTTACTGGCGTTTAAATCTCTTAAAATTTTCTGCTGCGATTTTATAGTCAGATGCGCGTTTATTCTTGCTAAAACTTCTTCACGATGAAAAGGTTTAGAAATATAATCAACACCGCCAACTTCAAATCCTCTTATTTTACTATCAGTATCAGAAAGCGCACTCATAAATATTATTGGAATATTTTCAGTTTGTTCGTTCAGTTTAATTTTTCTACACACTTCAAAGCCATCAATATCAGGAAGCCTTATATCCAATAGTATAAGATCGGGAATTGATTTTTCTAAAAGAGTAAGACAGTTTTCGCCTGAGTGCGACACAAGTACTTTAAATTTTTGATTCTCTAAAAAATTATAAAGTATCCCAATGTTATCGCCTTCATCATCTACAATAAGTACAACCGGATTTTCGCTGGAATTATTTAACATTTGTATCACCTACATATTTATCAATAAAATCATGTAAGCCCTTTATCCTAAAATTCTTCAATAAATTTTTAATGATCTCGAAAAACGGTATATATTGTTTTTCAATTTCCTTAGCTATACTAAGTTCTTTTTTTAACAACTCAAGATCGCCCGATTTAATTGCGTTATATATAGGTCTTGTAATTTCCCGGGGTGGAACAATTATATTTTCTCCGCTAATAGTACTATTATAATCATCCTTAAATTTCCATTCAACATGTAAATATTCTTCAATTTTATCTAGAAGTGCTTCATAATTAATTGGTTTATTTATTATATCTTCACAGCCGGCAGCCAAATAATCATCGTTATACTGATCTTCATTTTCCGAGGAAACCGCAATAATTTTCACCTTCTGTAATTTGTCTTCATTTCTTAACAGTTTGGTTGTCTCCAAACCGCTTAACCCGGATAATATAAGATTAATAAGGATTAAATCCGGTGTATCTTTTTTAGATTTATTTATTGCTTCAATTCCGTTTGAAGCCTGCATTAATTTAAAATCCAGAGGCTGAAGCATCCTTTTAAGCATTAATCTATTATCATCATCATCATCAACAATTAGTATTTTTTTTCTTGTTCCTTCGTAACCAATTATTTTTTTCTCTAACTCAAAAGGTAATTCGTCTTGTATTTCAATAAAAGGAAGTTTTAAATCGAACCAGAAAAGTGTTCCGACTCTTGAAAGACTTTTCATTTTTAATTCGCCGCCCATAATCTCAATAAGTCTTTTGCAGATTGATAATCCTAATCCCGAACCTTCGCTATGGTATTTTGAACCTACTTGTGAATATGGAATAAAGATTTCTTCTTTAAATTCTTCAGGTATTCCAATACCCGTATCTTCAACTTGAAATCTAATACTGTCGTCATGATTGCCAACTCTGAAAAACACTTTCCCTTTATTAGTATATTTAATGGCGTTATTAAGAAGATTAAGAATTACCTGAGTTAATAAAAGTTTATCGCCAACAACCATGTCGGGCAAATTGCCAAGAAGTTCATATTGGTAAATAAGTGCTTTATCACTGGCTTTAATCTTTATAACATGATTTATATCATTTATAAGTGATAATAAACTAAACGGATTTTTCTTTATTCTTTTTTTACCCGATTCAAACTTAGCCATCAGCATTAAATCATCTATCATGCTTAAAACAAAATCACCACTGTTTTTTATAACGCTAATAAAATCACTTTGTTCATCACTTAAAGAAGTATCTTTTAATAAAATTTGTGAATATCCAAGAATTGCATTCAGCGGAGTTCTCATTTCATGACTCAGGTTTGCTAAAAATTCTAGCTTGGCTTTCTGAATATTTTCAATCTTATTGTTTGCTTTTAGTAGCTGTCCGCTATATTTATTTATTTCCGAGATATCTCTATAAATAACAAGCAGCAGTGGTTTGTTATCCATTATTATTCTTTTTTCTGATACCGCGACAGGTATTTCACGTCTATCAGATGTTAAAATGAAATCAAACTTTTGATCTTTGTTATTTTTATCAGATTTAATTTTAATAGGAAATATTTCTGTATGCTTAAGTCCAATTATATCTTCATATTCTCTATTAAGAAGTTTTATTCCGGCAATATTAGTATCAATAATAATTCCTGTTGCGGCATCAATAAAAAATATGGCATCGGGACTATTGTTAAAAAGCAGTCTGAATTTTTTATCATTATCTTCGGCAGGTATTTCTTCTTTAGAAACAACAGTTAAGCTTTCCAGAATATAACTTTTATTATCACTAAGTTTAATTCTGCTGGTATTAATTTCGTACCATTGTTTTATTTTTTTAGAATAGAAAACAGTTTGCCGGTTTTCGTTGTCTTTACATTTATTTTGGTTAGCTTCATCACCCATTCCCCTTTCAGAAAAAACTTCCCAATATTTTTTGCCGGTATAATCATCAAAGACAGATATAAATTTTCTATTGCAAAAAACTATTTTATTTGATTCATCATCAACAACAAAGAGAATTTGATTTAGGTTATTTAACAGTTTAAAAGAATCTTCATCCGAAGTAATTAATGAATCAGCTTCATCAATTTTTTCCTTGAGAAACTTTATTTCATTTTGAAGTTTTTCTATCTCAGAATTTTTCGGCATCAACAGTACCTTCGTTAACCGGAATATATTATTATTGAGTAATTCTTCTAAAGCTATTTATAATCGATAACACCCGCAACCGTGGAATATAAAATCTTTTATATTCAAATACAATAGAAGAAATAGCAATAAAAAAGGCGGATTAAAAATCCGCCTGAGTTTGTTGATAAACATATTACCATAAAAAATTGAGAATTATGTCAGTTCGAGCGAAGTCGAGAACTAGCTATTTCAGGGTATTTTCACTCTTCGACAAGACTCAGAGTGACATAATAAATTTAATTGTATATTATTAAGGCGGATTAAAAATCCGCCTTAAAAGTTTTTATTCAACTTCCCATGTATTTCCGCTAAAGAGAAGACTTTCTAAATTGCCTTTCCCTTTTTTCTCTATTTGAAATTTAATCTGTTTTTCTAATTCTTCGTTAAGAGTTGGAGAATTAACCTGGCGAAAAACACCGATTGGAACAGGCAGATTTGGATTGTCGTGGAATTGACTTAAAATATATGCTCTATTTTGACTTTCATCAAATTCATCATGAACCCAAAGATCATCTAATGAATATTCACCCGTTGTTAAATCAACAACTTTAGGAGTAAATCCATCCAGCTTAATTCCTTTATTGTTGTCTTTACCAAATACAAGAGGTTCACCATGTTTCATTTCTAATACATTATCTTCTTTAGTTTCTTTATTCGATAAATCGTCAAACGCACCATCATTAAAAATTATACAGTTTTGATAGATCTCAATAAATGACGTTCCTTTATGAGCATTAGCCTTAGTTAAAACTTCTTTTAGATGTTTTGGATTTCTATCAATAGAACGTGCAATGAAAGTTGCTTTTGAACCTAACGCCAATGAAATTGGATTGAAAGGAGTATCGATACTTCCATATGGTGTAGTTTTAGTAACTTTACCTCTCTCAGAAGTAGGTGAATACTGACCTTTTGTAAGTCCATAAATTTCATTATTGAACATTAAAATATTTAGATCAATATTTTTTCTGCAAGTATGTATAAAGTGATTTCCACCAATACTCATTAAATCACCATCACCGGTAGCAACCCACACAGATAATTCCGGATTACTTAATTTTAATCCGGTAGCTATAGCTGGTGCTCTGCCATGAATTCCATGAAATCCATAAGTACTCATATAATACGGGAAACGACTTGAACAGCCAATTCCGGAAACCCAGACAATTTTTTCTTTCGGAACACCAATTTCGGGCATTACTTTTTGAGCTTGTGAAAGAATTGAGTAATCGCCACAACCCGGACACCAACGAACATCCTGATCGGATGCAAAATCTTTAGGTTTTAATTTAACTTCTTGATCTATTGTTTTATTCTCCATTATTTCCTCCAAGCATTTCAGCAATCTTAGTTTGTATCTCGACTGCTTTAAATGGCAATCCCCTTACTTTATTATACTGTTCTAC
Organism: Melioribacteraceae bacterium; assembly: GCA_016342755.1. GTDB lineage: Bacteria > Bacteroidota > Ignavibacteria > Ignavibacteriales > Melioribacteraceae > JAEINS01. The sequence continues at coordinate 22,749 of JAEINS010000036.1, read as the reverse complement.
ATCCACTAAAAATTCACTTTTAATTATTCTGGCTAATTGACCAAGATTAATTTCTGGAATAAGTACTTTTTTATATTTTTTTAGAACTTCTTCGGTGTTCTTAGGCAAAGGATTTAAGTATTTTAAATGAGCCTGAGCAACTTTATAACCATTTTTTCTTGCTCTTCTAACTGATTCAGTAATAGTTCCTTTTGTTCCGCCCCATCCTAAAACAATCAGATCAGCATCAATATCACCTTCAATTTCTAATTCAGGAATATCGTTAGCAATATCCGCAACTTTTTTAGCTCTAAGCTTAACCATAAAATCGTGATTGTCCGGATCATGAGCAACGTTGCCATAAATATGAGATTTTTCTAATCCGCCAATTCTATGTTCTAATCCCGGAGTACCTGGTACTGCCCATGGTCTAGCATTAAATTCATTTCTGGAATATGGATAAAAGTTTTCAGTTTCTGTTTGGAATTTAACATCAATGTCAGGAAGTTCGTCCGCATGAGGCAGTTTCCATGGTTCAGAACCGTTTGCAATATATGCGTCTGTAAGTAATATTACCGGAGTCATATATTTTAAAGCAATCCTTGTAGCTTCATAAACCATGTAGAAACAATCTTTAGGTGTCGATGCCGCTAATACAGGAATAGGAGCTTCTCCATTTCTTCCGTAAACTGCCTGTAATAAATCACTCTGTTCAGTTTTAGTTGGCAGACCGGTACTTGGACCTCCACGCTGAACATTTATTACAACAAGAGGAAGTTCAGTTATAACAGCTAATCCCAGAGCTTCTGTTTTTAACGCAAGACCAGGACCACTTGTTGTTGTATACGAAAGATTTCCGCCAAACGAAGCACCAATTGCAGAAGTAATTCCGGCAATCTCATCTTCCGCCTGATATGTTTTAACATTAAAGTTTTTGTATTTACTTAAATTTTGAAGAATTTCAGTAGCAGGAGTAATTGGATATGATCCTAAAAATAACGGAATGCCTGCTTTGTGAGCTGCCGCAACCATACCGATTGACGTTGCTTCGTTACCTGAAACGTTTTTATAGATACCTTTTTCTAATTTTGCTGATTCAACATTATACCTTACAGTAATTAATTGAGTTACTTCACCAAAATTACTGCCGGCTTTTAGAACTAATTCATTTGCTTCAGCTATTTCAGGCATCTTCGAAAATTTCTTATGAAGCCAATTAATTGTAGGCTCAACCGGTCTATTAAATAACCAATACGTTAACCCTAAGGCAAAAAAGTTTTTACAGCGCGCAACCTCTTTAGGTGTAAGGTTTGTATCTTTAAGAGCATTAGCAGTTAAGGTGGAAATAGGAACCGGAATAACCTTGAAGCCTTTTAAAGAATCATCTTCAAGAGGATTGGTTTCATAATTAGCCAATTTAAGGTTCTTTTTATCAAAAGCATCTTCATTTATAATGATAATACCATTGCTTTTTAAATCCTTTACATTGGTCTTTAAAGCAGCCGGATTCATAGCTATAAGTACATACGGCATATCTCCGGGAGTATTAACACTATCTGAACTGAATTTTAATTGAAATCCGCTAACGCCATACAGTGTACCAGCAGGCGCACGAATTTCTGAAGGATAATCTGGCAATGTACTTAAATCATTCCCAACAAAAGCAGTAGTATCACTAAATTGTGACCCCGTTAACTGCATACCATCCCCAGAATCCCCAGCAAATCTGATGGTAACTTCGCTTAAGCTTTTGAGCTCTTTTTCCATTTTTTAACAACTCTTATATTATATTTTTATTTAGTTAGTTAGAGAATATTTATTTCACTTCATTCATAATCTTTTTAAATTCTTCTGCATTTACAAAACCAGTAATTCTACTCACTTCTTTACCGTCTGAACCGACAAAAATTACAGTTGGCAATCCTTTAATATCAAACTGGTTTCTTGCGTATTCCGAAATTTCTGAACCTGCAACTGTCATATCAACTTTCAACATTTTAAATTTCTTTGATTCTGCTATCACGGAATCATTCGAAAATGTTAGCGCATCAAGTTCTTTACAAGCTATACACCAATCTGCATAACAGTCAATTATCATTACCTCATTAGAAGATAATGCTTGTTCATATCCGTTTTTACTAAACTTTATCCATTCGGGTGCTTTCTTTTCTGTTGGAATTAAAAAGTAAATTCCTAAAACTATTATCGTAACAGAGAAGATAGACTTGAATATTCTGAAACCCTTTATATCATTGGCTAATTTATCTATAAACAATAAATAAGCACCAGCTATTACCATAAACACGGGTATTAAATATATATTTACAACTTTTGGGAAAAGAGGTGCGGCAAAATAAAATGCCATCCCGAATAATAAAAATCCGAATATATGTTTAACAGCTTCCATCCACATTCCGGCACGGGGAAGACTATTTAATTTACCTGAGAATAATGCCAGAAATAAATAAGGCAGACCTAAACCAATTGCTAAAGTGAAGAACATAATAAATCCGTAGAATGGATCTCCTTTTGCGCCAACATAAGTTACAAGACCTAATACAAACGGGCCTATACATGGCGCGGCAACTATTCCCATTGTTAAGCCCATGAAAAAGGCACCAAATACACCCGACTTTGCTCCGCCCGCTTGCATAACTAATTTATCCGGCATTTTTAATTCATACATACCAAACATACTTAAAGCAAGTGCTATAAAAATTAATGCTATAACAATAATAACAATCGGGTTCTGCATTAGAGTGCCAAAAAGTGCTCCGCTTAAAGACGTTACTACACCAACAACCGAATATGTAAGTGCCATTCCTAAAATATAGAATAACCCTAAAAAGAAAAGTTTTTGTGTACTGCCTTCACTCTGCCCGCCAAAATAACCAATTGTAATAGGAATTAACGGGTACACACATGGCGTAAGATTTAATGCAAGTCCGCCAACAAATACTATAAGCAGACTAATTAACAATCCGCTTGATTCTAGCTGTTCTGCAAGCGACCCTCCTTCTTCTGTAACACTACCATAAGAAAGATCAACTTTGCTAAAAACATCATCCGGGTTTGTAACTTCTTTTTCAGAATCAGCTGCTACTTCAAAATTTATTTTTTCTGAAATTGTAGTTGGCGGCATACATGCTTCATTATTACATGCCTGATAGTTTAAGCTTATATTTAATGAATGTTTTCCTAACTCAACATTTGCCGGCACTTGAATTTTTCCGCCAAGATAAATTTTCCCTTCAAATACTGAAACCGGATTTTCTGAGAACGCAAACTGAAAATCGTGCGCTTCAGGAAATTTCACTAAACTAAAATTGAAAACATCATTAGAATCGATTGTAACTGTTGTTGGGATTAAAAATTCATCTTTAGGAACATTAGAATTTATATGCCAGCCTTCATGAACATTAACTTCTAATACAACTGTTAATTCATTTAGCTTATGAATATTTTTATGTGATACATGTACTTTTAAATCAGCCTGGCCTCCACCAAAATCAAATTGACCAAATGTTAAAACTGATAACATAAAAACAAAGAGAACAATATATTTTTTTACAATCACAATAAACCTTCCGTTCGATATTAATTAAATTCGGGTAACCTGCGCCACCCCTGTACAATTGGAAATCTTCTTCCGTAACCAAATGCTTTTTTAGAAACACGCAATGCAGGAGCTGCTTGTTTTCGTTTAAACTCATTTAGATCAACAAGTTTTAGAATTTTTTTAACAACTTCAGCATCTTTAATTGCATCAACTATTTCCGAAAACTCTTTTCCCTCTTCAAGATACATTCTAAGTATTGTATCTAAAAGATCGTAAGGAGGAAGTGAATCTTCATCTTTTTGATCCGGTCTTAACTCGGCAGATGGTGCTTTAGTAATTATTTCGTACGGAATAATTTCTTTTTCACGGTTAATATAATTACATAACTTGTAAACATCTGTCTTGTAGACGTCAGAAATAATTCCTAATGCACCGTTCATATCTCCATATAAGGTTGCATATCCAACTGCCATTTCCGATTTATTTCCAGTGGTACATAATAAATAACCAAACTTATTTGATAAAGCCATTAAATAAAGACCTCTAATACGGGACTGTAAATTTTCTTCTGTTACATCAAGAGGTAATCCTTTAAAAGCCGGATTAAGTACTTCTAACGATTTCTGAAATACCGGCTCAACGCTCATTAAATCTGATGTTATATTAAGATTATCTATAAGTTTCTCTGAATCTTTTATACTTCCTTCGCTTGAGTATTGCGAAGGCATCATTACTACATGAACATTTTCATGTCCTAAAGCTTCAGCAGCAATATAAGTTACAATTGCAGAATCAATTCCGCCGCTTAACCCTACAAGTCCTTTTGTAAAGCCAGTTTTACGGGCATAATCTTTTAACCCGCATATTAAAGCATCTAAAACTTCTTTTTCAAATACATCTTCACATTCCGGAATATTTTCATATTTTTTTTCAGTATCAAAGAAAAGAAAATCCTCTTCAAATGCTTTGCCTAACTCGCACAAATTTCCCTGGGAATCTAAACACATACTTGCGCCGTCAAAGATCAATTCTGTCTGGGCACCAACACAGCAAGTATAAACTATTGGAACATTATCTGTCTTTGCAAGAGCTGAAAGCATTTCGCGGCGTTCTTCTCTTCTTCCATAAGAATAAGGGCTTGCAGAAATATTGATTAAAACAGAAGTTCCTTTCTCAACTAACGCTTCAACAGGATCATTAATGTATCTTCTGTTTTTCCAATAATCTTTGTCATTCCAGATATCTTCACAAATAGATATTCCTAATTTTTCTCCTTTAAAATCGAAAACGTTCACTTCATTAGCAGGCTCAAAGTAACGTACTTCATCAAAAACATCATAATTTGGGATTAAGGATTTATGCTGTGTAAACTGAATGTGACCTTCAGCACATAAAATTGCTGAGTTGTATATACCAGTTCCAATATCACCATCATACTCGGTAATTGAACCAAAAATTAATCCTGTTGAATTTGTTTTAGAGGCTAAATCAATTGCAGCTGCGGTAACTTTTTGCCTAAAACCCTTTTTTTCGATTAGATCTAATGGAGGATATCCACAGATGGCAAGTTCAGGCAAGACTACTAAATCGGCTCCTAAGTCTACACCTTTACGATAACAATCGTAAATCTTTTTTTTATTTCCTTCTATATCGCCGATTATTGGATTTATTTGTCCTAAAGCAATCTTCATCTTCGCGCGTATTTAAAATAATTACAGTTGATAACATAAATAAGATATTGGCATTATTCAAACTAATTTGATTGAAATTCCTTAAAATCATTCATTTTTGCATTAATACTTAAAATTAATAAATCTTCGTTTGTAAGTATTTTCACTCCGATCATTTTACACTATAAAGCATTTTTTATAATTTGGCTCTTTTAGTTCTGTTTTGGAAGGCATTACATTAAATTATTAAGGTCAACAACACCATATCTTTTTATTAATTAATTGTTAAACTTTTATAAAACTTTAGCGTCTAATCCTGCAGAACACAGTTAACACCATGAGGTATTATTATGAAAGACAGACTTTTTCGTTCGCAAGATTCCAGAGTTATTGCTGGTATAGCTGGTGGTTTAGGTGAATATTTGAATATTGATCCGGTATTAATCAGAATACTATTTGTTTTAGTTTCTTTTTTTAACGGCTTAGGAGCATTACTATATATAATTCTCTGGATTGTAATTCCGGAAAATGAATTGAAAAACCCTGGTGAACCTCATTATCAACCCCACGATGATTCTGAAAATTCTCAGAATAATGGAGGAGCATCGAGTAAAAAGAAATCTAGCAGCAGAATAATATTTGGTACAATATTAATCGGTATAGGTTGTTTATTCTTATTTGATAAATTTTTCTACTATATTGATTTTTTTGATATTTTACCCTTTGTATTAATAATAGTTGGTCTTGGACTATTATTTACATCATTCAAAAATAAAAAACGAATTGATCCAATAATAGAAGATTAAGATTATGAAAAGCGGACAAATTTTTTGGGGAGTTTTATTTATAACAATAGGAACTTTGTTTCTACTTGTTAAAAATGATTATTTAGTGTCAGACTTTTATTTTGTTTGGGATATCTGGCCGCTGATCTTCATTTTCTGGGGATTGGCTGTAATGGTAAAAGGTACAATTATTAAACCGTTTTTATCCGGGCTCTTTGGTTTATTCACCGGCTTAATGATCTTCGGGTTTACAATTAGAGCAACTTGTGATACTGATCTTTATTTTGATGATAACGATTCTTCATTCAGTACGTTTCAGGATAACTACAATAACTCATTTAAAGAAGCAAAATTTAATTTAGAAACTGCTGCCTCCAGCGTTTATTTTAAATCCAGCACAACAGAACTGGTTAATATTAAAGCCAGAGGAGAAAGAGGTGATTATAGTTTTAATACTACAACTTATGATAGTTCGGCAGTTGTTGATCTTGAACTTGAACAAAAGCATTTTAATTTACTAGATGCAAATATTTCCGGTAAATTAGAAATAAAACTAAATCAAAAACCAATCTGGGATTTAAAATTAAATATTGGTGCCGCAAAAGGAAGATTCGATTTATCTGATTATAAAATCAGAAATATGAATTTAAATACAGGCGCGGCCGATATTAAAATAAAATTAGGTGACGATTATCCTAAAACATTATTAAATGTTGATATGGGAGCTGCCTCGCTAGAAATAAATATTCCCAAAAGTTCTGGCTGTAAGTTAAAAGGTGATTGGGCTCTGCTAATTAAAAACCTAGATGGTTTTGAAAAACATGGTTCCGATTATTATGTAACTGAAAATTATGAAGACGCGGAAAATAAGATAGTTATAGATATTGATGGCGGAATTTCTTCACTGAATATTAAGAGATATTAAAATATTCAGAGTGCAGTATAACATAAATCATGATTCGTGTTATACTGCAAACGGACTAAATATTAAACTGTCCGGATTGCAAAAGAATATCAATTGGGAGTTTTTTTTATTTATAGCTTAAATAGTTAAAATTTGTAATCTTATTATTCCATTTCATCATCGGGTTTCCAGAGATACTTATCCATTAAAACACAATTATCATTATCAAATTCAACTCCTTCAGATTCTAATAATTCTTGCATAAGGTTTGGGGTTTGGAAATGTACTTTCCCAGTTAAAGCACCAAAACGATTTACTACTCTGTGACATGGCAGATGTGAAACTTTAGCAGAATTTAATGCCCACCCAACAGCTCTTGCAGATGAACGTATCCCACAAACTTCAGCTATAGCTCCGTAGGTTGTAACTTTACCGCAAGGTATTTTCTCTACAACTTTGTAAACTCTATCAAAAAAATCACTCTTATCTTTCTTTTTATCCATTTTAATTATGAGAAAACTTTAATAAAAATGATTCAATAAACTGATTTATATTTCCATCCATCACGCCTTGTGTATCGGATGTTTCTACATTTGTACGATGATCTTTTACCATATTATAAGGATGAAATACATATGAACGAATCTGACTTCCCCATTCAATTTTCATTTTACCTTTTTCAATTTCATCCAATTCAGCTTCTTGTTTCTTAATTTCAATCTGATATAACTTAGCTTTAAGCAGCTTCATTGCGTTTGTTCTGTTCTGCAACTGCGATCTTTCACTCTGACAAGCAGCAACTGTATTTGTGGGAATATGGGTAATTCTTACAGCCGTCTCAACTTTGTTAACATTCTGACCACCTTTACCACCGGCTCTATAAGTATCAATTTTAAGGTCAGCTGTATTTATTTCAATCTCAATCGAATCATCAACTTCGGGAATTACAAAAACAGAGGCAAACGATGTATGTCTTCTTTTATTAGAATCGAATGGAGAAATACGAACCAGACGGTGAACACCATTTTCAGCCTTCATATAACCATAGGCAAAATCACCTTCAATACTCATAGTTGCACTTTTAATCCCTGCGCCTTCACCATCAAGCATATCAATCATTTTAATTTTGAAATTATTTTGCTCACCCCATCTAACATACATGCGCATAATCATCTGTGCCCAATCCTGAGCTTCAGTTCCACCAGCACCGGAATGTATTGTAAGAATGCAGTTTTTATCGTCATCGCGCCCGCTTAACATACTTTTAAATTCTATATCGCTAACTGCTTTTTTTAATTTAGTTATTTCATTATCAACTTCCTCTAAAAGACTTTCATCATCTTCCATCTCTGCTAATTCAATATATTCTTCAGCACTCTCATATTTGCTTTTCAATTTATTCCAGATATCTACCCAATATTGAAGGGATTTTGTTTTTTGCAAAACTTGTTGAGCAGCCTTCTGATCATTCCAAAAGTCAGGTGCTTCACTCTCTTTTTGAAGTTCGGAAATTTGATTCTTTTTATTATCTACATCAAAGATAACCTCGTAAATTATCGATTCTCTCATTGTATTTTTTTATTTTTTTCATTTGCTCTTCAAACATCACTTACCTCAAATATATATTCAGATTATTGATTTTATTTCTATTTCCAGAACTCCCGCATAGCTATTGTTAGACATGCCGGGATAACAGCAAATTCCCCAATTTATTCAATCGCTTATTTCATTATAAATTGAATTAGCAATTTCATCAAAATCAGATTTACATGCTACATCAAACCATTTTATTCTTTCATCACGACGAAACCAGGTTAACTGACGTTTAGCAAACCGGCGCGTATTTCTTTTAATCAGCTCAATTGCCCGTTCTAAATTAATTTTATCTTCCAAGAATTCAATAATTTCCTTGTAGCCAACAGTATTTAAAGCATTCACATTTTTTGAATATCCCATTTCCAAAGTTTTTTTAACTTCTTCAACAAGTCCGGCTTCAATCATTTTATCAACACGCAGCTCAATATTACTATAAAGAATTTTTCTATCCCACCTTAATCCGTATAAGAGAAATTCAATATCACTTTCTCTCTCAAAATCTTCATGATGTTTCCAGATAGGTTTTCCGCTAAGATGAAAAACCTCTAAGGCTCTCATTACCCGCTTCCAATTTTGGGGAAGCATTTTTTCAGCACTTACTGGATCAACTTTTTGAAGTTCTTCATATAAGAATTCATTACCATGTTCATCACGCCATTTGTGAAGCAGCTTTCTATACTCTTCATCAGTATCAACAGTATCAAAAATGCCGTCTACAATTGCGTTTACGTAAAGTCCGGAGCCGCCGACAACAATTGGAATTTTTGATTTTGCAAAAAGATCCTCACAAATTTTGAGAGAATCAATTTCAAATTTACTGATATTGTAATTTACATCGGGAGCAAGTTCATCTATAAAATGATGTTTAACCAATTTTAGCTCATCCAGGCTTGGTTTTGCAGTTCCAATATCCAGATATTTATAAATCTGTCTGCTGTCAGCCGAAATTATTTCTGTCCCAAATTTCTGAGCCAGATTAATTCCCAGATCAGTCTTGCCTGAACAGGTTGGACCAACTATAACAATTACGCTTTTTTCCAACCGTTTCGTCCAATCAATGGAACAAACTTAAACTCAGGTACTTCAGCTTCATCAAACTCAGTTTCAGTAGCTCTGTAAATAATTTTAAGAACCTGATCTTCCCTATCACCTACTGGAATTACTAATCTGCCGCCAACTGCAAGCTGTTTAAGCAAACTCATAGGGATTGATGGCCCACCGGCTGTAACTATTATTCCATCATAGGGAGCGTAATCATCCCAGCCAATTGTACCGTCACTACAGCGCATATGCACACGCCAGCCATTTTTTTCAAACAATGCTCTGGTATTATTAAAAAGATCGTGCTGTCTTTCTATCGAAAATACTTTTGCCCCCATTTCCATTAAAATAGCAGCCTGGTAACCTGAACCTGTTCCAATCTCCAGAACCTTCATACCCTTTCTCACATTCAATTTCTCTGTCATAAAAGCGACTGTAAAAGGCTGCGAAATAGTCTGGCCGGAACCAATTGGAAGAGCAATATCTTTGTAAGCATGAATCTGCATTGCATCGAGTACAAATTTATGTCTTTCAACCTTTAGAATAGCCGAAAGAACTTTTTCATCTTTAATGCCCCTTCCGATTAAAAGATCAACTAATTCTCTTCTATCTTTTTCTCTATTATTATTTTTTAACATACCACAACATTTTTAATTTGACTTACAAAAATACGATTTTATTCATTAACTTTGTTCTTCCTTTTTATAAAAATGAAGTAAGAATATGATTGAAGTTATTGGTGGTGCTTTGTTGATAATGTGTATGCGCATTACAGATGTAACAATTGGAACTTTCAGAACAATTTTAGTTGTTCAGGGTAAAAAATATCATGCGGCGGCGGCCGGTTTTTTTGAAGTACTTATCTGGCTTATTGCAATGAAGTTTATTTTTCAAAACTTAGACAGCACAATAAACCTTTTTGCATACGCAAGCGGCTTTGCAATAGGAAATATTTTAGGCGTTTCATTAGAGCAAAAAGTTGCAATAGGTTATGTACAGCTAAATATTATTTCTAAACATAAAGCTGGTGCAATTGCAAATAGATTAAGGCTTTCGCATGTTGGTGTTACACTACTTACAGGTGAAGGCGGAACTGGCGGAGTTTCTGTTTTAGTTGCAATCATTAAAAGAAAAGACTTAAAATTTGTAAAAACTGTTATTGATGAAATTGACAGTGATTCATTTATAACGGTACAGCATTCAAGACCTTACCGGGGATTTGTTCATGGAGCCAGGAAATAAAAATGTTTTGCATTTTAAGTTCCAAACTTCTAACTATAAAGATGAACCTGGTATTTTGATTTTTGTATACGCTGTTTTTTTCACAAGACTGTTGCTTTTTATTTAGGCTTACTCTATATTAGGAATCTCAATTTTGTGGTTCTTTTATAAAGTTGGTGTATGCGAGAGTAGCTCAGTTGGTAGAGCACTACCTTGCCAAGGTAGCTGTCGCGGGTTCGAGTCCCGTCTCTCGCTCCAATAGTCCCCGTTATCGGGGCTTTTTTTTCTGTTCTTTGTGTTTTGAAATTATAAAAATTTATAAATGGCGGCGTGGCCAAGTGGCTTAAGGCGAAGGTCTGCAAAACCTTTATTCATCGGTTCGAATCCGATCGCCGCCTCACAATCCTTCTAAGTCCTTACAATGTAAGGACTTTTCTGTTTTAAACCTCATAGAAATGCCCAATTGCCTTTTCAATATCTGCATTCATTAAAACCTTTAACATCTTACCTTCCTTAGCTTCTTTTATATCAATTAGTTTTACAGTATCGGAATATTTTTTAAATTCCGGCAGATATTCTTCCAACTTATTCTTAGTTGATAAGAAAAACTCTTCAAAGAAAATTATCCCTTCATCATCCGGATATAGAGGTAAATACTTAATTGATGCTTCAACAAGATCCTGGAAAAAATGTGTACCAAAAGACAGATCAGGTACAAAATCTTTCTTTTTCTTCGCAACCTCAATTAACATAGCTGTATTATTGATATCCGAATAAGTTATATTAACTCCGAGTTTTATATCACCGCGGGAACCCCATCTTCCCGGTCCAATCAAAATAAATTTTTTCTTAGGAAGAAGTTTGTTCAGTTTACCAACAATTTTCCCAATGTTGAAATAATCATTTTTTGTTTCCAGACTAGAGTAATTATTGGGGTCTACATAAACAATGTGTGAAATTCCTTCTACAAGTCCGTTAGTAATAAACCTTCTGGCAGTAAATAATACCTCACCACTTTTAATATCCATCGGTATAAGTGCCGGCTGATTGTTTTCACCATAACTCTGGGCCCTGCATTGAAGCAGATAAAAATTATCACCGTCATGGGCAAACTCAATATCAATGGGCGATTTCATTTTTTCTTCTAGTAATTTCATTATTTCATGAATCTGTTTAATCAGCGGAGTTTTTGTCAACAGTCCTTCGAATGATATAACATGTTTATTGCTATCGAAATCAAGATCAAACGCGTTTGGGTTGCGTAAACAATCATCCTCAATTATAGTTAATAATTGTCTGATTTTCGGATATTCATATCTAACTTCATTAATAAATTCATTAATGTCTTTTGTCTCAAACTTATTTGTCTCAAGATTTATAACATCAATTTTTTTAGGAGAATATTTAACAACCTCATCAACTGTTACATTTACTCTTAAATTAGGTTTACCGGGTGAAATTAAAATTGGATAATCATCGCTTAATCTATCAACTGCTCTTGTACCAAGTCCGGGAACCAATCTTAACAATCCATCTTTCTGGGTAATTCTGCTGGACCATCTAAATTCGTTATTACTAAACGCAACTCCGGCAAATGAGGGGAAAAAGTATTTCCCGATTTTCTTCCCCACTACTTCCTGAATCAGAATACCCATCTCTTCATGAAAATCTTCTAATCCCCTATCAACTCTATATTCTATAGGATCTGGGCCAAACGTTGAAGCATAAACTTCCAGGATTGCATCTATTAAAGCAATAAGCCGTTCTTCTTTATTACCCTGATTAGCAATAAACAGACTTTTGTATTTGCCGGCAAATACAGTTCCCATTCTATCTTCCAGTAAACTTGAACTTCGGACAATAAGCGGCGAATCTCCCAGATCATCCATAATTAATAGAAGTCCTTTTATAATTTCGGGTGGCAATTGCGAGTTCTTAAAAAGATGTATTATATATGGATATTCTTGCCTTACCTCGTCAATACTCTTATATTTCTGCTCAAGTACATCTTCCAGATTATTATAGTTTATAAAATTCAAAAGTACATCGGAAGTTATGTACCGGGTTTTAGGAAATTTCACATCCGTTAATAGCGGTTTTTTTTCAGAATGATTTTTGAGAATCTCACATGATAAAATTACACCGGAACTTTTACCTCCTAATTTTCCATTACTATCAGCATGAAAAATAATTTGTTTAAAAATTTTATTAAACTCACTTATATGTATATAATTTTTTGCGATGTTGATAAACTGAGGCTGGTCACTTAACAATCTGCGTATAAGTGCTACAATAATCCCTTTTAATCTGGGTTCAGAGATTTCCTGTCCACTCGGATCTAAATTATAATATTTCTCTATTGCTCCGGCAATTTCTGCAAGCGATGAACTCTGATTCTCCAAAGTATCGAATAAAAAATCAGATCTATCTTCTTTAATCCATTTTTGAATACATTCTAATATATCATCTTCACTAATATTTTCACTTGCAATCCTAAAAATTTTATCTGTAATATTTAGATAATCATAATTCAAAAATTTTGGAAACGGTGTATTTTCGTCCTGAATATTTTCTATAAACTCTTTATATAACTGGCTAAAACTTTCTAATAATTCCTTTGCACTAGTTATATCTCTCCAACAAAGATAATTCAGCATTTTTCTAGAGATTCGCTGTAATAAATTTGTATCCGTTTTTTTTAGAAGATCAACAATCACCCACCATTCACTTCGCTGTTTAATATTACCCTTTTCTGAAAAAACCTTTTTCAAATTGCGATGAAGAATATGATTTCCAAATCTATCGGCAATTGTATTAATAAGCTTACGTTCCTCTTTTAGAAAAGGGCCTTCGTCAAGTTCAGGCATTTCTTTCAAATAATAAACTTCAATTTCCCCAACTATCTGGTTCTGCTCTTTTATACTGGCACTCTGCTTCCATTTAGTCTCTGCAAAAACCAAGGAAGTATAAACCTTATTTCCAAATTCAATTCTTACGCTGCATATTTCCGGGAACTGCCAACCGCGAGGAATCGCGTTTACCATTCCATTACAAATTTGCCCAATCGAAATTTCATGATCATGCAATAACTCATCAATCTCGTAAAGGCAGTTTAACTCTTTTGCCCGTTCTTTAAGCTCACTTATCAGATTTGCTAAACTTTCAGTTTCACCCATTTTCATTCCCTGGATTTTTCAACTATACCTAATCTTTTTCTTCCATCAACCAATATATTTAACGGATTTTCTAAATGAATATGCCGAACAAACTTTTGATCGCTTATAATAGCCTGATTCTCCAGCCATTTCCAATCTATTTTATATTTATTAATTGCTGAAAGTGAAAAGTAGCTTACCTTAAAACTATTCAGATTATGAAAAAAATGTGATCCCTGACTTAGATCAACATTCATGTTTTCGGTAGCAACCTCAACTATAACGCTGGCTCCAGAAATATTACTCCAGTTTACAGGTATTCCCAACCATGGATCAGAACTTCCCCATCGGCCAAAACCAATTACCAGATACGGTTCTTTCTTGTTAATTAAGTCCTTGTTTATCGATTCAACTTCCACAGCAATTTCTTTTGTAAATTTACTTTCAAATGATTCCGGCTTCACATAAACTATATTTTTGATATCGCTGTAAACTCCGTTTCCAAGCACGTTTTCAGAGCCTAAAAGAATATTGCCCTCTTCAATTCCCGACTCATTAATATCTACTTTTTCATCCGAGACAACCATTGGTCTAACTTGCAAAAGACCAAATCGTAACGGATCAAAAGTCATTGCAAACTCTATTTCAACAGGAGTGTTCAGCTTATCTTCACAAAACTTAAGCATGTTTTTAACAATTCTATTTACCGGAATATCTTCAAAATGTAAAAGCATCATAAAGTTAAGTATACGCGGACCGGAAATTCCAATTCCCATATTAACCCTATCAGAACTAACATTATAAGTCGAAGCTAAATATTTAAGGGTTTTATCCTTTTCAGCATCTGCCAAATCTTTTTCAAACATAAACTCAGCTTCATTAATTGGATCATAAGCTGGTGGTTTTCCCATGTTTATTGCCCAAAATTTATTCTGCGTATTTTTCATTAAGTCTGAGATTGATGAATATGGCGGGCTCAACTTAGGATATGCTGGTGAATACGACCATGAAATTCCTCCATCAACAATAGTCTTTCCTAGTCCCAATGCTAAGTTAACTATTCCGTCTTCAGGTTTTGCTCTTCCAAATGAATAATAATTATATGAACGGGCAACACCCGATAGATGCGGATAATATTTATCTGAAAACTTGCCGCCGACAACTTCCTGTATTATAACTGCCATTTTTTCATCAGCTATATTATTTTTTGTTGCCTTAAAATATTCTTTTGCGTTCTTAAAAAACGCAGATGCATAAACCAGTTTGATTGCTTCGCATAGTTTAACAAAGCGTTCATCGGCACTTGTCTGATTATTAGGAAGCATTTTTGTTGAATAAATACCCGCAAATGGTTCAAACAGCGCGTCTTCCAATTTGCTTGATGAACGCACAGCCAATGGAGTTTTAACGTTGTTAGCTATAGTTCTAAGATCACCAAGAATTTCAAATGGCAGCTCAGCTTTCTGAAAAGCATTGGCAATTTTAGAATCACGCTCATCTGAAAATGCAATTTTCTCTAATTTATTTTGTTCAATAAATTTATCGAATACATCTGTTCTAATTACAACTAAGGATGGGATGTTTATTTTTACAGAAGGGAATTCATTATGATTAAAACTAGCTGCAAGAAAGTTTTCGATGTTAGCTAATCCGCTTGCTTTCCCGCCAATGCTACCAGTTCCAATTCCGGCAATCTGATTTTCACTTTCAAAAAAATCTCGTTTGAATTTTTTAATGGTAATTTTAGATCTATCATCCATATTAAACCCGGTTAGTTACAATGGAATAAATTAAATCCAGCCTCTCTGTACAGATGCCTCGTGCACATTATTTATTGAATATAAATAAGCAGAATCACGTAAACTAAGTTTCATCCTTTTCGATATATCCATTACATCGTTAAATGAATTTGTTATTTTCAGATCCAGCTTACTCAAAACTTCATTTTTTTCCCAATAGTAATTTGACATGCCCTGAACTTGTTCATAATAATTTGCAATAACTCCGCCTGCATTAGAAATGATATCCGGCAGAATTGTTATTTCTTTTTCTATCAGATTCTGTTCTGCTTCAATATCTATGGGACCATTTGCTCCTTCAACTATTATTTTCACACTTTTACTAATGGTTTCAAAATTTTCTTTAGTAATCTGATTTTCGATTGCTGCCGGGATTAGAATATCAACATTTTGTGTTAACCATTCTTCCCCCGATAATAATTTATAATTCAAATCCTGAGCTTTGTCTTTTTCAATTCCGCCAAACATATCGGATATTGATTGAAGCTCATTTAAATTGATACCTTCAGCTTTAAAGTAAGTATAGCTTTTCTGATCGGCTTGATCCCAGCAGGCAACACTTTTAACAACTCCGCCAATCTGATTATAAAGCTGAATTGCATTTTGTGCAACCGATCCAAATCCCTGTACACTTGCTGTTGTATTCTCCGACTCAATATCCAGTTCAGATAATGCTTCACGCAAAGCTATAATTACTCCATATCCGGTTGCTTCTTTTCTACCTAACGAACCACCAATTTTTACGGGCTTACCAGTAATAGTTCCGGGAATTTTCTTTCTAAATATCATTTCATATTCATCCAGCATCCAGATCATGTGCTGGGGCGAAGTCATAATATCCGGTGCAAGTATATCTTTATCCGGTCCAATATTGTCTGCCAACTGCCTAATATAGCCACGGCAAATTTTTTCTTGTTCACCTAAACTTAAATCGTGAGGATCACAAATTACTCCGCCATTTGAACCACCCAAAGGTAAATTCATTACCGCACACTGCCATGTCATCCACATTGCCATAGCCCGCAGTATATCAACCGATTCCTGAGGATGAAATCTGACACCCCCTATAAAAGGTCCTAAAGAATTATTATGCTGAACTCTATATCCCTTGAAAACCGATATATTTCCATCATCCATTTTAACAGGAATATTGAGGTGAAATTCCCTTGATATATTACTTAAATAATTTGTACCGGATTTATTTAATTCTAATAGTGAAGATATTTTTTCACATTGGATTTGTGCGGTCTTAAATGGGTTATAAATATTTGAAGTCATAATCACCTATACTTATTTATTGGTCAATAAATAGAGACTCATTCAACTTATGAATAATAAGTATAATCTTTTTAATAACAAAACTACTTAATATGAGTTGGGAATTCATAAATAAAGGTATTATAAAATATACATTTCAATATTTTTAGGAAATTGAATTTACACTTTAAATCTGTTAGGTTTATAATTAAATAAAACTTAGAAATGAATGATTTTATTTTTTAAAATTATCTGTATTTATCATATCAATCTGATGAGAGAACTGATATTTTTGTAGTTATCTACAAGCTTTATGGCACAAAACAATAAGGAATTAAATGGACTCGAAAGACATTATAAAAAAACTGGAATTAACTCCGCACCCTGAAGGTGGTTATTACAAAGAAGTTTACAGATCAAATAATAATACCAAGCTGATTATTAATACTTTGCCTGTCAATAGATCATTAGCAACTTCTATTTATTTCCTTTTGGAAAAAGATCAATTTTCTTCTTTCCATAAATTAAAATCAGATGAACTTTGGTATCATCACACCGGATCATATGTCCGTATTCATGTAATTGATAAAAAAGGAAATTATTTTCATAAAGACATTGGCACTGATTTAGAAAAAAATATTGAGCCGCAGTTTATTATTGAAGCTGAAAGCTGGTTTGCGGCTGAGTTAACAGATAAAAATAGTTATTCACTTTTAGGCTGTATGGTTACTCCTGGTTTTGATTTCGCCGATTTTGAGCTTGCGGAGAAAGAGAAACTAACAGAACAGTTTCCCCAGCATAATGAAATAATCGCAAAGTTTACGAGGCAATAAGATGGATAAACGTATTGAAATAATTCGAGGAGATATTACAGAATTAAAAGTTGATGCAATTGTAAATGCGGCTAATGAGTCTTTACTTGGCGGCGGCGGTGTTGACGGAGCAATCCACAGAAAAGCCGGAGCAAGGTTACTGGAAGAATGCAGAACTTTAAATGGCTGTAAAACCGGATACGCAAAAATAACTAATGGATATAATCTGCCCACAAAATTTGTTATTCATACAGTTGGTCCGGTTTGGAAAGGCGGTAATAATAACGAAGACCAATTATTATCTAACTGTTATAAAAATTCTCTTAATTTGGCAATCGGGAATAAAATTAATACAATCGCCTTTCCTTCCATCAGCACGGGAATTTATGGATTCCCATTTGAAAGAGCTTGTAAAATAGCTCTAAAAGTTATTACTGAATTCTTGAAAAATGATAGTACTATTAAAAAAGTTTACCTCATCTGTTTTAGTAAAAGTGATTTTGATGATTATAAAAGTATTGCTTTGCTGTAAATCACAATTTAACAGAAACTTAATAAGACACTGCTAATTAAGATATTAAAATAATAGCTGACTAATCCTTTCTAAATTAAATAAAAACAAATACTTTTCATTCATTTCATTCCTAAAAACCCCGGGAACACTTAAATAAGTTAAAATTTTGAAAATTCAATTTATTGCTATTAGAAGCCCTTTTTGATATCTTTCTTGATCAAAATTTTTGAATTGTTTCCAAATGTAAAATAATAATAAAGGAGAAATCTGATGACAACAATAGTTGATGTATTGGGAAGAGAAATTCTCGATTCGAGGGGAAATCCTACAGTTGAAGTTGAAGTTTTATTAGAATCAGGTGTTATTGGCAGAGCTGCTGTACCTAGCGGTGCATCTACTGGCGAACATGAAGCTGTTGAATTAAGAGACGGCGATAAAGAAAGATATTTAGGTAAAGGTGTTTTAAAAGCTGTTGAAAATGTAAATGACAGAATTGCTGATGAATTATTAGATTGGGACGCAACTGATCAGGTTGGTATAGATAATTTCTTATGCGAATTAGACGGAACTCCTAACAAAGCTGAATTAGGCGCGAATGCTATTCTTGGTGTTTCTTTAGCTGTTGCAAAAGCTGCTGCTGAAGCTTTAGGTTTACCATTATACCGTTATATAGGCGGAACTAACGCAAGAACTTTACCTGTTCCTATGATGAACATTATAAATGGCGGTTCTCACGCTGATAATACAGTTGATTTCCAAGAATTTATGGTAATGCCTCACGGAGCTGGAACTTTTGCAGAAGCATTAAGAATGGGAACAGAAACTTTCCATGCTCTTAAAGCTGTTCTTAAATCAAGAGGATACAGCACTTCAGTTGGTGACGAAGGCGGATTTGCTCCAAACTTAAAATCAAATGAAGAAGCAATTGAAACTATTCTTGAAGCTATTACTAAAGCTGGTTACAAGCCGGGCGAAGAAATTTCTTTAGCAATGGACGTTGCATCTTCTGAAATGTTCTTAAAAGATGAAAAATTATACTCTTTCTTCAAATCAGATAAATCTAAAAAAACTTCTGATGATATGATTAAAATTTATGCTGACTTAATAGCTAAATATCCAATCGTTTCTATTGAAGACGGTTTAGATGAAAATGACTGGGAAGGCTGGAAAAACTTAACTGAAGCTATTGGTGATAAAGTACAGTTAGTTGGTGACGACTTATTTGTAACTAACACTGAAAGATTAGGTGAAGGTATTGAAAAAGGTATAGCTAACTCAATCTTAATTAAAGTTAACCAAATTGGTACTTTAACAGAAACTTTAGAAGCAATTGAAATGGCAAAAGTTGCTGGTTATACATCAGTAATTTCTCACCGTTCTGGCGAAACTGAAGACGCGACTATTGCTGATATAGCTGTTGCAACTAACGCTGGTCAAATTAAAACTGGTTCTGCTTCAAGAACTGATAGAATTGCAAAATATAATCAGTTATTAAGAATTGAAGAAGAATTAGATCTTACAGCAATTTTCCCAGGTATCGGGGCAATTAACTGTAATAAATAATTGCGAATAGTAGATTATTTGAATAAATTGAGCGTCCCAAATTTTGGGACGCTTTTTTTATATATAGTTCTTTATTTATCGAGGTGATTATGACTGTACAGACCGCTCAGTCAGTAAACAATCTGTTAAAAAAACATAAGATTGAATTTATTGATCTGAAATGTATTGACCTTGCCGGTAAGCTCCATCATATTACATTACCGGTATACCCTGGTATCATCAAAAAACTTGTGACCGAAGGTGTTGGTTTCGACGGATCTAGCTACGGCTTTAGAAAAGTTGAAAACAGCGATATGATTTTGATACCGGATTTAAACACAGCTATTATGGATCTTTTTAGAGAAGCTCCAACTTTAAGCTTTTATTGCCATATTGTTTTAACTGATGGCAAGCATACTCCGTTTTCGCAAGACGGCAGATATTTAGCAGCTAAGGCGGAATCCTTATTAAAAAAATATACAGGTGCCGATAAATCTTTATGGGGTCCTGAATTTGAATTCTACATTTTCTCTGATGTTGATTATGATACAAGAACATCAGCGTCCTACTATCATGTTAAACATGATGAAGAATTTCACAAAAACGCGTATCATGCAGCAAATCCTTTTGATATATATGATGATTTCCGTGATGAAGCCTGTAAACTACTTATAAAAAGTGGGATTCCAGTTAAGTACCATCATCACGAAGTTGGCGAAAGAGGACAGCAAGAAATTGAAGTTACTTTTAATGATTTGTTAATTACATCAGATAATATTATTACTGCTAAGTATATTCTGTTCAACTTTGCCCGTGAGAAAAACTTACACATTACTTTTATGCCAAAGCCAATGTACCGCCAGGCCGGTAACGGAATGCATCTTCACTTATACCTAACCCAAAATGGCAAAAATGCTTTTTATAAAAAAGGTGAATATGGAAACATAAACGAACTTGGAAGATATTTTATTGGTGGAATGTTAAAACACGGGCCAGCCCTTTCAGCATTTACAAATCCAAGTACAAACTCTTATAAAAGATTAGTTCCCGGGTTTGAAGCTCCTGTAGCATTGGTTTACGGACAAGGAAACCGTGCATCAGCTATTCGGATTCCTAAATATGTGATGAACCCTGAAGAAGCCCGCTTTGAATACAGACCACCGGATGCGACTGCTAATCCTTATCTTTGTTTATCAGCAATGTTATTAGCTGGTATTGACGGGGTTGTAAATAAAATTGATCCTGTTAAAGAAGGTTTTGGTCCATTTGATAAAAATATAAAAGACGAAGCTGATCATGAAGATATTCATTTTTTGCCAACACGTTTATCAGATGCATTAAATGCTCTTAAACAAGATAGTGATTTCCTGAAACGTGATGGTTTATTCACCGATGAGCTTCTTGACCAATGGGTGAAAATTAAAGAAGAGGAAATTAAAGCTATAGCTACAATGCCTCATCCCTTTGAATATAAAATGTACTTTACTTTGTAAAATAAAAAAAGCATCTCAATAGAGATGCTTTAGTTTTTTTATAAACTTATTACCTGAGAAAATTGAGAATAATGTCAGTCCGGGCGATGTCAGGAACTAGCTATTTCAGGGTATTTTTACTCTTTAACCAGGCTCAGAGTGACATCATAAATTCAATTCTATTTAGGAAGTGAAACAATAAACTTACTTCCTTTTCCAACTTCACTTTCAATATCAATTTGTCCATTATGAATTTTTAATACTTCACCAACAAGTAATAAACCAAGACCTGAATCTAACTCACCTTCCATATTTAAAGTAATATTACTCTCTGTCCGTTTTTTTAAAATGCTAATTTGATCTTCATTCATTCCAATTCCATTATCTTCAATAGTTAAGTATACTTTTGAATTTTCATAAGCCGCGGAAACCTTAACATGGCTTCCTTCGTGAGCAAATTTTAGTGAATTAGAAATTATGTTCCTAATCATTGTAGAAAGAAGCATACTATCGCCAGTCATTGAGAATTCATCGGGTATTTCATTCACTATTATTACATTTTTTTGATGACCAATTATAGAAACTGAAGTTATAACTTCGTCTACAATTTTTTTCAACAAAAGTTTTTTTAGTTCATTTTTATAAACACCCGATTGAAGTTTTCCCCATTTTAATAACTCATCCAGTAAATTATATTGTTCCTTAATACTGTTTTCTAAGACAGTAATTGATTCCAATTTTTCTTCGTTACTTAAATCTTCATATTCTTCTTTCAAATAACTTGAAATACCAATTAATGATTGAAAGGGATTTTTCAGGTCGTGAGCAAGAATATTTAAGAATCTGTCTTTGGTATCATTAACGGCTTTTAATTTCTTCTCTTTATAATCAACATATTTAATAATTAAATACATAAAATATGACATACCGACAAATGTCATAAAAATATTTGAGATATACTGCATATCAACAAACTTATTAAAATCATTTACAATTAAATTAGTATACTGGAAAAAACTTATACAAAGAATTACTAGTAAATTAAAAAGCAGAGATAATCTATAAACCCTTTGTTTTAGAAAAAACCCTGAAGCCATAATAAGAACCGGAAATATTAAAATAGCTGAATCATGAATCCCGTCATTAACCAGCATTAGAGCAATAATAAAAATAACTGTGGCAAAATACAGGTACAAATATAAATGATTAAATGTTTTATACCGGTTAAGCAGCCAGCTTAATATAATTAGAAACCAATAACCTGTAGTTATAGCGGTAGATATAGTATCGTTAAAGGCATAATTACTTAATATAACGGCAAAAAATAGGAACATCGAGAAAAACAGTACTTTCTCAATTACAAAATTAGGTAGTGTAAAAAGTTTTGTGTAAATGGAATAATTTATCTGAATCGGAGCGGAGTTTACGCAGCGTAGCTTCAGA
>JAEINS010000055.1 GCA_016342755.1 Melioribacteraceae bacterium | reverse complement strand
CCTAAAATTGACAAAAATATTTTTTAAATTTCTAAAAAATAACTTGGGATATTTATTGTGGGTTATTCAAAGGGTTCCAGTAATTGATTTCCCTTATGAAACCAGTTTGGTTGGACCTCTGCATGGGAGTCAAGACTTATTATTTCCAATAACTTTTAGGTGGGAAAGTGCAGAATTTGCGGAAACATATATTTTAGAAATATCTAATGATTCAGTTTTTTCTCAGCCTATATTTTCTGTAACGGAAATAGACACAAATAGATATATACTAAGTGAAATCGAACTAAATGCAAAATACTTCTGGCATGTTAAGGCAACAAATTATATAGGAGAGAGTGATTGGTCCAATACTTGGATATTCTGTTCATTAACTAGTCCTGATGCTCCTGTATTACTAATACCAGAAGAAAATGATCTCGTTTATGATTCTACATCAGTTGCAATATTTAGCTGGAAGTCTTCAGACTTTGCTGAATCATATAATTTAGAATTCAGTGATAATGTTGATTTTAATAATATTTTACTTAGTGTAAATGATATTACTGATACAACAATGTCTATAGATATATTAAATCTACCAAATAGTTTTTTCTGGCGAGTGAATGCTTCTAATCTTGCAGGTAAATCTGTATGGTCAGATTATTTTAGTGTTAATAAGACAACAGTAAGTAATGAAAATATTGGGGAGCTACCTACAGCGTATTCTTTGAAACAGAACTATCCAAATCCATTCAATCCAACAACTAAGATTGAATACAAATTACCTCAACCTTCACAAGTAAAACTTGAAGTACTTGATATTCTGGGTAAGAATGTAACTACTCTGGTAAATGAACAAAAAAGTGGTGGTACTTATATAATCGAGTTTAACGCTGAATATCTTCCTTCTGGTATTTACCTGTATAGGTTAACAGCTGGTGATTTCACACAAACGAAGAAACTACTCTTATTAAAATAGCACACCTTAGCCCATCAATCTGGTGGGCTTTTCTTTTAACTATAAACCGAAATAATCCACATTAAATTTTTATATCTCAAATTTTTAATCCTTTCCTTTTAAGCTCAATTCCCAACTCATATATCGAGCCCCCGGGGTCTAATATTGTGTGCGGCTAACAGACTAGGTATACCAGTAACATTAAAGAGACTCCTTTTGCAAAATCGATGCGAGGTACCGGGGGTCTATAAATAAGAAGTTTAACATACTAAACAAACAAGCCACCTGCGAGATTTCTAGAGTCTCTACGGTGGCTTTTCTCATTTTAAACAAATCGTTGGAGGTAATTCATGAAACAATGTATTCAAACAATCACCTGGAGGTTCAAGGATACTTCAGAGACTTATCCACAGTTAAAGAAAAAACAAATACAAATCACATCACCATCCGAGATGTATGAACAGTTTAAGTTCTTATTCCTTGGAGAAGTAAAAGAAAAGTTCTTAGTGTTCTGGCTGTCGAGCAGTAACAGTGTTATGGGATTCGAAGAAATAAGTTCCGGATTGCTCAGTAGTAGCTTGGTGCATCCAAGAGAAGTATTCAGAGGGAGTATCGTAGCAACTTGCGCTAATATAATTCTTGCCCACAATCATCCATCTGGTAACCGAGAGCCTAGCAAGGAAGATATAGCCATCACTGAAAAATTAGTTTCTGCCGGGAAGATAATTGATATCAAGGTATTTGATCATATTATATTCTGCGATGACGGTTTTACTTCATTCGTTGAGAGACGCTTAATTTAATTAATAATCCCAATAGGAGGAATTATGTTCCAAGAAGTTCTGAGTAATTTAACTGAAAAATACTTATCAGAAATCGAACAACTGTACAGTCCAATGTTCAGTAAAGATGATGTAATCTGTCCATGGTGTTATTCAATGACGGTTCACGTTTATGGTGAGGAATCTGTCTGTAGTTGTTGCAACAATCCCTTTCACGATGGAGACTTGTGTCATGAGGACGACTAAACGAATAACCATTACAGTTAATAAACCTTACGATTACAAGCCTATTTCGGAAAGAGAATCTAGACGAGTTATGTGGCTTATCTCAAAAGAATTACTTGACTGATCAACGACAACTATTATTTCCGGTCAACGACAATTATTTTTCCCGATTTAATTTTGTTGCATAATTAGGTTT
>JAEINS010000054.1 GCA_016342755.1 Melioribacteraceae bacterium | reverse complement strand
TAGATTTGAAGATCGGCTGATGCCGTTCTTATAAAATTACAAAATAACGTTTACACAAAATAATTTACAGTCTCGTAATTTCTGACACTTATAAAAAAAGCACTTACTTTATTTAACTAGCAACATTCTTTTACTTTTAATAAAGTTACCAGCTTTAATCCTGCAAACATAAGTTCCGGAAGGAAGATTAGCTCCATTAAATTTAACCATGTATTCACCAGTATTCTTATATTCGTTAACCAAAGTTGCAACCTCTTGACCAAGCATATTAAATATTTTTATGCTTACAAAATTGTCATCAACTAGTTTGTAAGAAATGGTTGTACTAGGATTAAATGGATTAGGGTAACTATTGATTGAATTTTCTTTTATTTCTACTTTACCTAGTCCTTTTTCTGATTCTCCAACTTCTATCTTTTGATTCTTATCGAAATGTAGAGAGATAATTTCATCCAACTCTTGTTGACTGAATAATGATTTATATTCACTCAATAATTTAATAGCACTCTCATCATCTTTCAAATTATTAACAATATCTAGAAACTTAGATAAGATTATTCTCTTAGTTAGATTTGGAAAATCTTTATACTCATCTAAAAGTTGATCAAGTTGCTGTGACCTATTATCTTTTTTATCCATCACTTTAAGCATCTTAGCTACACCAACATATTCCTTATGATCATTCTTAGAAGAAAATTTGCTAATCAAATCTAAGGTTGAGTTTTTAGTTTTATTTCCCAATTCAGCTTGCCAAAGAAGTTCTACTAAAATTAAAGAAATATTATCATCGGAATTAGCATCTATAATTCTTTCGATTTGAGAAGATGCAATACTAAACTTACCATCATATACTAACTTCTGTAAATATTTTAGCGTCTTTTTCCAATCTTTACTTGTAGAAGAATTAGATTCACTTGATATTTCTTCTGAATTTCCATCATTTGTAATCTTTGCCATTGCGCTGGCACCAGGACTATCTGTTAAATATGGCTCATAATCTATTCTACTTGGCACATTAAACTTGCTCTGGTTTGGAGGATTGCTACCCCACCAATTACTCTCAGCATATACAAAACAACCGCTATAAATAGAAAAATCTAAACTACTATTATTGTAAAATTCATTATTTCCACCAGCATGCGGAATACCGAACATTGGACTAGCTCCATATTTTACTATAACCCCTGTATTTGAATTTGAATAAATCTTATTATATCCCTGCCCGGCAATTTGACCAAAGATTGGACTTGAACTTTGCTGAATATTCATACCAAAAGCATTGCTACTAATGGAATTGTTTTCAAAAACACCACCAGAATACTGCATAATAACACCAGTTCCGCCTGTGTGGCTACTTATATTATTATCTGTTATATATGTTGTACCAGAGGCACTATTATTATCATATAAATAAATTCCATGGTCATTATTATGTATATAACAATCATCAATTGTAACATTTACATTATTTGTTTTAATTCCATAACGAGCATTAGTTATTTCAGTATTTTGAATAGTGGCACTTGCGCCAGAATTAATTACCACCCCATTTGGAGTAGTTGAATTTGGAGATACAAAATCTAATTCAGCATTGTTAATATTTAATGTTCCATTTACAATAAGTTTTGAATTGTTTGTGAAAGTTAAATCTGTTCCTGAGTTCAATGTGAGTGTCACGCCACTATTTACTGTTAAATCACCAGTAATTGTTCTCGTTCCGCTCCATGAAAGGTTTGAACAAATCGAACCATAACTTGGTAGATCATCAACCAATCCGGTAATCTCAATTTCAGTTTCTGCTGTATGGTGTACACCATCACTATCTGTACAACCTGCTGTAATCTTACCCTCTACATTACCACTGCTATTTCGTACCCATTGGCCATTTATCATCTCTGTTCGCAGCCAAATATTACTAACACCTAAGTCTATCGTTTCAGTTCCACCAGATAATTTATCTAATTCAAGAATCATATTATCCCAAGATTGAACCGTTGTGCCATCACCATCATCTATTAAATTGTTATAATAAGCTCCACTACCTGATAAATATGGGTGATTAATTGAATAAGCATCATATAGTAATACGAAGTGAAGGTAATCATTAATACTGGTAATAGTACTAATTGTTTTCTCCTCACTCACTACGCCATAATCACATGAGAAAGCAGAGGCACGAATGATTAGGTCATTTGGAATTTGATTAATATAGTCATCGTTCAAATAAAACCTAAATGTCAAAATTTGATCATTTGGTTGAAAAAATTGATTGGCAAAAACCTTGTGTACTCTTAGTTCAGAGTAAACTTCCCCACAATTTGTAGACACGAATAAAAGCAACTATATTAGAGAAAAAAATATAGGAGCAAAAAGATGAA
>JAEINS010000035.1 GCA_016342755.1 Melioribacteraceae bacterium | reverse complement strand
TCAGTTATCCTCTCTTTTTTAATCTTCTATCGTTGACCATTAATTATCGCAGGTGCTCTCTTTGCCTTGCAGGTAACATCTCAATACACGCATTGCGTGTATCAGGACTATATGTTATATTATTGTTCCTATAACACGAATATAAAAAAGCATATATGAAGAAACAAGATATAATAGAGAGTTTTAACAAAAAACTAGTTATAGAAAATTACTCTGATCAAACTATAAAAAATTATCTTTCTGCATTAAAACTTTTTCTCGAATGGATAGAAAAGTTAATGGTAGAAAAAGTAACAGAAAAGGAGATAGAAGAATACTTATTCTATTGTAAAAACAAGAAGAAATATTCTTTTTCTTCAATGAAGCAGATAATAGCTACAATTCGTTATTTATACTTAAATGTGTTTAATAAACCGATACCAAAAGCACTTGACCTTAAATTACGAAAGCCAACAATTTTACCAAACGTTCTTTCTGTTTCTGATATTTCTAAAATTCTTTCTGTTACATCAAATATTAAACACAAAACTATTCTATTATTAATTTATGCTGCGGGATTACGTCTTGGTGAATTATTAGAATTAAAAATAGGCGATATCGATTCTGATTCAATGAGGATTCATATTCGAGAAGGAAAAGGTAAAAAGGATAGATATATTATGCTTTCGGAAAACGTGTTGGTTTTGCTTCGAGAATATTTTAAAATTTATAACCCAAAAGAATATTTATTTGAGGGTCAAAAAGAAGGAAAATACTGTTCCAAAAGTGTACAAAATATTTTTAAGAATGCTCTAAAAAAATCTGAAATTAAAAAGAAAGCAACTGTTCATACATTACGCCATAGTTTTGCAACTCATTTATTAGATGAAGGAACTGATATTAGATATATTCAAGAGTTGTTAGGTCATAAAAGATTAGAAACAACACAAATTTATACTCACGTTTCTTCTTATTCTATTAATAAGATTAAAAGCCCGGCAGATAAATTAAAGATTGTAAATCGGAATAGCTAATATTCCAATTGTTCCCAACTATTTTTCTGCGTCAATCCAGCTTTTCCAGGTATCTGGATCATTTCCAAGAGTTACATCTTTTCCATTTCGTACAATCGGAGTTTTAAATAATAACCCGTCTTCTAAAAGTTCCTCTTCAACATCATGCATTATAAAAGCCAGATTTCTTTTTTTATACTGCTTTCCCTCTTTATCCATAAGGTCTTCAAGATCAAACACTCTGGAGATATTATCAAGTTCACCTTTGCTTAATCCTTTTTCTGATAAATCTCTTGTATGAAATTTTATTCCTCTTTCTTTAAAAAATCTCTCAGCTTTTTTGGTGTCTTTACATTTTTTAGTACCAAATATCTGAATGTTCATCACTTCCTCAATAATTATTTTTCATAATTCAAACTTATTCTAATGTTTATGTAAAATCAATTTTGATTAATTGTTAAAGGCATTTCTTAAAATAGATCTCAATGTTTATATTTATAAACTAAATTTTAGATTGTAATCAGTTTAGGTTAAGTATGAAAAATATATTATTGATTTTGCTTTTAACTTCCGGGTTAATTTTATCACAACAAAAAGATTCTACAGAAAGTGCATGGCGTCCAGAGTTTGTGTCCAAAGCCTATATAAGTCAAATAGCTTTTAAGGACTGGGCAAAAGGGGGAAGTGATTCATTTACCTGGACTCTGATTGAGGAATTTGCTTTAAATAAAAAAACAGAAAAGTGGGATTTTGAGAATGAACTTAAATTAGCGTTTGGCAGAACAAAATCGGGGAACGAAGCATTTAGAACAAACAATAATGAATTATATTTAGAAAGTGTGTTTTCCCTGAATGTAGGCTGGGATGTTGATCCATATATAAGTAATACATTGAAGACCCAACTAACCGAAGGCTATAATTATAAGGTTGAGCCGGCTGAAAAAATTGCCGGTTTTTTTGATCCCGGTTTTATAACACAGGGTCTGGGTTTTACATACGATAGAGTTAAAGATTTTAAAGTCAGATGCGGATTAGCACTTCAGGAAGTAATTACGGATAAATATAGAAGTTATAGTGATGATAAAGATACTGAAGATGTTAAAGAAGCATTTAAGTTTGAAACCGGTTTGGAAACTGTAACATCCGGGAAAGTTAATCTGGCTGAAAATATTGACCTTAAAAGTCAGTTAAGTTTATTTACCAGATTCGAGCAGATAGAAGTCTGGGATGTTCGCTGGGACAGCAGTATAATTGCCAAAGTAAATTCGTTTCTAAATATTAATTTAAATGTGCTTCTTATCTATGAAAAAAATCAATCTTTAAGAACACAGATAAAAGAAGCATTACAAGTTGGAATTGTTTATAACGTTATATAAAAGGATAAAAATGAGTATAGCAGAGATACAGGCAGAAATAATAAAAGAATTTGAAGGTATAGATGACTGGGATGAAAAATATACCAAAATAATTAAGATGGGAAGAGAACTTCCGGAATTTCCAGAAGAACTAAAAACGGATAAAAATAAATTAGATGGCTGCCAGTCGCAAGTGTGGACTAATGCTGAACTTAAGGACGGAAAGATTTTAATTAAGGCTGATAGTGATGCAATGATTGTAAAAGGTTTAATCGCGCTTGTATTAAAAGTCTATTCAGGTCATGAGCCGTCAGAGATTTTGAGCAGCCCGCCAGACTTTATTACAAAGATTGGTATTGATAATCACCTTTCTCCTACGCGTAAAAACGGACTTGGAGCAATGTTAAAACAAATACAGATGTATGCGGTTGCGTTTAAAGCTTTATCATCTAAAATGTAAACGGATTAATTATGAATGAACAATTAAAGATAAGAATTGCCGGACTTGAAGATGCTGATACAATAAAAGAATTTAATAAGGCGATGGCGTTAGAAACAGAAGAAAAGCAACTGGATAACGATGTTCTTTCGGCGGGTGTAAAAAGTCTGCTGAATAATCCGCAATACGGATTTTATCTGGTGGCTGAAAAAGATGATAAAGTTGTTGGCTGTTTAATGATTACAACTGAGTGGAGTGACTGGCGCAACGGACTTTTCTGGTGGATTCAAAGTGTTTATGTTGATAAAAATTATCGTCGGCAGGGTATTTATAAATCACTTTACAACTATGTTAAAGAGCTGGCTGATTCCAAAGAGAACATTTGCGGATTTAGATTATACGTAGAAAATGAAAATGTTACAGCTCAAAAAACTTATGAATCATTAGGAATGAAATTATGTTATTACAAAATGTACGAGGAGATTAAATAACAAAATAATAACATTATCCGGTTAAATTCTTTTTTAATTTACAAGATATAAAAAAAATTCGCAGGCATCCTCATATACAGGCAATAATAGTTATTGCTAAGTATTAAAATAAATTGAAAATTATATTTGCTCTATAGTTTAGAATTTACAAATAATATATTATACAGTCGGGGTTTTACCGACAAAACTATTCTAATCACCTATAAACATAAATGTTCTACCGATATTAATAGAGAAAAAATATTATTTGTTAATATCTTTTATGGTACTAAAGCAAAGCTGTTTGTAAAGTAAAATCAAAATACAGGAGACAATTAATGAGTGTTTGCAAAATATTGAACTCTTTGTTACTTGCGGTTCTATTTCTTTTTGCTGTTGGTGAAAGCAAAGCTCAGGAAGTAAAAACCTATTTAACAATGCAGGACGCAATATATAGAGCTTTGAATAAAAATCATGAAATTAAAGCCAGTGAATTTGGGCAAAAAAAAGCTTCGTGGGATATTAAACAGGCCTGGGCACAACTTTTCCCTGTAATTTCGTTCAATTCAAGATATAATAGAATAGACGAACAAACCTTTGCTGAACGTGATTTTAGAAGATATCTTCCGCCCGAACTGGCTAACCAAATGCCGCAAACTGTTTTTCAGGATTCTTATTCTTCTTCAATTGATTTAGATATGCCTTTGTTTAACGGGGTTTTATTAAACGGATTAATGATTGCAAATGAAGGTGAAGCAGCGGCGGAGAGCATGAATAATTCAACCAAAAGAAATATAATATTTCAGGTGATAAGCGGTTATTTGAATGTTCTTAAAAGCAAAGAAGTTTTATCGCTTCAAAAAGAATATTTAGAATTATCAAAACTTAATTATGAAAAAGCAGAAAGGTTATTTAAAGCCGATAGATATTCTAAAACTGAATCTTTAAGATGGAAAGTGGAATATCAGCAGCAGAAAAGTGTTGTTGTAAATTCTGAAAATGTTTTGAGAGCGGGTATTACAAATCTGAATAAACTTCTTGATCTTAATATGAACAGTAAAATTGAAGTTTCTTCGGAAATACCTAAATGGTTAAAGGATGAAAAGAAGCTTATAGAGGCTCTTAATGATGATGACCTTCTGGAAATGATAAATATAAATGACGATGCCTTGGTTGAAACTAACGCAATGTTAAAAGCGGCTAAATCTAACGATGAAATAAACAGATTGTTATACAAAAACTCATATTCATCATATATGCCTAATGTTTCGCTTAGCTATTCTTATGGCTGGCGGGAAAATAACACACTGGAACTGGATGATTATTCACCCAAAACATTATCAATAAATCTGAGAATGCCCATTTTTACTAGCTTTCAAAATTATACAGCTCTTAAATCCAATTATTATACTTATAAAAAAGGACAGGAAGAGTTTATAAGTCAACTGCAGGAAACAAGGTTTTTATTAACAAGTACTGTTAATAATATTATTAATCTAAAAACCCAGATATCACTATCCCGGGCTAGTGTGCAGTTTAGTGAAGCCAATTATAGAACGGTAGAATCGCAGAAAGAGAAAGGATTAATTTCTAATATAGATTTTATAGACGCAAAGCTGAATATGCAAAATTCGAAACTGCAGGCAATAAATAACAACTATGATTTCATATCCGGAATGATTGAACTTTATTATCTGCTTGGAAAAAAATTAGATGAATTAAGTGATAAATAATTACTCTGTTAAATGGAGAAGAAGATGAATTACAAAAGTTTAAGAAAAACAATTATAAGCATTTTGCTGTTGTTCTTAATTAGTTCTTGTGGAAACACTGAAAACCCGGGAACAGATAAAGGTGAAAACAAACACGGAACCCCGACCGTTGCGAACGATACAAAAGCTGTTCCGGTTGAAGCAATTATTGCAAGTATAAAAACAGTTGAACAGAGACTTCCGTTAAGCGGAATTACACAGCCGTTAAATTCGGTTGATCTAATATCGGAAGCTTCGGGAAAAGTGAAGGTTCTAAATAAAAAACTTGGCGAATATGTTTCAACTAAAGATACTTTAGCTATAGTTGATGATCGTGTTCCAAAGAGCCAGTTTTTACAGGCTAAATCCCAGCTCTTGTCAGCAGAAAATAATTTGATGATCGCGAAGTTAAATTTGGAAAGTGATAAAGAGCTTTTTGAAAACGGCGATATTTCAAAGCTGGCTTATGAAAACTCTGTACTGAACGTAAAAACTGCTGAAGCAAATAAACTTTCTGCCGAGGCATCTTTAAGTGCATTGGAAAAAAGTTTTTATGATACGAGAATTACGGCTCCGATAAACGGTTTAATATCTAGAAAAAATATTGAGCTTGGAACAATGGTATCTCCTGGAATGAATGTGTACAGAGTTGTGGATTTAAAAACTATCAAAATTAATGTTGGCGTTCCTCAGGATGTAATAAGTCGTGTTGAGTTAGGAAATAAAGCCGAAGTTATAATTTCGGCATTAAACAATAAAAGTTATAACGGCGTAGTAAAGTTTATTTCTCCTCAGGCAGATGAAACTACAGGCGCGTTCAATATAGAAATTCATGTTTCTAATGATCCGGGGCTTAGTATTAAAGCCGGTATGACCGCAAAACTGGAATTGCTTTTAGAAACGGCGACAGATGTTTTGTCAGTTCCAGAATATGCGCTGGTTCCTAAAAACAACGAAGACTACATATATAAGGTTGAAAACGGTATTGCGTTATTAACGAAAATAAAGATTAAAGAAATTATTGGTTCAAATGTTTTAATAGAAAATAATATTGAAGTTGGTGATACTATTGTAACTGTCGGGATGAAAAATCTTGGTACCAAAACAAAAGTATTTGTTGAAGTTGTGAATTAGGAATAATAAAAACTGTTGTTAAGAATATCCGTTTGCAGATTGATAAATCTTTTTAAGTAAAAAATTAGACAAGGAAATAAAAATGCATGTTGCAAAATTTTCAGTTAGAAACTCTGTTCTGGTAAATTTGTTGATGATAGGATTATTCGTGTTTGGATTTATATCGCTTAATAATATGCCAACCGAACTTAATCCGCCAATATCATTCAACTGGGTTTTTGTTACAGTTCCATATCCCGGAGCTTCACCAACGGAAGCAGAGAACTTAATAGTTGATCCGATTGAAAGTGAAATACAGGACATTGATAAAATTTCTGAAATGCAATCGACTGCCGGAGAGGGTTTTGGAATGATCCTCGTCAAATTTGAGGATATGTCAGATACCGAGTTTAGAGAAAGGTATGTAGATCTTAAAGCTGAGATAGACAAAGTTGTTTTCCCTGATGAAGCAGAAGATCCGATAGTTGACGCTTTTGACAGCAACGATTTTATGCCGATTATAACTGTTAATATGGCTTATGACATTCCGGAAGATAACGCGCAGAAGATTGCAAAAGAGATTGAAGAAGATCTTCTTGATATGAAAGGAATTGCGAAAGTGCAGTTATCGGGATTTGCTGAAAGAGAAATTTGGGTAGAAGTTGATCCTGAGAAAATAAACTCGCTAGGCGTAACTTTCGAGGAAATATTAATGGCGGTTAAAGCGCGCAACTTAAATGTTCCGGGTGGAAATATAACATTTGGGAAATCGGAATATTTGATTCGTTCGGTAGGCGAATACAACTCGGTTGAAGAAGTTGAAAACACAATAATCCGTTCACTTAGAAATAACAGCGGCTCGTTTATAAAAGTTAAAGATGTTGCGCAAGTTAAAGACAGACGTGAAGAACTAAATATTTTATCGAGACTTAACGGATATGAATCTATTACTTTTTCAGTTTCCAAACAGGCAGAAGCAAATTCAATTGATGTAATTGAAGAAGTGAAAACACTTGTTGAAAAATATAAAGGTACAGTTCAGGATGGTGTTGAGTTTAGCTTTTCGAATGACAACTCCGTTTATATACTTAGAGTAATTAACGTTTTAAGAAACAATGCCGTTTCCGGTATGATTCTAATTGCACTTGTGCTTTATTTCTTTTTAGGAAAAAGCAACGCGCTGCTGGCATCGTTAGGAATTCCAATCTCGTTTTTTATAACCTTTATATTAATGGATTTCTGGGGATACAGTTTAAACGGCAGTACATTATTTGCACTTGTAATGGTGCTGGGTATTATTGTGGATGATGCCATTATAGTTATAGAAAACTGTCATCGCTACAGATTAATGGGCTATAACTCTCATGACGCGGCAATAATGGGAACCCACGAAGTTGTTAAACCCATTATTTCATCCATTGGAACTAACATAGCCGCGTTTTTACCTTTAATGCTGCTTCCGGGAATTATGGGTAAGTTTATGCGCATTATACCTTTGGTTTTCTCGTTAGCATTATTAGCCTCAATGTTCGAAGCCTTTTTTTTGCTTCCTTCTCATTATGCCGACTGGACTACAAAATCTAAATCACACTTAAAAGGTGAAAAGAAATTCTTTAAAGTTTTGAGAAGAAAATATGAAATTCTATTAGTTAAGGTAATTAGAAAAAGATATGCTTTAACAACGGGTCTGGTGATCTTACTTTTTGCTTCTCTTTCCCTTATACCTGTTATTGGTGTTGAAATGTTTGGCGAGGAAGAATTCGATCAGTTTTCGGTGCTGTTAAAATATCCCGAAGGAACCAGTCTTGAAGAGAATAACAGAATTACACAAAAGTTTGAATCCGCGGCAATGACTTTATCTAAAGAAGGATTAAAAGATGTTATCACAAACATTGGTCTGTTACAGTCGAACAATGAATGGTTAGAAAAGAAAAATGTTGCCCAGATAATTGTTCAGTGTCATCCTTCAGAAGAACGGGAAATTACTGTTAATGAACTGATAGAAGAACTAAGAGGAAAAACACAAACTATAAGCGGGCCAATCTCGGTTGCTTATGAAAAACTTGCCGGCGGACCGCCAACCGGAGCGCCAATTTCAGTTAAAGTGCAGGGTAAATATCTGGAAGACATTAAAAAAGCTTCTCTCGCATTACAGGATTCATTAAAACTTATGGCCGGAGCTTTAGATATAGCAGATGATTTTCCTCCCGGAAAGCAGGAAATAAGAATTCTTGTTGAAGAGGACAAAGCTTCAATGTACGGCTTTAATACGCAGTATGTTGCCATGAATGTGAGATACGCGTTTGATGGAGTTGAGGCTACTGAATTTAGAGATGGGGATGAAGAAATTGATCTGATAGTAAAATATAATTTGGAAAACAGATCTTCGGTTGATGATGTTCTGAATCTTAAATTGACAAGTATGTCTGGAAGTACGGTTTCGCTAAGAGATATAGTTGAGTTCGAAATTACTCCGGGCCCAACCGAAATTAAACGCTGGGATCAGAAAAGAACAATATTAGTTACGGGTGATATTAATGAAGATGTTACATCGCTCGATAAAATTAACCTGGCACTGGAAGAAATGTTTGTTGAACTGGAAAAAGAACATCCGGGAGTTACTTTTAAAATTGGCGGACAGTTTGAAGAATTCATGAATATGTTTCAGGATATTACAGCTCTTTTTATTCTAAGCTTAATATTAATCTTTATAATACTTGGTACCCAGTTTAATTCCTATTTACAGCCAATTATTATTTTAACCACAATTCCATTTGCTTTAATTGGCGCAATGCTTGGCTTAATAGTATCCGGCAATCCATTCAGTATTATTTCTATGTTCGGATTTGTGGCACTTGCCGGAATTGTAGTTAACGATGCCATTGTAATGATATCGTTCATTAACGATAGGAGAAATGGCGAAAACCTTTCTCAGTTTAGATATTGGCGAAGTATAATTAATGCCGGCAGATTAAGGTTACGCCCAATTATACTTACTTCTCTTACAACAATATTCGGATTGTTCCCTATGGCAATGGGTATTGGCGGTATTTCCAAAATGTGGTCTCCGCTGGCAAACGTAATTTTATTTGGTCTATTAGTATCAACAATTTTAACCCTGTTTGTAATTCCATGTTTCTGTGCAATAGTTGATGATATAAAAGGCAAAAGAAAAAACGCTCCGGTTTTATAAAGTAAAGAATTATATAAAATCCCCCCGTTGTTTATTAACCTTTCTTCAAATAATATTGGAGAAAGGTTTTTTTATAAATTCTCTTTTTATTGCGTCCTTTAAGGTTTAATTTCGTCTTTGTATTTGGTAAGTATATTAAGATCTAAGGAAAAGATAGATGGAACTAATTTTTGAAAATATATGGAGCGATTATCATAAGAAACTTTACTTTTTTATTTCAAAAAAAAATAGTGATAAAGACATAGTTGAAGATATATAAAAAGATAAAGACATTAGAATCGACTGAAAAAATAAACGGCTGGATTTACAACATAGCTAATAATACTGTTATTGATTATTACAGAACAAAAAAAATAATGATTGAACTTATTTTTTAATAAAAGGAAATACAATGAATATTACAGATCAAAAAATTAGGGAAGAAGTAAAAGACCGTTACGCAAAAATTGCCATAGATAACAGTTCTTGCTGTTCAGATTCTAATACATGCTGCAACCCGGCACAATCAGCAAAGGATAAAATATCATCGGAGCTTGGTTATAGCGAAGAAGAACTTTGCTGCGTACCTGAAAACTCAAATCTTGGATTAGGATGCGGAAATCCTCAGGCAATAGCAAATCTTAAAGTTGGAGAAACAGTTTTAGATCTCGGCTCCGGTGCCGGATTTGATGCCTTTCTAGCTTCAAAAGCTGTCGGTGATTCTGGTTTTGTAATTGGCGTTGATATGACAGATGAAATGCTTGATAAAGCTAAAACGAATGCTTTAAAAGCTAACATAACAAATGTTGAATTTAGAAAAGGATTAATTGAAGATCTGCCGGTTGATGATAATTCTGTTGATGTAATAATGTCAAATTGTGTAATAAATCTTTCACCGGAAAAGGAAAAAGTTTTTGCCGAATCTTTTCGTGTTTTAAAATCTGGCGGCAGACTTGCAATTTCGGATGTTGTGGCAAGTGATGATATCCCACAAAAATATAAAGAGGATATGAGATTTTATTCCGGCTGTATTTCTGGAGCCGAAAAAATTGGAAACATAGAAAAAATGCTTACGGATGTAGGCTTTGAAAAAATAAAAATCACTCCTAAAGAAGAGAGTAAAAACTTTATATCAGATTGGTTTGAAGATAAGGAAGCTTCAGTTTTTGTAGTTTCGGCAACTATTGAAGCGATAAAGCCTTAAACGTATTATTAATTATAGGCTCGTCGAAGCCGTTAGAAATATTGAGCTAACGGTTGGTATATGCAAAGTAGGCGATTGCGGGCTACAACCCTTGAATTCACTACTATTTCGGCTATTATTTTTATACATTGTTGTGCAACGTACTTTTATTTAGAACAGTCAGAAACTGTTCCGCTTTGTTCTTAATTTCTTTTATCATTGTTGGATTTTTGTCACTTTCTCTCAAAGTCCAATATTTGTTTAAATTCCATTCCATTTTTCTGTCGTCTCCAGTTCCGATTTGTGTTATAAATCCCCAAAACCATAAATCGTCCCAAACTTCAAAATCCTTTCCGTCATAATTTTCTCCGATAGTTTTGTTTACGTTCTTAAAGTTCCAATTTTTTGAGTGGATTTTCTTGAAAATCGCAATTATCACAGCATCAACGGGAAGATAAAATGTGTCATTATTTTCTAAATCAGTCGGTGAATCGCTCCAAATTCTCAAATCATTCGGATATTCTTTATTGTGCAAGTGGAAAATGGTTTTTACAAATAGGGCAGAAGTCTTTTCTCCCCAACCTTTTTGTTCTCGCATTCCGTTGTAAAGTCCACTGTAATTATTAGGTTGAGTTCCATTCGGATTGATTACAGACATAAATCCAGAAAAAGAATTTAGTAAGTCAGTTTTTTGATGGATTTTTTGATAAAATTCAGCGAGATAGTCGATTTTCGGTTGACTTTGAGTGTTCGCAGTATGATACAAAAGAGAAACAATTTTTTCCGCTTTATTTTTCTGTGAGTTTACAATTCCAGAATAATATCTTGTCTGTAATTCCTTATTGTAAATTCGGTTCTCGATTAGGAAGTTAAATATGTTTTTTAGCGATTCTTTCAAATGTTAGTTCGGTTTTTTTTTGTATGTTGCACAACGTCTCAATACACGTATTGCGTGTATCATCAGGGCTAGATGTTATATTCTTGTTGTATAACACGAATATAAAAAAGCATATATGAAGAAACAATAAATTATTGAGAGTTTTAACAACAAACTAGATATAGAAAATTACTCTGATCAAACTATAAAAAATTATCTATCTGCCTTAAAATTTTTTTTTTTGGGTTGAAAACTCAAAATTAGAAAAAGTTGAATATAAAGAAATTCAAGACTACCTGTATTATTGTAAAAAAGAAAAAAAATACACTTATTCATCAATGAAGCAAATAATTGCCACCATTCGATATTTATACTTAAATGTGTTTAACAATCCAGTTCCAAAAGCATTAGATCTAAAATTACGAAAACCAACAATTTCACCAAATGTACTTTCCATTTCTGATATTTCTAAAATTCTGGAAGTAACAATTGTATTTGATAAAATCAAGAATGAACTGAATCATGGAAAAAATCCAACTTACCGAGAATTTCTACAAGTTAATCTTACAAAAAAGAAAACATTGAAGGCTGGGGAGGATAAAAAGACCGCCCGAAAGTAGAGTTACACGGTTGTCAATAGCCACTTCTTGACAAAAGAAATAGGATGCTGTCCAGTTAAAAAACAAGATTCCTCACTTTGTTCGGAATGACAAATCATACTTTTGAGACAGACTCGTAAATATTACGCAGGGAAGAGGCATGCCTCTTCCCTGTACCATAGTAACTATTAATTCAAATCTTTCAACAACTCATCAACTGCTTTTTTAAGCTGCTCATCAACACCTAATGCTCTGGCGTTTGGAGAATTATCAAGTATAAAATCTGGAACTGCAGGTCCTAATTCCATGTTTTGATCAGTTGCTTTAACAAACCAAGCTCTAAAAGGCATTCTAACGTATGAACCATCAATTAGACCTTTACCGCCGGTTGAAATTACAGCACCAAAAGTAGGAATACCAACAAGTTTTCCGATACCTAAAGTTTTGTAAGCATGTGAAAAAATTTCAGCATTTGAATAACTGTTTGCATTACATAAAGCTATAGAAGGCTTATTCCATATACTGAAAGGAAGTCTTTCGCCAAAGGCATAATTTTCTCTGAATTTTTTATGCTCTTTTAAACTTTCAGCAGCACCGCGCGGAATTGTATAAGCATGCTGTTTAACGTTTAATAAAGCCATTAGATAATCGGTAGTCCAGCCGCCGCCATTATAGCGAACATCTATTACAATACCGTCTTTACCATGCCCAGCAGCCATTAATTCTCTTTCGAATCTTTCAAAGCTGTTCATGTCCATGCCTCTAATGTGCAGGTAACCAAGTTTTCGGCCAGAGTATTTATCAACTAAAGCGCGTTTATCTTTTACCCATTCGTTGTAAAGTTCACTTCTTAGACTGCTTTTCGGACGAATAACAACTTCCCGTATATTTCCGGTTTTGTCTTCAACAGTTAAAAGAACCTGTTCTTTAGATGTGTTATCAAACAATGAATAGAAGTTTACTTCATTATTTACTTCTTCACCGTTAACAGCGGTAATTATATCACCATTGTTAAGTTTACTCTGTGTTTTATCAGCGGGAGCATCTTTAATTACTCTTTCAACCTTAACACCATTTTCAACGGGAACAATATCAACACCTAACAATCCGGTAGTTATTTTCTGTGTTTTTTCACGTCCCTCGCCATAAAGTCCCATATGACTTGCGTTTAACTGACCAAGCATAATATTAACCATATAACGGAAATCATCTTTTGTTGAAGCTTTTAGAATCCATGGTTTATATTTAGCTTTAAGAGCGTTCCAGTCATTTCCGTGGAAATCAGGATCATAAAATCCGTCTCTTAAATTTCTCCAGGCTTCTTCAAATATCTGTTCGTTTTCGGCAAGATAATCTAACTTCATTTTTCCTTTGAAAGGAAGATTTTCAACCGCGGTTTTCGAAGTTTCTAACCGAGCCAGTTTACCTGATTTAATCATGTACAAATATTTTGCTTTTGGTTCCAAAGAAACTGCGCCGGGCTTTTGTCCGCCTTTAGTAACAGCTTCTAATTTTTTGCCATCCCAATTAACCTTATAAAGATCTGTTCCTTTAGCGGTTGGATCTTTAGAAACAAAGAAAACAGTTTTACCGTCTTTCGAGAATTCAACATTCGATTCATCACCAGCCAGCCTTGTAACCTGAACTAATCTTTCGTAGATGCCGTCAAAGTCAATCTGAATTGGTTCAACTTCTTTATCTTTTTTCTTGTCTTTATCATCTTTAGAATCTTTTTTGTCCTTCTTTTCGTCTTTTTTATCTTCTTTAGTTTCATCCCAGTCTTCTTTGGTTTTCTGGAAATCATCTTTTTTAAGCCATACAAACCAAACATCATTATCCTGATTGTTACGCGCTGATATAAAACCTAATTTTGAACCGTCGCGGCTCCAAACCGGATTATAATCACCTCTTGGATGCATACTTATATTTACAGGATCTTTACTTCCATCGGCTGCCTGAATATAAATTTCATCGTTAAAATTTAAATCGCTTAAAGAATACGCAAGCCATTTACTATCCGGACTCCATTTTACACCGCCTGGTTTATCCCAGCCGTCCAAAAGAACAGTTTCGCCTGAAAGACTTCCGTCTGTATTAATTTCAGCAACAATAAATTTTCCTCTTCCCTGAGCGTAAGCAATTTTTTTACCGTCAGGAGAAACTAACGGATTCGATTCATCAACATCTGTATTGCTAAGTTTTACAATTTCATGTTTTAACGAAGTGAAGATATTGCTGTTTTCTTTATCGGCCGATTTAGCCAAATAAAGATCAAAATTACCGTCTCTGTCTGATACAAATATCAGCGTAGAATCGTTTAACCATGTAATGCCTTCATCGCGGTAAGGATGTTTACTTACATTTATAGTTTTACTTTTTTCTTTGTCGTTTTCAGTTATAAAAACTTCTCCGTGAACAACTAACGCAGAAAGTTCGCCATT
This sequence comes from Melioribacteraceae bacterium, assembly GCA_016342755.1. Taxonomy (GTDB): domain Bacteria; phylum Bacteroidota; class Ignavibacteria; order Ignavibacteriales; family Melioribacteraceae; genus JAEINS01. Next base: position 23,072 of record JAEINS010000035.1, on the reverse strand, counting down.
TGGTGAAACATCGTATTCTGTAAGTTCATCCGAAAATGTTTTAATTTCATTCGGATCAAACCGGTAATCAGCACCAATTTCTATATTCAATTTTACTGCTTCACCGCCATCGGTTTTAACAGTATAAATATTATCCCTTCTTTCGAAGGCAATTAATTTACCGTTTGCGCTTATATCAAAATATCTTATTCCGTCATCTTCAAATTTTGTTAACGGGACAATTGCTCCAAGCATGTTTCCGTTATCATCAATTTTTAGAGAATGAATATTATAAACTCCGCTGCGGGCACTTATAAAATATATTGTACCTGTATTTCCCCAAACCGGATTATAATCGTTTCCTTCAAACTCGGTTAATTTTTTATACTCTTTTGTTTTTGTGTTGAAAATCCACAATTCTTTATTTGCCGGGCCTCTATAATCTTCTCTTGAAGTTCTGCAGTATCCGCGTACAAAAACCATAAATTTACCGTCAGGCGAAAGTGCGGGTTCACTTCCAAAAGAATCTAATATTCTTACAGGAGTTCCGCCATTAATTGAAACCTTATAAACTTCAGTATCCCATTCAATTTGTCTGTAATCACGACTTGTTGTAAAAAGGATTTCGCCTTCGGTTGTCCAGTCATTTGCAACATCGTTTGATGAACGATAAGTTAATCGTTCTGGCAATCCGCCTTTAAACGGAATTCTAAAAATATCGTTATTTCCAAATCTGTTGCTCGAAAAAGCAATTGCTTTTCCACTTGGACACCATTTTGGTTTAGAATCATTTGCCTGATGAATTGTTAATCTTGTTGCAATTCCGCCTTCTGCTGGGACAGTCCAGATATCACCCTGATATGTAAAAGCCACAATACTTCCATCCGGATTAAGGGAAGGTGATAAAGCTAAGGGTGAGTTTTGCGCTGAAATTAGTGATGTGAACATAAACGATAGTAAGAAAAAACTTAAAAAACGGTTTTTACCCATGATTACCTCTTTTTAATAAATGTAATGGAATTTTTATAAGCAGGATTCTGCATTGGTTCCTTTTCAAAAAAAATATGACACTAATAAGACGGATCAATTTAATAAAAGTTATTGACTAATAAGGATCTTTTAAGAAAAAAGAGATTTCTGACCACCAAAACGGGGATTAAAAATTACATGAATTACTTATAAAATATAATTTAAAGCCAACTCAATCCGGAGTTCCTAAAATTAGCAAATTAATTTTGTTTCAATGTGAGATATCATATCTTAAAATGTTTACACAATCGTCAGGTTTTATTTACTTTGCAACTAATGTTGCGGTTAAATTCTCTATTCCGCGTTTATCTCAGAACTGTTACTCTCATATCAAAAGAGCTTTTTAAGATCAAAAACCTATTATTTTGGCAATCAATAGAAAAGGAAACTAAGTGTTATATCTTTTGGCAAGGTAGTTGACTTTTAGGTTGCACAAAAGCAAAAAGGAAAATGAAATGAGAAACTTGGCAGCGCAAACATTTATTACTTCGGTCTCAGATTTTGAGATGAGTCAGTATCAGCTTCTTTCTTATTTAACTAAATATAAAACAGATCTCAAAAAGTTTAAGCTGTATCCGTCATTAACAGAACTTATTGAATTAAGCTCGATGCTTGAAGAAATTATCGATCAGAAAATTGCGCTTGAAAAAGATTTTCCAAGAGCGATTATAAAAACCGATCTTGCCGATAGATTAGATTTAATGGATGAATTTAATCTTAACGAGTATGAACTTGAAAAAATGATGGAGTTTGTTGACTGGGCGCTTCCGCAAGTTAGAGAAACAATTAATGAAGGAAAAGCGGTTTATGATTTCGTTGAAGAAAACATGACGTTAGAGGATATAGGCATGCTGGATGATTATAAGGAGGGTTACTTTATAATACCGGAACTCGAAAGTGATCTAATGCACATTTACCGTTTTGAGGTATCAATTAATGAAGAAGATGATTCTATACGATCTTTAAAAACCCAGATTACTGAATCTTTTAGCAGTCTCGATTATGAAGGTCTTTCCCTGGAAATGCTGAAATTGAAACTTCTTCAAACTTATCCGGAATTTTCTAAATCTGTTACGCTGCTTCTGGATACAGATGTTGATCTGCCTTACAAAGAAACTGTGCTGCCGATCGCAAAAAGGAAACTGATTCGAAAAATTGCCGTTTAACCTTCATTTAATATAATTCCGGTTTTATGCCGGGATTTTTTTTAAAATCCGCAACAAACAAGGGCACAACATTTTATTTTACACTTCCTAAAAGTTAAATAAATACCAATTCCCGAAAACCGGAACTTGGTAAAACATTTTAATTTGCAGCTAATTATTAGTTAGAACCTACTAGCATTTTAATTGATTTAGCAACAATTCAATCAACTTTTTTTTAATTCTCTTTATTTGTAATTTAAGGCTCAAATAGGTAAAAGTTGGTATTAGAAATTTATTAAACCAACATAGGAAATTATGAATCTAAAAGAACATTATAATAAGCTTTATGAAAATTCGGTTAAGAAGATTAAATCGTATAATTATGAAATAGATCCTTTAATTGATTCAGTTGCTGATAAACGTAATGGAGTTACTTTATTATTTCGTCCAAATTTTGAAGTGAAAAACAATATTCAATTATTTCTGAATGATTTAATGAATATTGATTCCAGACAGTACTATTATTCATTCCCGGATATTCATTTGACTGTTGCATCTATAATTTCATGTTATGATGGTTTTAATATTGAAGATATAGAAATTCACAATTACATTGATTTGATAAATAAAAGTCTGCACAATATAGATTCCATAAAAATTGAATTTCGTGGAATTACTGCTTCACCTTCCTGCATCATGATTCAGGGATTTATGACTGATAATACACTAAATGATATCAGAAATAATTTAAGAGCAAATTTTTCAGAGTCTGATTTACAGCAGAGTATTGATAAAAGATATGTTCTGCAAACTGCGCATTTAACGGTTGTCCGGTTCAGAGAACAATTGTTAAAGACAACGGAGTATTTAGAAATAATGGAAAAATATAGAGATTTCAACTTTGGAATATCTGAAGTGGAGAATATAGAATTTGTTCATAATGATTGGTACATGCACGCAAATAACGTTAAAATGCTTCATACATTTAAGTTAAGATAAATCACTTCCATTAGTCTTAAAATTATCTTGCAGAAAAAATTGAAGACCTTATGGAAACAGACCGGTAAAGGTGATATTAAAATCTCTGTTTTTTATCATATTATTAAGCATGGATTTAGGAAAAAAATATCAGTTTTTATTAGGTAGTATTTTATATAAATTTAGTATTACCAGATAATATGCAGTTATCAGTTAATGGAGGTCGAAATGAAAAAACTAGTTGTATTCATCTTAATTTCTTTTCTTATTTTAAGCTGCGACAGTGATAATTCGGTTGAAGCAGACGGATCTGTTAAATCGTTAAGTTATAAATCAAACGATTGTTATTCAGACGCGGCATTAAGCAAAAAAAACTATGAACCATATTTTGGATGGAATTACAAAAAAAACATTCTGTATTTAAACTGTTATTTTCAAACTTTATGTGAGGCAGCTTTTACAGATAGTGTAAAAGTAGAAGAAAATAAGATTGAAATATTTCTTACGTACGCAAATGAAGATGCTGCAAAATGTGTTTGTGAATATAAGGAAGATTTTGAATTTGAAGTGACAGGTTTTGATAAGCTGGAAGTAAAGTTAAACTATAAATCTTTTCAAAAAGAGAGTTATGAAACCTTGCTTGATCAGGCAATTTATTTGAATCAATAAATATGATACTTTTTTTTTGAAAGAAATAATTAAAGAGACCCGGAAATTTCCGGATCTCTTATTGTTCAAAAATTAACTGATATCATACCTTTAGATTTTATATTTTCTTTACTCAGTTTTTTCTTTTTGAAGATTAACCTAATCTTACTCTCATTATCACTTTTATAGTTCATTAATGTTAATTTCTGTTCATCATTAATAATAACAAGATTAAAGCCGGAAATATGAGAACTTGTTGAACTTCCAATTACTTCATAAATGTTTTGATCTTCGCTTGCAGAACTAAGTGGAATATTCGTCATTGTTGCACTTACTGTTGTTCTGTTGGTGTTTGAATTTTTAGAGATTTCATTAAAAGAATACTCTATAATTTCCGTTTTATCATCATTAAATTTTGCAGTAATATTTCCTGAGGTCTCATAGCCATCATAATCATTTATATTCCAGTTACCTGTAAAAACATTTTCATTGTAATCTCCGCTAATTGTGTAATCCGGATTAGAATTCAATTTGCTGTCATAATATGTAACATTATCAGGTTCTTCTAGCTTTATATGTCCAATTATAATATAATCTAGATTATGCTCTGTTAATTTAGGGGGATTCTCTAATTTTATTTCCAGCGACAAGTTGTTTTGATTAGTATAGGGTGCAGCTAATCTAGAATTAGTTACAATTGCAACAATATTGAAGTTATCTTTTACATAACTGTTAATATCACTAATACTAAAACTATCTTCTCCGGTACCTATTTTTTCTATAATTTCATTTTGTGAAGTGATTCTTTTGTACTTAAAAACAGCTATTTTATTGTTTCCGCCAGAAACAGAGAATTTCACTTTTGAGGTTATATCAATTTCAGGATAACTAAACTGAACTTTGAAAATTCTAGAAGATAGATCGTAATATGAATTGTCATAAACCATTACTGTATCTTCTGGTCCATCAATTTTCCATGTTTTATCTATTCCTGAAGATATTTTAGAAAATGGAATATCATAAATATTTCCCAGAGCATATTCATCAATAAAATTTGTATAACAGGCTGTTAAATCTCCTGTTATTCCTTGCAGTACAACAACTGGATGTTTACCTGAATAGGTATTCATAAACAACTGAGGAATTATTCTTTCTTGCCCATAGTTTTCAACTAAATATTTAATAAATGGTGCCATTCCATATCCGTGCTGTTCAACATTTCCAGTAACATCCATGTCGGTATCTTTGTGTAAACCGCTTAAGGACTCTTGCTCATTGCCCGATAAGATTGCCGGAGAATAGGCTGTATTATCCGAAAATAATTCTTCACTCCAAACGGCAGTTGCTTCATTTATCCAGTAGTTAATACCGGCCTCCTTTGCTCTTGCATATGAATTTCGGTTGTCATATAATCCCTGAATAAAATGATGAAATTCATGCCCGGCTGTAATTTTAAGTTTTCCCGGATTTCTTAGGAGTAAATTATTAAATACCAAATAATCCGAATTATATCCAAACATAGAACTTTGATGATATCCATCTAGTTTTGGATCTAAATATCTAAAACACACATCTATTGGCCACGAAGTTCTATTGGCATAAAGATATCCCATTTGCTCATATCTTGTATAAGTATTTTCCAGAATTGAACCTATACTGTTAATCTCACTACTGCCAATAGTTATATCAGTGCTCATAATTTTAAAATGCCCATTAGAGCTAATATTAGGAGTTTTTCCCCCTAACCCCGCAAGATAATATGCCCTGGATCCATCATCTGGTTTTGTTGCTTTTCTAAGCTGATTTTGAGAGACTGAAGAAATTGTACAAATCAAAAAACCATCTTTCTCTTCTGCTTCAACAAGTTTATAAGAAATTTGAGATTTCCCTAAACTTTTAGCAAATCCTTCGGCACCAATTGCTATATATTTATAATTATTATCAGTTTTATTTAGTTTAAGCTTTACTTCAATTGGTTTATTATAATCATTTGGTATACCCTCAATTTTTCTAAAAGCTGTAATTTCTCCGTTACTAAATGGATTTTCCTCGGTCGGGACACTCACCGAAATTTCTGTCGCACTAGAAAATGTTCCGTTTGGAACAGTTATTACAATATTGCCATCATCAATAACACCTCCCTCAACACCAACAGATATACTTGTTTTTTCGGGTGTTTCTTCTTTATCTGGTGAAGAAGGGTTGTCTTCTTCGCAAAATTGAAATAAAAGGATAGAAAAAAATAATAGTAGAATGGAAACAATACGTGATCTCATAATAGAACTCCTGATTGTTTACAATATGTACTCAAGTAGAAATGATATTCCTAAGATAATAAGATTATTTGATATTATTATGGTTTAGTATCAATATTTATAACTTAATGTTTTTAGTGAATCAAAATCACTTTATGTAAAACAAAAACCTTGCATTTTTGAGAGACAATAATTAGTATTATATCAGTTATCATACATGTTGTTGCGCAAATATTATAAATTTAAAAAGCAGGAGTAGTTTAGGTGAATAATATGAGAAAAATAGGGCTGATTGCGGCTTTTGTTTTATTTGTGGTTTTACAGACAAATGCTCAGGATATTTTTGTTACTTCTTTTGAAGAGAATACACTGGGAAATATTAATAATCAGAATCTTTGGGATGTTGAAAGCGGAATTGCAAAAGTAACAGAATTAACTCCTTTTGTTAATTCAGGAACAAAGGGCTTAAATTTTTTAGCGCAGTCCCAAACATTAGTTGTATCAAACACAACCTTTGGCGGATCGGCGGCAGGCATTGGCGGAATTGTGTACGTTGATCTATTTGTAAAAATAAACTCTATGGCGACCAAAGATTTTGCCATCAGCGGATATGATCTGTTTGGCGGAAGCGGCAAACGGACTTTTGTTTTTGAATTTGATACGCCGTCAGGATCAAGCGGAATGTTCATGATCTACAACGGTTCATCAAAAGTAGATGTTAAAACATATAACCTTGGCGAGTGGAACAGAATAAGCGCGAGAATAGATTATACCAATGATGTTTATCAGGTAATATTTAACGGTTCGGAAGCGGTTTCCGTAAATTTTAGGGAAAATTACACTCCGGAAGCATCGGGAAACAGGCAGGCAAATATAAAAGAATATCATGAAACGCGCTTTAATCTGGGTTACGATTCTGCAACAGGTAGTGTGGATGCGGCAATAGATGATATTTCCGTAAGCACAATTCCAATCCCCGATATAAATTTTCCGGTTGCTGAAGTTACTCATATAATTGATATTGAACAGCCGGAAATTGGAAGTATTTCTATTGATCCTGAAATGGAAGAATATACTGACAGTTTAGAAGTTACCGTAACTTTAACCTTACCAGAAGGTTATAAAAACGAAGGCTGGACAGGCAGTCTCTCAGGAACCGAACTCGAAAAAACATTCATGGTTACAGGCAATATGCAGATCAGCGCAAATGTCGGTATTGATTTGAATAATCCGCCCGCGTTATATACTGTCTCAATTACCCGGCCGGATACGGGAGAAATTTCACTTTCACCGGAAGGCGGAATCTATTATAATTATACAAAGGTTACCGCTTCGTTAAACTTACCTGCCGGTTATATTAACGCAGGCTGGACGGGTGATTTATCGGGAACAAGTTTAAAAGAAACCTTTGTTGTAAATGGAAATATGCAAATTGGTGCCGATGTTAAAATTGATACTACACCGCCAGCGGTTTATACAGTTTCTTCCGGTTCCGAACTAAAGAATATTTGTAAAGGGAAAAATTTAAAAGCGGGCGATATAGTTGAAGTTTCGGACGGTGTTTATGATTCCGGCGGAATAACAGTTGAATCTGAAGGTACATTAAATAAACCAATTATAATAAGAGCAAAAAATATTGGCGGTGCTGAACTTTCCGGTTCATCATATTTTAATTTTAGAAAAGCAGCTTATATAGTTTTAGAAGGCTTCAAATTTACATCGGATGCTTATACGGTAGTTAAAATGGAAGCATGCAACAATATCCGTTTAACAAAAAATATTTTTCAGCTTAAGGAAAATGAAGGCGAGAGCGGTAAATGGGTTTATATAGGCGGCTATTGGGATGACGGTTCACTTTTAAGCCATCATAACCGTATTGATCATAATATCTTTAGGGATAAAACACAATTAGGCAATTTTATTACTATTGATGGCGGTGAGATTGTTTCGCAGCATGATCGTATTGATAATAACTATTTTTATAACATTGGTCCCCGGCACGAAAACGAAATGGAAGCTATACGTGTTGGCTGGAGTGAGCTATCTTTAACAGACGGATTTACAGTAATTGAACATAATCTTTTTGAAGAATGCGACGGTGATCCGGAAATAATATCAATAAAAAGTTGTAAAGATACTGTTAGATATAATACAATTCTGCGTTCGCAGGGAACTGTTTCTTTAAGACATGGCGACGGTTCGGAAGTTTACGGAAACTATTTTCTGGGCGATGGAAAAAGCGGAACCGGCGGAGTACGTATTTACGGACGCAGACACAAAATCTATAATAATTATTTTGAAGGTTTAACGGGCTACCGGTGGGACGCGGCAATTACATTAACAAACGGTGATACGGATTCCGGTTCCGTTAGCTCGCATTGGAGAATAAACGATCTGCTGGTTTGTAATAATACACTGGTAAATAATTATTCGAACATTGAAATTGGTTATGCCAAAGATGATAATAGCTGGAAAAAAGAACCCAAAAATGTAACAATAGCAAATAATCTTATTGAAGGAAATAAAGCTGATCTGGTTAAAATTATAAATCCGGCAACAAACTTAATTTGGGATAACAATATTATGTATCCAAAAGACGGTTTTGGATTGGGACTTGAAGCCGCGGAAAATCAGATAAAAGTTGTGAATCCGGAATTAGAATATAAAGAGGGTTTATGGCTTATTTCTTCCGCAAGTCCGGCAATTGACGCTGTTTCCGGGAATTACATAAATATAAATGAAGATATACAAGGACAGGAAAGAGCGGGTATAAATGACATTGGAGCGGACGAATATTCAACATCATCAGCAACAAGATTTCCATTAAATCCCGAAAATGTAGGGCCAAATTCAGTTACAGCAGTTTTGGCTGAAGAAGAAATGAAAGTTCCAGATGCATTTATTTTGTTCAGAAATTATCCAAATCCTTTTAATCCCGCAACAACTTTGGAATATGTATTAGAAAAGAATTCTAATGTTAAGCTCGGAATTTTTAATATTCTTGGGCAAAGAGTTGCATTACTAAATGACAATCATCAGGCTGCCGGAACACATAGTTTACAATGGAAAGCAGTTAACATAAGCTCCGGAATTTATTTTGCGGTTTTAAAAACCGATAATTCAAACAGGACTATAAAATTATTCCTAATGAAATAGTTTAGAGAAATAAATTAACATAATTACAGCCAGGCTAAATAAAGTGTTTAGACCTGGCTTTTTTATGTAACAAATTTACTGCCGCGTTTTAACAAAACACCAATACCCATGATATTTGCCCCAAAATATTATTAGATTAATAGACCGCTTTTATGAAGTTTGTTTAGGATAATTTACCAATGACAAAAAAACTAGAAATATGCTGTTACACTGTAGAATCGGCAATTGAAGCAGAAAAGGCCGGAGCTGATAGAATTGAATTATGCGATAATTATTCAGAAGGGGGCACAACTCCTTCTTACGGAGCAATTAAATATTGTACTGAAAAATTAAGTATTCCGGTTAATGTAATTGTCCGTCCGCGCGGGGGCGATTTTCTCTATTCGCATGAAGAATTTAAAATTATTAAACATGATGTTGAACTAATAAAAGAACTTGGCGCAAACGGAGTTGTAATAGGGTTTTTACAGTCTGACGGAGAAATTGATTTAGATAGTACCCGGGAAATTGTGGAGTTAGCTTACCCGGTGGAAGTAACTTTCCACAGAGCATTTGATATGTGCAAAGATCCATTAGCGGCATTAGAACAGCTTAAAGATTTAGGAATAAAGAGAATATTAACATCGGGGGCTAAAAACAGAGCTTTAGATGGAGCTGATCTACTTTCTAAATTAGTCCGGAAAGCTGAGGATAAGATTATTATTATGCCCGGAAGCGGAGTTAACGAAAATAACCTGAGCGGGTTAATTGAAAAAACCGGTGCAAAAGAATTCCATAGCTCGGCAAAAACATTTAAAAGCAGCCAAATGGAATATTTTAATAATGATATTTATATGGGCGGAAATTCTGATATTGACGAGTTCAAAACAATTTTTGCAGATGCCGGAAAAATAAAAAAAATGGCCGCAATCTTATCGGATTATAAAAGTCTTTCTTAAACTTCCAATTACCTATAAACCTGAAATGACATTGTCAATAGCTCAAACCAAAGATGTTTCCCTCTGTTGACAGTGGCAATTGATAGAAAACATGATGTTTTGGGCTTTTGACATTAACAACAGGCTATTACAATTAAAAAGTTTCTTAATATTGTGTTATTATAAGATAAAATGAGTTTTTGTACTTTATGTATTAATTAGAAAGCTTTAAGATTTATAATTAAAAAAAAGATATAGATGGCAGTAAACTACAAAAGCATATAAACGGTTTATTAGTCCAGCGGACTTTTAACTCCCAGACCGCCTTTATTTAATACATGTGTATAGATCATAGTTGTTTTTACACTTTTATGACCAAGTAATTCTTGAATTGTTCTTATGTCGTAACCGGAAGTTAATAGATGTGTTGCAAAGCTGTGACGTAAAGTATGGCAGCTTGCATTTTTAAGAATTTCAGTTTTATTTAATGCTATTTTAAGTTCTTTTTGTAAATATGATTCGTGTATATGATGGCGTTTAATTTTGCCACTTTGCGGATCTTCTGCTCTTTGTGAAGATGGAAACAGGTATTGCCATTTTAATGATCTGGAGGCATTCGGATATTTTCTATCAAGTGCATCTGGTAAGGAGGTTTCCCCATATCCTTCAAATAGATCGTTTTCATGAATATTCTTAACGTAATTTATCTGCTTATTTAATGGTTCAACTAAAGAATTTGGCAGTACTGTAACTCTGTCTTTTTGCCCCTTACCATCGTGAATAATAAGTTGTGAATTTGATATATCGACATCTTTGATTCTTAATCTTAAACATTCCATCAACCTTAAACCGGAACCATAGAGAAGAGAAGCCATAAGCAGGTTTTGCCCGGATAATTTGGTAAACAATTCTTTAATTTCTTGTTGAGATAATACTTCCGGTATTCTTCTAGTACGTTTAGCTCTGGGAATGGATCCGATTTTACCAAGTTCAATTTTTAAGACGTGTTTGTATAAAAATATGATAGCATTAAGTGCCTGGTTTTGTGTGGAGGAAGATACATGCTGATAGAGTGCAAGATGGGTTAAATAATCTTTTATATGTTGTTCTGAGAGTTGTTTTGGATGCTGTTTGTTATGATAAATGATGTAGCGTTTTATCCAGCCAATGTAAGCTTTTTCAGTTTTAGGGCTATACCGTTTTAGTTTTATTATATCGGATACCTGTTCTAGTAATTTTTTCTTTCCCATTTTTTTGCTCTTATTATGTAATATTTGGGTTACTATGCTGAATATTTAATAATATCATTTTTATTTTTAAGATTCTACTCTTTTTTATTTTGAATATAGAGTAAAATTAGATATTTTCTTCTGGGGATTTTTAATTAATTAAAATGGGACAATTAACCTATGAATAATATCTGGAATGCTATGCAGAACCATTCAGTATATTATTAGGTTATATGGCAAATACAATAATGCGAACAGAAAATAATAATGTATCATTTCACCAATATCTTACAAGACGAGGATTAAATGATTGTTCAATTATTCATCTATTTTTTTTAATGTTTACAAGAAGTTTAATGCAACCTGGATTTCTTAAATTTTGGCGAATATGGAATCCTTTTTTCGGTTACATTTTATTTTTATTTTATGTTCAAATTGGCGGGAATAAAAAAAGAAATGTTTCTGTATTTACGGTTTTTTTAACGAGTGGATTTATTTTGCACGATTTATTTTTCTTTTTTATCACCGGTATTTTTTCATTTGTGTTCACTATAAGTTTTCTATTCTATACCGCTTTATTCACTATTAACTCTTTTCATAATTATGAGAGATATATCTATAATGGCTCTAAATTAAATAATGCTTTTTTAAATATTAGTTTCATACTTAGTGGTTTACTTGTAGGGTATTCTACAAACTACTTAATATTTCCTAATTCAATTCTATATAATTATTTATCACACTAAAAAAGGAGATCCATATGTCAAACGGTGTAAACAAAACAGTTAATGTTGGCAAAAGTGTCGGCGCATCGCTTGTGTTAACTTTTCTTTTCGGTCCCTTAGGTATGTTTTATTCTACTGTTATGGGGGCGGTTATTATGTTAGTTCTATATATCGTAATTGGTATTCTTACTCTTGGATTGGGATTGATTATCTTACATCCAATTGCAATGATTTGGGGCGCTGTCGCAGTAAGTAATGGAAATAAAAAACTTGCTGGTACTTTATAATCAACAATGCCATATAACCAGTGGCTCAAGGCGACAGCGTTTTCGCTTTTGGCATTTTAGAAATTATAAAGTTATTCGTTCCGTTTCGGCTAACTTGTTTAAAGTAGTCGTTCTGATTAATTAACTTGCAAACTGTGTGTACGAAGAAATTTACACACAGTTTGCTAAATCTTCGGCGGTTGTTTTCTAAGCGGCATTCTTGTTCTGGGCTGCGCCTTAGCCACAACGTCGTTATGTGCTAATTATTAAGGAATTGATAAATGAGAAGAATAATGTTATGTGTTTTCATCCTTTCGTGTACGTTAATTGCACAAAATTTTCAAAACAATATTGAAGTCAATGGTACTTCAGAAATATTGGCTCAAGCAGACTATATCAATTTTGTAATAAATATAAAAAACATAACAGAATCATTGGAAGATAGCCGGAAAAATAATTTAGAAGCATCAACTGAGCTTAAAGATATTTTCATTAAGTTTAATATTCCTTCCGAAGATTGGGAATTGACTCCTCTCAAATTTGGAAAAGAATATACTTATACAAGGGATGAACGCAAATTTGTAGGATACTTTGCACAAAGCAAAATGACCATAAAGCTGAAGCAATTAGATAAATATTATGACTTTATAAGTCATTTATCAAAAAATACTTTGTTTGAGATTACTCATTCTGACTATGGTGTATCCAATATCTTAAAGTATCATAAACAAGCAACAATTGATGCCGCAAAAGCCGCTCGTAATAAAGCAGAGTATATTGCAGAAAGTATGGGTGTTAAAATTGGGAAAGTGCTGGAAATCATAGAATTGAATCAATTCGAATCGTATCCGAATCCATTTAACACTATTTCAGTAATGGCTAAATCTCCAGAAGACATTTCAGGAAAGGTTTCAATAAGTAGGAGTGTTAAAATCCATTAAAATAAATTGCCCCATAAAGTAGGGTTTTTAAACTTTTCATTCGGTATTACTTATATGAATAGAAAAATATTTGTAAAAGAATTAGAAAATCTTATTTAATAACAAAAATGGAGAAAAAATGTTAAACAAAAATTCTTGTAAATTCCCGATACTTTTTGCACTATTTACGCTTTTGGTGTTTGCTTTTAGTTTTGGGTGTCAGGATGATGGCAATGTTTTAGTAAATCCGGAAACGAATAATGATGCAGCTTTAATTAAAGCAATTCAGGAAGCAAACAAACAGTCTATTAATGAAGCAGATTTACCTTCTTCTGCTAAAACTGTGTTAGAAAGTGGTTATTCAGAATCCTATGTTGAAGAAGCAAAAATGGCACCTCAATTAGGTTACGAAGTTGGTTTAAGACGAGGATTAGGTACCCGTATGGGTGAACGTAACGAAGCTTATTTTGATATCAACGGAAGAGAATTAATAGCTGATGGAAAAGATCCTAGAAATGGTCGCGGATCAGGAGATGATGGTAAAGATCGAAAAGAATGTTTTTCTTTAGTTTTACCGGTTAACTTCACAATGCCTGACGGATCTACAATTACGATTGAAAATGATGAAGGTTGGATGGCAATAAGAGAATGGTTCGAAACAAATCCTGAGTCAAGAGAAAAACCGCTATTACAATATCCTGTGGATATTAAATTTGAAGATGGTACAATTTCAACTATTAATAGTGATGAAGAGATGGAAGCTGTTTATCTGGTTTGTGGTGATGACGGAGATGGTGGAAGAGATGGCGGGAATGAAGGAGAATGTTTTGTGTTTATTTTGCCGGTCTCCTATACAATGCCGGATGGTTCAAGTATTACCATTGGGGCAGAAGAAGATTGGGTCTTAATTAGAGAATGGTATGAAGCAAATACCGGTGTTAGAGATGAACCTGTTATACAATACCCTGTAGATGTTTTATTTTTAGATGATACTACAAGAACACCGGTAACGGTAAATAATGAAGAAGAGATGCGCGGAATATACTCACAATGTGATGACGGTGGTGGAAGACCATAAAATTTGAAAATAATATGTAAATTGTGCCGGTTTTTGGTTTAGGCTGGAAACCGGCATAATTAATTTTTCAATTTAATTCGATGTAATTTGACTAAAGAGCAGTTAAAAAAAATATACAACCTATACGGTCGTTCTATACGTAATTATATTTATTACCGATCAGGTAATATTGATATTTCTGACGACATAACCCAGGAAACATTCATAAAAGTGTGGGAAAAACAGTTTGAGTATGATGAACAAAAAAACAAATCTCTTCTTTATAAAATTGCAAATAATTTATTCATCGATTATGTCAGAAAAAATAAAATTAAAACTGAATATTTAGATGAACTAAAATTCAAGTTCAAAAATGATATTGAAGCCAGTGAAGAGAATGATGTTCTGATGAAAAAATGCGAAAAAGCACTCGCCGATCTGACTGAAAAAGAAAAAATAGTTTTTTTGATGAGCAGAAAAGATCAACTGAAATATAAGGATATTGCTGACAGATTGGGTGTTAGTATAAAAACGGTAGAAAGACGGATGAGCCAGGCATTAAAAAAAATGAGAGTAAATAAATATGAAAAATGATACTGGATATCTAGAATTTTATGAAAAGCTGGAAAGCCCCTTTAGTTTGACTGATGGAGAACTTTGGGGAAAAATTGAGCAGCGCTCCACGGCACAGAAGCAAGTCAAAATATTCCAAATAAACTGGACACGTTATGCCGCAGCTGCTGTTGTTTTAATCCTGTTAGGTACAACTCTTTTTATGAAGTTTTATACGAATACTATTCTTTCAGAAAAGGGGGAACACCTTTCACATATGCTGCCCGACGGTTCCACTATTCATCTGAATGCTGAAACCTCAGTTTCTTACAATCTTTATTGGTGGAATTTTAACCGCGAAATATCATTATCCGGTGAGGCATATTTTGATGTAGTGGAAGAGGAGAAATTTACAATAGTTTCAGAAAACGGCGTCACCGAAATATTCGGTACAACTTTTAATATCTATGCGCGTGATGAGCAGTACAGGGTATTTTGTGAAAGCGGAAAAGTAAAGGTCAGCAGTACAGTTACTGATATAAATTTTGTTCTTGAAGCCGGAGAACTCGCCGTTATTGATAATTTAAATAAAGATGGAAGGAAAACAGAGGTAAATGTAAATGAGCTCCTTGCCTGGAAAGATAACAGATTTGTATTTACGTCCATACCATTGCTCAATGTTACTGAAGAATTTGAAAGACAGTATGATGTGAGTATCAATATAAAAATAAATAATCTGTCAAGACTATTATATACCGGCAACTTCGATAAAACTCCATCAGTGGAGTCTGCGCTGGAGATCGTTTGTAAAAGTTTTGGTCTTACTTTTGTGAAAACAAAAAATAAAACTTATAATATTGTTGAATAATTTATCACAAAGTATATAATGACCTCAACCCGGAAGCAGTTTATTCTATACCTGAGTATATTAATAATTTTACTTTTTGTCTCTTCAAATGCGCAGCAGATAAAGATTCAGGCAGATAATCTTCCATTAAGTGAGGTGCTTGTTGAGTTGCGTAATAGCTATGGGCTTCAAACTTCATTTGATCATCAATTAATCTCAAGCTGTATTGTTTCCATTTCAGGGACCTACCCTTCGTCAGAGGCGGTTATTTCAGAGCTTCTGAAAAATTGTGATTTAACCTTTGAAGAGATAGATGGAGTTTTTATCATCTTTGAAAAACCATCCCAACAACCTAGTTATGAAGAAAAGTACTATTATTATTCAGGACAAATTGTTGATGAATTTAGCACCGAATCCTTACCTTACTCAAGTATTCAAACGCCTGAAAATATTTTTGTAGCCGATGCCGGAGGGAATTTTTCTTTTAGAACAAAAAATAGTGCTGAAAAAATTTCTATATCTCATATCGGGTATTACCTCCTGGATACGGTGCTGACTCACGGCAGTAACCAGAATCTTAAACTTTTACCTTCTGCTATTGGCTTACATGAAATTATTGTCAGTTCCAATGCTCAAATATCAAATGCTTTTGTAGGAACAAAGGCGGGTCTGCTGAAACTTAATAATAAAATCGCAAGCTTTCTTCCCGGCAATAATAATAATACTGTATTAAATTTACTGCGCCTTCAACCGGGTATTTTAGCCGCCGCTGAACAGTACGGGAGCTATATTATTAGAGGAAGTTACCGCGGCGAGGTTCTTATTGAATTTGACGGGATACCCCTATTCAGTTCTTCGAGTTTAAACAACGAGATTGGAATTGTAAATCCGCTTATTATTAAAGATGTTGAAGTTTATAAAGGTGCTTATCAGGCAGACAGAGGTGATAGAATAGGCGGGATAATTAGTATGTCCGGAAACAATGGCAATCCCAGGCAATTTAAGACAAATCTCAATCTAAATACACAAACCTTAAGCGGAGTAGTAAATATTCCTATTGCAGAAAAGTTTTCGTTATTAACAGCATTCCGGCAATCATATACAGGAGTTTTTAATTGGAACGAAGTGAATAATAATCCTGAAAAAACAACCGGAGGTTCATATTTCCCTGATTACACATTTAGTGATATGAATATCAAATTTTCACATCAATCCGGAAACGGAGAGAACTTTTTCTTAAGTCTTTTGGGAAGTAAAGATGTGTCGTCTTATAATTATTCGGAGGACGATGCAAGAGGAAAGCAGGAGTGGGAAGGAAATATTGACAAAATTCATTTAGGTGGATCAGCTTCTTACAATAAAAACTGGAAAGAATCGGGAAAAACAAAAGTTAACCTGGCTTATTCACAGCTGGAAACAAATTCGTATGACAGGTTAGATTATTCTTATAGTGATAGAGGAACAGATTTTATAAGTTATTACAGGGATAACACCATTGAAGAAATTTCAGTTAAAGCAGAACATCAGCTGCCCACTTTAGGGAATAATACAATTTCGATTGGTGCTCAGTTTATAAGTAATCGATCTAATTTTGCACAGGATACCGTATCCATTCAATACAAACAGATAAGCCAAATTTCTAATCGATTCAGCGGCTATGTTAAGGATAATATAACCTTCGCGAATTCTATTGAGTTAAGACCGAGTATTAAAATTGATTATCCGACTGAAAACAAAGATTTCTATGTTCAGCCGCAAATTGATTTATTAATAAAGCCGATCGATTATTGGAGTATTAATTTAGGATGGAGTAAGCATAAACAGTATGTAACCGAGATGGCTCTAATCGATGATTTGGGGAACTATTACTATTTCTGGGGAATAAGCGACAACACAGAATTTCCGGTTGTAAGCGGCATGCACAATTTAATAGGAGTCTCCTATCAGCAAAATGGATTTATTTTTAATGCTGAAGGATTTTATAAAACTTCCAGCGGATTGAGCCGGTTTTACATGGCGCGTGATTTTCGGGTTAGTAGTATTGAAATTAATAATGGAAAAAGCAGAGCTTATGGTGTTGATCTGTTACTAAAAAAAGAGATATCCAAACATGACTTTTGGGTTTCATATACTCTCAGCCGTACTGAAGAAGATTTTATTGAAGAAAACGGGAATGGATATGTTAGAGCTCCGCAAGATCAATTGCATGAGATTAAATTAGCAGCAATCTTTAATTTTAATCCGTGGTATCTCTCCTTAAATTACGTTTATGGTTCAGGTCTCTATTATTCCATAAATTTGGAAGAAGAGGGTTTGCATCCTTATCAACGTATGGATATTGCTGTCTTATATAAATTAAATACTGACCGGTTTTATCTTGAGACAGGCCTTTCAATAGTTAATTTATTTGATTATCAAAATATCGGTCACAACGGTTTTTCTCATCTTCCCGGAGGAGAAAGAGTTTATATCAGCGGAATACCATTCACACCAAGTTTGTTTTTGAATATTGGGATATAGGCGAAAAATCCCATATTTTTCATAAACACTTTAATTTTTAAAAATAAAATAATTACACATAACAAGTTGCTCAAGGCGACAGCGTTTTCGCTTTTAACATTTGTATAATTATAAAGTTTGTATTTTCGTATTAAGTTTGCTGTTTGGCTGTTAAAGTAAATAAAAAAGTTGTTTGATAATCGTGGCAGTGTCGTTATGGGCTGCGCCTTAGCAACCACGCCGTTATACGCATTAAGTCTGTTAAAATGTTTAAATTGGATAAATACTAGACTCAATTATCTTCAAATTATAATAGATAATCATTAAAACTAATTTTTCTATTCACAAATCTAAAAGGAGTTAGTTATGTCAAAAGAATATCAAGCTTGTCCAAATTGTGGTGCTACTCAGAGGGGTGCTCTTGCACAATGTAAAGATTGTCATACAATCTATTGTCATAATTGCAAAATTTCTCACGTATTTTCAGCGACTGAATGCCCCAAATGCAAGAGCCCTAAAAGGACAATGATGTCTCCTGGTCATATTAAATAGGTGGTGTTATATAAGATTTGTTTTTACGAGTAAATATTAAATATAGATAATTATTGCTATTTTGTTAATGTTAATGTGTCTTGTTATATAACGTTATTATGCTTATATGCGCATAACAAGCAAATCAACCGGACGCAGTTTTTAGTTTGGGTGTTTTGCAGTTCTTAAAATTTTGTAATTAATTAACATCACTTTCGAGTGATGTATGTTTTTATAAATTCTGCAAACAGTGATTGCTCTGAAAAATAATCACAGTTTGCTTAAAATTCTGGTGTGTGCTTTTAATCTGCTTTGCTTGCTCGGGCGCCGGTTATTTGCAACGCCGTTATGTGCCATTTCAGAAAATATTAATATAAGGAAAATATGGCTGTTCAGATACGAATCAAAGGAAGCAAAGAAACTAATGAGTATCAAGATGCAATTGCTCTTAAAGAAATATTTGAAACAGAATTCAGAAAGAGTAATGTAATTGGGGAAATATTGATTATTTCTAATGCTACACTATTTGGCCAAGTAACAAAAGATGTTGACCTCATAGCGATTGGGAAATTTGAGAAATATTCAATAACTATTAAATCAAAAGCAAAAACAAACAAGGCTCATAATTTAACTGATGAGGAACTAGAAAAACTTTCAGAAAAAGAAAGGTTAGTTTTTGTAAATGATTTTTGTTTTGTTTTTGAAACGAAACGACACAGAGCAGAAGATGTAAGGCTTGAAGGAACAACATTATTAGTAAGATATAATAGCAAATTATCTGATGTTACTGTACAAAGTGAAAATCAAAAATACTCTCTAAAGAGTTTTTTCGAGGACAGATTAAACTTTTCTCCCTACATTAGTAATTTTATTTGGTTAAGAAATGTTAGTTGGGATTCTTTAAAAGAATTGATTGGGGAAAATGAAAACCTTTATAATAAACACAATTATTTGCCTGATGTTTTCTCATTTAGGTTTTTATTACAACTAGCCGCAATTCAACAAATACCATACACTCCAATTCATTACAATGAATCAATTCAATCACTAAAAGGTTACAGTACAATTAACTCTTTACATAAAAATATTGAATACAACTTACAAGAAATAGACTCGATGTTTGAAGTGTTCGAGAGAATAAAAGAAGGTAAAGGTGAATTAACAAGGAAAAAAATTGAACGAATTACAACAAGGCTATTAAAAAATCAAAATTATGCAAAATCTATTGGAGAAAAGTTAGTAATAATATCTGGAAGAGCAGGTACTGGAAAAACTATAAAACTGTTAAATATTGCATGTAATCTTGCAACTGAAAATGGAGCAAGGTGTTTAATATTAACCTACAATCACGCTCTTGTTAGTGATATAAAAAGAACATTAGCTTTAGCCGAGATCCCCGATGGAGTAGATGATCATACAGTTAATATTTCTACTTTACACAAATTCTTTTATGAAATATTGCTAGGATTCGAAATTGGTGCGGTCACAAAACAAAACGATAAAAAATTTATTCCGAATTATTTAAATAATTACGAAAATTTACTAAAAGAATTACTAGAATATATTAATGAAGAATTAATTGGAGATGCTGAAATAAGTGAGTTAATGAAATCTCGTCACCAACAAGTAGGCTGGGATTATTTGTTGATTGATGAGGCGCAAGATTGGGAAACTTTTGAGAAAGATATAATCTTTAGGATTTTTGGAAAATCTAGGATTATTATTGCTGATGGTGTTGATCAATTAATTAGATCGCATAACAAATTAAACTGGACTAGAAAATTAAAACCAAATTTTGATTTTACAAAAACTTTTGAAAAAAGGGGACTAAGGCAGAAAATAAATCTTGTAACTTTTGTTAATGCTTTGGCAGATAAAGTTAATATCAATTGGGAGCTGGAGGGGAAAAAGGAATTAATTGGTGGTAAAATTATCATTTCGTTAAATGAATACAACGAAGATTTACATAATCAAGAATATAGGATTTGTAAACAAAATGGTAACTCGGCATATGAGATGTTATTCCTCGTACCCCCGTCGATGGTAGATAGGAAAAAAATCACTGATAAATATGGGAACCAAATTAGCCAACATACTTTTCAAAAAATATCACATTTTGAACAAATGGGTATTCCAATTTGGGATGGAACTTCAAATGATTTGAGGACTGAATATTCAGTCAACTTGAACGAACATAGATTACTGCAATATGAGTCCTGTCGTGGACTTGAAGGTTGGACTGTAGCTTGCTTAAATTTTGATGATTTCATACAATATAAATATGATACGTTTGCTGACGAAAATAAAGATAATCCCCAACAAAGTTTAGCTTTAGAAACTTTTGAAGAAATGAGACATAAGTTTATATACTTATGGAGTTTAATTCCTTTAACACGTGCCATTGACACTTTAATAATTACTATACGAGATAAAGATAGTTTTATAGCAAAAAAACTTAAAGAAGTTTACCAAGAGAACCCTGATATAATTGAATGGATTGAATAAGAGGCACATAACCAGTTATTCCGGTTAAAGTCAACAAGGATCAGATAATAAAAATTTTATAGAAAGAGGCATAGTGATGCCTCATATGACAAAAAAGTTCTTTGACATATTGATAATAATTCAAGATATTAGTTTTGGAGAGAGGTTAAGAATGATCTCGAAAAAATCCGTTAGTTACCGGATTCTGCTTTTTGCAGTTTAACAAAGTGAGACTTTTTTTCCTCTTTCCTTTTATTTCCTTGCCTTCTTGAAACCGGTGCATTAGAATCATAAGATTGATAACGCCTCGATTTACTAATCGTAATTTTCTTTGATTTAGATTCGCATTTACGTTGATTTGCTTTATCAATCTCCGGATTAAAGTTTTGTTTGTTTTTTAACATTCCAAAAACAATTCTGAGTATTTTATGCATAACACAACCAAGTGCTGCCATTTTTTGCATTCCTCTTTTAACATGTTTCTCGTAGATTTCTTTTATTAAAGGATTGCAGTTAATGGCTGTTCTGGCAACATTAAAAAGTATCAGCCTTGGTTCACGTCTGCCTTTTTTGCTCATTCTCACTGCTGCATGACCGTCACCACTGCTTTTAAGTGTCGGATGTAGACCAAAAAATGAAGCAAGCTTTTTAGCCGAAGAAAATCTCTCAATGGTTCCGATTTCAAGAATTAGTCCAACGGCAGAATAAGTTGCTATTCCATTGAAGCTTTCAAGTATTTTTACTTCTGGAAGATTGCATCCATCAGACATTAGCTTTTCATGGTGGTTAATGGTTTTATCAAGTTGAAGTATCTGATCAACAGTAGCTTTAATTATGGTTTCTGTAATCTCATCATTGGATGATGAAATAGATAGTTTTGCTTTAGCTATAAGACCTTCAGCTTTTTCACGGCTTACATATGGAATTTTAACAAGCGAAGAGACGTTAGCACGGGAAAGGCGTTTGGCAGTTGGATACTTTCTAAGAACAGATAATAACCAATTGGGAGTTGAGTGTTTGCAATAAGTGAGTACTTCAGTATTTGATGTATAAACAATAGCTTCGAGTTGGTTAAGAAGCTGCACTCTTTGTTTAACCAGTAATTTTACAAAACTCCATTGTTTGCGTAATGATGAATAATAACTGTTAGTACTCGGCTGAATTTTGTTTTGGTGATTAATTAAATATTCTGAGATGTTCTTAGCGCTTATTTGGTCTGTAATAGCCCTATTCATAACGGCTTTTTTAATTGTGGCTGACACCATGTGGAATGAGTCTGAGAACTTGGATATTCAGTATTTCACCAAGTGTATTAAACCAATTGTTTTCATAACCTCCGGTTGACTCAACAGCAGAGAGGATAATAGAACTGGGATGTTCTTTATGAAAGTCGACAAGAATTGAGTATAACTTATTATGACCTTTGAAAGTATCGTCGAGCTGGAAATTATTCTCAATAATATTTTTTGAAGAATCGAGAATTACAAAATCGGCATAGCCTTTTGAAACATCACAGCCTAAGAAATATTTTTTCATAAGTATCTCCTACATTATGTTATGGAGAAATATCGGGTATCATCATACTTGTGGATATACGGTTTCAAAAGAACCAGGTTATTCCACGACTTTAGCCCGAAGGGAAGGAAGAAACTGGTTAACAGGTTCAAATGACCTAGCCGCTCACCCTTCTCTTCCCAACAGTATCAATTTATTATCAATAAGTCTATTTTTTTTGATCAGTTTAAACATACAAGCCGCTCAACACGGACGCCTATTCACATTCGGCATTTTCAAAATTTTAATGTTAGTTACTCCGCTTCGGCTAACTTGTTCAACTTATTACAATAGTGAAAAG
>JAEINS010000008.1 GCA_016342755.1 Melioribacteraceae bacterium | reverse complement strand
ATTAGATTTGAAGATCGGCTGATGCCGTTCTTATAAAATTACAAAATAACGTTTACACAAAATAATTTACAGTCTCCAAAATTATGAATTGGACTTAACTCATTTTCACTAATTAAATTTGCTGAAAATATTTTGTTATACTCAGGAAACATTTTTCATCTTGTCCGTGTTAAGAAAATATGATTTCGTTTATATCTGTATTTAATTATCTCTATAATTTTTTAAATAAAATTATAACCTTACTGCCTTTACCAACTTCACTTTCAATATTAAAATCGGCATCATGTATTTTTACAATATGTTTTACAAGCTGCAACCCTAAACCGGTTCCGGTAACACCGTAACCATCTTTTGCAGATACACTAATTTTATTTTTAAGAATATCTTTAATTTGTTTTTCCGACATTCCAATTCCGGTATCTGTAACTGACAATATAATTTGATCATCTTTTTGTTCACTGCTAATAATAATACTGCCGGCATTTGTAAACTTAATCGCATTAGAAATTATATTCCTAATGGCTGTAGCAATAAGTATAGTTTCACATTTTAACTGAACATCACTTGCAACCTGATTCTCTATCTGGATTTCTTTTTTTTGTCCTACTAACACAATTGAGGATAAGGTTTCACTTATTATCGACTTCAAATAACAATTATTAAATTTATTATTGTAATTACCCGATTGTATCTCGCCCCACCTCAATAAATCTTCAAGCAAATAGTATTGGTCTTTAATTCCATCAGCTAGTAATTTTATCGAGTTCTCTTTTTCTTCGTCATTTAAGTTTTTAAAATTTTCTTTTAGAAAAGTTGAAACACCTATTAGCGTTTGGAAGGGACTTCTCAGATCGTGCGATAAAATATCCAAAAAATTATCTTTAGTATCATTTATAAGCTTTAAGGAGTTTTCCTTGTGTTTAATATATAACATCACCATATACATACATAAAGCAACTATAATGTAGATGTACAACACATCATAAATAAATATAAGTTTAAGCGGAGGCAATGATGCTATTTTAATTATGCCGTAATACTCTAAAACTCCGGTTATTAAAAGTGCTGTAAAACTTAAAAATATAGAAATTTTATAAACGCTTGTTTTAAAGGAAAACCCAAAAATTAAAATCATTGCTGGAAATAGAGAGACAACTGAACTTCTGATTCCGTCAACAAAAACCATCATCACTATTCCCAATCCAAGGGTTGAGAAATACATTATCCATGGTATATATTTACTTGGTTTGTAACGGTTACGCCACCAAATAACAGCAGTAATAAACCAATAACCTACTGTTCCAATAACTCCCAATTTTGTACCAATAAAAAAATTATAAGTTACAGGTATAGCCAGCACAAACATTAAAACAAAAGTTAATCTATCAATTACAAAGTTATAATGCTTAGAAGGATATCTGTCAATTAAATCGAATGATGTAAGGCTGTTAAATAGTTTTGAAAAAAAATTACTCATTAATTATCCTAAAATTATAAATCTTTTTTTTAATAAAATTTCACTGTATAATTTACAAACCCGCCATTTTTGTAATCGAACCTGGCACTAAAAAATTTATCTTGAAATAGCCATGGAATAAAGTGTTTATCACCTTCCCATAAATTAAGCTCACTTAATTTATCATCCGGAATCCATTCTAACGTGCCTTCCGGCGAATCAATTAAACTTCCTTCAAATCTATCTGTTGAAAAAACAAAAACGTACCAGTCATCTACGCCATCAAAAAGAGGAAAAGTAATATGCCCTTTCATAACCGGGTTTAGCATTGTTAACCCCGATTCTTCTTCAACTTCGCGAACCGCACATTCCTCGGGTGTTTCGCCATCTTCAAACTTTCCGCCAAGTCCGTTCCATTTACCTTCGTGGTAATCATTTTCTTTTTTATTTCTATACAGCATCAAAGTTTTACCCTCGTGATGCACATAACAAAGAGTTGCCAGTTTCATGTAATCCTTTTTTAGTGGTTTTAGAGATGATATCTTTCAAAAAAAATATCATCTCTAAATAATTATTTTGATAAACCCAAAAACATATTTTTCATTAAATAGTTTTGAACGTAATCTGTAATTCCTTCTTCCAGTGAATGTGTTTTTTCGCTATACCCTACACCTCTAATTTTATCCAGATTAGCTTCTGTAAAATACTGATACTTACCCCGCAACTCTTCCGGCATATCAATGTATTCAATGTTAACCGGCTTATTCATAGCATTAAATAAAGACGTTACAAGATCATTCCACGAACGTGCCTTACCTGAGCCAACATTATAGAGACCGTTTTTATCAAGGTTTTCCAAAAAGGACAGAGTCATGTTAACAGCATCTTTTACATAAACAAAATCACGCATTTGTTCACCATCACCATAATCCTCATGGTACGACTTAAATAATTTCACTTTACCGGTTTCAAGAATTTGTCCAAAAGCTTTATGTACAACACTTCTCATATCGGCTTTATGAAATTCGTTTGGACCGTAAACATTAAAATACTTTATACCAACAACCTTATTACTTATTTTCATTTTTTTTAGCCAAATATCAAAAAGATGTTTGGAATAACCGTACATATTAAGCGGACGAAGTTTTTCCAATTCATCTTCGTTATCATTATATCCTAAAGAACCATCACCATACGTTGCAGCCGAAGATGCGTATATAAACCTTGCCTTACGCGGAAGACAATATTTAACCAATTCCTGTGAATATCTCAGATTATTTTGAACCAAATAATCCGAATCTTTTTCGGTGGTTGATGAACAAGCTCCCAAGTGTATTACAGCATTAATATTAAACGGAACTCTTTCTTCAATAAGCCAATTGTAAAACTCATCTTTATGGAATATTTCACTGAAACTTAAACCATTTAAATTTTTCCATTTTTCACTTGTTCCTAATCTATCTACAATAACAATTTTTTCATGACCCAATTCGTTTAGTCTTGAAACAACGGCACTTCCTATGAATCCGGCACCACCAGTTACAACTATCATACTCAACCTCTATTAATAGTCTGATTTAATTTAAATTCTAATTTAAGTATATTACGGTTCATCTTCAAAAGTTACATCCTGATGAAATTCTGATAATATAGATTAAAAATGTTTGATTAAGAAAGGATTGAAAATGTTAGATACAATTAAAAAAATATTGAATGAAAGAATATTGGTTTTAGATGGCGCTATGGGCTCACTAATCCAGACATACAGACTTTCAGAAGAAGATTTTCGCAGTACTTTCTTAAAAGACCATCCGTCAAATTTGAAGGGAAACAATGATATTCTATCAATCACCCAGCCAGAAATTATAAAAGAAATACATAAAAAATATCTTGAAGCTGGTTCAGATATAATTGAAACTAATACTTTTAACGGAACAAGTATTTCTCAGGAAGATTATAAAACTGCACACCTGGCATATAAAATTAACTTCGAAGCAGCCAAAATAGCAAAAGAAGCCGCAGTAGAATTCACGAATCAGAATCCTTTAAAACCCAGATTTGTAGCCGGTTCTATGGGACCAACAAATAAAACAACTTCATTATCTCCGGATGTAAATAATCCCGGATACAGAGCTGTTAGTTTCGGCGATATGAAAGAATCATATAAAGAACAGGCTAAAGGATTAATTGACGGCGGTGCGGATATACTTTTAATAGAAACAATATTTGATACACTAAACTGTAAAGCTGCTTTATACGGAATTGAAGAATATTGCGAGGAAATAAACAAAGCTGTACCAATAATGATTTCTGCTACAATTACAGACGCAAGCGGTAGAACATTATCGGGTCAGACTGTTGAAGCATTTTTGATTTCAATAATGCACACAAAAAATTTATTGTCAGTAGGATTAAACTGCGCATTCGGGCCAGAGCAGATGCGTCCATACATTGAAGAGTTATCAGAAAAAACTCCGTTCTTTGTAAGCATGCATCCAAATGCCGGATTACCAAATGAGTTTGGAGCGTATGATGCAACTCCGGTAAGTATGTCTGCTGTTTTAATTGATTATGCCGAAAATGGATTTTTTAATATAATTGGCGGCTGCTGCGGTACAACTCCCGAACATATAAAAGCCTTTGCAGAATTTGCCCAGACAGTTAAACCAAGGGAAATACCAATTATAGAACCATATTTAAGACTTAGCGGATTAGAACCTTTAGTGTTTAGACCAGAAACAAATTTTGTAAATGTTGGTGAAAGAACAAATGTAGCCGGCTCAAGAAAATTTGCCAGACTAATAAAAGAAAAAAACTATGAAGAAGCATTATCAGTAGCCAGAGATCAGGTTGAAGGCGGAGCGCAAGTAATAGATATAAATATGGATGATGCTATGATTGAATCTAAATCAGCAATGGTTGAGTTTCTAAACATATTAGCATCAGAACCGGATATTGCAAAACTGCCGATTATGATTGACTCATCTAAGTGGGAAGTTATTGAAGCAGGCTTAAAATGTTTACAAGGTAAAGGTATTGTAAACTCAATAAGTATGAAAGAAGGTGAAAAAGTTTTTATTGAGCATGCGCAAAAAATACTTAAGTATGGCGCAGCGGCAATAATTATGGCATTTGATGAGAACGGGCAGGCCGATACTTTTGAACGTAAGATAAATATTTGTAAAAGAGCGTATAAAATTTTAACCGAACAAGTTGGTTTCCCTCCGCAAGATATTATTTTTGATCCAAATATATTTGCTGTTGCAACCGGTATAGAAGAACACAATAACTATGCTGTAGATTATATAAATGCGGTTAAATGGATTAAAGAGAATTTGCCTCATGCAAAAATTTCTGGCGGTGTAAGTAATGTTTCATTTTCATTTAGAGGCAACAACACTGTAAGAGAAGCTATACACTCTGCATTTTTATATCATGCTGTTAAAAACGGTATGGATATGGGAATTGTTAACGCAGGGCAATTAGAAATTTATGAAGAAATTCCTAAAGAACTTTTACTGCGGGTTGAAGATGTATTATTAAATAGAAGAGAAGATTCAACAGAACGATTAATTGAATATGCTGAAAATATAAAACAAAAAGATCCCAGTGAAGTTAAAGTTCAAGAATGGCGCAGTGAGCCTGTTGAAGAACGATTAAAACACGCTCTGATAAAAGGGATAGTAGATTTTATTGAAGAAGATACAGAAGAGGCCAGACTTAGAGCAGTATCGGCTATAAGTGTGATTGAAGAAACTTTAATGGCAGGAATGGATGTTGTAGGTAATCTTTTTGGTTCCGGAAAAATGTTTTTGCCTCAGGTTGTTAAAAGCGCAAGGGTAATGAAAAAAGCTGTTGCTTATTTAATACCATTTATTGAAGAAGAAAAAAAATCGGCTGGCGATACAAAAAGTGCCGGGAAAATATTAATGGCAACTGTTAAAGGTGATGTTCACGATATTGGCAAAAATATTGTATCAGTAATATTGGCCTGTAATAATTATGAAATAATTGATCTTGGAGTAATGGTTCCATCCGATAAAATTTTAGCGGCGGCTATTGAACACAATGTTGATATGATTGGTTTAAGCGGATTGATAACTCCGTCTCTTGATGAAATGGTTCATGTAGCCAAAGAACTTGAAAGAAATAATTTTAATCTTCCTCTTTTAATCGGCGGAGCTACAACTTCAAAAACTCATACAGCCGTAAAAATTGCGCCAAGCTATAGCGGAAGCACAATACATGTTATTGATGCTTCTAAAAGTGTTCCCGCAGTTAGTAATTTATTGAGCAGTAAAGAAAATAAAGAAAAGTATATTGCCCAGATTAAAGATGAATATGAAAATGTTCGTGTGTTACATAAAAAGAAATTATCTGCAAAAGATTATTTATCAATAGATGAAGCAAGAAAAAACAAGCTGTATTTGGATTGGACTAATAATATTGCGGTTCCAAATAAGAAAGGTATAATTGAGCTTTTAGACTATCCATTGGATAAAATTAGGCAATACATTGACTGGACTCCGTTTTTTATTGCATGGGAAATGAAAGGAAAATATCCGCAAATTCTTGAAAACGAAGATACTGGCAAAGAAGCAGCAAAATTGTTTAATGATGCAAACAGTCTTCTTGATTATATAATTTATAACAAACTCTTAAAAGCTAATGCAGTATTAGGAATTTTTGATGCTTCATCAAATAATGATGATATAGAAGTTTATTCGAAAGATCGCTCGGAAACAATCGCTAAGTTTCACTCTATACGTCAGCAGGGTAAAAAAACAACCAGAGTTCCAAATCTTGCTCTGTCCGATTTTATTTCACCTAAAGAAAACGGAAATGATTACATAGGTTCATTTGCCTGTACAACAGGAATTGGATTAGAAAAAATTATAGAAAAATTTGAAAAAGATAACGATGACTATAATATTATTTTAGCAAAAGCACTTGCCGATAGATTAGCCGAAGCCTTTGCGGAACTTATTCATGAAAAAATAAGAAAAGAATACTGGGGTTATGATTCTGACGAAAAATTATCGAATGAAGAACTTATAAAAGAGAACTACAAAGGTATAAGACCGGCTCCGGGTTATCCTGCTCAACCGGATCACACAGAAAAAATTACTATTTTTAACTTGTTGAATGTTACAGAAAAAACCGGAATATCGCTGACTGAAAATTTGGCTATGTATCCGGCGGCATCTGTTTGCGGATTATATTTTGCACATCCAAAATCAAAATATTTTACAGTTGGTAAAATTGGGAAAGATCAGGTTAAAGATTATGCTAAACGTAAAGATATATCTGTTGAAGAAGCAGAAAAATGGTTGCAGCCTGTTCTAAACTATGATATTAACTGAGCAAATTCATGAAAATTATTCAACCAGAATTAATTGTTGATAAAGAAAAATGCATAGCTAACATTAAAGCGATGTATAATAAGGCTAAACAGAATAATCTTATTTTTAGACCGCATTTTAAGACTCATCAATCTGCTGAAATAGGAAACTGGTTTAAGGACTTTGGTATAGATAAAATAACAGTATCGTCTCTTGATATGGCGTTATACTTTGCTGAAAACGGCTGGAATGATATTACCGTCGCTTTTCCGGTAAATATTTTAGAAATCGGGAAAATAAATTTTTTAGCGGAACGAATAAAATTAAATCTATTAGTCGAATCATTAGAAGTTGTAGAATTTCTTGAAAAATCCTTAAACCACAAAATAAACATTTTTATTAAAGTTGATGTTGGATATGGACGAACCGGGATTGCATATTACCAGCTGGAACATTTTGAAAAACTTTCAATTTTAATTAGTAACTCAAAATACATGCAATTAGCCGGATTGCTAACACATGCCGGCCACACATATAAGGCGCAATCAAAAGAAGACATACTTAAGATTAAAGATGAATCAGTTGAAAGATTGTTAAATATAAAAACTCATCTCAACAAAGATATAATGCTTTCATACGGCGATACACCTTCATGCAGTATAGCTGAAAACTTCCACGGAATTGATGAAATACGTCCGGGCAACTTTGTGTTTTATGATTTAATGCAGTATCAATTAGGTATATGTACATTTAATCAGATAGCCTGTACAGTTGCGTGCCCCGTTGTTTCTAAACCCGCGCAAGACAGAATGGTTATTTATGGCGGAGCTGTTCATTTATCTAAGGATCGGGTCAGAAATAATTGCGGCACCGAAATTTTTGGACAAGTTGTAAAGTTAAATGATAACTTAACATGGAACAAACAACTTGAGAATCTAAGCATTATATCTTTATCACAAGAACATGGAATAATTATGATTGACGAACATACTTCAACAGATATTAATATTGGAGACGTAATCGGAGTTATTCCTATCCATTCATGTTTAAGTGCTAATTTGTTTAATCATTATTATTTAACAAATGGGGAAAAGATTAAACGTATTTAAATAAATACAAAACATTTCCGATGATATAATAATATTTTCTCAAGTTATTCTAACATTATGAGTGGATCATGAAAACAAAAATTTTATTTCTATCAAAGCACAAAAATCATTTTGATGAGATTTTACCAAAGTTTAAAGATGAAGATGATAGATTTGAATTTAAATATTGCAAAAACACAGAAAACCCGGATAAGTTATTAGATGAAAATAATTTTGATATAATTATAGTTGATTCAGAGATAGAACCAATTGATATAATTGAATTTTTAACTTTAGTGAAAAGAAAGAAACCTAAAGCTATAAGAGTTGCTTTTGCAAATTCATCTTTTAAATCCATGGGAACTCCGCTTTCACAACTATGTCACAGAATTTTTTCAAATCCGCTTGACCCTGATCATGTTTACTTAACAATTAAAAAGTTCGTTTCACTTAAAAAATATATTACTAATGAAAAGATTGTTAAAGTAGTAAATAATATAAGTGAACTGCCTACGCTGCCTGATACTTATTTTAAGCTTGAAACAGAATTATCATCAGAAAATGTTTCGATGCACCGTATTAGTGAAATTATAACACACGATATGGCATTTACATCAAAAGTACTACAAATTGTAAATTCATCCTTTTTTGGATTAAAGAAAAAGGTTACTCTTCCTAGCCAGGCTGTAAACTACCTTGGCAGAAATGTTCTTAAATCATTAATTCTATATCATAAGCTATATCTTAGTTTTAAAATTAATGATGATATAAAAGATTATTTTGAAAAAATGTGGATTCACAGTAATAAAGTCGGGAGGTTTGCCGAAGAACTTATTTACCAGGCTTATTATAATGAAATTGGAATGATTGAAGATGCTTATATAGGCGGACTTCTTCATGATATTGGCAAAGTTGTTATGCTAAGTGTTGATGGTTATCCATACGATGTTTTTAATTTAATGAAAGAAAAACAATGCAGATTTTCTCAAGCTGAATATGAACTATATGATGTTTCTCATTCAGATGTTGCGGCCTATTTTTTAGCATTATGGGGTTTGCCCGAAAGAATTGTGGAAGCAGTTTATTCACACAAAAGAGATACTAGACTAGATTTCTCTAAATTCACAGTTCCAAATGCTGTTCACATTGCTAATTTATTGGCTACCGATTTAGATTTGGAATTAAAGGATATTAAGGAGTTAAGATTAGGCGCAATTCCCAGCGATTGGATGAAGTACATTGAAAATAATAGCGAAAAATAATATTGATTAATTAGAAAGGGTTTTAACCCCTTTCTAAAAAATATAGTTAGTCCTTAGCAGTCTTGAACAAAGCTTTATAAATTGATTCGTCTAAAATTGCCGGCATACTCATGTGGTTCATAAAGGCGTTCATTCCGGCATCCCAAAAATACATATCCATTCTAAACATTTCTCTAGGAGAATAAACCTTAATTACATCCTCATCTTCAATTATTAATACTTCAATTGGATATGCGCATAAATGATCTAAACCAGGACAAAGATTTGTTTCATCTTCCCTGCTTGCTCCTGCAATATTAAATGAAACTGCTTCGGTTCGTGGTCTCGTTAAACCCAGTAAAACTGCGGTCGAATCCGGGGAAATTTCTTCACTTATAGCTTCCCATTTAAGATCATCTTTAGATTCTGCCCATCTATAGTTAATATCGTCAGGATCAGGCTCAAATGCTTTAATATTATTCTTAAGCCCGCTAACATATTCAAAAATTGTCTTATTCTTTTTTATTTCATTAATTACAGGAAATTGATCTTCATCTGTAAAAAATGTTAAAGAACCAACCATCATAAACATATCTTTAGAAGCTTCGGCTATATTTTCCGCGCACCTAATTGGCGGCATCATTTCTTCAATTTTTTCACCGCCTTCAATTTCATGCAGCAGTGTAATTATTTCTTGTTTTAGTTTTTTACTTTCTTTTATAACGCTGTTATATTTTTCGATTTCATCGTTTTCGAAAAGATCGTTAAATAAAATTCTGTTTATGGTTTCCGGATCAGCAATAACTATATGAACACCATCGGTAGTTTCATATAACCCGATTCTTATAAATGCTCCGGTTAAATATTTGTTTCCAAACGATGTTAACATTTTAGTATAGTCTGTAGAAGTTAATACAAATGAACTCCCGCTAAATCCGCAGTGTTCTTCTTTCTCTTCTCTTACTCTGTCTGGAGAAGCAACTGCTCTATGACTTTCAATTACGAAATTTGAACTATCCAATAAAGTCAGAATTGAATTATCAACCTCTGCAAAATCTTTTTTGATATTTTTTACAGCTAAAGTATATATTCCGTGTTCAGTTTCTTCTTGTGCAATTATAGTTGAAATACAGATAACTGAAATCAATAAAATTAAAATTTTCTTCATCATGAATCTCCGCATAAACTGGAATTTAAAAAAAGAGCGCAGTAGATTACCGCGCTCAATGAGTTTAAATCTTTTATCCTCTTCGGATTATAGCGTCCAGGATAAAGCTAAATTAAAAAAGCTGTTTCCTAATGTATTTGTCGCATTACGGAATTCGCGGCTAACTACGTTATCTGATGAACCTGTCTGATCATTATCAAGTGCTTTTTGAAATGATGCATGAACTGTGATTGGTTCGCTAACTTTATAACTTGCACCAAACATTATGTGGTTTTCAACTATAGCCGGAAACACTGGAAATACAGTTGCATCGGGAACAGGATTTGATCCTAAAGCAGTACCGCCTCTTAATGTAATTTGTTTATTAACATCATATTCAACACCTAATTTAACAATGTATGTATCTTCCCAATTCATCTGGAAAGGAATTGTTATTGATTCAGAACCCAACATTGTATTTACATTGTTATTAGTACCATCAGTCATTGTTAAAGTCATAGTATCAAATGCGTCGGACCAGTTTAACCATTCAGCATCTAATGCTAAACGTAAACAAGGAACCGGAGCATATGAAATACCAAATCCCAGTGATTGCGGCATTGTTAATTCAGCTTCAAGATCATATTCAGATACAACACCGTTTATCATAGCATCATTAACATCAATTCCCATTCCGCCAAACTGCTGCATAACAGCTCCTTGAGCCTGCTCCATTGTATAACCTTGAGCCATTGTACCCTGAATAGCTAACCCGACAGCTTCGTTGAACTGAGCGGACATATCCATTGAAGCTGTACCATCTTTGAAATTTAATTTTGTAGGCAAGCTGTATTTTAATCCTAACGATAACTTTTCATTTACTTTATATGCCACACCAATTTTTCCGTTAAATCCTAACGCGGAAAGATCATCCATTCGTGAATAAGCTGTTAATTCATCATAACCAAATCCACCCATTTGAGGAGGAGCGGCAAAAAGACCGCCAAATGACATTCCACCCATTCCAGGTATTTGTCCGCCTAACATTTCAGGAGCCATTGCAAAAGGCATTCTAAAATCCATCATTGCATAAACAAGATGAGCAGATATACCTACAGATAAGTTTTCATTAAATTTATAAGCAATAGATGGACCAAACTGAATTATTCCTAAATTAGAATAATAGTTTTGAAGATCATCGCCGTATAATTGATGTTTAAGGTCAAATTC
Source organism: Melioribacteraceae bacterium (assembly GCA_016342755.1). Classification (GTDB taxonomy): domain Bacteria; phylum Bacteroidota; class Ignavibacteria; order Ignavibacteriales; family Melioribacteraceae; genus JAEINS01. The sequence goes on along the minus strand of JAEINS010000008.1, from coordinate 164,470 downwards.
AGCACCCATACCGCCAATTGTAAAAACTCCGAATCCCCATGTTACTGCATTTTCTTTACACTTATTAACATATGCTATTGATGGTAAAGGAAAGAAACTGTCTTCTCCATCTTTATCATTTAAATCATTTTTGAAATGAAGAGAAGGTATCATTGCCGAAAAATTTACATCTAATTGTGATTTTTCTAAAAACGAAATACCACCCGGATTAGTAAGCATAAGATTTGGGCTATCGAATATCCCGATACTAGTTCCGCCCCGTCCAATCGATTTTGCATTATAGTCAATTAATCTCGCACCATTTTGAGCGAATAAACTTACAGACATAACTGTAAACATGAATAGCATAACAACTTTTTTCATTAGATCTCCAATCTTTATTTTTTGATAATAGTCATTTTTTTATTGGTCAAATTTTACTGAACATAAGATTTCAGCCTTAATTGTCAGTAATTTCCATTTTTAGTTTAATTTTTTAAAAGGTAATGAGAGTAAAACTTTGAGAGTTTGCTTTCAATTTCTAATTCACCACCACATGTAATTTGCAACGTTATTAATATTTATGTGATAATGAACTCATAATTTATTTTTAGATACTTTTTTTATTAATTCCTTTATTTCACCACACTTTGTATAATCTTTGTAAACTTCACATTCCCGGCAGTCTCTATTTTCGCAAGTTGTATTTGGGTGATTTATTGCCCAGCATGGTTCAGTGTGGCATCCGTAAGAAGAACAATTTGTCTTATCTTCCTCACTACATTCAACAACACTCCAGCAGGGTAATAACGAATACATCATCTTTACGCCATTTATGCTTATCTTCAGCTCTTTTATAGCTTTTCTAATACATTCCAGTCTTTCAATATCCGCATGAGAATATTGTCTTTGGTTACCTTCACTTTTATGAGGAATTATTAAACCTTCTCTTTCATACATGCGAATTGTATGAACAGAAACACCAAGCATTTCAGCAGCAGTTCTAATAGGTAAAATCGGTTTATGTTTCAGGCTATAACTTATTTCCATTTTCTTTTATCATTGTTGATATTTACCACTATTAACTATGTTGATATTTTCTACTATCCGGCAGAACAAAAAATTTTGAGTTAAACTCAAAACCACTTCCTCAATTTCTAATCTTTATGCTTTTTAAGACTCTGAATCTTCTTAGACACATTCGGATACTTATATATTATTTTATCATGTAAAATAATATTTTCGCTTATAAACAATCAAGAAAAAAAATGAGCAAATTTTCTTATACTTGAAAAAGCCTATTTAAAGTTATTAGGGCGTTTTTTCAATTTACCTAATCGTTTTATTAATATAAACCAATAAAAAATTAACGGATTGCTTGCGACTCTAAATTAATTGCAAAAGGTGTTTTTTTTTGATTTCTGTATAATTATAATTTCTGAACCGATTTTCACGTGCCGAAAAGGTTATAAAAAAGTTAATAAAATGCAGGGAAATGAACTTATAAAAACCGAAAAAAGTTATCGGTGGTGCAGACAATAGAATGTGGGAAAAATACATTTACCAAATAATCATAAAAAAACTCAATTACTTTAACGGTAAGGATAAAAAAAATCCCGCTTAATTAGCGGGATCGAAAAAACTTATCCTGCATCGTTTATGCTTACGAAAGTTCTATTACCTCGTTTAGTCACAAATTTTACAAATCCATCCATTGTTGCAAACAGAGTATCATCACCACCTCTTTTTACATTCAATCCTGGATGAAATTTTGTACCTTTCTGACGTACAATGATTGAGCCGGCTGTAACTTGTTCGCCACCAAATCTTTTAACACCAAGATATTGTGGATTACTATCACGACCGTTTCTAGACGAACCTTGTCCTTTCTTATGAGCCATAAAATTACCTCCGGTTTATCCTATCTTTTTAACTTCGATTCTTGTTAATTGTTGTCTATGTCCGTTAAAAACTCTGTAACCTTTTCTTCTTTTTTTCTTAAAAACAATAACTTTATCATCTCTAATATGTTCTAAAACTTTAGCAGTTACTTTAACTCCTTCAATTTTAGGAGTTCCAACTTTAGTTTCATCACCATTAATAACGGCTAAAATATTATCAAACTCTACTTCTGCATCTGCTGCCGCATCTAACCTAGGTACATAATATTTTGCGTTTTCTTCAACTTGTAATTGTTGTCCAGCTATATCCACAACCGCGAACATCAAATCCTCCATCTCAAATCTAATTTAGAACATCAAATATACCAATTTCATTTTTCTTTGTCAATATATTTAAATTATTATAACACTTACTTTTAGACCCAAAAAAAGACCGCATTTATAGCGGTCTTTATGTAAAACTTATTAATAATTTAAGCTTATTTTTGAATGCCATATTTTTTATTGAATCTTTCAACTCTACCAGTTGAATCAATAAATTTTTGTTTTCCAGTAAAAAACGGATGACATTCTGAGCAAATCTCAAGTTTGATAGTATCAACAGTTGATCTTGTTTCAAAATTGTTGCCACATACGCAAGATACTGCACACTTTACATACTTTGGATGAGTATTATTTTTCATAGTATCATTTCCTTTAAAATAAATTTCAGACTTTTAATATAAGAAAGATTCTCATAAATACAAAATTATCTACTTCTCAATATCTTCTTTTTTCATAACTTTATTTAAGGAATCTAGTTTTGCTTTGTTTTTCTCTATTGCCTCTTTCGAGTTTTCAACTCTTATATATACAGAAGAAGAATTTCGTCTGTTAGTCTGGCTAACAGTCTGAGTTCCACTTAATGAATTTCTCATTTCAGAAGGCGATTCATTTATATAATTATCAAGCGGAAGATCTCTTCCATTTGCAAGCTGCTGCTTAACATTTTGTTTTGCTAAATTATTTTCTGCCTGAGTAATATCAGTTTTTTCCTCTTTGAAACTTTCCTGTTCTACTGCTTTTTTACTATTTCCATTAACGGAATCTTCAAATTGAGACGCGACATTACCGCGGAGCTGGGGCGCAACATTAAATGGGTTTTCCAAATCATTAGAAGAATCAGAGATTATAAAAAACAAAATAACGGCACTTAAGGCAATTGCTGTTGAAGGAATAAGTGTCCAGGAAAGACCAAACTTTTTCCTCGGCTCAAGATTCGATTTAAACTGACCATTCTGAATTTTTGTCATAAGATTAAACTCAAAATTATCATCTGCTTTTACTTTCGGAAGACCTTTTAAATCATTTATGAGTTTATCAAATTTTTGGTCATAATTATCGTAAAGTTCTGGTTTCATAGGCTTACTCGTTATAAATATGTTTTAGTAATTTTTGTAATTGAGCTCTACCGCGATTTATTCTCGATTTAACTGTCCCGATTGATAAACCGGTCATTTCTGAAATTTCTTCGTATGAAAAACTTTCAATATCTCTAAGAATAACAACTTCGCGATAAACCTCTTTAACTTTTAATAATGCTTTTTGAATTATCTCGTTTTTAATCACACTATCAGCAACTCTATCGGGCGAAAAGAATTTTTTATCTTCAATCTCAATCGTTTTATCGTCATCCGATTTATGTATTGAAAATATTGTTCTTCTGCTTCTCCTCTTAAGTTCGTTTTTAGCAAGATTACCGGCAATTGTATAAATCCATGTTGAAAACTTTGCAATTGATTTATATGAATCTTTGTTCAAATAAAATTTAATCATTGTGTCTTGAACAATATCCGTACTCACATCTCTATCGCCAACAAAACGGTAAACAAAATTTGTTAAAGGATCTTTGTATCGTTTTACCAGCAATTCATAACACTCTAAAGTATTATGATCTTGAAATTCTTTTATGAGTTCTTCGTCAGTATATTCAGCAAATTTCTTTTTCAACTTCGTTTATACTCTTGTTTTTATATTTTGTTTCAAAAATTTAATTAAAAATTACTATGTAAACCATTTTTTTTTGATTATTTCAAAATCTCGGAAAGAAGTATTGCAATTGTGGTTTTAGGATCAGCAACTGAAGTTTTAACAGATAAATCAGCTTTCAAAAGAGCTCTGGAAACATTCAGCAATCTTTTATCATTTCTAAAAAAAGAAGTTTCCTTGCATTTTTTATAATAAAACCAGGAAACACCAATTATTTTAGCTGCTTCATTATCCTGAATTCTTTTTTGAATAAACTCTTGCGCCTGCGCAATTGTTGTAAAATATCGTGTTAACATAGAAATTATGTAAGTCAGCTCTTGTCCGGAATCAATCAGATTATATGCAACTTCCAAAGACCTTGCCTTATCACCTCTGGAAAGCGCGTCTTGTAAATCGAATATATTGAACTCTTTTGTTACAGACGAAAGATTTTTAATTACATCTTCCGTAATCTCACCATCTTTACCTACAAAATCATAAAACTTAGTAAGCTGCATCTCAAGTAAGGATTTATCTTCACCAACTAAATCAATCAGTATTTGGGCATTTTGCCTGTTAAGAATAAGATTAACCCTGACTGCGTGTTTCAAAAGCCAGTTTAGTAATTCGGCTCCTTTTAGTTCAGCCGCTTCAAAAACATAATTCTTCCCAATTAAAGATTTAAATGGTTCAGTTTTTAAAGCTGTAATTGAAACTGACTGAGTCAATATCATTATAGTTGATTCTGCAGGATCATTCACATATTGGGCAAAATCTTTTTTATCAGCAATTCTATCAAAGTTTTTAACTATTATAAGCTTTTTACCGTTTCCAAATGGAAATGCAGATGCTATATCAATAATACCTGCTATTTTCTGTCCTTTCTCAACACTAATTACTTCTTTATCAAAATCAGATTCAATTAATGATGAAACAGCTTTTTCAATTGCTTTTGTTGCACCTTCAAGCGCAAAAATATCAACTCCGCATAAAAAATAAATCGGGAGTAAATTATCTTTCTTCAGGAAAGGGCTTAAACTATAAACTGATTGTAATTTTTCTTTTGCCAAAATTTATCCAATTACTTGTAAATCAAAAGATGCCGACTTCACAAGAACAAACTTAATGTAACGCCGGCATTATAAAATAAACTAAAATAGTAAAAACTACTTAGCTCTTTTTTCAATTGTAACTTTTTCCATTTTTACTTCGTTAACCGGCTTATCAAATGGCGGAGTTGTCGGGACATTTCCAATTTTCTCAACTATATCAATTCCGGAAATTACTTTACCAAATACAGTATGTTTTCCATCTAACCAGGGAGTTGGAACAAGTGTAATAAAAAACTGACTTGAGTTTGTATTTGGGCCACGATTAGCCATAGAAAGAATTCCGGCACTTTCATGTGTTAAGCCTGGAACTATTTCATCTTCAAAATCTCCGTCCCACAAACTTTTACCTCCGGAACCAGTTCCGGAAGGATCTCCGCCCTGAATCATGAATTCAGCAATTATTCTATGAAAAGAAATACCATCATAATATCCGTTTAATGCTAAGCCTGCAAAGTTTTCAACCGTTTTAGGAGTTTGCTTTGCGAAAAGTTCAATTTCCAAATCTCCCATGTTTGTAGCCATTTTAGCCACAAGGATTTCGTTGTCTTGTAACGACAATAGTTCTTTCAATTTATCTCCTCTCTCAGATTGTGAAAGTTTTTTTTCTTCAATTTTATCTTGGGAACATGCCACTAATATTAAAGTAACGAATAAGATAATAATTTTTTTCAATTTTTGCCTCCTTAGGGTTTAATAATTCCTTCAACAATAAGGAATAAAATTGTACTGCCAATAATTATTCTGTAAAATACAAAAACATTTGTCGAGTGATTTTTTAAATATCTCAATAAAAACTCGATTGTTAAATAACCACTTATTGCTGCGGCAATTGTAGCTATTGATAAATCAACTATCCCTGAATAATCTATGTACTCCAATGAATCAATAAACTGTAAAAGTCCGCTTCCAAAAATTGCCGGAACACTAAGCAGAAAAGAAAACCTTGCGGCAGTTTCTCTTTTAAATCCTAGAAAAAGTCCGCCGGTAATTGTTGTACCAGACCGGGATGAGCCGGGTATAAGTGCTAAACATTGCGCAAATCCAATTACTAAAGCGTCTTTCCATGTTAAATCTTTTAATTCTCTATTGAATTTGCCAATTTTTTCGGCAAAGCTTAAGATAAGACCAAGAACAATTAGACTTATGCCAATTACATAAAGATTCTTTGTAAAAGCTCCTTCAATAAGATCTTTAAATCCTAAACCAATAATAACAACAGGAATAGAACCAATTATAATGTACCATCCCATTTTGGAATTTTGAGACTGCTCTTTAAAACCTTTTCTCTTAAATAAATTATCCTTAAAAAAATCTATAAGTATATTCCACAAATCTTTCCAGAAATATATAAGAATTGCTACCAGAGTTCCCATCTGAATAACAGCTATAAAACTTGTCCACCGTTCCGGATTTTCTGCTGAAATCAATCCCATAAGTTTTCCGGCAACAGTTAAATGCCCGGTACTGCTGATTGGCAAAAACTCTGTTAAACCTTGTATAACACCTAATATAATTGCTTCAATTATACTCACAAATCCCTCTTAAAAATAATATGAAACACCTAGTTTTATTCCCACTGAAAAAGAACCAACAGTTACATTTTCTCTATCAACAGAATTATAAAGTGTAAGATCATCATTCTCCAGATCACCGGTAAAATCAAGCCTTGTATCAAAACCAATTACGGCATAAAGATTATCACTTAGTTTAGTATATCCTTCTGCCTTTAATAAAACTCCAAACCCAAGAGTAGAAAAATCCTGGTCAATTGGCGGGATTTTTTCATTAACATTAAATAAACGAATTCCTACACCACCGCCAAGTTTTAATTTATATCCTTCACCGGTTATTACATAAAGCAATAATACTGAAGGTCTTAAAACTCCTAACGATATATCATATTTACCGGTTATAAAGTCTGTATTATATGAATAAATTGAATAACCGATTTCAATACCAACCTGATAATCTTCTGAGACAGAATAATTTACTGTTCCAAAAAAATCAGCGGCTGTAAAGAAATCATTTAAATCACCATTGCGAATTACATTAATATATTCTCTAAATGAAGACGCGTTTACTTGATTAATTCCCATTCCGGCTGATATATCCCATTGAGATTTAACCGATGTTACAGACAGTAAAAAAATCAGTATAATTAGTTTTTTCATTTTTCTTCCGAATCAATTTTGAAAACACTAAAGAATGTTTCTTTTGACGCGCCTTCTATCTTTGCACGTCTGTGATTTATATAAAACACAAAAAAGATAGTTGACACTATAAACGAAATTGATGCCACAGTATGAGTAAATAATGCATAAGCCATACCTACTTCGTTTGAAAATCCGAATACCGCTAAAATAGAGATCACAATTATATGATATGAGCCTGTACCTCCAACGGTAGGAATAACAATACCAAATGCGCTAATTGTCATAACAACCCAGCCCATTGCTAACGATACCGGTATTATTTCTTCCATTCTTAGAACTAAAAAAGCCTGATAGCTTGTTAATCCATAAAGCAGCATAATAATTACAGAAAGCCCAATTGTATAAGTCCAGTTTTTCAAAGTTTTAACAGTAGAAAAACCATCAACCAACATGTGAAAAATGTACGCTAATTTATCGGCAATTTTTTTTGAGAAACGACCAACAAAGCTTAAAATAGTGTTGTAAAAATTTTCTTTAAAATGAACTACCAGATAAAGAAAAATAACAACCCCGCCCATTACTAATCCTCCGAAAAGCAATGCTGGTTTTAGCCATTCTATTTCTTCGAATAAATTACCGGGAAAAACATAGACACTTAAAAGCGTGGAAAACCCCAATACTATAATATCTATTATTCTTTCAACTACAATTGTACCTAACAAAGCCGATCTTGAAATACCTTCCCACTTTCCCAAAAAAAACGGGCGGTATATTTCACCAAGTCTCGGGACAGCATAATTAACACCATAACCAATCATGGTTGCACCAAGCATGTTAAGCAGTGATGTATCTTTTTTTATAGATTTAACTATTATTTTCCAGCGGAAAGCTCTTACAATATGGGCTAAATAGTGAAAAATATAAAATACAAAAAACCATAAAATGGACATTTTTGAAATTAAATCTATTGATTCAGCTAACTCAACATCTTTAAAGGATAAATATATAAAGAGTGCTGTAAGTAAAAACGGAGTGGAATAACCAAAAACTTTCTTTAATGTATCTGTCATATTAACTACCTGAGATCAATTATTTTAGTACCTTTCTCAGGTTCCAAACTAAACTTTTTTTCTTCAATATTATTATTTAGAATTATGTTCTTAAACGATAACTCATAAACAGCATCGCTATTATCTCTAATTTCCAACTTCTCGATTATGTTATCACTATCAAACCAAATCTTTGCGCTTTGAAAATCCAGATCATCAGTTTCCGGTTCAAGAAAAATTGTAACCTTATCATTTAATTTTGATGAAGTTATTTTACAGAGTTTGGGGTAATCAAATATAAATTTATCAAACGAAAAAGATGAAGGTTCGTCTGCTACACTATTAATAACTACTCTATTCATCTTCCTATTAAAATTCCAAACATTAGTGCCGTCAGAAACAATTGTCTGTCCCTTTAACTCTATTCTATATTTTCCGCCTGGTTTATAATAAAACTGCCCGGTTAGTGTAACATTGTTTTCCACTGATAAAAATTTTGTGGTCTGAATAAACCCGGCTTCAAAATCTTTGATCATTGAAAATCTAGTTTGTATATCCTTAAGAACCGCATCTTCATGTTGTGCTGACAAAGTGGAAAAAACAGCAAGCAGTAAAAAAACAATTAAAGATTTCATTAGAGAGCTCTCAATATTGAATCTAACTGCTGATCATCTTCCACAAGTACTTCTCTGGCTTTACTTCCTTCGGATGGGCCTACAATTCCGGCTTGTTCTAACTGATCAACAATACGGGCTGCACGGGAATAACCTAGTTTTAATCTTCTTTGCAGCAGAGAAACAGAACCTTGCTGATGTCTTACAATCACTTTTGCCGCATCAGCAAACATTGGATCAAGATCGGCTAAGAAATCAGTTCCTGCCGCAGAAATATTTTTTTCAACCAGCGATGGAAGGAAATAACGTTTCTTGTAACCTTCCTGTACATAAATGAAATTTGTAACTTTTTCAACTTCGTCAGTAGAGATAAAAGCATTCTGAATCCTAATAGGCTTTGGAGCACCGCCTGGAAGGAATAACATATCGCCGCGTCCTAAAAGTTGTTCCGCACCCTTCATATCGAGGATAGTTCTAGAATCAATTCTTGTTGCAGTCTGATAAGCAATTCTTGCCGGGAAGTTAGCCTTTATTGTACCTGTAATAACGTTCACAGAAGGTCTCTGTGTCGCGACTACTAAATGAATACCAACTGCTCTTGCTAACTGTGCAAGTCTGCAAATAGGAGCCTCAACTTCCTTTCCGGCTGTCATCATCAAGTCTGCCAACTCATCAATTATCATAACAATGTAAGGAAGTTTAAAATGTTTCATTTTTTCTGTATCAGCAGGCTTCTTCTTTTTATCAAGAATTTTTTTGTTGTAATCAACTATATTTCTTACACCGGCTTTAGCAAGCTTGTCATAACGTTTCTCCATCTCATACTCAACCGACTTTAGTAATAATAGAGCATTTTGAGGATTTGTAATAATCTCTTCGTCAAGATCAGGTGAAATAGCAAGGTAATGTTTATTCAGTTTACCATAGAATGAAAGTTCAATTTTCTTAGGATCGATAATAGCAAATTTTACATCAGACGGATGTTTTGAATAAATTAAACTTGTTATAAGCATATTAATACCAACACTTTTCCCGGAGCCGGTTGAACCGGCAATAAGCAAGTGAGGCATTGACGCTAAATCCGTAATATAAATATCACCGGTAATTGTTTTACCAAGAGCTATAGGCAACTCAGCTTTAACATCCTTAATCTTTGCAAGTATACTATGGGCACTAACCAATAACGATTTTGCGTTTGGAATCTCAACACCAATGGCACTTTTACCTGGTATTGGAGCAATAATTCTTATTCCTCTGGCAGCTAAAGCCAAAGCAATATCATTTTCCAAACTTACTATTCTGCTTATTTTAACACCGGGAGCCGGAACAATTTCATACAAAGTTACAACCGGACCGGGAGTTACTGAAATATCTTCTATCTCAATATCAAAAAGGGAGAGTTTTTCTTTTAGCAATTCGGCATTGCGTTTTAACTCGTCCTCAGCAATATCAACATCTTCAGGTTCATCAGGTATAGCTAATAAGCTTAAATTTGGCTGATCAAATTTTATCTTTTCTTCCCACGGTTCCGGAAGAGCGGCTTCTTCATCTTTATCAATTGCCGGAATAATATCATCAAATTCTACAACCTCTTCTTTTTTATTAGCCTGCTCGGGAATAAAAATATCTTCTATTATTTTGCCGGGTTTATCATTTTTAACAATTCTAATTGTAGTTTCTTTAGCCGGAATTTCATCTTCCCCAACCAACTCATTTGTTTCTTCTATTTCAGCCTTTTCAGGTTTTATTTTCTTACTTAGCTTTTTAATTTTATCTAAGTTGGTTTCCGGTTTATCTAATTCAGATTTTTTTATTGTAATCGAATTCTTACTCTCTCCTTCACTAAAAGCATCAGCAAACTGAGTTTTTAAAAATTCAAAAATTTCTTCAAATTTAATATCAAATGAAATTATTAAAGTAACTGTTAATGCTGTTAACAAGAATATTATACTGCCCAGACCGCCTAATAATCTGCCAAGACCTATGCCAAGAAAATCCCCAATTTTACCCGATATCTGTGGAACATCCATCATTACATCTAACTCGAAACGGAGAACACCAAAAAAGGTTGCAATTATAACTCCCGTTATAATCATAAAATTAGTAAGGTGGACTGATAATTTGTAGTTCTGACCACGAATTACAGCTCCTCCCCACATAAATAAAATTACCGGGAAAATTAATGAAAAGAACCCAATTGTATTATGGATAAAAAAGTTAGAGATATAAGCTCCAAAAATACCCAGCCAGTTATGCGTACTTTCAGCGCGATGAACAAATTCGGGATCGCTTGAGAAGATTCTGAATAAATCTTTAAAATCAAAAGTTAAATTTGCTCTGTCATATTTTGAATAGGAAAGAATACTAAGAAAAATTAGAAGTGCAAACAGAGATAATAAAATCCCTATAAGTTTTTTTTTCTTTTCAATGGAAATAACAAAATAGTTATCACCATTATCTTTTGTTTTTTTGGATATTTTTTTAGCAGCCATTAATTCTAATTTTTATTTTCAGATTGTTGAACTTCTTTTGGCTGAACTATTTTAATAGTACCTGCATCATAATATGGAACTATATCGCTAATACTTAATTGTGAACAATATTTAATATCGTCCGCAAATCCTTTTTCCTGTAATTTTTTTCCATGATCGCAGTTTAATAACATTTCGTCAAGATTTTTACCAAACGAATCATAAATCAGTTCACTTGCTCTGCCCGAATCTGTAAGAATAACTTCATGAACTCTGCTTTTAATTTCCGAAATTATTTTTCCCGCACAGGCAGTATCTTCTATACAAAATTTACCTTCAGAACCAGAACATAATATTTCAACATCGTTGCCAAGTTCTACTAAATGATTGACTATTGCATTCATATTAATAAAACTAGCAATCAATAAATTCTCTGAAAACTTTGCTTTAACAATAGATTTTGAACCATTAGTTGTAAAAAACACAATGGTTTTTCCTTTAATTGTTTCTTCGTCATACTCTAAAGGTGAATTACCTAAAGAGAAGCCTTCTATCATAGTAATATTTCTTTCACCGCAAAGAAGTGTCTGGCCGCCTGCAGCTGAACCAGATATTTTCATGGCAAAATCAACACTGCCAACCGGAACAACTTCACGCGCTCCATTTTGAAGAGCTGTTACAATTGTGGTTGTAGCTCTTAAAACATCTATTACAACTGTTGTTTTACCAGTAAAGTGTAATTCATCCGCATTAAGAGGCGATAATAAAACGTCTATTTTCATATTATTTTTTAACAAATGGTAATTTAGTTATTATACAAGGAATTTCTTTTCCTCTAATTATCATGTTTACTCTGTTGCCTTCAACAGCCAGCTCTTTTTTTACATAAGCAAGGGCAATTGGCTTTTCAAGAACAGGACTTACTGTTCCACTTGTAACATTTCCAACAATCTCATCATTTACAGATATTTCATATCCATTTCTTGGGAAGGCTCTTGATTCAGCTATAATAGGAACCAGCTTTCTCGAAACTCCTTCTTCTTTAATTTTAACAAGTGAATCCCTGCCAACAAAATCACCTTTTTTCAGTTTAGTTATCCAATTTAAACCGGCTTCTAATGGATTTGTATTTTGATCAATATCGTTTCCATAAAGGCAAAATCCCATTTCCAATCTCAAAGAATCTCTGGCTCCGAGTCCAATAGGTTTAATTTCAAACTCTGCACCGGCTTCAAATATTGCGGCCCAAACTTTTTCAGCAACTGTTTCATCACCTTTAAAATAGATTTCATAACCAAGTTCGCCTGTATAACCGGTTCTAGAAACTATCATTTCTATTCCGGCTACTTCTGCTTTAAAGAAATGATAATATTCCATATCCAATTCTTTAGAACAAATTTTATCTAAGGTTTGTTTTGAATTTGAACCCTGTATAGCTAAAAGTGAATATTCATCACTTTCATCATTTATATCAACTCCAAATGAATTATTTTTATTCATCCATTCAAAATCTTTATCTTTATTTGCGCCGTTAACAACAAGCATGTATTCGTCATCAGCAATTTTATATACCAGAAGATCGTCAACAATTCCACCGTCTTTATAACACATTGCGGAATATTGTACTCTTCCTATATTTAATTTTGAAGCGTCATTTATTGTAATATGCTGAACAAAATCTAAAGCTTTTTCACCTTTAATTATAACTTCGCCCATGTGGGAAACATCAAAAACTCCTACAGAATTTCTAACTGATTTATGTTCGTCTATAATTGAAGAATAATGTACCGGCATCTGAAACCCTGCAAAGTCAACTAGTTTTGCATTTAAACTTTCATGTATTTTTAAAAATTTAGTCGTTTTCATTTTAGTCCAATTAATTTTGTTTTTTCCAGTCACTTAAAAACTTCTCTAAACCTAAATCGGTTAAAGGATGTTTAAACAGTTTATCAATTACACTTAAAGGCATGGTTGCAACATCGGCACCCATTCTGGCGGCATCAACCAAGTGCAGCGGATGTCTTATACTGGCCACTAAAACTTCAGTAGCAAAATTATAATTATCATAAATTTCTATTATCTGCGCAATTAATTCCATCCCGTCGTGACTAATATCATCTAATCTTCCAACAAACGGACTTATATAAGTTGCACCCGCTTTAGCAGCTAATAAAGCCTGCGACGGCGAAAAACATAATGTAACATTTGTCTTAATTCCTTTTTCGCTTAAAGTTTTTACTGCTTTAAGACCTTCTTTAATTAAAGGAACTTTAATTACAATATTCTTATGAATTTTTACTAAATCTTCGGCTTCTCTAATTATTCCTTCATAATCAGTTGAAACTACTTCTGCGCTGACTGGTCCGTCAACTATTTCAACAATTTCTTTTAACAAGGGAATAAACTCTTTTCCCTCCTTTGCTACAAGTGAAGGATTTGTAGTTACACCATCTAAAATACCCAAAGCTTCTGCTTCTCGTATCTCATCAATATTTGCGGTATCAATAAAAAATTTCATACTTCTCACCTTAAAATATTTTCAATTTCCAAATAATTGGAACTAAAAGTTAAAAAATTATTCCTTATTAACGAAAAGCTTTTACTAAAAATAAGCATGTAATATTTAGTACTTATCCGTTAAATCCTCACCCGTTTTTTCCGAAATAATTTTAAATTTTCCAGGACTCATTTTAATATCTTCTTCTAACTTAATTCTCTGGAAAAACTTAAACTGAAGCTTGGTCAGAGTTTTTATTTTTCCCTCTTTTAACTTTAAGCCAAGATGCGGATTGCACTTTATTATCAATACTCTTTCTCTATGATAGATTTTATATTTAGTTAACCACTCTTCTATTTCATGAATTAGATTCGACTGCTTTGTTAGAAGTCCCGTTCCATGGCAATATGGACAAACTTCATTCATAGACTGCAGTATATTCTCTCTAATTCTTTGGCGTGTTATCTGAATAATTCCAAAATCAGTCATTGGTAATAACGCTATTTTCGCTCTATCTTTTTTGAACTCTTTTTTAAGTTCATCATATATTTTTTTTCTGTTTTTATCTTCTTCAAGATCAATAAAATCAATGACCATTAGACCGCCAATATCTCTCAGTCTCAATTGTCGTACTATTTCCCGTGCGGCTTCAAGATCTGTTTTTAGCGAATTTAATTCCTGATCTTTCTTTGCGGCATATCTTCCAGAGTTAACATCAACCACAATCATTGCTTCAGTATGGTCGATAACAATATGTCCGCCACTAGGAAGAGGAACCTGCCTTTGCATCAGCAATTTGATTTGTTGTTCAATTCCAAAGGTCTCAAATATTGGTTCATCGTCTTTAAGATGTTCAACTTTATCCAGTAAAGCCGGCTGTACAAGAGAAATGTATCCGCGTATTTCGCGATATAATTTTTTTGAATCTACAAATATTTTACTAACATCAGGTGTAAGTAAATCTCTTATAACGCTAGATGTAGTACTTAAATCTTTATAAATAAGCGTTGGAGGTTCATTTGTACGGGCTTGCTCCTGAATATCGCCCCATGCTTTTGATAAATATTTAAGATCGCTTGCTAAAATGTCTTCATCCTGATCTTTAGCAGCGGTTCTAATTATCAATCCGCAATTCTGTGGTATAATGCCTCTTGCAAGTTTTTTTAACCTGCGTCTCTCTTTAAAATCAACAATCTTCTTCGATATTCCAATTTTTCTATCGAATGGAAGAAGCACACAAAATCTGCCGGGAATTGAAATTGAGGAAGTGACTCTGACACCTTTATTACCAATAGGCTCTTTTAATATTTGTATTAAAATATCCTGACCTTTTCTAAGCTTGGGAACTTCGGTCTCTTTATTTACAGAATCATCTTTAGAAGTATGTGGTATTTTTTCATCATCTTCATCATCAACTTCAGAATCACCATCATCTCCAAATACAGTTTGAAGAGCTTCTAATCTTTTTCCAATATCGGAAAAGTGTAAAAATGCATCGTGTTTAAGTCCTATATCAACAAAAGCGGCTTTAATACCGGGAAGAATACGGGCTACACGACCAAAATAAATATCACCAACCATTCTCTCTTTTTCAGGATTTTCTACAAAAAAATCTACAAGTTTGCTGTCTTCTGTTATTGCAACTCTTGTTTGTGTTGTTGATGAATTAATTATAATTTCTTTTTTCATATTTAACTGTCTTTAATTTTTTTTTTGGCTTTTAATCAATCTGCCAGAACATTACTCGTTCATTAAAACTTTTATTTATTTCATCTATATTAAGTTTTTCAAATTTATTTGCAGCAATATTATCTACATGTTCATGTAAACAACCTATTATATCATCTACTTCTTTTAGTTTTTTTACTTTTTCAACTAATTGATATATTCCATCCTCTAATCTAAAATACCAAAATAAATGTTTTTTGGCTTTTATAATTCCGGATCTTTCTCCAGAATCGCTAACTAACATGTTTAAATGTCTAATTGCTATATTTAATTTTTCTTCTAAGCCTGGTTCGCCGGGATCAATCCCTTTTTCCATTATTGAATTATATCTTGAAAAGATAAAAGGGTTTCCTAACGCACCTCTTGCAACCATTACGGAATCTACTCCGGTTTGCTCCCTCATATTAATTGCATCTTCCGGTGTAAAAATAGAACCATTGCCTACTACCGGAATTGAAACACTATCTTTTACTTTTTTAAGCATTTCCCAATCAGAATCATCATTATAACTATTTGATCTGTATCTGCAATGAACCACTATAAAAGAGGCGCCATTTTCTTCGCAAGCTTTTGCGTTATCTATAATACTACTATTAGTCTTTGTAGAACCCAGTCTCATTTTTACAGATATGGGTATTTCACCGGAAGACTTTTTCATACTCTTTACGATTCTTCCCAGGAGAGGTGTATCATCTAAAATTGCAGCACCCATTTTGTGTTTTAACACTTTATGAACAGAGCAACCGCAATTAAGATCAATTACATCGGGCTGTATTTTTTTTAGCTCAGATACAGCACCAGCTATAATATCCGGATCTTTACCTAAAATTTGAACCCCAATTGGTTTCTCGTCTCTACTGTAAACTAAAAATTTAAGAGTTTGAAAATTGTTTTTGAGAATGCCCTCGGCACTTACCATTTGAGTATACTTTAAGCCAGCACCAAATTCTGTAACAATTTTTCTAAAAGGAGCATAGGTTACCTCTGCAAGTGGAGCCATTATCAATTTATTTGTTAAATCAAGATTTCCGACTTTCATATTGAACTTACATAGGTTTACAAAATATCGTTATAAAATAAAAAAAATGCTGAATATTAATATTCAGCATTTTACAAATTATTTATTCAGCACTATTTTCAGAACTAGGTTCAGATTTTTCTTCAGAAGTTTCTTCTTTTTTCTCTTCAACTTTTTCTGTTAATAATACTTTTCTACTAAGGCTTAACTTACCTTTTTCAACTTTTACTAATTGAACTTTTACGCTTTCACCTTCTTGAATTACATCAGTAACTTTATTTACACGTTTTACATCTAACTGAGAAATGTGTAATAATCCTTGATGACCAGGAAGTATTTCAACAAACGCGCCAAAATCAGTTATCTTAACAACTTTACCTAAATAGTTTTTACCAACTTCAGGCTCAGATACAACAAGTTTAACATAATTTTTAGCATTTTTAGCATCATTTGCATTTGCGGCTGTAATACTTACTGTTCCATCTTCTTCAATATTAATCTCAACATTAAACTCAGCCTGAATTCCCTGAATAACTTTTCCGCCAGGACCAATTAAAGCACCAATTTTATCAGTAGGAATTTTTGTTGAAACTAAACTAGGAGCATATTCAGACATAGAAATTCTTGGTTCAGCAAGAGCCTCATTCATAACACCAAGAATGTGTGTTCTTCCTTCTTTTGCCTGGTGCAGAGCTTTTTCCATAATTTCGTATGAAATACCCTGAATTTTAATATCCATCTGAATTGCAGTTATACCTTTAGCAGATCCGGCAACTTTAAAGTCCATATCACCTAAGTGATCTTCATTACCAAGAATATCTGTTAATACCGCATAATTTTCTTCTTCTTTAACAAGTCCCATAGCAATACCGGCAATTGCGCTTTTTACGGGAACACCAGCATCCATCATAGCTAATGAACCTGCACAAACAGTTGCCATTGATGATGAACCATTTGACTCTAATATATCGGAGTTAATACGTACAGTATATTTAAAGTTTTCATCGCGGGGAACAATAAATTTAAGAGCTCTTTCGGCTAAATTACCATGACCAATTTCTCTTCTTCCGGTTCCGCCAAATCTTCCAACTTCACCAACAGAAAATGGTGGGAAATTATAATGAAGATAGAATTTTTTAGAATATTCTTCACCTAATCCGTCAACTATTTGTTCCGCACGGCTTGTACCTAAAGTTACAGTAGTTAAACTTTGAGTTTCGCCTCTGGTAAATAAAGCAGATCCATGAGTTCTTGGAAGAAGTCCTAAATGACATGTAATCGGGCGAACTTCAGTAAGAGTTCTTCCATCAAGTCTAACTCCGTCTTCAAGAATTCTTTGGCGCATTAAATCTTTTTCAATATCGTGCAGAATAGTTTTTATAACTTTCACTTGGTCAGGATATTTTTCTTCTAATGCCGCAAGAACTTCTTTACCTAAATTACTGTTTTGCTCAGATCTTTCTTCTTTAGCTAATTTTGAATAAACTATTTCTTTATATTTATCGTAAGATAAATCATTAACATCTTTTAAAAGAGCTTCATCAATTTCTTTAACCGGAACATCAAACTTAGGTTTACCACACTCTTCTCTTAATTCATTCTGAATTTGAACTATTTTTTTGATCTCAACATGTGCTATTTTTAACGCGTCTAATAATGCATCTTCAGAAACTTCTTCAGATTCACCTTCAACCATCATAATCGAATCCATAGTTCCGGCAACAGTAAGCTCAATATCACTTTCTTTAACTTGCGCAAAAGTAGGATTAACAATAAATTCACCATTAACACGTCCAACTCTAACTTCACCAATTGGCTCTAGAAACGGAATATCTGAAATTGCAAGCGCGGCCGAAGCACCAACAGCACCTAATACATCAGGATCATTGTCACCGTCAAATGAATAAACCTGTGCTACAATTTGAGTTTCATTACGAAATTCTTTTGGGAAAAGAGGTCTAATAGGTCTGTCTATTAATCTGGCAGTAAGAATTTCTTTTTCACTAGGTCTTCCTTCTCTCTTAATGAAACCACCCGGAAACTTCCCGGCTGCAAAGAGTTTTTCACGATACTCCACTGATAGTGGGAAAAAATCGATATCTTCTTTTGCTTCTTTAGACGCCACTGCGGTAACTAAAACCATAGTATCTCCGCATCTTACCATAACTGCGCCGTTAGATTGTTTAGCCATTAGGCCAGTTTCAATAGATAACTTTTTGCCACCTACTTCAACTTCTTTTTTGAAAACCATTTACCTGCCTCTTACTTTCTTAATTTAAGTTCTTTAATTAGGCTTCTGTAACGTTCTATATCTTTTCCGGCAATGTAATCTAATAGTCTACGTCTTTTACCAACCATCTGTAATAAACCGCGGCGTGAAGCATGATCCTTTTTATGATCGCCAAAATGCCCGGTTAAGTTGTTAATTCTTTTTGTAAGAATAGCAACTTGCACTTCAGCGGTTCCGCTGTCCTGGGCATTTTTACCAAATTTTTCCATTATTTCTTTTGTTTCTTGCTTTGTAATAGACATTCTTCTGTCTCCTTCATTAATTGATACGATGTAACCCCAGAATTAACCAGAGTTAATTATTAAATTTATTATTTCGTTACTTTTTTTCTCATCATTTTTTATTTGTATCATTAGTTCGTCTTTTGATGCAAATTTTTTCTCGTCTCTTAATCTATCTATTAAATCGAGTCTTAAATGTTTTCCATAAATATCATCATTAAAATCTAATAGATGAACTTCGACCAGCATATTCTCAATATCATTAAAAGTCGGTCTCGATCCAATATTCATTAAACCAAAATAGTCTTTACCTTCTATGTTTGATGTAATTAAATATACACCGGGTTTAGGAATTAGTTTATCTCCCTTTTCCGGATCAATATTAGCAGTTGGATAACCAAGCTTACGACCTCTGCCGGCACCTTTAATTACATCGCCATAAAAACAGTAAAAACGACCAAGATATTTATTGGCTGTTTTTAAATCGCCAAGTGAAAGAGCATTTCTTATTTTTGTACTGCTAATTGTATAATCATCAACCTTTACGGCACTAACTGAGCTGACTTTAAATCCAAACTCATTGCCAATTTCTCTTAATTTAGACTCGTCGCCATCTCTGTTTTTACCAAATCTATGATCATACCCGACAACAATCTCACTTACATTTAATTTGGAAAGTAAGTAAGTCTCTATAAACTCTCTTGAACTAAGAGAAGCAAATTCTTCAGTAAAATTTATTATTAAGAGATTCTCAATTCCTAGTTCAGTAAAAATCTCTTTTTTTTCATCAAGAGTAGTTAATAATTTTATTTTAGAATCTTTTGAAACTACACTTCTTGGATGCGGTTCAAAAGTAACAGCTAAACTTTCGGCAGAATATTCTTCAGATTTTTGAATTACTGACTTTAGAATATCAATATGACCTAAATGCAGACCATCAAAAGTTCCAATTGTTAAAACAACCTTTTTCTTTTCTATTTGCGATATATCGGTAAAAATTTTCATTTTCAAAAATAAAAGACATTTAAGTTACAAAATTATCCTTTTAAGAAAAACATCATTCTTCTACAGGTTCAGGTTCAAATAAATTCTTAAAATCTTCAATTTTCCAGGCATCTTCAACCTTTATATCACCAATTTCAGTTCGTCTTAACTCAGTCAAATATCCGCCGCAGCCAAGCTTATCACCAAAATCATTAGCAATAACTCTTATATAAGTACCTTTAGAACATTTTATTTTAAAGTAAACATCCGGAAGTTCTATTTTAGTCAATTCAAAATCATAAATAGAAACTTCTCTTGGTTCCCTTTTTATTTCTTCACCTTTACGGGCATATTTATAAAGGGATTTTCCTTTATGTTTAATTGCAGAGTACATGGGTGGTGTTTGCTCAATTGTTCCGAGGAATGAATCTCTAACCTTGCAAATCTTATCTTCACTTATACCGTCAATACTCTTCTCTTCGCTAACATCCGTCTCAACATCCATCGAAGGTGTTTTTTTGCCTAACGTAATTCTACCAATATAGGTCTTAGGTAAATCCTGATATTTGTAAATTTCTTTAGTCTTTTTGCCTGTACATAAAATTAACAATCCGGTTGCATATGGATCTAAAGTACCGGCATGACCAACTTTTTTTACCTTTACAGTTTTTCTAACTTTATATACAACGCTAAATGAAGATGCTTTAAGATCTTTATCAAAAATAATAACTTGACCAGATGCAAAATCAACATTTTCTAAATCAGTCTGTTTCTTGGTTATCATCCTTATTGATCTCTTTGAACAAATTCTCCATTCTATCTACATAATCAAGTGTTTCATCTATAAAAAAGTTGAGTTCAGGTGTATGTTTCATTCTTACTTTATGAGCAATTTCTGTTCTCACCATTTTTTTTACATTATTAAGTTTGGCTAAAACTTCTTTCCGTTTTTCTTTTTCGTAAACTGAAACATAAACCTTAGCAGATTTTATATCGGGACTAACTTTAACGTCAGTTATTGTTATAACTCCGAATACCGGGTCTTTCAGTTTTTGCAGGAACACCAGACTAAGTTCCTCTTTTAACATACTCTCTATTTTTTTTAATCTTAGAGACATTACGTGTCTAAAGTTTTTTTAGTTTCAATCATTATATAACTTTCTATAATATCACCAACTTTAATATCATTAAAATTATGAATATTAAGTCCGCATTCGTAACCGGCATCAACTTCTTTAACGTCATCTTTGAAACGTCTAAGCTGCGATAACTCACCTTCATAAATTACAATACCGTCTCTAAATAATCTAATTTTTTCGTTGCGCGAAATTTTACCATCAGTAACATAACAGCCGGCAACAGTACCAACTTTTGGAACTTTGAATGTATCGCGAACTTCTACTGTAGCAACCATTTTCTCTGAAATTACCGGCGACAGAAGTCCTTCTAATGCTGATCTAATTTCATTAATTGTATCGTAAATAACATTGTAAAGACGAATATCAACTTGTTCTTTTTCAGCCAATTTACGTGCATTGTTGTGAGGGCGTACGTGGAAACCAACAATAATAGCTTGCGATGCTGCCGCTAAGATAACATCACCTTCCGAAATTGCTCCGACACCTTTATGTATAACTCTAACTGTAACTTCTTCATTCGATAATTTCATTAGCGAATCAGCTAAAGCTTCAACAGAACCATCCACATCACCTTTAACAATAAGTGGTAATTCTTTTAATCCACCCTGACTTGCCTGACGAGCAATTTCATCAAGAGTAGTCATACGAACCTGACGGCGATCTTGCTCATTTTTAAGCTGCATACGTTTATTACTAAGTTCTCTTGCAGCGCGTTCACTTTCCATAACAATAAAAGTATCGCCAGCCTGAGGAGAGCCTTCAAATCCAAGTACCAGAACAGGAGTAGAAGGACCAACTTCGTTAATCTTTTTATTTCTTTCATCAAACATGGCTCTTACACGCCCATGATGAACTCCGGCAACAAACGGATCACCAATTTTTAGAGTGCCTTTTTGAACAAGAACGGTTGAAGTAATTCCGCGCCCTTTATCTAACTGGGTTTCTATTACAGCGCCATGAGCTTTTCTATCAGGATTAGCTTTTAGTTCAAGCATTTCTGCTTCCAATATCAGCTTATCTAACAGAATATCTATATTAGTTCCCATTTTAGCAGAGATTTCAACTACCTGATATTTACCACCCCAATCTTCAACTAAAACATTTCTATCAGCTAATTGCTGCTTAATTTTTTCAACATTTGCACCAGGTTTATCAACCTTGTTAATAGCAACTACAATGGGTACTTCGGCAGCTAACGAGTGATTTATTGCTTCAATTGTCTGAGGCATCACGGCATCATCGGCAGCAACAATTAGTATAACGATATCTGTTACTGAAGCACCACGTGCACGCATAGCTGTAAATGCTTCGTGACCAGGTGTATCTAAAAACGCAATTTGTTTTCCATTATCAAGATCAACTTTATAAGCTCCAATATGCTGTGTTATACCGCCGGCTTCACCTGCCACAACATTAGCTTTTCTAATGTAATCAAGAAGTGATGTTTTACCATGATCGACATGCCCCATTATAGTAACTACCGGAGGACGCGGTTTTAATGTTTCTTCATCTTCTTCTTCTTCAATAACAGCTTCTGCCGCGTATTCTTCTTCAATTTCTATATCAAAACCAAATTCATCAGCAACAACTGTAAGAGTCTCAACATCTAATCTCTGGTTGATAGAAACCATTAATCCAAGGCTCATACATTTAGCAATAACATCAGCAACATTTACATCCATCATATTGGCAAGTTCACTAACTGAAATATACTCAGTTACTTTCAATATTGATTTTTCAAGTTCTTTCTGCTCTTGTATATGTTCTTCAATTTCGGCCTTTTCTTTCCGTTTTTTCTTACGGGCAGATGCTCTATCAGCACTAGGACCTGTATCAAGACCAAGCATTGTACGTTTTATAGCATCATCAACAGCTTGTTTATCAACTTCCGGACGTTTTTTGCGCTTCTTCTTTTTACCTTTACGATCTATTTCTTCTGTTTCAACAGAAGTTTCACCTTCGGGCGATTTCTTAACTTTAAGTTTTTTCTTTTTAACCTTAGATTTTTTCGCCTCTTCATCCGATACCGGCTTTGCATTTGTACCTTCAGCAGGTTTAATCTCAGGTTTCTTATCATCGGTTGGTTTTTGTCTTTTAGGTCTGCGTTTTTTCTTATTAGCATCTAAATCAATTTTACCAACAATTGTTAAACCGGATTTCTGTTTCTCCATATCCAGTTCAGTCTTTGTTTTATATATTTTGCCTTCACTGCTTTCTGGTTTTTTCACAATTGCTTCTGCCGGAACAACTGTCTCAGCTGGCTTTTCAACAACAACTTCCTCAGAAGTTTCAGCTTGTTCATCTGGTATAACTTTTACGGTTTCTTCAACAGCTTCTTCAACCACTTCCGGAGTAGTTTCAACCACTTGTTCAGACTCAACAATTGCTT
This sequence comes from Melioribacteraceae bacterium, assembly GCA_016342755.1. Classification (GTDB taxonomy): domain Bacteria; phylum Bacteroidota; class Ignavibacteria; order Ignavibacteriales; family Melioribacteraceae; genus JAEINS01. Next base: position 140,918 of record JAEINS010000008.1, on the reverse strand, counting down.
CAACAGTTTCTTCAACCGGTTCATCTTTAACTTCCGGGATTTCATCTTGTTCTGTATCTTTTACGTCAACAGCTTCATCATCACTACTTTCCGAGGATTTTTCAACTCTTTTTTTATGAAACTCATTTACCTTGCGATAATGATTTTCAGCTTTTTCTATATCCTTTTTATAATGAGAATGAATATCAGCAAGCATTTCATCATTTAATAAAGCCATGTGCGACTTAATACTATGACCTTTTCCTTTCAGAAACTCCATCATAGAGTCGGATGACAGATTATATTCTGATGCAAATTTGTAAAGTCTTAATTTTTTTGGGTTTTTATCTTCCGGCATATCTATTAGTTACCTATAAGTTAAATTTTATTCTTCTTCAAATTGGTTCTTTAATATTTCTAATATATTTTCAATCTGTTCGTCATTAAGTTCTTCAATTTCTTTTAATTTTTCCGGTCCTGCCTGAAGAACTTCAACCGCGGTATCATAACGGTTATTTATTAATAATTCGTAAATATCAGCACCAAGTTCTTCTTTAAGATCAAATAGTTCAATATCGTCATCATATTCATCATATGGTTTTTCTTCACGAATTACTTCAATCTCATAACCGGTTAATTTAATTGCTAATCTAATATTAACACCATTTCTTCCAACAATCAAAGATACTTGGTCGCTATCAGCAACAACAGTACATTTCCTGGTTTCTTCATCAATTTCAATTTCTTTTAATTTAGCCGGAGCCAGTGCTCTTTGGATATAAGTGATTGGATCGTCGGAATAATTGATAACATCAATATTTTCGTTATTTAACTCACGAACTATTGCGTGAATTCTGACACCTTTCATACCAACACAGGCACCAACAGCGTCAATTCTATTATCAGCAGATTCTACCGATACTTTAGCTCTTTCTCCCGGTTCGCGGGCAATTCCTTTAATATCAATAACACCATCATATATTTCAGGAATTTCAATTTCAAACAATCTTTTTAAGAACTCGTTATCACCACGAGAAATAATGATAACCGGACCGTTAGGAGTTTTCTTAACCATCTTTACAACTGCTCTAACAGTTTCACCTTTTCTATATCTTTCTCTCGGAATTTGTTCAATACGAGGAAGTAACAGTTCATTTTTATTATGATTTACAAGAATATCGTTTCGGCGTACTTGATAAATATCACCAACAACAATTTCACCAATCATTTCATTATATTCATTAGTAATAATTTCTTTTTCAATTTCTCTAATTCGCTGATTAAGACTCTGACGGGCTAAATTTATTAGTCTGCGTCCAAATGACAGTAGTTCTAACTTCTCAACAAAATCATCACCTACTTCTAATTCTTCTTCATTTCCGCGTTCATTAACTTCATTTATGCTTATTTCTAAATTCGGATCTTCAACTTCATCAACAATTACACGCTCAAGAAATATTTCAATATCACCTTTATCCATGTTCACAACTACATCATAAACCGCATCCAGACCATATTTCTTTTTTACTAATAATCCAAAAATCTCCTCGATAATACCAGCTAATACATCCTTATCTAGGCTTTTCTCGCGAACCATCTGAGCAAACGATTCAACAATTTCACTATTCATTACTTAGCCTCCGTAATCAAAAACTAATTAAAACCATTGCTGTTTTAATTTTATTGAAATTTATTACTTTTTCTTCATTCTTTACTTTAAAAACAAGGGTTTCGTCAACTACTTCTAACAAAACCCCCTCAAATTTTTCTTCATGTTCGTTTAATTCAACACTTAGTTTCCTATTAATGTGTTTCTTAAACTGTGGTAGAAACTTCAAGGGTCTATCAACTCCGGGTGATGAAATATCGAGTCTGTACCTGGAACTGATTATATTTTCATTTTCTATTACATCACCTAATTCCCGACTAATATCTGCACACATTTTAGTAGAAACACCTTCGTCATTATCGACATAAATTTCAAGTATACGGTTAGTATCTGTCCCTCTAATCAGAAGGTCAACCAACAAACAATTATATTTAGAAACTGCGTTTTCTACAGCAAAATTTAACTTTTCTTTATTCATTTTTTCTGTGTAAAAGTTAATACAAATAAAAATCGCCCTAAAAAGGGCGAATCGAGTATATAAAATTACTATTATTTTACCGAATTAGCAAGTTTTTAAAAAATACAAAAAATTGTTGATATTTATTATTAAACAGAAATTACGTTCATAATATTTTTCCTGGAATAAAGAGTTAACGTTAAACCTCTAAAAAACATGAAGAGCAACAGACCCAGCCAAATTGAATGATTTCCAATGTAAGGTTCAGTTAATAAAATTACAGGGAGATAAATAACAAAACTACTAAATATCATAGAGTTGCGCATCGGCTTTGTTGCCATGGCACCAATATAAATACCATCCCATATAAAACAAAAGCTATTAATAATAGGAGCCGCAACAGTCCAGCCAAAGAAAACCAATGCGGCAGAAATCAATTCTTCTTTGTTGGTAAAAACAGACAAAATTTCTCTATCAAATAAGAAATATACAACTGATAAAATTACACCAAGCACCATTGCCCGGTTAAATGAATATTTTATAACAAGCTTTAGATTTTTTTGATCTTTAGCACCAATAAATTTACCAACTAAACTTTCAGCAGCAAATGCAAACCCGTCCACTCCGTAAGATAAGATTAGCCATAACTGCAGTAATATTGTGTTTACAGCCAGTATATCATCGCCCATTGTAGCTGATTTTGCGGTAAAATATGTAAACGCAAAAATTAAGCAGAGTGTACGTATAAAAATATCAGCATTAACACTAAAGAATATTTTCAATTCTTTTAAGTGGAGAACTTCTGAAATATCAAATTTTATTATGAAAGAAGAATATTTTTTTAGAATCAAAAATAAACCAAGCAATAATCCCAAATATTGCGAAATAACAGTGCCCAATGCTACACCGTCCGATTTCATTCCCATTATATATATAAATGCAAGATTCAAAATAATATTACAAACGTTAGCAAATACACTTAATATTAAGGGATACTTCGCATTTTGCATACCAAGAAACCAGCCATGAATTGCATATAGCGAAAGTGTTGCCGGTGCGGCCCAAATTCTGATATCAAAATATACACTTGCATGCAGCTCAACTTCAGAAGAAGCATCAACAATTTTGAAACTCAACATCTTAATCAGTATTTGCAATGAAATAATTAGAATTCCGGATATAATTGAAACTGACAAAGCTCTGGCAAAAATCAATGATATCTTTCTATTATTCTTTTCACCGTAAGCCTGAGCAGTTAAACCGGTTGTTCCCATACGTAAGAATCCAAATCCCCAGTACAGAAAGTTGAATATCATTGCACCAATTGCAATAGCGCCTAGATAGTAGGTTTCATCAAGATGACCCACAACCGCCGTATCAACCGCACTTAAAAGAGGGATTGACAGATTGCTAATTATATTGGGAATTGCTAAGCGGAGAATTTGTTTGTTCATATGCATTATAATTACCAGATGACATCAATCAAAAAGATGTCATCTATCTCTAGAGTTATCTTATTCAATTTCAAAAGATGCACTAACAACAGCAGTTATATCTTTTTCTATACTACTCATATCATTATATCCATAATCTGAAATCATAGTAGAATTACTAGGCGTAATTTGAAGTACTCCCATTCTTGCTTTTCTTAACGGACCAAGCTTTCTACCAGTTGCAGTAGCAATTTTATCAGCTCTTAACTGAGCGTTTTGTGCTGCCATTGCTTGTATATCAGCTTTCATATCAGCCAATTTTGAAAAATGATATTGTGTGGATTCAACAGTAAAATTAATTCCCTTTTCTACAAGCGAATTAAGTTCCAAAGATAGTTCCTTTGCTTTGTTTACATCATCCAGTTCTATTTTTAATCTTTGTTGATAAACATATTTTAATATTTCCTGAGTCTGATAACCATTTAATCCAATTCTGTATTGTTCATATTTATCAATATGCAGGAAATCCACTTGTTCCTCTTTTACTCCCCGTTCTTTCAAAAATTTTGAAAGAATAGGAATACTTGTCTTAAGATTCTTAAATGCACCCTGGGCATTTCTTTCTTCAACCTTTACCGAACCTTGTATTATTGCAAAATCAGAAACGATAGGAATTTTAGCTGATCCTGTTACTGTAATTGTTTGTTCAGCTGTTCTGGCAGATTTCCACACAAGCGAAAATATAATAACCGAAATAATTATAGAAACAGACAAAATTGCACTTGGCACAATCCACGGATTTTTGTTATTCATTTTTTCCTCAACTCTTATTCGAATAAATATTTTCAGCTTTTTCTGCAGCAGTAACAATTCCCTTAATCATAGAAGAAGAAAAGCCGCTGTGCTCCATTTGGTTTAATCCTGAAATTGTAATGCCTTGTGGTGTTGTTACTTTATCAATTTCGCGTTCAGGATGTTTACCTTCTTTAAGAAGCATGGCCGCAGCGCCTTTTGCAGTTTGTGCAGCCATATAAAGTGCATCCTCAGCATGAAACCCAATTTCAATTCCACCCTGCGAAGCAGCTCTGACAGCTCTTAAAAAGAACGCCGTTCCACATGCGCATAATGCAGTTGCCGGTCCCATAAGATCTTCACTAATTTGAATTGTACTTCCAACCGAATCAAATATTTTTTTCGCTAACTCAACCGAATCAGAATCTTTTTCATCAGCGCAAATGCAGGTCATAGATTCCTGAATTGCAATTGCGGTATTTGGCATTACCCTAACAACCGGTATATCTTTACCAATCTGTTTTTTAATCTGTTTTATAGAAGCACCCGAAACCACAGACATAAGTACATGATTATCCGTTAAACAATCTTTTATCTCATCCAGAACATTATTAAGCTGCTGTGGAGTAACACCTAAAATAATTATTTTTGAAGTTTCAACTGCCTTAACATTATCATTAATGGCATTAAATCCTCTTTTAAGAAAAGGCTCTAATAAATTTTTATTTTTTCTTGTAAGAGTTAATTCAGAGGGTTTAACCAGGTTACTATTTATTAAACCATTTGCAATGGCCGATCCAATATTACCGCAGCCAATAATAGATATTTTCATTTTACTTCCGAACATAATTCCCCCAATTTTCTTTTTATCATTTTAATCTTAAGATTATCAATTACAATTAAGATTTCTCACCTCAATAAATCGTGAATTCGAAATGGCAAACAATATCTTCTCGAACAGTTTTATCATGAGAGATATTATTTAATCTATACCAGCGTTTGTTCACCTTCCGATTTAGCAATAACAACCGCGCCACAGCTATCACTCCAAACATTAATTGCGGTTCTGCACATATCCAGCGGTCTATCAACGGCTAAGATAAGACCTACACCTTCTAAAGGCAGACCAATTGCGGTTAAAATTATACTAATCATAAATAAGCCAGCCATCGGAATTCCCGCAGCTCCAATAGAAGCTAATAAAGCAGTAATAACAATTATAGTCTGCTGAACAAAAGTTAATTCTATTCCATATGCCTGTGCAATAAACATAGCGGCAACACACTCATATAAAGCAGTTCCATCCATATTAACAGTAGCACCTAATGGCAAAGTAAAACTAGTTATTTTATTTGATACACCCGATTTATCTTCAACTGCTTCCATTGTTAACGGTAAGGTAGCACTTGAGGATGATGTAGAAAACGCCGTGAACAGTGGTATTGAAACAGCTCTTAAATGTTTAACAGGACTAGCTTTTCCCACAAATTTTAAGATCAGCGGCAGAGTGACAAAGGCATGAAATGCTAATGATAATAAAACAGTTCCAAAATATTTCAATAAAGCTCCGGCAACTTCAAGACTAGAGTTCTCGGCAACCTTAACAGCTACTAATCCGAAAATACCTAACGGAGTAAACTTAATTATGAACAGCGTAATTTTCATTACAACTTCAAAACCGGAATTGAATAAATCTGTTAAAAATGATTTATGTTTATTTTCTATTTTTGTAATGAAATAGCCAAACATAATTGAAAAGAAAATAATTGATAACATTTTCTGACTAGAGAATGCCTCAAAAATATTTGTTGGTATTATGTTATATAATACATCTTTAAACGATTTCCCCTCAGTACCAACACCTTCAACCATCTTTGCCAAACCAAGATCAGCTCCTACTCCCGGCTGAATTAAATTTACAAAAAACAATCCGGCTAAAATTGCGAACGTGCTTGTTACAACATAATAGAGAAATGTTTTACTTCCCAATCTGCCCAGGCTTTTTGCACTTCCAATATTAGCCACACCGGAAATTATAGAAGTAAGTATAAGTGGAACAATCATCATTTTTAAAGCGCGGAGAAATAAATCCCCCATCCAGCCTACATATTCAACATGCCCGGGAAAAATAAGTCCATAAATAACCGCTAAAACAAGACCAATTAATATCTGCCAGTGTAAAGCCAATTTTCTCATGTTAAGTTTTTTATCCGCAACCTAGTTTAATAGAGAGATTTTTTTGAATTTGAATATATAGATTTATTTAAGCAAATTCATTATAAGTTCATCACAGACTGCATAACCCTTTGAAGTAAGACAAATACGATCTCCCGATAAACTCAGCAGATTTTTGCTTTCCAGGTTTTTAAACTCCGCATAATTTTTACAAAGCCATTCTGAACCAAATCTAAATTCAAAATCTTTAACATCAATACCGTTGCTTCTAAGAGCCAGCATAACATACTCATCAAACATTTCAGTTTTATTTGGCAATTCTTCACCAACAATTGCTTCCCCTGATTTGTTTATGTCCTTTATATAGGCTCTTAAACTTTTTCTATTCCACCATCTTTTCCCGTCAACAAAAGAATGCGCGGACGGACCAAACGAAATATAATCATGGTAATGCCAGTATGCCTTATTATGAATAGACTCATAACCAGGCTTAGCAAAGTTAGAAACCTCGTATTGCTTAAATCCATGCCCGTCTAAAAACCTGATTGTCTCTTCATAAATTTCAGCATCATAATCTTCATCAGCAATTTTTACTTTCCCATCAAGAACCATCTTGTTCAGTAATGTCCCCTGTTCCAGAATAAGACTATAAGCAGAAATATGTTTTATGGGAAGATTAATAGCTTCATTTAAATTCCTTAAAAACTTTTCTTTAGTCTGATTAGGAAGATTAAAAATCAGATCAATACTAATATTCTCAAACCCACTATTATAAGCTTGTTTTACAGTATCAATCGCGGTTTCCCTATTATGAATTCTAGTTAAAAACTTGAGATCCTTTTCATCAAAACTTTGAATACCTATACTTAACCTATTTATACCAGCTTTATAAAACGAATTTATTTTGTCTTCATTGACAGTACCCGGATTTGTTTCAAGCGTAATTTCAGCATCTTCAGCAACACAATATCTTTCGCGAATCTCATCAAGAATTTGTTTTATATAATCAGGCTCCATTAAAGACGGAGTTCCGCCGCCAAAAAATATCGATTTGATTATACGTCCCTTAGAATATTTCTGAGCGTAATTACTAATCTCCTTTAATAACGCCTTTTGAAAAGGTATAGCATCATCATGTCGTGTTATAGAATAGAAATCACAGTATATACATTTGTGATCGCAAAATGGGATATGGATATAAATTGAAGTCTCTTTCAAATTTTTCTTTCTTAATTTATACTTTTGATGCCATCAATTCTTTAGCACCATTTAAACTGGCTTCGGTTACTTCTTCGCCACTAATAAGTTTGGCAACTTCCTCTAATCGTTCCTCATCCGAAAGTTTACAAATTTTACTAACAACTCTTTCTTTCTCAATAGATTTTGATATTGAATAATGATGATCGGCTAATCCGGCAATCTGCGGTAAATGTGTTATTGAAATTATTTGATGAAATGCAGCCAGATTTTTTAATACATGTCCAACTTTCTGAGCAACCCGCCCGCTTACACCTGTGTCAATTTCATCAAAAATTAAGAGAGGCAATTTATCACTTTTAGCTAATATACTTTTCATTGCCAGCATGATACGCGAAATTTCACCTCCGGAAGCTACTTTGGCAAGAGGTTTAGGATCTTCACCAATATTGGTCGATATAAAAAACTCAATTTCATCAATACCATAATTATTAAACTTCAGCTTTTTATTTTCTGCTATTATATAATTCTGGGATTCATCATCCGGCTCAAGAATATCAAAATTAGTTTTAAAAACAGAATCATTAACACCTAAATATTTAAGCTGCTCAACAATTTCTTTTTCAATTTTCCCGGCAACTTCTTTTCGTTTATTAGAAAGCTCTATGGCAAGTAATCCGCAATCAATACGCTTTTGATCAATCTTTGCTGAGATTTCTTCTATTTTATCATTAAAATTATCAACTAATTCAAACTCTTCACCAATCTGTTCCCGATAGTTTAGAATCTCATTAATTGATTTATTATACTTTTTCTTTAACAGATTCAACTGCCCCAGTCTTCCCCTTACTATTTCCAGCTGTTCCGGGTCTAAATCTACTTTGTCCCTATAATTCCTAATAAAATCAGCTATATCATTTACCTGTTCCAAAACAGAATCACATTCACTTTCTTTTTCATCAAATATTTTATCAATTGAACTTAAATTAGAAATAGCACTTCTGATACTTACAAATTGATCGTACAAAGTATTTTCGCCTTCATATAACACATCATAAATTTGTGTGGTTTTCGAAAGAAGCTGCTCAGCATTTTCAAGAATATTCAGCTCTTCACCCAACTGTTTATCTTCATCTTCAATTGGATTTATAGAATCTATTTCATCAATTTGAAATTTGTATAACTCCCTTTTTTCTCTAAAGACTTCTTCTTTTTTTACTAATGTATTTAAGCGGTTTATTAAAGCCGATAATAAAAACTTTTCATTCTGAAACCGGCTTACCAACATGATAATATCATCACCCATTTCATCCAGCATTTCAACATGGGTTTCTGTTCTTAGCAATGATTGATGTTCATGCTGTCCGTGAAGATCAACTAACAGTTTACCAATTTCTTTAATTATAGCTAGCGAAATTGGGATATCATTTACAAAACACCGATTGGTACCCTTTAAGGAAATCTCCCTTCTCAATATAAGCTGATCAGAAAACTCAATCTCATTATCTTCAAGAATCTTTTTTATTCTTAAATTATTTTCTACATCAAAAAATGCTTCAACAACTGATTTATCGGATCCCTTACGAACAACCTCTGTAGAAGCTCTATCGCCGAGTATAAGTCCTAAAGCACCTATGAGTATTGATTTTCCCGCACCGGTTTCACCAGTTATTATATTTAAACCTTTTTCAAAATCAACTGTAATATTTTCAATTAAAGCATAGTCTTTAATATGAATTGTAGATAACATCAGGTTTCCAATTTTTATTGATCAAAGTTAAAAAAAAATCATTGATTATAACACCAATTAAAATGAATCTGTAAAAAATAAATTAATTGTTTGGTTTTGATTTGACATTGAGAAATTATGGTTATATATTTGTCTTCTCGATTGTCAATGACATGTCGGGTATATCGCGGGATGGAGCAATTGGTAGCTCGTCGGGCTCATAACCCGAAGGTTGTCGGTTCAAGTCCGGCTCCCGCTACTACTGAAAAGCCGATTACGTTAAGTTTTCGGCTTTTTTTATGGGCAATTGTTAGTTTTGCCTAAAAAGACCCACAAAGACTTGTGTAATTAAAACCTTCGATTTCGAACTGTTTTCAAAGCCTATTTTGAGCAAGGTAGTCAAATAGGTAGTCAAAATTTGAGTACTGATTTTACACCATTTGCGTTAAATTCATTATGAAATTAGTTAATTAAAGAACGTATTCTTAATGTAGATAAAATCCTTTTCGCTTATTAGCAATTTCCATTTGCACTAAATGAGATTGCAATTAGACTCAGCCCATCAAATCAATTCGCTATAGAAACTGATTCTTTGTAAAGAACATTTATAATTTTAAGTTTTTCTATCAGACTTATTGGTTTGTAATTGTAAGGTTTAGTGACCAACGACATTTATAATTTCCGAAAAACAGTGGAGAAGTTACTGAAGTTTATCAATATGATTTGTACCAAAAAAGAGTTTTACATTAAATTGATGTAATATCTTTTCAACATTTGAAATTATACAAATTGCTATTTTGTATAAAAAATAAATTTTATTATATTTGGGACTCTAATTTAATGGTGCGGCTAATGTTTGCCGGGAACAGAAAGTGGAAAATCTGTGTAAGTCATTATAATTAAGCAAGTTATTTGATATATTGTAGTTTTGCAAAAGGTGTATGACCAAATTCGGTTATTGCCTGAATTTACCCAAGTAAGTTGGGCATATATGCGAGAGTAGCTCAGTGGTAGAGCACTACCTTGCCAAGGTAGCTGTCGCGGGTTCAAGTCCCGTCTCTCGCTCAACAAATTTTAATTTTCAAACATTTTACTGTTAACTGGCCCGTTGGTGTAATTGGTTAACACGTCGCCCTTTCACGGCGAAGAGTACGGGTTCGAGTCCCGTACGGGTCACATACTAAAAACCTCAAAGAAATTTTGAGGTTTTTTTTTGGGTTTAAATGATGCTATCATTATTAAGTTTAGCTTCTAAAAATTTACCCTCAATTATTAACCAAACGAAATCCCGACTTCTCTTTTTCTATATCAACTTTGCCTCAACAAAAAAAAGCCCGACACTTAAATAAGTATCAGGCTTAAAAACTAAACTTGTCCGCTAAAACGGAACTGTCTACTGCAAACTATAAACTGTAAACCGTTAAACTATAACTCATTCCCAAAGACATTATCATAATCATTCATAGAGGCTTTAATAACTCTAAAAGCTTCTTCTCTTCCATAAGTTTTTTCAATAGAAAACTTATTTTCTTCACCTGGAATTAATTTATAAGTAAGAAAATAATGTCTTAATCTTTCAACTAAAACTTCAGGTAATTCCGAAATATCATTTATATTTCCGTAGATGTTATCGTTATTAAGAACCGCAATAATTTTATCATCAGCCTCACCGTTATCAACACCGGCCAAACCGCCAACAACTTTAGCACGGACAATAATTTCGCCTCGCGTAATTTGTCTTTCACTAATAACACAAATATCTAAAGGATCGCGGTCGCCGTCGCCAGCTTTTTTATTTAAATTACCAACTTCTTCACCACAATATGTACGCGGAATAAATCCATATAATGCCGGCGGATGTGAAGAACTTCTTTGCGGGCGATCTACATGCATATAACCGGTTTTTTTGTCAACTTCATATTTTACGAAATCAAAAGGCGTCATCTCAATATATGCGTTTACAACTTCGGGTGTGTTTTCGCCTACTTTTAATCCATGCCATGGATGAGGACGCCATCTGTAAAAAGTGTTTGGAAAGCCCATTTCAATCCTTTTCTAATTAGAAATTATTTATTGCTATAAGTTAGTTAATCTTTTCGTTTTAATTCAACTTTATTTAGGATAAAATGTATTTTTAAATCTTATGAACATGGAAAATAATTAATTATACAATTAAAATTTTAATTTCTTTTGAAAAAGTTCATTCAAACACTTAACTTTAAATCCAGTCTAATTTTCCAAGATAAATAGATCTTAAAATTTCATATTTAAAAGGTGCTGTATGAAATCTAAAATAATTCCACTTCTTCTTTTTTTCATATCAATTCAAATTTATCCACAAACAGACAAAATTATTTTAAGTGAGCGAAATGCGGGTTACAATATAAAAGTAACTCTTGATACTGAGAACAAAACACTTACTGGAAATGAAATTCTTTATTGGAAAAATATAACTGATTTTCCAGTTGATGAACTTCAGTTTCACCTTTACTTAAACGCTTTCAAAAATACTAAATCAACTTTTATGAAAGAATCTGGGATGAGACACCGCGGCTTTGGAGTTGATGTTGAGGATTCACTTGCATGGGGATGGATTGATATAACATCGATGAAAACTGGCAATGAAGACTTAACAAAATTAATTAAGTTTATTCATCCGGATGATGACAACATTGATGATCAGACTGTTATTTCTGTTCCGCTTTATAAAAGCCTTGAACCGGGAGAAACCATACAGGTTGATATAGATTTCACGGCTAAACTTCCAAAAATTATGGCCAGAACCGGATTTAGTGATGATTATTATTTGGTTGGACAGTGGTTTCCTAAAATTGGAGTTTTTGAAAATGCCGGACAGCGAAGGAGAGAAACTGCAGGCTGGAATTGCCATCAATTCCATTCCAATAGCGAGTTTTACGCTGACTTTGGTGTTTACAATGTTGATATAACAGTTCCTGAAAAATTTATAGTCGGCGCAACCGGAGTACTTCAAAAAGAGATTAAAAACAGAGACAACACCAAAACCCTTTATTACAGGGCTAATGATGTACTTGACTTTGCCTGGACTGCTTCTCCACTATTTGAAGTTGTTGAAGACAAATGGAAAGATGTAAATATTAAAGTTCTTCTACAGCCGCAGCATCTGGCTCAGGCAAAAAGACATACATCATCAGTTAAAAATGCTTTAGAATATTTTGAAAAACATCTTGGAGAATTTCCTTATCCTTCTATGACTATTGTTGATCCTCCTTTTAGAGGTCTTGCTTCTGCCGGAATGGAATATCCAATGTTTATTACTGCCGGATGTTTATGGGGAATTCCCGATGAATTAAAATATACAGAAATGGTTACAATACATGAATTTGGGCATAATTATTTTATGGGAATTTTGGCATCAAATGAATTTGAGGAAGCATGGTTAGATGAAGGTTTTAACACATATTTCGAAAACATGATTATGGATAATTACTACGGCGAAAAACATTCCAAGATAGATTTATTTGGTTATCATGCCGGTGATGAGGAACAATCGGTACAAGGCTTTACAAGCATGCGAAATCCCTTTGTAGCAAAGATAAATAATTACTCGTGGCTTTATCCTAACGGAGGATATGGCGTTTCCAGTTATAATAAACCGGCAATTTATTTATCAACACTTGCAAATTTATTAGGTGAAAAAACTTCTGAAAAAATAATGCATACTTATTTTGACCGCTGGAAGTTTAAACATCCTTGCGGACAGGATTTTATAGACATTGTAAATGAAGTTGTAAAAGAGGATCCCGGCTTTGAATACGGCTCTGATATGAATTGGTATTTTAATCAGATGTTAAACTCAACCAATGTTTGTGATTATACGGTATCGAGCATTTCATCGGAAAGACAAAAAGAAGATTGGGGACTTTTTGATAAGGAAGGTGGGAAAAATTTTGTTATAAAAGAAGATAACACTACTTATAAATATGAAACAAAAACTATTATAACCCGTCTTGGTGAAATTAAAATGCCTCAGGAAATTTTAATCCATTTTGCAGACGGAGAAGAAATTCTGGAAAAGTGGGATGGAAAATCGAGAATGAAAACTTTTACATATTTAAGAAACTATCCGATAGACCGGGTTAAAATTGATCCGGAGAACAAAATACTTTTTGAACAAAAGATTTACAATAACAGTCTCTCAACAAAAAAGGAAACTGTTGTTGTATGGAAATACGCGGCTAAATTTTTGTTCTGGATTCAAAATACAATGTTAACAATGTTTAATTAAACAAGGGATTAAAATGTTAATTTCATTTATAGAAGGATTTCGAATTTCACTTAGATCTAAAAAAATGATCACTATAATATATCTGTCTATATTGATCTTTGGCTTGTTGGCAGCTATTCCCTTTTTCGGATCGGCAAAAACAAATTTTGCAAACAGCTTATTAATTAATGATCTCTTAAAGGATTTTGATTATCGGGCTTATTCTGATCTGACTCATAATTTCAAAGAAGCAATAGCTCCGTTTATCTCTATTATTCAATGGTTTGGAGTTGGTTATCTGTTTTTCTCTCTGTTTTTATCGGCCGGAATTCTGGGAACATTCATAAAAAATGAAAATGAATATCAACTAAAAACCTTTCTAAGATTCAGTGGGAAATATTTTGGCAGGTTCGCAAAACTATTTTTATACACTTTTATCTTGCAGCTAATTTCATTTGCTGTACTTACAATTCCCTTTGCTTTAATAATTACTTCGTTAGTTGATACAGTTCAAAGTGAATCTACATTGGTTTATATTTCATTAGTTTATATTCAAATTTTTGTGGCTGTATTTTATTTGTTTTCGTTATTAGCAGATTATACAAAAATAATTTTGGTAAAAGAAAATTCTAATCAGGTCTTGAAATCGATGTGGAGTTCAGTAAAATTTATATATAGAAACTTGAAATCTATATTACTTTATATTCTCACTTTCTGGTTCCCGGTCTCTATAATGTTATTATACTTGCTTATAGAAGATGTTATTGGAATGACATCAGGGTTTACCATCGTTTTAATGATTATATTTCAACAAGTATTTGTATGGTTCAGGGTTCTTGGAAAAGTCTGGATATTAGCAAGCGAAGTAAGTTTTTATGATCGCAAAAGTATTACGTTGCTTACTGAAAAGGAAGATGAAGAGCTTGACGAATTTGAAGATACTGTTACAGAAACAGTTTAACTAATAATTAGAAAGGAAGTAAAATGAACATAAAAAATTCAACAGCTATTGTTACAGGCGGAAGTTTGGGAATTGGAAAAGCTACCGCAAAGTTATTAATAGATAACGGAGCAAAAGTAATTATAACCGGTCGTAATAAAGAAAGGCTGGAATTAGCAGCTTCAGAAATTGGTGCAATTGCCTGTCATATTGATATAACTGATTATAATAACTTTAAACCAACCATTAAAGAGCTTATTTCAAAACATGGAAAAATTGATATTCTCATAAACAATGCCGGAATTGGCGCGTTTGGAGAACTTGGAGATTTAACAATCGATCAGTTTGAAAGTGTTTTTAATACAAATGTATTTGGACTGGCTTTGTTTACTCAGGAATTACTTCCGCATTTTAAGGAAAGAAAATCTGGAAACATTGTAAACATAGCTTCTACTGCCGCTTTAAAAGGATTTGCGCATGGAACAGTTTATTCGGCTTCAAAATTTGCCTTACGCGGAATGACACAATGCTGGCAGGCAGAATTAAGAAAACATAATATCCGTGTTATGTTAATTAATCCTAGTGAAGTTACAACCGCATTTGCCAATGCCGAGAGAAAAGAAAGAGCAGAAGTTGATAATAAACTTCGTTCAGTTGAAATTGCTCATTCAATAAAATCAGCTTTAGAAATGGATGATAGAGGATTTATACCGGAATTAACTGTCTGGGCAACTAATCCCTTTTAATATCCTCAGCTTTAATAAATTTTAATGAAATAGAATTAACACAGTGCCGCGTATTTTTATCAGTGAAATTTTCACCGATGAATACGTGGCCTAAGTGTCCGCCGCAATTGTTACATAAAATTTCAGTTCTTCTGCCGTCCGCGTCAACTTCTTTTTTTACCGCTCCTTCAATTTCATCATCAAAACTTGGCCATCCGCAGCCGGCGCTAAATTTATCATCCGATTTATAAAGAGGAGATTCACATCTTTTACAGACATAAATTCCCTTTTCAAAATGTTTATCATAAATTCCGGTTCCGGGGTATTCTGTTCCTTTATGAATAATTACGCGTTCTTCTTCTGATGTAAGTTTATTGTAGTTCATGGATTTTTCCTGGGCATTTATAGAAAAAGCAGCAATTAGAAAACATGTTAAAATAAAAAATTTCAAGATACACCTTCTTTTTTATTCTTTAGAACTCACAACTAAGCTCCAAATGACATGAATATTTTTATGTGAATAAACCATTTAAATCACACATAGTATCTTATTAAATTTATTTGCTAATGTGTAGAGAAAAAAAATGCCCGCCGAAAATAATTCCCGACAGGCACTTTTATCACTTGGCAGTTTTGCTATACTAAACAGCTTTTCCCTGTATTTCCTGAATTTCAATATCAATCAGTTCATACAGTTTTCTATATTCCTCGGTCTCAGCCCTCACCATCCGCCTCAGCATTTCATTACTGGGATTATGTCTGTCATAACTATATAAAGAATTTTTTTTAACCATTTCACTAATAAAATCGACAAATTCATCACAAGTATCTTCGTCTATAAAATTTCCTTCAGCATAATATCTAAGCGGAACTGTTTTCTCTTCTTCAAAACAATTTAGCACTCTGGTAATTTCTTCCTGCAAATGCTGTAAATAATGCCACTTTTCTTCTGTAGTTTGAAGAATCTCTAAAGTGAATCTGATTTTGTAAAAGTTAAATTGTCCGTATTTCATGAGAATAACCTTTTAATACCTTTCAATCTTAATAAATAATTTCCACTTATTAATCAAAAACGATACCAATTAAATTTTTCTCAATCGGGATAAAAAGGTTTACATGTGGGATTTAATAATTTTGTTTCTCAGGAATTACTCCGCGAACTCCGCCTTTAGGATTTTCCATATCACCAGAGTATCTTGGAATCAGATGAATATGAACATGCATAATACTTTGGCCGGCTTCTATTCCGGCATTAATGCCAATATTATATGCGTCCGGATTATAATTTTTATCAAGATATTTTTTCCCTTCCTCAACTAAACTCCAAATAGCTGACTTTTCATCAACTGTACACTCAAAGTAATTGGCAACGTGTCTAAAAGGAATAATAAGCAAATGACCTTCACTCACTGCAAATTTATCGAATCTGGCGTAAGCAAGGTCATTTGATAAAATTTTTTCTTCGTTATTGCAAAAAATACAATCCGGCATTTATTTACTTAATAATGACTTAAATTCAGATTCAATAGATTTACCTCTGTTTCTGCCATACCAGAGATGCAGCTTTTCTTTTATCTCTTCCATTTCAATTCCGGCTTCTTTCCATTCGCCAACTAAAGCAGCTATTTCTTTTGGTCGTGGTCCCCACTGGAATAATTCAGTTCCATCTTCATTAAAAGCAATCATTTTAGGAATGCTTCTGGACGTACCGTTTGTAAGATACAAATCAATTATATCAAGATTCTTATCTCTCTCAATAATCCTAAAATCTATATTCTTATTTACCGAAGTCATTTTAGCAATATATGGCAGGTTCTGAGCAGAATCACCACACCAGTCTTCAGTTATAATCATCCAAATCTGTTTTTCAGAAACTGATTTAATTGCTGCTTCTAATTCAGGATCAACTTTATAAGTTTTATCTATTCTTTTACTTCTGTGAGAATTGAGTTTTGTATACTCAAACATTTGTTTTTCTTTTTCATTTAACTCACCAGCATTAGTTTCCTCAACTTTTTTGTGCATGTTAGTCGAGTATTCTTCATATGTTAAAGCATTATGCGGTCTTTTATCAATAAAAAATTGATGTACCATTATTTCTCCAATCTGTTTTCATTCAAAAATTACAAAATTAAATTCATTTATTATAATTATGTAAGATGTTAAATCCTTTAATAAGATTCATTAAACACAAAAATGATGCTATTGGGTTTTGTTCCAAGACTTTAATGCGGTTTTCAATCAAAATATTTTCCAGTCCGCCATTTAATCTAGTTTTAAATTTACGGAACTATTATGGATACTGGTCGTCATAAAGACAAATTCGATGAAACAAATAACAAAACTCTGGGGGGAGTAATGAAAAAATCGATAATGATAATAGCACTTGTAGTATTGACAATTTCTTTGAGCACAAATCTTTTTGCACAGAATACCAAAGTTTCCAAGTTCCATCCACAATATGACAAAATTGAAAAAAGTCTTCTTATTGGTTTGAAGTCCGATAACTTCGGATTGCGTATGAGTTCAGCATTTATGCTTGGCGAAATGGAATCTTCTAAGTCTGTTAATGATCTTGTGAATATTTTGAGAACTGAAGAAGATGAAGGCGCAAAAGTTATGGCAGCATTATCATTGGTTAAAATAGGTACAGATCGTGCTTTATTTATGGTGAAAAGGACAATCCAGTTTGCTGATAGTGAAAAATTCAGTAATCGTTTAGATCATATATATAAAGCTCATTTACATAAAGATTCTAAAAAACAGAGAAATGATGTTGAGCGGTTGGTTGCATATTTAGAAAGTCAGAATGATACACAGATAGATTAACACTAAGATTTTAAAGATGACATCTTTTTAAAAGATGTCATCTTTAATTTTAACTACTTCTCAATTTGAAATACAGGTCTAATATCAATTGGCAACACTTCTAGTTTTTCCCGCAATCTTTTAATAGAAGGAGTTTCAATTCCGTATTGGGCAATTATATCTTTAGAAGCCTGATAATCACCTTTCGCCTGTATCATCAAGACTTTGTTTGCAAGATCCTTTAATACAGGATAAGCTTTTTCAAAATCAACTTTTACTTTTTCAGTTTCAGAATCATATTCATAAGCACCATTCTCAAGCATATAATTATATATAATAGCGGTTCCGCCGCCATGTGCTTCGTTTATACCGAATCTCATTGATCTAAACGCTCCGGCTAAAAATGTACTCCAGACTTCATTTTCAAATTCCTTTGTATAAACGCCTTTTTCAATCATAAAAATGTCATTGTACATTCCAAGAATATCAGCTTTGCATTCTTCTAAAATTGAATATGTTTCTTTTAATTCCTTTTTAACTTCAGTTTCTTTACCGTCTTTTTTTATTAAACCGGGACCAACGCCATGAGATATTTCGTGCATTAAAGTATGATTAAAAAATCCATCGAATGTAACGTATGCCAATTGTTCTTTATCCATAACTATTTCCGCAATCGGCTGAAGCAGTTTTTCAAATTTTGCTTCATGAACATTTTTGAGCATTACTTTTTTAGAACCCTTTGCTTTTCTAACACGCTCATCATTTGGCAGATTAAATGCTAAAGTCTGAACTCCGGCTTTTGTATCACCGGCGCTAAAAACTTCCTGGGCAACTATAATCGGAGATTCAGAACCGCGGGTAAAATTTTTATGCTCATCCGGAAGCGGAAGATTTTCTTCAATCTCGGTTAAATAATCCGCAAATTTTTCAAGTTTTTCCGATTCAACAGGATCAACAATTGTTAAGAAACATTCGTAAGCTGCTTTATAATTGAATATTCCGTCTTCATAAACTTCGTATGGTCCAATTATAACTTCTATTGCATGATCTTTTAAATCCATCCACGCCATATCACTTTCGTAATAATCATTTGTTTCAAAAGATTTAGCTCTTGTAAGAAGGTAATTTTTCAATGTCGGATTATCAGCAAACTCAGCCGCGTCTTTCATCAGCACAATAATTTTTTGAAGTTTTTCTTTGTATTCTTCTGTGTAAGGAACTGCTACAAGTTTGTTATCCTTTCTTCTAATTACGGTAAACTCAGATGTAAAATCTTTTTCATCAGCCGGATTTTCTTTAATCCAATTTGTAAACTCTTCTTTTGTCATATCAACAGGATAAAAATTTGCTCCCTTAGGTTTTTGTTCAGTTCCAATAAACGGAGTTTCATGATCAAGTCTGTCAAACGGACCAAAGTTCAATTTGAAAAAATCATATTTCAATTTTGATAATTCATCGGTTGCGCCTTTCAACTCTTTTTCAATCTCCGCATTTTTATAATAAACCTGCTCTAAAAATAGTTCATCTATAATTTGTGCAGCTTCAAATAATTTATGTACAACTTTTTTCTGATTCTCGTCTAACAATGATTCATCATATTTAATCTCTGTCAGAGCATATTTATCAATTCGCTCCTTTAGCATTTTTTCTCCTTCATTTAAAGGCTTCTTATTTGTACAGCCAGCAACCATTCCAATTACTAAAATTATAATAATTGATGAAAATAATTTCTTCATATTAACCTCTTTTTATTAAAATCATTCATTTTCAAAACTATGATTTTTTATGAACTACTCAAAACAAAATAACAAATCTAAGGTCGCAAAAATAAAAAACTTGTTTGCTTTTATTTTTAATTTGTCTTCTGATCAATATAATTTTTTATCCACACTGCTGTCCTAATTATTATACACATCGTTTTCTAAACCTCGTTTATAATCAAAATTCATGGTTTTTAATTTGGCACATAGGTTGAATAATATCCTTCAAATATTCATTGGAGAATGTCATGAAAAGGACAATAATTTTATTAGCGATATTTTTATTCACATTAAGTTTTAATAATACTGATGCCCGTGGTGTTAAAGGTTCTTATGGATTCTTCTACAATAGTCTTGCACCACATGGCGAATGGATTGAATTGGACAACGATCTTGTAGTATGGAGACCAAATCAGGTTCATTATAACTGGCAGCCTTACACAGTTGGCAGATGGTCCTGGACAAATTATGGCTGGTACTGGGATTCTTACGAACCATTCGGCTGGGCTACATATCATTACGGAAGATGGTTTTATGACAATTATTACGGATGGGTTTGGATGCCGGATGATGAATGGGGACCAGCCTGGGTTGAATGGAGATATGATGATAATTATATTGGCTGGGCACCGTTAAGCCCGCATGCACTTTTTAGTATTACTTTAGGAATTAGTTTTACAAATCAGCATCATTCACATTACAGACACTGGCATTATGTTGGTTACAATAATTTTTGCGATAAAAATGTTAACAAACATATTATTTATGATAATAGAAAAATAAACAGAATACATAGACACACAAAACATGTAGCCGATTATGAATACAGATCAGGAAGAATAATAAACCGGGGAATTGACCGAAATAGAATTGAAAGCCGCTCAGGCAGAAAAGTTGTTAAAAATGATCTTAATATTAAAAATAAAACGGTAATTGTTAATAACAGAACTGTAAACAAAAATAGAATAGATGTTTATAGGCCGACTAAAAATGAAATTAAGACAACAAAAACGGATAGAACCACTGTAATTAAAAAAAGTGAATCTGTAACTAGAAAGAATAAACGAAATGTGATTAGAAATGATAGAACCGCAACAAGAAAAGATCAGTCAGTTGATAGAACAAATAGCGGACGAGAAGTTAGAAAAAATTCGCAACGGGTTGAACCGGATACAAAAGCTTCAACAACCAGAAAATCAGTTCGAACTAATTCTAACAGAGAAGTTAAATCTTCAGCAAAAGTGAGAAAAACTGAAAATGCCGCAGCAAGTAAAAAAAGAAGTTCAAAATCAGATAGCGATAATGACAGCAGAACAGTTGTTAAGAGAAGATAAGAGCCTATTCTCCTAATATGTATCAGATACAAAAAAACCCTTCAAAAATTGAAGGGTTTTTTATTAAACTTAACAAAAGAACTTAACTAGTTAGCTTTAAGTTTGTTTTCTTTAACCATTTTAGCTAATACAGCAGTACCGTTTTTAGCAATAGTTCTTAAAGCTCTTGTAGATAACTTAACAGTAACAAATCTATTTAGTTCTTTTACCCAAATCTTCTTCTTTTGAAGGTTTGGTAAAAATCTTCTTTTTGTTTTGTTATGAGCGTGTGAAATATTATTTCCACTCTTCGGTCCAACACCTGTCACCTGACATCTTCTCGCCATTATTCAATCTCCACTCTTAAAAATTTCAGAATTAAAATATAAATATTATTTCTTTAAATTAAAAATTTTTAATGAAATATTTTTATTAAACTAGTCTTATTAATCATCAATTCTGCTCAGACCAACATAAAAGGAAGTATTTTACTTTACTTTCCAAACTTTTTCAGCAAATCTTTTACAGCACTTTTATGTACCATAAAATCCATTATTTTTAATTTCACATAATCTTCATGATAAAAATAGTATCCTTTATTATTTCCATCTCTGGATCCTGAACCTGAATCCTTAATTAGAAACCAGTCTTTATCATCACTCTTTTTAATACCAACAATATGAATTCCATGATCATCAGTTGTTGTTTTGTTGCTAAATCTAAACTGACGGGCGTTTTCATCAATATATTCTCCCGGAATATCAAAAGTTGGAACAACTGCCGCTTCAGCTTCCGAATCATAGCCAGGCTCAGAAACATCGCCGCCAATTACAATTGTGTATCCGTTACGTAAAACTTCTTTCACAGTTTTCATAAAAACATCTAAAGGGACATTATGATAATCTTTATTGTGCCACCAGTTGTCAGGTACTTCATATTCAACTTCTTCCCAATAAGGTTTCTGCATGTAAGAAAGAACATCAATATAATCATCCAGGTTCAACTTCAAAACATCCACAAGATATTGTCTTGCAGTCATTTCCATTCCGTCAGCTTTAACCATTGCCGGAGGAGTTCCTAAATATCTGTGCAATATCGATTTTATTGTTTCAACAACAAACTCTTCGTTCCAGGCATTTTGCTTTTTTATGCTTTTTAAGAAATCATTCATTTCTTCAAACATTTTACTATGATCATGAAATTTCTGATCAGGTAATAAGCCGGTGAAATCCTCAGCAGGAACAACTCCGTATTTTCTCCAAATTCGTGTTACAGCGTTTGCTTCAGAGCCTTCGGCAAATAAAGATTTTCCACGAGTTCTAACAAATCCTCTCGCCTTTTCAATGTATTCCCAATAAGCTGTCCATATTTCCGATAATTTAACTTTTTTACCATGTAATCTGTAAATCTCAGATTCAAAATATGAAGTTGTAGAAAATGCCCAGCAGGTTCCTGTTAATCCTTGTGATATTGGATCGTTATGCCACTGAGTTTCAAATTCATCAACCGATTTTGGAACATCATAATTTGAGAAATCTAACTTGAAGCTTTTTTTCTTTGTTTTCTCCGGACTTCTAAACTTTTTAGCTTCTTTCATAATTTCTTTTATGAAACCGCCTTTTCTTTCCTTAAAGACACCTTTGTCTTGTGATAATAATGTTGGTTGAGATACAGCCAATAAAATTATAATTGTTATAAAAAGTAATTTTTTCATATACAGCCATCCAATTTTAATTTAAAATTTTCACAATATAAACTTAAGAAGAAAGAAAGAATTTTTATTATAAATAATTTCACATTTTTTTTATGATTTTAATTTTAAGATGAATTGTCTTAAATTTACTTCAAATTAAAAACTTATGAGGAAAGTATGAATGCGGTTTTTAAAAAGATGAACTTTAAAGATTATGAAAAACTTTATGTATTAAACACACCAAAAGAATTTAAACCTAATCTTGAAGAAATGGCGGAAATTACCACAGTTAAGAAAAGTCCTAATTGTAAACAGCAATATGAGTTTATTTTGGTTTTTGTTAAGACAAAAGAAGATATAATTAAGTATACGCCGAAAATAACTGGAAAATTAATTGGTGATTCAGTGCTTTGGTTTGCCTATCCAAAGAAAACATCCCGAAACTACAAATCGGATATAACACGCGATGACGGCTGGCAGCCGCTTGGTAAACTCGGATTTGAACCTGTTAGAATGATTGCCATTGATGATGACTGGTCTGCTTTGCGATTTAAAAATGTTGAATATATTAAAACTATGAAACGCGGTTTTGCTATCAGTGAAAAAGGGAAAGAAAGGATTGAGAAGAACAAGTAAGTAATGTCAGTGTGAGTAGATCATCTTTCCGATCGTATCGAACACGGGAAACGTTTTCATAATTCTCTTGCGTTTTTTTATTCACGGACTTCGATACGTTTCGCTCCGCGAAACTACTCAGTCTGACCTAACTAATATTCTATGGAGGATTACTTGGGCAAATTATATTGGGTTTATATTCTAAAATGTTCTGATAACAGCTATTATACAGGTTCAACTAGCAACTTAGAGCGAAGAATAGATGAACATAAAAACAAAAAATTCACTTCATATACTTCAACACGACTTCCAATTAAATTAATGTTTTCACAAGAATTTCATACACCTCAAGAAGCAATTGAATCAGAAAGAAAAATCAAACATTGGACTAGGAAAAAGAAAGAAGCACTTATCAAGGGTGATTTTGAAGAGCTTAAGTTATATTCAAAAAAGATAAATTGGAATAAATAGATTTGACTTCGGTACATCTGAGAAATCTGGATTTCCCATTCCGGCATTGGTTGTCAGTGTGAGTAGATCATCTTTCCGATCGTATCTAACACGGGAAACATTTTCACAATTCTTTTGCGTTTTTTATTCACGGACTTCGATACGTTTCGCTCCACGAAACTACTCAGTCTGACATAATAAGTTTTATGTTTTTATTGTTAGCTATTTGTGAAGAAACCCGTTATTAAACTCTTAATTTTAAAGTTTAATATAATTCTATTATATTATTTAGACTTCGATATGGCTAGCTTTGTAAGACTACTTAGTCTAACATCATTAAAGGAACATTATGAAAAAGTTTATTCTAATATTACTATTTTTTACAATCTCAATCAGCGCGCAGGATAGTTCAATTATAACAAAAGAATGTTCGGTTTTTTCATTTAAGGATTCTTTAACACTTCCCGGATCAACTATGGAAATTTTTGATGCGGTAACCGGAGATATTAGTGAATGGTGGGATCATTCGTTTTACGAAAATCCATATAAGCTATATATAGAACCAAAAGCCGGCGGCGGATTCTACGAAGTATTTAATAAAGAAGGTGACGGTGCACTTCACGCAACGGTAATATATTCAGATCGCGGAAAACAAATAAGATTCGATGGTCCTTTAGGATTGTCCGGTAAAGCTCTGCAACTGGTTTGTACATATAATTTTTACGCTATGGAAAATGACTCAACAAAATTAGTTCTGTCTGTAAACGGTTCGGGCGAAATTGACAAAGGAATTCCGGCTATAATAAAAAATGTCTGGTTTCACTTTTTACATGAGCAGTTTGAACCTTATATACTTGCCGGAAAACATAAAAAGTAATCTCCGATTTGAAAAAATGAGTTGAAATAATTTTTCTGGCAGATACTCATCTTGGGTTTGATACTTTGTTTATTGACCTTTTGAATTTGTGATTTCCTATTTATTTTTTATTTGAATTTTGTTGTTTGGAATTTGCGATAGTTTTTCCTTATTATTCATCGCCTAAAACTAAAGAAAGGATACTTTTATGCAGGAAATAAACTTTATAGATGAAGCAGTAAAGTTCTTCGAAAAATTAAAATTAAATAATAACCGTGAATGGTTTCATGAAAATAAAGATACATATCAAAACAATGTTATTGAGCCGGTTAAAATTTTCATTGAACTGATGGGAATGAGATTAAGAGAAATTTCACCAGACATCATTTATGAAGCAAGGGTTAATAAATCTATTTTCAGAATAAACAGAGATGTTAGATTCAGTAAAGATAAGTCGCCATATAAAACAAATCTTGGTCTTCTTTTTTGGGAAGGTACAAAACCTAAAATGGAATGCAGCGGATATTATTTCCATATAGATCCGGAAAGCTTTTTCCTTGGAACTGGATTTTATCAGTTTACAAAGGAAACATTAAAAAGATATAGAGAAACTGTTAACAATCCGGTTAAAAATAAAGAGCTTACAAAAATAATGTCTAAGCTTGAAAAGAAAGGATATCAGTTTGGCGGAAAACATTATAAAAAACTTCCACGCGGTTTTGATGGTGAAGTAGCAAATCCTGATCTTTTATTGTACAATGGATTTTATGGTTTCTTCGAGAGTAAAGATCTAAACGAACTAAAAAAAGATCCATTGGAATATGCTTATTCAAAGTTTAAAGAAATGCATCAACTCCATAAATGGTTAGTTGATAATTTGGATTAAGTTTTGATTTTGACTTCTCAACAGGCTCGAAGTGACAACTATAATGTCAGGGTGAGTAATTCCGTTTACGGAATTGCATCGAACCCCGGTATAATGTTTTTTCATAACTCATACTTCGCTACGCTTCGCTACTCAGTCTGACATTGATTGTCAGGGTTCGATAACCCCCGGATTGCGGAACATTAAGTCCGACAGACATACAATTTAACTTTTAATTTTCTAAATTTGCCATTATAAATTTTATGGATTTTGACCAAACTTGAAAGATAAATACACACCTTTATTTGTTATAATTGCTGCAAGTCTTTGGGGAGTTGACGGCATTGTTCTAACTCCGAATCTCTACACACTTCCTGTTCCATTAGTTGTATTATTAAATAGTGCGGTTGTGTCGGTATTACTAATACCTTTTATATATAAACATTTCCCGGCGATTAAAAATTTATCAGCAAAAGATTATTTTTCATTTGTAGGTGTTGCCATATTCGGCGGCGCAATTGGTACAATGGCTATCACAAAAGCTCTTTTCTACGTCAACTATGTGAACTTATCAATTGTAATGCTGATTCAAAAATTACAACCTCTCTTTGCAATAATCTTAGCATCAATAGTACTTAAAGAAAAACTTTCGGCTAAATTTTTTCTTTGGGGATTATTTGCAATAGCAGGAGCTTATTTAATGACCTTTGGAATTAATTTACCTGATCTTGATACTGGTGATAAAACATTAATGGCTGCTTCGTTTGCGCTGCTTGCAGCAGTTAGTTTTGGTTCCTCAACAGTATTTAGTAAACGGGCATTAAAAAATACCGGTTTTGAATTAGGAACTTATTTGCGCTTTTTATTTACTGCAATTATAATGCTGGTAATAGTTTCGGTTAGCGGTGATTATAATTCAATTTCTGAAATCTCGGACAGACAAATCATCATATTTTTATTAATAGCATGTACAACCGGAGCTCCGGCAATATTTTTATATTATTATGGATTGAAGAAAATATCGGCTTCATCGGCTACAATTTATGAGTTAGCATTCCCTTTAACCGCAGTAATACTGGAGTATTTTCTAAGAGGTAAGTTACTAAACTCATTTCAGTGGATTGGTGTATTAATACTGGTTTTTAGTATTGTTAAAGTAACCCGGTTAAACAATTCAAATAAAAAGTAAATTTAATTGTTTTCTAAAATTTCTTTAACTGCATTTTTTATTTTATTAGTCACCAGATAATTTTCATAAATATCCTTTCCGGGGCAAAGTGTTTCGGCATAATCCTTATGACCTTTTATTACATCCGGCTGAATATTATATTTCAAACATCCGTATACACACATTTTAACTAAAGTATTAAACTGTTTGTTATTAAGTTTCTGAACTTCGTAGTTTCCCATAACTTCAATAAGCAAATGTCCGGAAGGATTATAAGTCGTATTTGTTTCACCGGCAAAATTTTCGTTACGGCCTTCAAGAACATTTCCATCCAGATCAATCATATAATGATAAGGTACATCCGGCCATTTTTTATCATTTATACTAAACTTTTGCAGCCCTAACGCTTTTTCTTTAGAACTTTTTTTGCCATCATATTCAACTCCGCTATGATGTATTGTAATTAACGAAATCTCATGTTTTCCCATTTTCAGTTCATCAACCGGAAGAGCATTCCACTCCGATTTAGAAATTATATTAATTCCCAGATCGTCAAAAATTTCTGATTTACTTCCACAATCACACATTTTACATGATTGTAAAAATAGCATTCCTATAAACAGCGTAGATATTAAATATTTCATAATTTCACTTTTTATTTGAAATTCAAATTTAAGTAAAGTTGTAGTCAAAAAAAAAGTCCTTCAAAATTGAAGGACTCATAAATTAATCTTTGTAAATGGTAACACCCCAGAGATGCGGATCTCTAGGCGGATTAACATTCCAATTTCTATAAGAATGTGAACCGTCAGAAACGTAATAAACTTTATAAGATCCTTTGCCTAACATTATTGTGTCGTTGAAAATCCTGTTTTTTTGACCACCGCCGGCATGATCAGTTTTTCTATATGTCATTTCCCAGATAATAGTTCCTCTGTCGTTCTCAATCCATGCATAATCAGCCATATCTCCACCCTGTCCTTCGCCTATAGCCAAAATTCTTATTCTCGAATCGGCAGCAAGTTCAAACGATTTTCTGACTCTTTCATTATTTCTTACTCTTGTAATTTGCGCCAGGACATTTGCACTTTTATATTCACCTTCATCAAAAAGTATAGTGAAATTTTTATCGTCGGGTGAAACCCAAACACTAATTCCCCATTTTTCCGCATCGTAAGGCATCGAGGAATTCCAATTTCGATAGGAATGAGAATCATCTGTTTGATAATAGACTATATAATCACCTTTTTTCAAGACAATATCATCATCAATCATTCTATTTTTATCCGCTCCGCCGGCATGTTCCGACCGTCTTAAATCCATTTCCCAGACAATCTCTCTTGTATCAGCATCAACTATCCATCCATAATCTGCCATTTCTCTTTTATTGGCGGCTTCTCCCATACAAAATATTCTTGCCTTCATATCTTTTTTTACAGATAGACCCTGCGAAACAAATTCATCGTCTCTAACTTTAGTAAGACTTATAATTGGTTTATTTATATCAACTTTCTTAAAAGCCTCTATGTTATCTGCTTCGGAAGAATTTGCAACCCAGACTGTAATTCCCCAGTAAAATGGATCGTTTGGAGGTTTTACATTCCATTCCTCGTACGAGTGAGAATCATCTGTTCTATAATTAACTAAATATGATCCGGCCGGAAGAGTAATATTTCCATCAAATTTTATATTTTTACTTCCACCGCCAGCATGATCGCATTCGTGCCAGTTCATTGTCCAGACTCTTCTATTGGTTCTTACATCTTCAATCCATCCATAATCAAATAACTCGCCAGATCTTCCCTCGCCTATTGCATAGATAGAAAGTTCAGTTTCGGCATTAAGAGTAAAACCTTTTTCTATAAATTCATCATCTCTAATTCTCGAAAGTGAAACAATTGCTCCTTTGGAATAATTTGTTGCAAGATCTTCAGCTTTCTTTTGAATTATATTATTTGATAACGATGTAACTTTTATACCTAATTTGCTGCGGTAATTTCTTTTATACTTATTTTTAGAGCCAAAAATTTTATTAAGAATATCTCCAAATCCTCTAATTTCTTTTGTAAAATCTCTTAATCCGGTAAAATAAAGTTCATAATCCCCAGCTTTTAGTTCAATATCTTCATCAAAGTCATATAAGCCTTCATCTTCTTCATATTCAACACTTTCGCGCAAATCCCAGGCAATTTTTCTTGTTTCGCTTTCAATAATCCAGCCGTAGAATACAAGACCTTCTTCCCAATCATCAAAATCCCCGGCCATACCGTTAATGTTTACTTCACCATCATTTGTTAAAGTAAATCCAACTGAACTTATTTCACCAGGATAAACATTTCCAACTTTTACATAGTCCTGAGCCGCCAAAAGACTTGTAAACAGCAATGTTATTATAATCGGACTTATTTTTTTGAACATGGTCTTTCCTCAATACTCTTATTCTGGAAGGTTAGACGAACTTTCGATAGAAAAGTTTTAAAGATAGGACACTCTTATTTAGATAAGAGTGTTAATTCGGTTTATAAACATAAAAGATCGGGCTTCTTTTTCTCTATAATTTAATTCAATTCCCGGCTAATTCTTCTTGATTCTATTATTGAATCAAAATATCCAACTCTTACACGATACCAGGTACTTCTTTTTTTTGCAATATAAATTTCTGTGTAAAATGAGTTATAACCCTTATTTTTATATTTTTCAACTTGAAGCTCAGCTTTTCTTTTGTTCTTCCATGATGAAATCTGCACACAAAAAAGATTACCATCAGAATAAATAGTTCCTTCAACATTTTCTTCTTTTTCAACATTATACTCTTTGGCAGTTCCAACTTCTTCCGCAATTTCTATTTTTTTATCATCTTCTGTTAAAACTGGTTTTGCCGGAGCAATATCAACAGGTTTTTCTTCTTGAAATGAAATCTCTGTAACAGGTTCAGATTCAACAAATGTTGGTTTTCTAGTTCCTTTTATCACAATTAAATTTGGATCAACTTTCTCTATTATTTTAACTGAATCTACTTTAATCTCAGGTTCAGGTTCTTTAGCGGCAGTATGTTTAATTTCTTTTTTTATTGGCTGAACTTCGTCAGCTAAATTTCCTGTTCGTAAAAATTCTTCTGCTTTATTAAACAATTTTATAACTTTTCCACTCGATGAAATTGAAACATTTGATTGAAGCGAACTTTTTGTCTGAGCATTAAGATCATGAATAATTCTTCCGGTTTCGTCATATTTAATCGAACCGATCTCTGAGTATTTTTTAGTCAGTTTATTTATTAAATATTGTGTTTTAACTTTACTTATCGATTTACCGTCTTCGGTAGTTTTATTATTTTTGAATGTTTCCAGACTCCAAATTGAAATCTGATTATCAATCTCTTTTATGTTATTTGCGTCAATATATAAAACAGATTCATCGTTGTTTTTTATTACAGTCCATTTTTTTTTCGTTTGCGCAAATAACTGCCCAATTGAAATCAGAATTATTAAAATTACAATACTTCTTTTTTTCATTATTAACCTGTAATTAGAATTTATTAGCTGAAAGATAGTAACTTAAATTTTTGTATAAAACATTTTAATTTATCTACTAATAGTTAATTTTAAGTATGGCTTTCGAAAACAAAGATATAACAGCTCAATTTGCACTTCCATTAAGCTGGAATTATAAACTTAATAATAGCGAAGTGATCTACAGATTTGATAAATCGGAAAACTCAAGTTGGTTCTCTTTATTGGAATGTCCCGCAAATTTTAATTTTGATCTGTTTATTAATGAATTAAAAATTAAAGAAAAAAAATAATTATCCGCGGCTGTAATCTTTATCATAAAAAAAAATTAGAAAAAAAAGGATTTGACTCTATTTATACCGGTAAAGAAGCTGTTCTTAAAATTGATCAGCCTCATTTTGAAAAACTTTCTATAATTGATTTAATTGCCCGCGGCAATCGTCACGGAAAAATTGTTGAGTTTAAATATTCAGAAGAAATGCAGAATAAGCTTCAAGAATTTTACAAGTATACAACACACTCAAATGAGCCTAAGTTAAAAAATCTGTTTTATGATAATATTTTTGAGGGAATGAGTTTTTTCGTTTTTTATAAAAATAATAATTTCTACAGTGTGCAGAATTGGTTAGGTGCAATTCTATTATCACAAAATTCTTCAATAAAATTACATACAGAATTATTGCTTAGAAGAAAAGATGCTCCGGTTGGAATAATGGAAGCATTAATTTTTGAAATATTCAATACTTTGGATAAGTCAGGCTTTTCAGAATTATCTTTAGGAGAAGTTCCTTTTGTTGAATCCGATATTGGAATAAGCTTACAAAATATAATTTTTATAAAAACCGGAAAACTGCTTAACTTTGCCTACAATTATAACGGACTTTTTAATTTCAAAAATAAATTTAATCCGGAATGGAACAATTTATTTTTATGCGGTTTCCCTAAAATTACAATTTGGGATTTGTTCAATCTGTCTGTTAAATCAAATTTTTTATCTCTCGTAATAAAGAAGAGTTTAAGAATATGATTTGCGTTTTGTCTGCCTGTCTAAGTTTAAGATATAGCCGATTCCGGTATTTCAATTATTAGTGAAAAACCGGAATCATAATTTAGAAGTTTTTTATTTTTTAAACTTGGCATTCCACCAATCCGGATTATTTTTTAGTTGCCTGTCAAAATATGCAATTATTGCTTTTGTCCATAAAATTCTTTTTTCATAATCCATAATATGATGATCCTGACCTTCTACTTCAAGAAAATCAACATCTTTACCAAGCAGTTTAAGAGCAACATACATCTGAACACTTTCGCCACGGGGCACGTTTGTATCTGAGTTTCCATGAAGCAGTAACAACGGAGTATTTATTTTATCGGCATTAAATAACGGACTATGTTTTGTGTAAAGTTCAGCATTATTCCACGGATAACTATTTGCCGAAGCAACTGCACTGTAGCCGTAACCCCAATATCCTTCGCCCCAATAACTTGATAACGCGCTAATCCCGGCATGAGAAACAGCCGCCGCAAACATGTCGGTTTTTGTTATTAGATTCATAGTCATAAATCCGCCGTAAGATGCACCAATACAGCCGAGTCTGTTTTTATCCATTGCAGGATAATTTTCTAATAATTTTTCCGTTCCCTGTATAATTTCTTTCGCGGTTTTATCACCCCAGTCATTAACATGTACCGCTGAATGATCCTGCCCAAAACCGAAACAGCCGCTTGGCTGAACTATATAAACAAAATATCCGTTTGCTGCCCAAATGTTTTTAGGATAACGTCCCTCAAATTCGCGTGTTACCGGACTTGTTCCGGCATAATAATAAACTATAACCGGATATTTTTTTGATTCATCATAATTAACCGGAAAATAAACTCTTCCCAGTATATCTTTATTTTCATCATTTTGGAAACTGAAATCTTCAACTTTAGCAAGCTTTATTTTATTGTATTCTTTTTTCTGCGGATCGGTTAACAATTTTTTAGAGTTGTCTTCAACCCTATATATAAACACTTTCCCCGGAACATTTGAACTTGAACCCATGAATAAAGCTCTTTCACCATTTTGTGAAAATTTAATCTGAGATAGATTTTCAACGCCAAGATCAATTATTTCAAACGTATCCTTAACAACATCATATTCATATAAATGTTTGAATGATTTATCGATAGTACTAAAATATATTTTATTTCCAATCCATTTAACAGAACTGATTGAAGGATTAAATTCTTTTGTTATTGCTCTAATTTTCTTTGTTTTGAAATTATACATGTATGCCTGAGTATCATAATCGTTTGGAGTTTTATCTGACGATAAATTTAATCCGGCATTATTAAATGATGATGGTCCGCCAGTGATTAATAAATTTTTATTATCCGGGCTCCAGACTGCGCCTCCAACAAAAACATCTTTAAAAAGTGAATCAACTTTCATTGTTGCCATATCTAAAACATAATATGCGGTTTTTGAAAACGGTCTTTCAGAATAGTATGGTTTTGATCTTGTGAATATAATTTTACCGCCGTCATTACTAATAGAATTGAAGTCCGTACTAATTTCGCCCTTTGTTAACCTTGTTTTAATACCACTGGGAAAACTTACTTTATAGATATAACTTTTATCGTTTCCCCATGGAAGCCTGTCAGCCAGACTTTTATACTTAATTAATTTTCCTTTTTTAGACTTTTCCTTTTCGTTAAGAGTATAGATTAAATATTCACCAGTTGGAGACCATTCAAATCCCGATAAATCCTTTTCTTCTTCTATAAGTAAAGTTGTTCTACCACTTTCTAAATTATTAACCCATAAATTATTGTCTGAGCGGTAAGCAAAAATATGATCTTTTGGAGACCAGTCAATATTTCTAATTTCCATACCGCCTCTAAAAGTTTCAATCAAACTTCCGTCTTCAGTACTGTATAATTCTAACCAGGACTCCGATTTCTCTTTAGAACCGGTTCTTTTTGTAAACTCAACACCAGCTATAAGTCCATCAGCCGACAATGAAATTCTACTTGCTTTTTTATCATCAAGCAAATTTGATACTGTAGTATAACCAATTGGATTTACTGTGAACTTTACATTTTCAAATTTTGCAGAATCAGCTTCCATCCAGGTTTTTAAATACCATTCATTTGTGGAATTTGGCCTGAACATCGATTTTATAATAATAGTATGTTTTCCCGTTTCAAACTCTAATTCTTTACTCAGCTTATTTACTTTATCATCATCATTTTTCTTCTTCTCAACTTTATGTTTTTCACCTATTGCTTTGCCATTTACATAAACCTGAAACATTTGACCGCTTTCAACAATCAGTTTCGATTTCATCCATTCACTATTTTCTAAATAACAAACTGCATAATAACATTGCGGCTCATTTAATTTCATATCAGGTTTCAGTAATAATTTTTCGCCAGAATTATTTTTCGTCCATCTAAATTCTGTTCCATTATAATTAAGCAATTCCCCCTCGGCAGGCTTAATATTTGATAAATCAAGACTTTCAAATTTTAATAAATCCTGATATGTAGTATCAGAATCAATTTTAGCAAATGCCGGAATATGTGTTTTTATTGGCCCGACTATTAAATAGGAATCTGTAATAATAGTCTTCTCCTGAGCAAATAAACTAATAACAAAACTTAAAATAGAAATCACAATTAACGATCGTCTCATAAAATCCTCAACCAGCTTTTATTAAAAAAGAATATTTAAATACAAGTTTTATTTTCTATATAAAAAATCTAGTTTTGAATATAAGAATTCGGGATCATTTAAGATAATTTCTTAATAATTTAATTGTCTTGATTCAAAAATCTTCATAATTTGTTATATAGTCAGTCTGGAAATTGAGCAGGTATGTTAACTGAATTTGGTAAAATTTTTATTTTTATAATTATTGCTATCTTATTTGTAGGAATTGCGATACTCCTCTCCAAATTAATAAGACCTAAGCGACCAACAAACGAAAAACTAACAACTTATGAATGTGGTGAAGAACCTATTGGAACTCCATGGGTAAAGTTTAACATCAGATTTTATGTTATAGCGTTAATATTCCTGATCTTTGATGTTGAAATTGTTTTACTTTTTCCATGGGCTTTATCCTATAAGGATTTTGGAATTGTTGGATTTTTAGCCGGAATAATCTTTTTGATTATTTTAGGCATTGGAATGATTTACGAATGGCGGAAAGGTGATCTTGAATGGGATCGTCCGAAAATAAATTCTTTTAATAAAGATAAACAGGAAGTAGAGGAATAAATCAAAATGGGATTGTTAGATAAACAATTTGCTGATGATAATATTGTTGTAGCTAAAGCTGAAGATCTTTTCAACTGGGCAAGACTATCTTCTTTATGGCAGCTTGGTTTTGGTTTAGCGTGCTGCGCAATTGAAATGATGGCTACCTCTGCCTCTCATTATGACTTTGACCGTTTTGGAGTTATCCCGAGAAATACTCCGCGCCAGGCTGATATAATAATTATTTCCGGAACTGTAACTCTTAAAATGGCTTCCAGAATTAAACGACTGTATGAACAAATGCCCGATCCAAAATACATAATTGCAATGGGAAGCTGTGCAAACAGCGGCGGACCATATTGGGAACACGGTTACAGTGTTTTAAACGGTGTAGACAGAGTAATTCCCGTAGATGTATATATTCCCGGTTGTCCTCCTCGTCCCGAAGCTCTTTTAGAAGGATTATTAAAACTTCAGGACAAAATTAGAAACGAAACTGTTAGAACTAAAAAAGCATGAAACCAGTAAACGAAATATTTGAAATACTAAAGAAAGAATTTGATAGTTCTATTATTAGTAGTGATGATTCTTGCATTATTACAAATCCATTTATGATGGATAAAATTGCATGGTTTCTTAAAAAAAATGAGGAACTAAGTTTTGATTCGCTTATGTGTTTATCCGGTGTGGAAGAACCAAAAGTTAAAAACTCTGATAAAACTGATTCGCTAAGTGTTTATTATCATTTACACTCAATAAAACTAAAGCATAAATTAACTGTTAAAACGATTGTACCTAAATCAAATCCGGAAGT
The DNA here is from genome assembly GCA_016342755.1 of Melioribacteraceae bacterium. Lineage (GTDB taxonomy): Bacteria > Bacteroidota > Ignavibacteria > Ignavibacteriales > Melioribacteraceae > JAEINS01. Next base: position 105,536 of record JAEINS010000008.1, on the reverse strand, counting down.
GGAATCAGTAGAAAATATATGGAAGTGTGCCGGCTGGCATGAACGTGAGGCTTTCGATTTATTAGGAATAAAATTTATACATCACCCTGATATGAGAAGAATTCTTTTGCCAGACGATTGGGAAGGTTATCCATTAAGAAAAGATTATAAAGCGCCAGAATTTTATAACGGAATGAAAGTAACTGATTAGAAATAAATAAGTGTTGTATGGCATTACAAACTGAAGAAATGGTATTAAACATGGGACCTCAGCACCCTTCTACTCATGGAGTGTTAAGGTTAGAGCTTATTCTTGATGGAGAAGTTGTTGTAGATGTAATTCCTCATTTAGGATATTTGCATCGCTGCTTCGAAAAACATTCAGAGAGTATGACATATCCACAGGTAATTCCCTACACAGATAGAATGGATTATCTTGCTTCAATGTCTAATAATCTTGGTTATGCAATTGCTGTTGAAAGAATGATGAATATTGAAGTTCCGGAACGTGTAGAATATATTAGAGTTATAATGGCTGAACTTCAGCGTATAGCTTCGCACATGGTTGCTGTGGCTACAAACGGACTTGATATTGGCGCATTTACTCCGTTCCTATATTTATTCAGAGACCGCGAAAAAATATTAAGTCTTTTTGAAATGACTTGCGGCGCAAGACTTCTTTATAATTATATCTGGATTGGCGGATTATCTCACGATATTCATCCCGACTTTTTAAGATTAACAAAAGAATTTATTGAGTATTACAAACCCAAAATAGATGAAATTAATGACCTTCTTTCATTTAATAAAATATTTATTGAAAGAACCGCGAATGTTGGCATTATTCCTTTGGATTCGGCTATAAGCTATGGATTTACCGGGCCAAACTTACGTGCAAGCGGATTAGCTTTTGATCTTCGCAGAGAAGATCCATATTCAATTTATGATAGATTTGATTTTGATATTCCAGTTGGCGAAGGACTGCAGGGAACTGTCGGTGATAGCTGGGACAGGTATTTTGTTAGAATTCTTGAAATGAAAGAAAGTTTAAAAATTTTAGAACAGGCTGTTGATCAGGTTCCCGATGGTAATGTTAAAAGTGCAATACCCAAAAGAATTAAGCCGCCAGTAGGAAATATTTACAGCAGGACAGAAAATCCCCGTGGGGAACTGGGTTATTTTATTATTAGCGACGGAACTTTAAACCCGTTTAGAGTTAAAGTAAGAGCTCCTTCTTTTGTAAGTTTATCTGCAATGGGTGAATTATGCAAAGGACATTTAGTTGCCGATGTAATCGCAGTTTTAGGAAGTATAGATATTGTTTTAGGCGAGGTGGATAGATAATGTACAACTTTCTTGTTGACATACTTGGGAATGAAATTATTGTGATGATTATAACCGCTAGTCTGCCGTTGTTTTTATTTGTAATACCATTTGCGTTAGTTGCTGTGTACGCCGAAAGAAAAGTATCAGCTCACATGCAGGATAGATTAGGACCGATGAGAGTTGGTTATCATGGTTTACTTCAGACTGTTGCCGATATTCTAAAATTATTTCAGAAAGAGGATATAGTAACCGAAAAAGCCGATAAAAGTTTATTTAATATTGCACCCTTTTTGGTTTTTGCCGGAAGTTACGCAGCATTTGCCGCTCTTCCTTTTTCCAGTATCTTTATTGGTACAAACACTGATATTGGTTTATTTTATATTATTGCAATTTCGAGTCTGGTTGTTGCCGGAATTTTAATGGCTGGCTGGGCTTCTAATAATAAATACTCGCTGCTTGGCGCTATGCGGTCCGCGGCTCAAATTATAAGTTATGAAATACCAACAGCTTTAGTAATACTCTCGTTAGTTATGTTTACCGGAACTCTAAATTTGCATACTATGAGTGAACTGCAGACTTCAAGTTTTTTAAATTGGAATATATTAGGCGGATCGGAAACTGGTATTATCAAAATTATTTTAATTCCTTTTATGCTGATTGGATGTTTAATCTTGTTCATTAGTACACTTGCAGAAGTTAATAGAACTCCATTCGATATTCCTGAAGCTGAATCTGAGCTGGTTGCCGGTTTTCATACAGAGTATTCCGGAATGAAATTCGCAATGTTCTTTTTATCGGAATACGCCAACATGTTTGCTGTTTCGGCTATTATAACTTCAGTTTTCTTCGGAGGTTATCAATCACCCTTTGGATACCTTGGAGATCTGGCCGGTATTGACTGGCTGGTGCCAATAGAGCAATTATTCTGGTTCTCGGCTAAAGGATTGTTTTTTGTGTTTGTTCAAATGTGGTTAAGGTGGACTCTTCCTCGTTTGAGGGTTGATCAATTGATGACTGTATGCTGGAAATACTTAATCCCATATTCATTTGTAAATTTAATAATAATAGGTATTATAACACTTTTATAATATATGAGACAATATCTTAAAAATACATGGGAAGGCATTTGGACAATTCTAATCGGGATGAAAATTACCTGGCGGCATTTGTTTACACCTTCAGTTACTATTCAGTACCCCGAAGAAAAAGTTTCGATACCGGAAATTGCCCGAAATAGAATCTTTGTAGATATAAATGATTGTATAGGATGTAAACTTTGCGCAAAAGCATGTCCGGTAAATTGTATTGATATAACTACAGTAAAAGGTTTACCTACAGAAGATCTTGGTGTTACAAGTAACAATAAGAAAAAAGCTTTGTGGCTAACCAATTTTGAAATCGATTTTTCGAAATGCTGTTTTTGTTCACTTTGTATTTGGGATTGTCCAACCGGATGTATTCAAATGACACCAACTTACGAATACTCAGAATATGAAAAAGAAGATTTAATATATCAGTTTTCAACTATGACAAAATCTGAAGTTGAAACAAAAACAAAGAATTTTGAAAAGTTTGCTAAAGATAGAAACGCACTAAATCCAAATAAAAGTTGTAAAAAAGACTAATGAATATTTACGATATCATATTTTATCTATTTGCGGGAATAACTATTATATCCGGGTTTTTAGTTGTTTCAGTAAAAAATATTGTTCACGCCGCATTCTATTTATTGTTTACTCTATTTGGAATAGCTGGTTTATATGTGTTGTTAGGTGCTGATTTCATAGCTATTGTGCAGATAATGGTTTATGTAGGAGGTATTCTAATATTAATTCTTTTTGGAGTTATGCTTACAAATAAAATTGTTGATGTTGAAATTAAATCGGAATCATTTCAAGTAATTCCGGCAATAATTTTTATTGGAATACTTATGGGTGGATTAGTTTTTCTAATGGTTACAACTAATTGGGAAAATAATGAGTTAATTATTCCGCTAACAACTACTAAGATTTTGGGAAATATAATTTTAACAGATTACATTCTAATATTTGAGTTATTGGGAATTCTCCTTTTGATTGCTTTAATAGGAGCCGCAACAATAGCCAGAAAAGATAAAGTTTAAGAGGAAGTTTTGGCACAAGTTGGATTAAATCATTTTTTAATAGTTAGTGCATTGTTATTCTCATTCGGATTATTTGCTGTAGTCACCAGAAAAAATGCGGTGATGGTACTTATGGGAATTGAATTAATATTAAATGCGTCAAATATAAATTTTATTGCTTTCTCAAAATTTGGGAATTTTGCAATAGACGGACAGGTTATAGCCTTATTTGTAATTGTACTGGCTGCCGCTGAAGCTGCTATAGCGCTTGCTATTGTGTTAAATATATATAAAGTATTTTCAAATGTTAATGTTGATGAAATTGATAATCTAAAAGAATAAAATGACCGAAACTATTTTAATAAATATTGCCCTTGTAATTTTATTTCTGCCATTGCTTGGTTTTGCCGCTACAATAAACCTTGGCGCAAAAATAAAAAAAATGTACTATTTCGAAATTTTTATAATAACAGCAACTCTTATTTTAACTATTATTGCTGCCTTTTTTAAGCTTTCTGATTTTGTAAATACACAGATAGGATCTAGTTTTACCTGGATTGCTTTTGACACAGTGAAAATTGATCTTGGAATAAAGATAGATAATATAACAGTAATAATGCTGTTTGTTGTTAATCTGATTAGTTTCTTAGTTCATCTCTTTTCTTTAGAATATATGAAAGGTGATAAAAGATTTAATAGATATTTTGCATATCTGGGAATTTTTACTTTTTCGATGCTAGGAATAGTTTTAACCGATAACCTTTTAATGATGTACATTTTCTGGGAGCTGGTTGGTTTATCATCTTATTTATTAATTGGATTTTGGTTCGAGAAAAAGTCTGCCTCAGATGCAGGTAAAAAGGCATTCCTTACAAACCGGATTGGTGATATTGGAATGTTCCTTGGTATTTTAATTCTATTTGCTAATTATAACACCTTTAATTTTGATGTTATCTATTCACAAATAAATTTGGGAATACTTCCATTTGATAGTACTGTCTGGCTGACTGCGGCTGGAATTTTATTATTCATGGGCGCGGTTGGTAAATCCGCACAATTTCCTCTTCATGTCTGGCTTCCCGATGCAATGGAAGGTCCTACTCCGGTAAGTGCATTAATTCACGCAGCTACAATGGTTGCAGCCGGTGTGTATTTATGTTTACGCTTATTTGTAATGTTAACTTCGGATGCAATGTTAGTTATAGCTGTTGTTGGAGCTTTTACTTCATTCCTGGCTGCTACTATTGCCTTAACCCAGACTGATATAAAACGTGTTCTTGCATATTCAACAGTAAGTCAGTTAGGGTACATGATAATGTCGATAGGCATTGGAGCATACGCATTCGCATTTTTTCATCTAGTTACTCACGCGTTTTTTAAAGCATGTCTGTTTCTTGGTTCCGGCTCAGTAATTCATGCTATGCATCATTCTCAGGAACTTGAAGACCTGGGCGGACTTAGAAAAAAAATGCCCGTTACGTATTTAACTTTCTTAATCTCAACTTTAGCAATTTCCGGTATACCTTTAACTTCAGGATTTTTAAGTAAGGATGGAATACTTGCGGGAACATTGGCGTTTGGAGAGTTAACAGGTCATTGGTTAATTCCAATACTAGGATTTACAGTTGCATTGCTTACGGCTTTTTACATGTTCAGATTACTAATTCTCACATTTCATGGGAAACCGGGGAATCAGGAAAAATATAATCACGCGCATGAATCAAAATGGGTAATGGCTTTTCCTTTAGTATTATTATCGATGTTATCTATATTTATTTTTTATACTCCAAATCCAATTTCTGCTGAAAGCGGATGGTTCCTGGACAAATGGATTTCCACTCCGGAAACAGTTGTTCCTGAAAGCACAAGATTTGAATTTATGAAATCATCTGATTCCGAATTAGTTGACGCAAATTTTGTTCACTCAAAACTTTATGAAGAAACAATGCATCATGTACATTATCCTGCAATGATATTATCAGTTCTATTGGGAGGAATAGGAATTCTGTTTGCGTTTCTATTTTATCAATGGAAGAAAATTAATGTTGATAAATTGACTAATTCAATTAGACCTTTATATAATCTATCAAAGAATAAATGGTACCTTGATGAAATCTATAATGCTACATTCATAAATGGTACCTTAGCTCTGAGTAAGATCATATCATGGTTTGATCAATATATAGTTGATGGAATTGTAAACGGAACCGCGAAGATCACAAAAATATATTCAACATATATAAAATGGATTGATACATATATAGTTGACGGATTAGTAAACCTTACCGCAATTTTAAGCGGAATAATTGGACTTGCCCTTAGAAAACTTCAAACAGGTAAAGTTCAGACTTATATAGTTTATGTAATATTATCTCTATTAATATTACTAATAGTTTTTAAACCAGTATAAAAGAAAAATCGAGGCATATAGAAAATGGAAGGTTTTCCAATATTATCATTGATTACATTTCTTCCTATAGTTGGAATGTTAATCATACTTTTTCTTCCAAAAGAACAGCAGCAGGCAATTAGGCTAACTACACTGCTTATAACATTTATTCAAATAGTTTTATCAGTTATAATGCTGATGAACTTTGATTACAAAGCTTCCGGCATTTTTGATAACTCCACTTTCCAGTTTGTAGAAAAGTTCCGCTGGATTGAGATTCCGGGTATTTCCTGGCTTGGAACTGTTAAGGTTGATTATTTCTTAGGTATAGATGGTTTAAGTATGCCGATGGTTCTTCTTACATCGATTGTAACATTTATTGCAACACTCTCATCCTGGAATATTACCAAAGCAGTAAAAGGATATTTTTCACTATTCCTTCTATTAAATACAGGTATGATGGGCGTTTTTGTAGCTTTAGATTTTTTCCTATTTTATGTTTTCTGGGAAATTATGCTGCTGCCAATGTATTTCTTAATCGGAATTTGGGGCGGACCAAGAAAAGAATATGCCGCTATAAAATTTTTCTTATACACTTTACTTGGAAGTATTTTTATGCTCCTTGTAATGATCGGTTTATATTTTAGCGCAAAAGAAACCTTACCAGACGGAGCCAGAGTTTTTACTTTCAATTTAATTGAACTTACTAATATTGCTAACTATTCAGCCGATGGAATTTTAGCACCAATGAATCCTAATAACTGGCGGCTTGTTGCATACATAGCTTTATTTATCGGGTTTGCAATTAAAGTACCTATGTTCCCTTTCCATACATGGTTGCCGGACGCGCACGTTGAAGCTCCGACACCAATATCGGTTATATTAGCCGGAGTTTTATTAAAGTTGGGAACTTATGGAATGCTTAGAATCAGTTTCCCGATATTCCCGGATATAACTTTACAGCTTGCCTGGTACATTGGTTTATTTGGAATGATAAATATTATATACGGAGCTTTCTGCGCGTTAGCTCAAAAAGATTTTAAAAAGATGATAGCATATTCATCAGTTTCACACATGGGATATGTGCTTTTAGGAATTGCGTCCTTATCAACTACCGGAATTAACGGTGCAATATTACAAATGTTTAATCATGGTACAATTACAGCAATGTTATTCTTGATTGTAGGAGTACTTTACGATAGATCTCATACACGCGGTATAGATGATTTTGGAGGAATAGCCATACAAATGCCTATTTATACCGGCTTTGTTACCGTTGCATTTTTTGCGGCAATTGGTTTACCCGGATTAAGCGGATTCATTTCTGAAGCGCTTGTTTTTGTAGGATCATTTGGAAGTGAGAATATAAGAATTTTAGCCATGGTTTCAACACTTGGAATTCTTCTTGGAGCGGCTTATATGCTGTGGACTCTTCAAAGAATATTTTTTGGAGAGCTAAATCAGAAATGGAACGAATTAAAAGATCTGGATTGGCGTGAATATTCAATGCTGATACCATTAACATTAATAATATTATTTCTAGGAATTTATCCGTCAGCTATTTTAGATATAATGAATTCCTCAGTAAAATCTCTTGTTGATTTTATAATCACAAACGCTAACAACTTTTACATTACTAGTTTATAGAATTCGTACATGGAACTTGTAAATATATTTGAAGGACTTACTTATTTAAAACCCGAAATTACTTTGGGTATTGGTTTATTATTAATTGTTTTATTAGATCTGTTCATAAACAAAAATAAGAATGTTCTCCATTTCATCTCGCTGGCAATTATACTTATTACCGGATATTTTGTATTAGAACAATCCGATGTTTCTAAAGCCTTCCTTCCAATTTCAACTCAGACAGATAGAAATTTTGGAATGCTTACTTTGGATGCTTTTGGAATATACTTTAAAATATTAGTACTTCTTGGCTCAATTCTTTTAGTGTTCTTTTCAATAACATCGGCTGAAGTTAAATCTGTAAATAACCGGCTGGGAGAATATTACGCACTAATATTAGGAATGCTGCTTGGAATGATGCTGATGATTTCCGCATCGGATTTGATAATGGTTTATCTTTCAATTGAATTAGTTTCTTTAAGCTCTTATGTGCTTGCCGGATTTACTAAACTAAGATCTAGAAGCAGTGAAGCGGCACTTAAATATTTATTATACGGCGGAACAGCTTCAGGTATTATGCTTTTCGGTATTTCCCTGCTATTTGGAATAACCGGCAATACTAATTTATACGAAATTCATAAAGTGCTTATTTCCGCTCAGGTTAATTCATTAACATTTTCAACCGCAATAGTAATGATTTTTACTGGAATGGCTTATAAAATTTCTGCTGCTCCGTTTCATTTCTGGACTCCGGATGTTTATGAAGGCGCGCCAATTTCAATTACAGCTTATCTTTCTGTGGCTAGTAAAGCTGCCGGATTTGCTCTTTTAATCAGATTTGTAAAAACTGTATTTGTAATGTTCTCTGAACAAAATGGCGACTGGAATTTAATTCCAATATTTGACTGGCAGACATTCATAATTGTTATCTCAATTTTAACAATGACTCTGGGAAACTTTACAGCACTTTGGCAGAATAATCTAAAAAGATTACTCGCCTATTCTAGCATTGCCCATGCTGGATATCTTCTGTTAGGATTAACAGTTCTTTCCGATAAAGGTATTTTGGCAATTTTAATCTATTTTACATTTTATCTAATAATGAATCTTGGTGCATTCTACATTGTAATGCTTATTGCAGATAAAACCGGAACTGAAGATATAACTAAGTTAAAAGGATTAGGACACTCTTCCCCGTTTCTTGGAACAGCTTTAACCATCTTTCTAATCTCGTTAGTCGGGCTTCCGCCAACTGCAGGATTTATTGGCAAATTTTATATTTTTGTTAGCCTTCTTGATTCAAAAATGATTCTGGTTGCTGTTATTGCGCTGTTAAATACAGTTGTTTCACTCTATTATTATATAAAAGTATTAAAGTATATTTACCTGGTTAAAGGTGATAAAATTGAAACTATTCCAATTAACTATTCTAACTATATTGTTATAATTACATTATTAATTCCTACAATTTTATTTGGAATATATTTTACACCAATAGTTAATTTAGCAAATAAATGTGTGCTGCTATTAAATAATTTATAGAAATTAAATCTGGATGATTTTAGCAAAAGTTATATTTTGCTTTTCAATTTCGGGTACTAAATGAATCGTATAAAAGAATTATTAGAAAATAAAACTATCTTTTTTGGATATATGGGAGAAACCTATACCGTTAAAAACGGGGCAAGTATTTTCCTTCGCGATATTCTTTACTCAATAAAGTATTACTACAGATTGAAAGATATTGAACTAAAATATTCTGAAGCAGAAAATTTAGCAATAGAATTTACTAAAATTTTAGAAACGGAAAATGAACTGATAGGCTTAAATCATAAAACATGGAAAGTCAATTTTAATACTAAACCCCATACTTTAAATGAAATCAGAAAACAAAATTAAATTAACTGACACAGCAATTCAATTTATTGAAGAATTAAAAAACGATAATAATATTGATAGCAGTTTCTATTTTAGAATAAACTGTATTGGTGATATTGGAGCTCCGTTTACTTACTCTTTTGGCTTCGATAAAAAAGAAAAAGAAAATGATTCTATTATAGAATTTGCCGGTATTAAAGTTATTCTGGATAAAAATAGTTTTGAAAATCTTTGCGGATCTGAAATTGATTATTCTCAACCGGATGGCAGCTTTAAAATAAGTAATCCAAACGAGGGTTATAAATGTAATGGTACGTGCGGAAACCATTAAGTTTTAGTTGTTATTTCATTTTCAAAATTCTTAATTTTCCCTTTAAATAAAACCTTAATAATATGAAAATTCTTTTAGTAGCATTGGGTGCAGGTCTCGGCGGCGGATTAAGATATTGGTTATCCGGATTTGTACAAAAACTTACACTTGCCTATTTCCCGTTTGGAACACTAACCGTTAACATTTTAGGAAGTATTCTTTTAGGTTTTCTAATTTTTGGTCTGGACGAAAAAGATTTATTAAATTCTAATCTGAAACTTTTAATAGGTATCGGGTTTTGCGGCGGATTCACAACATTTTCAACATTTTCTGTTGAAACGGTAAACTTATTACGTGATTCTGAATTTATTCTTGCCGGATCAAATATTCTGTTAAATGTTATATGTACAATATTTGGTGCTTATTTAGGTTATCTGTTAACTAAATAGAGATTACTATGAAATTTGAAGGTGACGCAAAATTATTAAGAATATTTCTAGGCGAATCGGATAAGTTTGGCGGAGTAACACTGCATGAAAAAATTATTGTTGAAGCCAGAAAGATGGAATTAGCCGGAGCAACGGCTTATAGAGGAATTATGGGTTTTGGCGGAAAAAGCAGAATTCATACATCCAAAATATTAAGGCTCTCAGAAGATTTACCAATAGTTATAGAAATTGTTGATACTCAGGAAAAGATTGAAAGCTTTATTCCAATTGTGGAAGATTTATTTGAGAAAACCAACTGCGGCGGATTAATAACCCTGGAAAAAGCTGAGATAATAAAATATACCCCCAATAAAAAGTAGATGAAATTCCCGTTAAAAATATTATTGATCCTAATCTTTGTTCAATCATTTCAATTGAATATATATGCACAGAACAATTTAAATGTAAATCAGTTTACAACCGAAGGGAAAGATTTACTAAAAGCTCCGGGCAACTGGAATTCTAGTGAACTAATAAAGTTCGGCTCAATTGTAGGAACAACAATTTTATTAATGCACTTTGATGAAGATATAAGAGAAGCAGCAATCAGAAATGATCAGTTTATAAAATCAGTGCCTGCGGAATTTGGCAGATATTGGGGTGAACCTTTTTTTACCGGTGTTTCTGCCCTTCTATTTACAATTCATGGAATTGCATTTAATAATACACAACACAAAAAAATGGGATTCGAAATTATTGAATCCGGGATTTATGCTTCCGCGGTTACCGGAGTATTGAAATACTCGTTTGGCAGAGCACGTCCTTTAACCGGATTTGATGCATTCACTTATAACCCTTTCTCGTTTAGCGGAAATAAGTATGTTTCTTTTTCATCCGGGCATACAGCTTTGGCTTTTTCCCTTTCAACTGTTTTATCATTAAATACTGAAAATGATTTTGCCAGAGTTTTATTATATGTTCCTGCCGTAATGACTGCAACTTCAAGAGTTTATCAGAATCATCACTGGACTTCAGATGTATTTTTTGGAGCTTGTATTGGTTACTTTGTTGGTAAGTTTTTCTATGACCAGCATGAAATAAATGAAAAGTTTGAAAAAATTTCTCCGTCAAAACCTTTATTTTCAATCTCCCTTCCAATTAATTAAAACTCAGTTTAAAATAATTTCAAGAAAAAAATAATCTTATGAAACCTTCGCGGAACTAGTCCGTCTTACCGTTTGAAATAAGAAACATTTTATGATCATTTTTATCTGGGGGGATAAAATGAAAAAGCAAATAATAACATTAGTTCTGTTAATAACAGTAGCCTTAACACAAACAAACTTTGCAAATCCGCAAGAAAAAATCACTAAGGATCATCCAAACTATGACCAGATAGAAGATAACCTTCTTGTTGGTATCAACTCAGAAAACTTCGGTTTACGCGTAAGTTCCGCTTACATGCTGGGTGAACTTCAATCAGAAAGAGCTGTAAATTCGTTAACAAAAATGCTTCGTGAAGAAACCCATGAAGGTGCAAAATTAATGGCTGCACTTTCTTTAATAAAAATTGGAACCGAACGTAGTATTTATGTTGTAAAAAGCAGTGTGAAATTTAATGATAGTGAACGTGTAAGAAAAATGTGCGAACATCTTTATACAGCATATATTTCTAAAACACACAATCTTCAAAATACAGATACTAAACTTTTACTTTCGTTTTTCGAAAATAACTAAAAGTTTTAAATAAAAGTTCTCGATGCATATTACTCTTTTAAGTCTGCTGGAAATTGAGCCTTCCAGCAGACTTTGTTTATTATAAACTAACACCAACCATTACTTGTATAACATTATGAGAAAAATCTGATTCATCATTATCTGAAATGTTTGACAATCCAAGAGAATATCTTGCACCAATTTTAAATTGACCCATTACAAATTCTCCGCCTACTATTAAACCAAATCCCGGACTACTCATATTATCACTGTCGATGTCTTCCGTTTCTGATTCATTTATGCTTTCAGTTGTACACTTTCCCCAACTGCAATAACGTACTGTTCCCTTTGTTTCAACCTCAGCATCTCCGCTCAGAAAATAATCTACATATGGTCCTGCAAATAGATTCATATTTTTATTGATAGATATTACCCCAAGTATTGGAACTTCAAGATAATTCAATGAAATCTCAGATTCAGCAGATAAATCATATGAATAATCTGCATCAGCATAATATTCGTTTTCTTCTAAAGAAAATCCTTTTGAAGCGTAGTATATTTCTGGACGAAGAGAAAATACTCGACTTAGCTTTACATTTAAAAATGCACCAGCTGAAAATCCATATTTCGAATCAGCATCATCTACATCATCACCACTAACGTTAGCAAGATTAACTCCGCCATTAAAACCAAATGTCACATTATTTTGCGCGTATAAAGGACTTAAGTTTAAAGTAATTAATAACAACATACCCACAACAAATACTTTTTTCATTGCATCTCCTTTTGATAAAAAAATAATAGATTCAGATTTGGTCAACTATTTCCCAATCCTAATTAAAAGATACTAAACTATCTTGTTTGAATAAAATAGTTTTTTATTTATTAGAAGCATATTATTTCTTTTTAAGAATATATTATATTTGAACTCAGCTATTAACAAATGAATTTATTATGGAACTAAACCTAATTACTCAAAATTCGAATAAAGAACCACGCAGAATTGAATGCCATTTAAACGTAACCGATCAAAAAATTGATTTCAATATTTTTGAATTAAGCGAAAACAAATTATTAGATTCTATTTCACTTCCTTACAAATCAATGAAATCATTTATAAAACAATGTGAGGAAATTATTAGTTTAGATGAAAGTAATTTTGATTGATTCTTATATCAATTTTTATTTTTTTCATCCGATAATGTCACTGATAAAACAATATTGATAAGGATTATAATGAAAAGGGTTCCGATCTGTTTATTAGCACTTTTAATTTTCACATTAAATTTGCAAGCGCAAATACCCACAATTAAAATTTCATCTATAAAAGTTTCAGATAAAAATGTATTTATCTCAAAATCTGAAAAACTTATAATTATGGACGACGATAATCTTTATCTGGAATTTAGAGCTAATGAAACAGACGAAAAATATAACTATCAGATAACGCTTAATAATCAGCCCATAAACAACTATAATAATTCGGTTGAAATAAAAAATCTGAGAGCCGGGAACTATGTTTTAAGTATTAATGGACAGTCGTCTTTAGGAACTGATATTTTGCCGGCTTCACTTAGTTTTGTGGTAAAAAAGGCTAAAGAAAGTTCCTTAAATTCAAGTAATTTTAACAGTCTGGGTATTGCACTTTTAGTGATTGTTTTAATTCAGCTAGTAATTATTATTATTCTTTTTAGCAAGAAGAAAAAGAGTTTATCTGTTGAAAACAAGAATGAACCTGATGAAATTAGAACGGCTTATAATACTTTAAAAGATGGTTACAAAAAATTAGAAAATAAAAACAGACAGCTAAGTTTTAAAGTTGAAGATCTTAAAAAGAATATTCAATTATTAGAAGATGCCAATTATACACTTATAACCCAAAAAGAAAAACTTTCATTGCAAAAATTAAAATTAGAAGAGTTGCAGGAACAGAAGGACAAAGTTTTTGCTATAGCAGTGCATGATATAAAAAATCCGGCATCTGCTATTAAAGGGCTTTTGGAATTGTTAACTTCTTACGATTTAAATGCAACTGAGCAGCAAGAAATAATGGAATCATTAATAACTTCTTCGGAAAACATTCTTAAACTAACACAAAGCATAGCCTTAACAATTGCACAAGAAGAACCAAATAACTTAATCAAAAAAGAAAAAGGTTCTCTTAAAGAAATTATTGATAGTGTAGTTGCGGTTAATTCTGCCGGAGCCAGTAAAAAGGGAATTAAACTTCTTAATAAATCTTCTTCAAGCATTCCTAATATTAAAATGGATACACATAAAATTGAAGAAGCTATAGATAATCTTGTAAATAACGCTGTTAAATATTCTCCGCTAAATACTGAAGTTGTGATTAAATCATATTTTAGTACAACTGAAGTTTCTGTGGAGGTAACTGATGATGGAGTCGGGTTATCAAAAGAAGATCAGGAAAAGGCATTTAAGAAAGGTGTTACGCTAACTCCCAAACCAACCGGAGGTGAAACCAGTTCAGGTCTCGGACTCTGGATTGTTAAAACAATTATAGAAGGACATGGCGGTAAAGTCTGGATTAAAAGTAAGCTAGGTGTTGGTTCCAATTTTGGATTTAGTATTCCGATAAAGTAAAAGTTAACTGAGCTGTCCCAAAAGGTCGAAATCCGTCAAACTGAGTACTTCGACTAAACTCAGTATAAATTTATCGAAGTTAGGATTTCGAGCTAAATCTCCACCTTTCGACAAGCCTGTCTGCCGACAGGCAGGCTCAAGGTGACAAAATTCACATGGGAGTCATGAACCATTTCATGACTCTATTATCTACTTATTATAATTCTAATATTTAATTTCTCTGTCAAGAAATGGTTCTTGACAGCCTTGTAATTGTGCTTTTGGGACTGCCCCGTTTTAATCTTTTATTTTTCTACGTAACGCTTAATTTTTTGAGTTGTAGTCTTTGCAAACTCTTCTTTTCTGATTTCAACTTTTTTAATCTGTTTATAACCAGATAATTGTTTATTCGCTTTTTTAACTTCTTCATTTAGAATTTCATCAATTAGTTCATCGGTAATTTGTACATTCTGATTTTGAGATAATTCAATAAATGACTCTGCATCAACAACAAGTTTTGCTGTAATTACCTCATTATGTTTATCATCTTCAGCACCATAAACAAGAGATTCCAATATAAAAGGACTTCTATTTAATATATCTTCAATTTCCTCAGGGAACACATTTTTACCTGAGTTAGATATAATCACGTTTTTAGCACGTCCATTAATATGTAAAAATCCATTTTTATCAATAAAACCAACATCTCCGGTTTTAAACCAATCTCCTTCAAAAGTTTCGGCAGTCTGATCTTTGTTTTTATAATAACCAATCATCACATTTGGACCTTTCGCCCAAATTTCACCGGAACCTTCTTCATTGGGATTATTGATCTTTAATTCTACACTTGGCAATGGTAATCCGGCAGAATCATCCTTAAAATCATCTATTCTGTTTAAGGTTAATATTGGAGCAGTTTCTGTTAAGCCATATCCTTGTAAAAACGTAAACCCAAATTCTCTTAATCCTTTTGCAACTAATGGATCAGGAGCAGCTCCACCGGCAACAAAAATTCTTACAGAACCGCCAAACTTCTTGTGCATCTCTGCAAATACTTTTTTCTTAACTCCTCTCCATCCAAATTTAATAGCAAGATTAGTTAGTTTAACAAGACCCGGCACAACAAAGGATTTAACTTTATCTTCTTTAATTGTTTTACTTATACGCTTAAACATTTTATCATATAAAAGTGGAACACCAAGTAGTATTGTAGCTTTAACCTTTTGCAGATCATCAACTATAGTCTTTAGAGAACGGGCATAGTGTACGGAAGATCCCGCAAATAATGGGCATAACAATCCGCATGTACATTCATATGTGTGATGCATTGGAAGTACCGATAAAAACTTATCCTCAGGGTACATAAACAGCATACTAACCATATCCATAAGGTTTGAAGCCAAGTTCTTTTGCGATAACATAACACCTTTTGCTCTGCCAAGTGAACCAGATGTAAATATAACTTCTGCTAAATCATCCGGGTTAATCTTAGGCAGCTCAGAAATTTCAACAGCTTCATGTTCATCAATCAAATCACTCATTGAATAGATACTTTCGTCTTCACAAGTATTATCCATGCATATCATATATTTTAATTTACGCAACGAAGAAAACTTATCTAAAACAACATCGCCAAATGAATCAGAAAATATTATTGCATCAGAATCGGATTCATGTATAATATTTAGAATTTCATTAGCAGTTAAATTTTTATCAATAGGAACTACAACATGATTAAAACACATACATGTTAAGAAAGATAAAGCCCATTGAACTCTATTTTCTCCAATTATAGCTACATGAGAACGTTCTTTTAATCCAATAGATTTTAACGCGTTTCCAAATCTTAAAATATTATTAAATAATTCTCCATAAGTAACAGATGAAATAGGAGTCTTACTTAAATCTTCTAAAGCCAGTTTTTCATTGTAACTATCCACAGAATTAAAAACCATGTCCTGAATTGTTTCTATTTTAGGAACATCATGCAGTTTTAATTTTTTCATAATTCAACTTCTATTAGTTTTAGTTATAGATAATCTGAAATTGTTTTTAAACCTCCGGAGTTTTAAATCTGGAGGTTTAATTAAAATATTATTTGCCGGCAATTTTTTCTAACATCCCTTTCATTAAGGCATAGAATCTTTCAACATCCGCTATATTAACTTTTTCATCCGGCGAATGAGCACCCTGAATTGTCGGACCAAACGATATCATATCCATTCCGGGATATTTAGCACCCAATAAACCACATTCTAATCCGGCATGAATAGCTTTAATTTCCGGCTCTTTATTAAATAAATTTTTAAATACATCTTTCGAAATTTTTAATAATTCTGAATCAACGTTTGGCTGCCATCCCGGATATCCATCACCGACTTTAGCTTCAGCACCAGCTAATTCAAAAACTGATCTCACAGATTCAGTAACAACCAGTTTAGCTGATTCTATTGAACTTCTCTGGCTGGTACCAATTCTTAGTTTACCATCTTCTAACATAATAGTTGCCAAGTTGGTTGAAGTTTCAACAAGTCCGGGTATATCTGGACTCATAGCCATAACACCGTGAGGAATTGCATAAATACTTTTTATTAAAGTTTCTATAAATTCTTTAGAATAAACTTTAGCAAAGTCGCCAGCTTTTTCTTCAAACTTAACAGCTAAACCGCCATCATTAGTTTTACATTCAAGTAAAGATTCTTCAACAAACCCAGAAATAATTGATTTAACTTTATCTTCGTCCGATTTATTAATCAAGATAGTTACTTCAGCTTCTCTTGGAATCGCGTTACGAAGTGATCCGCCTTTTATATCTGCAATTTCAAAATTAACTTCATCAAGTTTTCTTAAAAGTCTGCCTAATAATTTTATTGCATTTGCTCTGCCAATATGAATATCTAATCCAGAGTGACCACCTTTTAAGCCAGTAATCATAAGCTCATAAGAAGTTAATCCTTCAGAAGCCTGCTTCATTTCAAAACTATATAGACCAACAGTATCCTGCCCGCCACAACAGCCAACATAAAATGCTCCATCTTCTTCAGAATCCATATTCAAAAGAATTCTTCCTTCAACAAATCCTGGCTGTAAACCATTAACACCGGTCATACCGGTTTCTTCATCAACAGTAAATAATAATTCTAATGGGCCATGGGTTATTGATTTATCAGTTATAACACTTAAAGAACCAGCCATGCCAATTCCATTATCAGCACCAAGGGTTGTTCCTTTAGCTGTTATCCATTCACCTTCGTTTATTAAGGTTAACGGATCGTTATCAAAATCATGTTCTGTTCCTTTATTCTTCTCACAAACCATATCAATATGACTTTGCATAACAACAACCGGGGAATTCTCATAACCTGGTGTTGCGGGAACTTTCATAACTATATTATGCGTTTCATCTTCTTTTAGTTCAATATTATGTTCGGCAGCAAATGCTCTTAAATAATCTAATATTTTTTCTTCTCTTTTTGATGGTCTTGGAACTTGTGTGATTTCAAAAAATCTTTTCCACATAATTTCCGGCTTTAATCCTTTAATAACATCTTCTAACATTGTTGGTCTCCTTTAAATTTAGTTATGTCGGATATCTAAAATATCGCCATCCTGAACCACGTAATCTTTTCCTTCAAGATGCCATACTCCGGCTTCTTTACATTTTGCGATTGATTTATGTTCTAACAGGTCTTTATAAAAAATGACCTCTGCTCTAATAAATCTGTTGTAAAAATCTGTATGAATAACACCCGCTGCTTCCTGGGCTGTATATCCTTTTCTAATAGTCCATGCTCTGCATTCATCCTCACCAACGGTAAGAAACGACTGCAGGCCAAGTAAATTATAAGATCTGCCTAAAATTTTACTAAGCGCAGATTCCTTAATTCCGTAATCTTCCATAAATGCTGTCTGATCTTCTTCATCCATCAGTGCAAGTTCATTTTCAATCTTAGCAAAAAATGGAATTATTTCAGCATCATCCATATTTAATTCAGTTTTAATACTGTCTATAATTTCATCAACAGTTTCAATGCCGTTTTCATCGAGGTTAACCGCAATTGCAACAGGTTTAAGAGATAACAGTTGATATCCGGAAAGTGCTTTTACTTCGTTAACATCAAGTTCAAGTGTTCGCAGCGGAAGTTCTTTTTCAGCGTGCTCTAAACATTTTTTGATGAGTACTAATTCTTTCTTAAATTTTTCATCTTTCGATTTAATAATCTCTTTTTCAAGCTTACCAATTCTGTTTTCAAGAAATGCTAAATCGCTTAAAAGAAATTCAGTTTCAAGAAATTGAACATCTCTCACCGGATCAATAGATTCCATAGGGTGCATAACAGCATCATTCTCAAATGCCCTTATTACATAGAACAATGCATCATTATTTTTTACATTATTTAAAAATGCCGTTGTTATTTTAACTTTCCCGTCATCAGACATTCTTAGTCCGGGAATATCAAAAACTTCAATTGTGGCATTTATTTTTTTCTTTGGATTAAATAATTTGGAAAGATCATCCAGTCTCTCATCAGGTACTTTAACAACTTCAATTGTAGCTTCTTCCTTTACTGCCTGCACCGAATCAGCTTCAATTTTGGCAACTGTATTAAATAAAGTAGTTTTACCCGAATATTGTAAACCAACTAAACCTATTTGCATAATATCAGAAATCTCCTAAATAAAAATATTTATCGAAACTTTTTAATATAAGGATTTTACGCTACTATTGGAAAGGTTTATTCGTCAGAAATTACCTGAGTGTGCAGGGCAATTTCTTCTAAAACCGAAGATACTCGTAAACATTTACTTATATCGCCGCTATAAACAATAGCTTTCCCTCTTACATGAACTTCAAAAGCATAACCCCTGGCAGCTTCAAAAGTACACATTGTAGCTTTCATTAACTGAACAATGACTTCATCAAATGAGTGCCAGTCATCGTTAAATAATACAACTCTAAAAGGAAGAGTAATTGTAGTCTGCTCTTCCAGCTCCGGATCAAATATTCCTTTTGGTAATTCTTCAGCCATATAACATTTAGTTTTTATTATCTGGTACCTAATTTATTAAATTGATCAATAAATAAAAATTTCATAAGCTTCTATATTCGATTTATTAAATTAGCTTTATAAAACCTTTGGGAAATATAATGAAAATAGCTGTTTGTATCAGTCAGGTGCCGGATACAGAGTCTAATATTACCATTTCCACGGATTCCAAAAATCTTGATTTGGATGAACTCGATTATATTATTAATCCATACGATGAATACGCGCTTGAAGAAGCATTAAAAACAAAAGAAATATTTAATGGTGAAGTTATTGTTATATCTGCTGGTGCCGATAAAAATAAAGACGCATTAAAAAAAGCTCTTGCAATAGGTGCTAATAAAGCTGTTCACTTAAAAACTAATGAGAGTTTTGACAGTCTTAATTTAGCTAAATTATTATATGAAGAAATTAAAACACACCAGCCCGTATTAGTTTTCTTTGGTAAACAATCTGCTGATTATAGTAATTCAGTAACCGGACAGATAACCGCACAGTTATTAAATTATAATTTATTGAGCAATGTTTCAAATTTGGAAATATCAGAAAATAGAATAATTGCCGAAAGAGAAATTGATGGCTGGAAAGAAAAAGTATCAACAACTTTTCCCGCAGTTATAACTGCGGAAAAAGGTCTTAATACACCAAGATACCCGTCATTAAAAGGAATTATGACCGCTAAGAAAAAACCTTTTATAGAAAAGGTAATTGAAAATACTCTTAATTGTACAGAAAGAATCGAGTTAAAAAGACCAAAGAACAAATCGGCTGGTAAAGTAGCAGTAAACTCTGACGAAGGTATAAACGGACTTATTTCATTTCTGCAAAACGAAGTAAAAATTCTTTAGGGTATAATGTGAATAACAATTTTATAGTTTTTCTTGAACAAACAGATGGAAAGATCACCAAGTCATCCTACGAAGTTTTAGGAGCCGCGCTTGACTTAAGTTATAAACTTAACTGTTCCGTTGAAGCAATTGTAATCGGCAAAAATTTTGTCTTTGATGAATCTTTAAGATTAAAAAACCTTTTAAAAATTACTCATTGTAAAACTTCAAATAAATATTTAGCTCCCTCCGAATATGCAAATATAATTTCCGGTCATTATTCAGATTTGGTTAACAAAGATATTTTTTTTGCAAATAGTTCTTTAGGAAAAGATATAGCTGCTTCTTTAGCGGCAAGACTTGATACCGGCATAATAACTGACTGTATTGAGTTATCAATTGAAGAGGATAGTATTATAGCTGTTCGCCCAATATTTTCCGGAAAAATTTTAGATAAACTTAAGCTTAAAGGTGAATCAAGAATTTTTAATTTAAGAGCTAATAATTTTTCACCACCCAATAAATTCGGGGATAAAACTGAAATAATAATAAAAATAATCGATAGTTTTATTAGTGATTTTCAGTTACTTGAAATTATAAAAGCATCAGGAAAAGTTGATATATCGGAAGCTGAAATAATTGTTTCAGGCGGAAGAGGATTAAAAGATACATCAAACTTTAGTCTGATTGAAGAGTTATCAAAAATACTTAATGGAGCGGTTGGTGCTTCCAGAGCTGTTGTTGATGCCGGTTGGAGACCACATTACGAACAAATTGGGCAGACTGGCAAAACAGTTTCACCAAATGTTTATATTGCGGTTGGAATCTCAGGAGCTATTCAGCACTTAGCCGGAATGAATTCTTCAAAATACATTGTTGCTATAAATAAAGATGCTGATGCTCCAATTTTCAAAATTGCTGATTATGGTATTGTAGGTGATGCTTTGGAAATATTACCTAAACTTATTGCAGAATTAAAAAGCTTAAAATTAAAAGGAATATAAATTGAATAAAGTACAGGTCGAAATATTAGGTTTATCTTCAAGTCCTTCAACCGGAGGCGCATACGCTCTTTTATTAAAAGAAGTCTATGGTGTAAGACGTTTGCCAATTATAATTGGAGCTTTCGAAGCTCAGGCTATTGCTCTTGAAATTGAGGACATAAAACCGCCCCGGCCTTTAACACACGATCTTTGCAAAAATTTATGCGATAATCTTGGAGCAACAATTCAGGAAGTCTTAATCAGTGATTTACGCGACAATACATTTTATGCATCTATAAAACTTGAAGTTTCATCATTAGAAAATATATTAGATTCCCGCCCAAGTGATGCTATAGCTTTGGCAGTCCGGGCCGACTGCCCAATCTTTGTTAATGAAGCTGTTATGGAAGCGGCCTCATTTATTCCTTCCAGTGAAGAGGATTCTAAAACAAAAAGGAGTTCTGATCAGGACGAGGATATGGAAGATGATTTTGAACAAAGTGAAGATCAGATAAAAACTGAAACGTCTGCAGCAACACTTCACGATCAGCTTCGTGAAGCAATTGAAAATGAGGATTATGAACGGGCGGCTATTATTAGAGATAAAATTAATGAGTTCAAGAAAAACAATTAACTAAAAAACCTCCAGGCTTTTTTAATCCATGGAGGTTTTAAATTTAAAATCACTTCAAAAATTATATTCTAATTAAAAACTATTTTCCCCATCTCACATTCCAGGCATTTATTAACGGAGCAATAACTTCTATATAATTCAAGCATACCCTGCAAATATATTGTTCTTCTTGAATTGCTATTAAACTTAAGAGCCTGCGATATATCCCGAACAATTTTATTATCAGCTTTTTGTATATAAGAATTATAAATTTTAAATATCCTTTTCGAGTTTTGCGAATCGCCAAAAATATCGAAATAAACTGAAAAGAATGGCAGTACTACATTTATTACAATTTCATCAGCTCTGGTTGTACCAACAAAATAATCTATTTCATTAGTTGTATCATCATCAAAAATAAAATGTTTTCTCCAATATCCATCAGCTTTAATAATAAAAAATCCTTTTAGCGAATTTGTAAGATCCTTTAAATTTCTACTGTTCGAAATTTTCCCAATCATTCTTTCAATCAATTTTCCATAAATTATTTCTTTCGCAATTCTGGCACCACCCGCCATTCTTATTGTAGGAAAATTTTGCGGTCTCATTTTAAAGAAGTGCCAGTCAGTTTCTTCATATGTCTTCCCATCATAAATACGTTTAATCAATTGCCAGTCAGTTTTCAGTTTCCTGGTATAATCAGATATTTCACTTTTAGGATAATTTTGAATATCCGGAACAAGTCCCGCAATATTGAATAATGAGCTTTCAATATATTCAATCAGACTATCATCAGAACCCAGCTTTTGAAGGAAATAGAGATTTGCCGACTTTGCCAGGTTAAGCATTATTTTTTTATTAGCAGTATATCCCAGAGCCTCAAATACTAATTCATATAACAATTGCTGCCAAATGGTTTTATCTCTAAAATCCTTTTCGGTAAACTTTTTCTCATGAAAACTTTCGGGAAATTGATAATTTATAATTGGTTCTCTAACGTGCATTTCTTTTAGAAAAGACATTTCCTTAAGTCTGCCATATATTCTATCACATTTTTTCTGGAATCTTTTAATTCCTAATGATTTAATAAATTTCTCTTTCAACTCATAACCAATGTTTTCGTTATTATAACTGCATTTTAATCTATTTGAATTTGGTTTGTCCGGACAGATATTATTTTGCAATGATGTTAAAATATCCTCTTCTAAACAATTATTTAGACAAATTGTATTAATTTTTCTGCCGTTTTCAGTATAAACAAAACTTTTCATTTTTTCATTATATAACGAAAGGTGTAAAATCACTCTATTATATTTTTTATCGATGTTGTGCCCATGAGAAAACCAGTCGTTATATTTAACATCAATCTCAACATCGCCGGTATAAATTAAGTTGCCAATTCGTATTTTAACATCTTTAAAATCTGGTCCCGATAAATTAGGATCAAATTTCCCTGAATCGAGAACAATAATATCTTTACCTGAAAACGTTTTTAATTTTTGTGATTGTGTGTTGTTTGTCCATACTTTGTATAGCTCACTTTCGAAAACCTTTACCTTCGACATATTACCCTCAGATATTTTGAATAGCCCCAAACCAAATTCAGCAGGAAAAATACCTGCTGACTGAAAAATAAAAAAAAATTTATAAAAATGAAATTCTATTTATTGTTTAATATTTCTAAAACTGTTCTATTATAATTCTTTAATACTTCATTAGAAACAACTCCAAATCTTTCAGTATTATCAGCATATAATAATGCCCTGCTAACATTTACAATATATTTGTTATTATCCTTTTTAGAAAAAGTTTTTGCAACATCTTCTAAACTTCCACCTTGTGCCCCAACACCCGGTAACAGTACAAATAAATCTTCAAATGTTTCAACATTCTCTTCAAGCTCTTGCGGATTAGTTGCGCCAAAAACAATGCCGCAATTCTTTTTCCCGTTCCAGCTATTAACGGTTTTAATTACTTTTTGAAATAAGTATGATCCATCTTGCAGCAGCTGTTTTTCAAAATCAGCATTTCCCTTATTTGAAGTTAATGCAAGAATAAAATTAATTTTATCTTCATATTCTAAAAATGGCTGTACAGAATCGTATCCCATATAAGGATGAAGTGTAATACTATCAAACTTAAAATGTTCATAAATCGATTTTGCATACATATCCGATGTATTCCCAATATCACCTCGTTTTGCATCGCCAATTACAAAAACATCCTCAGGAATTAACTCTAATGTTTTTTCCAGATTTTCTAATCCGGCAACTCCGTCTCTTTCGTAAAACGCTAAATTAATTTTATAACAGGTCGCATCGTCCGAAGTATTTTCAATAATAGCTTTATTAAATTCAAACACAGGGTTAACTTCATTTAATAAATGCTTTGGTATTTTATTTATGTCAGTATCAAGTCCTACACAAATATGTTTATTATCATTTAACTTTTTAGTCAGCTTTTCAATTGAATTCATCCCATTCTCACTCTATATTTTATGTATACTGTTTTCTGTTTCTATATATATTTAACACAATTCCAATTAAAAACATATTTACCAAAAGTGAACTTCCGCCATAACTTAAAAATGGAAGAGGAACACCAATTACCGGAGTTATACCAACATTCATCCCAATATTTATACTAAAGTGGACAAATAAATAAGCAAAAATCCCAATCAAAATTAAACTATTAAAATTATCTTTTGTATAAGTAGTAAGTTTTATTAATCGCAGTAATACAACAACAAAAAGAATAACAACTAGCAAACTTCCAATGAAACCGAACTCTTCACCAACCACACAATAAATAAAGTCAGTCCATTGTTCGGGTATAAAACTAAGCTGTGTTTGATTTCCTTCTAAGAACCCTTTGCCAAATAATCCTCCAGAGCCAATTGCAACTTTTGCCTGAAGTGCATTGTACCCCGATCCTAGTGGATCAGCCGAAGGATCAATAAATGTTTCAATCCTTTTTTGCTGGTGTGGCTTCAATAATTGAAAACCATAATCGAAGAAAAATCCCGCGGCTAAATTAACTACAAATATTGTAGCACTTGTAAACAAATTTCTTTTGAAGAAGATTAATGCGATTATTACTAAGCATAACACAGCTATAAAATTATATGAGCCAAAAATTGAGGCAAATGTAACAATTCCGGGAGATAGTACAACAAATAAACTGAAGAGACTTATACCGCTCCAGAAAATTAAAACAAGTGATATAAAAATATATACAATTGCGGTTCCCATATCTGGCTGCAATAAAATAAGCATGATTGGAGTAAATCCGATTGCTAAGGCGGCCGAGAGATCTTTAAGTCTGTTTATATCTCTACGGCTATTGCCCAGAAAATGCGCCATAAAAAGGATGAGAGTAATTTTACCAAACTCAGAAGGCTGAAACCCGAATGGTCCAATGTTAATCCAGCTGCTGGCTCCTTTAATCTCGCGCCCCACAACTATAACCAATCCTAACAGAACCAGCGTGCCTATATAAGAAGGTAATGCCAATATTCTAAAAGTCTGGGGAGGTAAAAAATAAGTGACAAAAAAAGCACCCAGGGCAACAATTAAAAAAACAGCCTGTTTATTAAAATTACCACTCGCTGTTGGATGATTTAATGTTGAACTATAAATTGCAACTAATCCCATTCCAATCAATAATAATATTGGTATGAAAATTATAAAATCAAATTTATCTTGTAATTTATCACCGATTCTCAATACACTTCCTACTAATTTTTAACTTCAACTTGCGAGGCAATTTCAACTTTTTCTAAATAAGCTTTAATTACGTTTTTAACAATTGGCGCTGCATGTGTTGAACCAAAACCAACATTCTCAACCATTACTGCTACAGCAATTTTAGGATTATCATAAGGCGCAAAGCCCACAAATAAAGCATGATCTTCACCATGAGGATTTTGGGCTGTTCCGGTTTTTCCTGCAATCTCAATATTTTTTAGTCTCACATTTTTAGCTGTACCGTCATCTCCCCAAACAACATTATACATACCTTTTTTAACCAGTTCTAAATTCTTTTTATCAATACCGGTTTCAATTTTTTTAAATTCTAAGGGAACTAGTTTATCACTTACTACATAACCTCTTACAAAGTGTGGAGAAAACGTGCTTCCATTATTGGCTATTAGAGATACATACTGTGCCAGCTGAATTGGAGTAACATTAAATTCACCTTGCCCAATTGCAAGATTCATCATTACACCTTTTGTCCAGCCGCGTTCTCCAAATCGGTTATTATAATAATCAGTTGAAGGAACAATCCCTAAAACTTCATTTTCAATATCAATTCCTGTTTTAACTCCAAAACCAAACTTAATTGCGTAATCATGCCATCTGTCTAATCCAATATCAAAAATTACTCTGTAAAAGTATGAGTTACAAGATTCTTCAATAGCCTTAAGTATGTTTATATTGCCATGTTTACCGCCGTGGCATCTAAAAAACCTATTACCAAACTTTACTCCGGCGTTACAAAAATAAGTAGAGTATTGAGTTACAATTTTTTCCTGAAGAGCAATAATTGCCGGAAGCATTTTTGATGTTGAACCCGGAGGAATACGCGACATAATAGCTCGGTTAAATAAGGGTTTATCCGGATCCGATTGAAGCTTATTCCAAACATCCTGAGAAGTTACCGCCGCAAATTCTTCCAGATTATAAAACGGGGCAGAAACAAAAGCTAAGATTTCGCCAGTTGAAGGCTCTAAAGCTATAAGTGAACCCTTTTTACCAATAAAAGATTCCTCAGCAACAATCTGTGTTTTTTTATCAATGGTTAAAACTAAATCTTTTCCTTTTGCAAAATCCTTATCATTTTTACCATCAAGATAGCTTCCAATTCTTCTCTGCCTGGAATCGACTAGGAAATACTTAATTCCCCTTTCACCCCGTAAATAATCTTCATAAGTTTTTTCAATTCCTTTATGGCCTACATAATCGCCAATCTGGTAAACGTCTTTTTTCTTTCTCCAATCCTGAGAAGAAATTTCTTTTGTATAACCAAAAATGTGAGAACCCTTTATACCAAATGAATAATCACGCTGCATATCAACTACATAAGTAACACCGGCTAATTTTTCTTCATTTTCATTTAGCCATGCCATCGATTTGAAATCTATATCCCGTTTAATTTTCCTGGGTAAATGTTTCGGAAATCTCCGGTTAGTCTGAAAAATATTTTCTATATAATTCGAATCAAGATCAAAAACACCTTCAATTAAAGGTATTAGTGATTCATCAAATTCAGAAGGAGTTATTTGCAGGCTAAAGGTTGGTTTATTACTTACTATAACTTCATTATTTCTATCAAAAAAAATTCCGCGCGGAGCATCAACATAAACAGATTTAACACTATTTTCGTTCGATTTCTCTTCGTACGAAATACGTTGAATTATCTGCATCTGAACTAGCTGAAATATAAGCAGAGCCGTAAAACCAGTTACAGAAAAGAGTAAAATCCTTCTTCTATTTAGAGTTCCAAAACTATTGGTACTCATATCATTCTCTTTCCCGGATTAATTAAAACGACTGGAAGAGCAACTACAGCTGTATAAATCCCAGGTAATAATCCCTGATCGAACAAAACATAGATTATACTTATGTTTGTTTCTGGTGAACTAAAAAATGAATTTGCAATTGATCCTATAGAAGCGCAAATAAATACTATAAATAAAAAGAAAAATGAATTGATATTATAGGAAGTCTTATTCTCGTTATAAAAGTATCCGGCAATAAACCCTGTTAAAGTATACGCGAACATATGACCTCCCAGCAGGCTACCGGAAAACAAGTCAAATAATAAACCTAAAACAAAACCTAAAACCATTCCAAACATTTGCCCATCTCTTAGAGCAAAATAGATAACTAAAATCATTATTAAATCGGGAGCAATAAAACTAAAAGTTAAGAAGGGAACAATAGTCATTTGTAATATTGCAATTGGAATAAATAAAAGTATTGGAAAAATGTATTCTAATCTCATTTAGTTTTCTTCAATAAGTTTAATTCTAGTGAATCAATTTGCGGACTGGTAATCATATCCAAAATAAATACATTTTTAGTTGAATTAAAATCCACAAATGATTGTACATTTATGCTGCTTAGTAAACCGGAAATATTTGTTGTCTTTTCAGCAATTACTCCAACCGGAATATTAGGAGGAATTATTGTACTAAACTCAGACGAAATAATTCTATCACCAGCTTTTATATCGTATGTTGTTGGAATATTTTTTATTATATGTTGCGATCCGCTCCACTCTAAAATACCATGGACACTACTTCTCTGGTCAGTAACAGCTAATTTCATGTTACTGTTCTGCAAAGTTCTTACCACTGAGTAACTTTCCGAAACATCAGTAATTAAACCGACTAATCCATTAGTATTAACAACAGGCATGCCTATCTTCACACTATCGCTAAGCCCGGCATTAACAATAATATTTCCCTGCGATTTTGAAACCAGGCGTGAAACTACGGAAGCCGGAATTAAAGAATATCCGGTTGTATCTTTAAACCCCATTAAACTTTTTAATTCTCTATTTTCAAGTCCGTGTTGTCTTAAGAGGTTTACCTGAAGCATTAATTTGGCATTTTGAGTTCTTAATGTTTTAACTTCGTCAGTTTCGGTAAAGACCTCGGTTACATCTTGAATTAAAGAAGTAAATACAGCAAAACCGCCAAGAGCAAAAGTTCTCACTTTTTTAATTTGCGGTTTTTCATTTAACGAAACCAAGGATAGACTAACTAAGAGAAGTACAACTAAAACAACATATTCTTTTAAGCTTGAAAATATACCTTTAAAAAGTCCTCGCATTAGTATCTTCTATTTCGAATAAAAACTTTTGAATATTTATTAAAGTTATCTATTATCTTTCCAGCTCCTCTAACAACGGCTGTTAATGGATCTTCGGCAATGTGAACAGGTAAATTTGTTTCCATTCTAATACGTTCATCAAGACCTT
Source organism: Melioribacteraceae bacterium (assembly GCA_016342755.1). Taxonomy (GTDB): domain Bacteria; phylum Bacteroidota; class Ignavibacteria; order Ignavibacteriales; family Melioribacteraceae; genus JAEINS01. The sequence goes on along the minus strand of JAEINS010000008.1, from coordinate 76,739 downwards.
TTAATAAAGCCCCTCCACCCGTTAACATAACACCACGGTCAAGTATATCCGCGGATAACTCAGGCGGTGTTCTTTCAAGAGTCTGCTTAACAGCATCAACAATCTGAACTATATTTTCGTTTAAAGCTTCCCTAATTTCTACAGAACTTACCTCAGCCGTTTTGGGAATACCACCAATAAGATCTCTACCCTTAACCTGAATTGTAATTTCTTCTTTTAATGGAACAGCAGAACCGACCTCACATTTAATTGATTCAGCAGTTCTTTCACCAATAAGCAGATTATAATTTTTTTTGAAGAATTGCATTATAGCATTGTTCATTTCATCACCGGCAATTCTAATAGATTCTTCATTAACAATGCCCGATAAAGCTATAACTGCAATTTCAGTTGTTCCGCCGCCAATATCAATTATCATATTGCCAACCGGAGCTTCAACTTCAATACCTACACCAATAGCCGCTGCCATCGGTTCAGCCACAAGATGAACTTCTTTAGCACCCGCATGTTCGGCACTATCACGAACCGCACGCTTTTCAACTTCAGTGACGCCGCTAGGAATTGCGATTACAATTCTTCTATTAGAAAGAGCTCCACTGCTGCTTCTTTTAATGAACGCACGAATCATACCTTCAGCAATCTCGAAATCAGCAATAACACCGTCACGCATAGGTCTGGAAACTCTAATCTCTCTATGTTCTCTACCCTGCATTTCTTTAGCTTTATTTCCTAAAGCTATTATACGTTTTGTATTTCTATCAAAGGCAACAATAGAAGGCTCATTTAGAACTATACCACGTCCTTTAACATATATAAGAGTATTTGCTGTACCCAAATCCATTGCAACGTCTGTAGAAAAAATATTAAAAAATCCCATATTACCTTAGTGTTTAAAGTTTCTAATTCCAGTGAATAACATCGCTAAATTATGATTATTAGCGGCTTCTATAACTTCATCATCTCTAACTGAGCCGCCAGGCTGAATTACAGCTGTAACTCCCTTTGAAGCTAATTCTTCTAAACCATCCGCAAATGGGAAAAAAGCATCCGATGCAGCAACTGCACCATTTATATCATGTCCGTGTTCAGCAGCTTTAGAAGCAGCTATTTTTGCCGAATCAATTCTTGACATCTGACCAGCACCAACACCTATAGCTTTTCTATTTTTAGTATAAACAATTGCATTCGATTTTGTATGCTTACAAACAACCCAGGCAAATTTAAGTTCAGCCAATTCATCTTCAGTATAATTTCGCGAAGTAACTAATCTCAGATTTTCATCATTTAGTTTCGAAATATCTTTATCCTGAGCAATCAAACCGCCAGAAACTGATTTAACCTGATATCCGCCTTCAACCTCAGATTTTAAAATTTTCACTAATCTGCGGTTCTTTTTCTTTTTCAAAACTTCTAAAGCCTCATCGGAGTATTCCGGTGCGGCAATTATTTCTAAGAAAATATCATTTAGTTTTTCAGCGGTCTTAACATCAACTGGTTCATTAAAGGCAACTATACCGCCAAAAGAAGAAACCGGATCGCATGAAAGTGCTTCCAAATATGCATCATATACATTATCTCTTGTAGCGGCACCGGCTGGATTTGTATGTTTAATAATTGAACAAGAATTTGGATCGAGCTCAAGAACTAAATTAACCGCAGCATCTAAATCTATTATGTTATTATACGATAATTCTTTTCCATGAAGAATTTCGTAATAATCATAAAAGTCACCAGCTAAAAACGCCTTCTGATGCGGGTTTTCGCCATATCTTAATTCGTTCTGTAATTTTAGATTTATTCTGATATCTGTTTTAGGCTGTTTGAATTGTTCTTCAAAATAATTCGCGATTAATGTATCGTAAAAAGAAGTATGCGCAAATGCGGCTCCTGCAAGCAATTCCCTTGTTTCAAGAGTAACTTCACCATTTTCAAGCTCAGTTATAAAACTTTCATACTGAGTCGGATTTGTTAGAACCGAGACATATTTATAATTTTTTGCAGCCGCTCTAATTAAACTAGGTCCGCCAATATCAATATTTTCAATTTTAGTCTGAAGATCAATATCTTCCCTTTTTACAACTTCGGGGAACGGATAAAGATTTACAACAACTACATCAATAGGATTTACATTGTTTTCTTCTGCCTGTTTCCTATCATTCTCTTCATCACGTCTCATCAAAATACCGCCGAAGATAGTAGGCTGTAAAGTTTTAACTCTTCCGGAAAAAATTTCCGGGAAAGAAGTATATTCAGAAACTTCTAAACATTTAATACCGCTTTCGGCAATCATCTTTCCTGTATTGCCGGTTGCTAAAATTTCATAACCTTTTTCAGCTAGCTTTTTAGCAAGTTCAACAACTCCGGTTTTATCAGACACACTTATTAAAGCAAACTTTTTCAATTAATTTCTCGCTTAATTTATATAAACTCTATTATTTTTTATTTCAATTTTATTTTCAGAAAATTTTTTAACAACAAACGGAAGTAGTTTATGTTCTTCTTTAAGAACCAATTCCGCTATTTGCTCCGGAGTTTCAACTTTGGAAATATCCACAGTTCTCTGGGCAATTATTTTTCCGTTATCATAAACTTTATCAACAAAATGAACCGTTGGTCCGGAAATTTGTGCTGATTTTTCAAATACAGCTTTATGTACATTCATTCCAAACATACCTTTACCGCCAAACGAAGGTAAAAGCGCCGGATGTATATTTATAATTCTGTTTTCAAAAGCTTCAATAAAATCTTCCGGTATTTTTTTTAAAAATCCGGCAAGTACAATTAGATTAACATCCTGCTCAATAAAAAGCTTTTTCAACTCTTTATAATCTATAAAACCTTCTTTTTCTGTGCTGCTTATAAAATAAAATGGAATGTTTTTTTCTTTGGAATACTCAATAGCGCCACACCCGGGTTTGCTGCTAACAACAGCACATACCCCAACGTTTTTCATGTCAGCTGAAATTGAATTTATTAGGGCTCTAAGATTTGAGCCTCTCCCTGTCACAAATACTGCAATTTTGTACATAATCCGCTATTTTTAACGTCAAAATGTACCTAAATTTGAATAAAGAATCAATCAGAACACATTTAATAATTAGCTTTTAACTTATTATATTTTAATAAATTAAGCTCTCTAATTTAAATCAAGTTTCTTTTTAAGATAGTTTATCCTTGATTCCAAAATAACTTTATGCTCAAAGTCATTATTTTTCTCAGCAATTTTTAAGTATTTTTTAGCTTCGGGGATGTTTTTTTGTATCAGATAAGCTTCCGCAATGGTAAAAGCTGAAAACGGATAAACCCATTCTTCTTTTTCAAATTCTCTTGAAAGAGCCTTTTTCCCAAACTTAATTGCTTTATTAAAATCACCAATTTCAAAGTAAGATTCGGCTAACTTTAATTCTCTAATACCAAGCTGTTTGTTAGAACTGATTTTGTTCGTATTTTCCTCAAAAAACTTTATAGCCCCGTCATACTTCCCCGATTCAACAAGGTTGCTCCCTTTTAGAATAATTTTGATTTCCTCATTAATTCCTGAATCAAAAAGCTCATTCGATTTTTCACTTGCGTATTCATCTTCGGGTAAATCAAGATTACCGGATTTAGCTAAAACCAAATGTCTCTGGAAATTTAATTTATCACCTAACATTCCACTACAAATTGCCATTCTGTAATTTGCAATTCCAGTGTAATCAACTTGCGTTGCATGCATTATAAATTGCTCATAATTAACTAAAGCTTTTTCGAAATCATTTAACTTATAATTGATATCACCTTTTAAAAAATAACAGAACGCTGTAATCTGCTGAAATGACGGGATGTTCAGTTCTATAATTTTATCCAGCACCTTCTCAGCCTCACTTAATTCGCGCTGTCTTATCTTAAGAATAGCATATTGATAAAGGAACATGATATTTTTCTGATATTTCTTTGTTAATGGAAGCAGATAGCCTTCAGCCCTTTTATAATCGGCAATATATTCGGTATAAATTTTCCCAAGATGGAACGCTGCTTCAGTTTTTGCTTTATCCCCTTTTTCGTAAGCTATAGTTAAGTATTCTAAACCTTCTTCTTTATCACCCGATATACCGGTAAGTACCAAAGCCCAGTTAAAAACTCCCGGAACAAAACTTAGCGCATAACTAAACATCCCTAAACCTAAATAGGCATCGTAATAATTCTGGTTTATCGAAAGCACATCTTCAAAATATCCTATGGAACTTTTGCTTGCCCAAAACGCATCGAGTGCTTTATTATTTGTACTAAAAGCCACCGCGCGCAAAGATTTAATCTGACCTAAAATATAATTTGCTTCTATACTTTCATCATTCTCATCAAGTTCAATTTCAGCCAGATATAATGCCTTGTCGGATAATCGCATGAAATGATTATATTCTAATTCATTTTTCGAACCCATGTATTTCCAGAGGTGCAGATTTGAAAGATAATGATAACCGCGCGGATCTTTAGAATTTTTGGTTATAAAACTGTTGAACGAATCCGCAGCTTTTTCAAGTTCAAAACTATATGAAAAATTTAATCCGGCTAACAATAATGAATCGGCAGCCGGATTAGCAAATAAAAATGAATTTATAAGTAATAATATTAAACTAACTTTCTTCAGTGGGAACCTTTTCAATAGTACTGGAATATTTTACAGCAGCTTTTACAAATCCTCTAAATAAAGGATGAGCTTTAGTTGCTCTCGATTTTAACTCTGGATGAAATTGTACACCGACAAACCATGGATGTTCTTTAATCTCAATCATTTCAACTAAGTTCTTATCCGGGGATTCTCCGCTTATAATTAAGCCTTTCTCTTCCAGCTCCGGTCTAAATTTGTTATTAACTTCAAATCTATGACGATGTCTTTCAGAAATTTTTTGTTTTCTATAAGCAGCGGATGCTCTTGTTCCTTTAGCTATAATACAAGGATAAGCACCTAATCTCATTGTACCGCCTTTGGTTTTTATATTTTTCTGATCTGGCATTATATCAATTACACTAAATCTGTTTTTAATAAACTCAGCACTGTTAGCTTTATTTATACCAACAATATTTCTAGCGTATTCAATAACAGCACACTGCATACCTAAACAAATTCCAAAGAATGGGATCTGATTTTCGCGCGCGTACTTAATAGCCGATATTTTTCCTTCAACACCTCTTTCACCAAATCCGCCGGGAATTAGAAGTCCGTGCATACTTTCTAAAAGCTCTTCAGCTCCTTTTTCTTCAATCTCTTCAGCTCTAACATAAGTAACATTCACTTTTACATCATTCTCAGCACCAGCATGAATAAAGGCTTCTGAGATACTTTTATAAGCGTCACGGCATTCGGTATATTTACCAACCGCCATAATATTAACTTCGCCGCTAGGAGCAACAACTTTAGCGACAAATTCACTCCACTTTTCCAAATTAATATTAATATCAGGAAGACGTAATTTTTTAAGAACAATTCTATCGAAATCTTGTCTGTGCAGTACGTGAGGGACTTCATAAATTGTATTACAATCGAAAGCCGAAATAACTGACGTTGGACTAACATTACAGAACAATGCAATCTTTTCTTTTAAGTCCATTGTAATCTCTTCTTCAGAACGGCAGATCAAAATGTTAGGCTGTATTCCCAGTTCCAGTAAAGCCTTTACACTATGCTGTGTCGGTTTAGTTTTTACTTCGCCGGCCGACTTAATATACGGAACCAATGTAACATGAATACTAAGAGCGTTTTTTCTTCCCACTTCTACCATTAGCTGACGCATAGCTTCCATAAAAGGTAAGCTCTCAATATCGCCAATAGTACCGCCTATTTCAGTAATCACAATATCATACTTACCCGATTCACCAAGTTTCTTCATTCTGCTCTTAATTTCATCTGTAATATGAGGAATTACCTGAACAGTAGCTCCAAGGAAATCACCGCGTCTTTCTTTAGTAATAACTTCATGGTAAACTTGCCCGGTAGTTGTGTTGTTAGCTTTGGACATATCAACATCCAAGAATCTTTCATAATGCCCAAGATCAAGATCTGCTTCAGCTCCGTCATCAGTTACATATACCTCGCCATGCTGAAAAGGACTCATTGTTCCAGGATCAACATTAATGTAAGGATCAAATTTTTGAATTGTTACTGAATAGCCTCTTTGCTTAAGAAGCAGTCCAAGAGAGGAAGCACTGATGCCTTTTCCTAAGGAAGAAACAACACCGCCTGTTACAAAAATATACTTTACTTTTTTCTTTATTTTCATCTGTTTCCCAAAAATTATAACTTTAATCTTTGGGAATGAAAGATACTAATTTTTTACTATTTCTAATAACTGTATTTAAATTTAATGCTGCTTTTTTAAAGATTTAATTCTTGATAAACGTTTGGTAAATCCGTATGTGTAATTATTCCGCAATGGTTCCGTTCCGTGTAATCAATACAATTTCATTTTTTTTCTTATCCCGCATTTTCTCGTCATCTCCAAAAATGGGAATTACATAAATTAAACTAACATTTGGATTCACAAACTCATAATATTCATTGCCGCTTTTGTACTTTAATGCTGCTTCAATTTTAAATTGATTAAGATTTGCATCAGGATTTTTCCCAGTTCTAAATAACTTTGTATCCGTATAATTCCTATCATAAGAATTGTATCGGGATAACCGGCAATAAATATATGGTAAGTTAAATTGTAAAATGAAAAACAAAAGCTTATTTTTGTTCGAACATTTTTAAGTCAGACAGGAACAGAATGAGCAAAATAAAGTTTTCATCATGGTTATTGGCATTTCTAATTACAGGTAGTATTTTCGCGCTTTTAAGTTTTTCAGAAATAGAAAAAGTTGAAGATAAAAAAGGAACAGATCCACAAATTTCAGCACCACAGGATTATAAAATTGTTTGTCCTAAAATCCCGGAAGAACTAACATTCTGCGGCGAAGAAGTTCCGCTTTATAATATTGATGTATTCGAAAGAATGGAGCGTGAAATAATTTCAAACACATACTGGCATTCATCAACTCTTTTATTCTTAAAAAGAGCTAACAGATGGTTCCCGGTAATAGAAGATATTTTAGAAAAAAATAATGTTCCTAATGATTTCAAATATTTAGCGTTAATTGAAAGTAATTTAACAAATGTAGTTTCTCCAAAAGGGGCAACCGGATTCTGGCAGTTTATGAAAGCTGCCGGTAAAAAATATGGACTGGAAATTAATAAACTGGTTGACGAAAGATATCATGTTGAAAAGTCTACCGAAGCGGCCTGTAAATATCTTAAAGACGCTTATGCAAAATATGGTAACTGGACTTTAGCGGCGGCTTCTTATAACATGGGAACCAATGGTACTTCTAGGCAACTTGAACGCCAGAAAACTACTAGTTATTATAACTTAGTACTTTCTGAAGAAACTACGCGATACATTTTTAGAATTCTTGCGGCTAAAGAAATATTAACAAATCCTGAAAAATATGGTTTTTTTGTTGAAGAAAATCAACTTTACCAGCCTTACAAAACTTACACAGAGGAAGTTAAACAGCCAATTGAACACTTAGCCGATTGGGCGCACAGTAAAGGAATAAATTATAAAATTCTTAAAATGTTTAATCCCTGGCTGCGTGATAATTACCTGACAAACAAAAAGAACAAAACTTACGAAATAAAACTGCCTGAAGAAGGAACTGTTGAAATAATTAAGTAAAAATGATATTTAGTGACTGGCGGTTGAACTTGCACACCGTAGGAGTGTGATTCTGCTCCGCAAAATCACACAGCCCGGTACTTTTATTAAAACTAAAATATCTGTATTAAGAAAAACAATTTGTTTGAATCAAAACAGTTAGTTGGCTGGACTTTTGTTTTTCAGCCAGGTTAAGATAAATATGAATCTTAATCTGCAAATTTCTATTTTTTCAATTCTGTTTTATTTTAAAAATTCAATTTACTTTTTATCTCTAATAATTCCTTTTTAATCATCACGGGTATTCCCGCAATTATTATGTACATATCATAATCCGGATATTAAACTTCTGCAGTTTTTTATCTTCCTTTTTCTAATTATTATCCATCGAATTCCAAAGATTACTTTTTACCTTCGCAAGATCTTTATAGTTAATATTTTTTGGGGCAACAAATTTTGAAGAAGGTATATCTTTTCCAGGTACAAATTCAGTAAATATTTCATTACTTGTTATGCCCAGAATACTAACTTCACTTTTAATTGCTATACCTTTATAAATCCACGATTTTGATCCCATTATTTTAAATACATCGCATTTATAACCATTAACTGTTTCTGTTCCTTCCTTTTCGCCACCCATTTTTAATAGTATTTCGTTAGAAAACTCCTCTTGTTCTTCCTTGCTCATAGAATTTACAGATTTTTTAGCGTCTTCATAAAATGGGACCTTTCCTTTTGTACCTGAATTATCCAGATAGTCAATAACCCAATACCGATCTTTAACAATAATTGTCAGCATATTTTTCTTATCAGTACTTTCTATACCAAACATTTTAGTTGTAGTAGTAGATTTTTCTAATTCACAACTTTTATCACCATAATCATCCCACCACAATTCTTTGGTTCCTTTTGTGTTACCAGAAATTTCAATTTTAATATATCCTGATTTTACCGCATATTTTTTAGCTTCTTGAGCTTGAATATTAGTACAGCAAAAAACCATTCCTAGTATCAATAAAATCTTTTTCATAATTCATCCATATTAAGTTTATACTTTATTTCAGTAATTTTTTTATTTGAGTCGGTACTAACTATAAATCCCTCTTTTTTATCAAAGCTTATATTACGGACAAAAAACCACTCATTATTGTTTTTATAAAACGAAATGTGTTTTTTTTCAAATGTTCCAGGCGGATAAAGCATGTTTAAAGCATCCTGAAAAAGTATAGCATCCTCATTATTCCCCAATTTAAAAGATGTGTTCACAATTGTTAGAAGCTGCGGTTTATTTTTTAAGACAGCATATTTATCTTTTTTCTTGAAGACAATAAAAGAAGATTCTGTATAACCGTATTCATCAAGTTTTGTAGTTTCTGTTATTAAATGAAATTCAGCTAAAAAAACCTTTGGTAAAACTGATGATGCTATTTGTTTCTTTTGGTAACTCACCCTAGAGGCAATACAATCTTCAATTAACTTCAGATCATTTTCACTAACTGTTTGTGGTTTTCCGAGAGTAATATTTTTTGTATTGTATACAAAAGTTTCTCCTTTTCCACTAGCAACCAAATAATTACTATTTGCAGTAAGAATGTTTGAAATATCAAATTTGTTTGCTAAACTACTATACTTTTCAGCTAATCCTGCTCTTGTAGCTATTGAAAATCCCGCGTGAGGAAAACCACTTAGATTATATACTTCAGTAATCCAATTATAATCCGAATTTGTAATACTAAATCCAGGTAACGAATTTTCCTCTTCTTCTGTTGAAATTCTCATTGTTGAATTAAAAACACCCAGTTTTTGTGATAGTTTTTTATCTAAACTCATAAAATAAAAAGGAGCATTATCATCTTTATCAAACTCCGTGAAATTTAGAACAACAAAACCATTTTGCTCAGGTGCTGCGCATAACATTCTAAGGTTTTCATCATCCGAAAATGGTTCAAATTCTTTTGTTTCAAGATTAAAAATGATTGGCTGTTTACTAAAAACGCTGATTGAAAGAACTAACTTATTTCCAACAACATCAACAGATATTGGAATAGGAGTTTCTTCTTGTTCAGTATATATAATCTCTAATTTTTCTTTTTTTGGGGAAAAGGAATATATTGCATCTAACAACTTCTTATCTGATTCGGAGTGTTTTTTTATAGTAATAAAATAGAGCAACCCATTTTTACTATTGGCAACAATATGAGAAACTGTATTATCTGGAAGTTTACTCTCATAACTTTTTATAACTTCTCCCTTTGATAAATCACGCATTACCAATTTTGGAATGCCATCAACACTTTCAAGGCTAAACATTATTGGTTCATTTTCAATCAGACAAGCAGCGCCGCATTCTTCAATAGAAAAAACGGGATAGTTTTTTTGCGCATTAATAGTAACCGTAAGGCAAAGAAACATTAAAATTGTTATAATCTTATTCATAATTTTAATTCCTCCGATTTTTCTATTTCCTGAACTTTACCATTGCTATCGGTTTTAACAATATATCCCGTTTTTTTTCCAAACCATTCACCCTGAACAAAAATCCATTGATTATCTTTATTAATAATCTCCTGATTTCTAACTATATCATTCTTAAAAAGAAGTGTAAATACTTTTTGAAACTGTTTTGCTACTGCTTCATTGTTAAGTTTAATATCCTCTTTAATAATAGGAATAAGCATATCTGTATTTTCAAACTCTTTTATTCCATCAGCATTTTTCATCAAAACCATTTCATTGTAACTATTATCTCCTTTATAAAGAGGAATTCTTTTTACATTAAAAAATAATGCATCTAAGATGTGTTCTAAAGCTGCTGATTTAATAACATCAGCTTCAATCTTTATTTGTTTCGATATAAATTCATCCAGTGCTTTGTTTTCATTATCTGGTACTTGACAGGTAACTTGATGAAAATATGCAAATGTGATTATCAAAAACATTAGTGTTTTCAAAATATCCAACTCCTATTTAACTTTTAAAGTTTTTATCATGTATGTAAATACATCATCAATATTCTTTTTAGTTTTAGCTTGGGAGCAAAACAACAAATTTATATTATTTACTGTATTCTCTAAATTTTACTGTTTCTACCATATATTTAAACACATCGTCAAGAATTTTCACATCTTTCTCTAATCCAGCCGGACTCGTTTTGCCTTTGTCTATACAAAAGAGAGCAGTAGTTTTATTGTGTGGAACAATATACCCAAGTGTATAAGTTACATCTGAATAATCACCCTTGCTAAAACTGTAAGAAACTAAAATCCTTTTACATGTTTTCTCAGCTATTACCACATCACTGTTTTCTTCCTTCACATTTTCTTTTTTTAACATCCGTCTTAAAAAAGACGATTCTTTAAAACTTTCAAGTGCAGTATTAATATCATTTTTATCTCCTTTTATCTTAACCATTCTAGATAAATCATAATATCCGTAAACATGAAACCCTCCATATTTACAGGTAGGCACCATTTCTCCGGCATCATTGAAATTGCTTGATTCTTGTTTACCGAATTTGCCGCCTTGATAAGGCATTAGAATTGATGCAAAACCTTTGTAATTATTAATGTCCGTAAAGGTTATTCCTATTGGAGGTACTATTCTTTTACCTATCGGATATAATTTTTTTTCAACTATTTCAATTTCTGTTTCTTTAGTTGTTGAACAAGCTGTTAATACAACAACTGCTAAACAAAAATATGTGATCCTTTTTAACATAATTTGAATCCTTATAATTGATTATTGTTAAATTACTCCACCATTTATTACACTAAAATCGTATATAAAAATATCATCAGATGTTTTAAACATATTGATAAGTATTAAATAAGACTTAATTTTGAATTTTACTTTAAGAGCTTTAAGATTTGTCATATCAAACTTAGCTCTGTAATTTGCAAGCTCTGGAAATTTCCATTCCTTCAAGTTTATATTGTTAATTTTTGCTTGCTCCAATGCTTTTTTAAAACCACTTATAGCTTCACCTCTAAAATCTCCCACTCCCATCTGGGATAATTCACTTTTCATACCTTTTTCTTTTGGGTTTTTATCATCCAAAACACTCAACATATTTGAAAATCTTTCTTCTGTGGTACAGTAAGATGAGAACGTTTCTAAATCTGCGTTTTGTAAACACGTAAATGCTGCCTTAGCTAACTCTCTTTCCTTTTCATATTCAAACTCTTGAGCAAAACTTGTCCCAGTTAATAATAAAACCGAAAATAGTATTAGTGCTAAGTTCATAATAGTTCTTTTTTTCATCTCTGTTACCTTTAGTTTTAAATTTGTAATTTTATTTTTATTTACGTTCTCTTGTCCTAATTATCATCTTTCTTATCAAAAGCTTTATTATACTTTTCTTCAATATTTTTCATGCGCTGTTCAAATTGTTTCCAAATTGAATCTAAGGATTTTACTTCTTCATCAGAAAGCTGAGTATTTATTTCAGATCGTTTTTCTATAAACTCACCCCACTTTGTCATAATTTCTATCGAGTTTAACGAGACTTCACCTGTAAGTTTTATTAGTTTTAATTGATCTATCATACCAAGATCTTCTGTTTTTTTACCAGCAAATTCTCCGGCTTCATCAAATATTTTTTCAATTAATACTGTATACTCGTTTACAACTTCGTTTGTACCCTTTATAAACTTTACCACTTCTGGTTTGTCTTCCAATGCGCTGGGAATTTCAACTTCAAATTTTTCCGTATTATTTTTTGTTCCGCAGCCTGTAAAATTGAATACTGCTAATGCAATAAATATGGCGAAGACTATTTTTTTCATCTTATTTCCTTTCTTAAAATTTCACAAATTCTACACGACGATTATTTGCTTTTCCTTCTGGTGAACTGTTGTTATCTAGTGGTTTACTTTCTCCAAATCCATTAGATTTTAAACGGTCTTTTGCAATACCCATTTTTATAAGCTGGTTCATTACAACTTTTGCGCGTTTCTCTGATAAAGTTTGATTTGCAGCATCGTCTCCATCAGCGTCAGTATGCCCTTCAACACTAAATTTAAATTCCGGTTTCTTTGTCATCAATTCAAATATTTTATTTATTGGACCTATACTCTCTGGTTTTAGCGTTGTTTTATTCACATCAAAACGAATTCCGTTACAAATAATTTTCCCATCAGTTAAAACTCTGTCATAATACTTAACACCACCTTTGGCAATTCTAAAATTCTTAAGATAGAAAGCTTTATTTTCACTTAGATCAGCAAAATAAGCCTGAATTGTTACCCCAGTAGGATTTTTAGCATATCTTGGAATATTTATCAATCTAGAATCATCCATATATACTTTAAGTTTTCCTTTTGTATATGCTAACGATATATGAATCCATCTACCCTTTGATAGCATGTCCGAATCTACATTTGGATGTTCAACTGCAATACCATCTGGGGTTGTAATTCGATTATATGTAATCTCAAACTCTTGATTATCCATAGCAGTTTGATTTTTCATATCACTCAAATAAAGTTGAAATCTATTTCCGTTTCCCGGTCTGTACATGTCAAATTCAACTGTAAAAACTTCTGGCAGATAATCTTCCTTAGAGTTTTCAAGAAATGGTATAATGGATGGACTACCATCAATAAACATAATAACGTTTTCACCATTTACGTTTGCAATTTCAACTTGACCTTTAACTAAATCCCAGCGACTAGGAAATTCACCATTTTCTTCCATAATATCTGGTGCATCTTCAAAAATAACTTCATCACCAGGTACAAAATCGAACTTGCTCCACTGTACATTCATTTTAGGTTCTTGCTCTGCTGATTCATCATTACTTCCATCACCAGTTGTAAAACTTCCACTTGGTCCAGGCATATATCCCTTATTTCCAGCCGCAACAACTTTCCAATAATATGTTGTGTTTGGTTCTAACTCAGAATAGGTGAATTCATTTTTAATCGGTCCGCCTACCATGTGAGCCCCATAATCTGACGTTGTATGAAGATAAAATTCATGACCATATTGATCAATATCCGGACATTCTATATTCCACTTAAAAGTTACCGGAATTGATATGTCTGTTGCTCCATCCGGAGGATAGAAATCAGAATCAGATTCAGTTTGTTTCCCATCATTTTTATTACTTTTTCTTTTTTTCCCTTCAAAAGCATCATCAATAGAATTACTCACACCTTCTTCTAGCTTTTCTTCTAGCTTCTCCTCAACTGTATTTTTAATTATTTTGGTTGGATTAAAAAACTGTGCATTTAGAAATGTGATATTCACAAACAAAAACAAGATTACTGTAAAAACTATCTTTTGTATCATTCTTTACTCCCAGATTATTACTAATTTCAATCTATAAATTAGTAAATTAAAATTTTGGTTTTAGGAAGTATTTGAAAGTGCATAGAATGAATGAGAATTCGTATATGTTTATAAAGAATTAAGAGTACTTGTCAAGAAATTTTGCTCTTTGACAAACTGTCTCGTCTTAAAATAAGTTGACAAAAAAGGGACTTGTTTAAGGAAAGATTAAAATTCGTTTTGGTATTGGAAATGGAAGTTTTGATGAAAAACTTTATCTAATTTATATTCATACACCAACATATTATTAAACTACAGAATATTTTATTTACAAAACACATTAACTTATTTAGATACAACATTTATATTTTGTTACCCGAATACAGTACAAAATTAATAAATAAGTTTAGAAAATCTGTTTTCAGATGGGGAGCGTTTACTAGCAAGAGTTAAATCTATTCTGTAATCTTAATTTTCTCTAAAACCTCTTTCATATCATCAGGAAGTTCAGATTCAAAAAAAACTTTTTCTTTAGATTTGGGATGAATAAAACCAAGAGTTTTTGCGTGTAGTGCCTGTCTATTCATTATTTTCAATAAATTTTCCACCCTAGCTTTTACTTTTGGCAGATCTGAACCATAACGAATTGCTCTTCCGTTATAAACTGGGTCGCCAAATACCGGATGGTTTATATGATTCATGTGAACACGGATTTGGTGTGTTCTTCCGGTTTTAAGATGAAGTTTTACAAGAGTAAGAAACTCAAATTCTTCTATAACTTCGTAAAAAGTGTGAGCGTGTTTACCTTCAGTTTCACTTACCGTAAAAACTTTACGGTCTTTTTTACTTCTGGTAATATTTCCAATTATTTCGCCTTTAGGCTCTTTGAAGTGCCCCCATACAATTGCCCAGTATTCACGCTCAATTGAGTGATCTTGAAACTGATACGCAAGCTGTGCATGTGTCCATTCATCTTTTGCAACAACAAGAAGTCCGCTGGTTTCTTTATCAATACGGTGAACAATTCCGGGACGCGCGGGATCATCATTCATATTACTTAAATCTTTAACATGATGAAGTAATGCGTGAACCATTGTTCCTGTATGATTACCAAATGCAGGATGCACAACCATTCCGGCAGCTTTATTAACTAATAGAAAACTTTCATCTTCATAAATAATATCAAGTGGAATTTCCTCAGCTTCAATTACATCGGGTCTTGGGTGACATGGAATTCTTAGAACTATTTTATCGCCGGCAACAACTTTACTATTGGCTTTTGCAACTTTGCCATTAATAGTAACAAGTTCGTGTTTAATTAAATGCTGAATTCTTGAACGGCTGGCATACTCAACAACATTAGCTAAATAAATATCAATGCGTTTTTTCTTCTCGCCTTCCGAGAGATCATATTCAAATAATCTCTCTGTAATAATATTTGCCATTAGCTAATACTTGAATCAAGTTCTTTTAATTTTTGATAATTTTCAATCTCTTCTTCATCTTTGGCTTTTTCAACAGTCTCATCAGTATCTCTGTTAAACAAAACCAGCAGAACAACACCAATTGAAACAGAAGCATCGGCAATATTAAAAATTGGCCATCTGTCGTATGTATGCCCAAAAAGTGTGAAATCCCAGAAGTCGACATTCAAAAAATCAACAACCTTTCCATACATTAATGGAGCGTAATCGTAAATAAGACCGTAAAAAACACGATCAATTAAATTACCAACTGCTCCGCCAAGTATTAGGGCAAGGGCAAATCTGAATATAAATCTTTTATCTAAAGATTTATAGATATAAATTATCAGCCCAATACTTGCAATGATAGAAAATAAAGAAAGGAAAAATTTTGCGATAGGTCCAAAATCCAAGCCAAATGCCATGCCCGGATTTTCGACAAAAGTAATTTTAAAAAAATCACCAATCACATTTATACTGTGGGCATATTTCATTCCTTTTAACTCAATTCCTAAAAAAGGAATTGATATACCCTTAACAACAACTTTAGTTATCTGATCTAACAGAACAACAATAAACGAAAAATATAATACTCTCAAACTAACTCAGCCTACTTAATTATCTTCTTTTTTTGTCTTGTTTCTCTTTACATGCAACACAAAGCTGAGTGTGAGGAACAGCCATCAAACGTTCTTTCGGAACTAAATGAGGCTCGGCATCATCAAAACTTGCAACACAAATACCATAAGTTCCGTTATCAATTCTCTGAAGAGCATCTTCAAGATAACCTAAAAATTTATTCTCTCTCTGCGCCCATAGGTACAGTTTTTCTCTTTCCATGGCATCAGTTCCCTGCTCTGCCATATGAAGTGAATAAGGAGAATTTTCATTAACATACTGTCCGGTTGTAGGATCCATCATCTGATCCTTTAGGTTTTGAAGCTGTTCAATTATTTCTTCACATTTTGCAAGTATTACTTCTTTGAAGGCATTTAAATCCTTCTTAAGATAACCTTTAACTTTCTTCCTTGTTTTAGAAGGAGTTGTTACCTCAACCAATCTGTTTGTATCTTCTTTTTTTGCCATATTACACCTCCAAACGGCTTCCTTCCTATTATAAACTTTTAGTAATACTGATACTACAGTTATACTCGCCAATTTCAAACTCTTGTTTAATTCCGTCCTGATTACTATTATAATTCATCGTATCAGCAAGAGTTTCTGTAGAAATGTACTCTTCAAATTGTTTTACATAGTTTACAAATTTTTCATCACTAAAGAAACTAATATTAATCCTATCCATAATCTCAAAACCAGAGTCTTTACGCATATTCTGAATTCGGTTAACAGTCTCTCTGGCAAGTCCTTCAGCTATTAAATCTTCGTTAAGTTCACTATCAATAGCAACTGTAACACCTTCTTCAGTTTCAACAACCCAGCCTTCAATTTCAGTACTTATTATTTCAACATCGGCAGATGATATTTCAACTTGTTCCTCATCAATAGCTAAGGTTAGTTTATTTTCTTTTTCTAATGTTTCAATTTCTTCTTTATTTAACTGAGCAATTCTAGCCGCCAGTTTTTTAACCATTTTACCATACTTTGGTCCAATAACCTTAAAGTTTGCTTTTGCTGATTTGCTAACTATACCGGCATCATCTTCAAGAATTACAAGGTCCTTAATATTAACTTCATCAAGAATTACGTCTTCCATACTCTTTACAGCTTCACGTTTGGATGCATCAACCGCAATCATAATTTTTGCTAACGGCTGTCGGACTTTCAGATCGGACTTTGCTCTCATTGAACGGGTTATATAAACTACCTTTTGAGCAATATCCATTTTTTCTTCAAGTTCTGTATCAATGAAATCAACTTTTGGAAACTCTACTAAGTGAACTGATTCAGCTTCTTTTTTACCAGTTGCGTTAGTTAAATTTTGGAATAATTCTTCAGCAGTAAACGGAGCAAACGGAGCTGAAAGAATTGCAACTTTTTCTAAACATTCATAAAGTGTCTGATAAGCAGAAAGTTTATTTTCATTCATATCAGACTTCCAGAATCTTCTTCTGCATCTTCTTACATACCAATTGGAAAGCTGATCTATTGTAAAGCTGGAAACTGCTCTGGCTGCTTTAGTCGGATCGTAGCCATCCATTAGTTCTTCATATTCTTTAACTAAAGTATTTAGTTTCGAAATTATCCACCTGTCAATTTCCGGTCTGTTTTTATACGGAACTGCATCTTCGCTGAAATTAAAGCCGTCAAGATTAGCATACAGAGCAAAGAAATTGTACGTGTTCATAAGTGTTCCAAAGAACTTTCTCTGAACTTCAATTATTCCGTCTTCATCAAATAAAGTCGGTCTCCAGGGCGGAGATGTTGTAACCAAATACCATCTTGTTGCATCAGCACCATATTTATCAAATAATTCAAAAGGATTTACTGTATTGCCTTTTGATTTTGACATTTTCATGCCGTTTTTATCGAGGATAAGTTCATTAACAATTAAATTTTTGTACGCTACACTATCAAATAACATAGTTGAAATTGCATGCATTGTATAGAACCATCCGCGTGTCTGATCAATACCTTCACAGATAAAATCGGACGGGAAATTCTTTTCGAAAAATTCTTTATTCTCAAACGGATAGTGATACTGGGCAAAAGGCATTGCACCAGAGTCGTACCAAACGTCAATTAATTCAGGAGTACGTTTGTAAACCTTGCCGTCTTTTTCAAAAAATACATCGTCAACAAATGGCTTGTGAAGATCTATATCATCAACTTCGCTTACGGAAATTTTTACGCCGTCTTTAAGCATAAAACCTTTTTTAAGATCTTCAATACTGCCAACGGCAAACATATCTTCGCCGTCTTCAGAAACCCAGATTGGCAAAGGTGTTGCCCAGAATCTATCGCGCGATAAAGCCCAGTCCTTATTATCTTCTAACCAGTTTCCAAATCTGCCGCTTCCAACTTCTTTCGGATTCCAGTTAATTGTTTTATTAAGTTCAACCATTCTATCAGCAACAGAAGTAGTTCTAATAAACCATGATTCGCGTGCATAATATATAACCGGCACATCATCAAATCTCCAGCTAAACGGATAGGAGTGAGTTATGGTTTCTTTTCTGTAAAGCTGCTTCATTTGTTTTAACTGATAAATAATATCATTATCAGCATCTTTAACAAATTTACCTTTATGATCAGTTATTTCCTCTGTAAATAAACCGCCTCTTGTAACAGGCTGTAAAAAAGGGAGATTGTTTTTCTTAGAAATTTCATAGTCATCGGCACCAAAAGCAGGAGCTATATGAACAATACCGGAACCATCCTGTGTACTTACAAAATCAGCTTCTATTGCATAAAAAGCTTTTTTATCAACTTCGCAATATTTAAACATCTGCTCGTAACTTTGTCCGGCTAAATCGCTTCCTTTCATTTCAGAAACTATTTCATAATCATTTTTAATAACTGATAATCTTTGTTTTGCTAAGATTAAATATCTGTCATCTGTTTTAATTTTAACATAGTCTATATCAGGACCAACAGCTACTGCAACGTTAGAAATAAGTGTCCATGGAGTTGTTGTCCATACCAAGAAAAAAGTTTCGCCATCTTTTGTATATTCAGATTCTTCCAGCTTAAACATTACATAAACAGAAGGATCTTTTGTATCTTTGTAGCCAAGAGCCAATTCGTGCGATGATAACACAGTTTCTGACTTTGGACACTGCGGAACAATTTTATAATCCTGATAAATTAATCCTTTATCAAATAAAGTTTTTAACGACCACCAGACAGATTCAATATATTCGTTTGTACAGGTTACATATGGATCGTCCATGTTAATGAAATAACCCATTCTGTCAGTCATTTTTTCCCACAAATCTTTGTATGTAAAAACAGAATCGCGGCAAACCTTATTATATTTATCTACACCGTATTCAGGTATTTCACTTTTACTTTGAATACCTAACTGTTTTTCTACTTCAATCTCAACCGGAAGACCGTGTGTATCCCAACCGGCTTTTCTATTAACTCTATAACCTTGTAAAGTTTTGTATCTGCAAACAAGATCTTTTAAAGTACGTGCCATTACATGATGAATACCGGGTTTTCCGTTTGCTGTCGGAGGTCCTTCAAAAAATGTAAATGGTTTCTGTTCGCTTCGTGTCGATATACTTTTCTCAAATATCTCGTTGTTTTTCCATTGCTTTAATACGTTCTCTTCTATCTCGGGATAATTAACCTTCCCGTCATATTGTTTAAACATCATTATCTCTTATACTTTTATTCTAAATTATCTTCTTCTTCGTATTTTTTTAATAGTTCTCTTTCAATCTGAATGAGTTCTTTAATTTTAATTTCAGCAGTATTTTTTGCATCTATAATTGATTTAGCTTTTTTCTCCGCTTCAAAAACTAACCTATCAGCTTTTAACTTTGCCTCGTCAATAATTAACGCTACTCTGCGTTCAGCATCATTTTTATTTTCTTCTAGTGATTTGTTTTGGCAAGTAAGTTCAGTGTTCTGATTTTGTAAAACAAAAACCTCAGAAACCGTCATACCAAATAATGCCATAACACCGAGTGTTATATCACGTAAAGTATAAAGAACTAAATTCTCAGTTAATAGATTATCTAACTGGAAATAATTATTAAAAAATGAGACTAAAAATAAACTAACTAAAGCTGATGCAACAATAACAGCAAAAACTAATCTGCCGCCTATTACCCAGCCAAGAGTTTTATTTATTAACCATCCGCAGGCAAAACATAAAAGTGAAAGAACAAACCATACTGTGAATGATTCAAATCCAAATGAAAATATATTTGCGCTCAAAAAATTTGATGACAGAATTATAGCCGATAAAACTCCGGGAGTTGCGTAATAATATTTTTTTTGATCCATCACAGTTTTTTAATTACCTCTTTCATAATCAATGTCATTTTAGGTTCTGCTTTCATTGCTGTTTCAATAATTTCATTTACATCAACTGCTTTTAAGCTGTCAGGGAAACATTCATCAGTAATAATGCTTAATCCAAGAACTTTAATTCCCATATGATTTGCAACTATGTTTTCCGGAATTGTTGACATGCCAACAACATCGGCACCAATCAATCTTAAAAATCTATACTCAGCTTTTGTTTCCAGGTTTGGTCCAGATACAGCTACATAAACACCTTTCTGAACTTTTACTTTATTTTCGAGAGCAACTTCTTCCGCAAGCTTAATTAACTCTTTATCATAAGGCTCACTCATATCTGGGAAACGCGGACCTAATTCATCTTCATTTTTCCCTATCAGCGGATTATCACCAAGTAAATTTATATGATCTTCCATAATCATTACATCACCACGGCTGTAAATCGGATTCATTCCGCCGCAAGCATTTGAAACTAAAAGAGTTTTAACTCCTAAAAATTTCATTACGCGAATAGGATATGTTATTTGCTGCATTGTGTAACCTTCGTAATAATGAAAGCGTCCCTGCATTGCAACAACATTTTTTCCGCCAATCTTACCAAAGATTAATTTTCCCTGGTGCGATTCCACAGTAGACAAAGGGAAATACGGAAGTTCGCTGTAATCTAATTCATGCTCAATTTCTATGTCTTTTACTAATCCGCCTAATCCGGTACCTAAAACAATTCCTACTTCATAAGTTTCAGAAGTATGCTGTTTTATTACTTCAATTGTTTCTTTAATTTTTTTTATTAGTTCACTCATAATAATCTCTCCAATATGCCATCAACATTTACATCTGTTTTAGGTTCTTTTGGTTCTTCTCTTTTTATCTGCGGTCTTTCAGTTTTAACAGCACCCGAACTCCTTAATAATAACTCCGCTTGTGAATCTACAACCGCTCTAATCTGTGCTATTAAAAGGCTTTTCTCTTCTCTCAATTTTAATATTGTACTTCTGTACGTATCAGCTTCATCTTTGGCTGTATTAATTATCTGACTCGCTTTTAATTCAGCTTCCTTTATAAGTAAGGCTGTCTGACGCTTAGTTGTCTCAACGGTTTTTGTTGTAGACTCCTGAGCATTAAGCAAAGTATTCTGAAGAGTTTTTTCAATCTTCTTAAAATCTTCTAAACGAGTATTCTTTTTCTCGAGCTCATTTTTAAAACTCTCATTTTCTGCCTGAAGTTTTTCAACCTCATCAGAAAGACTCTCGAGAAATATTGTTACTTCCTCAATATCATAACCGCGCATGTTTTTATTAAACTCTTGCGATTTTATACTATACGGAGTAAACTTCATAATATTACCAGTTTATTAATAATTTCTTTCGCCAAAAATTGCCGAACCAATTCTTAAATAAGTCGCGCCTTCTTCAATGGCAATCTTAAAATCGTTTGTCATGCCCATCGAAAGCTCAGTTATACTGCTGTTTTTCTTGTTCAGCTGATCTTTAAGATTTCTTAAAGTTGAAAAACAATTCCTAATAACTTTTTCATCATCTGTGTACGGCGCCATTGTCATTAAACCAATTACTTCAATATTCTTAGCCTCAGTACAATAATCCGCAAGTTCATAAGCATCCTTAAACTCTGAGACTCCAAATTTTGAATCTTCACCGGATGTTTTAACTTCAATAAATATATTCTGGATCTTATCAATATTAGCTGCCCGCTTTTGAATTTCCGCAGCCAATTTTATTGAATCAACAGAATGAATGAAATCAGAATTTTCAACAACAATTTTTACTTTATTGGTTTGAAGATGTCCAATAAAATGCCATTGTATATCTAATGAAATCTGTTCGGCTTTATCCTTTAATTCCTGAGCTCTGCTCTCGCCAAAATGTATAAGACCATCCTCGTAGGCTTCTATAATTGAACTTACGGGGTTATATTTAGAAACTGCAACTAAATTAATTTTACTTCGATTAATATTATGCTTTTCACAAGCTGCAGAAATTTCTTTTTCTATATAACTATGATTTTCGTTGATCATAACAAATTTAAGTTAAGAGGTGAACTTATCGTTTTTACTAAAAAAAATCAATTCAATAATTTTAATTCTCTATAAAAAGAAAGAGGGACAAAAGTCCCTCTTTCTTCTAAAATATTTATTAACTGCAGCCTGTTGTTGATCCGCAGGTTACACATTTAAGACAGGTTCCGTTACGAACCATTGTCATACTCTGACATTCGGGACATATATCGCCAGTATAACCTCTGTTTTTTGCATCAGTTATTTTCAGCATTTGAGAACCAAGCGCCTTTGCTCTTTGTCCACTTGATAGATTAAGTGAAATTTTATGTTTTCTACTATCAAGATTAACTGTCTTTTCACTAATAAGTTCTTCACTCACAAACTCAGGTTCAACTATAGCTTTGAAATCTGATGTTGATGATTGTGTTATTTCATCTTCTTCAACATGCGAAAGATCGTTTCGTCCTAAGTAGGCAACTGCCAGTTCTCTAAAGATATAATCTATTACTGATGTAGCCATCTTAATTCTTTTATGGCCAAATACAGGACCACTCGGTTCAAAACGTGTAAATACAAATGCATCAACAAACTCTTCTAACGGAACACCATGCTGCAAACCAAGTGAGATTGCAATTGCAAAGCTGTTCATCAGACTTCTAAACGCGGCACCTTCTTTATGCATATCAATAAAGATTTCACCAATCTGACCGTTATCGTATTCACCAGTTCTTAAATAAACCGACTGACCATTAATTTTAGCCTTCTGAGTATAACCGGTTCTTCTATCTGGGAGTTTTCTTCTTTTTGCTATATATCTATGTATAATCTTTTCTGCAATTTTTATTATATCATTTTCATCTTTCTTCTCAACAATTTCATCCAAATCTTCGTTAGAAACTGTATTTAGCGGCTGGGAAAGTTTTGAACCATCACGATATAAGGCGTTTGCTTTAAGCCCTAATTTCCACGACTGCATATACGCACTTTTAATTTCATCAATGCCAGCATCATTAGGGAAATTTATTGTTTTAGAAATTGCACCAGAAATAAACGGCTGCGCAGATGCCATCATTTTTATATGCGCACCAGGCTGAATATATCTTGAACCTTTTTTACCACACTTATTTGCGCAATCGAATACCGGATAATGTTCATGTCTAAGGAACGGAGCTCCTTCAACTGTCATTGTTCCGCAAACATAATCGTTTGCACTTGCAATTTCTTCTTTGGTAAATCCTAAAGCTTCAAGAATATCGAATGTATAATCATTTAACTGATCGTCTGTAAAGCCAAGATGATTTTTACAAAAATCATCACCAAGAGTATATTTATTGAAAGCAAATTTAAGTTCAAACGCGGTTGGAAGAACTTCTTCAATTCTTGTAATTACATCGTCTGAAAAACCTTTTGATTTAAGGGCTTCATAATTTAAGTGAGAACATCCGTCTAAAGTACCGGCACCTTTTGCATATTTTACAATTTCATTTATTTGTTCTTTATTATAGCCTAATCTTTCTAGTGCAGGCGGAATTGACTGATTTATAATCTTGAAATAACCGCCGCCGGCTAATTTTTTGAATTTAACTAAAGCGAAATCAGGTTCAATACCAGTTGTATCACAATCCATTACCAAACCTATTGTTCCGGTTGGAGCAAGAACCGTTACCTGTGCATTTCTGAATCCATGTTTATTACCAAGTTCTAAAGCTCTGTCAGAATCTTCTCTGGCAGCTTCCAATAAGTCAGAAGGACAGTATTCAGGATTTATGCCGGTCGGGTAAATAGATAATCCTTCATACTCTTCTTTAGGAACATTATAAGCGGCTCTTTTATGATTTCTTAAAACTCTTAACATATGATCTTTATTTAATTCATACTGGCTGAATGTGCCTAATTCTTTTGCCATTTCAGCCGAAGTTGCATAACTGCGCATGTGCATTATACTTGTTATTGCGCCGCAAATTGCATGTGCTTCTTTACTGTCATAAGCTATACCCTGCTGCATTAATAAAGAACCTAAGTTAGCATATCCTAATCCTAAAGTTCTAAAGTCGTAACTTAACTGGGCTATTTTTTCACTTGGATATTGAGCCATCATAACACTAATTTCTAGAACCATAGTCCAGATAGTTGTTGCATGACGGAAACTTTTTATATCGAATGATTGTGTTTTTGCATTATAAAATTTAACTAAGTTCAACGAAGCCAGGTTACAAGCAGTATCATCAAGAAACATATATTCCGAACAAGGATTTGATGCTTTTATTTCGCCGTTTTCAGGACATGTATGCCACTGATTTATTGTTGTGTGGAACTGTAATCCGGGATCGGCACAAGCCCATGCAGCATACGAAATATCTTCCCAAAGATCTCTGGCTCTTAAAGATTTAAATGAAACAGGCTTTCTATCTTCTTTCTTAGCTTTCTTTAATTCTGTTCTAAAATATAAATTCCAATCAGTATCATTTGTAACTGCTGTCATAAATTCATTATTAACTCTAACTGAGTTATTAGAATTCTGGCCAGAAACGGTTGCGTAAGCTTCAGAAGTCCAGTCAGTATCGTATACAGGGAAATCTATGCTTCTAAAACCCAGTTTAGCATAATGCACTACTCTCTGAACATAATTTTCCGGAATCCTGTTTGCTCTTGCTTCTTTAATTGCATCTTTAAGTTTCTGATTTGATTTAGGATTAAATCTCTCATTTTCAGGATGCTCTTCGTAACATGCCTTCATTATATTATTTAAATGATAGTTACAAATTTGGGAACCGGTTACCAGTGCGGCAACTTTTTGTTCTTCAGTAACTTTCCAATTTATATATTCTTCTATATCAGGATGATCAACATCAAGAGTAACCATTTTAGCCGCACGTCTTGTTGTACCGCCAGATTTAATAGCACCGGCAGACCTGTCGCCAATTTTTAGAAACGACATTAAACCAGAAGATTTACCACCGCCACTTAATGGTTCCTGATCTCCTCTAATATTTGAGAAGTTTGTTCCTGTTCCTGAACCATACTTAAATAACCTTGCTTCACGAACCCAAAGATCCATGATACCGCCTTCGTTTACAAGATCGTCGCCAATTGATTGTATAAAACATGCATGAGGTTGCGGATGAGTATAAGCATCTTCCGAGACTGTGTTTACTCCGGTTTTATAATCTACATAATAATGTCCCTGCGCGGGTCCATTAACTCCATAAGCCCAATTTAATCCGGTATTAAACCACTGCGGCGAATTAGGAGCACAATACTGGCTGGCCAGCATATAAACTAGTTCATCATAAAAAGTTTTTGCATCATCTTCGCTACTAAAATAATTTGCCTTCCAGCCCCAGTAAGTCCAGCAACCGGCCAATCTATGAAAGACTTGTCTCGAATCGGTTTCCGATGAAAATCTTTCCTTTTCGGGTAACTCTGATAATCGTTCTTCATCCGCAACCGTTGGCTGTAGCCATTTGGGTACTCCTTTAAAACTTTTCTTTTTAAGAAGTCTTGGAACACCGGCTTTTCTAAAATACTTTTGTGCAATAATATCTGTGGCAACTTGTGACCACGATTTTGGAACTGACACATCATCCATTCTGAAAACAACGGAGCCATCTGGATTTTTAATTTCGGAAGTTCTTTTTACAAACTCAATTGAGGATAACGGATCCTCTCCTGCATTTGTATAGTAGCGATTTACTCTCATGCAATACCCCTAAATCTATATCTATAATTTGATTAGATAAAACAACCCTAAGTGTCTCAAAAATTGAACTTGGCTAACAATTTATGAGTAACTTAAAGCCTAAATTTTGTACTTGAACCTTGAATAAGTAACTTAAATATTAAAGCAATATATTTAAATAGTCAAGAAAAGTTTTAAAAAATAATACAATTGCTTAATTTTTACAGTTTTGGTATAACAAATATAAGTAATTAATTTTTCATTTAAATCTTGATTTTTTTTCATAAATTTATCTCAGTTAATTTTTATTTATGTATAGGAGTTTTTTATGAAATTTAAGCGTTCAGCAGGTACACTTTTACATCCAACATCACTTCCCGGAAAATATGGAATAGGCGATCTTGGACATGAAGCATATAACTTTATTAATTTTTTAGAATCAGCCGGACAAAACCTTTGGCAGGTTTTTCCACTTGGACCAACAGGTTACGGAGATTCCCCATACCAGTGTTTTTCTGCCTTTGCAGGCAATCCGCTATTAATAAGTCCCGATTTATTAGCTGAAGAGGATTTATTAAGCCTGGCTGACCTGAATTCGGCACCGCGGGGAAATGCCCACAACATAGATTATGGTGCCGTTATAAACTATAAAAATGATCTGCTAAAAAAAGCTTTCAGCAACTTTAAAGCTCAGGGCAAAAAAATATCTGAAGACTTCTACAATAAAAATAAATACTGGTTAGAAGATTATTCAATTTTCATGGCTGTTAAACAACATCATGGCGGATGCCTATGGACTGAATGGTCTGAGGATATTGCGTTTAGAGAAGAAGGTGCAGTTGCAAAATGGAAAGAAAAATTATCTAATGATGTTGAATTTCAACTCTTTTTACAAGACACTTTTAATAAACAATGGAGTAATATAAAGCAATATGCTAATTCCAAAGGAATTGAAGTAGTTGGTGATCTGCCTATTTTTATTGCTTATGACAGCTCTGACCTTTGGGCAAATAGATCTCTGTTTACTGTTGATAAAAAAGGAAAGCTTGAAACTGTTGCAGGAGTTCCGCCAGATTATTTTAGTCCAACGGGACAGTTGTGGGGAAATCCTCTTTACCGATGGGATGTTATGGAAAAGGATGATTTTGCCTGGTGGAAAAAAAGATTTACTAAAATGTTTGAACTTGTAGATATAGTTAGAATTGATCATTTTAGAGGATTTGACGCATTTTGGGAAATTCCCGGCGATGCCCTTACTGCACAAACCGGCAAATGGATTAAAGCTCCGGGCGAAAAACTTTTCCAATCAATTAATGAACATTTAGGAAATGTACCAATTATAGCAGAAGATCTTGGGATAATTACTAAAGAAGTAACCGCGCTTAGAGAAAAATTTAATTTCCCGGGAATGAGGATTATTCAGTTTGCATTTGGAAGCGAAGGGGAAAAAAGATTTTTACCTCATAACTTTGAAACTAATACTGTTGTTTACTCAGGATCGCATGATAACGATACAACCAGAGGATTCTTCGATAAAGAACGTGAAAGTAACTCTGAAGTTTATCAGCATGCTCAAAAATATTTAGATTACTATGGAAACGATCTTTGTTCCGAAGTAATTAAAGCAGCTTATTCATCAGTAGCCGATATAGTAATAATCCCGATGCAGGATATGTTAAGTCTTGGAAGCGATGCCAGAATGAACTTTCCGGGAAAACTTGGCGGTAACTGGGGCTGGAGATTTACATGGGAACAGGTTTATGAAGGTTTGGCTTTCAAATATAAAACTATGTCAGAACTTTTTGACAGACCGCCGAAAGAAGAAGAAATAGCAGAAATTGAAGTTGAAGATAAATAACCAATTTTAAAAGATATTCCGGTTTTATATTATTTAAGAATACCGGAATTTCTATAAAATTACAAAATCCCCTAACCATGGGGATTTCTTTTAGGATGTGCAATATGATTAAATACTTAAAAAATATACTAATGAGCAATTTTGATAAAGATGATTCAATAAAAATTACTCTGGAAAAGAAGATCCAGATTGCTACTTGTTCACTTTTCATAGAAATAGCTAATGCGGATGATGAATTTTCGGGTATTGAACTACGGACAATTATTGACCTGATGATTAAAACATTCAGTCTTGAAGAAAATGAAGTTAAGGAGTTGATTGAACTTTCGCAGAAACAGATTAATAAAAGTGTTAGTTTTTATGAGTTTACAGAAATCATCAATAAAAACTTTAACAATGATGAAAAATTTGAGATAATTAAAAACTTGTGGAGAGTAATTTTAATTGATGAAATTCTTGACGCTCATGAAGAGTATTTTTTAAGGATTATTACTAAAAATCTTAATATGGATCATAAAGATTTAATTACTGCTAAGATTATGGTTAAAGAAGAAATGGGGTTATAAAAGGAATTCCACTGCAGAATTCCTTTTATATTTAAGTTCTAATCTTTTTTTATAATTCTAAATCCAATATACGATAAAGTTACTTCGGCATCGTATGCGTAGGTTTGCCAGCTATACTGGGCGTAATATGGCATATACCAACTGCCGCCGGCAACTTCAAAAGATTTCGCCGAATTTGTGGCAGTCCATTCCCAGGCATTACCCGCCATATCGTAACAGTTAAATTGTGACGGACTATCCACGGTTATTATAGTTGTATCTTTATCACCATTATTATACGTAAATGAGGCTCCGTTATATGAGCCGACCGGTAATGTGCCATTAACACCTCGTCCTAACGAATCAATATAATTACAATTGCTCAAACTAATTTCATCACCCCATGGATAATCAAACCCGGTATTACCACGGGCAGCTTTTTCCCATTCATCAAAAGTTGGTAATTTGCAATTATAATATTTTGCAAATAGTCTGGCTCCAAACCAGGTTACCATTGTTACAGGATGTTCTTCAAATCCGGCTTCAATTGAAACAGTACTTCCATCAAACTTTAATCTCGATTTTTTCGAATCCATATTAATCAATAAATATGATCCGGCATCTATAAAATCATTGCCATCAAAATAGCCGTATAATTTATTCTCTTTATTTTTTATAAGTGAATCTGAAATTACTTCGTCTAAAAAAGCCTTATACTCAGAATTGGTAACTTCATATTTCATAATTTTATATGAATAATCTATTACTTTGGTTTCCAAAGAATCTTTCTCTCTGCTTGTAAATTCACCGGCGGCAACATCAACAAATTCAAACTTAGAAGCATCTCCGCCTTCTAATTCTCTTCTTGTAGTAAAGGTCCAGATACTGCCCGGGGTAAATGTTGTATCATCTCTTTTTGCAACAACTTTCCAAAAGTATTGTGTGTTATACTCAAGATTATCCATTGTATCTCTAAGCGTAGTCAAATTATTATCATATAAAGCAGGCTGTTCATCAACACCAAAATAGAGATCATAAGTAATTCCTACAGTAGAAGTTATTAATTCCCATTTTAATATCTGGTAAATACCTAAATTGGCTGAATGGTTTGCAGGTTTAGGATTGTAAGGCTGCGCAGGTTTTTCAGGATCGGTTTGAACAATAACTGTTAATGTATCTGCAACTTCCGAAATTCCATCAGAAACTAAAACTCTAATATCATAAACACCGTCTTCACCGGGAGCAATCCATTCGGTTGTATCAATTTTTTCATTTTCAGCACTTGTTTTAAGAAATGTTCCAAACTCACTTTCCCAATTAAAACTAAACAATGTATCAATAGGATCTTTATCGGTAACTCTGCAAAATATTCCCACTGTATCTGATGGGGCAAAAACCTTACTACTGCTATTTGCAATGCCAATGGTGGTTTTAGGGAGATTGTTTAATTCCTCTGGTGGAATTACTAAAGAATCTGTGCAATTTGTAACTAAATATCCAAACAAAAAAATTATGGATACGATTAAATAATTTTTGAAATGCATTAAAGTTCCAGTATTGATAATTTTTGTTTCATAAGATAATATTTAAATTTCTAAAATGTTTTTACAACCAGATTTTTACCCTTTGAAAATGATGTTGGCTAACACCAAGATAGACTTTGTGTTAACCAACTTTATGCGATTTTTATTAATCGGCCATTAAAGCTGAAATAGCTGATGTATTAACAATATCATTAACACTGCAGCCTCGACTAAGATCGAACAAAGGTTTTTTTAATCCTTGTACAACCGGACCAACAGCTTCTGCATTGCCTAATCTCTGTGCAATTTTATATCCTATATTTCCGGCTTGCAGATCAGGAAAAACTAACACGTTAGCTCTACCGGCAACATCACTGTCCGGACATTTTTTCTTTCCAATCGATTCAATAATAGCCGCATCAAATTGAAGTTCCCCGTCAATTTTAAGATCTGGTCTTTTAGTTTTAGCAATAGTTGTTGCTTCAATTACTTTATCAACTAATTCATGTTTTGCGCTGCCTTTAGAAGAAAAGGATAACATTGCAACATAAGGTTCTTCGCCGGTAAGTTTTTTATGGTTATCAGCAGTAGAGATAGCTATATCGGCTAATTGCTGCGCATCCGGATTTGGAACAACTGCACAGTCAGCAAAACTGAAAACCTGTTCCGGGAATATCATTAAAAAGAAACTTGATACTATTGAGCATCCTTCAGGCATTCCTACACATTGAATTGCGGCACGAAGTACATCGCCGGTAGAAGCTGTTGAACCGGCAACAAAACCATCAGCCATTCCTTCTTTAACCATCATTGCGCCAAAAAATAAATCTTTTTTCATTATCTCACGGGCTTCTTCAATGGTAAGACCTTTGTGTTTTCTCATGTTATAGAAAATGTTTGCAAAGTCACTAAGCTTATCCGATTTTTCAGGATCATAAATTCTAACACCCTGTAAATCAACATTTAATTCTACAGCAGTTTCACGAATCTTTTCTTCATTACCTATTGTTATTACTGAAGCAATATTTTCTTTAACTAAAATTTCCGCGGCTTTTAATACTCTTTCATCATGAGATTCAGGTAATACTATAGTCTTTTTTCTAGCGGAAGCATTCTTTTTAATTACTTCCATTAATGGTATGCTGGTCATTTTTCACCTTGTTATGAATTATTATAATTAGTTATACAAAATTAAGCACTTTCATTTAAAAATGAATTATTATATCATAAAATTCAAATTTAATTTGATTAAATTAAATTAATTGAAAATATTAGCTTTGCTGATCTTCTAACATTACAGGTTTTGAAATGCCTTTATCTGATTATTCTTTTAAGAGATTATATCAAATTACTGCCCTATTAACAGGTATTATTGCGGCATTCTATTTTTCATATATTTTTTTAGATATAATTTTAATGCTCTCAATTTCAATATTAATTGCTTTAATATTTAACCCATTTGTTAACCAAATTGATAAACTTGGTATTAAAAGAATTTACTCTGTGTTAATTGCATTTGGTGTAAGTATAGTTAGTGTTGTTCTTGGTTTCTCTGTTTTAATTCCTAAAATAATAAGACAGTTTAACACTCTCTCAAAAACATTTAACCAGGAAACTGTAGCAGGTTCTATAACACAGCTTGAAGCAGAAATAAACGCTTATCTTCCGTTTATTAACACTTCAAATTTTACTAGTCAGCTAAGTCAATTTATTAGCTCACTGTTTTTTACATCAATCGATAACTTTACACAAATAATTTCAAGTATTTTTTCTGTATTATCCATTTCAATTATAGTTCCTTTTATGACCTTCTTTTTGCTAAAGGATAACAAAAAAATAATTAATGGTATAATTAACATAATGCCAAACAGATATTTTGAAATGTCGTATTCGGTTGTTCAAAAAATTATTTATGGTTTAGGCCGATTTGTTCGCGGATGGATATTCGATGCTTTTCTAGTCGGCTTTTTAAGCGCGGCAGGATTAACAATTTTAGGAATTGATAATTCAATTTCTATAGGTTTAATAGCAGGAGTCGGGCATTTAATTCCCTACTTTGGACCACTTATAGGCGGATTACCGGCAATAATAATAAGCCTTATGCAGTTTGGCGACTTCTCGATGTTTCCGCAAATATTAATAATGTTTCTAATTATATACACTTTCGATAACGGTTTTATTCAGCCGAATATTTTTTCTAAAACTACTGATATGCATCCTTTACTGATAATTTTATTAATTCTTATCGGCAGCAAAATATTAGGTGTTATCGGTATGTTATTAGCGGTACCTGTTGCAACTGTAGTAAAATCGGCAACTAAAGAAATATATGTCGGATACAAAAACTATAAAATCATAAAGACTTCATAAATATTTTATCACTATTGAAAAAGATTCTTCTTAATATAGCGTTCATTTTCATTTTTAGTAATATAATTAATGCACAAATTTCTAGTGACAGTTTAGATTTATATAAAGTGCATTTTGAAAACAAATCCCTTAATACTTCTTTTATAAAAGATCTAAACACTTCAAATTTTAATGCCGGATTTAAATATAACATCCAGAATGAAAAACTGTTTATAGGATTAAGCGAAACATTTTTCTCAACAGTTGTAAATTCAATTTCGAAGAATATTAAGGATGAGCATTATTTATCGGCACTTGGCGAATACGATTTAAATAATTCCTTAAAAATAGGTTTGCAGTTTAAGAATGATATTTATTCGGATGATAGAAAATTAGCAATAAATAATGCGGCAAGGGTTTATTCATCCTTTTATGGGAAATGGGTTATTAGCAATGAAATTAAATTAACTCCATACGCCGGATTTGCGGTTAATAAACAGATTGGAGAGTATGATAAAGGTTATATCTATGGTTCGGAGATTTTGGTTGATAAATATAAGTTCGAAGATTTCACCATCAATTCATTTTTAAGATTTCAGAACGAAGATATTTCTCCAAGAAAAAATACAATTAGAAATGTTACTTTAAACTTAAACAATAAATTTGAACAGCAATTTCAGAATAATATAAACGCACATTTTTCTGAAGTTAGAAAAGATTTTTATTTTGAAGCCGATTCTATGACCAGCAGTCTTTTTAATGTTCAAAACAATATTCAAAGCCGCTCAGAGGTAAATTACCATTTGTACGATAATATTAATTATAGCTCGGGTGATAATAAAATTGATCTGAATTTTCTTGGTAAAGTCGGGTGGAGAAAAATTGACCGGAATACCAGATATCGTGTTCCCTCACTTACTAATTCTACAAACTATGATTCACAGATTGAAGAATTTAAAATAAACTTTGATGCTTCGGCCAGATACAAAACTGACCGGCTTTATACAATGTTCAAACTTTCGTTTGCAGAGCTTGAAGAAAAATATCGGCCAAAAAATTTAGGTGATCTAAATCAGATATTTGTTGAGCAGCGTAAAGATAATGAGGCTGAAAAAAACAATAGCGCGCAGCTTATTACACTCTCATTAAATGGTGCCTATAACCTTTCCGGTAAAGATGTTTTAACCGCAAGTTTCTATCATAGAAAAATGACTTACGATACACCGAGTGAAACTAATTATGATGACCGGGATGAATTGCTATCTATTGTCAGAATTAATTATGATCACAAATTTTCAAAGTTTTTTAATCTGTTTGTTAATCTTGAAGGAAGTATAAACCATATTGTTTATATTTTTTCGGAACGCAGTTCTAATAATAATATTCGCCGGTTAATAAAACTTTCGAGCGGCGGAACTTATAGATCAACAAAATTAACATCTACTAATTCTGCCGAAGTATCGGCTAATTATACTGTTTACGATTTTGAAGATATAAATCCAAATTACAAAAGCTTTTCCTTCAGACAGTTAACTTTAAAAGATTCATCCAGATTTAGATTAACTCAAAAAACCGCTTTAACCTTTTATGGCAGTGCTAAATTTTCTGAACAGGGCGATTTTGCATGGGGTCAATTTAAGAATAAACCAGTGCGTTATTTAACTGAGTTATTACTTGAGCCAAGATTAGTGTATAATTTTAGAGCTTTAACTTTGGGCGTTGGATTTAGATATTTCGGTTTAACTACTTATGGTTACAATAAAAATAATGTGAAACAAAAAGCAAGTGAATATAAATCCCGCGGCCCGGTTTCAAATATAAGGTACAGATTAAATTCGAAACTTGAAGTCTATTTTAATGGCTGGTATAGCTTTATATCTACAGACAACAGAGAACGGGAATCGGCCAATTTAACACTTAGGATGAATTGGTTCTTGTAATTTTTTATTTTGAATTATTTTATTAAATTTAAGTCTTAAGTGACAGAGTATCGGAGTATAATTGATTCTGGAAACATACACAAAACAATATCCTTCAAATCCTGAGTTATTACCTGAGATTGAAGAATTTGTAATTGAAATTGCCCGTAAAGCCGGTATTAAAGAAGACCAGCTTGATAACCTGGCTCTAGCAGTAGCCGAAGCCAGTTCTAATTCAATTCTTCACGGCAATAAAATGGATAAAAATAAAAAAATTAAAATTACTTTTAATATTCATGATGATAAGTATGAAATTATATTTAAAGATGAAGGAACCGGTTTTATAGTTGAAGATGTTCCCGATCCCACAATTCCAGAAAATATTTTAAAAGAAAACGGGCGTGGTATTCATATAATGAATACATTTTTAGATGATCTTAAATATAATTTTACCGATGACGGAACTGAAGCAATTTTGATAATAGCAAAATAATTTTTTTTATCCGCATCCTAATTTCCTTTCTTTTTTAAGACTAAATTTGATATATTACTATTCTAAATTTTATAATCGAGAAATTTTTCTCAGATGTTTTAATTAACAAAAATATTTAATCAAGAGGAGAAAAACATGGCAAGAAAAAGAATTGCTCTTATAGGAGGCGGCCAGATTGGTGGTGTCTTAGCACAACTAATTGCGCAAAAGGAATTAGCCGATGTTGTTTTATTTGATATAGTTGAAGACTTTCCGCAGGGTAAAACTTTAGATATCGCTGAAGCATCAAGAGTTGATGGTTTTGATGTTGAATTAAGAGGAACTAACGAATATAAAGATATAGCTGGTTCTGATTTAGTAATTGTAACTGCTGGTTTACCGCGTAAACCCGGAATGAGCCGCGACGATCTTTTAATGACTAATGCAAAGATTATGAAACAAGTTGCGGAAGGTGTAAAAGAATTTGCTCCAAATGCATTTGTAATTATTATTTCTAATCCATTAGATGCAATGGTAACATTATTCCAAAAAGTTTCCGGTTTCGATTCTAACAAAGTTATGGGTCAGGCCGGAGTTTTAGATTCATCAAGATTCTCTACTTTTATTGCCTGGGAATTAGGTGTTTCTGTTAAAGATGTTAACGCTATGGTTCTTGGCGGTCATGGCGATACAATGGTTCCATTAATAAGATATGCTAATGTTAACGGTATGCCTGTAATGGAAATGTTAGAAAGAAAATATAACGATGCTGCAAAAGCTAAAGAAGTTATGGACGCAATGGTTCAGAGAACTAAAATGGCTGGCGGTGAAGTTGTTAAATTATTGAAAACCGGTTCGGCATTCTACTCACCTGCTTCATCTGCAATTGCAATGGCAGAAGCTATTCTTAAAGATGAAAAAAGAGTACTTCCTACCTGCGCTCAGTTAAATGGCGAATTTAATGTTGACGGTTATTATGTTGGTGTTCCGACTGTACTTGGTGAAAACGGAATTGAAAAGATTATTGAAATTAGCCTAAACGAAGAAGAACAGGCTGCATTTGATAATTCTGTAAATGCTGTTAAATCTTTAGTAGAAGATATGGGAAGATTAGGATTCTAATTTTTTCTTAACATAAGTTTTAGAAAAGGTCTTTCATTTAATGGAAGACCTTTTTTATTATCCGCTCTAATCAATAAATAGCTTTACAAGGAAACAAATTATTTATTGAATACAGATTTTACATAATTTAACTCTTCTTTATCGTTCATATTAAAAAACATATCATGCCTAAAAAAAGGAAGATCATCAACTTTTAAAATTTCCGCATTCAGCTTTTCTATTATAGAATACAGCTTATATCTTTTATCGTTTTTATCAGTAATATTTCTATCATTTCCTATAAACACCTGTTCAAATACCGGTAAATTATTTTTTGAATATACTCCGAATAATCTTTCAATTCTATTCTCCCATTCTGGGAGAACAACATTTTTGGCAGTCTTATATTCTACAATATATTTTATCATTTCAATATTAAATAACGGCATGTCGCAAGAAATGAAAAAGTTTTTTTCGGTAGCTGTATTAATAAGTCCCGCATGAATTCCCGATGCCGGGCCAAAACCGGGATATAAATCTTTAAATATTGGACATGCTAAAAAGGGATATTCATCCGGTGAGTTGGAAATTAAAATTATGTTCTCAAATATCTTTGCAAGGCAATCATGTATTATTTGAATAACAGTTTTTTCACCAATTTTTAAGAGAGCTTTGTTTTCACCCATTCGTGAGCTTTTGCCCCCGGAAAGTATTACAGCAGTTATATTTGAATACATGAAAGTATTATTAATTGTAAAAAAATAATTTTCATCAAATATATGTTATTGATAAAAGAAAATCATTCAGATAAAAAAAAAGTCCGCCTCAAATAGAGAACGGACTTTCACATAAAACTATTTATTTAGGCACAGCCGCCTTTTGCTTTTGTGGCCTTTTTCTTAACCGGCTGCGAAAATTTCATCATTGCATCTTCAAGCTTAGTTAAATCAGCACCCATTTTTTTACGAAACTTATA
Organism: Melioribacteraceae bacterium; assembly: GCA_016342755.1. Lineage (GTDB taxonomy): Bacteria > Bacteroidota > Ignavibacteria > Ignavibacteriales > Melioribacteraceae > JAEINS01. The sequence goes on along the minus strand of JAEINS010000008.1, from coordinate 39,956 downwards.
AACATCAAGTTCTTTTCTTTTATCTTTATCAGGCTGTTCAAGATTGTAATATAAAGCCTTAAATTCATTGTGGGATTCTATTAAACCGTAGTTTTCTGCTTTCCCAATGTTTTCGGCAGTAAAATATGCTCTTTTAACATTATTAAAATCATCACCATAAAAAACATTTGCTTTATGATTCTGAGTAAAATAATTTCCCCACTCTTTATTCATCAGACTATCAACTGGTATATTTATAGCCAATGGTAAGTGCGATTTTTTATATTCCTCTTTTGAACGAATATCAATTACATTAAAATCATAATAACTTTCAATTAGTTTTGAAGAAAATTCATCCGCAGCAATTTCATTTATCTTAGTATTATTTGATAATTTTTCAGCAACATCGCTCTTCACAGATTCCGTATGATTTGATGTAAAAGAAAGAATACCAATAATTAGAACCGGTGCAATTGCATAAGAAAATGTTGTTGCCATCTTTTTTGTTGAATAAGATGACTTTCGTCCATTTACTTTATCTTCTATTCTCGTTACCATTACAAAAGCGCCAATTGCAACCAATGTAATAATTACTGCAAAAAGTTCAGGCGATAAACCAAAAACTTCATTCATCTTTAAATCACCCATACTTTCCATTATAAAAAGATCTCCCCAAATTGAAAATCCTTCAATAAATAGAACTATTCCAAGGAACGATCCCAGCAAAAACGCCATTGCGTCTATTTTACCTACTGCCGCCGCGCAAACACTTGTCCCGGGACAAAATCCGCCAAGTATAAATCCTACTCCCATTATTGCTCCGCCAACTAACGCGGCATATAAAAATGTTGGATTTATAAATAACAAACTCAGATCGAGCAGGTTAAAATGACCAAGAACTAATATACCTATCATGGCAGTTACACCAGCGGTAAAAAACACTCTTAATACTGTAAAGTCGTAACCGTAAAAAAGTCCGACTAATTTTTTTGTAGTTGAAAATCCAGCTTGTTCAAGAATAAAGCCGAAGCCAATTCCCAAAATCAAAGCTATAACTAAATCAAATTCATTCCCAATAATATCAGGCACTAAAGGTCCCATAATCTATCCTCGAATCCATAGTTTTCTAAAAAAATAAGCAACCGCATATGCTGATCCAAAAATTGCCATCATTGTTATAATACCGCCAAAAGACATAACACTCATACCGCTTAACGCAGCACCGCTTGTACAGCCTCGTGCAAGCTGAGATCCAAATCCAAAGAACATTCCGCCGGCTATGGCAGCAAGAATTCTAACTTTTTTTGTAGTCTGCGGTCCTTTTTCCAATTTAAGTGAAACTCTATCCGAAATAACACCAGAAAGAAAAGCTCCGATTAATACACCAAGTACTTCAAACACCAGCCACGAACGTAACGGGCCTTCAGGATGAGTTGCCTTGAAACTGCTGTAGTACGCAGTATTCTCAGCATGTTCCGGAGTTACAGTTTGAACAGTTTCTATAACAATACTTTTAATAGCACCGCTCGCTCCAAGTCCCCTTCCGGTTAAATAGACTGTTAACAATAATACTAAGCCAAGTAAAACTCCGGCCAAGTAAGGATTCATATATGGTTTAGCCTTCATTTTTTGCCTCGCCTTTTTTATCATTTTTATTTTCACTTTCAAGTTCTTCAAGTCCGGTAATCATAGCTTTAATATTAGAAGTAATACTTGTACCGGTTGTAGTCATGTATACATGAATAATTAGAAACACGATCAATAAAAACGCGCCCTGTACGTGCCAGTCAGCAATTGTTTCAAGTTTAAATTCACTTATAACTATGATATTGTTTTTATCAATCGATTTATTAAACAGATAGAAGATACCGGAAATTACTACAATAGGAATTAATATCAGCTTAAATTGTATGTAAACTAATCTTTGTAGCGGATTTAATTTACTGATCTCAGTTTTATGAGTAGGATGATCTTCGCCTTTAAACATACCAAACATATAATATCTAATTTGTGCAAAAAGATTTTTTGTTGTTGGAAAATACTGTCGCCATTGACCAGTTGTCAGATGCCAGAATATTGCAAAAACTATTAGTCCAAGCAATGCATAAGAAGCAGCTCTGTGAAACATTACTGCTTTTTCAAAACCAAACATCTCAAACGAACCATGAACCTCAAATCCGGTAACTGCCAAAAACATAATCAGAGAAGCCTGTGACCAATGCCAAAACCTTTCGAACCTTGTATATATTAAAACTTCTTTCATTCTATTTTCTCTTATTTATTAATTATTTCAGTTTCGTATTCTTCTTTTCTTATGGCCATAATAAACCTAATAGAACCGTGTGCTAGTACACCAACCATTGCCAGTATTATCATTATAGTTCCCAGCGAATCTAGAATATCATTTTTATCTCTTCCCGGTAAATAGAATCCGGTTAAATTTTGAAGTCTTCCATTTTCTCTTACATGGCAGTCGACACACATAAGTGATTTTTCTTTTGGACTTACCATGTGATTTACAGGCCAGTACATTTCGGTTTCAACAAATCCATACTCACCGCTATAAGGCAACCCGATTTTTTTCATACCAGCAGCCGCCGCAAGATTCCAATCGAAGTCTTTCCAGTAAGCACTGTCACCTACTTCTTTAGCAAATACTTTTGGCTGAATCAGATTATTATATTTTTTATCATATATCTGATCACCTTTATGAATTTTAACCGGAATTATTTTCGATTTTCCGTCAGTTGCCGATCCAAACAATGTATTCATTTGTACAGGAACTGATTTAATTGTATCACCTAATACATAATGATCTGCCGTTCCATTAAACCATACATAATCTGGCGTTACATTTTTCTGCCAGTCAAATGAACCCTTCATTGAAAGATAAGTATGATTGCCATCTTCATCTTCTTCATGATATGGCTGACCGTCTTTTAATTTTCCGGCATCAGACCATTTCCAGGCCATCTTAGTTGCATTAACTTTTGCATATTCGGGGATATGACAAGTCTGACACGCAATTTTTGCAGTGTGTCTATTTAACATTTCATCAAAGTGAGGCAGATTTGTATGGCAGTCTTCACAGTTTGATCTATCACTATTTGTAGATGAAATTGAATAAAGTTTTCCTTTTAGCTTATGATTTTCAGCAGTATGGCAATCAACACAAACCATGTCCATTCCATTTGCCGCCATATGAACATCAACATCTTTTGTTGCCGATAATATGGATTCTTCAAGATCGCCATGTTTTACATTGTTTCCGCCGCCGCTGTAAAAATGACATGAACCGCAATTATCTTTTTTAGGTCTTCCAACACTTTGCGCAACTTTATTTAAATTCACAGTTCTGTCAGGATACCCCGCCATTGCGGATCCCTTTAAGTATTCTGTGCTATTATCATGACAAACCATACAATCAACATTACTAGCATTGGTTAAATCGTATTCATCATTGTTTATGGCACCATAACCAATATGGCATTTAGCGCAAGCATCTTCGTTACTGCTGGCACCAATACAAAAATTGTTAAGTACATTTTTTTTACCTGTTGAGGTTAAACCCCGACCGGAAATGTATGAGGTTCTTTCCCAGTTCCAGTGAGAAGAAGCCATAACTTCTTTGTGTCTTTCTGTGTGACAGGCAATACATGTTTCAGTTACTTCTTGCGGAGTTTTAAAAGTTTTTTGAAGTACAGGAAGTTTGGAATGGTCGATTGATGACTCTTTGGGAATTGCATATTCCTGTCTAAGTTTTTCCAATCTAAGATTGTAATTATCTTTGTCATGAAAAACATTTACAAGAATAAGAACAAAAATGACCAGAATCATCGTAACAAAAATGTTTTTTTTAGTTCTCATTAATTATAGCTCTACTAATTTGTTTTAGTTTTTAAATAATTTGATCTTAAGTGATTTTCTTTGCGGAAATTATGTTTTTTTCATAAATACACATTATAGATATTAAGACTTACATAACTTGTTTTACAACATAAAATATTCTTTGACCAAATATATATAAGTGTTCTTATATATCAAATAAAAATTTTACTGTCAATATGATGCTGCAGGATATAAGAGGATTCCAGAAATTTTAATTCTTTAAATTATTAAACTTATTGGCGGTATATATTAAAATTTATGAGTTTACTACAACTTTTGAATTAGTTTCAATTACACCGCCCTTTATAACTTTGGCAAATATACCTTCTTTTGGCATAATACAATCACCGTTTATTTTTTGAATTGCACAGCCTGAATGACACTCTTTTCCTATCTGGGTTATTTCCAGAATAATTTCATCGGCAATAGAAATTTTTTCACCAATTGTTATTTCCATCAGATTTATTCCACGCGTAATAATGTTCTCTGCAAAAGCTCCCTTTTCAAGATCGGGAATCAATTCTTTAACTTTGTCAATACTTTCGCCGGCAAGCAAAGACACTTGTCTGTGCCAGTTTCCCGCATGTGCATCATTAACAATACCCCAGTCAGCTTTTAATTCTGCTTTAGAGATTTCCTTTTTAGGAACACCTTTTTTTTCACTAATGCAAATTGCTTCTATATAACCCATTAATAGCTCCACGGAAATAAGTAAACTTTATATTTTTTATCTTTTTCCAGACTTTCATTTTCTCTTAATAAAATAAATCCATCTGCTTCAGACATCGAGGTAAGCATATTTGAACCCTGCTTTTCTAATAGTTCAAAATATTTTTTTTCATCAATCAGTTTAACTCTCATAAAATGATCACGCGGAACTTCATTATTCACGGGATCTTTACTTCTTACATTCATAGTTTTTAAGAGTCCGGCATTATTTTCAAATCCTATTATAACAGGATGAACATAAAATGTATAACACATTAAGGCTGAAACCGGGTTGCCAGGCAGACCAAATAAAAGTGTATTCCCTCTTATAGCCATGAACAAAGGTTTACCAGGCTTCTGATGAACTTTCCAAAACAGTTTTTTGAAACCTGCTTTATCCGCAGCATCTTTTACATGATCGTGTGGACCAACTGAAACACCGCCGGAAAATAAAATTATATCAACCTTATCTCTAATTTCTAAAATAGCCTCTACGGTTTCTTCCAGATTGTCTTTAGCGCTTAAACAATAGTCTGTAATTCCACCTGATAATTTAACAGCCGATTTTAGCATGATTGTATTTGAATCATAAATCTGAGACTCTTCCTTTTTTTTGCCCAATTTAATTAATTCTGTTCCGGTAGTAATTATTGCAACTCTAATTTTTGAAAATACTTTTACATTCTCAATTCCCATTGAAACTAATAAAGCCAATTTAGGAGGATCAATTTTTGAACCTTTCTCTAATAATAACTTGCCAGTTTCAAACTCTTCCCCCTTAAATCTGACATGCTGGTTTTTAGCTTTTGCATACTTAACAATTACTTTATTAGATTCAGTTTCTGTATCTTCAACCGGAATAATTGTATCAGCCGAACTTGGCAACATAGCACCAGTACTAATTTTTATAGCCTCACCACTATTTAGAGTTCCTTTAAATTGTGATCCTGCTCTGCTTTCACCACACACTCTTAGTTCAATTGAATTTAAACCAAAATCTTCAACATCACTCCATTTAACAGCAAAACCATCCATAGCACTGTTTGTAAACAATGGAGATGATAAAGGGGAAAAAATATTCTCAGCTAAAATTCGTTCTAAAGAATTTTCAACTGTTATATTTTCAATTCTTGAACTGATTTTATTATTATCAATTATATTTTTTGCTTCAGCAACGGTTATCATTTTATCTCTTATTGTTCTTTAGTTTTTTTATTCCCGTGTTCATGTCCGCCACCCCATATCATTGGGAATCCATGAAGCAATCCCGGAAAGAGTGCATCCATACTTTCTTTTACACCTCTTGAACTTCCCGGTAAATTAATTATAATCGACTTGCCTCTTAAACCGGCTAATTCTCTAGACAACATTGCAAACGGAGTTCTGTCTTTACCATGTTTTCTAATCGCTTCTTCTATACCGGGAATTCTTTTATCAATCAATTCTGCTGTTACATCGGGAGTTATATCTTTTGGTCCAAGCCCTGTGCCCCCAGTTGTAATTACAAGCTGAATATTTTCATCATCTACAAGAGCTTTAATTCTTGAAGTAATTTTTTCTTTACTGTCCGGGAGAATATCATAGACCTTAACATCAACAAGCTGTTTATCTAAAAACTCTTTAATTACTTTACCTGATTTATCTTCACGTTTCCCTTCAAAAGTTGAATCAGAAATTACCAACACAGCAGCGGTAATATTTTTTTCAAATTTATCCTTGAAATCACTTTTGCCTCCCTTTTTCTTCACTAGCTTAATTTCACCAATTGTTATATCATCTGTAAGAGGTTTAGTCATATCGTACATATTTAATAATGCTGCTGAAACTGCCGTCATAGCTTCCATTTCAACACCGGTCTTCCAAACAGTTTTTGCTTCGGCTGATACAACAATTTCAGTTTCGCCAATTTCATACGATAGGTTTATATAGTCCATTGGTATTGGATGACAAAAGACAATCCAATCAGATGTACGTTTGGCAGCTGATATTCCGGCACCTCTGGCAATTTCTAAAACATCGCCTTTAGGAACCCGCTTGTTTTTAATTTTTTCAATTATATCTGGTGTAGATTTATAAACGCCTTCTGCCTTTGCATATCTTAAAGTATTAAACTTATGACTTACATCAATCATTATATCTCCTATTATAATTGTCGCTACGGTGTTACAGACTTGCCGGAAACGTATTGAGACTTGATTATCCGCCGATGGAAGACATAGAATCAAATTTGTTCAAATATTTCTCTGCTTCATGACCATCTTTTAACTTCTTTCCAACAGAATTAATTATCAAAGCTCTTATTTCATCATCCGATTTTTCACTTCTTAAAAGCTCTCTTAAATCCAGTACACCATTATCGTATAGGCAGTTTTTCATCATCCCGATAGAAGTAATTCTAAGGCGGTTGCATGAATCACAGAAACTCCTTTCGTAACTACTGATTAGACCTATAGTACCTTTTGCGCCCTTTATTTTATAGTTCACAGCGGTATTTCTTTTCGTCTGAATTTCCTGAACTTCAGAATAAATATTTTTTATATACGCCAATGTATCCTTGCTTGTAAAAACATTATTGGCACCGCTGCCATTAAACGGCATCTGCTCAATGAATCTGACTTCAACATCATTGTTAATAGTTAATTCCGATAAATTTTTGATTTGCTCTTTATATATATCAGCTTGAACTACACAATTTATTTTCGTTTTAATATTACTTTTTAAAAGCCAGTCTAATGAATCAAGAACATCTTTTAAATTATTTTTTCTTGTTATTTTTTCAAAATTATATTCGTCCAAAGAATCCAGACTTAGATTAATATTTTCTATATTAAGTTTTTCTAATTGAGCGGCATGCTTTGTAAGCAGAACACCATTAGTTGTAATGTTAACCGATTTAAGATTTTCATTCCGCGATACTTTATCTAGTAATCCTACAAAACCTTTACGTACAAATGGTTCGCCGCCAGTAAACCTTACTTTCTCAATACCAAAGCTTGTAAAGATATCTATCAATCTTTCAATTTCTTCAAATCGTAAAATCTTATTATGAGGGATTGTGGTAATACCTTCAGACGGCATACAGTAAGTACATCTTAGATTACATCGGTCTGTAACCGATATTCTCAAGTACTTAATTTGTCTTCCAAAACTATCTGTTAATTTTGGCGGACACTTTCCGGATGATATTTGTTGATCTATATTCTGCATTACTCCTTTCCAAATTAGAATCTTAATTGATTCCCGGGAGGTTAATCAGTTTCCCAATTAGCCCAAACGGCTTTTATTCTTAGGTAAAACCTTTAGACATCAAGCTCGGAGATTATAAAATTTAAGAACTTATAATATGCAATTCAAAGTGTGTTAAATTAAAAACTATTCTATATTATTCAAAACTAAATGAGAAACCTCGTAGAACTGCGGGCCTAACTGGGTAAGAAGATTCTGAATAATTTTCTCATCAGCTTCAACACCAATTGCGGCATAACCTTTTCCTCCCCGCTCACCAAGCTGCAGATCTTTTACATTAATATTTGCGGATGCTAATGCTGACAAAAGGATTAAAAGAACACCCGCACTATTTTTATGAACTGAAATTATCATTTGTTTAGAAATAGGAATTGGAAGATCTACACCATCAATTTCAAGGAGATAGTTCCCGGCTTCCTTAAATGAAGGGGTTTCAAGATCCTCTCCATATTTTAATTCCAGAAATCTTCCTCCGGTAGTTCCTTTAATAAACTCTAAGGCTTCACTAATCATATCATCATTGCCGGAAACAGTTAAAAATGCAGTCGCGGTTCCATCAGCATTTGAGTTTAAAAATGCAGTCTCAACATTTATCTCTTCTGAAGCCAGCGTATTGAATAAACGTGATAGAATGCCCGGTTTATCTACATGATAAGAAAAAATACTTTTCTGATTTTTTGTTTGCAGCGGCTGCGGCTCTTTTCCAATTGTTACAGATTTTTTCCCCTTGCGAACTCGTATTGCATCGTAGCTTCCAAGGGATGTTGAATTGTTATAACTTGTTAAGAGTGTTCTATAACTGGCTCCAAAGGCAAACTGAGGGACGGCTTTTCTTTTTTCGTTACTGAAACGGCGATTTAGTATTTCAATTCCTAAGTTTAACACTTTATATTTTGCATCTTCAATATTGGAATTTATTAAAGGTCTTTGTTCGGGAATTGATTTCGAATAACTTACATAATTTTTAAATCCGTTTTCGTGAAGGTAATCTATACCTTCTTTATATTTATCTCCAAGCTCGGAAGGAGCATGTGTATCGGTTCCAATAGTAACAGGTATATTTAGACTTGCTGCTCTCTCAAGAATTTTTTCACCCGGATAAACTCCGCAGCCTTTTTTAAGTCCGGCCATATTTACATCTAAAGCAAGATTGTGATCACTTATCATTTCTAAAAGCACACGCATTCTTCTGGCAAGAAAATGGGATGAAGTATTTAACTGCACCAATGGTTCTGGAACGGGAACGTATAATTTTGGCAAATCTAAATGTCCTACAACATGAATCATATCCCATGAAGAGTCTATCATTTCAATTACTTCTTCAATATACCCGGCCCAATAATTTTCGAGACTTCCTCTAAGCTCAAGCAGTTCATTAGTTTCTTCTTTACTGCCGTCGTAAGGAATTCCCTCTTTCGAAAAATGAACAGAGCCAATTACAAAATCAGCTTCTTTTGCCTGGAAAACTTTTGCGCGATTCCACTGAAGTCCTAATCCGCCGCCAAGCCATTCAAGTTCAATTCCGTATTTTATATCAATCTTATCATTATATTTTTTCTTTAGATTTTCAATTCTCTCGGGATATTCGAAATAAGCATTATCGCCACGAATAAATTTTATATCAGTTTCCCGTTCAGCTTTGTACCTGATCCGGGTAAGTCTGGGAGTGTGAATTATAAATGTTATAGACGGATGTCCTTTTTCAATCGCAAGATTTACAATTTTCTCAACATCATCAACACCATGTTTAACATGGTCATTTCCGGTGCCAATATGTATTCCGTGTGTTTCCCAAATAAAGGGATTTAAATCTGTCATTTTATCTTCCGTTTCACATTAAAATATTAGAAACGCAAATTTAACATTATAGATTATAAACATCTAGTTTTAGAATTTAATTCCGTACCAGACTACATCCGGATAAACTTTAATTGCCGGAGCCGGAAAATGATAATACTTATTTATATATTTTAAAATTTTAATGAGCCAGTTCTCTGATTTTATAAATTCTAAATTCCAGTCGAGCGAAAAAAAGAGTTCATGATAGCTATCTGATTCATCAATTCTTTTTACTCCATGACCAAGTGCCAAGTTTACAAAAGACGGAAAATATTTTTTTGTATTTACTGGAAGCAGATTTTTAACATTTACAGAGAACCAGTTATAAGTGCTTTCGTAATCATCAATTATATATTTGTTAGAACCGTCTTTAAATTTTTGAGACGGATAATAACTCACTTTAACATCAAAATCATTTAAGAATTTATTTCCCGATTTCATTATCATAAAAAATGAACCCAGTAAATTTGCGGTAAAATCGCCCCAGCTAAATCCATATTTTTTTGAAAATCCGTCTCTCACTTCCAAAAATGTCTGATACGAAAGAGTAAATATACCCGAGTATAAAGCAGATTTATCTTTCTCAATTCCGCTCCAAGTAAAAGCATCATTGTAAATGCTGGAAACTAAATACCCAAAATAGCAGTGCCCAATCTTATCTGCCCCGCGTGCATAGTTCCAGTCATTTTTCCAGTTAAAATGGAAATCTGACTTTTCACCTTTCCACCACATATTGTTTTGAATTCCATATCCATAAACAAATGCTGCTGCCGTAACTCCGCCAATTAAAGCAGCCCTTTTGTAATTAATACTTAAACTGTCGTTGTTAATTTCATTCTGACAAAATATATTTGTCGCAATAAAAATAACAACTAAAAATATATTTTTTATCGCCATAAGAGTTAAAATACAAAAACATTTAAAATGAATCTGCTCAGATAAGAATTTATATCAAACTAAAGTTTTATTAAATACTATAAAAAAAAACGATTTGTATCCGATAATTTAACATCTATTAAAAATCAAAATAACTCAATTGGAGACAAGATGAAAAAATTTAAGGATTTGTCTATTTTTATCAAATTAATATTGTTTGCTGTTTTAACATTACTTCCAATATTATTTATTCTTATTATAAAAATAATTCCCGATGCTTCCGATAAATTTATGGAAGAGAAAAAAATAAAAATAAGAAATGTTGTTGAAGTAGCTCATGGAATTATGAACAGCTATCACGGCAAATATTTAGAGGGTGAATTTGATATGGAAACTGCCCAGAAATTTGCTACAACGGAAATAAATAAATTAAGATATGACGAAAGCGAATATTTTTTTTCTTATGATCTTGAAGGTACAACACGCATACTTGGATCTGATCCCTCAAAGATAGGAACTAATAGAATTGATTTAGTTGATAAAAGGGGAAATAAAATTGTACAGAATATGATTGATGTTGCAAAATCTGAGAAAGGGTTTTTAACTTATTATTATCCGAAACTTGGAGAGACCGAACCTTCTCCAAAATTATCGTATGTAAAATTATTTAAAGCCTGGAACTGGTTTATAGGAACCGGTCTGTATATTGACGATGTTGAAGAAAATATTAGTGAATTTAAAAGCAGAGTTTATACAGCACTACTTATTGCAATACTCTTTGTTACCGGTTTAATTTTCTTGTTAGGAAAAGGAATTTCGAAACCTTTAAATGTATTAGAACAGGCTGCCACAAAATTTTCTGAGGGTGATAATTTAATACGGGCCGATATTGATTCAAAAGATGAAATTGGAAAACTTGCAAAATCTTTTAATAGTATGATAGAAAATATCAATAATTCAATTAGCCAAGTAGAGGAAAAAAGCAGACAGGCTGAAGACTCGGCATCTAAAGCAGTTGCAGCCCAGAAAATTGCTGATGACCAAAAAAATTATCTTTCCGAAAAAGCAGCAATATTACTTTCTAAAATGAAAGAATTTATGAATGGTGATCTAACTACTCATGTTGAAATAGAAAATAAGGATGATGATATAGGAAGATTATTCGCGGGATTTAATATAGTTGTATCAAAAATGCGGCAGATGATTTCAGAAGTAAATGAGCTTGTAGAAGCTTCAGCAAGTGCTAGTACAGAAATTTCTTCGAATACCGAAGCTTTGGCACACGGAGCTCAGGAGCAGGTAAACCAGATAACTGACGTTGCGGGTGCAATGGAGGAAATGACAGCCACAATAGTTGAAACTAGTCAGAATACTTTTTCGGCAGCCGAAAATGCAAAAGAAGCCGGCGATATTGCAAACAGCGGCGGTAAAATTGTTGAAGAAACAATTCAGGGAATAAATGAAATAGCGGCAATAGTTGCTAATGCTTCTGAGAAAGTTCAGGAACTTGGAAAAAATTCTGACCAGATTGGTGAAATTACACAGGTGATTGATGACATTGCTGATCAGACAAATTTGCTTGCGTTAAATGCTGCAATTGAAGCGGCGCGGGCCGGCGAACAGGGAAGAGGTTTTGCTGTTGTTGCGGATGAAGTGAGAAAGCTTGCTGAAAGAACAACTAAGGCAACTAAAGAAATTGCCGGAATGATAAAAAATATTCAAGAAGGAACTAAAAGCACTGTTACCTCTATACATGAAGGTGCCGAAAAAACTAAAACCGGAAAAGAATCGGCAATGAAAGCCGGTAAATCTTTAGAACAAATTATTTCCGCGTCTGATAAAGTAAGTGATACTGTTTCGCAAGTTGCCACTGCCAGCGAGGAACAGTCTTCAACTGCTGAAGAAATCTCAAGAAGTATTGAGCTGATAAATAAAGTATCGAATGAATCCGCAATTGGAATTCAGCAAATTTCGAGAGCTGCAGACGACCTTGCACAAATGACAGAAAATCTTAAAAATTTAACAAATCAGTTTAAAATATAAAATAATTGTGGCGGAACGGGCGTGTTTACAAACTGTAAATAACCCGTTCCCTGCATTTTTTGTGGATTCTTTTTTTACCTAAAAAAAACTCTTGAGAATCATTATTCATACAACTATTTTATTATTGTTTTCTACAATAGGAATGCGCAATTATGAAATTAGTTACACCACAAATTAATTTAAAACAATTCCCCACTGTAATTTTAATATCTCTAATAAGTATATTTATACTCTCTTGTCAGCATGAAAAAAATCCAGTTGAAAATGACGAATGGGAAGGTTCCAAAAAGCAAACAGCTTTATTATTGTATGATTTCATGAAGCTTGAAGCACAGCAATTGGATAAAGAAGCAAAATTAATAAGTGTTCAAAGTAATAAGGTTGATCTGGATGGATGTTCAGCTTACTGGGAATATGAATTTATTTGTCCAAATAAAATGAATATAATTAAGATTATCAGGAATTATGATGCTATAATAATTACTGACCCGGCTGAAATAAGAGACGGTGCTTCGGTAATTAGAGAACAATGGATGAACAGTGATTTTGCATTAAAAATTGCTGAAGAAAACGGTGGTGAAAAATTTAGAAAAAGATTCCAAAACGTTAATATATCAATATCACTTTCAGAACCTTGTATTCCAAATTCATTTCCTATCTGGGATGTGCTGTATGAAAAAGATAATGAATCTTTTAATATTAGAATAAACGCGGACTCGGGCAGAGTTTTAGATGGTATATGGTAATAATCAGAATTTCAAAATAAATATTTTACCGGGTTATAAGATTAAGATATTGGTGTTATTAAATTGATAATGTTATTGTTTAAAAATATTGTTTCAATTTTCGAATTAAAAGATTTATCATGAACCGGACAAGAAATTATATCAGCAGAAAATTCAAAAAGCTAAGAAAAACATCATATTTGGCAGGATTAGAAAAATATGATCCGGGTGACTCACAACACCCGGATCAATAACTTAGGAGTTCCATTAAGAACTTTTTTTATTCACAAACGTTAAGAAGCAAATAACGTACCTAAAAGGTAATTATCAAAAAGATCAATTATTCCTTAAAAATTGCGCCTTAACAAATACTGATTTACTTATTTTTATTAAATTGATAAAACTATTCTCAAAAAGTATATAAATGATAATTTTATTCTTATCAAAATACTAGGAAATCATTAAATTTAGTTTTCGGAAAATTCTATACAATTATGATTAGACTTAAACTGATTATTTTCATTATACTGTTATCAACTTCTGTTTATGCCCAGTCGGGGAAAGCAAACGGATATATTTTATACGGAGCCGCTACCGGAGAAATATTTGATGATACCAATAGACTTTTTGCATCGTTCGAAATCAGACATCAGTTTGTATACGATTTTTGTGGGTTGTGGGCAGGTGCTGATATTGCAAAACTTGAGCGGTATTTTGGCGGCGGTGCATATTTTAAATTTTCTTTTTTAAAAAGATTTACAGCACAATTTAGTATTGGTCCCGGATTGTATTACGACAGAGGCGGTATAAAATTAGGACATAAAATAGAATTCCGTTCGCAGCTTGGTCTTTTTATTGATTTCTATAAAAAACATTTATTTGGCATTGCGCTAAATCATTATTCAAATAGCCGGCTTAGTAAATACAACCCTGGCGCAGAATCACTTAAGTTTTTATTTGGGTTCCCTTTTTAAAGACTATTCGCCCGGATAGTCGAACAATCGCCCAAATTGTTCTCTCCAAATATTTTCGAATTTCACAAAACACTTAAAAACGGCAGAAATCGGGCATTTTAATATTGGCATGGTTTATTCTATTATCTGGGAGAAATTAAATCACAAACTTAAAATAAGGAAGCACAAGATGAAAAAATCAGTAATTTTATCAGCCATGTTAATTGCTTTTTTAGCATTTACAACTAATTCGTTTGCACAAGAACAGCCTGTAACTCCACCGGCAAATAATCCAAACTGGGTTGATGCTGACGGTGATGGCGTTTGCGACAATGTTGGTACAGAGAAACAAGGTGTTAACAAGCAAGGTAAAGGATACGGAAAAAAAGATGGTTCTGGAAATCCATTAAGACCAAAAGACGGAACCGGATTTGGCGCAAAAAAAGCCGGTAAAGGTAACAGAGGTATGGGAAATGGAACATGTATTTCTAATCAGGCTGGAACTGGTGTTTGCGACGGAACCGGACCAAAAGGTACTGCTTCAAAATCACAGAGCAAAGGCAACAAAAAAGGCGGCAAATAATATTTAATAAAATTATGAATCTAAAAGGATCTGAATTCTTCAGATCCTTTTTTATATAAACGAATAAAATATGAAAATTAGAATAACACAAATATCAATAATTATCATTTTGCTAAGCAGCTTTCTACAAGCCCAAATTGGAGTAAAACTTAGTGTTGATCAAGAATACCATTCAAATCCGGTTGGTTATATTGATCCCGTAAGTTCACTTGTGACAAATATTTTTAGCGGAGTTAGTTATGGCGATTCACTTCTAAATTTAGGTTATTACGGAAATTACAATTACTTAAATTCAATATCCGAAAGAAGCTCGTTTCAGCACCAATTTGGTTATTGGGATTTTAGCGAAAACTCAATGTGGGGTGGATATATTGAACAGCGGATTAACAAGGATGATTATAAATATTTAGATTATTCAGACATAATTACTTTTTACCGATATAAGTTTGATCTATCCGGAATTAGTACACTTTTAAGTTTCAATTATAATATTACCGATTTTAAGGAATACAAATCGCTAAATCATAATTTGTTTTCCGGCGGATTTAGATTATCGAAAAGTTACAATACAAAAACTACAATATTCTTAGGTACAGAGATTAATTATAAAAGATACTCCGAAAATATTTCTATAACCGATTCACTTGGAACTCATGAAAACAACAATGATATTTTTCAATTAAATACATCTTTACGAATTGCGCAATCGGTTTCAGAAAGTGTGGGACTGGCTTTAGTCGGTTCAAAACGAATTGTCTTAAATGACGTTAAACCTTTGGATGATGTTATAAAATTTGCGATTGGAGACGATGCGGAAATATTCGATTCGCCAACAAGCTACAATTTAAATTCAATTGGTATAGAATTAACAAAAGTTCTTGAAAACAATATAAAGCTGAAAAGCGGATATTATTACAATCATAAAGATTATAAAACGCAGGGAACATATATAAATGAAGAAGAATTTAGTATAGAAAAGTTGAGAACAGATTTTTCCAATATGTTTTATTTCCAGATTAGCAAAACTGTTGAATCCGGTTTTTTGTTCTTTAATGAATTCGATATTTCGTTTAACTATCAGTACATAAATAATAATTCTAATAGTTATTGGTTTAACTATTCTAACTCAGCTACGTCTGTAAGTCTCAATTTTAATTTGTAAACCTAAGTTTTATTATTCTTATAAATTCTATATCTTATACAGATAAAAACAGCAGATTATAAAATGCCATATAAAAAACAGCTGAATATTTCATCTCAAACACTCTTCATAATTTTTATTGTAATAACAACACTCATTTTTTCATCATCAGTTTTCGATTATATAAAAAGTAAAAATGAAATTTCCGATTTGCTTGAAACTCACGCAAAAGCTTTTTTATCCACATTAAAGTCGGCCTCAAATAACGCGAGACTTTCTGATGAGATGATAGAAAAATCAATAGAAAAACGTTTACTGAATAATGCAAACTTCATAAAAAATTTATACAACGACGGTAAAATTGATAACGGATTATTAAACAAAATAGCCGATGAAAATAATCTGTTTAGAATAAATATTTATGATAAAAACGGGAAAAGACTTTTCAGCAATGACGCTCCCGGTAAACAAAGAGGACGGGGATCCGGTAATCCGCCGCGGCTATATATGCAGGATATTTTTAACGGTAAGAAAAAGAGCGTTGTAATTGGCTTAAGATCATCTGGCTGGAACAGGAACTACAGATTTGTAGTTGCTGTAGCCGCAAATGATAATTCTGCTATTTCACTTAATTTAGAAGCTAGTGAACTTCAACAATTCAAAAAAAATATTGGTATCGAAGCATTATTTAGTGAAGTTGTTAAAAGTCCGGCAATAGAATATATAGTTTTGCAAAATGATGAAAACAGAATAACAGTCGGCAGTTTGGCTAACTATATTAAGAATGATTCGGCTAACACTGTCTCCGATGAGATAAAACAAATAGATTCTTTCAGTTCACAATTTATAGAAACTGATTCGCTTGATATATATGAAGCTTCAAGTTCATTTTTTCACCAAAATGATTTTGAAGGAATTATAAAAATTGGATTAAACGCAGAAACATATAACAATGTACTGAACAACATAATCTTAAGATCAGTTATAAGTGGATTATTTTTAATCATATTTGGCTCAGTACTATTATCACTGGTATTTTCAAGGCAGAATTATAAAATACTTGAGAAACAATACGATTCAATTGAAACGTTTTCTAATAGCATTATACAGTCTGTTAATAACGCAATTATAGTTTATAAAAAGAATGGACAAATAAGTTTACTAAATGAATCCGCAAAAAAACTTTTTCAATTACCAGAAATACCAGATGCTAACTTAACAGATATATTTAACAATGATACTAATGAGAAATTAAAAAACGAAAATTTTGATCTCGAATATTTTAACATTGATATAAATAATCAGAATCTATTTTTGCTGATTTCTAAAAATAGTTTTACGGATGAAAATGATCAGCAAAACTATATCCTTGTAATCAAAGATTTTACAAAACAGAAGCAGCTTGAAGATCAGATAAATAAGAAAGAAAAGCTAGTTGCAATGGGCGAACTAGCCTCCGGAGTCGCGCACGAAGTACGTAATCCTCTAAATGCCATTGGCACAATAGTTCAGCAACTGAAAAAAGATTTTATACCGGAAAACAATAAAGAAGAATTTTCCCAGCTGACAGATGTAGTTTATAAAGAAGTAAAAAGAATTAATGAAACCGTTCAAAATTTTCTTCACTTCGCAAAACCGCTTGCTATCTTTCCATCCAAAGTCGATCTTAATGATATTATTGATCAGATGAAGATGCAGTTCTCAACAATATTTGCGGATGCTAAAATTGATTTCAAAGTTCACAATGAATTAGATGAAACTGTTTTCATAGATAAGAATCAAATTAAACAGGTTCTAATTAATTTAATTCAAAACTCTGTTGATGCCCTTTCGGAAGTAGGGAAGATAACGCTTGATATTTTGAACGCGGATAAAAATTTCATAATTAAGTTTTCTGATGATGGAACCGGAATTGCTGAAGAAAAATTAAATCATATATTTAATCTTTATTATACTACAAAAGCCAAAGGAAGCGGAATTGGATTAAGCATTGTACAGAAGATAATTCACGAACATGGCGGACAAATAACTGTTGAGAGTAGTACTGATATAGGTACAACATTTTTTATAAGATTACCAAAAGAAAAAATTTAATATGCAGAATTTAACAATACTATTAATTGATGATGAAGAGAGTCAGAGAACTTCACTTAAAAGTTTTCTGGAAAGAAGAAATTATAATGTTCTTACAGCAGAAAACGGTAAGCTGGGATTTGAAATTGTAATGGAGAATAATGTTGATATAATCTTAACCGATTATAGAATGCCCGAGTGGACCGGATTGGAGGTTTTGGAGAATGTTAAAAAGCTTAATCCGACAATAGATATAGTTATTATAACTGCCTTTGGCAATGTTGATGAAGCTGTAACTATAATGAAAGCTGGTGCATACGATTATCTTACCAAACCAATTGATCTTGATGAACTTGAAAATCTGCTCCATCGCATTATTGAAAAGCGGCATCTGGTATCAGAAAACCAAATCTTAAAAACAAAACTTAGAGAAAGGTTTAAGTTCGATAAAATAATTACCCAGAGCAGTGAGATGGATGAAGTCCTTAATACTGCGGCAAGAATTTCGGATAGTAAAGCTTCTGTAATAATACGCGGAGAAAGCGGCACAGGTAAAGAGCTAATAGCAAACGCCGTTCATTACGCCAGTCCCAGAGCCGAAAAACCTTTTGTTACTGTTAACGTTGCCTCGCTCTCAGAAAATCTTTTGGAAAGTGAATTGTTTGGACATGAAAAAGGCGCATTTACCGGAGCTGTAAATCAAAGAATTGGAAGATTTGAGGAAGCCGATACTGGTACTATTTTTATTGATGAGGTTGGCGATATACCGATGAACATTCAGGTAAAGCTTCTGCGTACAATTCAATTTGGTGAAGTACAGCGACTGGGAAGTAACGAGACAAAAAATGTTGATGTAAGAATTTTAGCTGCTACAAATAGAAATCTGGAAGAAATGATTTCGAACGGAGAGTTTAGAGAAGATTTATTTTATAGATTAAATGTTGTTACTATTTGTATTCCTCCTTTAAGAAACAGGAAAAATGATGTCCCAATGCTTATAGATCACTTTATAAAAAAGTATGGAATTGAAAATAATAAGAATATATCGGGCATTTCTAAAGAAGCATTAGATCAGCTGGTTAAATATAATTATCCCGGCAATATTAGAGAATTAGAAAATATAATTCAGCGGGCTGTTGTATTAGCACGCGATGAATACTTATTATTAGCTGACTTACCAATTCAAACAAAATTAGTTAGAGAAAAACAGATTCTAAATCCGCATGATCTTGATGACAGTTATGAAAATAAAATGCACTCCTTTGAAAGTGAACTTATAAGTACCGCGCTCGATACATCGAACGGAAATAAGAGTGCTGCCGCGCGGATTTTGGGTATTACTGAAAGACACTTAAGAAGCAGATTAGAAAGGCTGAACAAGAAATAAAACTACCCTCTTGCTGTTGTAAATTCGAAAGACAAACAAATGAAAATAAAAAAATCCCGACTTAATTAAAAATCGGGATCTTAATATTTAGATAAGAACTTAAAACTATTTAAGCAGCATAAGCTTTTTAGTAGCTTCAAATCCTGTAGTTGTTTCTAATTTGTAGAAATAAATTCCACTCGCAAGATCTCCTGCATTAAATATAACTGAATATCTGCCAGCAGCTTTTTCTTCATCAACCAAAGTTCCAACAAGTTCACCTAAAGCATCATAAATCCTAATAGTAATCCTAGATTTAGAAGGAAC
The DNA here is from genome assembly GCA_016342755.1 of Melioribacteraceae bacterium. Lineage (GTDB taxonomy): Bacteria > Bacteroidota > Ignavibacteria > Ignavibacteriales > Melioribacteraceae > JAEINS01. Next base: position 20,209 of record JAEINS010000008.1, on the reverse strand, counting down.
CTGATAACTAATAGTTGTAGTAGGATTAAATGGATTAGGATAATTCTGTTCCAATTCAAAATCATTTGGAAGAACCTTCTCTAACTCATCATCAACAGAAGTAACAGTTTTTGTAGTATCATAACCAAGTTTTGCCATCTGTACTTTAGTTAATGCAGTTGCATACAATAACTGGAATCCGTCTGCTTTATCTTTTCCTATGCTTGACCAATTATTAGAAGGCGCAGCAGGATCAGAAGTGTTTCCGTCATATTTTATGTAAGACATTTTCCATGCGCGTTCATAATCGGTTGGTAAAGGAATAATTCCTTTTTTAGAAACTAAAGAACTATCGGTATCACTCCATGTTGCAAAAGTGATTTCACCGGTTTCATTATATTCTTTTATAGCTTCTATATCGCCGCCAAAGTTTTGATGACATTCGTTACATGCTCTAGGCTCATTTGAAACAGTATGAGGTGTAAACGGTCCCATCGCAATCCAGGCATTTCCCTGATAGGTTGCTGACTGGAATGAAGCCGGGTAAACTTTACCATCTTTTTCACGATTAACTAATATCATAAAATCTTTTAGTTTTGTTTTTGCCCGTTTAACATGATGTTCAACTTGACTTTCAAGATGACAGTTGTAACATGTAATTACAGTTTCTGCATGGCACGATAAACAATGTACTTTATCGAGATGCATTGTTATTGTACCATTATGCTTAGGCGCTGGTGCATTTGGGAAATCCGTATTGCCATCAATATGACAAGATTCACAATCTGCTGTCATTGCACCATCTGCAAGCATTGATTCATACTCATTTCCATCACCATGAATATCTGTTGATGAATGGCAGTCCCAGCACTTCATATCCGCAGCCATGTGAACGTTACTGAGTCCCATGGATACTTCCGCTGATTGACGACCATGACAACTTAAACATGTTTCCTGATTAACTGAGAAATCTGTTTTGGTAGCATGACAATCTATGCAGCCAGGTTCATAATCTGCACTTACCACTATATCCCCATTTGCATCGGTTGGAGCATGGCATTCAACACAACCCATTTCTTCAATCGGTACATTTGTAAGAGTTTCAAAGCCGCCATTCTCTTTATCATACCAAGTCGGTTTGCCGGCTCTTGTTCCATGAAGAGATGTAGCAAAATTCTTACTCTGTTCGTCCATTGCAATACTCAAAGCAGTAATCTGACCATCAGTTAACGGTGTTGCAAAATCAAGCTGGAATCCATCAGCAACATCTTTCCCAATTTTAGACCAATTATTAGAAGGACCAGCCGGATCAGAAGTATTGCCATCATATTTTATGAAATCCATTTTGAATTTGGTTGCATAATCTTTCGGTAATGGAATTATTCCAGTTAAAGTTGCAAGTGAACTATCAGCCTCATTCCATGTAGCAAATTTTAACTCGCCATTAGTTTTGTAAGCCGTTACATTTTCGCTGCCGTGACAATCAGCACAAACTCTTCCTTCAGATTGAATTGAGTGCGATGTATAAGGACCCATAGCTATCCAACTGTTTCCATCATGCGATAATGACTGGAATGTAGCAGGGTAAACTTTATTATCTTTTTCACGATTAACTAATATCATGAATCCTTTTACTTTTGCCTTTGCACGTTTTACATGATGCTCAACCTGACTTTCAAGATGACAGTTATAGCAAGTAATAACTGTTTCAGCATGACAAGTTGTACAGTGAAGTTTTCCATCGTGCGGATCGCTGTCTGAGTGACCGGCAGGCAATGACTCCTCTGTATGGCATGTAGAACAATCGGCATCAATTGCGCCATCTTCTAACATAGAACTATAAACTGTTCCGTCACCGTGCATATCTTCAGAAGTATGACAATCCCAGCAAACAAATCCGGCAGTTCTATGAACATCAGTTAAATTCATTGGTCCCATTTCTGCAGCCTGACGACCATGACATGTTAAACAATGTTCCTGAGAAACACTCTCGGCACTAAATTCATTGTTAGCATGACAATCTTTACAACTCATTTCTACAAATGGATTTGATTCGTCATAAGCAACTCCGTTTGCATCGGTGGTTGAATGACATTCTACACAACCCATTTCTTCAATAGGAACCCCGGTCAGAGTTTCGAAACCGCCATTTTCTTTATCATACCAATAAGGTTTTCCGGCTCTTGTTTTATGAATACTGGTTTCAAAGTTAGCAACCATATCCATGTTAGTGTTTAAAGCTTTAATCTGCTTAGAAGTTAATGCAGTTGCATATTTTAACTGGAAACCATCAGCAACATCTTTTCCAATCTTAGACCAGTTTTTAGAAGCAGCTGCCGGATCGGATGTGTTACCATCATACTTTATGAAATCCATTTTAAAATTGGTTGCGTAATCTTCGGGTAATGGAACAATGCCGGTAAGCGTTGATAAAGAACTATCAGTGTCACTCCATGTAGCAAATTTTAATTCGCCAGTATTAACAAGGTTTTGAACATTTTCAGAATTATGACAATCTTCGCATGTTCTTCCTTCCGATTTAATTGAGTGGGATGTATAAGGTCCCATTGCAATCCAGCTGTTTCCATCGTGTGATAATGACTGGAATGTTGCCGGATAAACTTTTCCGTCTTTTTCACGATTAACTAAAATCATGAAACCTTTCACTTTTTGTTTCGCTCTTTTTACATGATGCTCAACCTGACTTTCAAGATGACAGTTATAGCAAGTAATAACTGTTTCAGCATGACAGGTTGTACAGTGCAGCTTTCCACCATGCGGATCATAAGCAGTGTGATCAGGAATTGATTCTGCTGTATGACAATCAGCACAATCAGCATCAGTGGCTCCATCAGCAAGCATCGATTCATACACGGTGCCATCGCCATGCATATCTTCTGTACCGTGACAATCCCAGCATTTAAAGCCGGCTGTTCTGTGTACATCAGATAAATTCATTGGTCCTATTTCCGCAGCCTGACGGCCATGACAAGCCAGACATTGATCCTGCGAAACATTTCCTTCTGCAGGTGAACCATTATGACAATCTAAACATGTCATACCAGTCCATGGATTAGATTCGTCGTAAGCAATTCCCAGAGCATTTGTAGGAGCATGACAATCAATACAGCCCATATCTTCTATAGGTACATTTGTAAGAGTTTCAAAGCCGCCATTTTCCTTATCATAAAATGTAGCTTTTCCAATTCTTGTCTTGTGGATACTTGTAGAAAAATGTTGCGGCTGCGCGATTATTTCGCTTATGTTGAGGAAAAAAATGAACAAAGCAAAAAGTAAAACTATTTTTCTCATTGTTCCTCCTATTAAGTAGTGAATTAAAATTTAACAAAAAAACTCCCGAATAACGAGAGTATAATTAATAATTATTTTACTAATTCATAATCGTGAACATCATTTAATTCGATAAATCTTGTACCTGGCATTGCATCATAGCTCATGCCATTAACGCCGTATAAAATAGATTTTGCATCATAACCGATAACTCTTAAAACTGCGGCAACCTGTGCTGAAGTCTGACCAGTATAACAATAAACAGCAACTATTTTATCTGTTGGCAAAGTTTTAAGATCATTGTCTGATTTTAAAGAAGTTCCCGGAGAATATTGAACAGCACCGGGAATATGCATCAATTTATAATGATCTTCAGACCAGTAGTTAGCAACAAAATATTTATTCGGGACGGCAAAAACATCACTGTTGGCAATTTTAACCAGACCAACACCTTCTGCAAATATTGCTTCTACTCTGGCGCGTAAAATATCTGAACCTTCTGTTTTACCAGTTTCTATTTTTGGTAAATCTCCAACTGCTGGTTTTTCTGTAACTGTATTTACAAATTGAGAAGCCTTTGCATTCGAAGTATTTGTAACCCAATGATTATTTGTTGAAGCATTCCAACTGCACATTCCCCACTTCAAATCAAAAACATTGTTGTATCCCATTATTCTTAAAAGACTGGTTGCCCATCCGGCACCCTGTCCAGTATAACAAGCTATAACTACAACCGTTTTATTCGAAAGATTATTTGTTTCGTAATAGCTTAATATATCGTTGGCAACAACATTTACCGCACCTTTAATATGACCAATATTATAATCCACTGCTGTTCTAATATCAATAACAACCTGATCAACACCTGTCAAAATATTTGTATTAACAGCATCAGCTTTTATAATAGCAGGACAAGCCGTTGAATTTAAAAAATCTCCATTTGCTTCTAAATATTTTATTAGAACTTCCGTTTCATCAACATCATCCGGAGTGACAGAATCATCGCTGCAGGCAGTATTTAAAAATAAAATTGGAAGAATCAGCATTAAGTAAAAAAGCTTTTTGTAGTTCATTTTGCTCCTGATGATTGTAAAATTTATTTTCTTAAAATATTTATCCATATATCAAACTAGTAATTAGTTCAAATCTTAGTTTAATTAGATATACTGGGGTTTTAAGGTTGTCTAACATATATTGCAGTTAAAGTTGAACAAATTAAAATGAAGATTTTACTTCTCATTTCTTCTCCAATTAAGCATAATAGGTTATGATATATATGGATTATTGTCCTTCTGTTTAAGCTCTAATTCTTTGGCTTTCATTATTCTTAAAATAGTTTTAGCCTCAATATCACTTGATTTTTTTTGAACAGCCTCTTCAAATTTTTCCATCGATTTATTAAAATCGCAGTAAAGCCAAAGAATACCAAGAATCAGCAAATCCTTTTCCCCCTGGTTATTAAGATCCAGTGAGTTCTCATAATTATATATAAGTTCAGGGCATGGACAGTCATCATCTATCGGATGAGTATTAATAATAATATCAATATCTTCTCTGATTAATGAAATAAAAAGTTCGATGGCATTTATTAATTTCCCGGTTTCAACATAACAAATTATTAATTTCTTTTTAATTAACTTATTTTTAGGATTTGAAATAGAACATTCTTCAAGTTCCTTTTCGGCCTCAGAAAATTTTCTCGCCATAAAATATTGATTTCCAAGCATCTCGCTCATTTTACTGCCCTTTGAATTTAATAATTTTATAAACGTAAAGTATAATTTCAAAAAAAAGCTCCTTATTTAAGGAGCTTTAAAATATATTTTTACTTTACTAATGCGTAATCATGAACATCTGTAGATTCAATAAATCTGGTTCCTGGCATTGCATCATAACTCATTGCGTTAACACCAAATTTAATTGATTTTGCGTCGTAACCAATAACTTTTAATATTGCTGCAACGTGTGCTGATGTTTGTCCGGTATAGCAATAAACTGCAACAGGTTTATCAGTTGGTAAAGTTTTAAGATCTGCATCTAATTTTAGTGCAGCCTTTGGTGTATATTGAACAGCACCGGGAATATGCATCATATTATAATGATCTTCAGACCAATAGTTAACTATATAATAGTTGCTTAACGCGCCAAATACATCTCCATTACCAACCGCTGCCGCGCCAAATCCTTCTGCAAATACAGCTTCAACTCTTGCTCTTAAAATATCTTCAGCTTCTGTTTCACCAGTTTTTAATTTTGGTAGATCACCTTTAGCTGCTTTAGCTGTTGCAGCAGTTACTAACTGACCGGCTTTTCCATTTCCACCAGCAACTGTATTTACCCAGCTGCCTTTTGTTGCAGGATTCCAGCTACTCATACCCCATTTTAAATCATAAACATTAGCATACCCCATGATTCTTAATAGAGAAGTTGCCCAACCAGCAGTTTGCCCTGTATAACAAGCTATTACAACTTTTTCTTTACTTGAAAGATTATTAGTTTCATAATAACTTAATAATTCGCCAGTAGTTTTATTAACCGCATTTTTAATGTGTCCGTTTGCAAAATCAGAAGCACTTCTAATGTCAATAATTGTCCAGTTTGTATTATCAACATTAGGTAATACATCTGAAGATTTAATCATTGCAGGTGCAGCAGTATTTAAGAAATCATCACCAGCTTCTAAATATTTAACTAATACCTCAGCTTCATTAACTTCAACCGGATCGTCGCCATCATCATCGCTACATGCTGTATTCAAAAACAGTATGGGAATTATCAACATTAAATAAAACAGCTTTCTTAAATTCATTTGTTACTCCTATTATTATATATTTGTTAGTTAATTAGTGTGCAATTTAGTTTACTCCCCACCATGCAGGAAGTTTTCCGTCAACAACAATATCTTTATCGGCATTTAATTCCCAATCTTCAAGATCTTCATTAAATAGATATAATCCTTTATTTCTTAGCGAATCACCTTCAGCAATAATATGACAGCCATCATAACATTTTGCATATCCTTCCCAGTTACCTTCATCATTTTTGAAGCCGGTTCTTGTTGTCCATTTAATAATGTTATGAGGTGTTGTATATTTAAATGTAGGTGCTACATCGAAGTTAGATAAGTTTTCCACACCATATCCGCTCCAACTGTCAGGTGCTGATAAAGATCTTCTTAACAATGCCATCTTATATTGTGGCTTTGAAGTTGTTTTCAGCGGATTCATACCAATCTTGAAACCTTGATATGAAGCAATTCTTGCTCCTACACCGCCAGAAACTTTTGCTAAGGCACCTTCTTCAGGTAGTCCAGGTATATGACAACTGCCGCAGTTATTATAATCTTGCGAGTGACATGTCTGGCAATTAAAAGTACTTAAGTGAGTCTTATGATAATTATTTGCTTCTTCTAAATTTGAATGACAATCTTCACATTCTGGTTTAAGCGACATTTTATATCTTTGATCAACATATTTTCCGTCGCCATGAACTTCATTTTGCGAGTGGCAGTCTAAACAATTATATCCGGCTTTTGTTAAATGAACATCAGGAACAGTTCCGGATGCAACACCTAAGTAAGCATGTCCGCCACGACTAACATGACAAGTAACGCATGTATTTACCATATCAGGAGTACGAATAAAAGCATGACCGCTTTTTAAACCACCGCCACCGGCTTTAGGTCTAACTATATGGCAATCCCCACAAGTACCATGACATTTTGCACAGTTAGCGTCATAACCTTCTTTTAAATCATGAGGTAAACTTTCGAATGCGTCTAAACCATTACCGGCACCGTATCTTTGCGATACCATACTTTTCTGGCCAGAACCTTCTCTATGGATACTATTTTGCGTTCTTTGAACAATGTCAGGATGGCAGCTTGCACATTTTTCTTCAGGAACTAACGAAGGATGAGTAATAAAATTATCTGAATGTGCTAATACTTTATCGTCTGTACCATCAACACCATTATGACAGGCTACACAATCCAGTTTTCCATGAATACCAGATTTAAATTGAGTAAAACCATCACCGCCCAAAAATACTCTGTCATAAGGTTCAAAATGAGGTGCTTCACCGCCACAGCCGGCCGCCTCGGTTGATGGAGGATCAGGAGTATGAACTGTTTTTAAGTGCTCATAATTTGTGTGGCATCCTTCACAAGAATTAACAGACATTTTTAAGGTAAGTTCTGCTATTGTTTCAGGATCTTTTTTCTCTTCTTCGCAACCAATAAAAAATATTATGGTAAGAGATAAAAGATAAAATAAGACTGTTTTTTTTGACATTTCACAATACCTGCTTATTATAAAAGATGTAGTTATCCAAAAAAAATGCCAAAAAAAGGTTTGAAAAAAGAAGTTAAACTAAGGGGATATGAAACGGTGCGTTTCACTTTGCCGTTAACAAAGACAATTCGATCTTAATACATTATTATTAAATAAGTTACACCTTATGAACAGTATGTTTCACTTGAAACGTTTTGAAACAGATTACTCAACCAGACCCAGTGTTTTTAATTTTCGCCAAAGTGTTGTTCTGCCAATTCCAAGTTCTTTTGCTACTGCTGTTTTATTCCATTTATTTCTTTTCAAAATTTCAATCATCTCATTTTTATCAAAATCAGAGGATCTAATAAAGTTCGTTTGCGGGACAAATTTAGCTTTATTGTTCCTTAAAATTAGCGGAAGTTTATCTTTTGAAATAGACTTTTCTTTATTAGCTCTAACAAAAGCATATTCAATTACGTTTTCCAGCTCGCGAATATTACCAGGCCAGTCATAGGAACTAAGTGTTTCAATTGTTTCTTCGTCAACTTCTTTAATTTCTTTATTATATAGAATTGAGTACTTACTTAAAAAGTGATTTATTAATGGGATTAGATCATCCATTCTTGCCGATAAAGGCGGTACTTCAATTGGTATTACATTTAATCTGTAATATAGATCTTCTCTAAATGTTCCATTCTTAAGAGCTTCCTGGATATCGATATTAGTCGCGGCTATAACTCTAACATCGGCCTTTCTGGTAACTGATTCTCCAACCCGCTCAAAACTTCCTTCCTGCAAAACACGAAGTAATTTTACCTGCATCTGCAAAGGCATTTCGGCAACTTCATCTAAAAAGATGGTTCCGCCGTCAGCAATTTCAAATCTGCCCGGTCTGTCTTTAACTGCATCTGTAAAGGCTCCTTTTACATGCCCAAATAATTCACTTGCCAATAGATTATCTGGAAATACAGAACAATTTATTTTGATAAACGGCTTATCTTTTCTATGACATGTTTTCTGAATAGCATTTGCAACAAGTTCTTTTCCGGTACCGGACTGACCATGTATTAATACTGAAGCATCGGAATCTGAAATTTCATCAATAAGATCAAATATTTCACGTATCTGCTTGCTTCTTCCAATAATACCGTGATAATCGGCTTCTTTCTTTAATGAGAATTTTAATGATTCTACGTCACACAAATCCTTAAAAGAAATAACACCGCCAACAGGTTCTTCATTTTCATTATAAAGAACTGCTGAATTAAGTTTAATTGGAATTGTATCTTTAGCTTTGGATTGAATGTTTGTTTCAAAATCATAAATGTTCTTTTTTGTCTGAAGAACTTTTGCGATTGGACAATCATGAAAACAAAGATCCGACCGAAAGATGTGCTTACAGAATTTACCAATAACTTCATCACGTTTATGACCTGTTATTTTTTCTGCAGCCTTGTTAAAGAATTTTATTTTGAAGTTTTTATCAACAGTAAAAACTCCCTCACCGAGGGAGTCTAATATATCGTCTGTAAAGTTTTTATTAAAAGCCATAAATAACCAAATATTTTGTTACAATTTAATTATTTATGACATGAAATCTAATATAAAAATTGAATCTTTTTATAATTGTGAACTAATTACCATACACATTAATTTCACCATTAATGTGTTTTAAGTTATCTTTAATTTTTCCTTCGTTATCAACAACATCCCAATGGCAAGTTGTACAGCTTGCTAAACCACCGCTAACTGCCGCATGTCCTTTAGGAGGAAGATCATGACAAGTTCCGCACGCACCTTGTGTGTCATCAACTTTAGTCCATTTTGGATTAAACTTATTTCCTTCCATTTTATCAGCAGTATAAACCCATTGATTTTTGGATGAAGCCTTACTAAATTCAAAATGACCATGACAATATACATTTGAACATGTATTGCCTGTATAATCATAACTTGCCGGGTTAGCCTGAACTGCGGCCAATCCTCTAATATTAACTTCCGCTGGAAGTTCGTTTATATGAGCAAAGACAAATTCTTCATTTGTAGAAGTAGATGGATGACAATCAAAACACCCAACATTTTGCCCAACACTTTCTTCGTTCATAACATGTGCAACGTGTGCTCCAACTCCGGGATATGTACTTTCAATATTTCCCGCTAAATCGGTTGGCGGTGCAATAGATTTTGGATTTGCAAAATTACCATGACAAGTATTACATTCATCAGGACCATTAGTATGACAAGTATTACAGCTACTTTCCGCTGTTCCACCGCTATAATCGAATCCATGACAACTTCTGCATTCTTTGATATTCCAATTATTTTTTGCAAGAGTTTTGCCATGGAAATTTTCTGATGACATTTTACCAAAGCCGTCTTTATGAACACTAACCATATTTGTCGGTTCAACTGTTATATCATCATTCAATTCGCTGCATGAAGATAATACCAACAAAAATGATCCGATAAATAATGTATATGCAAATAATTTTTTCATGATTAAAAACCTATATTTCAAATTATTATTTAGATCCATGACAGTATCCACAGAATCCATTTCCAGCTTGTCCTGTACTTGCAGAAGCAGTTATATGACATGTATAACAGACTGCGCCGTCATCATCATGGAATACCGCACTTATATCAGAAATAGAACTATCATGTGTTTTTGGATTTGTACCTTTAATTCCATCAGTATCAGTATGGCACATAATACAGTTAGGATCTGCGCCCTGAACATCGTGGCATACCATACAATTTTCAATATCACGTCTTGCTAAAACAGCATGTTCGCCGCCGCCTGTTCCAACACCTTTTGTGGTAAAATCACTTACCATGTGAGACATCGGTACAATATTCATTGCAACTTCACCGCCGCCATCGCTATGGCACTCAACACAAAATGTTTCTGCCTGATGGCAGGTTGAACATTCCATTGATTTACCTTTTGCATCAATACCGTGTGTAAATCTGTAACCAATTTCATGAACTCTGGATAGCTTTTGCTCTTTAGCATTATTAAGAAACTTATGTGGCGAATATAAAGTACCAAAGCTGGCATCAGCCGATTCTGTACCATCAAATCTGCCTGAAACGTGACAAGCTTCGCAGAAATCATTTGAGTGACACATCACACAATTTTCACCGTCATTTTCCGCATAATTAAAATGCATTGATTTAAAATCATTTGTTAAATGATTTTCCGGAGTAAGATTATCAGTAGTTGTATGGCAGGTTTCACAGTTCATCGAAGCAACTTGTGAATCGCTATGACAGCTAGAACAGCTAATCATTTCGGGATTAACAATTGTTATCTCTTCTTCTTCTGATTTTGATTCTTCAACATGGCATTTTGCACAAGTCATTTCTTCATAACTGCTGCTATGAAATTTATGACTGAACATCAGATTTGACGGCTCATAAACAAGAGCCTCATAATTATCTTCGTAATGACACATTTCACAGTTTTCATCATCCTCAACATCATGGCACTCAGCGCATGCTTCTTTTTCAGGAAGTAATGAACGTGAAAGTTCATCACTGTCTAAAACGGACGTATGACAATCAGCGCATTCAGCTGCATCAGCATGAAGCGAATGAGAAAATTTAATGATCTTTTTATTCGAAACTTCTTCTTCAGACCCTTCAAGAGTAAAAGCAGTAGTTGACAAAAAGAGTCCAATAATTCCAAGTATCGATAAATAATAATAAATTGATTTCATAGTAGTCTACTAAAAATTTGTATTAAACCAGTGATTTATCTTTAGTAAAAATCGAAAGTCATTCTTATAAATCTCATTGTCGGTATATTGACCTTGTAAATCAAAAGAGAATTTTTTCCAAGGTCTTATGTTTACACCTGCAAGCAGACTTACTAGATTATTCGAATCTTCTTCATCCTCAGATAGTTTATAACTTGTATAAGATATACCAACTGAAGGGGTTAACATTCCGTCGAGCAAAGTTTTTGCAGTATAAATAGAAACCGCATCAAGTTCACCAGCAACGCCAAAAGTTTTTCTATAACTTATGTTACCATATTTCGAATTTAATCCGGCATATAATCTTGCCGAATTATCATCTTCATATTCAACATTCGCAAACTTACAAACAGCAGTAAAAAGCTTATTGATTTTATAATCAACACCAGCTTCTATTTCCTGAGAGTTTCCATAGTTAAAAACTGAAAAAATGGAATTGTAAGCTATTCTTGGTTCGCGGTAATTATAGAATAAATTTACACCTAATTTATCAGTTGCATAAATTTTACCGCCAATCTGAAACTTAGATAAAACTTTAAAGTTCAAATCGTAATCAATTTTTGCATCTACGTTAAATTCATTTTTCTGATAATAGTGTGCATCAGCAGAAACAAACTGATACTGCTGCGAATTTTTTCTAACTAAGTAAGTAATTGGATGAAAATCCTGATCCAAACGCATAGTTTCATATTCTAAAGGTTTAAAGTTTTTACGCACATAGTTTAAATTAAGTTTTAGACCATCCATAAACCATGTTGAAAACTTTGCGCCCATTATATAATCTTCTTTTAAATCGTCTGTTAATTCAAACTTTTGGTAAGCTGGAACATTGCCGCCAAAATAAGTTGTTAATGAATAATCACTATACTTAAATTTTAAATTAACACCATCGTACAATCCGCCAAATGAATTGATAATTGACTGACGGCCAACCTTAACAGTTGCAATATTAAAGAGATTTCTCCCTTCAAGATACAGATTATATAATCTCAACCTGGGATCGTTATCGTAAGATGCCGAAAGATCAGTTTCAAAGTTCATTCTTGTTTTAAGAGAAAACTGATCTTTATTAACATTAAGACTTAGAATATTGAAATTTCTGAGATTTGTTTCTGATTCGTATAAAGAAGTTGCTCTTTCATACGAATAAACTGCCGAAGTAAATCTTCCATTTAGATTCTGCGCAGTAGAAATTGAACTAAATCCAATTAATAGAATAAATACAAAAATTAATCGTTTCATGTTTAACTCAGACACTTATTTTTTTGGTGTAGGATGTTTAATTTCGGCCCATCTTTTTGCAAAGTCAAATTTTTTGAATGTCGGGCTTTTTTCGTTATGGCAAGTTATACATTGCTTTTCAATTGCTGCATCATCTTTATATTCTGTCATACCAGTAGCTACAGCTTTAGCATGATCTTGCATAACTTTCTTTTTCTTGTAATCACTTCCGGCACCGTGGCAAGATTCGCACTGAATACCCTCTTCTAATTTAAATTTTTTGCCTATTAATTTTTTATCCACATCATAAGCTGTAGCATGGCACATCAAACATTCTTTTGCCTCTGAAGCTTTTCCTTTTATACCAGCTTTTTTAGCTACCTCTTCAGCTTTTGCGGTAGTTAATGTTTTATAAGCATTAGCATGAGCACTTTTTTCCCATATTTTAAGCTGTTCGCCGTCTTCGGCTTTTTTGTGGCACATTCCACAAGTTTTTACACCAACAAATTCGTGAGCTTTTTGCGCAAAAGAATCGCTAGAAAAACTAAGCAATAAAATCACACATAATGTGAATATCGAAAATATTTTACCTTTTAACATGTAGCCTCCATAAACACAATTTTCTAATTAAATAGTAAACATCTTTAATAACAATTATTAAGCCAATAATATCACCTTAAAATCTCATTTAACTGCAATTAAACTGTTTTGTAAGTGTTTCATTTGAAACACTATTGGTTAAATACATTTGTTAACTTATTACAAAACTTTATCTTATAATCTTCGTGAGACAGTTTGTTCCATTCGGTTCATTTGAAACGTTTTGTTCACTTACAATATTTACAAATTTCAATTTTCTCCTTAATTGTTACAAATGTTAATATTTAACAAGCCTAAGATTTCTATCCTATTACTTCGCTAACAATTCTAATTATCCAAAAAGATATTAAGGAAACAAATGTTAAAATTAATAATTTGGGTTTTAAGTTCCATTTGGAAATAATATTAATTTCTTTAAATATTAAGAGTTCAGCAAAATACTTTAGAATTATAAATATAGCAAATGCAAAGAAAAATGGTGCTAGTAAATGATATCCTAATGAGCTAAATATATCTAAATCGAGAAAGGCTAAAAATGCCCGTGTCATTCCGCATGTTGGACAGCTAAGCCCGGTAATTACTTTGAATTTACACTCTGATATATTTAACAAACTGCCGGAATAATTTTTCGCAAGAATAACTAAAATAGTAACCAACAGAATTACTAAGGTATTTACAAAAATCTTTTTCCTGCTAATATTTGTCGTTTCAAATTTTATCACAATTTTTCGTTAGTTTCTTTTTCAGCCAATAACTTGTATTCATTTCCAAACTGTTCTAAAAATTCTAAGCTAAATACTCTGTAAGTATAAATAACCGGCAATAAAACTATAGTACTTATATAAGGAATAATTAAAAATATAAATCCAATACAGCATGTAAATAATCCAATCATCATTATACTTATTCCTACTGCTATATTAAGACAAAGCAAAAGTAATCCGTAAAGTATAAAACTACCGGCATTCTTTTTGAAAAGATACATGAATCTTCCCCATGCATGTACCGCGCTTATTCTTTCTTTATACATAATGGGAATTACAAAATTGTTCATGAACATTGATATATAAGAAAATATAACTATTACTATAAGAAACGGAATTCCTAACAGGATTATTGATGATATTGTTGCCAGTGCGGTAAAATCACCGGCGGAAAGACTAAATACTATTATAAGTGCAAAAACAACAAACACCGAAATTATAATTGTTGTAATTAAGCCAAATACTAACCGCCAGATAAAAACTGAATTTCCTTCTTTTTTATATTGGTACCAGGGTCTGGAAACTTCGGTTTCGTCGGTTACAACATTAGCGAGAAACATAAAAGCTCCGCGCGAGCTTAACCAGACTAATGCAATAATTATTGCAATAATAATTAAGACTCCTATTCCTATCATTATAAACCAGAATGGATTGTCGTTAAGCCACTCCCACGCGTTAAGCGGTCCATTCCAGAAATCAGAACGTGAATAATCATCATGGTTAAAAGCATTTGAATAGTTGCCGCCGGGACTTTCGAGTAAACCGGCAAGGAAAGCTGTAAATCCGAAGACAAACCATTTTGACATATCGAAGGGTTTAAATAAAGAGATTGTCATCCGGCTAATTGCTTTAGAGAGAGGTTCAAAAAAATTAATATTCATATTGAGACCTTAATATAATTTTATAACCTAATTACCGATTAAAATAGGGATAAAATAATTTAATTGCCTAAAAATATTAAAATGAAATTAAATAATAAAAAACCCGACTGATTGCCGGGTTAAACTTAAATTGGCAGATCTCCATCAAATGGAATATCCGGAGCTTTGGGAGCTGACGCGCTTATACCATCATGGAAAGGATCAAGGTTTTCATATCGTGCATATTCTTTAATGAATCTCGCCTTTACAGTGCCAGTCGGGCCATTTCTCTGTTTAGCTATAATAACTTCACCAAGTCCTTCTGTTGAATTCCCTTCTGCGTCAGTCATAATACCATAATATTCAGGTCTGTTCAAAAACATAACAACGTCGGCATCCTGTTCAATTGATCCGGATTCACGAAGATCCGATAACATAGGAACTTTATCATTTCTGCTTTCAACGGCACGGTTAAGCTGGGATAACGCAATAACCGGAACATTTAATTCTTTAGCAAGTGCTTTTAACGATCTGGAAATATTGGAAATTTCTCTTTCCCTGCTTTCAGATCTGCCCGAACCATCCATAAGCTGAAGGTAATCTATTATTATCATTCCAATTTTTTTTTCCATTTTTAACCGGCGGCATTTTGCACGAATTTCTAATACAGTCTGGGCAGGTGTATCATCAACATAAATTTTAGCTTTGCTAAGTTTATGTGCGGTACGGCTAATTCTTGGACCATCTTCCGCTTTAAATTTTCCGGTTCTAACACTATGCGCATTAATTCTGGCTTCAGCACAAATTAAACGTGTAACAAGCTGAATAGTAGCCATTTCGAGACTAAATATTGCAATTGGTATATCATGATCAACGGCAGCATTTCTTGCTATAGAAAGCGCAAATGCTGTTTTACCCATTGCAGGACGGGCAGCTAAAATAATTAAATCAGTTCTTTGAAAACCACCCATCATTTCATCAAGAGAGGCAATGCCTGAAGGAACAGCAAAACTTGATGTATCCTGAGAATGTATAGCTTCAATATGTTCAATAGCTTCTTTAACTGCTTTTTCCATACCTTTATAAGATTCTTTTAATCCCTGTTCTGTAATGGAAAAAATCTTTTGTTCAGCATCATCCAGTAGATCAAAAACATCTTCTGTCCCGGTATAGGCTGAACTTGCAATTCCCATTGTTGTAGAGATAAGTTCCCGTAAAATCCATTTCTCTAAAACAATTCGTGAATGATAATCTATATTTGCAGCAGAAGATATGTCCTGTGAAAGTCTGCTTAGAAACGCGGCACCGCCAACAGCTTCAATATTTCCCGCTCTTTTTAATTCTTCGTAAAGTGAAACAGTATCAATCGGTTCATTTTTTGAGAATAGTTCTGTAATACATTCAAATATCATCATATGACGCTTGTCAAAAAAACATTCGGGTCTTAAAATTTCCATTACCCGGGGAACAGCATTATTATCCAGAACCATGGCTCCCAAAACAGAAAATTCAACTTCTACGGCAGCCGGAGGTTTATTAGTTGAATTTCGTAACATATCAATATTATTTGTATTAGATACCGTTTCTTGCATTTAATTCTTTTCCGTTAATTCATCATAAAGTTTTCTAAATTGCTGAACATCTTCCCAGCATCCCCTTTTCCAGTTAGGATTTCTTAATAAGGCGGCTGGATGATAAGTAACCATAGTCTTAATTCCATTCAGCTCGTAAATATTTCCGCGCATCTTGGTTAAACTTAGTTTAAGCTTTAATAATCCGGTTGCTGCTGTTAATCCCAAACACAATATAACTTTTGGATTTATTAGTTCAATTTGTTTCCATAGATAAGGAATACAAATATCCATTTCGGCCGGAACCGGTGTTCTATTATTTGGCGGACGGCATTTTAAAATATTTGCAATATAGAGATCATCTCTTTCAAAATTTATTGCTTTCAAAATATCAGTTAAAAGCTGACCGGCTTTTCCTACAAAAGGAATTCCCTGTTTATCTTCATCGGCACCGGGAGCTTCTCCAATTAACATTACCTCTGAATTTGGATTACCGGCTCCAAAAACAAATTTATTCCGGGTTTTACCAAGTTCACATTTTACGCAATTACAAATTTTAGAATTTAGTTCCTCTAATGTGGAACAAGAGGAAAACTCAGGCGGGATAACAATATCATTTTTCTGTTCAATTATTTCTAACTTTGGCTTTGCAGGTTCTTTCTCGTTTAGAGAAATTTTTTGCGGTTTTACCGGAACTGTTTCAACCTCTAATTTATCGAATAACAAATCGCCAAAGATTTCTTTTTGGTCTTTTAGAGATTCAAGCAGTAATTTTTTTAAATGCTCGTTCAATTTATTTTATAGTTTTTAATTCAGTTAGAATATTATTTGCAATCTGAAATTTTGTATTTAGATCAAAATCTTTTTTATTGCCGTCTTTTTTTATAATTGAAATTTTATTTGTATCTGATTCAAAACCTGCACCGGAATCTTTAAGTGAATTTAAAACAATCATATCAAGATTTTTTTTATCAAGTTTTGATTTAGCATTAGTAATTTCATTATCAGTTTCTAATGCAAATCCGACAACAATTTTATTTTCTTTATTTATAGAGGCAAGTATATCTTCAGTTTCAGAAAGTTCAATACTTTTAAGTTTATTTTCTTTTTTAAGTTTTATCTCATTAAAAACAGAAGGTTTATAATCGGCAACAGCTGCAGCTTTAATTAAGATATCATTTTTTTTAAGTTCATATTCAACAGCTATTTTCATTTCAGCAGCACTTCTAACATAAATAACCTTTACTTCAGGGTATGTATTTTCATTAGTTGGTCCAGAAATCAGAGTTACATCAGCTCCTCTTAAAAATGCTGAATTAGCCAGTTTATATCCCATTTTACCGGATGATCTATTTCCAATAAAACGAACCGGATCAATATCTTCCAAAGTTGGACCTGCAGTAATTAAAATTCGTTTGCCAACAAGATCTTTTTTATAGCCGGATAAAACTAATTCGGTTGCATCAATAATTTTTTCTACCGAGGCCATTCTTCCGGGACCAGTTAAACCGCTGGCTAAAAAACCTATTTCAGCATCAATAATAAACGAACCTCTATCAGTAAGTTTATTGATATTTTCTAAAGTTGAAGGTTTCTGATACATATCAAGATCGGCAGCAGGTGCTAGCACTAAAGGAGACCTTATAGCTGAAACCATTGTTGTAAGGGCATTATCAGCCATACCGCATGAAATTTTAGCCAGAGTATTTATTGTTAAAGGTGCAATTAGCATAATATCTGCCCATAAAGCGGTTTCAATATGCCAGGTTCTTAGAGATACACCTTCTTTTTGAGAAGCTGGAAATGACTTAACAACTACATCATTTCCAGATAAAGTAGAAAGAGTTAGCGGAGTAATAAATTCTGATGCAGCCGGGGTCATTACAACTTTAACATCTGCACCGCGTGTAACTAACTCTCTTATAATTAAACATGCTTTATATGCTGCTATACCACCGGTAATACCTAATAAAACATTTTTATTTTTAAAAGAATCTGAAACAAAATTATTCATTTTCTTCTTTATATCTGAAATCTATTTCACCATCAACTAATTGCTCAAGAGCAGTTAAATGGGCTTTTTTTCTTTTTTCGAATTCTAGAGAGATCGCTAATTTATCAGCATTGTCTTTTTCATCAAATTCATCTTCAATACCGGCAGATGGTAAAGAGTTTAAAAGAGTATTATATTCTAATCTATACTCATCATTTATTTTTTTAGCTTTTAAAGAAGCAACTATTACTGCTTCATAAATATTTTCTGCTTTTTTATGAATCTTTGCCATCGAAATAGGATTAATTTCCATGATGCTACTCCTTATTTAGTTCTTTATCTATTTTAACTTTTACTTCATTTACAGCAACTTCTAAATCTTCATTTATAATTTGATAATGAAATTTATCGCAATATGATAATTCCATATTTGCTCTATCTTTACGCTTCTTTAAATCATCCTCAGTTTCTGTATTCCTGCCAATCAGTCTTTTAATCAATACCTCTTTACTGGGAGGATTTATAAAAAATGAAACCGCTTCAGGATAATTCCTTATTATATTTAAAGCTCCTTTTACATCTATATCAAGAACAATATTTTTTCCATTATTTAATTTTTCATCAATAAAACTTCTCAAAGTACCGTAATAATAATCATAAAACTCTTCCCATTCAATAAATTCATTATTATCACGTTTTAATAAAAATTCCTTTTCAGAAAGAAAAAAATAATCCTTTCCTTCGGTTTCATTTTTCCTTCGTCTGCGTGTAGTAGCAGAAATAGAAAAAACAAAATCAGGATAAGATTCTAAAATTCTTTTCGCAATTGACGTTTTGCCAGCTCCACTTGGTGCCGTAAAAACAAATATTTTACCTTTACTAGTCAAGTTTATTCTATATTTTGAATTTGTTCACGGATTCTTTCTAATTCTTCTTTTATCTCTAATGCTAAATAGGATATTTCTGTTGAAACAGATTTACTATTTATTGTATTTGCTTCTCTATTCATTTCCTGGCAAAGGAAATTCAGCTTTTTACCAACTTCTTTTTCACCATTTAAAGTATTATTAAATACACTTATATGACTGTCTAATCTTACCATTTCCTCAGTTACATCATATTTTTCAGCAATAAGTGCTAATTCCATTCTGAGGCGGTCATCAAATTTTTCACTATCTTCAAGTAACTGTAAAGCTCTATCGGTAAGTTTTTTATAATAATCTTTAATTGTCGGTGTAATTTTTTCTTTTATAATATTAAGTTTATCACTAATAATAGTAACGCGGGTTTTTAAGTCTTCAACTAATGCATCACCTTCAACCAAACGCATTTTATTAATTTGCTTTAATGCATTTTCAATTGCTACTACTATTAATTCATATTCCTTTTCAGGATTATCAAAAGTATCAGTAAAAAACAGGTTTTGAAATTGCAGGATATCTGAAAATTTAAGTTCTTCTCCAACACCGGTCTTATCTTTTATAATTTTAATTAAATCAATGGTAGTTTTTAGACCATTAGTATCAATATCAAGAAATTTATCACCACAACCTTCCTTCTTAATAAAAATATTAACAGTTACTTTCCCTCTATTAATATTATTTTTAATGATTTCACGAATCTTCAATTCGTTTTGCGACTGGCTTTTAGGAAATCTAACAGATAAATCTAAAAATCTACTATTCAAACTTTTAATTTCAACTTCTGCAATTAAATCATTAACCTGGTAAATTCCTTTTCCGTATCCGGTCATACTAGAAATCATATAAACTCCTCAAAAGAATAAACTTAAATTTAACTAAATTACCGCCCGTATCAAATCAGAAAAAGCAAAGGGATAAAAAAAACCCTCAGACGCAAAGCGAAAGAGGGTTATAAAATAAAAAAATCCCGGC
>JAEINS010000053.1 GCA_016342755.1 Melioribacteraceae bacterium | reverse complement strand
TCTTCTAAATCATCTTTTAGTAATGATGATAAACTAACCATTGCATTAATTGGTGTTCTTATTTCGTGCGACATCTGAGCAAGGAAAATATCCTTCATTTTATCTGCATTTACTGCTTTCTCTTTTGAAATAACCAAATCCTCTATCATTTTTTTGATGTCATGCGCAATGCCCAGCACGCCGATCAGTTTACCTTCAGAATCGAACATAGGCGTTTTGGTGGTTTCCAACTGCATTTTTTGCCCTGTTTCCGCCTGGATAATTTCTTCTTTGTTTACTGTCGGTTTACCGGCAGTCATTGCCGCCTTGTCATGCTCACGAAAGGAATCGGCGAGTTCTTTTTCAATAAAATCATAATCGGTTTTGCCGACAATATCGGATTCTTTAGCGCCGAAAAAGCCTTCAAACTTCGTATTGCAGGCAAGATAAACGCCGTTCACGTCTTTCAGCCAGATATGAGAAGGAATTGTATTAATTACTGTTAATAGTTTATTTTCGCTTTCTTCGGTCTTTTCTTTTGAAATTTGTAATTCTTTATTGAGTTCCTGAGTGCGAAGTTTGTTAAGTCCTTGCTGTGCAATATATACCGAAAATTCTGCAAGGTAATTCATCATATCGGTAACTTCTTGTTTGCTAATAATTGGAACTTTATTTAAGGCTTCCAGATACTTTTGTTCATTAAATCCGAACTGCTTGGCTTGTTTTTTAAATTCAGAAATATCGGGTTTTTGCATTAATAATTGCCCGGTTGCTAAATTAGCAACATGTTTTCCTGCAATTATTATTGGTGTTGCACAATCATATAAGCCATGCTCGCATTCAACGATTTTTACTGATTTTTCTTTTTCTAAATCAGAGAACAATAACGCATTGCTTTTTTTGCAGACCTCCGATGCTTTTTTGTCAGCACGATGGTAATGTACACAGATGTCGTGCCAGCCTGTTTTTATAAGAATTTCAAGTGAGTTGTTATCAACAAGCCCAATAGTAAAACCTGTTGCTTTCGAAAATTTCTCAAAAACTTCTGTTAATTGAGGGATGTCAATTAAATCTGAAAATTTATACTTATTGTCAATTAAGTTGTTTATTGATTTGTTTTCCATTTTCTTCAATTTTTCCGGGTCGGTTGGTTTGGATATATAATCATTACAACCGGCATCTAAACTTTTTTGCCCTTCTGTTTCGAAAGCAAAAGCTGTTTGAGCTATAATCGGAATGTTAATTCCTTTTTTTCTGATTTCTTTTGTTGCTTCCTCTGCCTGCTTGCGCTCGGTGATGTCAACAAAGTTTACGATAATTTTATCAAGTTCATTATCTAAATAAACAGGATTAGCATTAACAATTACCCAAGTGATATAATCTCTGTCTTTTGTTTTTACTCCCACTTGATAAGAGTCGAGTTTTTGTTCTGTTGCAATTACTCTGCTTACAGGATAATCTTCAACTTTCATAATTGATTGATCTTCATTTACAAAATTCCAGGACGGATCAATAAGCTCTTTCCCAAGTATTTGATCATTAGTTAATCCAAGTATATGAGACGCTTCAGGGTTACTGAATAATACACTGCCATCTTTACTATGAACCACCACGCCAACCTGAAGATTCTCCAAAGTAACTTTGTAATTCTCTTCATTTTCCCGCAGTACCTTCTCCACCTGTTTGCGCTCGGTAATGTCTAATGCTTCAATCTTACTATTAGCCTTTGCTAATTCCTTTTCAAGTTCCGTAATTCGGTTTAATAACTTTTCTTCGTTATTTGATGTTTTCATCTTCTGTTCCAATTATGGTTTTAGCTATTATGCAATTTAATTATTTTTCACTTGGCAATGTAAAAATAAATTTACTGCCAACCCCTAACTCACTTTCTACCCAGATTTTACCGCCGTGTTTTTCTACAAGTTCTTTGCAGAGGATTAAACCTACACCGGTACCGGCTTCGTTGTTTGTACCAACTGTTGTATGGTGAACTTCTATTTTGAATAATTTGTTTTTATCTTCTTCACTCATTCCTATTCCACTATCGGTAACTGAAATTGCTATTTCGGAATCTCTTTTTTCTGTTTCTACCTTAATTATTCCATCTGGTTTTGTGAATTTGATTGCATTTGCAATTAAGTTACGCAAAACAGTTTCAGTTGCTCTTTTATCAGCAAAAACAATTGTGTTTTCTTCAACTCCATTTTTTAAGAATATATTTTTGTTTTGAGCATTTGTTTTAAGAAGCTCAATTGTTTTAGTGCTTTGTTCATAAAGATCTATATTTTCAAATTTATATTCCATTCTACCAGTCTGTGTTTGTGCCCATTCAAGTAAGCCTTCTAAAAGATCAAAAACTTTTACAGATGAGTTACGTAAAAGGTGAATCATCTCTTTAATTTCATCATCAGTAAGCTCATCATAATCGGAAACTAACATTTGTGTTATCCCAAGAATACTTCCAAAAGGACTTTTTAAGTCGTGTGAAATAATTGAGAAAAATTTATCTTTTGTAGCATTTTCCTCAATTAGCTTTTGCTCATTAATTTTGAGTATTTCTAATGTCTTATTTTTTATTTTTTC
>JAEINS010000034.1 GCA_016342755.1 Melioribacteraceae bacterium | reverse complement strand
TTTCATCTTTTTGCTCCTATATTTTTTTCTCTAATATAGTTGCTTTTATTCGTGTCTACAAATTGTGGGGAAGTTTAGAGTATAAATATAAGTTCCGCTGGCTAGGTTTTTTGCGTTAAAGTTTACTAAGTATCTTCCTTCTGCTTTAACTTCATTAACTAGACTTGCAACTTCTTGACCTAACATGTTGAATACTTTTAATGTTACATGTCCAGCTTTTGGAAGTTGATATTCTATCTTTGTTGTTGGATTAAATGGATTTGGGTAGTTCTGCGATAATGTAATCTGACGAGGGATAATTTTATTTTTTTCATCGATAGAAGTTATATTCTGATATGAAAAAATATAAACACTTCCTCTTAAGGAATCACTATAGGGTGCGGAAATTATAACTTCATTGTAACCATCATTATTTATATCTGTAGTTGAATTAAAATACTTACCAAATCCTTGTGCATTTTTATAATATGGAGATAAAACTTTAATAAGTTGTTTTTTATTCCACCAATGATCATCATATATATATATTGAGTCAGTACATAAAATTAAATCTATGCTATTATCATTATTTATATCACCGCAATTCCCTACTCCATATAATTTTGGTGAATCTACTATTACTGAATCTAATGAATAATAAGTATAACTTGAATCATCTGAACCAATTATAAAATTAATTTTTCCAATTTCACTATTATTACTCACACTGTTTATTATTATTCCAAAATTATATTCATCCTTTACAGGTGCAATTACATCATCATATATATTGTCTATGTTTGGTCCACCATAATAAACATAAACCTTACATTTTTCCCCAAATTCATTACTTGATATTAATATGTCTTCATATCCATCACCATTAATATCATTTATAATTTCAACAGATTCACCAAAAAATATATCCCCCTCTTCTTCCGGAGCATTTATAATCAAAACATTGTCTTCATCAAAACTCTCACCGCCCCAAAACAATTTTACTCGTCCTTTACCTGTTGTCCAATTATAAGGTGAAATAACTAAAAAATCATCGTATCCATCTTTATTTATATCAATATCATAATTTTTTAGTGGACCGGCTCCTTCTTGATGATAATCAGAATTATATGTGAAATCTGGAATTAGATCTATTTCTGCTCCTCCGTAATAAACATGGAATCTTCCTTGCCCAAATATTCCGTCAAAATAAGTACAAGCAATGGCAAAATCATCATAACCATCACTATTAATATCACCAATACCGGTAGCCAAACTACCGTAACTATATTCTGTTTCATTCGTTGAGGTTAGTTTTATATAGCTTGAAGTATCAAAGTCTATATTGCCTAAATATAATCTTGCATATCCCCCGGAACTACCTACAAAAAAATCATCATATCCGTCGCCGTTTATATCTCCGGCACCTTTTACTCTTCCAAATTTATCACCCCGGTTTGTGCCTTCTAAAACTGCTACCAGTTTTAAGCTGTCTTGACAAAAAAACTTACTACTTACGAAAAAAATTAGAAGTGCAACAAAAGATTTTTTTTTAATAATCATTAGCTTAATCCCGCTCCTTGATTTCAATTAATACTATAAAAGAAACTCCACCCTTTTCTTTTATGTATCTAAAGCAAGATATCTAAATCTTATTAATTATGCAATATAGGGTATCCCTAATTTGACTAGGATATACCCTAATAAATTATCTAAAAATTTACGATTTAATAAAATATATTAAGAATTTAGGCTGTTTTAGCATTAGGGTATTCCCTATAGAGGTCAGAGATTTTTACCCTTTTAGTTTGTTTTTTCCATAATTGGTTGGTATAAAACAATACTTACAGCATCTAGATACTTTTTCGATTATCATCGAAAAAACTCGATAACCTTGGCCGGTTTAATAAAAAAGCCGTTCCAATGAACGACTCTACAATTTTTTTACTGATAACTCTTGCCTGCCAATTTTTAAGGCGGGGTTAACTATGTACTACTAACTATTTTATCAGAATCATTTTTCTGCTTTCTGTGAATCCATCCGTTTCTAATCGATAGATATAAAATCCGCTTGACAAGTTATTTATTCTAAAATTAACAGAATATAAAACTCCGGCATTTTTTGTTGCATCCACTAGTGTAGTTACTTTTTCACCAAGTATGTTATAAACTGTTAGGTTTACGTGCGAATCCTTTTCCAGTTTATATCTAATTGTTGTTCCAATGTTAAACGGATTTGGATAGTTTTGCTCAAGTTTATATTCTTTTACAACAGGCTCCGGAGGTTCTATAGTTATAGTATCCGGTGTGAAATTTAGATTTAATGTTGGAGAATCATTTTCATATTTTAAATATTGATTATCTGTTGGATATCTTTTTTCGGTATTCTCCCCAACCCTTTGATAAGTGAAATAAACTTTAATAATTTTATTTCCTGAAAAGTCCGACATATCAAATGTATATCTAGAATCATTTTGTTTAGACATAAGATGGCTTTCTAACTCGTCATTTTCACCTAAAAGATGTACGTTAACAGTTGATTCTTGTACAGTATCAGCTATAAATAATTTATTTATTTGAAAACTTCCATCTGTAGTATTTATGTTGGGATATTCAACAGCTTTAAGTGCTGAAATTAGTCCATATCCAATTTCATTATTCGGTTTATTAGCATTATCTCCCGACTCAATTAAAATAGCTCGCATTTGCTCATTTGTAAGATAAGGGTGGGCTGATAAAAGTTGTGCTGCAACACCAGATGCAATTGGTGCAGAAAAAGAAGTACCATTTGCATATTTATATTGAGAAACTTTTGAATTCTGAGCCATATAAATTTTTGTGCCCATTGCCGTTAGTTCAGGTTTTATTCTGCCATCAGCCGTTGGTCCAAGGGAACTAAAATAAGATAATTCATTATCTTCTGTAACGGCTCCGATTGTTAGTGTGTTAAAACCATCCCCGGGAGCTGTAATATATTTCCAGTTATTGTTCCCTTCATTTCCGGCTGATGTAATTGTTAAAACACCTCTGTTAAACGCAAGCTCGGATGCTTTAGTTACAATGGTTGTTTTCCCATCAAGATCTTCATAACTGTAAGATTCAGTATCAGAATCAAATTCGTTATAACCTACTGATGAAGATACAATATCAGCTCCTAAAGCTTCCATCCACTCTAATGCCGCCGCGTAGTTATCTTCTTCAACTCTTGTTTCAGTTGGTGTATATTCTGTTTTAGCTAAAATATATTTTGCGTTAAAAGCAGGACCAATTAAACTTCCTTCTTCAAATCCACCAATAACTGAAAAAACTGATGTACCATGAGAATCTTGTCCGGGATCATCTTCATCTTCGTCAGCCGTATTATCATCATCAAAAACAAAATCTTTTTCAGCAATAACATTTCTATTAGAAAGGGCCGGATGATTCTTCCAATCAAATCCGGTATCTAAAAGTCCAATAGTTACATCTTCCCCGTTAAATCCCGCATTATGCACAGTCGGTACATCGGATAACAAATACTGGGTTAATGATGAACCATAATTATACAAATTATTTTGAGAATTCTTTTTTACAAGAGTTTGTTCTTTTTTCTCAAAATTAATGATAGGTTTTCTATGGAAAGATTTAACTAATTTTATTCTATCAACAAAATTAAAGTTTTTAATTTTACTCTTTTGCTCTTCTGTTAAGTAAGCCGATACTGCATTAAACCATTTTAATTTATTTTTAACTTTTATCCCAACAGATTTAATTTGTTCAATATAATTTTTAGAAAGAGGAACATCTTTTAATGTGATATAAGATTCACCCATTATTTTTTTTCGTCTTTCAATAGTTCTTTTACTTAACGATTCTTCGGAAATTTTATAAAGTGTGGATGTTTTCTCAAGCCTTTCTGTTGAGGAAATACCTTTATCTTTAAAATAGATAAGATACTTAGTTTGAGCAAATGTTAATGATGATGTTATAAAAATTAAAATTAAGAATAATTGTTTCATATAATTACCTATAATCAAAAAAGAGAGAATCTAAAAAAATGGAGATTCTCACGTCGTTTCACTCCTCAGAATGACAATAAAAAAGTTGAATGACATATTTAAAGTTGTCATTCTTTAAATAAATGCAAGGCTTTTAATGAATACTAATTGTAACATCACAAAATTAATTTTATCTACGTTTTTTAATGAACCAATTTTGCAATTCTATTTAAACGAACAGTACCTAACAATTTAAATAAATTTGAAAACGGAATGTTGGGATTCCACGACCAGTAAATCATTAACGCTTCTCCCATAATTTTACTGCGTGGTACAAAACCCCAAAAACGGCTATCCAGACTGTTGTCTCTATTATCTCCCATCATAAAGAAATAATCTTCTTTAATAGTATAAGAAGTAACTTCTTTCCCGTCAATGGTAATAATATCTCCCTTAGTTTTTACAACACGTCTCGCATATTCCCTATCAATAAAGGTCTTCCATTGCACAACATTGTTTTTATTTAATTCAATTACATCGCCAGCCTTAGGAATAACTAACTCACCATAGTTGTCTTCATTCCATCCGCTGTTTCTTGGAAATATTCTTGAATTGGGAACACCTGCAGGCATTGGATGCGACATGTTATACTGAATATGCGGAGGTCGTTCTAGCTCAACACCATTTATATAAAGTACTTTATCAACTATCTTAATTTTATCTCCGGGCAAACCGACACATCTTTTTACATAATTATCTAAAGTTTCCGAAATTATATCATCCCGGTATCCTGGAAATTCGAATACTACAATATCTCCTCTTTCAGGTTCACTAATTGCCGGAAGCTGAAAATATGGAAGCGAAATACTTGTGAACGGTATGCTTCTGGGCGAAGATGATCCATAAATAAATTTATTTACGAATAAAAAATCGCCTACCATTATTGTCTGCTCCATCGATCCCGTAGGGACTCTGGATGTTTCTATTAAAAATGATTTAATTAACAAAGCTGCTATTAATGCAAACAACAAATTTTTAACAAAATCTATTGATTTCTGCGCCTGAGTTCTATTTGTTTTCTCTTTTTCTTTCTGTAACTTTTTCTGTTTACGATCTTCTGTATTAAACACAAATTTTCCTTTAGTTTATCTAATAAAGTTTAAAATTCTTTCCCATCTAATACTGTTCAACAAACTTTCAGAATTTTCTTCTGCATCTATTGACCAATATACTAATAAAGCCTTCCCAATAATATTACTTCGCGGAACAAAGCCCCAAAATCTGCTGTCAGAGCTGTCATTTCTATTATCACCCAAAACGAAATAATAGTCTTGCTTAATAACATACCATACTGCTTTTTTATTATTTATAAAATACTCACCACCGTCAATTTTTAATGAACCGCTTCCATTCTCAAGTTCAATAATAGATCTATAAGTATTTATATTATTTTTTGAAATTGTAATTGTATCTCCCTCACACGGTACTTCCAGAGGGCCATAAAAATCTTCATTCCAATTCTTATCGTTAGGAAATATTTTTTCTTCAGCCATTCCCTCACGGTAATTTTCAGATACATCAAATTTTAGATCGACCGGTAATATCAATCTGTCATTATTCAAAAATACATTCTTGTTTTTAATTTCTACTACATCCCCGGGTTTTCCTATACAGCGTTTTATATAGCATTCATCATCAAATTCACCAATTTGTTCACCAGGAAACTTAAACACAATCACTTCCCCGCACTCAGGATCAGAGTAACCGGGCAAACTTATTGTCGGAATAGAAATATCTGTAAAAGGGATTACTGCCGGTGATTCTGAACCAAAAGACAATTTATTTACAAGAATAAAATCCCCTTTTAATAAAGTGTCTTCCATTGATCCTGATGGAATTTTATAAGCGGCTACCACAAATGTTTTTAGAATAACAGATGCTATTACAGCATAAAATACGACAACAATAAAACTTCTGAATTTATTTTTTTTAATTTTCTTGTTTACCATAAAAACTAACTAATCATCCAACTGTAAAACTGCTAAAAAGGCTTCTTGTGGAATTTCAACATTCCCAACCTGTTTCATTCTGCGTTTACCTTCTTTCTGCTTTTCAAGAAGTTTTCTTTTTCTAGTAATATCACCGCCATAACACTTTGCCAGAACATTTTTTCTAAGAGCTTTAATAGTTGTTCTCGAAATTACTTTTGATCCAATGGCAGCCTGAACAGCTATCTCGAACATTTGGCGTGGTATAAGTTCTTTAAGTTTTGTACAAACTTTTCGTCCCCAATCGTAAGATTTATCACGATGACAAATTACTGATAATGCATCAACAGTCTCACCGTTCAGTAATATCTCAAGTTTTACAAGATCAGATTCTCTATAACCTATATAATCATAATCGAATGAAGCATAACCGCGCGATATTGATTTTAATTTGTCGTAAAAATCAAATATAATTTCTGCTAGTGGAAATTCAAATTGTACATCGGCACGAGTCGGATCTATATAATCAGTATTAATATATGTACCGCGTTTTTCCATAGCCAGCTTCATTATACTTCCAATATATTCACTAGGAGTAACAATCTGAGCCTTTATATATGGTTCTTCAACCAAATCAATATCGCCTACTACGGGCATTTCCGCCGGGTTATCAACTATTATTTCGCGGCCATCTTTTTTACGGACATGGTATTCCACGTTTGGAAGTGTTGTTACAATCGACTGGTCAAATTCCCGTTCTAGTCTCTCCTGAACAATTTCCATATGCAGCAGACCAAGAAATCCGCATCTAAAGCCAAACCCCAGAGCAGCGGATGTTTCCGGCACAAATGATAAAGCCGAATCATTAAGTCTGAACTTATCCAGAGCATCACGCAAATTTTCAAAATCATCCGAATCTGTTGGGTAAAGTCCGGAATAAACCATCGGTTTAATTTCCTGGTAACCTTCCAGTGGTTCAGTAGCACCGCCTTTTTGAAGCGTTATGGTATCACCGACCTTAGTATCATGAACATCTTTTATACTGCAAATAATATAACCGACATTACCTGCTTCTAGAATGTTAGTTTTAACTCTGCCAAGTCTAAGAGTTCCAATTTCTTCTGCCAGATATTTATTATCATGCGCAAAAAACTTTACGGCATCTTTGGTTTTTAAACGTCCGTTGAAAATACGAATTAACGCAATAGCACCTCTGTAAGAATCAAATATTGAATCAAAAATTAATGCCTGCAAGGGAGCGTCTTTATCGCCGGACGGAGCCGGAACTTTTTCAATAATGGCATCTAAAATATCATCAAATCCTTCACGGGTCTTGGCACTAGCCAAAATTATATCTTCATCCTTACAACCTATAAGATCAATTATTTGTCCTTTTACAGCATCAACCATCGCGCTAGGTAAATCAATTTTATTGATAATAGGAATTATCTCAAGTCCGGCTTCAACAGCCAGATATAAATTACTAATAGTCTGGGCTTCAACACCCTGGGCAGCATCAACAACTAATAACGCACCTTCGCATGCCGCCAGCGATCTTGAAACTTCGTAAGAAAAATCGACGTGCCCGGGTGTATCAATTAAATTAAGAGTGTATTCAGTTTTTCCTACAAGATGTTTCATTTGTATAGCATGAGATTTTATTGTAATTCCTCTTTCCTGCTCCAAATCCATATCATCTAAAACTTGCTTTTTAGCTTCTCTATGGGAAATTGTACTTGTCTTTTCCAACAAACCATCAGCAATAGTACTTTTACCATGATCTATATGAGCTATTATGCAAAAATTTCTTATATTTTCCATATCCTTTTTCAAAAATTTTTAATCAATAAATATATCAAAAAACGCCCTAAATTCAATTTAGATTTTTTAATATTTATTATTAGAATATAATCGGAATATATTTTTAATTTAAAGAGAAATAATTAATGACCTATTCGTTTTTCAAGCTATTTGTTACTTTTTTCGCTCTATTGGCAATAAATTCACAAGCCCAAAATTTTAAATTCGCATGGATATCCAGTCCTGAAGCCGGAATTGAAAATAATGACTCTAAATTAGATTCGGTTATTAATGCTATTAATAAAAATACTGATCTTAAATTTACAATTATCAACGGAAATTTAACTTCTTCCGGGAGATCTGAAGAATTTTATACTGCCTCCGAAATTTTTCAAACATTGGAAAAACCTTATTATATTATTCCGGGCAGAAAAGATATTGAGTATAGTGAAAGCGGTTTTTCATCTTTTCTGGATTTATGGAAAAAAGATAAATTCTTGTTTGAACAGGACAGCACTTTATTTATTGGTCTAAACAGCTCAATACCTTTGGGAAACGGATGCCGACATTACAAAGTTGAAGATTTAATTTGGCTTAAATCAAAATTAGATTCTCTTAAGACTAAATCTGAAATTTTCTTGATAACCAATAAATCAATAGAAAATGAACCCGATAATAATCCGGTATTGATGAATATTTTTAGAGATTATAATTTAAGAGTTGTCTTCATATCAAATAAACAGGACAATGAAATTAAAAAAGTGCATTCAATTCACGAAATAAATTCGCTGCCTGTCTTTAGTAAAAATAAACCTGCATGGAATTTGAAAATTATTGAGAATAAAAAAGACTCTATAATTGTAAATCAGCAAGTAAATATTGACTCTGTAATAACTCTTAAAAAAATAAAGAAGAACCAAACTCATTCAATTCCAGACTTTGATCAGAAAAAATTTATCGATAAATCAGTTTCATTTATGCTTGATACATCAACAAATAGAACCTTATTACATGAACCTGTTATTTATAATAGCAATATTTATACATCTTCGTTAAGCGGCATTATAACTTGTATGGATAGTTCAGGAACTGTTTTGTGGGATTATAATACTTTTGGAAATATTGTTGGCAAACCAGTAATAACAGAAAATATTATAGCAGTTGGTACAACACAAGGCGATTTGCTAACTCTTAACGCAGCTAAAGGAACACTTTTGCAATCGATAGGATTTGATGAAGCAATTACATCGCAGCTTATTACTATTGAATATAAAGGGAAACATGAATTTCTGGAAGAAAAGGTTTCCGGCAACAATACCGCAGTTATTTTAGGAACATATTCCGGTAATCTTTATTGCTACGATTTTGAAACTCTTGAAGAATTATGGGTTAATAATTCTGTTAACGGTATGATTGAAACTAAGCCAATCCAAATTGGTAATAAAATTATCTTTGGCGCATGGGATGGTTATTTATACGCTGTTGATGCTAAAGAAGGATGGCTAATTTGGAAATGGAAAAATGATAAAGATAAATCAAATTCGCCAGCAAGTGTAATTCCGGTTACTGACGGCAATAGTGTTTTTATATCAACCCCGGATAAATTTATAACAGCAATTGATGCGCGATTGGGAAAAACTCTTTGGAAGACTGATAAATATGACGCATTAAACTCCATTGGTATTTCAACCGATAAGAAAAAACTTTTTATAAAATCTGACAAAGACAAGTTTTATGTTATACATTCTAAAAACGGTAAGTTCATAAAACAAATTAATGTGAATTATGGAATTGACAGATCATCAAATAATATTCAAGAGATCAATAATATAATTCCATTTGGTGCTGATAACGGCAATATTTATAGAATAAATAATAGATACTATTTTAAAACCCTTTTATTCATGGGTAATTCAAGAATTCATACGGTTCAAAAATTTAATGATATGTATTTACTTGCATCAAATTTGGATGGCCGGATTATAATTTTTAAAATCGACTAAGGTATTATGAAAAAATTTGACGGAATCATTTTTGATATTGATGGAACATTAACCTCAACAAATGAATTAATAATTGCTTCATTTAATCATGTAACAGAAAAGTATTTGGAACGAACTTATACTTATGAAGAAATAGTTGCGCTTTTTGGCCCGACTGAAAATGTTATTTTGAAAGATATAATGGGCAATAATTATGATAACGCATGTTCTGATTATTATGAATTCTATAATCAGAATCATTTAGCTATGGCAGATATTTATCCCGGAATGAAAGAAATTGTAGAAATGATTTATAAGAAAAAAATTCATTTAGGAATATATACCGGTAAAGGAAGAAAGTCTTCTGAAATAACCCTTAACCATATTGGAATTTACGATTACTTTGATCCGATATTAACCGGTGACGATATAGATGAGCCAAAGCCATCGGCAAAAGCCATTACTAGTTT
This sequence comes from Melioribacteraceae bacterium, assembly GCA_016342755.1. Classification (GTDB taxonomy): domain Bacteria; phylum Bacteroidota; class Ignavibacteria; order Ignavibacteriales; family Melioribacteraceae; genus JAEINS01. The sequence goes on along the minus strand of JAEINS010000034.1, from coordinate 29,666 downwards.
TGTAAATCGTTTTGATTTGAAGAAAGAAAATGTTCTTATGATTGGAGATGCTCCGGCAGATATAATAGCGGCAAAGGGTGCCGGCACTAAGATAGCATCGGTTGTTTGGGATAGTTATGCAAAAGAAGAAGTTTTAGGTATGGGAAGTGATTATTATTTTCATTCAGTCGGGGAACTAAAAGAATTCATTCTGAAATCTATATAAATCTGGGAAATCTTTTTTTACTGAAGTTTCTTTATGTTGTGTCAGAACCTCAGTTCTGACACATTTAAACCTACCCGCCAAAGTTTAACGGATAAACAAACGAAACTCTTGGTTCAATTTTCTTCTGCGGTTTATAGCCAATCACCATATCATCAGCATCCCGCTCAGGTGTAAAGGTCCAATTATAAACCATCGAAACTATTACATACGACATAGGTTTATATCCAAACTCTACGAATAAATATGAACGATCATCAAGTTTAAATAAATCTTTTTCATCACGAATATTAATTTTATCATATCCGGCTCTGGCCAAATAAGTTGAGCCTTCAGGAGTAATATCAGCCGAGAGATGAAGAATACCGGAATCCGGATGATCATCCAGTCTCTGGTAACTACCAATTATATTAAATGTACCAACAAGTCTAAGCAATAACTCTCCATAAAAACCATCACCAACAGATTCCATCGATTCTAACTGCTGAATCTTGCTTCGTACTGCATTATCCTTTCTGTCAAACTTAAATCTTTCAATTTCGTACATCGAGTTAAAATAAGCCGGAATATACTGGTCGCCATTCCAGCGTCTTTCAAACTTAGTCCAAACATCAACTACTCCGAATCCTTTAAATTTAAATATTGCTCCTAGAGCTGAACCACTTCCATAATCAATTATTTTTGCATAATCGTAGTATAGATCAAAATCTACCAGTCTGGTTCTTAAGATTGGCAAACCAAGATCGAATCCAATTATACTTATAGTTCCTGCATCTGTAAGCGCTTCAAATTCTCCATTTTTAGCATCATTAATAAATCCGGATAACACACCAGCATTACCGTGGAAATCGGTTACAACCGAAGCACCAACTTCAAGATTGCCTATAATGGGAGTATTCTGTAATTCGGTTACTTTTAAGGGACGTATATAACCGCGTAATCCAAGTAATCCGGCTTCACCAAAATTTCCATAAACAGATTCAAACCCGAAGTAATTGAAATCGATGTCTAACTCCATTCCAATTTTTCTATTGTCAAAACCCGGACTGTTATTATACATGTACATAATGCTGCCATGTCCAAGAGTTGCGTAATCCAGTGCTCCAAGACGCACATAAACCGGATCATTTTTCTGTCCATAGCGGAGATATCTGATTATACTTAAATAATCTGATGTAGTATTAAAATTTTCAGTTCTTATCTTTCCATTAGAATCATATTCCAGTTTAAGATCTAAGCCGATCCCAAAGTTATTAAATGCAAACTCCGGGAAAAATCTCATTGCGTAATGCGGTTGACCGTCAATCCAGGTAACTCCTAATCCCCCGCCTATTAATCCTTCATCCTGCTGAATCTGATAATATTGAGCTGACAAAGGAAACGCGGCAACAATAAAAAGAATTAACAATATTTTTTTCATTTATATTCCTTGTTATTAAAATTTATTCAAATTAATATTTATCTAACAATAGCTAGTTTCTGAACAGTGCTTTCAGTTTTATCGGCTGTTTTCATAATAGTTTTATAAAGATAAACTCCGTTAGCAAGTTCATCGCCATCTTCATCTTTTCCATCCCAATATATCTTATTGAAATCATAGCTAAGTTCCGCAGCATCCATTTTGATTATCTTAACTAAACGACCAGCAACTGTATAGATTTTAATCTCAATCTCTTCCGGAATCTGTGTTAGTTTAAAAGTAAAATATGTTTCTTCGCTAAACGGGTTAGGATAATTATAAACGTACAACAACTTAGCTTCGCTTGAAACCGTAAACTTTTTAATATAGCCAGATGAATCGGCTTCATTCCCGGATGCATCTTTAGCTAATACTTTTAACTCGTATTCTCCATCCTCTAATTCAGGTCTGTACTCAGCTACAAATTTAGGATTAGCCTGATTAAATGTATATGTAAGGTTTGAAGCATTTATTGAATAACTGATACGTTTATTGTTCAAATAAATATCAACTCCGGTTGTATCGGTAATTGGTATCAGTGACGGATCGCTTAATTCAATTTTTATATTTGGGTTTATAGCTATATAATCACCATCAAAAATATCCTGTCCGTCAAACGTTACATTTAATGATGGTTTTGTTGTGTCCCCTTTTACGAAAAATGGAATTGAGTAATAGTTGTTGTCTTCATATAACTCACGGATTTTATTTTCTGGATCAATCGAAATTAGAAATGTTCTATCCCCATTAATTGCGGCAGTAGGAAAACTAACTTGAAACTTTTTTCTGCCCATACTATCAATTGAGGCAACCATTTGTTCAAAAATTTTATCTTTAGTATTATCCGGTGATTGAACTTCTACTTTAACATCAAAACTATCCGCTGGAGATTCTCCAACATTGTAAACCCAAAATTCAAGTTCAGCATTTTCTCCTTGCTGAAGTGTATCTTTTTCTAAAGAGACAACTTGATAGTTGGTTGCAAGTTCGGGAAATAAATCTGAATGGAGAATCATATTATTAAGTGTTGGAAACTCTAAATTTTCATTCCCTTCAAAGTTAACAGCAAATTGAATACTTGATAAATCAGAAGGAGTCTCAAAACTAAAACCCTCTGGACTTTCAATCCCTAGAGTATCAATATTGGATTTTCTATTAAGTATCACATACTTACTTAATTGTGTTCCCACAGGCAAATTAACATCAAACTCGATACTATTTATTTTCTCAATATATTCTATTTTTTTTGTAAGTATATTCCCAGATTTCGCTCTAATAACAAATGTTGTATCATATTCAACTTTTTCTGAAAACGAAATTTCTTCAGGGACACTACCAATTTCCGCTCCTTTTTCACCGAACAGTATCCATGCAGTGGCCCACTTAATATTTTGTGCTTCTAAGCTTCCAAATGATTCTAGCAAAGTTATTACTGAATCTGGCAGATTATATCCACCACAAGAACCACTTATACTTATTGCAAGAAATTTATCATTTGGAACTCGACTTAAAAATGAATAATATTCATCATAATTATCTACTGGAGCCCAAAAATTAAACCATGTATATTCTTCCATTTCAAAAGTTTCTTTATTGATAACAACATTATGAAAACCACACCCTCTAGGATTATTCGGATAATCAGTACCATCGATTTTAATAGTTGCTATTCCTCCATCTTCAAAACCTGTTGAGGCTAGTTCAATTTTAATTGGGATATCACCAACAGATATCCCATCTTCACTCCAAACTAGATTTTCAGTTTTTTGAATACTAAATGAATGTAAATCGCTAATTCCAATATCAATGTTTTTTGCAGGATCAAATAAAAAAGAATATGTTTCCAAAAAAACACTCTCTGGAGTGTTTAATTTGAATCTTATCCAATATCTTTGTCCTTCAATTAAGTTCGAAAAATAAACTGATGTAAATAATGTATCTAATTCAAAATAGTTTTCAGTAGGATTCTTGAATTCAGATGTGGAATCGATCTGTACAATAAGGCTGTTGCTTACACTTTTATTTAATGAATTAAGAAGATTAAATTTACCATTTCCTATTAGTAATTCGTTTTCTGAAATTAGATTTCTAATTCGAGATGTTATAACATTAAAACTAAAGTTAATTGAATTATCTTCCTCATTAATTTCATCAATTTTATTTTCATAATCTAATGATATACTTATATCATGTAACCCACTGAGGTTTTTAACAGGTATATTTAAGCTAAAAGAATCTTCATTAAATGGCAGATCCTTTAATATAATCTTTTCAAAAATCACTTCCTTATTGAAGATATCGGTTATCCTAATCACCAAATTGCTTGTATCAACTAATCCTAAATTTCTATACTTAACAAAAATATTAGTTGAATCCTGATTATCATCAATTATTTTGTCTAGCTCAATATCAGAATTTTTAATGTTGAGGTTTATTTTTTTAGGGATCGATAAACTTATAACTGGATCAGCGAATAGATTATTACAATACAGAAAAACTTTATTTACATCAGATAAACCATACTGAGTAATCAATCTAATCTTAGCATTTAAATGTGCTTCACCAACATTTGAAAATTCAGACCTAATTAGTTCTTCGTAAAACATACTTGGAAAGAGTGAAGAAGTTGAGCTGAATCCTAGAGAAGAATTACCGACATAACCTATTGCATCTCCTTCTAAACCATTGGTAAATGCTTCAGAAAAAGAAACAATATCAGGTTCACCAAATTTACCAGTGGAACAGCCAAAATCAGTAATAAAAGATTTCTTATTATTTCCTGCTTTTAATTGATTAACTTCTTCTATCCCATTATCCCAAATTTTAGTCCCACTGTGACCAACAAAAGAAGTTATAACAGCTCCATTATTAATTACACTATCAACAAAAGTATTATCAAATGGTCCAAAATTAGATCTTGGATTTGAAGTTGAATAAAAGTGTTGAACATAACCACCAATTGGCTTTTGAGTAAAAATATTATCATTTAACCTATTGTTTATAGTTCTCGTGAAGTTTTGATCATAATTAGATTTTCCTCCAGAGAATAATAGAATAGATTTATTCCATTCGTCAAATGGAGTGTTTAAATAAGCTTCATGTTTATTATAGTAATGTTCAAATTCAGATAGTTTGATTGCTGGCAATCTTCCTACCATCATTTGAGGTACATGGCTAATGGAATCCCAAACTGTAAACCAAACATCCGAAACTGGATGGCCAAATGAGGGAACTATATTAGGTACATATGGTTCGATTTTTCTTGCATTTTTATAGTCGTAATTTGCCTCACCTACAATAAACAAATATTTTGGTTTAGGTTCCTGCCAGTTATCATAAGCTAATTTTAAGAATTCTCTTATCGGTTCTGGTGCAAAAAATCCATAATTGAATTGATTATAAATATCGTCTACATAAACTACCTTAGAACTTATGGAATAATTTTCTGAAATGAATTGAGAATATTTTTCTGCTGTGTTCTTGAACAATCTATTAGTTAGTAATATATACTCTGCTTGGTTATTATTTTGTAATAAATTTGTGAATTTTCTTACTTCATAAAATTCTGGTTTTGCTACAAAGTCTTTTTTGATAATTATATATTTATCACCTTGTGCAATTGAATCAGTAAATGTTAAAATGGAATTAACTACAGTAAAATTTCGAATGAGTTTAATTTCTGGTTCAATTTTGTATATAAGCACATCATCAGAATCAACATTTTCTATTTTTACAACATAATCTTTAGAACTCAATTCCTGGTTAAATGCAAAAATCATTTTATCAGTAGAAAAATGTAAATATCTTGGATACTCAACTTCAAACCAATCCTCCTGAACAGTGTTAATTGAAGCATCAGTTTGAAAAGATATTGATTTAATATTATTTTGACCCTCTAATAATTGATCTGAATTAAATTCGGCTTTTAGTATTTTTTGCTCATATTTATTAATAAAACTTGAATCATGTATACTTTCATTATCATTAATTTTAAGCCCTAGTTTATGAGCATTATTTGTTATATCAGTTGCCAAACTAATCACTTTATAGTAGGCACTCGCTACTTTACCAGGAACAATGTTATCTGCATCAAACTTGTGACTTCTTTCACCAACATTGTGATTCCCGTAAATCCATGTTTCTTTTTCTAACCATTCTGTATTTTCTTGTGCAAGTAAACTTGTTTCCTTATTATCAAGAAATCTATCTGTTTCCTGGTGAATAATTTCTGTATAATAATCGAGTGTGTCAGTAGCATCGGTGATCATATTTTCAGAAAAACGCTTTCCTTCTTCGGTCCCCCATGTAAGCCAATAAACTGTAGAGTCGCTATATCTATTTAAATATTCATATGCCTGCTCTCCAACACCATTTAATATTCTGTGATCAGTAGAATCATAGTTTTTAGACCCATAAAATTCTATAAAATCAAAATCATCAAAAGAATTATCCTCTTCACCATTAACAAATATTAGGTTTTCTTTACCTCTAGAAAATAGTTTAAATGATTTCGGATTTATCGAACTAACACTTACTCCATTGTTAATTAAATCAGCTTTACTTATTCTATATATACCGTCCTCACCAACAGTAATTTTTAGATAGTCATTTCCCCATTCAATCCAATCAGATTTACTCTTTACTACCGCTCCTGTTCTACTTTTGAAGCTTTGTGCAATGTCATTATTATAAAACACATTTGAATAATCAGCTGAAACTCTATCTTTATCATTTTTTTCTTTTTTAATCACATAATTCTTATCGAATATTACTTCAATATCAAATTCACTAACATTAAATAAACTGTTACTTTTGTTTATTATGGGATTAATTTTAATAACTGCGCAATAATTATCCTTTATAAAAGAGTAACCTTTTAATTCTATTATATTGGTCGGTATTTCGTCCATACTAAGAATATTTTCAGAATTTAATTCTACTTGCCCAACTTTATTACTTTTCCCTAGATAAACATTGTTGAGTGACTCTTTTTTAAGATTTATTACTCTAAAAACCGGTTTAGAACTTTTTGGAAGTGCAATATAAATAACACTTTGTGGCACATTAAAATCAGAATTATTTATTTCGTTATATTCAAAATATTCTCGTAATGTAAATTTGCCTTTTTTAATATCATTATATTTTAAGGTTTCAGTTTTTACTTTTACGATAAACCCCTTGTTCGACTTCAATATTTCTGTTTCTCTGGCGCTTAAAAAAAGGACAGAAGAAAAAATCAAACCAACTAATAAAATTATTTTCACTTACCCTCTCCCGAAAATTTAAATTTATTACTAATGTAAGTTTTAAATATTAAATAAGTAAATTGCGGTATTCCAATAATGTATCTTCGCCATAACCTTTGTGGTTCTTTAAATAACCTAAACAGCCATTCAATTCCAAATATTCTAAATATTTTTGGAGCCCTTTTAATATGATCAGCAAGAAATTCAATTCCACTTCCAACTGCCAATTGTATTGGAATATCGAGATCATCCAGAGTATTACAAATAAAATCCTCTTGCTTGGGAGTTCCTAAACCAACAAATAATAGATGAGGTTTTTTTTGTTTTAATATTTCTTTATAATCATTTTTTTCGTAATTATTTCTATCTAAAACTCCACAAAAACCTATATTAGGAAATTTCGTTTCTAGTACACTCTCAACTTTACTTGCAGCCTCTTCGCAACCACCAATAAAAAAAACTCTAAGCTTATGTATATCAGCATATTCCATTAATTTATAGTATAAATCAGTACCGGTAACTCTATGCTTTATTGTACCAAACCCAAATAGACATTTTAATGCAATAAAAACTCCGATACCATCCATGAATACAATTTTTTGTTTTTTAAAATTATTTAATAAACTTGGAGAACTAAGAGCTTTTAAAATTATTGATGCATTTACATTAAAAATTCTTAATTTATCATTTTTTTTAATAACTTCATCAATAATAGATATAATCTCAGTATAGTCTAGATCAACAAAATTAAATTCAAAAATTTTGTAAATATTTTTTCCAAAGTAAGTAATCATGTTTTAGCATAATCTTTTATGACGTTAATATTTATATAAATCTATAATTTTTCTAATAATTTTTTGACCTGACAACGTATTTACTTTTCTGTATAAATTTTCACCAAGCTTAACACATTTATCAGGTCTACTCAATAATAAATTTATTTTATCACTAAGTTCTTCAACATCTTCTGAAGCAAAGAGAATTCCATCAACTTCATTTTCTATAAACTCAGCAATTCCATCTACTCTTGATCCAATTATAGCTTTTTTAAGAAAACCAGCTTCAAGCATTGCAAATGGGAATGAATCTGTTCTGGAAGGTAAAATTATTAAGTCAGCAATATTTATAAAATTAAAAATTTCCTTTTGAGACTCTATATAAACAACTGAATCCTTTTTGTCTTCAATAAATTTTTGTGAACCCTCGTTTAGTTCACTATCTCCGATAACTAAAAGAACAATATTTTTATTATTTATAAAAATACTATCAAATGCCTTTAATAAAATATCTAAACCTTTTTCTCTGCTCAATCTACCAGAAAACAGCAAGATTTTTTTTTCAGAATCAATTTTAAGTTCTTTAAGTAGTTCATCTTTTTTCTTGCTAATATTAATCTTATTTGGATCAATAAAATTATTTAGAACAGATATTTTTGTAATAGGAAGGTTAAAATTATTTATAAGATGTTTTTTTACAGCCTCACTTACGGCAATTATTTTATCCGCTTTATAACTTAAAATTCTCTTCCAATAAACTTTACTATGAACTGAAGTTACAGTTTTAATTTTTAAAGTTTTAGAAATAATAAACCCTATTAAATCAAAGTATCTGTGATGAGCATGAATTACATCAATCTTGTTTTTCTTACAAAATAAATAAATTTTATATATTACGATTAAAAATCTAATAGGATCTGGGAAAGCAGAGTTATAAAACCTAAAATCCATGTTATTCTGATTTAATCTTTCAGCTGCATTCCCTTTTAAGGCAATTATATAGCATTTATGCTCATTCTTAGAATAGTTGCAAATATTAATTATCGATCTTGTAACACCGCATGAAATACTAAGTTCATTATTTAGATGCAGAATTCTCATTGTATATTTTTATTAGACTCTCAATCATTTTCTGAAAATTGTATTTATCATTTATTTGTCTATAAAGACTAATTATACCATCTCTTAATTCTCTACTTTGATAGTATTTGTTAATCATTTCAATAATAGAATTAACTTTATTTGTTTCATTAATATAGAATGGATAAGATTCTCCAAATATTTCTACCGACCATTTATCTTTTACTAAAACAACTGCAACATTATGAGAAACCGCTTCTAATACTACTAATGGCAATGCTTCACTAGCAATCGATGGAAACAATAAAATATCTACCTTAGAAAAAAAATCATCAACATCTAAACTTGGTTCTGAATAATAGTTATTATAACTATTTCTAAATCTATCAAATTCGGCAACTGCTAAATTCACATCTCCTTTAAGATAATAATTAAGTCTCGAGGGTAATTTTTTTTTGTTATTAATTAGATCAAAAACAATATTTATACCTTTCTCTTTGGTTATTCTTCCTAGATAACCTATTCCGTAAACTTGTTTTTTATTTAATTCATTTATTTTTTCAACTGCATTTTTTACTAGGAATATTTCATCACCCGAATTTATATTTTTCCTATAAAAATCATACACATGCTCTGCACATGCAATTTTGATAGTTTTTTTATCTAATATTTTATACAATAATTTATGAAAAACTGATATATCTTTTGCATTGTTATCACCACTTATCACACCACTATGAATATGATGAATTATCTTAGCGTTTTTTCTAAATAAAAGAGACAAAAAGAGTAAACTAACACCACCACAGTGATAATGTATAATATCAAATTTGTTTTTTAATAGAAAAATTAAAAAGCTTAAAATTTTAGTTTTTGAATACTTATCTATTTCAGAACTTTCTATTAGATGATCATAATTAATTTCTTCTTCCGTTTCTTCAAATAACGCCCCTTTAAATATAGAGACAATTTTATGATCATACTCAGGCAGATGCCGAATAACCCTAACCGGTAAAACTGAAGCTCCATCATAAGATGATCTAAGTATTATATGCAGTATCTTTTTTTTATTTTGCATAATTAACTTTTAATTTTATGCGTATCATACTTAAATAGTTTTACTATTAGATAATTAAATTTAGATAAGATTTTTTTTTCTCTAAGATATTTTACCATTCTAGTTCCAAAAAGAGATAAGAACAGATACCTATGTAAAGTGAAAATCTTAATAGGTTTTATTGATATAGCATTAAGAAAGTGTTTTCGTGCAATTGGCATCTCTCCTCTATAATATTCGAGCAAACCTAGTCTTACTAACAAGCTCAATTTTTCTTTATCTGTTGTTGCATTATTTAATTTTTTCTCAAGGTATTTTTTTCCATAGGAATATGACAAATCATTTTGAACATTATTAAATTTACTTGTAACAGACTTCATATGAATTCTATATTTTAGAAGAGTCATTGACAAATTCCTCATTTCAATACTATTCTCTAACATCTGTAAAAATAGTATGTGGTCTTCTGCCGATTCCAATTTTTCATCATACCCATTAAAAGAGATTATTGTTTTTTTTTCTATCATTATAGCTGGATGACAAAATGCACTATAAATTGGCATCTGATATTCAATTTCTGCGGCTGTCTTTGGATAGTTCCTTATATAAATTTCTTTGCTATCTTCATTGATAATTTTTATGTCTGTACCAACTAATTTTACATTTGGAAATTTTTGTAAATATTCAAACTGCTTCTCTAATCTATTAGATAATGACAAATCGTCAGAATCCATTCTAGCAATATATTTCCCTCTTGCTTTTTTAATCCCAAAGTTTAACTGATTAACTATCCCTAGATGCTCCCTTTCAAAAAACCTTATTCTATCATCTTTATAACTTTTTATTATCTTTTTGGAATTATCCTCTGATCCATCATCCACAATTATAAATTCAAAATTTTGAAAAGTCTGATTTAATATACTATCAATCGCCTCTTTTAAGTATAATTCAGAATTATAAACCGGCATTATTACTGAGATATCAGGTAAATTGTTATTTGCCATTCAGAATATCCGTATAAATTTTTAAGTATTTATCAGCAACTTCATTCCAACTAAACTTTATACTAAAATCTTTAATCATATTCGAAAAATTTACTTTTTCGTTTAAATCCATATTTATTATTTCAATAATTTTATATAACAATTCCTTTTCATTGTTAATATCGTAAATAAATCTTTTTAATTCTTTTGGTAATCTTTCTGAAAACCCTACTCTTGATGTAGTTAAAAATAGAGTTCCAGTACTCATTCCCTCAAGTAACGCTAAGCTAAATGGTTCATATTTAGATGGAACAATTAATAAGTCATTGCTTCTAATTTCACAAAGGACATCATTTTCATTTAGACCATATTTTAAATTGATCAAAATATTTTTATTAAATTTATAATCCTCGACGCTGTTTAAATCATAAGAACAAATCGTAAGTTCTAAATCTAAACCAAGTTGCTCCAGAGTATTTATTAGAATATCTATTCCCTTCTCTTTTCTATAAAAAGAACCGATTAAAATTATTTTGAATGGTTTTGAATATTTAAAGTTTGTCTTAATAATCTTGTGCTCAGAAACACCATTATCAACAACAATCAAACTTCCCTTTTTTTTGAGTCTTTTATAATACAAAAAGCTTTCACGTCTCGACAACACCAAAATTCTATCACTAAAATTAGAATTAAAAAATTCAATAGTTTTCAATCTATATTTTGAATAACGATCTAAGTGTAACGCATTCTTTAATAAATATTCCACATTGCTATGAGCTAAATAAATAATTTTAACATTTAAAATTATTTTTAAAGAGTAGATCGGTAAATAAAATGCCTCAGCATTTACAATTTGAATTATATCTGGTTTAAAACTAATTGTTTCTCTTAATAGCGGAAATATTCCGAATCTATAAATTCTATTAGCAATCTTTTCTTTCCCAAAGAATTTCTGAATTCTAGTATATTTAAATCCATCATCAAAATATGTAAAATATTTTACATGATGCTCCTTATTTGCAAATTCCCTAAATAAAGAATTAGCGACTTTTAATGGTGCCGGGATACATGACTCGTCTGAATAACTACCAATCAATAATATCTTCATTTTATTTTTTTTGCAACCGCTAATATATTTGAAGTGAATATTTTAGGGGCTGGGAATCTCAGTAAATTGAAAATAAACTTTGTAATTAATTTTGTTACGAATATTCTTTTCCTACCAATTGCAGAATTACTAAACGAAATATTCTTAAAGTTTGTCTCATTCAATACATATTCTAAACTTTCTGAAGTAAAACCTATTTCATGAGTAAAATCAAGGTATCTTGAATAGAAGGATGTCATACTAGCCATATTAGGAGTTCTTAAAACTAAGAGACCATTTTTATTTAATATATTATTAATCTCCTTAAGTAAAGGAATTATATTATCTTTTTTTATATGCTCAATCACGTCAAACATAACAATAACATCAAATTTTTCATTCGTTTCATCCAAAAATTCAAATACATCCTTACAAATAACTTTTGGTGTTACAAATTGCTTACAGACTGATATTTGTTTTTCATCAATATCGATTCCTAAAAAATTGGAAATACCTTTATGATTCAGATAATATAAAAATCCTCCAATTCCACATCCAATTTCTAATATTATTTTATTTTCAAAATCTATTTTCAAATTAGAGAATTCATATGAATAACTTTCCAAATTTTTTAAATACCAATTACTTATACCTTCTTTATCATTTAAATTGATATCATTAATTCTTGAATATTGTGAAGAAAAATAACTACTCATTTAAATTAAGATCTCCCGTTTTTGATTAATATAAAATAATTGAATCAATAATATTATAAATTCAGTAACAATAGTCGAAATTATGGCTCCAATAATTCCCCACAGATTGAGTAAAACTATATTCAATAATATATTAATGAAGCTAGCGATTGCAGCTGATTTAAAAGCTTTTTTCTCTAATCCAACTGAATTTAAGACCACTCCAGTAAGGTTATTTAAAAATAGAAATGGCAATGCAATACTCAAAATTTTCAAAAAATAAGAAGAACTTAAATACTTTTCTCCAAAAGTAATGGCTACTATAAAATCTCCAACAAAATAGATTATTATAATTATGAGAAGACTAATTGCAAGTAATGTAAGGGCAATTTCTTTAATTTTTTCCATATAACTATTATCAGCATTTTTACTAGAAAGATCAGAAAAGAACGGTACTAAAATTGAAGAACTAATAATTTGAGGGATTTTATAAATTGAATAAGCCACAGCATAGTAACTAACCAGTTCAAAGTTTAAAATTTTTTCAATTAGGAGAATATCAATTTTATCATACATCATTACGCAAAATAATCCAAATCCGATAGGAGTTGAAGATTTTAATATATCTTTAATTTCATTTATATCAATTACTTTCATAAAAAAATGTATCTTTTCATTATATAATGATTTTGCTAATAAGATTAATTCTAAAACCGAGATTGCAAAGAATCCAAAGAATAGAACCTCATGGGAAATGAATTTAAAATAAAATAGAGAAAGATGAGTGACAAAAATCACCCTAGCAATAATAAATGGCTTGAACACTTTATTAAAATTATTATCACCAAAAAATATGTGCTGTAGGAAAGAATTTATTCCAAAAATGTATATTGGAATTACAATTAAGATATAAATATTGGAGTGATTAAAACTGCTAAAATTATAATAAATTAAACTAATAATTATGAATAAGAATAACCCCAAAATTTTAATTATTAAACCACTAAAAAACTGTTCTCGCATTTTATTTTTGGATTTAGCAGTCAGTCTTTGAAAATGAATAGGTAATCCGAAATTAAAGAACATATTTGTAATATTTGCAAAAGCAAAAATCGAAATAATTATTCCATATTGTAATGTTTCAAGACTTCTAGCTAATACAACAAAGAATAAGAAATACAATAGTCGTTCAATAAAAGACATATAAAAAATATATTGCCCATTATTTAAAATACTAAGTAAGTATTTAATAAAAGATTGATTTGTTTGGATTCTATTTTTGCCCACAAGTATACTATTTTATTTTTTAACTAACCAAAGTTCTGGGTTTTGATAATTCCTGGAATTCCATATTTCAAAGTGTAACAGACTTCCCTCAATACTTTCGTTTACAGTACCAAGTTTTGTTCCGAAATCCACTTTGTCACCTTCGCCTACAATAATGTCATCAAGATGACCGTAAACAGTCCTGAAGCTATTTTTATGAGTCAGTATAAGAACACTTCCATACCCCGGAATCCATTTAATTGCCGATACGTAGCCTTCGGCCACGGCAGTCACATCGCTGCTTTTTCCAGCTTCTATATCTATGCCGTAGTTCCAGGTTTTGGTCTTAAGTTTTTTATTCTCAATTTCACCAAACTTCCTTTTCACCGTACCACCTTCAACAGGCCACGATAATTTACCTTTTAATTTAGTAAAATCTGATAACTTATTATAGTTAAAAGTAATTACAGAAGGGCTTTTACCAGTTTTTAATTTTTCTGTCTGAATAGCTGAAAGTCGTTTTCGCTCATCTTCTTCAAGTTTTGTTATCAACTCATTAATTGCAACTTCGGCTAATCTTTTTTGATTTATCTCTTCATTTAGATCTTCTTTGCTCTCTTTCAATTCCTTCAATAAGTTCTGCTTCTCAGATCTCTTAATTTCAATATTCCGCTGTTCCTTTTCCTTTTCGGATAACAGAATTGATTGTTCTTTTTTTTCAGATTTATATTTAGCTTTTAATTCTTTTAAGGTATAAACGCTTTCTTTTAAATTTACCAGTTTTGTTTTGTTTGCTTCTGTAATTGAACTAAAATATTTTAAGCGGTTCATTGCCTGATTAAAGGAATCAGAATCTAGTAAAAACTCCAATTCTCCTTTTTTACCATACTTATATTGCCAGATAACATATTTTGAATATTCTTCTCTTAATTTTTTTATCCCGTTTTCATAACCGGTAATCTCGGTTTCTAACCTTCCAATTTCATTTATTTTATTTTGCTCTTCCCTTTTAATTTTTCTAACCAGTCTTTTTAAAAGCAAATTTTGCTGATTGATATTTTCTAAAGCCAAGTAAGATTTTTTTTCAGAGGAGGTTTTATTGTCAAGCGTCTTTTGCAGATTAGTAATCTGAGTACGAAGTTCATCGAGTTCTTTTTTATTTTCAGTTATTTCATCAGTATTCTGCGCAAAAAACACATTCACAACAAAGAAAAGCATAAGCAATATTTTATTCAATTTTACCATCTAATTGTTTCAACATCATTTGGTAAAGAAATTGCAACCGACTCAATTTCATTATTAATTTTTATTCTGCGATAATCAATTGTAATACTTTGATCATTTCCTTCATTTTCCAGAACTGTATGATAAGGAACAGAAACATCTTTTACTTTTTTGAAATTAGAATAAACTCCTTCCAGAATTTTACTTCCGTTTTCATTTTCAATTGAGAATTCCTTAATTGCTAAGTCAGTCATATCAATTGAATAATTAGTTTTTTTACCGTCTCCATTTTTATAACTCAAAAAATATTCACTTTCAGATGACTGATAATCATCCGGAATTCTTGAAAGTTTATCCGTTAAATTTACAGATCCGGCAAACGCGTCAATTAATTCAGCAAATGAAAGATCAATTTTAAAAATCTTTTTCAACATATTATTATTAGTTCTTCCAATATGAAGTTTGTTTTCCTGAACTTCGTAAAAATTAAATTTATTATTTGTTACAAGAATATGAGCTAAATCAATTCCAAACGGACCATATATCGAAACTTTAATTGAATCGGGCTTTTTTAGTACAACGTGAAAATTAGCTTTTACCTGACCTAATTCTTCAGTTTTTATATTAAGAACACCTGTACCCTCAAAAGTTTTAATTTTTCTTCTGCTTCCTTCAAGCTTTTTTATTAATCTTTCAGCAGGAATTTCACTCTCTTTTGAAATCTGTTTTGGAGGAGCACAGCCCTGCCACAAGGTTACAACAATAAGAGACAGTAATAATAACTTTATTTTCACAACCCACCTTTTTCAATTTTTGCTTTAATAGTTTCATTCTCAGGATCTAATAAACCTGCTTCTTCCCAATAATTCATCGCTGCTTTTTTATCACCGCATTTAAAATATACATCTCCCAAATGTTCAATAACTACAGCACTTCTTGTAATCTCTAATGATTTCTCTATATATAGCTTTGCATTTTCATAATCGCCTAACTTAAAATAGACCCAGCCAATTGTATCTAGGTAAGACGAATTTTCCGGTTCAAGATCCACAGCTTTTTGTACCATTCTCAAAGACTTTTCAAGTTCTATATCATTTTTGCTTAATGAATATGCATAGTTATTTAAGATTGTCGCGTCATTAGAATCAAGTTGTATTGCCTGCTCATAATACTTAAAGCAATTTTTCCAATCTTCTTTATCATCGTAAATCATTCCCAAAGTTCCAAGAACCTGAACACTTTTAGGGTTTAAACTTAGAGCTTTATTAAGATGAATTAATGCTTTGTCCTGTTCATCAAGCTGCTGAAGTACAAATCCGTAAGCCATCCGCGATGTAAAATCCTCCGGATTTAATATAACAGATTTTTCTAAGAAAGGTTTTGCAGAATCTGAATATTGCAGTTGCGCGTAAGATAATCCTAAGACAACATTAATTACAAATTCATCCGGATAATTAGCAACAGCTTTTTTCATTTCAACTATAGCTTCATCTAATCTGCCGTTATCAAATAATAATCCGCCAAGCCTCATCCATATCATCGAGTTCCATTCCGATAACTTAGCCGCTTCTTTAAAATAATCTATTGCGACTGAATCATTTTTTTCTGCCAGAGCAAGTTCGGCTAAATATACCTTCACTTGCCAATCGGATGAATCAGCGTCAATTGTACTAAATATTTTCTGAGCCACCGGTATTAACGTTGTATCATTCGAAGTCTGATTAAGAAATATAACTCCGACTCTGACTTTTGACTTAAAAGGTATTTCTTTATTATCAATTATCTGCAAATAAAGATCAGCCCCTTTGTGCCATTCGCCATAATTAAGATGAACCTGGGCTTTATATTCTTTTAGCGCAAGATCGTCTGGATAAGTAGCCTGAACATCATTAATTAAATCGAGTGCTTTCTCATTTTTCTGAGTTTTAATATACGATTCAATTAGAAGTTTTCTAATTTCATAATTTGAAGGGTTAAACTCTACCAGTTCCTCTACAGTATTTATGGTAGCTTCAACATTACCCATTCTTTCGTTAAGATCCGCGACTTTTATTAGAATATTCCATTCAGGTCCGGTTATATCAAGTATTTTATTATATAACTCGAGTGCTTTTATTGGTTTTTCTTTTTCCGAAATCTGCGCCAGGTTAAAATATGCATGAACATTAAGCGAATCCAGTTCAAGAATTTTCTGATAAGTTATTTGTGCAGAATCAACAAGGTGCGCTTTGCTAAAAACTTCAGCAAGAAGAATGTTATAATCAACGTTTGTAGAATCTAAGGCAACTGCTTGTTTAGTATTGCGTAAAGCCGGAACAATTTTATTAAGAAATAAATAATTTTTGCCAAGCACAAAATAAATTCCCGCGCTAGGATCAAGCCTCAATGCTTCCTGATATTCGAGGATAGCATCTGCATACTCTCCTTTTAAGTCGTAGACAGAACCGTTTATAAAATTAGTTACGGCAAGTTTTTCATTTTGTTCTTCTTTTTTCTTATCCGCTTCCGAACTTACATCAACAATTTTGTTTGTTGCGCAACCGGCGGTTATAATTACTAATAATATATATATAAGTTTCTGCATCAATAATAATCCCTAATAAATCATGTCATCTTCAATAGTATCAAGTAAATTCAAATAACTTTCATATCTTTCTTCAGATATATCACCATTCTCCACAGCTTCTCTAACTATACATCCCGGTTCATGAAAATGTGTACATGTATTAAATTTACAATCATTTAAATAATCAGAAAACTCAATATAATAATGTCCTAAATCCTGCTTCTTAATTCCGTACGGTTCTATCTCTCTAATTCCCGGAGTATCAACAATTATAGTTCCCGGCTCAACTTCTTTTAGAACACTTGTAACTGTTGTATGAGTTCCTTTATTAGTCTGGGTACTAATTTCTCCAACTTTAAAGTTTAATTCAGGATATAATGTATTTAAAAGAGAAGATTTTCCTACACCGGATGCTCCCCAAAAAACACTATCAGAATTTTTTATTTCGAGTCTTAAATTTTCTATGCCAATTTTCTTTTTTGCACTTGTTAAATATACTTTATAACCGCACTTCTGATAAATATCAATCCAATACTCAGCTTCCTTAATATCAATTAGATCAATCTTATTAATAATTATTACTGGTTCTATTTTAGCACTTTCAGCTCCGACAATAATTCTATCTAAAAGTCTGTTATTAAATTGCGGCTGGATTGTGCTATTAACAATAAAAAGCTTATTAACATTTGTCGCAATAATTTGTTCCAGCCTTTCGCCTCTAAAACTTGTACCCTTTATTTTGGGAGCTTTACGCGAAAGATAATTATTGCGTTCAAATACTTTATCTATCCAGCCGGTTCCATCATCATTCATTTGAAAATTTACATAATCACCAACTGCGACAATATCCAAAGTATGGAGTTTATCTTTTTTAAACCCATATGTCTTTTTGAATTTACCCCGGAGAACACTTCTAATTATTTCCCCTTCTTCGTTGATTAAGTAATAATCTTTACTCTCTATTTTATAAATGCGACCTTTAATAAGTCCCTCTTAAAATATTAAAAAAACACCTATAAAATAAGGTGCTTTAAGCTTCTTTACAAATTTACTATTAATTTATTCTTTCTTAAAATCGGTACGATAATGAAAGCATTATTTTGTTAGTTGTTATATCTTCGTAAACTCTGGACTGACCATTTCCATAATTATCTGAAAAACTTTTCCACCAGCCAAAAGCATAACCTACATCAAGCGAAACTAACCTACTGGTTAATACGCCAAATCCAAGTGTAAAATATTTTTTGTCAAAGTTCGAATTATCACCCTTAAACGGCGATTGCATATATATAAATCCGGTTCTTAATCTAACATTTAATTTAGGAAGTATATACTCTATACCAACATTATAGCTTAGAACATTATCTAAAAGTTCAACTATTTCTTCATTTTTATATGATAACTCTTCCTTTTCAAATCCATCACTAAATTCAATTTCGGAATAATCCATGTATGTAACTTGTCCGGAAATTATAGTATTAAAAATATTATAAGCTGATCCAAAACTAATTTCCATCGGACTCTTAATATCATACTCTGAATCAAATTCATCCTCTGACTTAAAACTAATGTCATTTCCAAACTCACTAAAACCATCAACCAAATATTTTTCTTTAACGGTAAAAGTAGTTGGAAGTTTAAATGTTGCGGCTAATCTGACCCTTTTATTAATTTGGTATAACCAGCCAAACTTCAAATCATAGCCGCTTAATTCCCAGTCTACTTTATCAACAAGCTTAAACTTTTGGAAATCCGCAGTCTCCGGATCATCCGGTACAAGGTAAATATTTGAACCATAATAATCTATTTCATCATATTCTGTATATTTTCTGCTTTTTATATAAGAACCTGAATAAATATTAAACGCGGCACCAAAAAACATTTTTTTTGCGATTTCTATTGCGCCGGCAAAAGCCCAGCTTCCTATATCACCTTCATTAATAATTTCTCCCTGCTGACGCAATCTTCCTTTAATTTTTGTTCCGTCATTTAGATAATTTCCATCGGAATCTTCAACCGGATAACTTAAGCCTAAATTATAAGGGAGATCCTCGTTTAAACCAGTTAAATCCTGTATCATAGAATTAGTAGCATTATTAAACCCTTTAAAGGCAACAATACTATTTATTTCCTTTTGTGTATTGTATCCGGCAGCTAAAACTAAACTGCCTCTAAATGTAGGAATTGGGAACACAAATCCAATTTGTGAAAAACTACTATTCGAAATATCAGATTTACTTCTACTATTTATAAAATCAACGTCATTATTAAATTGATCAAAACTAATGTTTGTTGATAATTCCAGCCGTTTCATTAAACCAAGTCCAGCCGGATTAAAAAACACAGCCGAAAAATCCTCACTTAAAGCAGTGTAACTATTCCCCATTCCTAATGCACGCGCGCTTGCACCAAGCCCGGGTTCACTAAGTATTAATGCATCATTATAATTTTGAGCTTTTATTAATAAAGGGAATAAAACGAGGAAGAGTGTTACAATATTTTTTTTATTCATAAGTTTTTTCACTTAATACATTCTCGATTGTTTTATTGCGGGTACAAAGAAAATCTTCATCTGATTCGGTAGAATCGGTCAATAATGAATAATCATCTTCTATAAAATAGTAATTATACTCTTCTTCAAACCACCAGACTGAATTGTAAAAAAAATCGAAATTGCCATGTTCATCAATTCTATAAAATTTTTCTTCATTTAGTTTATGCGGACTGATAACTTGGTCGTTTGCAAGAAAATAATATTCTGAGATTTCATCTGTTGAATGGCAGTCGGCACAATCATCAAAAAACATAATTGCCGCCTGGTAAGTTTCACCCTCTTCCGTAACCTTAACATCCGGATGCTCCAGCAATATGTAGCATCCGTTAATAAAAATTAAACTGATCAGTAATACCAAAGAGCGAAACCATATATTCATAAAATTTTACCTGCGTCTTGAAGATGAAGAACCGCTTCTTGAACTTGAGCTGCTTCCGCTCGACCGGCTTCCACTGGAACGTGAAGAGCTACCGGAGCTTTTGCTTGAGGAAACACTGCTGCTTTTGCTGCTGCCCGAAGAACTTTTACGTCCTGAGTATGAACCGGAAGATTTTGATCCGCTGCTGCTGCTTGAAGATTTACTGCGGCTGTAGCTCTTAGAAGTTGATTTTGATGAACTCCGGCTCGGTCTTGAATAAGATTTACTACTGCTTTTTGATGACCGGTTTGAAGAGTTAGTTCTATAGGACTTACTCTTTGTTCTATAACTTGGCGATTTAGATTTATATTTACTCCCGGTTGTATATTTTTTCCGGCTGGTTTTTGGAGCTGTTCTATAACTTTTTGAATCTGATTTACTGGTTTTATTTCTACTGGAAACATAAGGTTTTTTTGTACTTGTTTTACTGGTTCTTGCAGAAACATTAGCTTTAGTTCTTCCGGCTCTTTGACTTGTAATTATTCCTTCTTTAGAAGTAACAGTTCGTCCGGCTCGTGCTTCAATATTACGCTTTTTAACTTCCTGTCTATCAGTTCTTGCAACTGTTCTGCTTGTTGTATTAACACCGGGTCTAAGATTTAAATTATTTCTATCACCAATATTCCTGCCAGTAAAGTCTCTGGTTTTTACAGAAGGTGAGTTATCATTTCTTCTTGTTCCGGTAAAATTATCTCTTTGTTTATACTTCGATCTGTTCCAATTATTATATGAATACCAATTACTGCTGCCATTGTAATAATGATGATTATTATAATTTGAATAATATCCGCGATTATAAGGATAGTACCAGCTTGAATAAACAAATGGGGAATAATAATATGAATCCCAATACCCAAAATCATCATACCAAGGATTAGTCCAGTATGCGCCTACTATTACTCTTCCAGGATGATATCCCCAATAATATCTAGAGTATCCGGGATAAAAATCATTATCGTAGTAATCGTTATCATAAACCGGTGAATATGGACGTTCTTCATATTCAGCATATTCTACAGAATCATCATAATAAGCCAGTGAATCATCATTGTAATTATCATATTCTTCATAATTACGATTAATTTCAGTTCTTTCACTTGGTTCATCTATATAATCTGAATCTTCTTCATAATAATCCCATTTGCTCTCATTTTCTCTTTGTTCATCATCCAAAGCTAATTGGGTATAACATCCTGTAAAAGAAAGCATTACTAGGAAAATTGATAAACGAGTTATTATTCTCATTTTGACACCTCGTTGAGTTTATAGTTTAACCTAATTTCGCAATAATCATGCCTGATAAGAATGATTAAATTGAACGCTAAATTAGATTAACTAATATATATTTGTCTATTATGTAAGACTAATTGTTCAAAATACTATACAAACTAAAATATGGCTTTAACATATTCCACAAATAATGATCTGTCCGCTCTGGACGGCTCAATATTTTTTTTGTTATTTAACATATCTCTAAAGTCAAGTCCGACTGTAAAACCTTCGCCAACAGACCATCTTGCACCCATATTTATGAATCCGGCTCCGTCACCAAACGAATAAGAACCGTTGTCATTGATTGCAAAATTCCACTCGGCAACAACAGAAAATTTTCCGCCGACTGTTTTTTCAACACCAATCTGCATATTTAAGTCTTTATCATTATCATCCCTTTCCAGAGAATAATTTACAACACCATGAACACTTAAATATCCCAGAAACTCAAAATTCTTTGCCGCGGCGGCAAAAAATCCGGGCGATTTAATTTCGAATCTTTCATGTTCACTATCTTCGTATCTTCCCTTTCCTTGCGAATCGAATCCGAACGTAATTGCCGGAGTAGCTTCTGTCTCGTTTATAATTCTTAGGCGAACATTTATCCCTGGCAATTTATACCAATCCGGTTCACCCTTTCCAATTAAATTTGAAGCACCATAAGAAATTCCAAAGCTTAGATTATCAAAAACACCAACTTCCATTTTAGAAACAACAACTCCGTTTGGCATATTATCAAGGGTTATCCCTACAAATCCTTTTTCCAAAATACCGGCCGTTGGCATATCAACAAGTGATCTATACTCATATTTTGCATTTGTACCCGATGTACCCTGCGCAAATAAAACCTGACTAATCACAAGAAAAATACCAATTGCTCTAAAAACTAATTTCATTTTTCACCTTCAATTTTAATACAAATTATTATGTATTATTACTGTAAACCGGTATTACCAAAGTTGTTGGGAAAAGTCCGTAAATCGATTTAATTGTAAGTACAACTTTCCCGGATGCTTTTACTGCTTTTATTTTTATGAAGCCTTCATTCTCATTTGTTTCAATTATTTTTATATAATCAATTCCTTCATCAATAAAAAACTTTGACGGTGCACTTCTAAAAGGAGCTGGTTTTCCAAACGAGTTTAATGGAATAACTTCAATATTCATAATAGTTTCATTATCAAAATATAACTCCTCCGGTGTTATTTTATAAGTCACTTCATAAATTAGAAAAACATATTGCCATAAAAAAAATGATACAAAAGCTAATCCAAGTCCTATTAATAAAGTAATTCCCAATCGTTTATTCATTTTAATTTAAGAAAATTTATATTTTTTTGAATGTTGTTCCGGTTTTACTGTCTTTCAATTCGATACCGATTTCTTTTAGTTCATCACGAATTTTATCAGCCAAAGCCCAGTTTTTTTCTGTCTTTGCGTCAGTACGCATTTTAATGAACAATTCTACCAATTCATTTTCTAATGAACCGCCTGAACTAATACTAATAGAATTAAAATCGAGAATACCAAAAACACCGACCGCGGTTTTTTCTAAAAACAATTTAGCTTTTTCAAAAAACTCCGGACTAATATTTTCATTTTCAGCAATCACTTTATTTACGGCTTTTACAAAATCGAATATTACCGCAACTCCTCTGGAAGAATTAAAATCATCATCCATAGCTGTTTCAAAACTAGCATATAAACTGTCGAAATCAAATTCCGGTTTTACACCTTCGCTATTATCTAATCCTTTTAATACTTCTTCGGCTAACAGAGTAATTTTCTTTAATCCGTTTTCAGTTGATTTAAGACCTTCTTCGCTAAAATTTAACGGACCGGCATAATGAGTCTGGCACAAAAACAATCTAATTACTTCAGCAGAATATTGTTTAAGAATATCGCGGGCGGTAAAAAAGTTACCAAGCGATTTAGACATTTTTTCATCTTTGATATTTAAGAATCCAAAATGCATCCAGTAATTAACAAACTGTTTTGAAGTACAGGCTTCGCTCTGCGCAATTTCGTTTTCATGATGAGGAAAAACAAGATCATTTCCGCCGGCGTGAATATCTATTGTCTCACCAAGATGTTTCATACTCATAGCAGAACATTCAATGTGCCAGCCGGGTCTTCCTTTTCCCCAAGGGCTATCCCACGAAGGTTCACCGTCTTTAGCTTTTTTCCATAGAGCAAAATCCAAAGGATTATCTTTTTCATTATTTATTTCTATTCTTGCGCCGGATAAAAGATCATCAACGTTTTTACCGCTAAGTTTTCCGTAACCTTCAAATTTTTTAACATTATAAAAAACGTTCCCGTCAACATTATAGGCAAAACCTTTATCTTCCAAATCCTTTATAAGCTTAATTATATCTCCCATGTGCTTAGTTGCCTTAGGATAAATATTAGCTTTCTTCACTTTCAGTTTTTCAATATCCTCAAAAAAAGCATCTATAAACTTATCGGCAACATCGTCAGGAGTAATTCCTTCTTCATTCGATTTTTTTATTATCTTATCATCAACATCAGTTAAATTCATCGCGTAAGTTACATCGTAACCTTTGTATCCAAAATATCTTCTTATTACATCAGTCATAATAAATGTACGGGCATTACCAATGTGAAAATAATCATATACAGTAGGGCCGCAAACATACATTGTTATTTTTGAAGGTTCTATCGATTTGAATTCTTCCTTTCTCTTCGTAAGTGTATTATATATCTGCATCGTATCTCCAATAATTTAATGTTAAAATATACAAAGCTGATATAGGTTTATCAAGGAAGCATATTTCTAATTACCTTAATATAGTTTAGTATTAAAAGAAAAAAACGTTTTGGGAGCTATAAATACTTTTATATATTTTAATCGATAAAAATAAGACTTAATATCTTTATGAGAATAGAAAAAGACTCCCTTGGGCAATTAGAACTCCCAGACAACGCTGTATATGGAATACATTCGTTAAGAAGTAGCAATAATTTCCCTTCAAGCAATGAACAGGTAAATCCCCATCTTATAAAAGCCTATTTATTAGTGAAAAAAGCTGCCGCGGTAACCAACAAAAATTGTAATCTATTGGATGAAGAAAAGTATTCCCTAATTGAAAACGCGATTAATAAATTATTGGAAGAAGCAGATTCCGCAATTGAAAGTGATAATAAATCTATTTTTGAAAAAGTTATTGTTGATCCTTATCAGGGCGGTGCCGGCACTTCATTAAACATGAACATCAATGAAATAATCACCAATACAGCTCTAAAACTTGGCGGAAAAAATTATGGCGGGTATGATTTTATTCATCCGCTTGATGATGTTAATATGTCGCAGTCTACAAACGATACTTTTCCCACTGCATTAAAAATTGCCGTTATATATTTACTTCGCGAGTTATCAGAAGCATTTGCTCTGTTCCAAAGATCACTTCAAAATAAAGAAGAAGAGTTTAAAGGAATTATTAAACTTGCACGGACACAATACCAGGATGCGGTTCCAATAACATTGGGACAAGAATTTGGAGCTTATGCACAGGCTGTTGCAAGGGACAGATGGCGCGTCTACAACTGTGAAGAACGGATACGTTCAGTTAATCTTGGCGGTACGGCTGTTGGAAATTCTATTACCGCGGAACGGAAATACGTATTAACAATTAATGCTAATCTAAAAAAGATTACCGGACTTCCAATTGCAAAAGGTGAAGATTTAATTGATACAACCCAGAACCAGGATACACTTGTTGAAGTTCATGGATTAGCAAAAGCCGGATCAGTTTCGCTGCAAAAGATATGTAACGATTTACGCTTTTTATCAAGCGGTCCGGCTGGTGGAATTGGAGAAATAAATCTGCCGCCAAAACAATCAGGTTCTTCAATAATGCCCGGGAAAGTAAATCCCGTAATTCTGGAAAACGCGATTCAGATTTGTGAACTGATAAAAGCAAATGATCTTATTATAACTAACCTTTCATCTGCCGGACATTTAGAGCTTAACCCATTTATGCCAATGATAGCACACACAATGCTTAAATCTCTTTCGATGCTAAAGGATGTTTTAAGAAATGTTTCAAAAAACTGTATTCATGGAATTACAGCTAACAAAGAAAAGTGTAAATCAAATCTGATTAATACTTCAGCAATTGCGGCTTCATTAATTCCAACATTAGGCTACGATAAAATTGAACAGCTTGTTAAAGAAGCATTTGACAAAGATAAAAAGTTTATCGATCTGTTATTTGAATCCGGATTATTAACAGAAGAAGAATTGTATAAAATTCTTTCGAAAGAAATAGGAATTGAAATTGAATAAAGTTGCAAATTCAGAACGGAAGCATATAGTATTTGTCGGTAAAAGAAACTCTGGTAAATCATCATTAGTAAATAGGTTTGTTGGGCAAGATCTTGTAATTGTAAGTGATACTCCGGGTACAACAACCGATCCCGTTAAAAAAGCTATGGAACTGCTTCCCTTTGGTCCGGTTGTTCTTGTTGATACTGCCGGTGTTGATGATGTTGGTGAACTTGGACAAAAAAGAATTAGTAAAACTCTTAAAGCTGTTTCGGAAGCTGACTTTGCGATTGTTGTTCTCGGTTGCCAGAACACTTTAACAGATGAAGAACAAAATCTATTTAATCATTTAGAAAAACTGGAAGTACCTTTTATAATTGCTCTTAATAAAATTGAGCTTGGTGTAAATCCCGATTTAACAAAAGAATTAAACTCACTAAAATTAAGATTTGCGGAAATTTCATGTATTGAGGACAAAGGGATTTACGAGTTAAAAGAAAAGGTTGTAAAATTAATTCCGGCTGAAGAAGAACAGCCATTAATTGGCGATCTTGTTAAACAGCATGATATTGTTGTATTAGTAGTCCCAATTGATCTTGGTGCTCCAAAAGGCCGATTGATAATGCCTCAGGTTCAGACAATACGTGAAGCACTTGATGAAGACACAATTGTAGTTGTTGCAAAGGATAAAGAATTGCGCGCGGCGTTAAGCAAACTTAATGAAAAACCTAAACTAGTTGTCACCGATAGTCAGGCAATCATGAAAGTTGCGGCTGATGTACCGGATGATATTCCACTAACTACATTTTCAATTTTAATGGCAAGGTATAAAGGCGAACTGCCCGAATTTGTTAAAGGTATTAAACGTGTTAATGACCTGTTAAACGGTGATAAAGTTTTAATTGCTGAATCCTGTACTCATCATTCGCAGGAAGATGATATTGGCAGAGTAAAAATTCCCAGATGGCTTAGAAATCATACACAAAGAGATTTGCAAATCGATCATAGAAGCGGAGCCGATTACCCGGATAATCTTGCAGATTATAAATTGATAATACATTGCGGAGCCTGTATGGCAACACGCAGAGGAATGCATACAAGAATTAAACAAGCCAGATTTATGGAAGTACCAATTGTAAATTACGGTGTTCTTATTTCATACATACACGGAGCTATTCCAAGAGCAATAGAACCATTTGACGAAGCAATAGCTGTCTGGGAAGATATTTAAACACTGAAGTTTTTATTTCATCAAGAAATAATTTTTCACTAAATTTAAGAAGTTTTGTTGTAGCGTGTCGGGCATTTATATTTTATAAATAAAAGGAGTTGAAAATGAAAAAAATAGTTATTCGTATTTCTTTAATTTTAATCGTGGTTATTGCTTCATTTAATTCAGTTAGCGCACAGGCTTTTGAAGGTTATATTCAATATAAACTTAGCGGTGATGAGAATTCTCAGTTATTAGATTATTACATTAAGGGAGAAACAATCAGATTTGAAATTGATGCTGAAGGTCAAAAAATGGCTTCTATCATCGATAAAGAGAATATGATAATGTTAATGCCGGCTCAAAAAATGTACATGGAATTCTCTCTAAAAAGCCTTGAAGAAAAAGCAAAAATGTTTGCTGATGACGAAGATGATGAAGAAGATGTAGATTTTGACGAAGCCAATTTTACCAAAGGCGGCACTGAAACAATCTTAGGATATGAATGTCAAAAACTGTCCTCTAAAGATGAAGGTAGAACATTTGAAATGTGGATCGCAAAAGATTTAGGCGATTTCAAATTTATGCAGGGGCCAATGGGCGGTGGTAACAACTGGTTATCAAAATTATCCGATTCAGGTATGTTCCCATTAAAAATGATTGCTAAAAATGAAGACGGAACAACACAGTTTAAAATGGAAGCTTTAAAACTTGAGAAAAAAAGTTTGAGTAATGATTTATTTAAAGCCCCTTCTAACTTTAGAAAAATGGATATGGGCGGAATGTTCGGCAATTAATTTTTACGAAAGATGACATCTTTTTTAAAGATGTCGTCTTTAATTTATCCACTTATTCCCCTATCTTATTATTTTCAAATTTCAAAGTATTTTAAATGATATACCTTCTAATAGTATCCCTTTTATGGGCTTTTTCGTTTGGACTAATTAAAGACAACTTAACCGGTCTTGATCCAAATTTTGTATCATTTGTAAGAATCGGAATTTCATTCTTCCTCTTTCTCCCATTTATAAAAATTAAGAATGTTGAATTACGATTAGTAAAAAAGCTTATGTTTACCGGGGCATTGCAATTTGGATTAATGTACATCAGTTATATTTACGCTTTCCAATATTTACAAGCTTATGAAGTTGCACTATTTACCATATTTACACCGATTTATGTTACACTTATAAATGATCTATTTTCGAAAAAATTCAATAAATCATTTTTTATCTCCGCACTATTTTCTGTTATAGGAACTGCCGTCATAAAATATGAAGACATAAACAGTACTATTATAACTGGATTTTTAATTGTGCAAGTTTCAAATCTTTGTTTTGCATTTGGTCAAATTTATTACAGAAAAGTCATGTCAACAAATTCACATTCCGATAAAAGTATTTTCGCCTATGTATATCTTGGTGCAGCAATAATCACATTTATATTTGCGTCTGTTACAACCAATTATTCTGATTTAATAATCACAAATAAACAGATATTTACTTTATTATATCTTGGAATTGCTGCCTCAGGTATTGGATTTTTCTTGTGGAATTACGGTGCCAGAAAAGTAAACTCTGGAACACTTGCCGTTTTTAACAATCTTAAAATACCAATTGCTGTTGCAGTTTCTTTGTTAGTTTTTGGAGAAAGTGGAAATATTTTAAGATTATTTATTGGTGGAATTATTGTAATTGGAGCTTTGTACTTAAATGAAAAAGTGAAGATAAAGATGCCGGCATAAAATAATACCGGCATTACATTTTCATCTGGGAGTCATGAACCATTTCATGACTCAATTATAGACCTATTATAATTCTAATACTGTATTTTTCTATCAAGAAATGGTTCTTAACAGCTACTTAACTGTATAGACGCAATGTATACAGTTTGGTTCCGTAAAACAAATAAAAAGTTCTAAAAGTTCGTTTTTGTTTAAAAATGTTAATGTTATTTCGAGTGGAGTCAAGAGATGTTGATAAAAAGGGTACTAGTCAATCTGAGTAGTCCTGATTTGTCGGGACGTATCGAAAGTGTGAATAAATAAATTTGGTATTTTCGAGGCTGTCAAGAACCACTTCTTGACATTTCCTCTAAACAATCTCGGCACTTACATAATCTGTTGCCACAAAGATTATAGAATGATCTCTATACAAATAGTTTTTTACGCTTGAATACTTATAGTCCGATTGCAAAGCAACTACTCCCTGATTAACGACATTTATAATTCCTTTTAAACGACAATTAAAATTCCCGAAAAAAGTGGAATTTTAGCCATCCTAA
>JAEINS010000052.1 GCA_016342755.1 Melioribacteraceae bacterium | reverse complement strand
TGCATTCCATATGATGCTTTTGCAATCACCGCTCCGCATTTGTCTTTTCTTTTTTGATTGGGGTCAACTCCTGATATCGGTGTTGCCTTTTCCCAAACCTGATTAATAACTGAATGTGAAAAATCCATTTTTTTCTTTACTCCCTTCAAATATAGTATTTGTTACTCTTTTGTTGCTAAGACTAAATCTTCTTTTTTAGCCCAATATTCATCATCCGTTTTATTATGAGAACTACAAATTGGAAGAATATACCATCGGTTATCATTATCCTTCACCTTTTTCACGTGGCCACCTAGTAAACCTTTGGTACTTCCACATAAATATACTTTGCTTCTGTCTTTTGTCAAATTTTCATCATATGCACAGCATTTTTCTGCTTTTCTACCCGTTTGTTCTTCCCAATACTCTAGCCAAGTACCAGTAATTTCCCTTGCATTTGATCCTGTACCTACAAGATTCTTAACTTTGATTACCATTTTCAATTTCTCCTTTTCTATTTTTTGTAACTTATGAACGTTAATCCAACTTTTGGATAACCCCATTTTTTGATTTGATTTACTGTTCTTACTACATTCACTTTACTAAAGAATGGAATATGAGACTTTCCTGAAACTGGTATTTCCTTACTGGTAACAATACCCATTATTACATTGCACTCATTACTTGAAAGGGAATCAATCTTTTCATTAGTGTTTTCATCGTTAATTTTCTTAAGTATTTTATCGTGAAAATATCCATCCTTAAATAGATCAGCCGAAACAGCCGCTTGAGAAAAGAGATGGCTTAGTACGCTTGAACTACCATATCTCTTAATGTGAATAAATGATTTCTCTGTTTTGTCAAACAAATCGCAGATTTCTAGTTTTCTACCAGATTCACTAAATTCTCTGTGATCCAACAAAATATATTTTTCCTTATCGCTTTCATATACATTTTTATTGTATTCAGCTTCGTTTTTTTCGGTTGTATATGGCATCAAAGCAGGGAAAACGTCCAGTTTTTCATACTCCCCTTCATATTGTCTGTAAAACTCCTTGCGAATTTCAAAAATTCTTCCATCATTTAAAACATATTGTGAATCATCCACTAACACTGATGCATACATGCAATTGAATACTTTCCACTTGATGTGTTCCAAACTACCATCTGTTGAATTAATAATGACTTTATATCTTTTTAAATCTTCTAGTTTCTCTACCTCACCTAGATCAGTTTCTAAGTAACCATGAATCACATCATAATCGATTGAATCAACTTCTATTGCTGAAGCAAGATTCTTCTCAGTGGCATTTCCTCTATATAGAGAAAATGATTCAAAAACATCCCAGTTTATATCCTCAGGGACTGAAAACCAAACCTTACCAGTATCTTCTGCAAAAAAAGCTTTGAGAATCTCGTCGTAGATTTTTGGTATCAATGGATTCTTCTCTGTAATTTCTTTCATGTTATCTATGAAGCTATATTCTTCTTTGTATGTATCTTCCTCATATGTATTCATGCATTTTTCTAGAAGTATATTTAGGTCTTCAAATCCAAAATGTGTAACCAATGAAAGCGATTCGCGGCCAGACATGTTTCCAATAGCGAAATCATTTGATTTTGCTTTAACAGTCACTCCATACAACAAATCT
Source organism: Melioribacteraceae bacterium (assembly GCA_016342755.1). Taxonomy (GTDB): domain Bacteria; phylum Bacteroidota; class Ignavibacteria; order Ignavibacteriales; family Melioribacteraceae; genus JAEINS01. Next base: position 1,083 of record JAEINS010000052.1, on the reverse strand, counting down.
TGCTCAATATCAAACACAAACTCATTAAGGGTCTGTTCGTGAGTTGCACTTTCCTTTGATCTTGACATTGTACTGCTTACGCTTTTCTTGTTAACCGAATAGATTTTATCTGCTAGATTCAGTACAATCTTCATGCCGAACCTATCCTCGAATTTCTCCATATCAAGCATATTGTCTCCTGCTCCAAAAGTAATGGCGAATTTCCGATTTTCTCCTTTATATTCTATTGTCCTAAAAATAAGTCCCATTGCATATGAAACAACCAGATTCGCATCTGTTTTATCTTTTCCTAAATAGGTTCTAAACCATCCTGGATTTCTTCCTCCATAAGCCCTATAGTACAAGACTGTCTCTTCTTCATCATATAGAAATAATAGTTCAGGATAATTCGCATCCCCTTCTTCGTATTTAAGTAAATTTTCGTCTGTGTCATTTATATCTTTCTTAACTAAGAAGATTTTTATTCTATGGTTATCACTCATATTCTTTTCTCCTTTTGGTTATCCTAAATTTGATTGATGAGAATATCAAATTATTGGATTCATTCTTCCATCAGTTTTGAAAGTTCCAAAATAATTTCATAACTCTTCTGATGTAAATCTTTATGTTGAACATATTGACTCTTCTGAATATCATTAATATTGTTGTCATACCATATCTTAATCCGGTCGACTAAAGATTTTAAAAAGACTGGATTATTTTTAAATTCGTTTTTACACAGTTTTTCTGCATAACTTGTTATGAATTGATCAGTAGAATATTCCATTATCGTCCTTGAAATACCATCTAATTCAATGTTGACAATTTCGTTCATTCTCATTTCTTTGTTCACAATCCTATTTGAATGAAATGTAATTACATATACGAAAATGTAGATTATTAATCTACTATTTTCGACTACTCTATGTATTTAGACCTAATTCTGTTATATAATAATCACGGAGTAATAGTCGGAGGTAATACATCGGAAGGCACATCACCTGGACCATCCATAACCATAGATGAATTGATTGATGATAACGGATTTTGAATTAATGTCCCCGATAAACAGAATAAAGACAATACCATTACGAGTAGTAATGC
>JAEINS010000033.1 GCA_016342755.1 Melioribacteraceae bacterium | reverse complement strand
TTGAAAACAGCCTGATTATTAAACCGCTTAGAATGATTGCTTTAATAACAATTTTTGCGGGTGTTGCTTGTCCCTATTCAAAACTCTATCCGCATAAATTTATTGACATAAAATCGAAAATGCTCTTATCTTGAACTCAGAAAATTGATGCTGTTAAAACACAAATAAGAATCAAATTAGTTGCATTTTTGTTTATTTAACTTCCTCAGAGCAATAATCGGATTGAGGATTTATTTGCAAAATCTGACATTAGTTTAACTTTTCTTTTACTAATCTCTATGTTGTCTACCCAATTACTTATTCTCAAAAAGTGTTGTCCTCTTTTTTGAAAATGGGATTCAACAAAATTAATATTAACAATAGTAGATCTATGAACTCGTCTAAATATTTCACTTGGTAATTTTGATTCCCACTCTTTAAGGGAAACACGCATTCTAAATATTTTATTGCCAGTTAGAATGATTTCAGAATATTGAGCACATGCAAAAATTAATTTTATTTCAGATACGTTAACAAAACAAGATTCTCCTCTCCCTTTTACGAAAAATTCATCATTTGCACTGTAATTTTCATATTTATAAAAAAAATGGAAATAAATTTTGTTTTTATTGTTTTCTATAACTGTTTCATTGTGTAACATACTTGACCACTATTTTTCAATATTTATGAGATTACCATTTACTTATATTATTTACCTGCTGTCGAGGACCACTCCTCGACAAAATATATTAAGTATACCGTCAAGAAGTGGTTCTTGACGGCAATGAAAAGTGAGTGTGAGAAATCTTGTTTATTAAATAAGAAGAGAGATTAGCTTCGCTTCGCTCCTCTGAATGACAACTTTTGGAAGTTTTAAGACGGATTCAATGGTCTTTGACGACAATGGAAAGTATTGCTTTACATGCATGGAAAACCACCTCTCTCCAGCTATTAAAAGAGAATTTCAGAATTTCACTTCAATAATTATATGATTAATCTATTCTTTTTAGGAAAAGGAGTAAGACTTAAGTAAATTTGGGTATGGAAAAAGAAATTTTAATACCCGGTTCCGATAGCCAGTTAAAGCTGGTAATGGAAATATATTCATTTGATAATCCTAGAATACTAGTGGTTGGTTCATCAAGTGAATTTGCAGCTGCTAAATTAGCTGAAAAGACAGATCAAGTAGTTGAACTGATTGTTGAAGATTATGATTCATTGATTAATTCTAAAATGGTTTTGGATAATAATCCTAAAGTGAAAGTTCGTTTGATGGATTTTGAAGTTACTGATTTTGATAAAGATACTTTTGATCTTATCTACGCTCAGTGTTCAATTACAAATGTTAGAAAGAACAAAATTGTTAAACACCTAAAAAAACTTCTTAAGAAAGGCGGAACTATTACAGTAGGTGAAATTGTAAATCTTCGTGAAGATAAGCCGGTTTTTCTTGATGATATTTGGGAAAGTGCTGATCTTGATCCTGCTTTTACAGAAGATTTGCGCAAATATTATGAAGAACGAAATTTTATAATAACTGAAGAAGTTGATCTTTCTTCGAAGTTATATAACTATTATTCAGCAAATATTAAGAAACTAAGTGCAGCAAAAGATCTGTTAGAAGAAAATGAAAAAAGTTATCATAAAAAGCTGTTAAAACGAGTTAGCCATGAATCGGGCGTTTACCTGAAACAGGGCGGCGATAAATATATTGGATTTAAAGTATTAATTATGGAAAAAGGTTAGTTGTGAAAAAAGGTGATATTCTAGAGTTTGAGATTGAAAGTTATGCATTTGAAGGTAAAGGGATTGCTAAAATAGATAATCCGTTTGAAGGAGATTCTGAAAAAAAATATGTAGTATTTGTAAACGGTTCTTATCCTGGTGATGTTGTTAAGGCAATGATAATTAAGAAAAAAAAATCATTTGCCGAAGCAAGAGTTACAGAAGTAATAAAAGCCGCTCCGGAACGAGTTGATGTAAAATGTAACTATTTTGGCGTTTGCGGTGGCTGTAAACAGCAAAACTTAGATTATAATGCACAGCTTAAATATAAAGAAGCTCAGGTTAAAGAAATCTTCGAACACATGGGCGGATTTACCGACTTTGAATTTGAACCTATTATAGCTTCCGAAAATATCTTTTTCTATCGTAATAAAATGGAATATTCTTTTGCCGATAGAAGATGGTTAACTAAAGAAGAACTGAAAAGTGATGGAGAAGTTGAAGATAGATTCTTTGCTCTGGGACTTCATATTCCACGTATGTTTGATAAAGTAGTTGATATAAGCGAGTGTTTTCTTCAATCGGAATTAAGTAATAAAGTTTTAAATTTTACGAGGGATTTCTTTAAGAGTAGAAATGCAACAATATATTCAACCAAAACTCATGAAGGCTATTTGAGAAACCTTGTAATAAAACATTGTCATCACACAAATAATTTGATGGTGAATCTTGTTACACATACAGATGAATCTGAGTTAATGAAACAATATTCAGATGAATTACTAGAAGTTGTTCCAGAAATTACGACTATCATAAATAATATCAATGAAAAAAAATCGCAGGTTGCAATTGGTGATTATGAGATTGTTTATCATGGTGACGGATACATATACGATACAATCGGTAAACATAAATATCGTATAAGTGCAAATTCATTTTTCCAGACAAATACTTTACAGGCAGAACATTTGTACAACGTTGCTTTAGAATATGCCGGTATTAAGGAAGGCGATATAGTTTACGATCTTTATTCCGGTGCAGGAACAATTTCGATCTATGTTTCAGAAAAGCCAGAAAAAGTATTTGCGATTGAAGCAGTTGCTCCGGCAGTTGAAGATGCAATGAAAAATCTTGAACTAAATGATATTGATAATGTTGAGTTTGCTTTAGCCGATCTTAATAAATCGTTTCTTCCAATTATTGAAGAAATAGGTATTCCAAAACCCGACGTTATTATAGCAGATCCACCACGCAGCGGAATGAATCCAAAAACTGTAAAAGATATTTTAGCATTAAAACCTCGACAGATTTCATACGTTAGCTGTAATCCAACAACGCAAGTGCGTGATATAAAACTTCTTTGTGAGGCTGGTTATAAACTTGTTAAAGTAAGACCTGTTGATATGTTTCCGCATACTTACCATATAGAAAATTGCGCGATGTTGGTTCTGGAAGATTAATGAAATCAGATTGTCATTTCAAACGAAGTGAGAAATCTTTGTTTTAGTTGATATCTCTCACGCTGAAACAGATCGAGATGACATAGTTTGTCACACTGAGTAAGACCGGCTTGTCCGGGGTATATCGAAGTGTGATTTAAGATAAACTAAATATGATTCGATAAAATCCGAGGATGATGGATTACGTTGCTTCCAATAAATCCCTAATAACAACCGATGCGCAGAAACATCCAAAAATTGGCGGCATGTAGGAAATTGTTCCTACATTAGATTCTTTACTTCCTTTTCCGCTCAGTGCTTTAACTAAATGCAAAAAACAACTTTTGGACTTTTCTTTCCATGACTAAACACAAATTGCAAGAAAGTTCGTCCTGGCAGCTCATGACTAAATACAAATTGCAAGAAAGTTTGCCCTGGCAGCCCGTGACTAAATGCAAATTGCAGGAAAGTTTGCCCTGGCAACCCGTGACTAAATGCAAATTGCAGGAAAGTTTGCCCTGGCAACCCGTGACTAAATGCAATCGACCTCATTTTTTTGATACCGAATTGTATTTGCAAATTGATCTGATAAAATTTAACCCGTTGTGCAAATTTTTGTGTTTGTGAAAGAGAAAGAAATCCGTTTGATTTTACATTCATGTTCCGCTCATCTGGGGTTTTGAGGTTACCAGATTTTAATCAATCCATTTTTCAATGAGTTGATTTTTATGCTTCATGATATCTGCTTTTCCGAGGTGACCATCAACTAATTCTAATAACTCACCAATTTGTTCCCAAATGCAAAGTAAGTCCTCAATACTTAAATCTATACTTTTAGTACTGGAGGCTTTATAATGAACAGCTTGATTACGAAGCGAGACTAAATGTTTAATTCTGTCAATTTTTAAAGACTTATTCAATATTTGATCTTTGAAAATAAACATAAGTTTTGAAAGTACTTCACTTCTATCCAATGATTTAAAAATGCTATTTTCGATTTCACCAGATTCTTGGAGTAAAAAAAGTTGTTTATTCAAGGATGATTCTACAAGTAAAGAAAGATTAATTATATGACCTAAAACCTCGATTCTATTAATTTTATCTTTTCGCTTAAGTTTTAATATAGAATGCTTAGCATCAACTCGAGCTCTAGCCCACGCTCCATTCATCTTTGAAATTGTATGTTCAGATAAAACAAAACCATTATAATTTAGTGAGTCAATAATGTGCTCGGGAATAGAAGGCATTTTATCATTAGATTCAGGTTCAATATCCAGAATGGTTTTTCCAAAAATTTCACCAGCTACCATCAAACTTAATACTTCATTAATTTGATAAAAAACTTCGTTGAAAAAATAATACCCCGCTTCTTCCAATTTAAATACATTTTCATTCATATCGTACTAACTTATTTCTAACTTGCCGAAATTGGGCACTAACTAATCATGAAACCCTGTACCCTTTTGGATATTAAATTACAAATTTTAATGAGAAATAGTAAGTAATTACTTTTATACCCAACGTATTTTTAATTATATAAATGTACTTATGGCACATTTGCACAAAGTGTAACAAAGCTTATAGAAAATAGATTATAGTTTTTGAAAGAGGTGACAAATAGTAAAAAGTGAGTTAAATATTAAGAAAGAGGAAGTATTTGCAGAGTTACTTATAAACTATGTTCACTTAAATAAATTTTACTCAGCTTTTACTATATCTCTTATTACAACCGATGCGCAGAAACATCCAAAAATTGGCGGCATGTAGGAAATTGTTCCTACATTCGATTTTTTATTTTCACTTTCTTCAATTATAACAGCATCCATTGATATTTCTTCCGGAGAAAATACAACTTTAAATCCTTTGCTAATTCCAAGTCGGTTTAATCTTTTTCTTACAACTCTTGCAAGTTTACAATTAAATGATTTTTTAATATCGGCTACTTTAACAAGAGAAGGATCGTACTTTCCGCCAGCACCCATCGAGCTAACAATTTTCAATCCTTTTTTTACGGAATTATATATCAGGTAAATTTTAGGGCTTAATGTATCAATCGCATCAACAACATAATCATATTTATCTTCTAAAATCTCAATCATACGTTCGTCTTTAATGTATTCATTGATTATATTCAGTTTTAACGAGGGATTTATATCTTTAAGCCGTTCGCCAATAACTTCAGTTTTTTCTTTATCCAGTGTAGAATTTAGCGCGGGTAATTGTCTGTTTATATTCGAGGGAACAATTTTATCACCGTCTACAATTGTTATTTCGCCAACACCCGCCCTGCAGATAAGTTCGGCCGCATAAGCCCCGACTCCGCCAAGTCCTACAATTAAAACATGTGCTTTCTGAAGTTTTTCTATATTAACAGATCCAACTAAAAGCTCAGTTCTGCTAAGCCAATAATTATTATCCAATTCCAAAACACCTTTCAAAATTAGTTATAATCACATTTCTTAGCTTTTCTTCGCTAACAGAGAGTAATTGGGAGGCTTTTTTATAAATATCAATAATTGAATATTCACTTTCATCAGTTTCAAAGAAAATACGATTGATATCAATTTCACTTAAAACTTTAGAAGATGTACTGTTTTCAGTTAGTAATAAGTGGCCAAACGAAAGGTAGCAATTATGCTTTATTAATTGTTCAGCAGTTTCTTTAGAACTATTAAAACCATGAATAATCCAGGGCATTTCTTCGGCAAGTTCTTTTTTTATTTTTATAATATCGGAATACGACTTAACACAATGAACAATAACGGGTTTATTTACCGACTTAGCAATTAGTATTTGCTGGTCAAAAAATTCAATCTGTTTTTCCAAAGGGAAATCAATATTTTTATCAAGACCAATTTCACCAACTGCAATAACTTCATCAAGTTTTACAACTTCCTTAAGAGTCATAATTGCAAGTTCGCTTTTATTGCCAATATGCCACGGATGCAGACCAAATGAAAACAAAGTATTCATCGGTTCATTATCCATAATTATATTTTCAACAAATTTGTTTTGAACAGTAATTACATTTTTGCTTTCGGAAGGATTATGAGTATGAATATCAATGTAATGATCTTCTCTCAGCTTCATATTTTTAAGATTTAATCTTATCATTAAATAAACTCTCTTACATCAATAAATTTCATGTTGGCATTTACGGCCGCTTCAATTCCTAAATCAGCGTCTTCAAATACAAGGCAGTTTTCCGGCGAAACGTTTAATCTTTTAGCAGCTTCTAAAAACATATCGGGATTTGGTTTTGGCGCCAGTCCGTCATCAGAAGTTATAATAGCATCAAAATGATCTTCCATTCCAAGTGCTTCTAATGTTAATAACACATTTCTTTTTAATCCGCCAGAGACAACCGCGACTGGAAGAATATTTTTATATTGAAACGCAAGATCAGCAACCGGTTTTATTGGTTTTGCATTCTTAAGTTTTTCTATAATAAGATTATCTTTGCTTTTAGCAAACTTTTCAGGATGTAGGTCATCATCAAATTTTTCGTTGTATATTTTTATTATCTTTTCAGCCGGAGCACCTTTCATGCTGTCAAAAAAATCTATAGGACAAATTCTATTAACAAGTTTAAAACTTTCATCCCAGGCATTTAAATGGATGGGCATTGTATCTGCTAAAGTTCCGTCGCAATCAAATAATAAAGCTTTTATATCGGAAGAAATTTCAATCATTTGTTTATATCATTAAAAATTTAAAAAATAAAGATACGAAAAATGAGGCTAATAATTTGTGATTTAAATTTTAGAAAAGATAACAATACCGCATTCATGTCTATAAATAGTATTTTTATTAACGGGTAAAATTTCATCTTTTCCCTAAAGAAGGGAAAAAATAAGTAACCATAGATTTTCAAATTTACTCTAAAAAATAGTATCTTTGTGCTGGTTGCACTTTAAGGGTAAAATATGAAATCGACAGTAATATTTTTTATAATTTCAATACTCATACTTGGGGCGTTATTTCATGTCGGGAAAAAACTTCATTCAGATATTCGTGAATCAAGTGTGAACATTCTGCTTAGCAATATCAATTATTCCGATCCGGTTAATTTTACAAATAACAGATTAAGAGGATTGCCCGATATTGTAAAAAGGTATTTAAAAAAGCATATTAAAAGCAATGTAACTTTGCCTGGCTTTGTTAGATTAAAACAAAAAGGATTTTTAAAACCTCATCTTAATTCCGATTGGTCTGAAGTTGAAATTGAACAATATATTTCCTGTAAACGACCTGGTTTTTTCTGGAGCGCGGCATATTATATTTATAAGTTCCCGGTTATAAGGCATAATGAAATTTACATTAACCAGGGAGGCAGACAGTTTTCAGAGTTCTTTTCTTTAATTAAATTTAGTTCGGCTGAGGGTGAAGAAATTAGCCGATCCTCTCTATTTAAATATATTTCTGAAATGCCTTTTTATCCGGCAACTTTATTACCGGACAGGCATATAACATGGAAAGTAATGACAAATAATAGGGCAAAATTAATATTTAGAGATTTAGGAATAAGTGCGGCTGCTATATTTACGTTTAACGATGATGATGAAATAATCAAAATTCAAACAGACAGCAGGGCAATAAATTCTGATTTTGGCATAAAAAGTTATCCGTCCGGCGTAATTTTTTCCGACTATAAACAATTTGGCGATTTTAAAGTACCGGCATATTCTGAAACTGAATGGATAATAAACGATAAAATAATTAAATCTTCTAAAATGACTTTAACTGAAATCGATTTTGATATTTATGGTGTTTTTGAGGGAGAAAGTGAAAATTCTCTGGAGGAATAATGGATCATGTAGTTTATTTGGATTCAAAAGCGAATGAACTTGAAAACTTATTGTGCGGTATAAAAACAATGATTATCAGAGGTGCAACCGGAAGGAAAATGCCTTACGGCGGGGTTGAAAAAGATGATCAGCTATATTTTATTAATAATAATGGTGAAGGAGTTTTTAAAGCAAAGGCAGTTGTAGAATCAGTTCTTAATTCAGAAAAACTTACGAAAGAAGAATCGATTTCGCTGATCGAAAAATATCAAGAAAAACTACAGTTAAGTATGAAACAAAAAGAGAAATGGGGCGGTAAAAGGTACTTGGTTTTAATCGAGGTTTCAAAAATAGAAAAAATTGAACCTTTTGAATTTGATAAAAGTCCATATAATAACAAAATGGACGATTGGCTTCCGGTAAAAAACATTTTAGAAGTAAAAAAGTAGCAACGTTTTCCCGATCATTCTAGTCTAAAGAATACAGTTTAACATTTATTAACATACGTATAAAAATTTTTTAGAGCATTTAACATTTATATTCTTTATAATTATTTTCTTTAAGTAGGTAGTAAGAAAAAAATAATGCACAAAATTAAACATGAACCCATTGCGGCATTAATGTTGCGTTGGGCTAAAAATAGCAGTTCAGTTAGTGAAAAAGATCTTCTGGAGCATTTTGATCTCTCATCAGCCGATGAATTGCACAAAAAGTGCGATTCCATTTGTCAGTGGTATAATGAATTTGTTCTTAACAGTAAATATTTAACTCAGAAATTAATTAGTGAAGAATTAACTAACAGTAATGAAAAGTATCTGTTGATTGTTTTGGGTGCCGGACGTTCGTTAGATACTTTAGAAAGTTTAAATGCAAATTCTGATAACATAAGTAAAGTATTAGAAATTGATACAGTAGGAATGGATGAGAAACAACAGCTTTATGATTTGCATTTTCCCCATTACTCAAAAAAAATAAAATGTATTACCGCAGATATAAAATCGCCTACAATTAGAGAAGTTCTAAGAAATCTTATTCACGAATATTATAATAACTCGCCATGTATTATCCTGTTCGAAGATATTACTTATTATCTTTCGAATGATGAACTGGAAAGTATAATATTGACTTTTAAATCTAAAAGTGAAAAGAACAAAAACACACTTATTTTAGAATCCCTTTTAGCAAAAGAAAATGCGGATGATAAAAATACTATGATTCCTTACTCAATTCTTAATCAGATTAAAGATTATTGCAAACTTCCGCAAGTAAATCCAATCTCTAGCAATTACCTTTCCGAATTGATTATAAATAATAACGGCATGTTAATACAAAAAAGTAAAATGTCTGATATTGAAAAAATGCGAATCGGGCACAACAAATATTTTACTGAGAGCAGTGAAATTGGAATTGAATGTTCTGCCTGGAAATTTTAAAGAGAAATAATATTCCATTAAAAAAAATATACTTCGAGGCTTAATCCTCAAAAACTTTCCGTATATTTAACGTTCTATTAAAAAAAATAAGTGAAAGATTTATTATGAACAAAAAACATAAATTTCACATCCCTGTTCTTGGAATAGGTTATTCAATTGATACTCCGCTTAAGGTTGCAAAATATGGTATTTCCTCAGTTGTCTCTTTAGTTGATGATTCACTTCTAGAAAAAATGCGTGAATATTATAGTAAAAAAACAAATAAAGAGTTTAACGAAATTGATCCGAAAGATAATGATGCCCGCGCAAAAAGGGTTACAGCTTATCTAAACATGCTTAATACAATGGTAAACGAGCAGTTGGATGAATTGAAAAAAATGAAATTCAATGCTGAAAATGATCTTGCTAAATATTTTGAAATGCTCCCCGATTTTTCTGATCTAAAGAAAAAATATAGAGAACTGCTGACTACCGTAGACGGTGTTTCGTTTGAAAAACTTCAGGCATGGCTTAAAGAAAACATCTCTCTGGGATCTATTGATGTTAACATTATGACAAAGCTTGATAAAACCAATAGAACAAAGAGCGGTGAAGTCTTATCGAATGAATATAACGACGCACACGCGGCTTTAAGAGGATTCGCGGAAAGTGATCTTGAAGGATCTGTTATTTTTTCCGCGGGAATGAATCCCCGGCTTTATAGTTATGCCGAAAAGTTCAATGATTTTTATCCCGATTTAGCCGGCAATATTAGAAAGAAAATAGTTTTGAAAGTAAGTGATTTTAGATCAGCTCTTATACAGGGAAAGTTTTTAGCCAAAAAAGGTTTGTGGGTTTCTGAATACAGAATTGAATCGGGGTTAAATTGCGGCGGACATGCTTTTGCAACTGACGGGTTTTTGTTAGGACCAATTTTAGAAGAATTCAAAAGTAAAAAAACAGAATTAATAAACATGGTTAAAAATCTGCTTGATCAGGCTCTGACCAAAAAGGGGATTAGGTATAACGGTGAAAAATTAGGTCTTAATATTACTGTTCAGGGCGGAGTCGGGACTGAAAGTGAACATCACTTTTTGCAAAGATATTATGGTATGGATTCAGTCGGTTGGGGAACACCATTTATGCTTGTTCCGGAAATTATGAATGTTGACGAGAATACTCTTGAAAAGCTAAGCAAAGCTGAAGAAAAGGATCTTTATCTTAGCGGAGCTTCACCGCTGGGTGTTCCTTTTAATAATTTAAGAGGAAGTGAACAGGAGCTTGAAAAAATTGAAAGGCTTAAAAATGGGCGACCCGGAAGTCCCTGTACAAAGAAATTTTTGATTTCTAATACCGAGTATTCTGATAAACCACAGTGTACAGCCTCAATTTCTTATGTAACAAAAAAAATTAATGAGCTTAAAGATAAATACGAGATAAATACGGATTTCAAAAAGGAATTTGATAAGGTTGTTGAAAAAGCTTGTCTGTGTGTAGGACTTGGAGCTTCAACTCATAAGGTTAACAAACTTGATCCTAAAAAATTGAGCAAAGCAGTTTCAGTTTGTCCGGGACCTAACATGGCTTACTTTTCTAAAAAAGCATCTTTATTTGAAATGGTCGATCACATTTACGGAAGAGCTAATCTTATTACTAAAAAAGAACGTCCAAATATTTTTATTAAGGAATTAGGATTGTACTTCGATTATCTGGTAAACAAAGTTAAGGAAAGCGAAAATCCTTTAGCCGGTATTAAAACTAAGTATTTGGAAGAATTCAAAAATAATATGCTTGATGGAATAAATTACTATAAAAGTTTACTCCCAAATTTAGAAGAAGAATCGCAAAAAATTAAAGAGAGAATGGAAAAAGAATTAGCAGATTTTGAAGCCAAACTTTTATCATTATCGATTTCGTTATAAAAGCATTCAATTATAAAGTTTTATTTTATTATCCCGGTTTTTTGCCGGGATTTTTTTAATAAATTATTTTCCCTAACCATCATATTCTAAACAGCTTCCGAATTTTCACGTAACATAATAGTAACAAAAACTACTGCTATTTAATCAATAACATTTTATTTGTTTGTTTATAATCTTTAGCTATTAGATTATAAAAATAAACTCCACTAGGTAAATTTGTGGCATCAAATTCTACTTCATATGTACCAGACTTCATTTCTTGGTTAACTAAATCTTTTATTTTCTGTCCCATTATATTATAAACTTCAATATTTACATTGCTTCTTTCTCTTACTAAATAACTAATCGTTGTTGTTGGGTTAAATGGATTTGGATAATTTTGTTTTAAAAAATAATCAGCAACAAAATTGTCTTCATTAACAAATGTTGCTTCAGACAATTCAACTAAATAAGTTAAAGTTGATATAGCTAATCTAGTATTTTTGAAATGATATTCATGATCAATTTTATCAAATGTATCAGTAATTTGGTGGTAATGTGGGTAACTGCGAGGCATAAGTTCTTCCAAAAGAATCGCCTTGTAACCATATTCTTGAAACGACATTTCATCACTTCCATCAGGTCGCTCGTTTATATCAAGTTGTAGTGTAAGGCCAACATCCATTTTTTCATTAATATCGATAACAGTATAAGCTAACTCTTTTGAATCCTCAACTGTAAGTATCACAGTTAAATTATCATTCACATTGTACCCGATCATATCAAGGTTTATTATTCCTAGTATATCCTCTCCAGATTCAAATGCTTTTTTTGCAAAATATTTACTACCTTCCAAACCTGTTTCTTCTTCATCCCATAAAGCAAATATTATTGAATAATTTGAATTATAATCTTTTAGAACCCTGGCAGCTTCCAAAACTGCTGATGTTCCCGACCCATTATCATCTGCACCTGGAGACAATTCTATATATGGCATTGTATCGTAGTGAGCACAAATAATGTATTTTTTTTCCGGATATAAAATTCCCGATTTCTCAGCAATTACATTGTAACCATATTCAGTAAATGCTTGACTAGATATTTTATATCCAAAGTTCCTTAAATTTTCTTCAATATATTTACTTGCAAGAACTCCTCCTTCACTATAAGCATAGCGTCCTGTAATTGTGTCTAATTTTCCATCAATAATTACCGGATTGACTCCTGTAAGATCTTTTAAAAAAGAATTTAAAGAATCAATTTGGATTTCATTAGATACTTTTTTTACAATTTCAAGTTCGGTTTGAGCTTGTACTTCATATTGGAATACAGCAGTAAATATTATAAATAATACAAAAATGCATATGTTTTTCATATACTTCTTTGCTCCAAATACTTTTTGTGTTTTTAAAACAGATGTATACAAGCAGCAGCCAGATCGATGCAAAGTATAACCAGCATAGTCGATTTTAAAAACAATTATTCTACTTCCAGTTCTACTAATTTAGAAGCAATACCCGGTAATACAGCTACCTTTCTAGCTAATTCTTCTTTCTGTTCCTGAGTCCCATGCAACTCTAAAATCAGTAAACCCTGATCGGAACAATTTTCCATTACACCATCATGAATTCCCAAACGTGTTTTAATTATACACCCCCAGCCAGTTAAGATTTGCTGTACTTTTACAGCTTCTTCTTTACGCTTGCCAATTAAAACCATCAATACAGATTTTTTCATTTTTAATCCTTTCCAATTAAATGTGTTTATTATAAAAATAGTTTTTTTATTTTTATATATCAATTACTTTAGAAATATAAAGAGAAAGACAGGAGTCATAAAATGATTAAATCAAGAGAAGTAAGTGATGTAAATCCAATATGTCCTTTCTGCGAAAAAGAACTTCATGAAATATTAATCAGAGAGATTGAAACAACATTTGGTAAAAGGTATGTTTATTTTTGTGCTGAGTGCAAAAAGGTTTTAGGAGTTTCGCAGCGCAAAGGTTTCTGGATGGGGTAAAATTCTGGTTTTATTCTTAACTTTGTAATTTCAAAATCTAAACTTTGCCAATGATAAATTTTTCAAACTTTTATAAAACACTAGGAAATACAAAACTTGCTGACTGGTTCCCGGATTTGGATAAGCTTATCCAAGAGGCTTTTATGCACGGCGATTTTCTTAAATGGAAGAATCGGTTTGAATCGCTTCCAAAATTAGAAGCATCAGTATTAGATTTATCAAAGGGTGCTTTGCAAATCGGCAGCTCTAAAGATCATTCCGATGAAATAATTCTGGATTTGGAAAATAAACTGCGTGAATTCCATCCATGGCGTAAAGGGCCGTATAATCTTTTCGGAATTAATATTGATACAGAATGGCGTTCCGATTTAAAATGGAACAGACTTAAAAATAAAATTCATCCATTAACGGATAGAAAAGTTTTAGACATTGGCTGCGGAAACGGTTATCATTGCTGGCGAATGTATGATGAAGGCGCTAAATATGTGATTGGAATTGATCCATATTTACTGAGTGTAATTCAGTTTTATACAATAAAAAATTTCATCGGCGAAAAATCGGTCTGGGTTTTACCAGCCGGTATAGAAGATATACCCGGAAATTTAAATTACTTTGATACTGTTTTTTCGATGGGCGTTTTTTATCATCGCCGTTCTCCGTTAGATCATTTATACGAACTTCAATCTTTTTTACGAAATGAGGGACAATTAGTTCTTGAAACATTAGTTATAGACGGCAAATTAGGCGAGGTGCTTGTACCTGAAGGTCGTTATGCGCAAATGAGGAACGTTTGGTTTTTACCTTCTTGTCTTACCTTAGAATCATGGCTTAAACGCTGCGGATATAAAAACATTCAATTAGCGGATGTAACAAAAACCACATCGGAGGAACAGCGGAAAACTGACTGGATGAAATTCCTATCGTTAAAGGATTTTCTTGATCCGAATGACGAAAACAAAACTATAGAAGGTTATCCGGCTCCCATGCGTGCAATTTTTACCGCAGAAAAAAAGTAGTCTTATGTTCATAACAATTTATTAACATAGCAATAATTTTTTATAATTAAATTACTATATATCAATTTTAATTAAGGATAAAGAAAATGCGATTAAATTCATTATTAAAAATATGTTTTGGTTTTTTATTATTTCTTACTGTAAGTTCGTGCACAAAAAACGAAACTTCTGAAATTAAAACCGGAAGTGTGATATTTATTCATCCGGATGGCGCAGGCGCGGCAAAGTGGGGCGCTTTTAGAATGATAGAAAAAGGGCCGGATAGTTTGTTAAACTGGGATAAGTTCGATAACATCGGGCTTTACAGAGGACACATTCTGGATGCAGCTTCAACAAGCTCAAATGCGGGCGCGACTATTCACGCGTTTGGTATTAAAGCGGATTATGGTGCTTTTGGAATAAATACAAAAAACCCGATTAAATCTTTATCAGGAAAAGATTACGGCATTATGGTTGAGGCTCAGAAAGCCGGAATGGCTGTTGGTGTTATAAACAGCGGTCATATTTGTGAACCTGGTTCGGCGGTTTTTTTAGCTAATGCGGCAAACCGGAATATGACAGATACAATCTCAGAACAAATTATTAAAAGCGGTGCCGAAGTAATTCTTTCTGGTGGCGAAACATTATTATTGCCAGAAGGCGAAATTGGTAAACACGGAAAACCAGGTGTTAGAAAAGACGGAAAAAATATAATAAAACTTGCCGAAGAATTAGGCTATACGGTAGTTTACACACGCGACGAACTATTAAAATTATCTGTTAAAACTGAAAAAGTACTTGGTGTTTTTGCGGCAGTTCATACCTTTAATGATTTAACTGAAGAAGAATTAGCTGAAAAAGAATTACCTCTTTATAATGATAATGCACCGTCTTTAGCTGAGATGACTGACTTTGCGTTAAAATTTTTGAAGAATAAAGGTAAAAGGTTTTTCTTGGTAGTTGAGGAAGAAGGATCGGATAATTTTTCAAATCACATGAATGCTTCGGGAGCTTTTGAATCTTTAAGAAGAGCCGATGAATCTTTTGGTACTGTAATGAATTTTATAGATGAGAATCCGAATACAATGTTAATAACCTGTTCTGATAGTGAAGCTGGCGGATTGCAGATTGCAAGTGTTAGAAATAGTGAGGATTTTAATAAACCATTGCCTGATAGATCATCCAGCGGAGCTGAACTTGACGGAATAAATGGAACAAATTCTCTGCCTTTTATAGCTAAACCCGATAAAAACGGAAGAGAGTTCAGGTTTGGAGTTTCGTGGGCAACTAGTAGTGATGTTTTTGGTGCTGTGCTGGCTAAGACTTACGGACTTAATTCTAACTTACTTAAAAATAACACCGATAATACAGATATTTATAGAATTATGTACGCAACATTATTTGGTAAAATGCTGCCGTAAAACTTTTAAGCGGATTTTTCAATCCGCTTTTTTTTTACCTCATAACTGACTTGGAAAAATCCTGCCATAAGTTTAAATTCAATAAAACAAAATTGGCTTCAATATGAAATTTAGATTTAACCTGTTAATTTTATTACTCTCTGTAATTTTAGTGCAATGCGATCATACATTTATTCCGGAAGAAATAGATTCAATTGTCGGGGTATGGGTTGAAAGTACATTTGAAGATGATTTCTTAATTTTAGTAAGGAAAACAAAGTTAGATGATAACAAACCCGGAATAATTTTTTATGAAGACGGCACATTGCTCGAACGAAAGAATTCCGGCTGGTGCGGAACTCCGCCTATTTCTTACAGCAATTTTGAAGGAAGCTGGGAAAAAATAGCTGATAATATTTATGAAATTGAATCAACCAATTGGAGTGGGATAATAACATATAAGATAGAAGTTGTTCAAGTTACTGAGGATTATTTAAAATATAGAAACATTTTTGAAGATTAAAAAATGCTTTTTTTCTGAAAACGGAAGAAATATAAATAACTTTTCAACATAGAATTTATAGATACTGAAAATTTGCGGAGATTAAATTGAATAATATTGAGTTGTTTATAAAAAAAATGGAAGCAGAAAATCTTCCCAGGATAGTTATAGAAACTTTTGAGTTTTACTATAATCAGTTGTTAAATGGTAAAAGGGGACTTCTTCCAGAAAAAGAAATAAATGCTGTGGAAACACTTCCGGAATATGAAGCACTAACAGAAAATCATGAGGAAATTGGGAAATCAGTTCTAAATAAAAGTGTTCTAATTAAGCTAAACGGCGGATTAGGAACCGGAATGGGTTTAAGTGAAGCAAAGTCACTTTTAAAAATAAAAGAGAATTATACATTTATTGATATTATTGCAAAGCAAGTTGAATCAAGTAAGATTCCGCTTGTTCTTATGAACAGCTTTAATACTCAGGAAAAATCTTTAGAATTGCTTAATAATTATCCATCAATTAAAAGTGATCTGCCGTTAGATTTCCTTCAACACAAAATACCCAAAATATCTGTTAATGATTTCACTCCTTCGGAATATGAGGAAAATAAAACTTTAGAATGGTGTCCGCCCGGACATGGAGAAATTTATACTTCTCTTGTAACAAGTGGAATGTTAGACAAGCTTTTGGAAAAGGGAATTAAATATGCATTTATATCCAATTCTGATAATCTTGGTGCAGTAATGGATAATAAAATTCTAGGATTTTTTGCTGAAAACAATCTGCCATTTTTGATGGAAGTTGCCGGAAGAACTTCAGCTGATAAAAAAGGTGGTCATTTAGCAAAGTTGCCAAATGGACAACTAATTCTTAGAGAAGCCGCACAGTGTCCAAAAGAAGATGAAAATGAGTTCCAGAATATTAATAAACACAAATATTTTAATACAAATAACATCTGGATAAATTTGAAGCAGCTTAAGGAAGTGATGGAAGAGAAAGAAAATATTCTTGGACTTCCGATGATTGTAAATAAAAAGAATGTGAATTCTAAAGATGCAAACTCCGAAGAAGTTTACCAGCTTGAAACAGCTATGGGTTCTGCCATTTCTGTATTTAAGAATGCCGGAGCTTTAGCAGTTCCAAGAGCAAGATTTGCTCCGGTTAAAACAACAGATGATCTTCTGGCAGTCCGCTCGGATAATTACATTTTAACAAACGATTTTAGAATAGTACTGAATCCTGAAAGAAATCTAAAACCATTGGTTATAAGTTTAGATAAAAAATTCTACAAACTGGTTGATGATTTAGATAATCGGATTCCTATTGTGCCGTCACTGGTAAATTGTGAATCTCTTACAATTAAAGGAGATCATAAATTAAGTGGAAATATTAAGTTTGAGGGTGTTGTTGAGCTTCTAAACAAAAGTGATGAAGTGAAG
The DNA here is from genome assembly GCA_016342755.1 of Melioribacteraceae bacterium. Lineage (GTDB taxonomy): Bacteria > Bacteroidota > Ignavibacteria > Ignavibacteriales > Melioribacteraceae > JAEINS01. The sequence continues at coordinate 25,201 of JAEINS010000033.1, read as the reverse complement.
GTTGTTACTAATTAATTTATTTTGTAAGATCAAGCTTGTCGAGAATTAGATCTACATTAGTATCTAAGGGTTTTTAGATGAAAAGATTATACATACTTTTAATTATTTTTATTTCCTCTCTATTTGTGCAGTGTGATCATGCTGTTACTATTGAAGATGATCCGGCAACTAGAAATTACAAACTGAAAAAAGAAACATGGTACATATCGGGCACTGACATTGTAATGAATTTTCTTGAGTATGAATATTATGAAAATGGTTTGTTGAAGCATGTTAAAATGGATCACGGTTCTTTTAAGGAAAAAGATATACTTTATAATTCTGATGGAATTGTAAAGCAAGAAATTATGTATTCGGGTCCAAATTGGGTTGATACTTTAAATTATATATGCAACGAACAAAATTTATTAATTCGAGAAGAAACTGTACATACCTCCAATATAACCTACCGAAATTCAATTGAGTATAACTATAATGATAATGATCAATTGATAGAAACAATAGATAGAAGAGGAAATCAAAATACGGTTTATAGATCAACATTTGAATACAAAGGCGGTTTAGTAGCCAAAAAATATGATTATGCTGATGATTATCATCTAAGAACTTACGAGTATGAATATGATAAAGGGCTTAAAACAAAAGAAACAATTTTAAGAAATGGAAAAACTGAATACACATACATTTATAATTATGAAAATGGTTTGCTTAAAAGTGTAAAAGGTTATTTTTCTGATATGCCCAATATAGATAGTGAAGAAAATTATATTTATGATGAGAACAATAAATTAATAATAAAAGAAGTTAAAGTTTCAATGGTCAGTTCTTATACTAATCATGAAATTCATTACGAGTATTACAGATAGGAATTCTTGCATTTTAAACCAAAAAAAGCTCAAACATTGTTTGAGCTTTTTTTTGCAGCCTCACCAGGATTCGAACCTGAAATACCTCCTCCAAAGGGAGGTGTGTTACCATTACACCATGAGGCTGTTCAGAACTTAAAATTAAGATTCTAAATTTATGGGCTTTTAAATTTAAATGCAATACCTATCATAAAATTTTTCCTATTCTATTCCATCTAATTGAACCAAGTAATTTCCCGAATTGTGAAAATGGAATATCACTATCCCATGAAAAATATACAAACAACGGCTGTCCAACTATATTATCGCGCGAAACAAATCCCCAATATCTGCTGTCCCAACTGTTGTCTCTGTTGTCGCCAATCATAAAATACTGGTCTTTTTTTACTTTGTATGTATCTGTTTCTTTTCCATTAACTAAAATTCTGTTCCCAGAAACCGTTACAACTTCTTTTCCATATTCTAAATTTATAATTTTTCTGTATTGTTCAATGTTTTCTGTTGTTAGATTAACTATCTCACCTTTTTTAGGAATTATTATCGGACCGTAATTATCGCCATTCCATCCGGCGTTTTTGGGGAAAATACGCTGATCAGAAATTCCTCTCTTTTCAGTTCCCATTTTTGCGTATCTAATTTTAGCCGGAATTGGAAACTCTTTATCATTTACAAATAAGACTCTGTCTATAATTTCAACTTTATCACCAGGTTCTCCTACACATCTTTTTACATAACTGTCAAATTCTGTATCATATAACTCATTTTGCTCCCCCGGAAATTCGAATACTACAATATCATTTCTTTCCGGATCGCCAAATAAATTAAAGGTGTAATGAGGCAGCCGGATATCGGTGTACGGAATATTTCTGGGAGTTGTTAAATTGTAAGCCAGTTTGTTTACCATTATCTGATCACCAATTAGAATTGTGTTCATCATTGATCCCGTAGGAATTCTGGAGCCCTGAATTATTGAGGAAGTAAGTATAAACGCGAAAAATATTAGAGATGTATATTCTTTAATTGTTTCTTTAGTTTTTGAAGTTTTCTTTTTCATCCCAAATCCTAATGGTTATTTAATTTTGCTTTGACCACATAAAAGGACTTTAAGTTTCAATTAATTAAGGCATTTTTTTATTCATCACAGAAACATTTTAAAGTATTATTTGTCTTATAAGGCAGGTTAAAGGCTATCGGACTTTTTTTGGGGAAAGTCTGACAGCCTTTTAAACTTTATTTTAGCAGCAACATTTTTTTAGTTTTCATAAAAACATCATTGTTATTAACTGAATTGGCAATAACTCTGAATAGATAAATACCGCTTGATAAATTTGAAGCATGAAATTTTTCCTCATAATAACCGGCTTTCCGTACATCATCCAATAAAGAGACTACAACCTCGCCTAAAAGATTATATACAATTATTTTCACATTACTTTCTTTAGGAAGTCCGTAACGTATTGTAGTAACCGGATTAAATGGATTCGGGTAATTTTGTTCCAAAATAAACTGGTCAGGAATTAATCCGTCAAGAGCATGTAAACCTGTTAATATGCGCGATTTATATACAATGTCTGTATCAGCGGTTCCGCCTTCAGTATCAGTCATTTTAATAGAGACTTTAATGTTTCCTTCATAAGGTAAATTAGTATGAAGTTTAAGCTCGCCGTTTTCTACATTGAACATAGTTTTTAATGTATCGGATGAAGTTGTTACGATATATGAAAGTTGTTCCGGACTATCTTCAATATCGATTACATAATCCCACAGATTAATGGAAGAAGTATCTTTTCCATAATTATTAAGTGTATCCATCAAATTTTCAAAACAGGGTAAATCATTAACCGGATTAATAGTGCAATAAAGATTTGCAGTATTAGTAAGCTCTTTATCACTAACAGATAAACTGAGTGTATCTTTACCGTACCAGTTTTCCTTTGGCTTCAATATAATACTGTCGTTGGATGAATAAATATTTTCCCATAAATCTGATGTGTTTATCTGATATACTAATTCCGAACTTTTTAATTCATCATCGGAAACATATTTAAATAAATTTGAAAAGTTAATGACCAGACTATTATCTTCATCAATAGTAAATAGAGGTATAGGTGATATCTGAGGCGCGTCATTAACAGCGGAAACATTAACTATTATCCAGCCGGATGTACTCAGCTCACCGTCACTTACTACAAGTTTTAGTGTATCTTTACCATACCAGTTTTCAACCGGTTTAAATATAACGCTGTCAATACCTGAGCTTTTTTCTTTTATAAATGCCGATCAGGTTATCCGGTAAAATATGTCGGAACTTTCAGTTTCATCATCAGACACAAAGTTATATAGAGATGAATAATTTATTACAAATTGTTCATCTTCATTAATTTCTATCACCGGAACAGGACTAATCTTCGGAGCATCATTTACAGGTGTAATTGTTACTGTAAAGGTAGTATCAGTGTATAAACCCATTTTGTCTTTGGCTATTACGGTTATAACAGCAGTCCCGTTTTTCCCTTCAAAATAATCAAGAACCAGGTTATTGCCATTTACAGTTACTGATGAAAACAATTCCCCGTTTGTAATATTTTCAATACTATAACTTAAAGTTTCAGAATACTGATCAACATCCGCAAAACATTTTGAAAGATCGATAATTGTATTTTCAGAATCTTCACTTAGCTCAATGTTACTTATTCCTATTGCTACAGGAGCATCATTAACGCTATTAATAAAAATTTGGAAACTGGTTTTTACCGATTTCCCCATATTATCAGTTGCCATAATTTGAACAATAGAACTGCCATTATTATTGGCTTCATAGTCAATTATTAAATTATATTCTTTTATAGAAAATGAATTAAATAGATTTGAATTTAATGTTATTGTGTATTTAAGCTCCGAAGGATCCTGATCGGCATCTTCAAAAAACTTACTTAAATCCAATATTGTATTTTCACTATCTTCATTAACCTGAATATTAGGGATACCGATAGTTGTTGGTTCATCATTTAGATTTGAGACAGATATTGCAAAAGTTTTAATAGTTGAACTGTCAACACCGCCCTCCGCAACACCGCCATTATCTATAACAGCAACATCAAAGGTAGAAGTACCGTTTTTGTCTGCTTTAATATTATAGGTTAAAGAGCCGTCATTTTTTAAATTGGGATATTCGGAAAATAATTCGGGATTACTAATGTTTGTAACAATGTAACTTTTAACCATTTGTAAAGAATCTTCATCATCCGGTCCGGCATTAAACACCGCCCAGTCTGGTATAATTTGTTCTCCGGCGTCTTCTGTAATTGCCGGCGGATTTGAAGCTGTAAAATCGGGTGCGTCATTTACGGATAATACAGTTATTATAAAAGATTGTTTTTGAGATGTATTTTCACCGCCATATTCTATTCCGCCATTATCTGTTACTATTACTTCAAAAATAGCCACTCCGTTAGCATTTTCGGCAGTTTTATAGATTAAAGTTCCATTTGTATTAATTGAAGGAATTGTACTAAATAACTCCGGATTAGTTAAATTATCTAAAGTATAAACTAAAACAGTTTGTATGGAATCTTCATCATCCGATCCGGCATTAAATACTGCCCAGTTTGTAATAATTTGTTCTCCGGCATCTTCCTTAATTGTTGGCGGATTTGAAGCTGTAAACTCTGGCGCGTCATTAACCGGATGTACAGTTAATGTAAATGTTTGCGAAGACGAGCTATCTGTACCGCCGTTTTCTGTACCGCCGTTTTCTGTACCGCCGTTTTCTGTACCGCCATTATCTGTACCGCCATTATCTTTAACCGATACTGCAAATGAAGCTGTTCCGTTAGCATTTTCCGCGATTTTGTATTTTAAAGTTCCGTTAGAATCAACAGAAGGCAATGTTGTAAATAACTCTGAATTCACCACATTTTTTACAAAATAATTTTCAACTTTTTGTAAAAAATTCTCATCATCCGGTCCGGCATTAAACACCGCCCAGTCTGGTATAATTTGTTCTCCGGCGTCTTCTGTAATTGCCGGCGGATTTGAAGCTGTAAAATCGGGTGCGTCATTTACGGATAATACATTAATTGTAAACTGATAGCTTACTGAGCTGTATCCGCCCATGTCATCAATTACTTTAAAAGTAAATACCGAATACGGGGAGGCGTATCTATTAGCTTCAGAAGTAAATTTTAATAATGCGGTATTAGGATAAACCTGACCGGCAACAACATCAGCACCATTATACTCAAGATCACCAGATGTTTCTATCGATTCAATTTTTATTCCCGCAAAGTTATCTCCATTGGCATCATTAAAAGTAAAGTCATTTACATTAAAGCTGAAAGGTATATCTTCAAAAATTGTTACTGCATTGTTTGAACCAGTCGGGGGAGCATTACCAGTTCCGTTAAGTGTTAAGTCATATGGGTTTTCATCCATGTCATTATTAGAAATTGCGATAGTAGCTGTTTTTGCGCCTGCGGAAGAGGGTGTAAACCTGACAGTAAATGTTGTGGAACCATGAGCGGCAACAGTTGCTGAAGGCTGTGATTGTATGCTGAATTGTCCAGAATCCGCACCGCCTATTGTTAACGGTGTAGTGACAGACAATATTCCTTCCCCGGTATTACTAATTGTAAATATGATATCGTTATTTGAGTTTAATGCTTTAATACCGTAATTGTAACTTCCACCGAGGGCAATAAGTGCAAACCCCTGATGTAAGTTTATTTCAGGTTCTACCATTGTAATGGTAAAATTTGCCGTTCCATCTTCATCACCGCCGTTAGCAGTACCATCGTTATCATTTAGTGTAAGTAGAAATATTCTGGCTCCCAAACCGGACGGAGCAGCGTATTTTAGATTTCTTAACAAAGTCTGAATATTAGCATTATTTGAATTTGTATTAAATATTATCTGAAGTGAGTTTCCACCTTGTCCGTCATTAGCTGCATGAACAGTACCTATAGAAGTTCCGCCAACAACAATTGTTTCACTTGCTGAAATTACCGCGTCTCCACCCGAAGTCACATTTGTACCATCAACATAAAATGAACCATTTGCAGTTCCGGTGTTTTGACTAATTGTGAGTTTGCCTCCATTGCAATCCGCAGCATCTGCGTTAGAAACAGTAGCATTTGCGGACTCATCAATAAATTCCGCTCCACCCCCGGCTGCTATTAAAACATTATCCCCGGTTAAATTATTAATTACCGGCGGAGCGTTAACCGGAGCATTTGAAACAGTAATTCCGTTTCCCGCCATATCTGCAATATTTGTTGCTGCATCTGCTCCCCTTAACCAATCTTCCGCGGCGGCAAGATTATATGTTGTACCGTCTGCCGAACTGATGCCGTCTTTATTTAACAAGACCGCAATATGTGTTAAATCTGCTCCGCTGAGTGTTACACTGAATTCTGTTGCCGATGTTATTTCAACATCAGAGGTACTTGTTAATGTATAAGTACCTGTGCTTTCACCGGTAAATGTTAATAACGAAATATCAACATCGTTATTGGCACCGGCGTTGCTTACAAAATTTGTTCCGGTAACCGTCAATACATTGCTATTATAATCATAAGTTGCCGAAGTAATTGTTGGTATTTGAACATTGCTGACAGTAATTCCGTTTGCAGTTATATCAGCGGTATTTCCAGCTAAAACGTTAGTACACCAGTCATTGCCTGCTGCTATATTGTATGTGGTTCCGCTTGAAGAAACTGTCCCGTTTTTATTTAATATCATGCTAACACCATTTCTGTCAGTTGCACTTAAATTAAGTGTCAATGAAGAAATGCTATTCCGTTCTACATCAGGAGTATTGGTTAAAGTATAAGTTTCTCCGCCTTCACCGGTAAATGTAAATTTGGATGCATCAATATCCGATCCTCCGAAATTAGCCTGAATATCAGTTCCTGTAACCTCCAATGCGCCCGAATTGGCGTTATAAGTTGCCGAAGTAATTGTTGGAGATATGAAAACAGTAATTCCGTTTCCCGCCATATCTGCAATATTTTCTGCCGGATCCGCCGCTGATAACCAGTCCTCCGCGGCGGCTATATTATATGTTGTACCGTCTGCCGAACCGGTGCCGTTTTTATTTAACAAGGCTTCAATATTTGTTAAATCCGCTCCACTGAGTGTTACACTGAATTCTGTTGCCGATGTTATTTCAACATCAGTGGTACTTGTTAATGTATAAGTACCTGCGCCTTCACCTGTTATTGTTAATTTTGATACATCAACATCGTTATTGGCACCAAGTTTCTTAAATAGATTAGTTCCTGTAACCGCCAATATATTGTTGCCATAATTATAAGTCGCACTTGTAACAGTAGGTCTAATGACGTCAAATGCAAATAATACAAAAGAATCGGATGGTATATAATTTTCGTCAGGGCTGCCTGTCATCCAATTGTCAGCACCGTTAAGAACATATGTTGTACCGTTTGCTGAATGGGTACCATCTGCTTTATTTAAGACCCCGTTTATATTTAACTGGTCAATATCGCTTAAGAATAATATGACTTCCTCATCTGATGTAATTTCAACATCACTAGTGTTTGTGAGGGTATAATATAAGTTTCCTTCACCCTTAATATTTATTAATGAAGCATCCACATCCAAAGCACCGGCATTGCTTACAAAATTTATTCCTAATATTTTCAGTTTTCCGGTAGCCCGATAATAATTTACTAATGCTATTGTCGGACTACCAAAATTGTTGACAGTAATTCCGTTTCCCGTTAAATCTGCAATATTTTCTGCCGGATCCGCCGCCGCTAACCAGTCCTCCGCAGCAGCTATATTATATGTTGTACCTTCTGCCGAACTGATGCCGTCTTTATTTAACAAGGCTTCAATATGTGTTAAATCCGTTCCGCTGAGTGTTACACTGAATTCTGTTGCCGATGTTATTTCAACATCAGTGGTACTTGTTAATGTATAAGTACCTGTGCCATCACCGGTAAATGTTAATAACGAAATATCTACATCGTTATTGGCACCGGCATTGTCTACAAAATTTGTTCCTGTAACCGTCAATACATTGCTATTATAATCATAAGTTGCCGAAGTAATTGTTGGTATTGGCGACCCGGCAAAAACAATTGAATTATTACCTGTTGCGGCATCCTTATTCCAATTGTCTTTAAAAGGCATTAGGGTATTAGAAGTCTTGTAATAAGCTTCCGAAAAAATATAGGGACCGTTAAAATTTGTATAATCTGCTGCACCGGCAGCCTCCGGTACTGAATAACTTCGCGCATCAACTTCATTAAATATTAAAATAAAAGCAATAAAAGACAGACTCAAAAATGAAGTGACCTTAAACCTCAAATAAGACATAACTTTCCTCGTAACAAAAACTTTTAATAAAAATATAACCCTATCGTATTAAATTTGGGGAAGAGAGTATCTTGAGCGTTTGATCGGGGATATCAAACGTTTCAAACTATATGCCGAAATTTCTCCCATTTTGGAACTAAAATTAAATATTTTTCTGAAATTTTACAAATTTTAATTTTATTGTTATTTTCAGATCAAAACATAGAGCTTCAAATCTTATTATCGCAGTTCGATAAAATCTGATTAATTAAGTATAATACACTCAAAGAATTAAAGTCGGCAAGAGAAACAAAATCGGGTAGTTTGAAAAATTTTTATACCCGGAAGAACACATTCATATTTGAATTATTAATCCCATAATTATTTTGAATTTTTGTACATTAAAAACAGCTTAAATAAATACATCCTTTTCCGGGTTCAAAAATATTTGATGCCATATTACGGAGAGAGGCTATGATAAAAAAAATAATTTTCATGATAGTTTTTATCGCAATCTGTGTAATATCAACTAATTCCGCACAAGAAAAGTTATCCTATACAAGTAATTTATTTGGCGATACATTAAGTATATTTGAAAACAATTACTTCCACATTTTTAATAAGATAGATGGTTTTCAATACGCGGTATTTTTTCTTATGCCAAATGATTCACTGGATGTTAAAATCACATATTTAAAAAACTCAGCTTTTATTGATACTCTGCTAAAAAACAAATTTGAGAAGAACAGCTTTGAGGAATTTTTTGAACAAAATAAAAAACTCAGAGCACTTTCAGTTACTGGTGAAGAAACAAATTATAACGATGCTGATAGAGCAATGGTTAAAATTTATTATAAGGAGAACTCACAATCGCCAATAAAAGGGATGCTTCTGGCGGTAAAAGCAAATTCTATAATTATAACAATACAAGAAAATTATGCTGAACTTAAAAACAGATTGGAGATTGATAAAAAGTGTCTGTTAGAAATTAACTTTGAAGATATTTCTGTAGTTGAAAAGAGGCATAAACAAATGGGTTTTGGAACTATGACTCTGATTGGCGGCGGATTATTTGCGCTTTTAGGATTTGTTCAGGGAGATGATCCTCCGGGGTGGTTTACAATGTCTGCTGAAAAAAAAGCAATGAGCTTTGGAATTTTAGGAGGACTGTTGGGTTTAATTTATGATATTATAAATGAAATATATAGTGATGAAGATAAATTTTATTTAACTGATCCGAAAGATGTTAAAGAACTTGGTGAATATGTTTATCCCTTTAAAAGTGAGTGGCTTTATAATTAATATTCATGCAAAAATTTATAACCGTAGAGACGAGGCATGCCGCGTCTCTACATTTGGTAATGTGTATTCAATTGTAGTGGTTGGGTTAAACGGATTTGGATAATTTTGTTTTAAGCTAAATCCCGATGGTATTTCACCTGATTCAAATACGCCAAATTTTAAGGTTTCTGATTGTTATTTTCTTTACTTAATACAACTTGTGCGGTATTATTTTAAAAACAGCATCTTTTTTATCTCAGATTTCCCCTTAAAATTTAATTTATAGAAGTATGTTCCGCTCGAAAGGTTAGAAGCGTCGAATGTTACTTTATGGTTCCCAGGTGATTGTTCTTCGTTTACTAGTGTTTTTATTTTACGCCCAAGGATATCAAAAATTTCTAACCGTAGAGACGAGGCATGTCCCGCTTCTACATTTGGTAAAGTATATTCAATGGTTGTTGCCGGGTTAAACGGATTTGGATAATTTTGTTTTAAGTTAAATTCCGATGGTATTTCGCCTAATTCTAATATGTCTGTTACTGATCCGGGATAAGTAATACGAAGATTATCAATAATTAAACTGTCTCTGTAAATAACTCCGTTAACCCTTGGACTTCCTAATTTTATTATAATTTGTTTTAATGTAACCGGATAATTGAAAATTGAATTGTGATTTTCTGGAACGGCATTAATAAAAGCCGCTGGCTGTACATCTAAAAAATTAGTTTCTGTTGCCCATTTTTTTACGTTTGTCTGAAAAATTTCATTATCAAAATCTTCTATTACATATAACACCTGATGTTTATCACCGTTAGTTTGTAAGTCAAGGGCAATTGAATCGGGAACTCCTTCAATTGGAATATCAGTTAAAAGGTTAACATAAAAAACGGTACTTGAATTACCGGTATATTGGTAAACAATTTTCATACTGCCGAAACCTTCTGTTTTAGGAGTTAATAAATTAGACATTGAACATTCTGCCAAATCGAGTTCACCACTTTCTAAAACCCATTCATTTATCGAATCAAATGAATTTAATTGTACCTGACCTTCATTAATTTTAACCGTAACAGTCGAAGTATCCGATGTATTTTCATATTTTACAAATATTTTTGTAGTTCCTTCGCTAATTCCTTTGAATATTCCAAGAGTGTCAATTAATCCGATTTCTTCATTTTCAACTGACCACTCAAATTCATTTTTCTCCAGAGTTCGTAATATATTCTCGGTGTCCCAGGCTTTAATTCTAAAATCAATTAAAAGGGAAGTATCTGTTGTTGCTTCTTCGGGCGATAAAAGAACTTTGCCAATAGTTTTAATAATAACTTTTGTGCTGTCTTTAAATTCCCGGTAATTTATGTAAATGTATCCGGAATCTGCTTTATCACCGGCAGTAAATAAGCCGTCGTTAGTTATTTTGCCAATAGCCGGATTTACAGAAAATGTAACTTCACTTAAATTTATTTCTGCCGGATTATAATATTTATCAAATCCCTTTACTTCAATTCTCTTTTTGTCACCTTTAAAAATTTTCATAAAAGAAGGGGAAATTTGTATTTGCGAAAGTGTATCTGATTTTGGAGCTGTTGTAATGACTATCATTCCGTTGCCAACCGCTCTTTGCCCGCCGTCAGATGGTGTATTTACAACATTTTCTCTTACCAGCATTGTTGTAGAACCGCCTCCGTCTAAATTTAAACCATGATAGATTCCGGCACCGATCATAAAATCCGCAAGTTCGTGCAGAGTCATGCCTATACTATTACTGCTTCTTCCATCGACAGTTATAAAGTACATTTTTGTACTGTCCCGCGAAAAACCAACTGCTGTACGCGGATGTCTTTCATAAGTGTGCGGCGGTCCGCCTTCTTCCTGATAACCCTTATTTACATAGTTTTTACCATCAACAATAATTCTTGGGTAACCGCCCATCATTTCTTTAAGCTTAGGAACTGATTTAGTAATATTATTGATAATCTTTATTGTATCGCCAATACTAAAATTATCTTTTATAAATGTGTCTGATGTTCCATGTCCGGAAAGAACAGCGTAACCTTTAGGAATTGAACTGTTTCCTTTTCCATGTTCTAACTTTTCAACTATACAGGTTACAGTGTCATTAACAGTCCAATCTGCAGCGGGCTTTAATAAAACTTCACTTCCAAAATTGTTAGTATTAGTTGTTGCGCCCATAAATGAATTATATAGAACTAAAAAATTTGTAGAACGTGTACTGTTAATCTGATTAATAATTTTAGATCCGGTTTTTGTAATTACTTCTCCCGTAAAACCAATTCTGCCTAGCGAAAGTTTCTTCTCTTCACTAATTCCGATTGTAGAATAATTTGTTGAAAATTTTAATATTTCGCCGCCAACTATCTGTGTTCCAATTGGCAAACCGCCGGATGAATAGAAATCGCCATTAATAGCCCCGACAACTGTATGTCCTTCATAACTGTTTCTGGAAGCCATAGAGGAAACAATTTCATTTCCAATAAGATTATCGTTTGCCTTTACAGTTTTTACAACATTGTATTTGTTCAATAAATCAATTTCCAGAATATCAATTGTCCATGGAACTGAAGGTGCTAAAACCTCTGTGTGAAAAATTCCGGGCCCAACTTGCGTGGTTGATAATGTATCGAATTGGGTTTGTGAATAACAAACTGCGGTGGTAAATAACAAAATTACCAATATTCTTTTTAACATATTATCCCCATAATAATAAATTGAAGTTTAGTCTTTCTAAAATAAATTTTTACCTAATAAAATTAAACAAATTAAAATTAGAGAATTATAATATTTCATTTAAAAATATATTTATTTACTTTAACAATCATTTGATAAAAATTGAAGATAGGATCGATATTATATATGGATTTTAGGAAAACCCCGAATGTTATCTCTTTTCTGATATGTATTTTTCTTCTTAACACCTTTAGTGCTAATTATGCCGAGGAAATAGAGAGTAAAAATATATTAATACTCCATTCGTATCATCAGGGTTATAAATGGACTGATGATATTGTAAGCGGTATCCGTTCAGTTTTCGCTAAAACAGATCCGGAGTTTATTGTTCATTCCGAGTTTATGGATACAAAAAAGAATTTGGGCGAAGATTATTACAAATTATTATACGATCTTTATCAAAAAAAATACGCAAACCAAAAAATAGATGTATTAATTGTAGCTGATAATAACGCGTTAGATTTTCTGCTTGATAATCGTGAAACCTGTTTCCCAAAAATCCCGGTTGTTTTTTGCGGAATAAATGATTTTAAAAACCAGGATTTAAAAGGTAATACTAATATAACAGGCGTTAACGAACAAAGTGATCCTGCGGGAACAATAAATGCAATTCTTAAAATTCAGCCTGCCGTAAAAAAAATTCATGTTATTACCGATAACAGTAAAACCGGCAGAAGAACAAAGGCTCAAATTCTTGATGTTGTAAGGAATCTAAAGGCAAAAGTAAAATTTAAGTATTTAGACAGATTATCACTTTTCGAGATTCGCGATAGTTTAAAGTCTTTATCTGAAGATGATGTTGTTATTTATACACATTTTAACAGAGATATAAAAGAGAATGTATTTGAAAATTATCAAAGCTTTTCAATTTTAAGAAACGCGTCTAAAGTTCCAATTTACGGCATTTGGGATTTTAATATGAACCAGGGATTAATTGGCGGATTATTAACAAGCGGATTTTATCAGGGACAAAAAGCCGCGGAAATAACAATGGGAATCTTAAACGGAAAAAAAGCCGATGATATCCCGATTGTATTGAAAAGCCCAAATGTTATGATGTTTGATTATAATGAACTAGAAAGATTTAATATAGATGAATCAACACTCCCGGAAAACAGCATATTAATAAATGAACCTAAAACCATTTATGATGAAAATCCGGCTTTTCTAATTACAGTAATTATAGCATTTTTAATTTTAAGCATTGTAATTGTAATACTTACGCTGAATATTACTAAAAGAAAAATAGCAGAAGCAGCTAAAAAAGAAAGCGAAACAAAATTTAAGGCTATTTTTGATCAGACCTTTGTTTTTGTCGGTTTACTCGATCTTAAAGGCGTTATCTATGAAGTAAATAAAACGGCTTTAGAATTTATTGACAAAAAATATAAAGAAATAGTAGGTAATAACTTTTGGGAAACTGACTGGTTTACTTACGGAAATTCTGATGAAAAAGTACATAATGCTGTAATTTCGGCGGCAAGCGGAAACTATGAAAGAATTGAGATTGAAAAAAAATCGTATGTTGGTGATACTCATTATTTTGAAGTCTTAATAAAACCGGTTTTTGATGAGAACAAAGAAATTAATATGCTTTTAGCCGAAGGCCGTGATATAACAATTAGAAAAAAAGCTGAGCAGGAAAGAAATAAACTTACCAATGAAATTATTCAGAAAAACAAAGAACTTGAACAAATTGTATATATTACATCTCACGATTTAAGAACTCCTTTAGTAAATATTCAGGGATTTGGACGGGAATTAATAGATTCTTATAACGAGATTAACGATATAATTAGTGAAATAGAGTGTAATCAGGAAAATAAAAGGAAATTTCTAGAAATATTAAATACAGATGTTAGAGAAAGTTTAAGTTTTATTGAAAAGAATATTAAAAGAATGGATAAACTTTTTTCGGGAATTCTGCTTTACTCGAGACTAGATAAAGAAAAACCAAACCTCAAAAATATGGATGTTTCTAATATAGTTAAAAAGATTATTCGTGATTATGATAAAGTTTTTACAGAAAAAAATATTGGTGTCTATTTAGCTGAACTCCCGGATGCTTATGGAGATGAATCACAAATTCAGCATGTTTTTAAGTATCTTATTGATAATGCAATTAAGTATCTCGACAAATCCAGAGTCGGGAATATAAAAATTACAGGAGAGACCAGACATTCGGATGTAGTTTATTGTATTGAAGATAATGGAATCGGTATCGATGAAAACCAGATAGACAAAATTTTTAATATGTTCTACAGATTAAATCCTGATCTGACCCAGGGAGAAGGAATTGGATTGGCAATGGTTTCCAAAATATTGGCTAAAAACAATGGTGAAATTTGGGTTGAATCTGAAAAAAATAAAGGAAGTAGGTTTTTCGTTAAATTATCACTTTAAAGAAAGTTTGTAAAAATCATTCATAAAGTTCTAAATGAAAAAACTCTACGGATTAAAGAACTTTTCTCATAAAAACCCCGTTATTTTCAATTTTGAAAATAATTTCTCAATTGAAATCAGTAAAAATATCACGAAAGTTGATAATTGCCGTTTTTTTAATAATAAACGTAAATCGATAGTTGTAAATTAATCTTTATATTGGTGTAATTTTTGCTGATGTTTGTGTTTGAAATCACGAAAAATAGATAATTTAACATAATTAGAGTATTTTATGGCACTTTTAGAAAAACTAAAAACTTTTATGGGCGGTGTTCATCCACCTGAACATAAGGAATTAAGCGAAAATATTCCTTTTGAAAAAATGCCCGTTCCAAAAGAGATCTTTATTCCTTTAAGTCAGCATATAGGTAAACCTGCTAACGCACTGGTTAAAAAAGGTTCGGAAGTTAAAGCCGGGACAGTAGTTGCTGAATCAAGCGGATTTATTTCTGCACCAATACACAGTTCGGTTGCCGGTAAAGTAACAAAAATAGCTTCCGGGGCAAATCTTTCCGGTTATTCAAAAGAAGGTATAATAATTAAACCTGATGAAGAACAAGAAACAGAAAAAATGTCTTTGCTTAATCCTGCGACAATTACTCCGGAAGAAATTAGAAACAGAGTTAAAGAGGCAGGAATAGTTGGACAGGGTGGAGCGGCGTTTCCGACTTTTGTAAAATTGACTCCTCCCAAAGGTGCTCAGATAGAATACATAATTTTAAACGGTTGCGAATGTGAGCCTTATTTAACACGCGATTTCAGGTTTATGATTGAAATGCCGGAAAAGGTAGTTTCAGGATTAAAGCTAATAATGAAAGCTTTAAATGTTGACAGAGGTGTTATTGGTATTGAAAGTAATAAGCCGGAAGCAGCTAAAAAGATAAATGAAGCAATTAAAGGTGATCCTACATTATCAGTTGAGGTTTTAGAAACAAAGTATCCTCAGGGTGCCGAAAAAATGCTTATTAAAGCAATTACTAATAGAGAAGTACCGCCTGGAAGGCTGCCATTGGATGTTGGCTGTGTAATTCAAAATATAGGAACAGCGGTTGCGGTTCATGATGCTGTTGCAGAAGGTACTGCCGGTTATACTGCGGCTTTAACTGTTACCGGAAAAGGAATTATGAATCCTAAAAATTTATTAGTTCCGGTTGGAACTTCAATTGGCGAAGTAATTGAGTATTGCGGCGGACTTAATGAAGATGCAATAAAAGTTATTGCAGGCGGTCCAATGATGGGATTTGCCCAGCATGATATGAGCGCGCCTGTTACAAAAGCTACTTCCGGAATTTTGGTTTTAACAAAAGAAGAAGTTAATAACACTGAAGAAACTGCATGTTTAAGATGCGGAAAATGTGTTGAAGTTTGTCCGTTAGGATTATTGCCAACCAGACTTTCACGACTTTCGCAATTAGAAAAATATGAAGAAGCTGATGAAATTGGAATTACAGTTTGTATGGAGTGCGGATCATGTACATATACATGTCCGGCAAATATTCCTTTAGTACAATGGATTAGACTTGGGAAGCAGGCTGTAATTAAACTTCAGCGTGAAAATAAAACAGCATAATTTGAAATAAAGATTTAATAAAAAAGAGATATTAAACATGACAACAATTACAGAGAACTTAACAGGCAAATTAGAGTTAACAAGTTCTCCGCATATCCATTCAAAATGGAACACACAAACTTCAATGTGGATGGTGGTTGCTGCACTTGTGCCGGCAGCTATTTCTGGTATTGTGTTTTTCGGATTTTATCAGCTGCTTATTTTTGCAGTCAGTATTGGTTTTGCGGTAGGAACTGAATTTGTCATTAAGAGAATCAGAAAACAAAAAGTTTTAATTAAAGACGGCAGTGGTGTTATAACCGGATTATTGCTGGCTTTAATTCTTCCTCCAAATTTTAACTTAGCATTTACGGCACTTGGCGCAATCGTTGCCATTTCAATTGGTAAAGAAATTTTTGGCGGATTAGGATTTAACATTTTTAATCCTGCACTTGTAGGACGCGCATTTCTTCAGGCCGCGTTTCCGGTACCAATGACAACATGGTATAAAACAGCGTTTGCTGTGGATGCGACAACTTCAGCAACTCCATTATCAGCTTTCAAATTTGATAGTGTATTTGCTTCAGTAAATGATCTATTTATTGGTAATGTTGGTGGTTCTATTGGTGAAACATCTGCTATAGCTATTTTATTAGGCGGTGGATTTTTAATAATAACTAAAGTTGTTAACTGGAGAGTTCCTTTGGCAATGTCTGTAGGTGTAGTAATATTTGGCGGAGTATTCTGGCTTATTGATCCTGCTGTTTATCCAAATCCATTATTCCATCTTTTTGCCGGCGGATTTTTATTCGGTGCTTTATTCATGGCATCTGATTGGGTTACATCGCCAATGACTACAAAAGGAATCTGGATCTTTGGTTTAGGAATTTCCCTGATGGTAGTTCTTGTCAGATTATTCGGCGGACTTCCTGAAGGTGTTATGTACGCAATTTTACTTATGAATGGTTTTGTTCCTTTAATAAATAAATATACACGACCAAGTATTTTTGGGGAGGGACAATAATGAATTTAATTATAAAAATGTTAGTTACCCTGAGTATAATAGGTATTCTTTCAGGCGGACTTTTATCTCAGATTGCATCATGGGCTGCGCCTCATATTGCACATCACAGAGCTGAAGCAACTAAAGAAGCAATTTTCACCGTTCAGCCAAAAGCTAAAAATTATATTAAAATTGAATCGGCAGAAATTGAAGCTTACAAAGTAGTTGATGCGGATTCTAATTCAATAGGATATGCTCTTGTATATGAAGGAAGTGGTTTCCAAGGTAAAATACGCTTAATGGTTGGATTAAATGACGATCTTAAAACTGTAAACGGATTGAGTATTTTGGAACAGGTTGAAACTCCTGGTCTTGGAACAAAGATTGTTGAAGATGCTTCAAATAAAGAAGATTCTTTTTGGTTTCCGAATCAGTTCAAAGATGCTGAATATGACCCTGAATTAGTTTCAGTCAAAGGTGCAGAAGCATCTAAACCAAATGAAATCCAGGCAATTACCGGTGCAACAATTTCTTCGAAAGCTGTTGTATTAATATTAAATGAAGGAATAGAGAAACTCCGAGAAATGAAAAACGGAGGTACATTATGAGCAAGAAAGTAACTTTAAGCAGAGAATTTATAAAAGGATTGTGGGATCAAAATCCTGTATTCAAACAGGTGTTGGGAATGTGTCCTACATTAGCCGTTACAGTATCTGCCGAAAACGGAATAGCAATGGCACTTGCAACAACATTTGTTTTAGTGTTTTCAAGTGTTATTATTTCGATGATAAGAAAACTAATTCCTACACAGGTTAGAATTGCTTCATACATACTTATAATTGCAACATTTGTAACAATTGTAGATCTTGTTATGAAAGCCAAATTTCCAGAACTTAGTCAGTCTTTAGGACCATTCATTCCCTTAATAGTTGTGAACTGTCTTATACTTGGTCGTCAGGAAGCATTTTCTTCTAAAAATGGTGTTCTTCGTTCTGTTATGGATTCACTTGGAATGGGAACCGGATTCTTAATCACATTATTTATTTTAGGTGGCATTAGAGAAATATTTGGTTCTGGAACTTTACTTGGCATTACTGTTATGCCTAGCTTTTACGAACCATGGGTTGTGATGATACTTCCAGCCGGAGCCTTTTTAGTTTTAGGTTTATTGATGGGTTTTGCAAATGTTTACATAGAAAGAAAAAAACGACTAGAAAGAATTGATTATTTATCAAGATTAAAATCAATAGAACCTGTAACAAGCGGACAGGAGGCAGCGTAAATGGATCTAATACTTATATTTTTCTCAGCGGCAATTGTAAACAACTTTGTGCTATCCTATTTTTTAGGAATTTGTCCTTTTATAGGTGTTTCAAATAAAATCTCATCAGCATTTTCAATGGGATTGGCCGCAACATTTGTAATGGTGATTACATCAATAGTAACATGGTTAATTTATCATATAATTTTGGTTCCTTTTGAACTTGAGTTTTTACAGTATGTATCGTTCATTCTTATAATTGCATCATTAGTACAATTTGTTGAAATGTTCATAAAAAAAGTATCGCAGCCGTTATACAGGGCTTTAGGTATTTTCTTACCTCTTATTACAACAAACTGCGCAATTATGGGTTTGGCACTGTTTATAGTTCTTAAAGAATATACCTTTGTACAGGGCATTGTCTACGGTCTTGGTGCTGGTGCCGGTTTTACTTTGGCAATTACAATTATGGCGGGAATTAGAGAAGAACTTGATTTAGCTGATATTCCAAAACCTTTTAGAGGTGCTCCAATTACGTTGATTGTAGCTGGAATTTTAGCTCTTGCGTTTATGGGATTCTCAGGATTAATTTCTGGTTAATTAAATTTATAAATAGATGAAGTTCTGCTAAAAGGCAGAACGAAATTATGAGGTTATAATGGATACAACTTTTTTAATAGCAATTGCTACAATGGGCGGATTAGGATTTTTATTTGCCGGCGGATTAGCACTTGCTGATAGAAAACTGCGGGTTGAAGAAAATCCTTTAATAGGAAAGATTAACGATGTATTGCCTGGCGCAAACTGCGGCGGCTGCGGAAAAGCCGGATGTTATGATTTTGCGGTTAATGTAGTGGAAGGTACTTCTAAAATAAATGGATGTCCCGTTGGCGGTGAAGATACTGTAAACGCTATTGCCGAATTATTAGGTGTAGAAGCCGGATCGGCAATTAAAATGCTGCCAAGAATATTATGTAAAGGCGGACATATTGAAGCAGCTAAAAAGATGACAGATTATTATGGTCCTATGAGCTGTACTGCAATGCACCTAGTTGGCGGTGGTGATAAAAAATGTTCTTACGGCTGCCTTGGCGGCGGTGATTGTGTTGTTGCCTGTCCGTTTGATGCTATGATAATGACTGAGAATGGCTTGCCGGAAGTTATTGAAGATCTTTGTACGGGCTGTGGAATATGCGAAAAAGCCTGTCCCAGAGATATAATTGAAATGCATCCAGAAAATAGAAGTGTATTTGTATTGTGTAAAAGTCATGATGATCCTAAAACAGCAAAAGAAGTCTGTAGTGTTGCTTGTTCCGGATGCGGAATTTGTGCAAGGAAATCGGAAGGTGCAATTGTAATGGATAACTTCCTGCCTATCATAAATCATGAGCAGGTTGATGCAAGTATAATTCCATTTGATAAATGTAAAACCGGAGCTATTGTTAATATTCATGCAAAACCGGAACCAGTTGTAGAAGAAGTTACAGAAATTGAAGAGAAAGCTGAATAAATGAAAGAACAGATAATTGAAGAAGGAATAATTATAAAAGCTGAAAATGGTTTTGCTAAGGTTGATCTTTCTATAACCGATGGTTGTGAAGAATGTACAGCTAAGATTTTTTGCAAACCAAGTGAAGAAAAAGATGATGCCAAAGTTTTAACAGTTGAAGATCCGATTGGTGTTAAAATTGGCGACAGAGTAAAAGTATCTGTCAGGGAAGAAGCTATTTTCAAAGCAAGTATTATACTTTATGGTATTCCGCTTATAATTATGATGGGTGGAATTATTTTTGGAATGGAAATGTTCTCAGCTTCAAATCAGCCGGAATTATATTCCTTTTTGTTTTCAGTAAGTATTATGGCTGGTTATTATACCGCTATCTTTTTGTGGGGTGTTTTAAAGAAAAAAAATGCCCGCGAATTACCCAAAATTATCTCAATAGTTAATTAAAATAAAAAGGTCGAAGTACAAGCTTCGACCTTTTTTTATGACCCATGCAAAAGACTACTTTTAGTTACAAAAAGTAACAGTAAAAGTAGATCCCTGCCCCTTCGTACTCTCTACTATAATTATCGCGTTATTCAGTCTGCAATATTCTTTTACCAAGGCTAACCCTAAACCATTACCGTCAAATTTTCTTGTGTATCCTTGTTCCTCTTGAGAAAATGGTTCAAATAAGTTTGGTAAATATTTATCGGAAATTCCAATTCCCGTATCTTTAACTTTTACTACCAGTTTGTCTTTATCGTCATCAAGAATAAGTACAGTTACTCTTCCTTCATTTGTAAATTTTATAGCGTTGTTAATAAGATTTGAAAATATATGCTTAACTGTATACGAATCGAGTTTTCTAATTGTATTTGTAGTTAATGATCTTAATTTGAATTCCAAGTTTTTTAATTTTGCCGATTTTTTATGTTCAATGTAAACCGGCTGAAGTATTTCTGAAAATACATCAATATCGCTAAAATTGGATTCATACGAACCTATTTGCATTTCCGACATATTAAGAATCAGATCAGTTGTACGGATAATTCTTTCGCCTGAACGTGTTATAATGTTAAAACATGTTGCTAAATCATCATCAACCTTATCTTCAAATTCATCTCTTAAAAGGTTCGAAAAACTTAAGATAGAATTAATAGGAGTTCTAATTTCGTGCGACATCTGAGCCAAAAATTCAGACTTAAGTTTATCCGATTTTTCCGCTGCTTTTTTTGCCAGAAGCAATTCTGTATTAGTAGATTCTAAAACTTTATTGGATTCAAGAAGATCGCGATATAACTTAGCGTTTTTAATTGCGGATGATGCTTGTTCTGCCAAAATTTCGAATGTATCAGTTATTTCTTTAACCCGTATTTTTTGGATCTGCTTACTGTCAACGTATAAAATCCCAAGAATTTCCTCTCCAAATTTTAATGGTGAGCATAGGATTGTTTGCAACTCCAAACTAAAAATACTTTTACTTGGATCGTGAAGCGAATCACTCTGGGCACATTCAATAAATGCTGATTCCTTAGTTTCGTAAACATCATTAGAAACTGACATGCTGATGTTTGATTCATCTCTGGAAATCTTTTCACCTTTTGAATTTAATCCGATTTTAAATTGAAGATCGTCATCGCCATCTTCTCTTAATAGAATAAATCCTCTTTCAGATTTAGTTATTTCAATGGCATTTTTAATAACAAGTTCAAAAACCTCTTCAAGTATTAACGAACTGTTTATCTTTCTGCTTATCTCAAGAATTGGTCTTAAATTCGGATTTTTATAATAATCACTGCCAAAATTTGATTGACCCTGAGGGTCTAGATTGTCTCTAAAATTTGCAAATTTCATCTTTCTCACATTAAATTTCTGTATTACTACGATTACCCGTTTATCCAATAAGCGTACCATTTAAAACTAATACCCGAAATTTTTGAAGAATTATTAAGATTTGATTTTAAAGTGCAAAAATAAGCTGAAATAGAAGGATTTTTATTATGTTAGAAAATTATTTGAAAATATGGCAGCAGAAATTAAGGAATTTTTAAAAATCTTGTGATTTAACATGAGATTGAATCTCATGATGGTACAATTTTAATTTCGCAAAAGTTTGTAAGAAAGAAACCATTGGTAATCGTGAAATTTGTTATCGTATGCAGCTGCAATTCCGGCAGAGAAAGTTGATTCTAAATTAAACCAATGTTTGAAAATGAAATTTATTTGTCCGCCAACTGAAAATAATTCGTTGTTTTGAACATTACCCGGCATAAAATCCTGAACACAATATAGAGCGTTTGCGTAGACAGAAAAATCAATATGATTTAGCAGATGCTGACCAAGACCAATATTTGTGGCTCTAATTGGGGGAAAATTATTTTCGATCTGAAGCTTTGCAAATCCGTTTGCCGGAATACTGTATAAATCGAATCCCGGCATTCTAAAAACCTTTCTGTAATGTTTTACATGCTGATTTTCGACATAACGATTCCCAAATCCGCCAAAATAGAAACGTGCCTGAATTAACTCATCCGGATTGTAAATATAACCGCCGCTAAGCTGAAAACGGAAGACATTGTGATCCGTAATCCAGGTTGAATAATTATCCCATTTACCATAAGCTCTTAGCGAATATTTGGGTTCATCCGGATCATAACTAAATGCGGAAACTTTTAGATCATATTCATTACCATTTTCATAATCGCAGCTTCCAATAGATTTCCGCAGATATATAGAGTTTATATTTGTCTGGGCGAAAAGGAAATCGGGCTCTGCAATTTTGGTAATATTATCATTCCAGAATTCCATATTAGTGTAATAATCAATATTAGTTTTTTGGAATATCTTGTGCGGATTATCATATTTCCAATAAAAAGTGTGGGCAGCAGAATATCTTGATCCGATAAAGCCTTTTTTCCGCTTATTAAAAAGATCGTAAAAATCACCGGGATTATAATCTACCATTAATTCGAGTTTTTTGGAATATTCGTATTTAGCTTTTAAGTGAAACCGGGATTTTTCATATTGTTTGTTTTTAATAGAATATCCCAGGTCTACAGAAAGATTATGGGTATTTGTAGGATCTGCAATATGAGTGTAAAAGCCTAAAATATACTGATCCAAAAATCCGGTAATTGTCGGGATAAAAGTCTGAATTTTCAAATTTGCAAGACTATTATATTTTTCTTTAGAAATAATTTCTAAGTCGGCCTGTTCTTTAACTGAAGGTTTTAAAGCTAAATCTAATAGTTTAGGATTTTTTCTTATAAGATATTCACCGTAGTAATTGGTTGCCGGCAACTTCTCAATTTTACTTTTAGTAAATGTAGAAGGAATAAATCCGTCGTGCCTAAAATTAAACGCAAACATAATTGAATCATTTAACTCAATTGCTTTAAACAATCCAGTGTGAGTATTCGAAATTGGGGCAGAAACCGAATCGCTATTTGAGATTTTATAAATATTTGAAACCCCGTTATTTACACCATTCCAGAACAATGTGTTTCCGTCAATGCTCCATGAAGGATTTTCTGGTGAACCCTCAGTAACAAGTGTTTTAAACTTCAATGTACCTGAGGATTTTATAAGATCAATATTTATAATTCCAATAGACTGAGTTCCGTTTGTTAAATGAATAGTTGCAGCTAAACTTTTGCCTTCAGGACTTACTGCCAGCTGCTGAATTTCCTGACCAAATTTAAACTCATGTATTTTCCGAATTTGCTCATAGGGATATGGAGAATAAACCAGGGAAGCTTTAGCGTTAGCATGCTGAATTCCCCAAAGTTCTCCTGTTTCAGAACATACAGTTAAATGTCCAATTCTAAAATTTTCGAATAAAAGCTTATGCTCATTTGTGTTTAAATCAAAACTCCAGAGATCTCTATAAAATTGATTATTGTTTGTTGTGTAGAAAAATATATTTCTCTTTTTATCATAAGCTGTTGACGCAACCTGAAGCATACTTGGAGTTGGAAGTGTCGCGATTATCTCCAAATTACCCGATTTAAGATCTAACTTTGCAATTCCGGCTAATTGATGAGCTTTGTGATAACAAAATAAAATAGCTTTATTATTACCTGTTACATGAGGCTGACTCACCCATCCATAAGCTGATTTTGTAATTTTATTAAGAGGAGTAATATCTCCTGTTTCCAATTTTAATATATTTGTTTTTTGAAACTGAATTTCTTCAAAAATGAAATTATTCCATTCATCGTTAAAATCAGACTTATAAATATTTTCAAATTTATTTATATAACCAGGGTAAAATTCATCAGGTTTTGTTGTGTACCACTCAATAAATTTATCAGAACCATATTTATTAGAAAGATAAATACAGAATCTGGCTCCGTATAAATAAAATGTAGTACCTAAAAGAAAAGAGTTGTGCGAGAGGTCAGTTTCAAGTTCTTCCGGATTAACAAATTTTTCGCCATCTAGAACAACACTTCTAAAATACATTTCATCGAAGTTTGTTAAAAGTCTGCCAAATCCGCCGCTTAACCATGTTTCAAAAAAAACAGCTACGGATTCTTGATGCCATAGCGGCGTGTATCTGCTATAATTTGTAAGCAGGCTATAAAAAAAAGAAATCGGGAGTTCTTGTTCTGGCGCGACTTTACCAAAAATCGTTCTAAAAAAATCCTCCACATTTGAAGCCTGATCATTTACTGCAATATGTACTAATTCGTGACTTAAAACCCATTGTAAATGTTCGTTGTATGTAATGCTTTCATAACCAGGTTCGGGCGGTTCAATTCCTATACGAATTATATTTTGAGGAACTGTTGCTGTGCTTCCCGATCCGTAATCGTAAAAATCATGCATAATAATAACAATTTTTTCGGAAGGAGTATATTTAAGAATATGTGAAATTGTCTTCAGTGAGTTTTCTGCTGATTTAATAACATAGTTACTTAAATTCTCAGCATTTTTTTTATATAGAACTTTAAAGTTTTTACTTTTTTTTCTAACCAATAAGATTGGGCTTTATTATTTATAGGGAATAAAAATAATAGTAATAATAGAAGCGATAAAGATTTCTTGAGCATATATTTCCTAAATATAAAAAAAAGCCTTCACAATAATATGAAGGCTCCACCAAAAAGAAAAGTTTTGATTTGAGATTAACTTATCTCCACCAGCTTAATCTTTCGCCAAGATTATCAAGTTGATCGTTAGATCTCCACCAGCTTAATCTTTCGCCAAGATCTTCAAGTTGATCGTTAGATCTCCACCAGCT
>JAEINS010000032.1 GCA_016342755.1 Melioribacteraceae bacterium | reverse complement strand
ACAAGATTCTTCTCCGTCAGTTGCCGGATCAGAATGACATTACTATTTCTACATGGTGCCCGACAATTACATATTTATTTCAAATGTAATTACTATTCTAACAACAGATCACTCAGATTGAAAATCAATCTAAGCTACTCATTACTTGTTCACTCTTCACGGTTCACTCTTCACTAATAACTGCTGCCTTTCATTTAAAGCTCCGCCAAGTGAGTCCCATAAGGACAAAGATAATGATCAAATTAGTAACGAGTAACGAGTAATCAGTAATGAGTGACCAGTTAATAGTTAATTGATTTAATTAAGCCTAATAGCATTTTTCTAATTGAGATTATAACTGTGTTCAAATGATTAAATTCTTCACTTGTGATATATTTTAAATTTAAACTAATTATCAGTTGTGTCTCCACCTCAGCTAAACTTCCCAATGAAATATATAAAAATTGTCTAAACTCATTTTTACTTCTTCTGGCAGCACCTTCAGCAATATTAGAAGGAATTGAGACAGATGCTCTTCTAATCTGATTAGTTAAACCGTTAAGTTCTTCTTTCGGAAATGATTTTGTAGTTTTATAAATATCAGTCACAAAATCGATACTCGTCTGCCAAACAGTTAAATCCTTATGATTCTTTAATTCACTCATTACTGATCACTCTTTACTGATCACTTCTCACTCTTTACCCATTACTGATCACTGATCACTCATTACTGATCACTTTATTCTCAAGTTTTACAATATTTAATTGTGTTTACAGAAAAATTAAAAAGTCTTATACTTAAATCATGCTCCAAACGCAGTTACCTTTACCTTTTTAATTTTTACTTGCTTTAAACTTCTTGGAAGGTATAAAATTAAACTCCACAAATATCCTTTTAAGAAACTAAAAATATAGTAGTACAAAAATAGGTGATTTTAGAAAAAAAAGTTAGTTAAATAAAAAAAAGATCCGACTGAGGTTGAGACTGAGTGAGAAGAATGAAAGAATAGATGGATGACTGAATGATTTAAGATCAAGAATGAAAAATATTACAGTCTCTATTTACGTTCAAAAATAATTTTCCCCTCTTCCCTGATATGGTTTTTTAATTCTTTATTCTCTATGTCATCATAAATTAAAATATCAATAAAATAAGGGATGGGTTCATTCTCATTTAACTCAGTTTTTAATTTATCAAGAACTTTATTTGTTAAGCTTTCTCCAAATACCGCAATATCAATATCCGATCCTTCTTTAGCGTTGCCCGTTGCTCTTGACCCAAATAAAACAGCCTTGTTTATTTCAACACAATTTTTGAGAGAATCCAAAATCAGGGAATAACTTTTTTCAGAAATCCCATAATTATTACTGATTGATTTCATTTTGCATATTCTTTAGTGAACTATCTAATTCAAGTAGAAGGGGGAAATATTTAGTCTGTATTTTATTAACAATTCTATTGGCAGTTTCATTATCATAGATATGTGTTGTTAAATTCCTATCATCTAATGCCTGCATCAAGCTTTCACCGTCTCTAATAATTTCATTTTGGAATGCTTGTTTAATTGTTTCCCTAGGCGACTTAACTAAGTAACCTTCAGATTCCAAGTAATCTTTAAGTGTTTTCCAAGCTAATTCGAAAGTAACTTCAAAAAATTGAACGATTCCTCCCTTTTCTACATCAGAAGGCTTTTCAATTTCCACAGCCTCATCTAATAACCTAAGGGATCTGGAAAAATTTTGATATCTTTGCTGCCAGCGTATAGTTTTATGATTCATTGTAATTCCATAATTATAATTGGAAAATAAAGAATTGAGTAAGAGAAAACAAATTAGATTTTTTAAAGACCAAGTAATATAAAAACGAAACTAGGTACAAATATATAAGAGATTGAGGTTAAAATTAGAAAAATACTGAATGGATGTATGACTGAATGATAGTATTTGTCTAAAATACCCTGATATCGTTCATCCATTCAATCATACATTTTTAAATTTAACTGCCCAACCTTTTACAGTCAGGCAGATAAGCTTTTATGAATTAATAAATTTAGCAATTGTATCAACTACATATTTAATTTGTTCATCAGTCAGTTCCGAATAGATAGGAAGTGCTAATGAATGATCCGCAGCTTTATCAGCAACCGGATAAGCATCTTTACTTGAAGGAAGTTCTGTAAAACATCCTTGTTTATGGAAAGGTACCGGATAATATATTTCGCACATAACACCATTATCCAACAAAAACTGCTTTAGTTCATCCCGTTTTTCTACACGTATAATAAATTGATTATAGATATGATAGTTAGAAGAACCGGATGATTGCATGGATGAATGATTGCTTGGTTTATAGATTGCTTTTGGAAGAAGTACTTTGTTGTTTTCACTTAATTCAGTTTCACCAACACCTTCAGCTAATCCGGCTTCAACAAATAGTTTTGTGTAAAGCTCTGCATTTTCTCTTCTTTTTGCCGACCAGCTATCGAGATGAGGAAGTTTTACATTTAATACAGCCGCCTGTATAGCATCTAATCTAAAGTTACCGCCAATCATGCTATGATAATATTTTGGTTTGCCGCCATGAACACGCAGAACACGAAGTTTTTCACCAAGTTCTTTATCCATTGTAACCACCATACCGCCATCACCAAAACAGCCTAAGTTTTTACTTGGGAAAAATGAGAAACAGCCAATATCACCAATAGTACCTACTGATTTACCATCTTTATACTGAACACCAATTGCCTGTGCGCCGTCTTCAACAACTTTAAGATTATGCTTTTTTGCAATTTCCATAATCGGGTCCATATCGGCACTTTGTCCGTATAGATGAACCGGAATAATTACTTTTGTTTTATCAGTAATTTTTGCTTCAATTTCTTTTGGATCCATGTTAAAAGTTACCGGATCAGAATCTACAAATACAGGAACAGCGTTTAGTCTTGAAACTACACCGGCCGTTGCAAAGAAAGAGTAAGTCGGGCAAATAACTTCATCGCCGGGACCAACATCCAAGCCCATTAAAGCTAATAACAATGCATCAGTTCCGGAAGAAACACCAATAGCACTTTTTGCTCCAAGGTATTCACAAATATTTTCTTCAAGTTTTACTACTTCAGGTCCTAAAATAAAATACTGAGATTCTGCTGTTTTAATAAGAGCTTCATCAAGTTCATTTTTTAGAGTAGCATATTGCGCTTTAAGATCTAATAATGGTACGTTCATGTTAAATTTTTCCTTGAGTTAAAAATTAAATTTAGCAGTTAAATATATTAAAAAAAGTTGAGAAACTGAGGTTGAGGGAAAAAAGATTGAGATTAAGATTGAGGTAGAGAAAAAGACTAGGACGAAAAAAGGCTGAGGTTAAGATTTTAGGGATTTAATTAATTTATTTAGTGAAAGTGTTAATGAAGATAAATCTTGATCTAGATTTTCGACAATTTCTTTTTCAAAATATCCAACTCTTTTACCATATTCAAGATGACTCTGGGTTTCAGTAATTGAACCTCTTGAATAATAGTAAAATTTAATTTTATCATTAATGTGATGCCGACCAAAAGCTTCAGCTATGTTGGCTGAAATACTTAATGCTGATCTTCTTATTTGAGAAGTTAATCCATAATCTTCTTTCTTTGGTAAATGTTCTGTGAGATTAAATGTTTTTTCAGCGACTTCTAATGCTAACTGCCAAATTTCCATATCTCTAAAACTTTTATACAACTCAACCTCAAAAACTTATTTCACAACCTCAACTTTTTCACTATTTTTTCTTAATCTTAATCTCATACTCAATCTTAATCTCAACCTTAATCTCAACCTTAAACTTAACTTTATTCTACTTCCCTCACTTCCCCATCTTTAAATTTATACTTTTTATTTGATTGTTCGCAGAATGCAAATCCGTTTTCATCAAAGTTTAATCTTTTACCAGCTTCACTAACCCATCCAATAACTTTGGCGGGATTACCAACAACTAAGGCATAATCCGGTACATCTTTTGTAACAACGGCTCCGGCACCAACCAGACAATGTTTCCCGATTGTATTGCCGCAAACTATAGTAGAATTAGCTCCTAATGAGGCTCCTTCTTTAACAAGAGTATTCACATAAAATTCAGCCCCAACTTGCGGATATTTACATTTTGGATCTAATATATTTGTGAACACCATTGATGGTCCGCAAAACACATAATCTTCAAGTGTTACACCTTCATAAACAGAAACGTTATTCTGTATTTTTACAAAGTCGCCGATTATAACATTGTTTGCAACATTTACATTCTGACCAAGTACACATTTTTTACCAATCTTAGATTTGCTTTGAACATGCGAAAAATGCCAGATCTTGGTTCCCTCTCCAATTTCAACATTATCATCTACAACTGCATATTCATTTACATGATATTTTTTGTCACTCATAAATCACCTTAAAATTAAGAATGAATAATTGTATGGATGTAAAAATTTGATCCCTTGCAGTCATACATCCATTCAGTCATTCAAACCAGTTATTATTTGTTTTCTTTTTTCACTTCCCAACTTAGCTCGAAGTGATTATCTTATTTATATTTTCATCCCGAGTATTCTGATTTATCAGAATGTATCGAGGGACTTTACTACAATCTAAATTTTAGCCTTATCCTTGGTTTATAATTTCATCTTATATTGTCACCTTCGATACGCTTCGCTACTCAGGTTGACTTTCGCACTGATTTTAACTGATCCTTTGCTTGCCAAAGTACCGGGGTAACTTTTTTCTTAACCTCAATCTTAATCTCAGCCTCAACCTTAATCTTATTCTTTCCCTTTCTTCAACTCTTTAGTAGCCGAATCCAGTATTCTTAAAACCTCGAGAGCATGTTTCCCATCAGTTCTGGGAGTTGTATTATTTAAGATTGAATTATAGAAATGCAAATGCTCCTCTCCAAGCGGCATTTTAGCTTCAAACTCTATTGATTCAAAATCATTATCAAACTTTTGAAATTCACCATCTACTTTTTTAAATCCCTTATCATAGAATTTAAGTTTATCAGTTTTAAGCGAATCTTCAAATACATACATTCCTTTTTCACCTATTACAACTAATCGCTGTTCTTTAAAAGGATGAAGCCAGCTTACAAATATATGTCCGCGAACCCCGGTAGGATATTCCAGATAAGTTAAAGTAGTATCTTCAATTCCATTTTGAATGAAGTCTTCTCCCTTCGCCGTAATATCAGTAGGATAACTATCAGTAAAAAACTGCATAATAGAAATATCGTGCGGCGCAAAACTCCAGAGAATATTTTCTTCACTTCTAATGGCACCAAGATTTAATCTGTTGGAATAGATATATTGAAGTTTTCCAATTTTCCCGGATTCCATTTCTTCTTTAATTTTTAAAACAGCCGGATGATATAATAATACATGTCCAACCATCAGCTTCAGATTATTATTAACACTTAAATCATACAGCTTCTGAGCTTCATCAACATGAAGTGTAATCGGTTTTTCAACTAAAACGTTCTTGCCGGATTCTAAACATTTCTTCGCTATTTCAAAATGAGTTTCTGCAGGAGTAGCAATAATAACAGCATTAATCGATTCATCGGATAGAATATTGCTTATATCACTTGTGAATTTGATTTCGCTATTTAACTCTCTAATTTTTTCTTCCGCTGCTTTGTTTGTGTCGAAGACTGTTATCTGGTTAGCTTCTAAAAGGGATTTTGCAGTACGGACATGATTAAAGCCCCATCTGCCCGAACCAATAATTGCCAGGTTAATTTTTTTAAAATTCATTTATAAGTTCTCTTTAATAAAATGTGAAAAATAAAAAGCCGGTCTATTTATACAAATTAGACCGGCTTCTAAATTTTGACAAAAATTTTATTTATCACAAACGGTTTTTAAAAATTCGTGATAATATTTCATCTATGCTTTTTTAATCTTATTATTTTTAATGCCGGCTTTTTCAAAGGCATTACGTGTATCAACAATAAGCTGCGAATGTTCAGCTATAAAAGAATAATCATAATCCGTGTGATCGGTTGCCAGTATTACCACATCATATGCAGCAATTGATTCGGCAGTTAGTTCAACGGAATCCATTTTATGATCATACTTTCTTGTTTTAGGCAGAACTGAAACGTATGGATCATTATATTCTACTTCGGCACCTTTCTCACGTAAAATTTCAATAAGTTTTAGTGACGGTGATTCGCGCATATCGTCAATATCTTTTTTGTATGCAGCTCCTAACAACAATACTTTTGAACCGTTAAGAGATTTTTTAACATCGTTTAAGTATTCCATTGTACGTGTTATAACATAATATGGCTGAGCTGTATTTATTTCACCGGCAAGTTCAATAAACTTAGTATTTATTTCAAATTCGCGCGCTTTCCATGTTAAATAAAAAGGATCAATTGGAATACAGTGACCGCCTAAACCAGGACCCGGATAAAACGCGTTATATCCAAATGGTTTAGTAGACGCGGCGTTTATAACTTCCCAAACATCAATATTCATTTTATCAAAAACCATTTTTAGCTCGTTAACAAGAGCAATGTTAATTGAACGATAAATGTTTTCTAATAATTTTGTTGCTTCGGCTGCACCCGGAGACGAAACCGGTACAGTTTTCACAATTACCTGATCATATAAAGCACAAGCTATATCAATGCAATTCTGGGTTACACCGCCAACAACTTTAGGTATTGTTGCTGTATTATAATGAGGATTATTTGGATCTTCTCTTTCAGGAGAAAATGCTAAGTAAAAATCTTCGCCAACTTTGAATTCTACACCTTCTCTCGGTTGTTCAAACATCGGCTGCAATAATTCTTCGGTTGTTCCGGGATAAGTGGTAGATTCCAAAGTGACTATTTGTCCTTTCCTAAGATACTTTGCAATAACCTGCGCTGTATCAACTATATAAGACATATCCGGTTCACGATGTTCGTTAAGTGGAGTCGGTACACAGATTATAACAGCATCAACTTCCGGCAATCTGCTAAAATCAGTTGTAGCATCAAATTTACCGCTGTTAACAGCTTTCGAAATTTTTTCTTCTGAAATATGTTTTATGTAAGTCTTCCCTTCTTTAAGTAAAGGAATTTTTCTCTCATCAATATCAAATCCTAACGTATCAAATCCTTTTAACGCATACTCTAATCCAAGTGGCAAACCTACATACCCTAGCCCGACAATACCAATTTTTGCTTCTTTAGCATTAATTTTCTGTAGTAAATCCATTTCGTCCTCTTTTATTTCAAAAATCAATCTGGTTAACTTAATAAATATAAGATAAATATTGAAATTTTAATGAATTTCGGAATATCTTCGATGAGATCTTACTTATTCAAATTGCTATTTACCCTTTAAACCTGAGAATAATATCCTCATCTTCCCTATTTGAAGTATCATGTCTTTTTGTTGATCTAAATAACTTATTCACATCAACATCAATTTTAATATCATCTTCATTTTCATCTACTGTACTTTTATGTTTATCAATTAAAGATTTTAGAGATGCCACAGTTTGTTCATCATCAGCTCTAGACTTTTTTTGTTCTTCATTTTTTGGTCTCATAACACCCAGTGCTTCTTTAAGAGTTTCAATAGCATTTTCCCTTAGGTCGTTTTTAGGCTCATTCTCCGCTAATTTCATGGGATTAATATTATCAGCAATGGTAGAATTATCTTCAGTAATATTATCAATTTTAACTTTATCAGAAATAGCATGATATTTTTCGAACGCTAAAGTAAACGGATCTTTGGAAGAATGTTTTTCCTGATTATTTACATTACCCTCAAATGAATCATCAAGCGCAAAAATTGCATCGGCAAAGATTTTATCGTTCTGCGTCTGCGCTTCGGAAGCATGAAGATCGAAATGATACGTCTCGGCATAACATGTTTCAGCCGATTGTTTTGTTAATGATGTAAGTCCCACTTGCTGAATTTTAAATCTGAACTTTTCCGGATCGAGTGTAAATCTTAAATTTTTTAGATCTCTAATAGCGAAAATAGGATCGAAATAAACAAGTTCTAAACGATCCTGGATCTGAATGAAATAGCCATATTTAGCTGAGTTGGATTCCAGATCCTCAACGTTAGTTAATAGTCTGTATACAATTAAGTTTTTTGGTGATGGATCTTTTATAAAATCGCATACATCAAAATAACTAATCTTTTTCCGTTTCTTTACTTTCTCATTTTTATAAATGATTGTAAAGTTATTCTCAAAATCGAACTGATTTTCAGAATAGATAAGTATATCGTTTGTTTTTACGTCTAATGTTTCAAGCAGCATAATATTTCTATTTTTTTATGAATTAAATATAAAAAAAGATGACATCTTTTAACAAGATGTCATCTTTATAATTCTTGAATAAAAACTAATTTAATTTATTTACGCCCAGCGAATTACACCAAGCTCAAATGGATTTATTAACAATGGATGTTTTGGAAGTATCCGCAATGTAAACCCAAAGTTACCGCTGCTTTTGCAAGTAATTTCGCCTTTGTACTTAAACACACCGATTTTATTGCCGTTTGGAATGTATTCCATGTTAGCAATAGAATTAGAATGTGCTTCATCACGACTATCAACTTTACCGTAATAAATCTGAACCTCAATATCATTAGGTGTTAACTGGCCAAGATCAACTTCAGCATTTATAGAATAGTTTGTTCCAACTTTAACTTCATCCTTTCCGGATTCACTGGCATAAGAAATGAACTTTACATTTTCCCAATTATTTATAAGTTTTTTCTTCCACTCAGTAAATTCTTTACCTTCTTTCCAATCATTTTCCATTAACGATTTTCTTCTTTTATGAGCTTGTATATAAAACTTTTGAGTATACTCTTCTACCATTCTGTTTGTATTAAAAACCGGGCCAAGCTTTTTCATAGAGCTTTTCATCATCTCAATCCAATTTCTTGGCAGTTTATCATCACCGCGATGATAAAAAGTACTTACTATTTCTTTTTCAAGTACTTCATAGATCAAACGGCTTTCAACTTCATCCTGGTAATCCTGATCATCCAATTCCTCACCATTACCAATTTTCCAGCCAACTTCATGATCGTAACCTTCATCCCACCAGCCGTCAAGAACGCTAAAATTAAGTCCGCCGTTTGCAATTACTTTCATACCCGAAGTTCCGGAAGCTTCCAAAGGTCTTCTAGGATTGTTCAGCCAAACGTCACAGCCTTCAACCATATATCTGGCAGTGTTCATATCATAGTTTTCTAAGAAAACAATTTTCTTTCTGAAGTGTTCATCTTTCGACATCTGAACAACTTCCTGAATCAATTCTTTTCCGGCATCATCTTTTGGATGTGCTTTACCGGCAATAATTAATTGAACCGGCATATCAGGATTACAAAGTATACTTGCTAATCTTTCTTTATCTCTAAATAAAAGAGTTGCTCTTTTGTAAGTCGCAAAACGTCTGGCAAATCCAATTGTAAGCGCTGTAGGATCTAAAACTTCCTTTGCTCCGTGTATAATTGAGTTTGAACCTCCGCTATCAATAATTTGTTTTTTCAGATTTCTTCTTGCAAAGGCAACTAAACGTTCTCTGCGTCTTTCGTGTGTTCGCCATAATTCTTCATCAGGTATATCTTCAATTTTACTCCATACTTCTTTTGACTGAGGATCCTGAATAAACTTTTCACCTAAATATCTGTAGAGCAGATCGTACATTTCGTTTGATAAGTGAGTTCTGGTATGAATACCGTTTGTTACATAGTCAATTGGAATTTCGTCAAAAGGAATTTCCTTGAATCCGTCTACCCACATTTTTTTAGATACTTCACCATGAAGTTTACTAACACCATTAACAAAACCAGCCATATTCATAGCCATATGAGCCATGTTAAAGTTCGTTGGATTTTTATCTTTAATAATGGTTCCTAACTTATAAAAATCTTTATCCGAAAGTTTTAGTTCGTTTCTATAATATTTACCAAAATATTTTTCCACTAGTTCATTTGGAAAAATATCTATACCAGCCGGAACCGGTGTATGAGTTGTAAATATATTTGAATAGAACCCGATTTCTTTAGCTTCTTCGAAAGAAAGATTATTGTTCTCCATCATATATTTAATTCTTTCTAATGCCAAGAAAGCTGAGTGGCCTTCGTTCATGTGGCAGACAAACGGCTGAATTCCCAGAGCTCTTAACGCACGTACACCGCCAACACCAAGAACAATTTCCTGCTGAATTCTAGTTTCAATTCCGCCGCCGTAAAGTGAACGTGTAATTTGTTTATCTTCATCAGAGTTTTCTGAAATATTTGTATCAAGTAAAAATAAAGGAACTCTGCCAACTTCAATTTTCCAAATCTGGAAGAATACTTTTCTACCTGGAAAACTTAATTCAATTTTAATTGGTGTTCCGTCGTCATTTAAAACAAGTGTCATAGGCTGATTATAAAAATCAGTGATTTCATATCTTTCCTGCTGCCAGCCGTCAGAAGTTAAATACTGCTGGAAGTATCCTTCTTTATAACATAATCCTATAGCAACTAATGGAATACCTAAATCAGAAGCTGATTTTAAATGATCACCAGCCAAAATTCCAAGTCCGCCAGAGTAAATCTGAAGACATTCTGTCAATCCGAATTCCGCTGAAAAGTAAGCTATATATGGCTGATCGTCACCTTGATATTTTTTCTGATACCAGGTAACTTCCTGTAAATAAACATTTAACTGAAGATAAACTCTATTTAAATGCGCAACAAATCCATCGTCATGAGCAACTTCTTCTAATCTTTCCTGACTAATATGACCTAACATCATAACAGGATTATGGTGTGTTTCTTCCCAAAGTTCACTATCAAGTCTTCTGAACAATTTTACGGCATCAGTATTCCATGCCCAATAAATGTTGTTGGCAATTTCTCTTAATGGTTCTAGCTGCTTTGGCAGCGAAGGTACAACATTAAATGTCCCCTTAAAATTAACCATGTTCTATTCTCCTTAAATCTTATAAATTATTTTCAGTCTCTGATATTCAAATTTTAAATCAAGTTTCTAAATAAATTTTAACAATAAACACAAAATATGCCAGAGTGAGGAAAATCTTAAACTGTTGATTTGAAATATCTTACAATTATATGGAAATTTTATAATACAAACAACTTATTGATTCTGATAAGATTACCTTATTATACCTAATAATTTTCTCTAAAAGTATAACTCGTTTTCATAATTTTCTGTAAATTAGTTGTTTGATTTTATTTTTCTTAAAAAGAATCGGGAATTATGGATATACTTTTAGCAGCAATTATAGGAATTTTATTTGGTTCAATTCCAACAGCTTTTTTAATTGTAAAAAAAACAAAAGGACTTGATATAACTGAAGAAGGTTCTAAAAATATTGGAACCAGGAACGCGCATAGAGTATCCGGTTCCAATATTATAGGTCTATCAGTTTTAATTCTGGATTTACTGAAAGGTGTAATTCCGGTGTTAATAGTACAACTGCTTTGGGGCGATCAATTTATTAATCTAGTTGTTGCTTCCCTTTCGGCAGTTACTGCTCATTGTTATTCTCCCTGGATTAAATTTAAAGGCGGAAAAGGTTTAGCTGTAACAGCCGGTTCAACTGCTCTTTTTATACCGGCAGTACCAATGGTCTGGATTTTATTTTGGATAATTTCTTTTTTATTTAAACGAATTGTAAACTTCTCGAACATTGTAGCTTCATTATTAACAGGTGCTTTAGTGATAATAAATAAAGATGTTATGAATAGTTATTCTATTATTGAAGCAGAAAACCCCTTAAAATATGGATTATTAGTAGCTTCAATTATGCTAATAATTTTAACAAAACACTGGACAGAAATAAAAAGAATGGTAAATATTAAATAAATCAGGTGAAAAAATGAAAACTTTTAAAACTATTGTAATTACGTTTTCTATTACTCTTTTAATTGCAAGTGCAGGGTTTGCATATCTTCATTTTCATCAAACTGAAAATAAAAATGAAATGAAAATGTCTTCTGAAGAGGTTATAAATAATCAGATAGACAGCAATCAATTGCAAACTGCCTCCGCAGAGCAACGACAACAGAATAATAATTCGCTTTATAATGAACGCCAGAACATAATAACAAAAACGGTTAAAATTGTTAGTCCGGCAATTGTAGGTATTAATGCCACTTCAATAAGACAATACCAGGATGTGTGGAGCCGCGATCCTTTCTGGCGACAGTTTTTTGGTGATAGAGTTTACACAGAAAGAAATAAAAGTTTAGGTTCAGGCGCAATTATTTCTCCCGATGGATACATATTAACAAACGATCACGTTGCGGGAAATGCAGTGGAAATATTTGTTACAATGACTGATGGCACCCAGCACAACGCTAAAATAGTAGGAACAGATAAAATATCTGATATTTGTCTTCTTAAAATTGAAGCAGAAAATCTGCCTTATATAAAATTTGGCGACAGTGATGATATTTTAATTGGCGAGTGGTCAATAGCTTTAGGAAATCCGTTTGGTTTATTTGCCGTTAATGATAAACCAACTGTAACTGTAGGAGTAATTAGTTCAGTAGGAATGAATCTGGGCAATGTAGAAGGACGATATTATCTGGATATGATACAGACTGACGCCGCCATAAACTCTGGAAACAGCGGAGGTGCTTTGGTAAACAGCATTGGTGAAATGATTGGCATCAATACTATTATTTACACAGCTCAGGGAAGCAGCGGTAGTGTTGGAGTTGGTTTTGCGGTTCCAGTGAATAAGGTAAAAAATATAGTTGCTGAACTTAGAATGAATGGTGCTGTTGATAGAAATTTCTGGACTGGATTACATATAAGAGATATAGATAATAAAATTGCGAGATATTTTAATCTGACAAATACTAAAGGCGTTATTATTTCGGATATAATAAAAAATTCGCCCGCTGAAAAAGCAGGAATTAAAGTCGCTGATATAATTCTTAAAGTAAATAACTTTGAAATTAATAACAGCTCAACTTTAATGGGTGTTATAAATGAGTTTAGAGCCGGAGATACCATAGAATTTGTTATTCTGCGAGATGGAAAATTAGTTGAGACAAAAGTGAAACTTGAAAGAGCCGATAAACAAAAATAATTTTAATTAGTACTAACATTTTCTTAATTACAACCGATAATATTTTAGTTATTAAAATGTTTAATTAAACAATTGTTTGAGGGGAAAATGCAATACTCAAAAAATGAAGCAGCACAAGCACTAGAAAAACTAATGGATCTTAAAAAAACTTTTGAATTCGGTTCAAAGATGGTTCCTGTAATTCAAAATATTTCTAATTTCCTAAGAGAGGTTCTGCCGCTTCTAAAAACAATTAATTATTCTATTGCAGAAAGTGCCTCGAAAATGCCTGTTGCTTCAAATCAGATAAACAATGTTACCAGCGCAACTGAATTAGCTACAAATGAAATTTTAGATTTAATAGATGCCGCAACAAATTCCTTAATGGAAATTGAAACATGCGTGGGTGGTGTTAAAGAAAAGCTTGCAACAAAAGATGAGGACTTTAATAAATTATCCGATATTGTAAAAGACAGTCCTGAAGCACTTGAGATTGTTGAAAGACTAAGAGACGCATACGATCTTAAGGAAACAGAAACAAAAGTTGCCGATTTAATTTCTGATATAAATGATAAAAACTTCAAAGTTACTATGTCTCTGCAAGTTCAGGATATAACCTCGCAGCAGTTAAACGCAGTCCAGGAACTCATTAAATCTGTTCAGACTAAATTACACACACTTATAGGTGAAATTGATAAAACTGAAGTTTCAAAAGAATTTAACGAAATGGAGTTTGATACAGCATTGCCAGAAAGTGAAGAATACAATCCTCATGCTACTTATGCAAAAGACGATAGGCAAGAAAGTGCTGACGATATTATAAATGAATTTAACGATCAAGTCAGCCAGGATGATATAGATAATCTTTTCAAATAGAGTAATCCTTTCTTTTTCCTTTTATATATTATAAATTTCGGTTTCAATAACCGGAATTTATAATTCAGACCAATATGAAAAAACGAATAATTTTTATGAGTATTTCCGCAACTTGTTTTGTGGGTATTTTTATATACGCACTACTAGTTGAAAAGTATCGGGATTTTGCTCTTTACGGATTAATTATTTCAATGATGTTTTTTATGCGTAATTATATAGCCTGGAAAGGCAGAAGATAATAATCAGTCCATTATAAAAGCTTTATCAAGCAGCTAATAAAAGGACTTTACTTTTCTTAGTAAATTGTTGATCTTGACAAAATTCAATCTACAAAAGACTTCACGAACAGTTATTTAGCAAAGAACAAATTAAATAAGGAAAACATGGAAAAGTTAGCTATAAATAATAATGAGTATAAATTAGAAAGATTCCCATTAATACAAGGATCTCAGTTACGTGCATGGAATTCGGCCGATGAATATTTACTAAATACGTTTTTTGAATTTGATAATAGTGAGAATAAAAATGTCTTGTTAGTTAATGATCAGTTTGGAGCATTAACAATCCCGTTAATTAATTATAAACCAGGTGTTTTATCCGATTCATTTAT
This sequence comes from Melioribacteraceae bacterium, assembly GCA_016342755.1. Classification (GTDB taxonomy): domain Bacteria; phylum Bacteroidota; class Ignavibacteria; order Ignavibacteriales; family Melioribacteraceae; genus JAEINS01. The sequence goes on along the minus strand of JAEINS010000032.1, from coordinate 31,611 downwards.
GTCAAAGATTTCAATTGAACAAAATCTTATTGAAAATGAACTTAGTATAGAAGACTGGAAGTTTTATAATTCTGCTATTGAACCTGATAATTTCCCAACAGCTTTTTTTGATTTTGTATTGATTAAAATTCCAAAATCAATTAGCTACCTGAAATATCAGCTAAATCAAATAAAAAAATCAATCCATAAAGACACAGTTATAATAGCTTCTGGTATGACAAAACATCTTTCGCCAAATACACATAGTATTTTAGAGGAATGTCTTGGTGAAACTAAAGTAGACAGGACTTTTAAAAAATCAGTTTTGTTTAGAATTCAGCCTCAAAAAATTAATACAATAGATGAGAGTATTCTTAATTATACTGAACTGCAAACCGATATTAATAATTTAATGCTGGCAACTTATCCAAATGTTTTTTCTCAGGAAAAAGTTGATAATGGAACACGGTTGCTTTTAAGTAATCTTCCCGATTTTAATGATGAAGAAAAAATTGTTGATCTGGGCTGCGGGAGCGGAATAATAGGACTCAAAATTTTTATCAATAATTCTAATACAAAAATAACATGTATTGATGAATCATACCTGGCTGTTAAGTCGGCTGAAAAATCTTTTGAACTTAATAATGCCAAAGCTGAATTTCTAGTAACTGACGGACTAAATAATATTGAATTGAATAATCTGGATTATGTAATTTCCAATCCTCCGTTTCATAACCAGACTACATTAGATAATGCAGAAGCCGAGCGGCACTTTAAACCTATAAAAGAAGCACTTAAAAATGGCGGCAGATTTATTATAGTTTGTAACAGAAGTTTAAATTACGAACCGTATCTGAAAAAATATTTTTCTGCTGTTAAAAGAATTGAAAGTAATAATAAGTATTTTATAATTGAGTGCATAAAGTAGATACGTTGTATTCAACGTCTGTGTTTGTTGATAAACTGATTCCAGAGAAAATTGCGAATAGATATTTCAGGATATTTTCACTCTTCGACCAGGCTCAGAGTTGAAGTCATAAATTTAATTCTACATTTTGAAAAGTCTGAGACGTTGTATTCATATTCAACGTCTCAAATTAATTCTTAATCTCCTGAGTATGCTGGTTCCAATTCTTCTCTACTTTTTTTCTTTCTGAATAAAAGTCTAATATCACTAATTGAATATAAAGCCGCAGGTAAAACAATTAGTGTTATAAATGTTCCAAAGAGTAAACCAAACGCTATTGAAACTGCCATTGGCACTAAAAATTGTCCCTGCTCACTTCTTAACATTATAATTGGCGCTAAACCAGCCGCTGTTGTAATAGTAGTTAAAACAATTGGTCTAAATCTGGTTATACTAGCCTGATATAGAGCTTCATAAATTTCAACACCGTCTTTAATCATTCTGTTATATTTATCTATAAGCACAACGGAGTCGTTTATAATAATACCGGCAAGCGCTACAATACCAAGGAAAGAGAGAATAGAAACTGGAATTCCTACAAGATAATGACCAAAGACCGCACCAATTATTCCTAACGGAATAAGACTCATTATTAACAAAGTCTGCCAATATGATTTTAGTAAAAACATCAGTATTGTAAACATCACTAATAATGCTATACTCATGGAGTATGTCATTGAATTCATAATTTTTGCCATCTCTTCCGACTGTCCGCCAAAACTTCTTCTAACTCCTTCAACTTGCGAAAGTACTCTTGGAATAATTTCTCCGTCAAGATCTTTCATTACCACTGCAAGATCATTTTTTTCATAATCAAATTTAGCATAAACACGTATTGAACGATTTCCATCTTCGTGTCTAATTCTTCTAAGACCGCGTTCAATTTTATAATCGGCCACTTCCTTAAACTGAACATAACTTCCCTGAGGTGTTCTGACTTTTAAATTTTCTATCTGGGCAATTGAAACACGATTACTCTTATCAAACCGGATCCATATTTTCACTTCATCTCTTCCACGCTGAAGTCTCATAACTTCCTGACCGTAAAAACCCTGGCGAAGCTGTGTTGTAAGATCACGAAGTGTAAATCCTAAAGCCATCCCTTTGGGTTTAAGTTCAACAATAAATTCATTGTTACCAATCGGGGTATCATCCTGAATAGAATTTACACCATCAATACTTTTTAATTCCTCTTTCAATAATTCTTTAGCCCGCATAAGCTGGGCATAATCCTGGCTCTGCAGTTTTACTGAAATTGGATCACCGCCAAAAGACCATCCTCCTATCATTACATTTTCAGCTTCAGGAACATCACCAACATAATCTCTTAAAGCGTTCGAAAAATCACCAATGGAATAATCACGTTTATCGGCAGTAGGTAAAACAAAGAATATATTTATTGTTCCTCCGTTCATCCATGAAGTATAATTTTGTATGGGATTCAAAATATTTTTTTCTTCTTCCCATTCTTTACCAAACGCCAAAGCTTTTTTAATAAGTTTCCCGCGTATTGCAGAAGCTATCTCCGAAGACATACCAGCGGGAACATCAACCTGAATACGTGCATAAGGCGGTTCTAATTCCGGGAAAAACTGCGCGCGTACATGCGATCCTTGAAATAATCCGGCAATTATTAAAATAACCGCAAACATTAATGTTGAAACCGCCCATCTGTTTCTAAGTGAAAACTTAATGATTTTACTATATGTATTGTTAATAAAGTTATTTATAAAATTATCGAGTGATTCTCTGAATCTGGAAAATATGTTATTACTTTTAGGTTTAATCTGCATTGCTTTTGAGTGCGCAAGATGCGCGGGTAAAATTATAATAGCTTCAATTAGAGAGAACAATAATGCAGTGATAATTACTGCCGCAATTTGCCAGACAAATTTTCCTAATCCACCGTAAAAATAAAAATAAGGAACAAATGCTACACATGTTGTTAATATTGAAATAGCTACAGGCTTAATAACTTCTAAAGTACCGTCTATAGCTGCCTGAACAGGCTTTTTACCATACTTTTCGAACTGTGAATATATACTTTCGCCAATAATAATTCCATCATCAACAAGAATACCAATTACCATTATTATTCCAAACAGACTCATTTCGTTTATAGTAATATCCCATATCCACAGCACAAAAAACATTCCAAGCAGAGAGATCGGAATTCCTAAAGCAACCCAGATTGAAAGGCGTGTATTTAAGAAAATACTTAATAAAATTAATACAAGACCTAACCCAATTAAACCATTTTGAGTCATCAGATCTATTCGTTCTTCAAGTTCATCAGTCTGCTTTATAAAAGTATTAAACTCAACAAGACCCGCATATTTTTCTCTAAATTTTTCAGCCATCTGTTCTGTAATTTCTACAACCTCAACAACATCCTCATTATTATTGTACATCACATTAAATCCAACCGAGGCTTTACCGTTATATTCCGAGAAGAACATATTATCGGGCCATTGTTCTTTAATTGTGCACACATCAGTCAGTTTAACTTTTTGCCCGTCAATTGAAGATACTATTTCTATGTTTTCTAATTCTGAAGCTTCATATTTTTTATTATAGGATCTAATTAAAATTTGTTCTTGTTTAGTTAAAACTGATCCTGATGAAATATTAAGATTAAAATTTCTTACAGCCTGAGCAATTTCGTCCACTGTTAATTTATATCTTATAAGATTTTCGGGTGAAACTTCAATTGAAATTTCTCTTGAAGGAACTCCCCAATAATTAATTTCTGTAATTTTCCCGGTTGCTAAAAGTTCATCTCTAAATTCTTCAACAACTTTTTTAAGTGTTACTAAATCATCCGGACCATGAATACTTAGCATTACAGCTCTGTTCCAGGCAGTCTGCTGATATATAACTGGTTTCTCCGCTCCGGTTGGATACGAGTTAATAGAGTTAACATAATTCTTGATCTCCTGCAGAGCTTTACTTATATCGTAATCAGGATTAATTTCTACATTAACTGAACCATAATTATCAGAAGAAGTAGATGTAATTCTATCAATACCGCTTAAGCTTCTAATACTTTCTTCAATTTTAATAACAATTCCTTCTTCTACTTCTTTTGCGGAAGCGCCCGGAAAAGGAACCTGAATATTAATCTCTTCAATCTCAAATTTGGGTTCAACTCTTTTTTTCATATTTGCTAAGGCAAAAATACCTGCAAAACAGATTACAAGCATAACCCAGTTAGTAATTACAGAATGCTTTATAAAATAGTTTATAAAATTTTTCATATTCATCTCTTTAAGTATTTTGTTTGGTTACTAAATAAAAGAGTAATTCCCCCCGGATTACTCTTTTATTATTTAGTTTGAAGCAAGTGAACTTTCTTCTAATTCTTTTTCAACATTTTTATCAAGTTCTGCCTGGCGGGCTTCTTCTAATGTCTGAATATTCATTCCAATTAGCGGTTTTTGTAAAATGGTAGTTACAATCTTTGTATCAGGCGAAATTGTATTTCCGATGATTGCTGAATTGTCCTGCATTGCCAGCAAGTCAATTTTTGATCTGCCAAGTTTCCCTTCGCTCATTGTATATATATAATTGTCGTTACCAATTACATGTCTGGGAATCTTCGCGACATTTTTAAGCTTTTCCCCTTTTATTCTAACGTAAACATAATTTCCCGGAAGAAAATAAGAGCTTAGTTTTGAATTATTAAACGTTACGTAAACATTTAAACTTTGAGAGTTTTTATCGAGCTTAGTATCTTTCCTAAAAATATTCCCTTCAATTTTTTCTTCTCTGTTTTCAGAACAGATTGTAACCGACGGATTTTTTGAAAACTCTATAAAATTAACATCACCTATTATTAATGGAACCGCAATTTCAAGATTATTAACATCATGCAAGGTAAATAAAGTCTGATTTCTAGATACAAAACTATTTTCTATAACAAATCCTGACTCTATATAACCATCAAAAGGAGCAAATATTTCGTGTTTCGATAAAAGTATTTCCTGATTCTTAACAGCATAGTATTTTGTAAAAACATTTCTAGAGCTTACTTTTATCTGCTCCTGAGAGTTTTCTATTTCAGGCAAATCCGGAATCTTTGAAGAAATTTCTAAATTTTCAAAATAGTTGTACCATTTATCGTATACTTTTGTGTCTTCAATTTTCATCTCGGGTAAAATTAAAGCAACGGAATTAAGAAAATCGGATCTTAAAGAATAAAGATTGTTCTCAACTTCTCTTGGGTCAATTTTTACAATAACCTCACCTTTTTTAACAAAGGTTCCGTTTTTAAGATCGTTTTTCGCAAATAGAACTTTTCCAGTAGCTTCTGAAATAATACTTAAAGTTCTTTGAGATTCAATTACTCCATTACCGGCTATCTCTAACGTTATATCTTCATAATTCAGATTTGTTACCTGAACTGTTCTAACATCAGCCTTAGCTTCCTTTTTATTACTATGTTTTTCCGCTGAACTTAAAAAGATCATCCCAAAAAGACCAACCGAAAGTATTGCTATTATTGAAACAACTCTAATTACTGTAGCTTTCTTCATTTTTAATTCCTTTAACAAATTTACTTTTTACTCTGCTGTTGAGACGTGAACAATCCTAAAAAAGTTACATACCACTTTTATTTTTTTCTTATCACTGCCGATTTAACAATTTATTAACCAAAAGACATCTTGACTATTTAAATGAATTCGGATATATTAGCACTCGCATTAAATGAGTGCTAAGAATTTTAAAATATTATTTCAAATATTGGAGGAAAAAATGGCTGATTTCAAAATTAAACCATTAGCCGACAGAGTTATTGTAAAACCAATGCCTGCCGAAGAAGTATCAAAAGGTGGTATTATTTTACCTGATTCCGCAAAAGAAAAACCAATTGAAGGTACAATAGTTGCGGTTGGAACTGGTAGAGTTGAAGATGGCAAAACTGTTGAGCTAACAGTTAAAAATGGCGACAAAGTATTATACGGTAAATATTCCGGGACAGAAATTAGTGTTGAAGGTGAAGACTATTTAATCATGAGAGAAAGTGACATTTTTGGAATCATTGGTTAATTAAAAATTAAGTAATAAAATTATTGGAGAATAATAAAAATGGCTGGAAAAATAATAGAATACGGCATTGATGCAAGATCAGGGTTAAAAGCCGGTGTTGATAAATTAGCAAATGCTGTAAAAGTAACTTTAGGTCCAAAAGGCAGAAACGTTATTATAGATAAAAAATTTGGTGCTCCAACTGTAACTAAAGACGGTGTTACTGTTGCAAAAGAAATTGAATTAGGAAACGCGGTTGAGAACATGGGTGCACAAATGGTTCGCGAAGTTGCTTCTAAAACTAGTGATATTGCTGGTGACGGAACAACTACTGCTACAGTATTAGCACAAGCTATTTATCGCGAAGGTTTGAAAAATGTTACTGCCGGTGCAAATCCAATGGATCTAAAAAGAGGAATAGATTTAGCGGTTACTAAGGTTGTTGAATATTTAAAAGATTTAAGCAAAGAAGTTGAAGACAGAGATAAGATTGCCCAGGTTGGTTCTATTTCTGCAAATAACGATCCTGCAATTGGCGATTTAATTGCTGACGCTATGGATAAAGTAGGTAAAGATGGTGTTATTACAGTTGAAGAAGCAAAAGGAACTGAAACTGGCTTAGATTTAGTTGAAGGAATGCAGTTCGACCGTGGTTACTTATCACCTTACTTCGTAACAAATTCTGATTCAATGGAAACTATTCTTGAAGATCCATTCATCTTAATTCACGACAAAAAAATCTCTGCAATGAAAGACTTATTACCAGTACTTGAAAAAGTTGCTCAGTCTGGAAGAGGTTTATTAATTATTGCTGAAGACTTAGAAGGTGAAGCATTAGCAACTTTAGTTGTTAATAAATTAAGAGGAACTTTAAAAGTTGCTGCTGTTAAAGCTCCTGGATTCGGTGACAGAAGAAAAGCAATGTTAGAAGATATAGCTGTATTAACTGGCGGTACTGTTGTTTCAGAAGAAGCTGGTTATAAATTAGAAAATGCTACTGTCGAATTTTTAGGAACTGCTAAGAAAATTGTTATTGATAAAGATAACACAACTGTAGTAGAAGGTGCCGGCGAAACAGATAACATTAAAAAACGTGTTAATGAAATTAAAAATCAGATAGAAGCCACTACTTCTGATTATGATAGAGAAAAACTTCAAGAAAGATTAGCTAAACTTTCTGGCGGTGTTGCTGTACTAAAAATTGGTGCTGCTACTGAAGTTGAAATGAAAGAAAAGAAAGCACGTGTTGAAGATGCATTACACGCTACAAGAGCTGCTGTTGAAGAAGGTATTGTACCTGGCGGTGGTGTTGCTTTAGTAAGAGCTATTAAGATTCTTGATGGTGTTGAGGGTATTAACCCTGATCAGACAACCGGTATTAAAATAATTCAAAAATCACTTGAAGAGCCGTTAAGACAAATTGTTAACAATGCCGGTCTTGAAGGTGCTGTTGTATTGAACAAAGTATTAGAAGGAAGTGATGATTATGGATTTAACGCAGCAACTGAAGTTTATGAAAACTTAATTGCCGCTGGTGTAATTGATCCAACTAAAGTTACAAGAACCGCGTTAGAAAATGCTGCTTCTGTTTCTTCAATGTTAATTACAACCGAAGCTGTTGTTTTTGATTCTCCTGAAGATGATAAAGCTCATCCTATGCCAGATATGAGCGGTATGGGTGGAATGGGCGGTATGGGCGGAATGATGTAATAAGCCCTTGTTGCTTAATAAATTTAGCCCCGCTCTCTGCGGGGCTTTTTTTTTCTAATTTTTATCCAGCTGTTTCTTAAAATAATCGAGTGTAATTTTAAGACCTTCACTTCTCTCAACTTTTGGTTCCCAGCCCAAAATCTTTTTAGCTTTAGTTATATCGGGCTGTCTAACTTTGGGATCATCTTCGGGCAACTCAGTATAAATAATTTTACTTGAACTGTTTGTAAGTCTTATAACCTCTTCTGCAAATTGTTTAATTGTTATTTCAGTCGGATTGCCAATATTCACCGGCTCTTTTTCATCAGACAGTAACAACCTGAAGATTCCATCAATCAGATCACTGACATAACAAAAACTTCTTGTCTGTGAACCATCACCGAATACTGTTATATTTTCACCATTTAACGCCTGTGAAACAAACGCTGGTAATGCCCGTCCATCATTCAGGCGCATTCTGGGACCATAAGTATTAAAGATCCTTACAATTCTGGTTTCAATACCATGATATCGCTGATATGCCATGGTAATTGCTTCGGCAAATCTTTTTGCTTCATCATATACACCGCGGGGACCTATTGGATTAACATTTCCCCAATACGATTCCGGCTGAGGATGAATAGTGGGATCGCCATAAGTTTCGGATGTAGAAGCTAAAAGAAATCTTGCATTTTTATCTTTTGCTAACCCTAATGCCTTATGTGTACCTAAGGAACCGACCTTTAATGTTTGAATTGGAAGTTTTAAGTAATCAATGGGACTTGCAGGAGACGCAAAATGTAAAACATAATCAACATCGCCCGGAACATGCATAAAATTAGTAACATCATGTTTTATAAATTTAAAATCTTCATTCCCAAACAGGTGATCAATATTATCTAAATTACCGGTTAATAAATTATCAATACATATAACCTTAAGATTTTCGCTCAATAGTTTATCACATAAATGCGATCCTAAAAATCCGGCTCCGCCTGTTACAACAGCAGTTTTTTTCTGCATAAAAACCTCTATAATTTTTTTTACATAATATATACTAATATTCTAAATTTCAATAATTTCAGATATTCTATAACTCATAAAAAAAGGCGGTTTAAAACCGCCTTCTATATTAAGATTTTTTCTTTTTCTTATCCGGTCTTGTATAATAATAGTAATATTTATAATAATTACCATATCCGCTTTTATAACTGAACTTGTTTAGTACTACACCAATAAATGAACCTTTATCATGTCTTAATAGTTCTACGGATTTTTCCATCAAGTCAGTTTCAGTTTCATTTGCCGCAACAACCAAGACTGTACCATCAACCATACGGGATAAAATTTCAGAATCAGTAACAGCAATAATTGGAGCAGAGTCAAGCAATACAATATCAAAATTATCTCTTAACTTTTCTAAGAAAGCTTCCATCTGCTCTGAACCTAATATTTCGGAAGGATTTGGAGGAATTGTTCCGGCAGTAACAAAATAAAGATTAGGAACTTCAGATTCTCTAATTACTTCTTCAAAAGTACTTTCACCAAAAAAGTAATCTGTAAAACCTGGCTGTCTATCAGCTCTAAAAACATTATGCAAACGGGGTTTTCTAAGATCCGCATCCATTATAATTGTCTTTTTACCAGCCTGTGCAAAACTGGCACCAAGGTTAGCGGTAATAGTTGTTTTTCCTTCACTTGGCGCGCAGGAAGTAACAAGAAGTGTTTTCAATCCGTTTTCTACTGCACGTGAATAAAGAACTCTTGTACGTAATGCCCTAAATGCTTCACTAGGAATAGCATCCGGTCTCTTAGCTACTATAAATTCAAATTCTTTATATCCGCTTTCAATCCCCTCAATTAGAGGTATCCATGTTAATACATCAATATTTTTCTTTTGTATATCATCCGGAGTCTTAACAGTATCATCAAGAAAGTTTTTAACAAACGCAAACCCGACTCCCATTCCTACACCTAAGACAAGACCAACTAATACAATTAGCATTCTATTTGGTTTTGCCGGATGTTCAGGCAGAATAGCACCGTCAATTATAACTACGTTGCCAGGAATTGATTCAATATTTATCTGAGCTTCCTGATATTTTTCTTCAACTAAGATATAAAGTTTTTCAAGAGTTTTTTGCTTTCTTTCTAATCTGGCTAAATCAATTGTTCTATCCGGTATCTGATTAAATCGCTCTTCATAATCTTTAACAACAGAACTAAGTTCACGATATGAAGACTTATATGCCTGATATTTTATTTCTTCTTCTAAAACTTTTTTTGTTAATCCTTTTATTTCTTCCGGACTAGACGCAAAAACACCGGCTTTATAAATTTCTATTTTTTCATCAAGTTTAGTTCTTAATTCGGAAACTTTATCATTGTAATCATCAACAACTTGTTTTTGGGTAGATGTTGATTTATTCCGGGACATTGCTAAATCGCGTTTAGTTTCCATCATCGCAATTTGATCCTGCAAACTTTTTAGATAGGATTCTGAAGCCAGACTTTCTAAATAATCTTTCAATTTAGGATTTTGTTCATCTAACTGTTTTTTTAATTGAGTTAATGATTTTTCACTAATTGTCAATTCTATTTTAACAGCATTTTTTTGCGCTTCAAAATTTGCTAGCTGATCTATTAATACTTTTGACTGCGCACTTAAATCAATTACACCACCCTGAGCCTGATAACTTTTAAAAGCATCTTCGGCAAGATTCAATTCAACAAGTTTATCTTTCCTCTGACCTTCTAAAAATTCTTTAACAGAAACAAGCAGCATTCTGCTATAATGAAGATCAAGTTCCTCATATTTCTCAGCATAAAGGTTTGCAATTAAAACAGCTTCCTTTGGTGACGGAGACTCTACAGAAATATTAACTATATCCAGTCCCCGTTTTTGTTCAATTGATACTTTCTTAGAGAAAAGTCCAACTAACTCAGAAATTGATTTAACAGGACCAACAGGTTTTTCAACATATTCCTTCTGATTGGAAATATAATTTAGAACTTTATTAAAATAGTATTTTAACTTCCGCTTAATTTTAGAGAAATTTGAAGGGTCTATATTTTCTTTAGCACTTTTATTAAAAATAAGTGAAAATCTTTCTTCATCCTGACTTAAGGCAAATGTATCTAAAAGAGCCTTTGCAACTTTAGATCGGAGAGTATAACTTTCCAGAATCTCAATCTCATTAGCAATAAATCTATCATTACCCCAATCGGAAAACTCCTGGATTATAGGAGCTTGCAATATACCGCCACCTTTAGGTTTAGAAATTTTTAATACAGTTGTAGTTTTATAAATATTGGTCGCATTTAAAGCATAAATTCCTGCAACAAATAACCCGGTTAAACTGATTAAAATAATCGGTAATAGATTAAGTCTAATCAGTTGAATATAATCTTTGAGGGAATTAACCTCTGGTTCTCTAAAATTATTTGAAGAATACTGATCCACATTAACTCCCTAATTTCTTGTAATATTTAGATATAAAATTGTTAATGAAACTGCTGCCGAAAGTATTGATAACCAGATACTCAATCTTTCCCTAAAATAAAGTTTAGGTTCGCCGGGAATAACTAAAATATCACTTGCATGTAATTTCGGAACTTCAACAGTTGAAGTTCTTAGCTTTTCCTGAAATAATAAATTCTCAAATTGAATTTTTATTAATTCCTGATTTCCTTCTTCATCAATTCTAAATAATTTCATATCATCAATTATCGAATCATCAAGAGGTCCGCCAGCATAAGATAGAAGATCGTAAACAGTTGTATATATAGGCACTCTATACTTTCCGGGATATTTTACCCAGCCCCAGACTGCAACTCTAATGTTTAATGCTTCAGGATCTGAATAATCATACATCCCGCCCTGTGGATTTCTAAGTCTTGTATCATATGCACCTAAGTCAACATCTCTTACCTGGGCATACGACATTGCGGTTACAAACAGCATCACAAAAAGGAAAATATTTTTCTTCATTTTAAGATCCCTCGCTAGAAAATTTATAATCTATCTATTTAATTTAACAATTTATATAAGTACTCTAAAATCACTCAATTTTAGAAAACTATTTCTTTTTATTAAAAACTTTCAACTTTTAAGTTTACTTTTCTTGCCGCAAAAAATGCACCTAATATGCCCATAAAAAGAGCAATAAAAGGAATTACACCGGCTATATACAACTCGTAACCCGAAAGATATGCATAATTAAAGATTTTTATTGATATAAAGTTTACACCCATGAAAAAGAGGATTCCCAAAACTGAAGTTATTAAACTTATAGCAAGTCCGTTAAGATAAATCGGGATTTTTAATGAACTTAATTTTGCCCCGACAAGTTTCATTGTTTCGTATTGATCAAGTTTTGAATTTATAACTAAGATACTGGTTGTATAAATTAAATAAATTGAAACAATAATAAGAAGAACAGCTAATATATAAACTGCATTTTTAACTGAATCAATAATGCTAAGCATATCCAACAAATAATTTTTGTTATAGACTGTTTCATCAATTCCATCAATCCCGGATAATCTTGTTATAAGTACATCAATACTTTTTTTAGAAATTTTTTCCGGTTTAAACTTTAGCACAAATGATGCAGGGAACGGATTTGATTCTAAAAGCTCTTTAAACTCTTCCCCGGTTTCAGCAGAAAATTTTCGGAGTGCCTCTTTTTTTGAAATAAAAGAAACTTTTGAGATTATAGTTTCAGATTCTAACTGTCTTTTAATATTGTTAATTTGATTTTGCGATACAGAATCTTCCACAAATAAATTAATTTCTATTTTCGATTTCAATCTTTCATTAATTTTTGTTGAAGCTAATACAGAAATGATTGAAAAGGTTACAAATATTACAGAAATTAATGCAATGCTAACCGAAATAAAAGTAGCCAGTTTTGCCTGTTTCTGCAGATTCCACAATTCACTAAAATAGTATTTTATCATAAGCACTAAAAATTAGATTCATCAACCCAGTTAAGAATCTTCCACTTTTTATTTTCGTCTTTTTTTAAAGTTAAATTAACTTTTCCAGACACTAAAATAATATCTGTCGGGTTAAATGTCACGGTTAAATTAAAACTTCTAATTATATTTGTTGAATCACCAGTTATAGAAACAATATTATTCCAGACTAAATCCAGCCGCTGGGCGTTAAGAAAAAGTCCGTACGAAACTTTCATCTCCTCTTCTCTGCTCCAGGAAACATCAACACTTTTATCATAATCCCGATAACTGAAAATAAAATCCTTGTCCAACAACTGTCCGTATATTGAAGTATCCTTAAAAGTATACGCGTATTGAAAATTTTGAAAAACTCCGCCAACGGATAATTGATCACTAAGTGCACCCCCATTAGAATTTAACTCATTATCCAACTCAGGTGCAAAAGGATTTATACAGCTGTTAACAATAATAGCCAGAACAATTAAAATATATTTAAGAATGATTTTAATAAAACCGTCCTTTCAATTCGCTCCAGCTAACATTGTTTTCAGACTGATAATCGCGCCAATTTGCAATTACCCAGTGCTGCCGCGAATCTAAATAAATTTTAAAATGTGTACTTCCTTTAAACGAATCGACAATTCTTTTATCTTCACTATTTATAATTATTTCGTAATCAAAAAAATAATCGGCCGATTCACCTTCTAACTGCGAATCTGTTTCAATTAAGTTAAGAAATATTGGCGATTCCTCATCAACAATTGAAATAATATTTTTGAAATAATTTTCTTCGCTATCTAAATTCCAGTTGCTAAACTGAGAAGCAACTTCAATTGCAGGTTCAAATATAAATTCTTTATCGCTAAACGAAACATCTACAAAACAGGCAATATAATTTTCAACAACCTTATCCGAGAAAGAATTTCTAAGATTATTAAATAATATTTCCGGTGTAGCAGCAACTTCAAAGTTAGACCTGTTGTTACTTGGTATTTCAGGATCTCGCGTTGAAACCAGATTGCAGCTAACAAAAATAAATGTGATAAATATTATTATAAACTTTTTCATTTTGAACAGATTAAAATTACTCTATCTGATTTACTATTAAACGTATCTCCGCTATAGCTTCCAAATACATGTTTTATTTTAAATCCAATTTTCTCAAATTCATTAACCAATTGATCTTTACTGTATAACATTACAGATTCAAAAAATTCACTTTTATCAATTCCATCAGAAATAATTATATCTTTATGCACTCTGCCATTTTTAATAGAACGCCGCTCAATAATCTTTTTTTCATTGATCATTCTTTCAGATTTTGGTACTAAATTTTGCTCAACATAATCTTTGTTCAGATAATCGAAAACAAAATAACCATTATCTTTTAATAGTTCATAAGCATTGTTAATAAACCTAAAATTTTCTTCATCCGTTTCAAAATAACCAAAGCTGGTAAAAATGTTTACTATAAGGTTGAATGATAATTTTTTAACCGGAACATTTCTTATATCACAGTTAAAATAATTTATATTGTCATCATATTTAGAAGCAATATTCAGCAATGTTTTGCTTAAATCAAATGCAAAAACATTATATCCTTTTTTATAGAATTCGCGCGCGTGTCTGCCAGCTCCACATGCGGCATCAAGTACTTTGGCTTTTTCCGATATTTGAATATTATCGAAGATGAGATCAAAAAATATTTTTGCATCAGATTCGTTTCTGTGCTGATAAACAGAAAGATATTCTTCCGACGCGAACCAGTCTTTAAACCACTCTTTCATTAAATATCTATTCTGCTTATTACTGCCCTGCCAATTGTTGCATCATCGGCAAACTCCAAATCGCCGCCAATAGGAAGTCCGCGCGCAATTCGCGAAACTTTTAATCCAAGAGGTTTAATCAATTTTGCCATATATAAAGATGTTGTTTCACCTTCAGTATCAGGATTTAAGGCTAAAATAATTTCTTCAACTTCATTACTTTCAAATCTTTTTAAAAGTTCTTTAATATTCAAATCCTCAACACCTTTTCCACTTAACGGTGAAAGAACTCCGCCAAGTACATGATATAAGCCGTCAAATTCGTTAGTTCTTTCAATAGCAATTATATCGCTAGCTTCTTCAACAACACAAATTTTACTTCTGTCGCGTTTCTGACTTGTACAAATTTCACAAATATTAGCCACCGAAATATTAAAACAAACCTCGCAAAATTGAATTTTCTCTTTTAAATCGATCAATCCTTTTGCAAGGCTCTTTACCATCTCTTTATCACTTTTTAATAAATGAAGTGCTAATCTCTGAGCTGTTTTTTTCCCGATTGAAGGAAGTTTGCTTAGTTCATCAATTACCAGTTGAAGCGGTTCCGGAATTAACAATTTAGAACCCCGGAATATTCATTCCCGGAGGAATCATGCCTTTTGTAACAGACGCCATACTATCTTCAGCCATTTTACCTGCCGAATCAAGCGCCTTATTAACGGCAGCTACAACAAGATCTTCTAACATTTCTTTATCACCGCTGCTTGCAACTTCTTCATCAATTACAATAGATATTATCTCTTTTTTACCATTTGCAGTAGCTTTAACCATTCCGCCGCCGCTTTCTTCGGTAACAGTTTTATTTCCAAGTTCACTCTGAGTTTTTTCCATCTCAGCCTGCATTTTCTGGATCTGCTTCATCATTCCCTGCATTCCACCTTTTAGCATCACTGCCTCCATATATTTTCATTACAAAACATTTACTATATTAACTGTAAAAATACCCAAATTTAATTGAATCTTAAAACGTTAAATTAATAAAAACCACTTTAACAAAGAAAATATTAAAATAAAATAGTAAATTTAGTATCAGGCTTTTACTGCATTAAGTAAAAAGCACATTAAATAACTAGTACTGGAACAGTATGTTTACAAAATATGGGTATTTTACCATAGGCATAGTTACCATTATTGCATTTATTCTAATTGCCATTTCTATTTTTTGTAATAACGGTTATGTAAAATATACAAGTTTTACCCTGGCTGTTGGAATACTTGTATTTACTTTACAGTTTTTCCGCGATCCGGAAAGAACTTCTGTTAATAGAGATGATGTTGTTTTATCACCGGCTGATGGAACTGTATTGATAATTAAAAATGTTACCGGAAATAAATTTATAAATGAAGACGCACAACAAATTTCTATTTTTATGTCTCCATTAAATGTACACGTTAATAGAATTCCGATTACAGGAAAAGTTGAATACTTAAAATATATTAAAGGCGAGTATCTTGTTGCCAGTCATGATAAAGCCGATGAAAGAAATGAACGATGCGAAATTGGAATTACTGGTAAAATAGGGAAAGTGTTTTTTACACAGGTTGCCGGAATGGTTGCCAGACGTATTATATACGAACTGTCTATTGGTGATTCTGTAGAAATGGGAAAAAGATTTGGTATGATAAAATTTGGCAGTCGTGTTGATGTTGTTGTACCTAAATCTTTTAATGCAAAAGTTAATGTTGGTGATAAAGTCACTGCTGGCGAAACAATTTTATTTGAGTGTAATAAATGAAAATACCCAAAATTCCGAGATCAATAATTCCTAATTCATTTACTGCTTTTAATATTTTTTCTGGATTTGCTTCAATGATAATGTCGGCCGCCGGAAAATTTGAGGAAGCTGTTCTATTAATTTTAATTGCGGCAGTATGCGATGCGCTTGACGGACTTCTTGCAAGATTAACTAAAAGTACCAGTCAGTTTGGTGTTGAATTAGATTCGCTTGCGGATGTTGTAAGCTTTGGTGCCGCACCATCGCTGCTAATATATCATGCGCATCTTTATACTTATGACGTGATGGGAATAATTTTAAGCGCGTTCCCTATAGTTTTTGGTGCTTTAAGACTTGCAAGATTCAATGTACAGTTAGATGGATTTGATAAAACTGTTTTCTCAGGTTTACCAATCCCATTTGCTGCAATTACGCTAAGTGCCTTTATATATGTTTATAATGATCCGATAATTGGTTTAACTCCTCCGTTTCACGATTTACTAATTCCATTAGTTCTGTTTATTTCGCTTATGATGGTAAGTAAAATTAAATACGAAACCCTTCCAAAACTTACACCGGCAGGAGTAAAAGAAAAACCGCACATTTTTATATATGTATTAATTTCGGCAGTTGCTCTTATTTTAACCAATGGAGATGCTGTCTTTATGGTTTTATTCTTTGCAATTTTCTTTGGAGTTTTAAGACACATTTTTACAAATTTCTTTTTTGAAAGAGAAGAAAAATTAAAAAATAATCTAGAATAAATTTATTGAGGTTAACATGTTTGGAAACTTAGGTGCCATGGAAATTATTTTAATTGTTCTTGTAGTTGTACTCCTTTTTGGAGCTAAAAAAATTCCTGAATTAGCACAGGGTGTTGGTAAAGGAATGAAAGAATTTAAGAAAGCTATTAAAGATGTTGAAGAAGATATAAAATCTTCGGATACTGATTCAGAAAAAAAAGATTCGTAAACTCTAAACTAAAGGCAATGTTTTGTTAACATATTCAAATTATTCTGAAAAAATTTCTCAGCTTAAAAATAAAAAACTGTCATTACAAGAAAACGTTCAATACTTTCTTAATCAGATTAAAACAAAAGAACATTTAAATGCTTTTAATTTTGTTTTTGATGATGCAATAGAACAGGCAAATACTATTTCAAAAAAAATTGAAGATGGCACAGCCGGAAAACTTGCAGGAATGGTAGTTGCCATAAAAGATGTTTTAGCTATTAAAGATAAACCTCTTACCTGTTCATCAAAAATATTGAAAGATTTTGTATCCATTTATAATGCCACCGCTGTAAAAAAACTTATTGATGAAGACGCTATTATAATTGGGAAAACCAACTGCGATGAATTTGCAATGGGTTCCTCTAACGAAAATTCCGCCTTTGGTGCTGTGTTAAATCCAGTTGATGAAGAAAGAGTTCCAGGCGGATCAAGCGGCGGTTCGGCCGCTGTTGTTGCAGCCGGATTATGCGATGTATCTTTAGGTACTGATACCGGCGGATCGATTAGGCAGCCTGCTGCACTCTGCGGTATCTACGGATTAAAACCAACTTACGGAAGAGTTTCAAGATACGGATTAACCGCATTCGCTTCATCGTTCGATTCTATAGGACCTTTTTCTAATAATGTTGAAGATGCGGCATTAGTAATGGAAGTTATTGCGGGATATGATAAGAATGATTCTACATCTGTTAATAAAGGTATTCCGGGTTATTTAGAAAATATTGCTCTTGATAAAAAATTGAAAATCGGTGTTCCTAAAGAATTTTTTGCGGAAGGATTAGATCCTGAAATAAAAGAATCTATTGAAACACAAATTGAAAAATTAAAATCAGATGGATTTGAAATTGTTAATATTGATTTACCTCATACTCAATATTCAATTGCAACTTATTATATTTTAACAACTGCTGAAGCTTCTTCAAACCTAGCAAGATATGACGGAGCCAGATATGGAACACGAAAAGAAAACCCAAAAGATTTAATTGATATGTATACATCTTCAAGATCAGAAAACTTTGGGGATGAAGTAAAACGCAGAATCATGCTTGGTACTTACGTTTTATCAGCCGGTTATTACGATGCCTATTATAAAAAGGCTCAAAAGGTTCGCAGACTTTTCAAAAATGATTTTGATAAAGCTTTTGAATTGGTTGATATTATTCTCACTCCTACTGTACCGGCAACTGCTTTTAAATTGGCCGAAAAGATGAATGATCCTTTAGCAATGTATTTAGGAGACATCTATACAACATCCGCTAATCTTGCAGGTATTCCAGGAATAAATATTCCGGTTGGCAAAAACAGTTCCGGACTTCCCATTGGGATGCAATTAATGTCGGCTCAGTTTAATGAAGAAACACTTTTCCAAATGAGTTATTACATACAAAAAAAACTGCTGTAATTTTAATGTGATCCGGCAAATCTTCGGATCACGTTTTATCCTTTTCAATTCTTTAATAAACATAAACTATAACTTTCCAATTTTATATTTTTGCTTCATAACTTTAAAAATATTTTCTTATTTTCTTAACATGTATAATCGACTATAAGCTATAGGAAACTAGTATGAGCATCTTATTAGAAAAGCGTACAAAAGTAATTGTTCAAGGTATTACTGGTAGCGAAGGTTCGTATCATGCTACACAAATGTTAGAGTATGGAACTAATGTAGTTGGCGGAGTAACACCTGGCAAAGGCGGTACAAAGTTCAACAAAGAAATTCCCATTTATAATACTGTTGCCGAAGCTGTTAAAGAAAAGAAAGCTGAAGCATCTGTAATTTTTGTCCCGCCTCCATTTGCGGCAGACGCAATATTAGAAGCGGCAAATGCTGGCATCAAATTAATAATCTGTATTACCGAAGGTATTCCGGCAAATGATATGGTTAATGTTTACAACAGCATTAAAGATATGGATGTTAGGTTAATTGGACCAAACTGCCCGGGAGTAATTTCACCTGGAAAAGCAAAGATTGGTATAATGCCGGGATTCATCCACAAAAAAGGAAAAGTTGGTGTTGTTTCAAGAAGCGGAACTTTAACTTACGAAGCGGTTAAACAATTAACCGATCTTAAAATTGGCCAGTCTACATGCGTAGGTATTGGCGGTGATCCGGTTATTGGTTCTCAATTCATCGACATTGTAAAACTTTTCAATGAAGATCCCCAGACCGAAGGAATTATAATGATTGGGGAAATTGGAGGAACAGCCGAAGAAGAAGCTGCGGCTTATATTAAAAAAAATGTTAATAAACCGGTTGTTGGATTTATTGCAGGTAGAACAGCACCTCCGGGAAGAAGAATGGGTCATGCCGGAGCTATTATATCTGGCGGTAAAGGAACTGCTGCTGAAAAAATGAAATCGATGAAACGTGCTGGAATTCACGTTGTTGAGAGTCCGGCAGAAATTGGAATTACGATGCAGAAAGCTTTGGAAGAAGCAAAAAAATAGACTTTAAGGCTAAACAAATTGTTTAGCCTTTTTTGTTTCTACCAGACAAAATTAATATTCGATTTATTATATTTACAAATCTATAATAATAATTTTAGTAAGGAGTAAAAATTGAGTAACAGAACATTAGCAATCTTAAAACCCGATTGTGTTAGAAAAGACTTAGTTGGAAATGTAATTCAAAAAATAAATGAAGCCGGCTTTAAAGTTAAAGCTTTAAAGATGGTTAGATTAACAAATGATTCGGCTGGCGGTTTTTATGAAGTTCATAAAGAGCGACCTTTCTTCCCGGAATTATTAACATATATGACTTCCGGTCCATGTGTGCCAATAGCACTTGAAAAAGAAAATGCAGTTGAAGATTTTAGAAAGTTAATTGGTGCAACAAATCCTAAAGATGCGGCTGAAGGAACAATTAGAAATCTATTTGCTGAAAGTATTACAGAGAATATAGTTCATGGCTCTGACTCAGATGAAAACGCGGCAATTGAAATTTCTCATTTCTTCTCACGAAAAGAATTGTTAGAAAACTACGGAATTTAATGGCTTTAAAAAAATGGAAGCGGTTAAGTAAAAAAGTTATTTATGAGAATGGATATTGGAGTTACCATTTAGATAAATTTGAAATTGATGGTGGTTATAAAGGTGATTATCATTACATTCATACTGGTGGTTATAAAGGTGATTATCATTACATTCATACTGGTGGTTCTACAATGTCCATTCCCATTACAAAAGACGGGCACATCATTTTAATAAACCAATACCGGTATTTAAATCAGAAAGAATGTATAGAATTTCCTTGTGGTGCTGTTGTAAATGGATTATCCATTGAAGAGAACGCAATAAAAGAGTTACGCGAAGAAACTGGTTATACTGCAAATCAGTTAGAAAAGATTGGAGAGTTTGCACCTTACTCGGGTGTGAGTGATGAAATTACTACTATCTTTTTAGCAACTAATCTTAAAGAGTCTCCCCTCCCGGCAGACCCGACAGAACAGTTTGAGATTCTTAAATATACTTTTGAAGAGGTTCAACAATTAATAAATGAAAATATAATATGGGACGGTTTAACACTGGCTGCCTGGTCAATTACACGACAAAAAATTAAAGAACTATTTAATATTAAATAATATTCATGGGGTAATACGATGAATTATTTACTGCGACTTTTTTTAATCTTATTAAGTTTTAATATTCTTGCCTGTACAAAATCTGAAGTAGAAAAAAAGCACGTTATTACTGGCGCTGATTTAATTGTATCTGAAAATTTTGAACTAATTAAAAACAAAAATATTGCTGTTGTAACAAATCATACTGCTGTACTATCAAACGGAGTTCATTTAATTGATACTCTTTTTAACACTTCTAATGTTACTATTAAAGCACTCTTTGGTCCTGAACACGGTATTAGAGGGAACAATTCTGACGGCACAAAAATTAATGATAACATTGATGACAAAACCGGAATTCCTATTTATTCTTTATACGGCAAAACTTTAAAACCGACATCAGAAATGTTAAATGAAGTTGATGTTGTAATTTTTGACATACAGGATATAGGAGCTAGATTTTATACTTATATTTCTACAATGTACAATGTGATGGAAGCCTGTGCTGAACTTGATAAACAAATGATTGTTCTGGACAGACCAAATCCAATTGGCGGAATAAAAGTAGACGGACCATTAAGACACGATTCTCTAAAATCATTTGTTGCAATAGCGCCTATTCCTATACAACACGGAATGACAATTGGGGAACTTGCATTTCTATTCAACGAAAAATATTTAGCGGAAAAAGTTGACTTAAAAATAGTTAAAGTGAATAATTGGAAAAGAGAATATTTGTACGATGAGTGCAATATCCGATGGATAAATCCTTCTCCTAACATGCCAAACTTGGAAACAGCTATTGTATACCCCGGAATGTGTTTTCTTGAAGGCACAAATATTTCGGAAGGAAGAGGAACTTATGAACCTTTCCTAACTTTTGGAGCTCCTTTTATAAACAGTGAACAATTAATAAATGAATTAGAAATGCTTAATATTAAAGGGATTAAACTAACACCAACTCAATTTACTCCGGTTAAAATACCCAATATGGCAACATGGGTAAAATATGAAAATGAATTATGCAGCGGAGTTAAAATTGAAATTACAAACCGGGAAGAAATTCAATCAGTTAGATTTGGTATAAAATTATTATTTGCTCTTAACAAATTATATAAAGATGATTTTGCTTTTAGAGAGAAAAGAATTGATAAATTATTTGGAAATGAATATTTAAGAATAATGATTCTTGAAGGAAAAACCCCGGACGAAATAATTTCTGTCTGGGAAAAAGATTTGGAAGAGTTTAAGACCTTGAGAAAAAATTATTTATTGTATTAAAAAATAAAATCCGGCTCAGTGTGACGCCGGATTTTTCTTGATTTTATTTTTCAATTCTATTTAAAAGTTACGTGCGTAGTAATTTCTATTTTTGCTCTGGAATAATCTTTCACATTATCAACTGATTCCATCGCATAACGGATTGTCGGCATTATATCTACTGTTCCATGTTCACCAGAATAAACCGGGATTTTATACATAGCCCAGATATATGAAAAATCTGTTTCTATATCACCAATAACTCCACCATATTTATCAGTTCTCTTAGCCATATCGTACCAGACAACTGCTGTTCCGGGACCAACTTTACCAACCGCTTTTAATCTAAAATACCATGCATCATATTCTGTTGTACCATCGTTGCTCTGGTTACTCATAAATGCTGATCCGCTGAAAGTAAAATTACCGGCTTTAGGAGCAGTAAAATTTAATCCGTAAGTCATTGGTGTTTTTATACTATCTCTGCCATAAGAGAATAAAACAGTCGGCTGAATTTTGAATTCACCAAGTTGTACTTCATAATCAAGACCTAATGTATTTCCATCATTTTCATTATATAATTCTTTACCAGTTTTATCTTCCTGGCTATATTCATTAACATCCGCTAACAAGAGAACATTTAACTGTCCGCTTCCTAACTTAAGATATCCTTTAAATCCAAAGGCAGCATCAATATTATAAATATAAAAGGGTACGTCAATCATTTTATGCGAATAATAATGTACATCATAAACCGGATTAGCAACAGCTCCTAATGGAATTAAACCACCGGAAATTCCCCAGTTTTGCTTAGCAACACCTAAATATAGCTGAAGAAAATCGAGACTCGGGCGTGTAGCACCTTCAATCTGGTTAGCCAATGTATTGCTGCCGCCCACGTTTTTTGTAAGACCGTTTGTAAATCCAAAAGCACCATAACCATTATGACCTAACTGTGTGTTGAAAAACCATCCATCACCAATAGTAGCTTTAAGATTAAGTTTAGCCCAATACATATAATAGAAATCTGTTTTAGAATTTTCAAAATCCCCGCCGTCAATTACATCCATTCTGGGTCTGACTCTTGCGTCCCCGGAAATTGCGATTTGGGCAAACATTGAAGTAGATAAAGCAAACAAAAATAAAATTGTAAATAACCTTCTCATGGTTATCTCCTAATTTGTGATTATTAAAGTATTATTTATCTATAATCGGAACAATTGATAAATACTTTATAATGATTTGAACATTTTATAAAAATAGAAACTGCATGAAAGGTAATATAATTTACAATTAAGTGAAATATTTTAGTGTAGTCTTTTACGTTTATTGAAAAAATTGATTAAAGCTTTATCGAATGATTGATCAGTTGTAATCTGATTAAAATCAATTTTAAGATTTAAACATTCTGATTTAATACTTTCTATAAAATCACTTACAGCACTTTTATAAGCGGCCTGAATCTGATATGGCTGAGTGGTTATTTCTTCTTTAGTTTCTAAGTCTTTAAAAACCGCTTCATTATCAAAGGCAAAAGATTTCTCAATAGGATCTAATATTTGAAAAACTATCACTTCATTTTTTTTATAGTGAAAGTGTTTTAAGGCAGTTATAACTGAGTCTAAAGAATCAAATAGATCCGATATAATTATTACAAGTCCTCGTTTCTGAACTTTTTCCGCAACTAAATTTAAACATTTTGAAGTATCAGTTTTTTGTGCCGGACTTGTATTTTCGAGAGCCGCTAAAAGAGTTTTTAAGTATAGGCTGGTAGTTTTAGGAGGGAAATATTTTTCGAGTGAATCCGCGTAGAGTGCTAATCCAACTGAATCCTGCTGCTTTTGTAAAATATAAATAAGAGAGCCGGCAAGTATTTTTCCATACTCAAACTTTGTTATAGCACCCGTATGTTTGTAATCCATCGATTTACTCTTATCGAACACAACATGCGCCAGCAGGTTTGTTTCCTCCTCATACTGTTTAATGTAATATTTATCACTTTTTGCCCAGACATTCCAATCAATGTTTTTAAGCGGATCGCCCTGCATGTATGGCCGGTGTTGACTAAACTCAGCACTGAAGCCATGGTAAGGACTTTTGTGAAGTCCTACCATAAAACCTTCAACTACATTAGAAGCCTTTAACTCAAGATTTTTAAGCTTAGAAATAAATTCGGGGTCAAGCTGGTTCTTTACTTTTGAGTTTTGATTCACTCTGTTTCTTTTATTATCTTCTGCAAAATTTCATCTGGATCCATTCCCAGATTATCTAATTCAGACTGAACTGAAGGTGCCAGATTATCATTAGGATATTTCTCTAGAAAAAGTTTGTATGTTGCTTTTGCGGAATCAAGATTTTTAATTTCGTTTGCTAAAATAAAACCCGACATAAACAATGCTTTTGCTGAACCTTCATACTTAGGATATTCTGTATATACTTTTAAGTAATTTGTTACGGCACGGTTGTATGATTCAAGTTCACTGATTTCTTTATTAACTTTTCCGTGATATAGTTTACCAATTTCTAAAATAACTTCTGCTTTATAGGTGCTTTCCGGAAATTCTTTTAACAGAGTTTCAAACTCTGTAAGAGCTTCTGAATATTTCTTCGCTTCAATTTTAGATTTTGCGGAATCATAATAATCTTTATCATTTTTTGAAGTACAATTAATTAACACTAAAGCTGCTAGCAATAAAACACTTTGCTGAAAAATTTTCATATCCATACCATTTTTATTATACACAACAAATTAAGATTAAAAGATAAGAAAGGTAAAATAAATTGACAAACCAATTATTTAGGGAGATTAAATAATAACCTAATACATTTTTAGAGAATCGCCTTTAGATTGCGAAACTTTTCTGCCAATAGATTCAATTCTGTTCTGCATTCTAATTCCGCTTAGTGAAGGATCTAAATCTTTTCTAACAGATGTTGGATAAATCTGATATTGATCTCTATAGGGGTTTGGAGTGAAGTTAGGCATTAAAACATTTGCGCCTGCTCTAAGACCTTTTTCTCTTCCCTTAGTTTCTATGGTATCTAAAGCAGTTGTTGCCGGGATATGAACATCCTTTAGAACAATTCTTATAACTGCCATTGCTTTAAGAGTTAGTACGGCATTACCAGCGGATTTATTTTGATATGGAGTATCTGGCGAAGGTATAAAAGGGCCAAACGCCGCCATATCAATATTTAGCTCTTTGCATAGCAGTATATCATCGGCTATATCTTCAATTGTCTGCAAAGGTAAACCAATCATATTTCCAGAACCAACCTGATAACCAATCTTTTTTAGATATTTTAAGTGTTCTAAGCGAGTAGATAATTTTTGCTTGTCATGATAAATAGAAAAATGATGAGGATTACTGGTTTCATGTTTTAATAAATATCTATCGGCACCGGCAATTTTCCATGCTTTATATTCTTCGAAAGAACGTTCTCCAAGCGAAAGTGTAATTGCAACATCACAATCATTTTTAATAGAATAAATCAGAAATGAAATCATATCCGAATCGAAATAAAAATCTTGTCCGGATTGTAAAACAATTGTGTGAATACCCTGATTTGCAATACGCTTGGCGGTTTCAATTATTTCATCGGGACGCATTCTATAACGCGGAACTTTTTCATTATCTTTTCGAAGACCACAGTACATGCAGTTCTCTTCGCAAAAATTTGAGAATTCGATAACACCGCGAAGATGTACTTCATCATCACAATATAATTTTCTTATTTTATCGGCTCTGGCAAACAGGATTTCAATGCTTTTTTCATCTTCCAGACTTAAAAGATATACTATATCATCTTTTGTAAATTCTTCCTGAAGCAATATTTTATTTAATTCTTTATTCACAAATTTACCATTCATACAATCTTAAAAGAATACGTCTCTTTCACCTTTATCAACACGTTCAATCATTTTATTAATTTTGTTTTGCAACGCTTCATCTTCATTTTTAATAAATTTTTCAATTGCTGCTAAAGCGGTTTTTTTTGTTTCTTCAGAGGCAAAATCATTAAGATATTCTTTAAAAGTTGCCAGAGCATTTGGGGCACAAAGTTTACCGATTTTTCCGGTTTTCGCTAATGCCATAAAACGGTCACCGGTTCTATCCGATCTGTAGCAGGCTGTACAGAAGCTTGGAAGATAACCCAGTTCGGTACAGTCTTTAACAACCTGATCTAACGATCTGTGATCCCCCAGCTGAAACTGTTCCATCTGATGTTCTTCCATTGAATCCTGCGATTCTTTATAGGCTCCCGGCGAGGTTCTGCTTCCGGCACTTATCTGCGAAATTCCTAATTCAAAAACTTCTCTTCTTAACTCCGGTCTTTCTCTTGTAGAAAGTATAATTCCCGTGTATGGAACAGCTAATCTAATTATAGCAACAAGTTTCTTGAAATCATCGTCACTTACAGCAAACGGCGGCTTTTCTGCAACAGGTGCGTTGTTTGCTGGTTCCAGACGAGGAACAGATATTGTATGCGGCCCAATTCCGTAAGTATGATCTAAATAAATAGCATGACTAAGAAGGGCAAGTGTTTCAAATTTATAATCTGTTAAGCCAAACAACGCGCCAATACCAACATCATCAATTCCTGCCTGAATTGCACGATCCATAGCATATAAACGATATGAATAATCTTTCTTTGGTCCGGATGGATGCATTTTCATATAAGTATCGTAATGATATGTTTCCTGGAAACACTGATACGTTCCAACTTCAAATGATTTTAACACTTTGAAATCATCAATAGACATTGGAGCCGTATTTATATTTATCCTTCTTATGTTGCCGCCATTTATATTTACATTATAAATAGCTTTAACAGCTTCGCCAATAAATCCTAATTCCGATTTTTTAGGATGCTCGCCCGCAACAAGAAGCAGACGTTTATGTCCTTGTTCAACTAAATATTTAGTCTCACTTTTTATATCATCAAGCGAAAGTGTTACTCTGGTTAATTCTTTATTATCCCTTCTAAAAGCACAATAAAGACAATTATTAACACAAAGATTGGTTAAATAAAGAGGGGCAAATAAAACTAATCTGTTTCCGTAAATTTTTTCTTTAACTTCTTTTGCGGTATGAAACATTTCATTTAGAACTTCCGGATCATTTATATTTAATAATGCTGCAGATTCTTCAAGTGTTAATCCTTTTGCCAGTTTCGATTTTTCGATAATTTCTTTCTGATAAGAAACATCAAATAGTTTTTTATCATCAATTAAGGAATTAAGATATTCTTCATTTATAAATTCCATAAAGTACTCCAGCTACGCAAAAATTAAAATTGCATTTATTCAATAAGCATACCAAAAAAAAATCTTTTATAATTATGAAAAAATGCACGGATGAAAAATATTTTCTTAGAATGGAGAATTTACTTTATAGAATATGGGTTTTATGGGAAAAATAGGAGAGTTAATCTTAATCGTTTAATTAGGACAAATAAGTCCCAGAATATAGCTGAGACTTATTTGTTAAATAAATTTATATTACAGCACCTTCCATAATCTCTATAAATCCGCGGGATGAGTTTACTTTACACTGTAATCCGAATGGAATTGTTATATTATCTTTAATATGACCATGTTTTACGTTATAAATAACCGGAAGTTTTTCACCTGCCCAGTAATCACTTATTACTTCATTTAAAGATTGTGTTTTCTTTTCCGGTTCATCAGAATCATAACACTTAACAAATCTTCCTAAAACAAGTGCCTGAAGTTTATCAAAATCTTTTTGAAGCTTCAATTGATAAAACATTCTGTCAATTCTGTAAGGAGGTTCACCAATATCTTCCAGTAATAAGACCGCGTCTTTTAGGTTTGGAAAAAACTCTGTTCCCATTATTGAGGCTAATAAGGCTAAATTTCCGCCAATTAATTGTCCTTCTCCACGACCTTTGTTAAGAATGTGAAATTTTTCTTCCTGAGGATTATGAAGTTTTCCAATCTTTCTGGTTGATGTAATTAATCTCCAGAAATTTTCTTCTGTAAATTCGCTTACTTCCTCTTCCCAAAAATCAACAGCAACCATTGGTCCGGCAAAAGTTACTAATCCGCATTTTTTTAAAAATGCCATCTGTAGGACGGTAATATCGCTATAGCCGACAAATATTTTAGGGTTTTTCTTAATCAGATTATAATCGATCTTATTTAAAAGTCTTCCTGATCCATATCCGCCTCTTACATTAATAATGGCCTTTACATCCTTATTTGCAAACATTCCGTGCAAATCTTCAAGACGTTCTTCATCAGATCCGGCTAAATATCCTTCTTCTTTACCTACATGTTTGCCAACGGCAACAGAATAACCTAAACTTTCTAAATACTTAACACCTTTTTCAATTTTATCTGGATCGGCAGGACTAGAAGCGGGAGAAATGACCCCAATTAAATCACCTTTGTTCAGTTTTTTGGGTTTGATAAGTTTCATATAACTTCCTGTATGATGCAAAAATATCGCTCCATAAAATAAGAAATCTTTAATCCGTTTGCAAAAAAAACTTAGAAATTTCCTTATTTTAATGGAATATTATAATATTTTAATGAATTTTATAATATTATAAGTGAAGTATAATATAAACGAATAAAACAGAATTAAATAAAAATTTACAACCGCAAACTATTCTCTAATAAAGTCTTCTCTGCCCCACTCAATAAACCTGTTAGAAATAAATTCAACTACCCGTTTATGTTCTTCAGCTCCGTTTCCCTCAACTTTAAATGGCTCGCCAAATTCCAAATAAACCTGCCTCTCCGGATGAATTTTTCCAAAATCCTTGATGATTTTTCCATTGCTCCAGGCATCTGAAACTAAAGCAACCGGAACTACATATTTGTTGTTTTTTTTGGCTAATTTGACACCAAGCGTATTAAAAGAAGATTTTTCTAAATAATTACTTCTCGTCTTCTGGGGGAAAACTATGATTGACATATTATTGTTTAATCTGTCCGCACCCTCTTGAATAACTTTTTTAAGATCTTCTCTTGGATTTTCCCTTCCAACTAAAATTGGATGCCTTGCCGCTGTAACCGGACCAAAAAACGGGAATTTAACCAATTCCTTTTTCATGATAAAACATACCGGACGCACCGGCTGAATTATTGCCGGAAGTATAACTGTTTCTAAAGCACTCATATGATTGGAAATAAAAACCGCTGAATCATCTAAACTTCGTATATTTTGAATTCCTTTAATACTTATCTTTACTCTGGCATTTTCTAGTGCCTTCATAATTTTGTATGAGGACCAAACCCACTTGTATCTGTCATACTCACCTTTTGTAGTGTATTTATAGGAACGGTATATAATTTTCGAGAAGTTATATAGATAGTTTATTGTTGGACCAAATAATGGTTTTTTATCATTTTCAGTTATATAAACATCACTTTTATGTATTTCCGAAATATATTTGTTTTCTTCCATTTATCTATCCATAAACCAAGATTTGTAAGTTCAAATTTAATAGAAATTTAACAGAACGGCAAAAAAATTGGAAATTTGTAAATGTCTTTAAACGAAAAAAAGCCTCAAAGAAAAAACTTTGAGGCTTTATAGAATGTGACCCGTACGGGACTCGAACATTTAAGAATTAAGCTTTTAGATCAAATACGCATTAATTTTTAAGCGTACAGTTAAAAGTACAGTCATTCTTGTTTTCAATTTCGTTCGCTTCAATAAAAAACTTTGATTATAAGCTGAAATCGGAACCTCAAAATTTCACAAAATCGACTTAGTTTTTAAGGCATTATTTGAGTGAATTTCATTAAAAATTTAAAAGAACTTATCTATATATTAATACTCTCTAACTCTAACTTCAATAATTCTTTCAGAAGTTTGATTGACTGGTGAACTACTTATCCCAGATCTCAATTTAATATTATCAAATCCAGCAAAATCATCTGGACTAACTTTTGTGTACTTGCCAGCAACTGCTAGGACTTCTAATTCACTCGCAGTTTCTGTAATAACATCAGCATAATCAGGATATTCTGGAGTTGCATTAAGTATTGTTAAGTTCGCTGAATCCCAATCGTTAGGAATTCTAAAACCAATTATTTTTTGTGAATTCAATGTAAGAATTTCACTTATACTTTGTCCAGCTAAAAATTTGACAGATACACTTTTAACTTCCATACATTGAAGGTTTTTATAATACCAGAAGGTTACATTCGGCTATTGGTTATATTACACCTAAAGAAATGAAATCTAGACTTGAACTTTAGGATTCATATTAGTAATTTAGTGTCCAACTTTTGGGGGACAGATCAGTTTTTTTGGGGTAGCATATATTGACAAAACATTATTATAAACTTAAGTTACCTCCAAGTTTTTATTTAGTAGGTTAAATTATTAGGTTTGAGGGGCACCTTTAACCTCTTACAAAAAGAGAATTACTAAAATTTTATATATTTCCAGAATGTATTTATTAATCATCAATTAGGACTGGACATGAAAAAAGCATTAATTATATTTTTAACTCTGATATTCACCTCTCTTTTTCTTATTAATTGTGAGGATAATGGTGTAGAACCACTATCAGCAAAAAGCATCAAAAACTACAAGTGGAGTACTGAATATGTAGAAAATCCCAATGAAATTCATTTTCAAAATCTGATGAGACAAATATGGGGAAAGTCTTCTGATGATCTTTATATATGTGGACATGCTGATGCCGGTCCGGATTTATACAATTATGATGGTGAAAAATGGGAGCCAATAGAATTATTTGACCAAGGTATATCATTCTCAGAATATTTAGACATTGAAGGAATATCGAGTTATAACTTCTGGATAGCAGGTGGTCGAGGTTATAGTACACATGATGGGAGGAAGATTCAAACAAAATTAGTTCAGAATTTAAATGCATCTTGGATAGAACATTCTTTTGATTATGAATCTGTATTATATGATGTTTGGGAATCTGAATCTGGTGATATTTGGGCATGCGGTCATGATGGTCTAGTTTTGCATTATGATGGAATAGAATGGTTTGCAGATACTATTAAAATTGACAAAGGTGAAGATACAGATTTTGGTATTGGAGGAATTAGAGAATATCAAGGAGAGATGTATGCTCTAGGTGGTACGATTTATCCTTATCATTGGTCCCACTTTTATAAACTTAAAAATGGGGAATGGAAATTATTAGATGAATTCATGTATACATTTGGTGAAGGAATAACCTTTGGAACTAATACCTTATTTCTTTCAGGAAGTGGAAGTGATCTGTCCCCAAAAAGTTAGACACCAAATTACTAATATGTATCCAATAGTTCAAATCTAGATTTCATTTCTTTAGGAGTAAGATATCCAATAGCAGAATGCAACCTTCTTGTATTATAAAATCCTTCAATATATCGAAATATCTTTAACTCTGTAGTTCTGAAATCAGAAACATTATCTCTGTAGAGCCATTCGACCTTCAGAGTATGAAAGAATGATTCAACAGTAGCGTTATCATAGCAATTGCCTTTTCTACTCATTGATTGAGTGATGTTTCTAAATTTCAATAAACTTTGATTAACGACATTTATAATTCCTTTTAAACGACAATTAAAATTCCCGAAAAAAGTGGAATTTTAGCCATCCTAA
>JAEINS010000031.1 GCA_016342755.1 Melioribacteraceae bacterium | reverse complement strand
TAGGATGGCTAAAATTCCACTTTTTTCGGGAATTTTAATTGTCGTTTAAAAGGAATTATAAATGTCGTTAATCAAACGGTGCAGATATGAGGCTTTATGATAAAATGAGACTTGTAATAAAAAACTTAAAAGATAATAAAAAGAGTGAGCTAAAATTACACAAAAAAAAGAACATAGATTCATTTTTCCTATTTGATGGCATTAAAATTTTAAGTTACTGTAGTGAGTTGGGTAACCTTAAGAAAGAGATTGCTTATTTAAGAAAAAGCATTGACATTTCAAAATTGCTAAGTGAATACTTAGATAACACAGCTATAGAGATAGAATATTTTAATACAACTGTCGGGCACAATGTAAAATGGATGATAGACCAATATTATAAGGATCAAAAAATTTTAGACAATTATTACAAAGAAGAATTGATTTTAAAAGATTTAATTGAGAAAGATAAAGATTTTGTGCCTTATAATATTGAAGAAAAGATGGGACTAGTTTACACTGATATTAGTATAACTGAATTAAAAAAAGAGAATAGACATAGAGAGCTTGTATTTGAAAATATCCGAAACTGTGAAATGTACATAAAACCAGAACTAGATTTAAAGATTGAAATAGCAAAAAGTAATAATGGGAATGGGGGAAATAATATTGAGAAAAGGACAAAGTGGACTGGGACAAAGAGTGAGTTTGCTCGTTTTGTTAGAGCCGAGTTTGAGGATAATCCAGATAAATATCCGAGTTTAAAAAGGGCTTCAGATGATATATTTGATGAATATAAATTTCAAGATAAAAAGTGGACGAAGGAGCTTTGCTATGGTATGGTTAGGAAGAATTAGATAAAGCTATGTGAATTAATGTGAATATTCACGTGAAATAAAAAATACTTTATAGAAATATATTTGACTGTCATCAATCAAGATTTTATTTATTTGATTATGACGGTTTTTTAAGCCGTGTTAACTGACTTGATTGATGACAAAAACAAGTAAAAACAGTTAGCACGGCTTTTTTATTTTTAAATGCAATTATCTCTTTTAAGATATTAAAATACAACCACTTAGAAGATTACAATTAACAATATAGTAACAATATTGTATTCAATCCCATATGTTTATAATTAAATGCTATACATACAATATAAAGATAGTTCTTTTTTAATGCTCAAAACCAACCATAGGCAACTTGATTGCAACATAATCATTAATTCTTTACCTTGCAAAGCCATTCATAATCTTTATTTTAACAAATTTTTACTTATTTGCCTTTAATTTATTAGCAAGTTCAAGACATTCCTGTGCTTTGCGTTTATATAGTTTAGATAATTTGTTTGCTTCATTTATTTTTTCTTGTTCGCTATAATCTTTTGTAAATTGATTTTCTTCCTCTTCCTCTTTCGCTTTTTTATGAACTTCCTCTGATAATGTTGTATAATATGCTAATACTCTCATTAACTCTTGAGAATTTCTTGCTACAATGTACCTCTCATCAGATTTAAAGCATTTAATATAGTCAATATATCCATCTGCAGCATTTTCGTAATATTCCCCTGCCAACATATAAAACTTATCTGACTGTAATTTTTCAGCTAGAATGAAATATTTTTCACTTAAATACTCATAATACGCAGGTTTTATTCGATACCAAAGATATTTAGCATATTTCTTAACAGCAAAAATGTTATTTATTTCATTTGCCTTCTTTAGTCCACTAATATCATCACTATTTGATAATAGTTCAGCACTTTCGAAATTCATTGCACCCAATGCATATACTATTGCTGGCAATTCCCATTTATCAAGTATGCCTGAATCAGCTCCTTTTTCTAATAGATACTTAACAAGATCACTATTACCAAAAGAAGCAAGTGTTAAAGCAGAAAAACCTCTTTTTGGACAATAATTTACATCAGCACCTTTTAAAACCAATAATTCTACTACGTCTTTATGGCCATATAAACAAGCTTCACCAAGAGCAGTAAATTGATTAGTTATTCCATTTACATCCCCCCCATACTCTATTAACAACTTTACCATTTCTTCATCTCCTAAATGTGCAGCAGCAATAATTGGGGTGAAACCATCAGGATTCCTAACATTAACTTCTGCACCACCCTCAAGAAGTACTTTAACTATCTCATAGTTTTTATTTAAAACTGCTCGAGTTAAAGGAGTTATACCATTAGATTTACATAACATAGCAAATTCATAAGGTTCACACTCATATTTATAACTGACTTCATTAGGTTCTGCTCCAGCCTTTAAAAGTGCTCTAACAATTTCCGCATGATTCTTATAAATAGCCAATGATAATGCCGATATTGGGTGTCCCATAGACTCACCTTTATGATTTGGATCAGCACCATTTTTTAATAAATAATTCACAATATCAATATGTCCGTTTTCAGAAGCATATATAAGAGGAGTAAACCAAAATTCACCAGCAGAGGTCCATGGTCTAGAAGTAATCAAGTTAACATTTTCTTTTGATTCATTAATTTGTGCAATAACGCCTTCCATGTTGCCAGATTCAGCGTATTCATGAACTAAACTCATATGACCGCAAGCAGTAAACAGAGTCGTTAATACAAAAAGTAAAAATACATTATGCATCAATATGGATAATTTTTGTTTTTTAATAAAACTTAATTGCAATGAAAATTTAGAAACGTTAGTATGAAATTGTAGAAGCACTTTATAACCTCATATAATAATTAATATATAATTAAGTCGATTTTATCAACTGATCAGCTTACACCCATTTTTTGTTTTACTTAAATTCCCTTAAAGGTTATTAGTAAAGAAAAATCATTTATTCTAATAGATTAGTATTCATAAATTAAAATATAACATAAATATATTTTTTTCAAGTTAAGTATTATAATTTTTATAATTTTACCGATCTAAAAAAACCTTTCAACTCAACTAAATTTTTAGCCTCATCAATATCATTTTCATAAGCTTTTTCTTTTATATCATCAATAAAGATTTCCCCTGTCTCAACATCGACCCAGTTTCTTAACCTAGTATCATAGAAAAATTCTTTTTCCAGACCATTACCAAGAACACTTTTTATTTCTTCTTCATTCTTCTTTACTTCATCTTTCTTAAAGTTCTTAGCAGTAAATAATCTTTTTCCGTCAGTAGCTTTAAGAAGATTAAAAACCATCCTCATATTAGATTTGTTAACATCCTTAAGCTTGAATAAATATTTAAAGTTCTCAACAACGCTTTTTCGCTGTGGCTCAAAGTGTTGAGCACTTCTATGTGCCTTTTCTCCAAAGTACTTAAGCCAATAATCTATTAATAAAGCCCCATACTCTTTTATTTCTTCTTCATTATCACCGGATAATAAAATATGAAAGTGTATATGATAAGTATGTTTCTCTACATTAAACGTTGTTTCAAAACTCCTTATAAATCTTATCTTTTTGTTTAACTCTTTATATCGTTCATTTCTCTTTATAGAGGACTGATTAAAAAACTTATACATTCTGTTTATTTCTTCTTCTAAATCATCATCTCCGGGATTCTTAACAGTTAAAACCATATGATACTTAAATGGCTCTGCCATTAAGGCTGGCAAGTACCTATCTAAAAACTTTGCTAATCTTATAGAATTACAGACAAGACATGTCTTTTGTCCGCAGAAGCGAGAGCGGACAACTCCATTGTCATAAACTTCAATATGAGAACCACACATAATTTGTCTAGTCATCTTTCTTATATACTTAATTAGTTTTAGACCTTTTTTAATTTTTGTTCCTTTGTTACCTTCTTCAAAAGTATCAAAGTCGTCTTTTTCTAATTGGTCATTAAATAATTTTAATTTTTTTATATCTCTTATATCTTTTAGGAATTTATGTTCTTTCAAGAACTTGAATATTTTATGATCTTCATTAGTTTTTAATTCAGACTCAAATTCTTTCATAAACCTTTCAAATTCATTAAACTTCCTGCAAAATAAAACTAATTAAGTATTTTCGCAACTCTCTTTAGTTAGTTTTAAAATTAAGCAAACATTAAGTTATGTAAGCCTGCGATATTTTTAAATATTAGTGAATGTTTGTTCCTTGGGTTTCTGAATCTTTGAGATAATATTTGGTATATTTTCATTTTACCAAATGAATGTTCAACTGTGATTCTTTGTTTTGATAGTTCTTTGTTAAATTGTTTTTCCTCTTTTGTTAGTTCTTTACCTTTCGGTTTTTTATTGGGCAAAATTATTCCATCTGCACCATGATATCCTAAATCTCCTGTTAGATCACTGTTTTCTGGTAGAATAGTCCGTGTTTCATCAAAGAGTTTTTTATCATGTTTTTTACCCGGAACTGATTTTGTAACTGCTCTTATTTTACCCTTTTTATCCGTTATTATTTGGTTCTTCAAAGTGTGCTTTTTCTTTTTACCTGAATAGTAGCGTTTTTGTCTTGTTTTTGGGCGTTCTATTTGTTGTTCTGTTGCATCTACAAAAAACGATATTATTTCTTCTTCTGTTAATTCTGCTTCACTTAGAGAGACTTTCCTTGTGGGGATATTAAATATTTGTGATAATAGGGGTGATAAGTAATTTATCTGGCGTGAAACGTTACAATTATGTAGGTTGAAAATTATTCCCAGAAACTCTTGGGAGATATATAAACGATAATACATTAAGAGCATCATTAGTTGATCTTCTAGTAATAGTTCCTTTTTGCGTCCTCCACCAACTTTTCTTTGGCGCTTTGAGTTGTTTAATCTTTTTAGTTCTGACTTTTCATAGAGTGGTTGTAGCTCTTTTAATAATTCATTGTATTTTTCTTTACTTAAGCCTGTCATGGCTCGGAAAGTCCGTGGGCGACGTTGGAATCTTTTTGATTTGGTTGCCATTTGGGGGTTCTTTTTAGTTAAAATTATCATAAAACAAAATAATAAATCAAAACCAGTTTAAACAGGTTTATTTTGCAGAAGGTCTAATAAACAAATTAAGTAAATCAAATCCAGATTTTAACTCTTTCATAAAAGACATGCGGAATGATATCAACAATGAGGAAATAAAAAAATATAATTATGATGAAATCACGGATGATATTGAAAAATATTTAAACACTATTGCCAAGCTGTTATAGGCAAGTTTTTATTTAGCCATGTGCTAAACAATTGACCACATCAGTATGAAAATTTATAAAATTAGTAAGTTCTGACTTTTAACTTTTTATAAAATCATGTGGATAATTTGACATGCGATTCTGAAAAGTTAAAACAGACTCTTTCTTTATCACACCATCTTGAATATTTATAGCATTTTGAATTGTAGGATTTTCCATCCAACCTTTACTTCCTTCTAAAACTGATTTCAAGTGAACAATTAAAGCAGCTGATATTGATCTTGAAGCACTTTCCCATAAATAACTTGGCGTATGATCAACTGCATAATAGTCGATATTATCAATATTCAGAATTGGATTTTTAAAAGTTGTAGGCTTAGCAAAATAGAATCCCATACCTTCGTCACAACTAACATCAATAATTAAACTTCCTGATTTTAAAGTATCTTTTTCATCTTCTATCACAAAATCGATAGGATTGTCTGTATCTTGATAGGTACCATTAATAATTATTTCCGACTCACTAATTAAATCAGATAAAGGTTGAACAGTACCATCATGTTCAACAGTAACCATTCTGGCCTCTCCATTATTGCCTTCACGAATACGAAGATAATGAACATCTAAAACTTCTTCACGTACTTCATGATCAGGTCTTTGAATACAAATTGTAATATCTCTGAAACCATGAGATTTGAGTGCATAAATAGCTCCACGACTAACTGCTCCAAAACTAAATATAATTACTTTACGTTGATTACCATAATGACCATCAATACCCCTCAATTGTAAAGCATGAATAACTGCGCAATAGCCTGCCATTTCATTATTCTTATAAAATGTATGTCGACCAACTTGACCACTTGGAGACCATACAAACATATCCTCAAATGCAATTAACGTTAATTTTCGATCTATTGCAGTTTGCGTAATATCTCCTTGCTTGCTGTGCACAATGTGGATACCCCCAAATGAATCCTCCTTCCCGAATTTCTTGTAAATCGCTTAATACTGGTTTTGCAATAATAACGGTACCCAATTCAGCTAATAATTCATGACGAGTGGCAACACCTCCAGTTTGAGAAATAAAAAAATTATCATCTAATCCAAAAGGTTTGCCATATCCTTTCTCAAAAATTAATTATTTTCTGATATTTTCTGGTAAACGTGATAGGTGTTCTGGATGAATTGGCACGCGCTTTTCATCTTTTTTTCTTGAAGTTCCAATAACTCCTAAGGTTAGTTTTCTCATATGTTCTCCTTTATTTCTTGTTATTAACAAATTAATGTCGGCTCGACAATCCGTAATGTTCAATGAGAAATAATTTGCTGAAATGAAAGATTATATTATTTAAGCAGCAAAATGGAGTAATGACTGATTGAAATCAAAAATGGTATAAACCTGCTACAAGATACTCTAATTTTCTAAGAGATACTTGAATTATGTTGATAATAAACTAATTAATAAAAAAGCAGCCTATAACATTGCGTCATAAGCATGCGGATTTTAGTTGTGGTCTGACAAGTAATTGTTATATTTGTTTCAGCGTCAACGGGTGACACTGAAACCACGCGGCAATCCCGCACTACGCATAGCCGAGCCGTTGTGTGAAATGCTTGGGAGGATAGATTTATTTTGTTAAGATACATGTGCGAAGAAAAACTTAAAAAAAATCCTTTCTATTCCGGATTTCTTTCATAAAATTTCACAACAAAGGAACAGGTTGGAACAACTTTAATTCCATTTTCTTTTGCATAATCGGCAGCAAATTTTACAAGCTTTCCGGCTATTCCCTGCCCACGTAATTCATTAGGAACAAAAGTGCTGTAATACTCTAAAGTATTATTTCCTAAATCGTGATATTTTAGTTGAGCTTCAATATTATCAACTGAATAAACAAATCTGTTGTTTTCTTTATCGTGAAGAACATCCATTTTTTTTTATCCTTAATTTATCTTTTATCTGATGATAAAGTTAAGGAAAAGATTCAAGTTTTAGAATTGCTGTACATTAAAATTAAACAAAAACATCATTTATGTAGCCGTTGCCTTCGTCAATAAGAAGAATCGTAAAGTTTTGAATCTGTTGCCAGTGTCAATTATGAAAATTATTCAATAGGAGGCTAATCTTTTAGGAAGAAGGAGGCTGTCTCAAAACTCCTAAAAATTGTCATTCTAAGGAGCAGAGCGACGTGAGAATTTCAGTTTTTAGCTCAAAAACGAAACTTCTCTCGTCGTTCGAATTGACAAATTCTACTTTTTGGACAGCTTCTAATTGTTTATTCCAGTAATGTATGCTGTTCTACTAAAACTTATTTATCTATTCCACCAGCTTTAAGATGTTCATAAAGGTAATTAGACATCATGGTAAACAGATGTCTAGTTGTATTTCTACCTTCATAAATGCTGTGAGAACGGTTTGGATAAGCAAACATTGTAAAATACTTATTATGCTTAATCAATTCGTTTATAACAACTTCTGAATTTTGATAATGAACGTTGTCATCGCCTGTTCCATGAATTAAAAGAAGATCGCCTTTAAAGTTTTCTGCAAAATGAACAGGTGAGCAATTTTTATAATCTTTAGCGTTTACACTAGGTAAACCCATATATCTTTCTTGATAGATAGTATCGTAAAATCTTAAATCACCAACAGGAGCAACTGCAATTCCCATCTTGTATAGTTCTGGATATCGGAATAACATATTAAGCGTCATAGAGCCACCTCCGCTCCATCCCCAAATACCAATTCTGGCTGTATCAATATAATCCCACTTTTCTGCGATTGCTTTTAAAGCACTAGCCTGATCCTGAGAAGTTAAAATACCAATTTTTCTATAAATACTTTTTCTCCATTCTCTTCCTTTAGGTGCCGGTGTTCCGCGGCTATCAATACTCATTATAATATACCCTTTCTGAGCTATCATTTGGTGATATAAATTAAAGAATCCCCAACTGTCTAAAACTGTTTGTGATCCAGGCTCGCTATAAACATAAAAGAGAACCGGATATTTTTTATTCGGATCAAAATTAGGAGGTGCTATTTTCATGCCATCCAGCTCTACTCCATCTTCAGTTGTTATTGTAAAAAACTCAGCATTAGTAATATTTAAGGCATCTACTGTTTCTTTTAATTTTTTATTTTCAACAAGTTTTCTTACAACTTTATGATCGGGCAATGAAACTAAAGATGTAACACTTGGTGAATTAAAATCTGAGGCAGTATGAATTGCCCATGCAGAGTTTTTAGAAATTGAATATCTGCTTGTACCGCTAAATTCCATAGAAGTTAAACGTTCAATATTACCATTAGCTTCCAGCTTAACTCTATATAAATATCTCTGTCCTCTGTCTTCGGGCGATGCTATAAAATAAATCCATCCGTTTTTATCATCAATATATTGAACGCTGATAACATCGAAATCACCTTCTGTAACTAACTCAACGTCACTTCCGTCTCTTGAAACTATGTATATATGCCTCCACCCGTCTCGTTCACTTACCCATGTAAAGTTTTTCCCGTCATTAAACCATAACATATCATCATCAATATCAACCCATGCTTCGTCAATTTCGGTCAGGATAGTTTTAACTTCGCCCGATGAGGCATTACATAACATTACTTCATTTTTATTTTGAAGTCGATTTAAATGCTGTACATAAATTTCATCAGAACCTGCCGCCCAATCCATTCTTGCTATATAGTTATTTCTCGCATCACCCGGAACGTTCATCCATTTAATATCCGAATCTTCAATAGTAATAACACCAACTTTACACGCCGAGTTTTTTGTACCGGCTTTTGGATACTGAACCGGAATTAATTTTGAATACAGAGAATCGGCATTATTGATCATGTAAAAATCATTAACACCTTCCGCGTCAAGCTGCCATAAAGCAATTTTTTTACTGTCCGGACTCCATCTGAATCCGTCTCTTAAACTTAACTCTTCTTCATACACCCAGTCAAAAGTACCATTGATAATAGTTCTGGAGCCATCCTTTGTTAATTGTGTTATTTTATGATCGGCTAATGATTCCATGTAAATATTGTTATTGCTAACATACGCGGCCATTTTATTATCAGGAGAAAACTTTGTGAACATAAGTGACGATTCCGGGAGTTCAAATCCGAGTTTAAATAAATTCATATCGTCTAGATCTAATACCCAATAGTCTCCGCGTGTATGCGCTCTCCAGACTCTTTGAGTATTTGTAAAAATTAGAAGTTTACTTCCATCGGGCGACCATTTATAATCCCGTATTGATAAAGGCTTTTCACTTCCGGCTGGTATTAAATACTGTGCCGATACCACAATTTCTTTCTCTCCGGTTTCTGCATCATAATGAACAATATCCCGTCCGTCTAAAATTGCTTCTGAAGTTTCTATTGTAGTATAGCCGTCTCCGTCTTCAATCCATTTTATAGCACTAAAAGATTCCCCTCAAAATTCACCAGAAGCAAATAGTCTATCTATTGATAAAAGGGATTTGTCTTCCTGCGCTACTATAACTGTGAATAAAACAAAATATACGGCAAGCCATTTTTTTAACATGTCTAAAACTCCTATAAGATTAGATTTGTTTCTGCATACTTAAAAATTAAGAAAACATTTCCAATATTATAAGGGCTTCATCTAAATTTTAAGTTTAAATCTGATAGTAAGAGAAAGCTCGGCTTTTATTAAATAATATTTATTCATTTTTTTATTAGTAAAATTTTTATTTTTGACTTTCCAACGAAAATTTGGTGCATATGAAAAAATTCAGTTTAGTTTCTATTTTAGTTACCGTTCTTATAGTTACTTCTTATTCTCAGGAAAAAAGTCAGACACAGCTAATGATTCGCTGTGATGATATGGGAATGTGTCATTCGGTAAACATGGCAATTAGAAGTTTCACTGAAACAAAAATTCCGTTTTCAACTTCTGTAATGTTTAACTGCCCATGGTATTTAGAAGCCGCGGAAATTCTTAAAGATCAGCCGCACGTTTCTATCGGTGTTCATCTTACATTAAATTCGGAATGGAAGAATTATAGATGGGGACCGGTTTTGGGTAAAGAGGCTGTTCCAAGTCTGGTTGATAAAAACGGATATTTTTTCCCATCCAGAAAAGATTTTCATGATAATAATCCAAAGCCTGATGAGATTGAAAAAGAACTGCGGGCGCAAA
The DNA here is from genome assembly GCA_016342755.1 of Melioribacteraceae bacterium. Classification (GTDB taxonomy): domain Bacteria; phylum Bacteroidota; class Ignavibacteria; order Ignavibacteriales; family Melioribacteraceae; genus JAEINS01. The sequence continues at coordinate 36,208 of JAEINS010000031.1, read as the reverse complement.
TTGAACGGGCAAAAAATACAGGACTAAATATTGATTACGTCGATTATCACATGGGAACGGCTGTTGATAAACCTGAACATCGTGAAATTGTTGAGAAACTTGCTAAAGAATATGGATTGGCAATTTCGAGATATTTTGGCGAAGTTGACGCAAAAAATTTATACAGCGATCCCATTGAAAATAAAACCGATAGTTTAATAACTGTATTTAACAAACTGGATCCCGCATCTGTAAATCTGATGGTTTGTCATCTGGGACTTGATACACCCGAACTTGCTTCGATGCAGGATATGAATCCATGGGGAATGGAGTTTATGAGCAAACACAGGAATGCTGAACTTAATGCCTTAAAATCTTCACTTTTTAATTATTTAGCTAAAGAACATAATATTGAATTTTTAACTTATAAAAATTTGGTAAAGACGCCTGGTCTTGAAAAAATGAAAAGGCCCGACTTAAGCGGCTATTAATATTATTTATTACTAACAAAGTTTAGGCACAAAAATGAACGAAGAAATAGTTACCCAAATATTAGAAAAGGGTAAAACTCTTGTAACTCAATTTGGATTTGATTTTCTAATTGCGATTGCAATTTTTATTATAGGTAAATTTGCTGTAAAAATGATTATGCGCATTCTTAGCAAAGTAATGTTAAGTAAAAAAATGGATGAAACCGTTGTTCACTTTATTGTTGATCTAATTTACTTCTGTTTAGTTGCCTTTGTTGTTCTAGCATCATTATCGCAAATTGGTATTGAAACTACATCGTTTATAGCAATTTTAGGTGCTGCCGGTTTGGCCATTGGTTTAGCGCTTCAGGGTTCTTTATCAAACTTTGCCAGCGGTGTTCTTTTAATAATTTTTCACCCTTTTAAAGTTGGCGATTATATAAATGCCGGAGGTAATGAAGGTGTTGTTGAAAATATTCAGGTTTTTACAACCCAGATAAAAACCTTAGATAACAAAGCTGTTATTATTCCCAATTCTCAAATTACTTCCGAAAGTATTACTAATTTTACGATGAAAGAAAACAGAAGAATAGATCTTGTTTTTGGCGTTAGCTACGGTGATAATATTCCTAAATGCAAAAAAGTAATGATGGAAGTTATGGCGGCTGATGAAAGAGTTCTAAAAGAGCCTAAGCCTTTTGTAGGACTTCTGGAATTAGGAAACAGCAGTGTAAATTTTGCCGTAAGACCCTGGGTTAAAACAACGGATTACTGGACTGTCTTTTTTGATCTGAATGAAAAAATTAAAATTAAACTTGATGAGGAAGGCATTACTATTCCGTTTCCGCAAAGAGATGTACATCTTTATAATCATAATGATTAAATATGATGAAATAGTATAAATAAAAAAGCCAGGATTTGAGTCCCGGCTTTCCAAAAAAAATCAGCAATTTTTTAGTGAATCATAATTATATCTAAGGCAATTTCTTGTTTGTCCCTTAATACTGCGTCTGCCTCTGCATCTTCACTTATAGTAATTTGAAAAACATGAATATTAGAATCGCCTTCATTATTCCAGTTGGTTACGGTTGGTTCAACATCGCGCAGAGAATTTAAATATTCATTATGATGATCAGAAATAGCATTAAAATAAATGTGCCGCATAATTTCCTCCATAAAACATTATTAAAGTTAATTACTTTTACTACTTACTTTTATAAGCAGATGTTTAATAAAGATATCTTTCGCAATCTTTTATTTTTAATGTTTTAATTCACAAGTTTACTAAATACTGCCTGCACGATTTTTTATTTAATCTGAATCTTTTACACCATATATGTTTTACATTCCTAAGACATTTTAACTTAATAAAAAGATTTGCAAAACACAAAAAGAAAAATGTTACACGGAACTTGTTGTAATGTTCAGTAATTTTTTCTGGATAAACCAGGATTTTAAATGATACTATTTTGTGTATTGGCGGGATTTATCATCTGCATCAATTTTAACAATACATTTTTTATTATTACTTCTATTTAGGATTCGTTGAATTTAGGCTGAAACAATCGCTTTTTAAAATAAGAGTAGTTGTGTTATTTTTAAAACTTGCTATTTTGTTGATCCTTTTGTACCATTGCACCACACGGTACAAGCTTATAGGTAATTTATGAACATAATAGTAGATATTGAAGGACCGGATCCTTTGTTTGCGCAATTGATACAGCAGATAAAAGATGCCGTGTTTTCAGATCAGCTAAAACCCGGCACTGCTCTTCCTTCAATAAGGCAGCTTGCTAACGACCTTGATTTGAATAACAAAACAGTCGCTAAAGCATATCGTTTATTGGAGCGTGATTCAGTGATTCAAACCAAAGGTTATCGTGGAACATTTATTCACCCGGATGCAAAAGCTAATTGCAGTATTAATCTGAACGAGTGGGTTACTGATAAACTGAGCGAAACAATAAATGAGTTTCGAAATTCAGGAGTAACAGACTCTGAAATAAGAATTGCATTCGGAAATTTGATGAACAAACGAAATATTTAAGGGAAATTGGCATGATTGAAAATATATTATTCTACATAGTTTTTCTGGCTCAGATTATTCTGCTATCTTTCTATTATCCCGCAAAAATAAGCACCAGATTTAGACAGATATTTGAAACTTATCCTCCGGATAAATATCCTAAATTATATCCTAAATCGGATGAATATTATACCAAATGGGAATTCAGATATCGTATTATCAACATAATAATTCTGTTTCTTGGCTTTATTATACTTTTTGTAATTGGCTTTAACGATTATCATGGTAAAGAAACCCAGTCTAATATTATACCTGTTGTTTATTTCATGATACAAAATTTCCCTTTATTACTTATGGAAATATCAGGATTCTCTTATTTTAAGTTAATGAAAAAAGCCGATACACGAACTGTTAGAGAAACCAAATTGCAGCCCAGACGCTTATTCGATTTTATTTCGCCCTCAATTGTTGGATTAGCAATATTTGCAAATGTTGCCAGCATTTTATTTTTCTTCAGCCTCGAACAATTCCAGTTTTCAATAGTTGGCGATACTTCTATAATTTTACTGTCTCTTCTAGCCAGTAACGGTTTATATGCCGGAATAATTTACTGGAATTTGTATGGAAAAAAGTTAGATCCTTATCAGGACAGCAAAGATAGAATACAACAAATTGAAGCAACAATTAAATCTCTTGTATTTATGAGTATTGCTGCCTGTGTTTTCCTAATAACAACAAAGAGTATTAAAGAATTCGATCTGGGCAATTTTCAGCATGTTATTATGAGTTTGTACTTACAAATTATTGTTGTAATGGGACTTGGATCGATGCTGAAAAAACTTCGGATTGAAAACGTGAATTTTGATGTATATAAGGTTGAGATTTCGGAAGATAGTAATGAAAAAAACATTTACCGGAATATTGAGGATAACAGTTCATCTAAAAGAATAATTATAGGTTTGTGTGTCGGGCTGATAATTGGTCTGGCTTTCGGAACTTTAATAATTCTGGAAGGTGGCACAATTAAAGGTTTTGTTCTGCCTGTCATTTTTGGAACCGCCTTAGGAACTATTGCAGGCGGATATTTTGAATTAAAAAACAACAACAATTAAGAAAGGAACTACATAATGGAAACAATGGGAATTATCGGATTTGTATTTGGGTTGGCCGGACTGTCGTTTTCGCTTCAGATAAAAGAGCAGATGGCAAGCTTAAAAAAAGAAGTTGAAGAATTAAAAAATGAAGTGCAGAAGAAATAATAAAAGCAGAGTGAAACTATGAAAAATAGAAAAGCATCATTACTAATATTGTTTATATCATTATTTTTTGCGGGAGTTATTGTAGTTACATCATATTTTATGGAATTTACACAGTTTTCTGAACACAAAGAAACTGTAACTTTTGTTCTTATAGCTCTTTGGTATATTCCGTTTTTATACTTATCCAATAATTTAGCTAAAAATGAAAAATAGCCTGTAATAGAAAAAAATCTCTTTTCCCGGATACATTCAGTTTTGGGATAAACCTGTCTGTTAAAAATATCAGAATTATAAAGGAAAGGATACAAGGTTTGTATCCTTTCCTTTTATTTTAAGCAAAATTTTCCGCACCGCGCATTAATATAATTGAGCCCGAACACACTATTAAGTGGTATAATTATATTTTTGAGTAATTATTTTGTTATTTTTGTGCGACTATTTAAAAAAGTACAAATATTGAAAAAACAATACGATTTCTTAATAATCGGCAGCGGTTTAGCCGGACTAATGGCAGCATATCATGCATCAAATTATGGAACTGTTGCCATCTTAACAAAAGCTCCCCTGGATATTAGCAACTCATATATGGCGCAGGGAGGAATTGCGGCCGCTTTGAGTGAAGATGATTCCGTTGAATCTCATTACGAAGATACAATTACAGCCGGAAGAGGTATTTGTAATAAAGAAGCTGTAAAAGTTCTTGTTTCTGAAGGAAAAGAAAGAGTTCAGGAACTTATTAGGCTCGGGATGAAATTTGATTATCTGGACGGTAAAATTGCATTCGGACAGGAAGGCGGCCATAGCCACAGAAGAATTTTACATGCCGGCGATCTTACAGGGAAAGCACTTGTAAACTTTGTATTCCATTTAGTTAAACAAAAGAAAATTGATATCTATGAAAAAACATTAATTCATGAGCTGATAGAAAAGAATGGTGTTTGTCTGGGTGCTTTTGCTTATGATATAATAAATAGAAAAAATATAACTTTCGTTTCTCAAAATACAATTCTGGCAACCGGCGGAGCCTCTGGAATATTTAATAGAACTACAAACCCTAATACTGCAACCGGTGACGGAATTGCACTTGCTTATAATGCCGGGGCAAAAGTTTCAGGATTAGAGTTTATACAGTTTCATCCTACAGGCTTTTATACCGAAGAAGGTGAATCTTTTTTAATTACCGAGGCAATCAGGGGCGAAGGAGCTTATATTCTTAATCATGATAAACAGCGCTTCATGAGCAATTACCACCAGCTATCTGAACTTGCACCACGTGATATTGTATCAAGAGCAATTTTTGATGAGATGAAAAAAAGTGATTCTAAATTTCTATATCTGTCTTTAGCTCATCTTGATTCGGAAAAAATTAAAAACCGGTTCTCTAATATTTACAGAGAGCTAAAAAAATATAATCTCGATTTAACAAAAGACATGATTCCAATTACTCCGGCAGCCCATTATGTTGCTGGCGGAATTAAAACAAACCTTGACGGCGAAAGTAATATTATTGGACTATTTGCCTGCGGCGAGTGCGCATCAACCGGAATACACGGTGCAAACAGACTTGCAAGTAATTCACTATTGGAATGTCTGGTTTTTAGTAAAAGAGCGGTAGATAAAGCTAAAAAGAGAAAATTAGTACTTTCTTCAGATGTAAAAGATCACTTTATTAATATTACTGATATTAATAAAGAAGAGTATTTCCGGCTTAAAAATGAGCTTAAAACTATAATGAGTGATGAAGTTGGAATAATTAGAAGTGAAGAATCTATTAAAAGAGCCTTAAATAAATTTGAGGAAATTGATAGTTTATTCGATTATAAACCGGATGATTATTATAGTGAAAAATTGAGAGACTTATTAACAGTCTGCCGATTAACAGCTACTGCCGCATTAACCAGAAAAGAATCCCGCGGCGGACATTTAAGAAGTGATTATGAAAATAAAGATGATAAATTTCTAGCAAACATTGTTCAGCAGAAAAATTGCGAACCAAAATTTGAAGAGGTTAATTAGGATGCAAAAAAGACACATGACTAATACTGAGCTTAATCTGGATGAAATAAACTTCATTATTGATCATGCTCTTAATGAAGATGTAAAAAATGGCGATATAACTACAAACACACTTATACCCGGTGATAAAGAAGTTAAAGCTTACATGATGGCTAAAGCGGACGGAGTTGTTGCGGGTTTAGCGGTAGCTGAAAGGATTTTCAAAAAACTAAATTCTGAAATAAATTTTAAAGCACTTGTAAACGAAGGCGATAGAGTAACATCACAAACAAGAATTGTAGAAATTGAAGGTTCGTACAGAGCAATATTAACCGGTGAACGGCTGGCTTTAAACTTTCTTCAGAGAATGTCGGGTATTGCCACTAAAACTTCAGAATTTGTAGATGCTGTTAAAGAATATAAAACAGAAATACTTGATACACGAAAAACTGTACCCGGTTTACGAACACTTGATAAATACTCAGTAAAAATGGGCGGCGGTACAAATCATAGAATCGGCTTGTACGATATGGTTATGATTAAAGATAATCATATTGAAGTTGCCGGATCAATTACAGAAGCGGTTAAACAAATACGCGCAAATGTTGCTTCTGAAATTAAGATTGAAGTTGAAACAAAAAATTTGGATGAGGTTAAAGAGGCTTTAGAAGCAGGTGCAGATATTATAATGCTCGATAACATGAATAATGAACAAATGACCGAAGCTGTAAAGTTAATAGACGGAAAAGCAATGGTTGAGGCATCCGGCTCAATAAATATGGAACGAGTTAAAGAAGTTGCCGCTACAGGAGTTGATTATATTTCAGTTGGCGGATTAACCCATTCTGTAACCGCATTAGATATTGGTATGTACATAGAAGTTTAATGTATGTACCGTTTCTAACACTTCGATAAAATAAGTGTGATGCTTTGTAACTAAGAAATCTTGAATAAAAAAACTAAGGTTAATTATAAATGGATAACAACGAATTAATAAAAGAAATATTAAAACTTAAAGAAGAAAAAGGTGCTGTAATACTTGCTCATAATTATGAGCTGCCCGAAATACAGGATATAGCTGATTTTGTGGGCGATTCACTTGGTTTATCGCAACAGGCTGCGAAAACTGAGGCTGATACTATTATTTTCTGCGGTGTTCATTTTATGGCAGAAACCTCAAGTATAATTTCGCCAAATAAAAAAATATTAATTCCTGATCTTGAAGCCGGCTGTTCGCTTGCCGATAGTATTACAATTGAAGAATTACGAAACTGGAAAAAAGAAAATCCGGATGCTGTTGTTGTATCTTATGTAAATACCACCGCTGAAATTAAAACAGAAACAGACTATTGTGTTACTTCTTCAAACGCTGTAAGAGTTGTTGAAGCAATTCCGTCTGATAAACAAATTCTCTTTTTGCCTGATAGATTTTTAGGCGCTTACGTTGCGGCAGTTACTGGTCGTGATATAAAAATATGGCAGGGCGGATGTCATGTTCACGAAAAAATAGGCGAAATTGATTTTGATGCCGCTCATGAAAAACATCCAGATGCCGATTTCTTAATTCACCCGGAATGCGGATGTTCATCATCATGTATGCTTAAATCGACCGTTTACGAAGGCTGCGGTAATGTAAAGATTGTATCAACTGAAGGTATGATTGATCATGTTAAAAACTCGGATGCAAAAAACTTTGTTGTTGCTACTGAAATTGGAATTCTGCACCGCATGAAAAAACTTAAACCGGAAGCTGAATTTTACCCGATTAGTGACGAATCTGTTTGTGAATATATGAAAATGATAACACTTGAAAAACTTTATAATACATTAAAAAATGATGAGTTTGAAGTTAAGGTTCCTGCTGAAATTGCTGATAAAGCAAGGTTATCTATTGAAAGAATGTTAGAGATAGTTTAGGATATTATCTTCTAATCTTTTCTCCTCTCGACAAGCTCGAGGTGACAGCAATAATGTGTCTGTCCGAGCTTGTCGAGGACTGGAAGAAGCTTCAAAACTTTTCACAATGTGACAAATGAAGTCTTGTTACATTAAATTTGGGGACGCACAATTTGCGTCCCGGACAAATTACTTCTATATCAATTCAATTTCTTTAACTAGTTTTATATCCTGCGATGAAGAACCAATGTGAAGCTTAAATTTACCTTTCTCAGCAAACCAGCTTTTTGTTTTAGGATTCCAGAAAGAAAGATCTTTTTTATCAATTGTTAATTCAACTATGTTCTCTTCGCTTCCTTTTAATGTAACTTTCGCGAAGCCTTTTAATTCTTTTATCGGTCTATCAATACTTGATTCTACATCTTCAACATAAAGCTGAACTACTTCCGAACCTAAAATACCGCTGTTGTTTTTTAGAGTAACTTTAATGGTAAGTTCGTCTTCACCGGAAATTTTTTCATCCGATAATTCAGCTTCAATATATTCAATCTTTGAATATGAAAGTCCATGACCAAAAGGATAAAGTGTTTTTATATTTTTATTTTCGTACCAGCGGTAGCCAACAAACACACCTTCTTTATATTCAAGATCATATATAGGATGCGCATCTTCACCTTCGGAATTCCACCCGACATAAAAATCTTCGCCGTTCATATATCCATAAGCCGGTGAATCATTAAACTCTCTTTCTATTGTCATTGGTAATTTACCCGAAGGATTTGTTTTACCGGAAAGTATTTCGGCAATGGCAACATTACCAATCTGGCCTAAATACCAGGAATATAAAATAGCGGCTGATTTATCATTCCAGTCAGTCATTCTAATTCCGCTTCCGCTTGTAACAATAACAACTGTATTAGGATTATTTTCAACACAAAGTTTAACTTTTTCTTCCTGATCTTTTGGAAGCGCAAACGGACGATCATATCCTTCACTATCAGCCGTACCAACATTACATAAAACTATATCGGCTTTTTTAATTTCTTCAGCAGAAGCATCTTTTACAAATTTAACTTTTTCGCCAAACTCATCTTTAATTGCTTTTAACATTGTAACAAGATCGTATCCTTCAACTTCACCGGAACCGCCGCCGTTTAGGTTTTTTTCAACAAAATCACCTGTTAATAGAATTGTTTTAACATCTGTTTTAATTGGAAGAATATTGTTTTCATTTTTTAAAAGCACAATTCCCTCACGTGCTGTATTCAAAGCGGTTTCTACGTGTTTTGGAAAAGTATCATAATATTTTGTTTCTTTTTTTCTTTCATAAAGACCCATTTCAAAACACATTTTAAGAATGCTTTTTACCATTCTGTCAATCTCTTTTTCTTCAATCTTACCCTGTTCTAAAAGTTCTTTTGCGTTTTTTAGAGCAATGTGATAAGGCATTTCCAGATCCTGTCCGGATTTAACAAGCTTTTCTCCATCAGTAACGGCCCACCAGTCAGTCATTACCAAACCCTTAAATCCCAACTCTCCTTTTAACAAATGATTTATTACATAATCACTTTGTCCGCACCATTCTCCATTAATAAGATTATAAGCAGTCATCGCGGCTTTTGAATCAGCATCAACACCAGCTTTAAACGCCGGCAAATAAATTTCATTTAATGTACGTTCATCAATTATTGTATTACATTTGCGTCTGAAAAAATCGGTGTTATTTGCTACAAAATGTTTTATAGTTGAAACTGTTCCTGTACTTTGTACTCCGGTTACATATTGCTCAACCATTCTGGCCGCTAAAAAAGGATCTTCACCAAAGTATTCAAAATTTCTGCCGCATTGCGAATTTCTATAAATATTCATTCCGGGTCCAAGTAAAACTCCAATTCCTCCGGCTCTGCATTCTTCGCCAATCGATTTAGCATAGTTATACGATAGATCCGGATTCCATGTTGCGGCTAACGATATTGCACAAGGAAAACCTGTCGATTTTTCCAGCGCAAAATCTTTCAGATCATATTCAATTCCATTATCAGTAAAAGACTGGCGAACGTGAATTCCCTGAGTTGCATCTGTAAAATAAACGGGAGGCAAACCTAATCGTTCAATTCCTCTTAGAAAAAATATTTTATCACCGCCTGTATAGGCAATCTTTTCCTCAAGTGTCATTAAAGCTAAAACTGAATCAGCTTTTTGTGCAGCTTCTTCACCACTTAAAATATTTACTCCTTCCGGCATAACTTTACTAATCTCCTCATTTGAACAATTACAAATAATAATACTTGAAATCAATAATGCAAAAAGCATTTTAGTTTTCATTTTATTCCTCAGTTAGGTTAATTATTATATTTTAAAAAACTTAATCGTTAAAGATAAAAACAAAAAAGATGTTATAAAAATTAGTTTCGCCAGAATAATTATTTGTTTTTACTAGTTTCCCTTATATCAGCAACTTCCAACACTTTTTTACTATAACTTTTCAATGTTACATTTATCATTGAGTTTCCAAGTTCTTCCATTGTACCAACATATTTGGGAAACAGTTTTTCTAATAAAGGATAAATCGGAGAGAAAAACTTATAAACTTTGTATGCTTTGTTTTGTCCTTTGTAAGGCTCAATATAACCAGGTCTGTAAGCATAAGAATCTCTAAAACCAAGTTTTAATATATCATTTTCGGTTTTACCTTTTATTCTAGCCCAGGCTAGTTTACCTTTTTCTGTACTGTCAGTTCCGGAACCGGAAACATAAGCAAAAAAGCAGTCATGATTTATTTTAAGAAAAGTTTCTGCAAAGTTCATTGTCAGATCACAAGTAATTTTTCTGTATTCATCCTCTTTTTTACCGACTGATGAAACACCGGAACAGAAATAACATGTGTTATAACCTTGTAGACTTTCTTCAACTGCTATTAAATCCATAAAGTCTTTATGAATTATTTCTTTTAGTTTGGGATGATCAATTCCACAGGATCTTCGGTTAACAACTAAAACAGATTCAACTTTCGGCGAGTTTAAACAAACGTGTAAAACACCTTCTCCAACCATTCCGGTTGAACCAGTGATTATAGCTTTAATTTTCATGATTTTTAAAGTTTAATTAAAAAATGAAAGTTACTTGAATAGAGTATTAATCATATAGGAAATTTTACAACAACTGAAGTTCCAATGTCTTTTTCACTTGCTATATGAATTGTACCATTCAATAATTCCATAAATCTTTTTGTTATTGATAATCCCAAACCAGATCCCTGAAAGTTTTTTGTTGTACCTTCGCTAAGCTGCTTACATTCTTCAAATACTATTTTATGGATAAAACGAACCTGCGGATTTTTGGTTATAATTGGCGGAGTTTATCTAGTTAGTATTACTTTTTAATTTCTCAGCTACACAAAATGTTACGTTATCTCCACTCCATGTATCTCCGGCTGGCAGAACATCATCAAAAAAACTTAAGCTTTTAAATGAATACCCTTTAAGTTCATTTCTTAAGTCATTATCCGAGAAAAAGTGAGTCCAGAAGCGGTAAATTTCAGTGTTATCATTTTGATCAATTATAATGTGCTGAAACAACACTACTTTATTTTCCTTGTAAAAAAATGATTCTGATAAACCTATGTATGGCTGATCTTTCCAAAATCCCGATTCAGTAACTTCCCAGTTTTTAGGAGCAATTTTGTCCTCAAGATTTTTATCGTTCATTGCATCAAATATTAAACGCCCGTCAGGCTTCAGAACATTATCTATTATATTTATCAAACACTTTCTTTCGTCTGGAAGAAGTACTCCAAAATCTGTGAAAATCATAATTACAAGATCAAACTGATTTTCTTCCAGATTAAGATTTAAATAATTCTCATTTATGTAATTAATATTCAGACTCTTTTTTTCCGCTTCAGATCTGGCGTATTCAATTGAGTGTTTTGAAAAATCGACACCCGTAACAGTATGTCCTTTTGCCGCGAGTTTTTCAGTATATAATCCGGGACCGCAGCCAAGATCAAGTATATTTAGTTTTTCTTTACCGGTCTTCGATAAAATCCAATTAATAGTACTATCTATAGTTGATTCTTTTCTGCTCGCAAGGTCAATTTCTTTATTGAGATGAACATCCAATAATAGCTTTGAAATGTGATCATCAGTCCACATTTGTGAAGTTCCCTTTTCATATAATCCGGGATTTTCTATTTTTTTTATCAATTCATTTATATTCATTTTATTATCCTTGTGTTTCAATAGAGTCTTCTTTTATATTCCTAAATATAAAACTGCAATTAGAAAATATCTCTATTATTAAATTTGTAATTGAATTTGGGTTTTTCAAATAGATAAACTCCACCTAAGTGGGAAGTTTACTATTTAAATTTAGGATTCTTCTTTTGAAGAATGTTAGATATGTAAATTACTTTTTCATGACAAAACAAATATATAAAAACTTTAAAACTACCATAAGTTGTTATGCTTTTAGTAAAAAAAGGTGAGATACTTAAAATATATTTTTTATCCCAAAAAAAATCTAAAATATGAAAAGAAACCGTTGGTTTTATAGTTTTTTTGTAACCATTAGTCTAATTTACTTTGAATATTGTTTGGTGGTCTTTTTTTATTTTTAATGTTTAATTTATCAATTAAATTATACTCTGCTTGTCGCGATTTCCATCTTTCTCGCGCATATTTTTGCATATCTGTTACTGTATCATTTTCGTCAACAATTTCAAGACCCAGCAGGGTTTCTATTACATCTTCCATTGTTACAATACCATCTAATCCCCCATATTCATCAACAATTAATGCAATATGCTCTTTTTTTTCTAGCAATTTTTCCCATAACATATATAGCGCTGTAGAATATGGAAAGACCAAAATTTCACGTTTTATATCCTTTAGTATCAACTCGTGTTTTTCTTCAGCTAAATTCTCAAATACTTGTTGTCTAAGCACATATCCAGTAATGTTTTCGTCATTTCCCGAAAAAATTGGGATTCTGGAATAATTTAAATAATCTTTATTTTTTAGAAAATCTTGTAACCTCAAATTTTCGTCAGCAACAGCAACCACCACTCTAGGAGTCATTATTTCCGTTACTTTAATATTTTTTAGTTTAAGTATGTTTTGAATAATTTTATTTTCTTTTTCAGAAAATAATCCTTCATCAGCACCAATACTGGCCAAAGCAGCAATTTCTTCTCTACTTGTAGATTTCTCGTCTTTGTTATTTGCAATAACTTTTGTAATAACTGAAGACATAATTACCAGAGGATATGTAAGAACCATCATTGTTTTTATAGTAAAAAAAGAAATTTTTGATAATTTTCTCCAATATTTAGCTCCAATAGTTTTGGGTATTATTTCGGTTATTACAAGTATTAAAATTGTTAGTATTGCCGATACAATACCAAATGAAGCATCTCCAAAAACTTTAACAGCCTGAGCCCCAACACCTGCGGCTCCAACTGTATGGGCAACTGTGTTTAGAGACAAAATTGCGGAAAGTGGTTTATCTATCTTAATTTTTAGATCAATAAAAGATTTAGCCCAATGATGCCCTTTATCTTGCATTACAATTAAAAATGATTGTGGAGTAGACAGAAGTACCGATTCCATTATGGAACATAAGAATGAAACGAATAAGGCTAAGAATAAATAGGAAATTAGAGCTAACATTTTTTCTCTCGAATAAAAAAATATTGTTCGCTATTATTTTTGTTTGTTTTTTTACTTATAACTAACGGTAAATATAATAAAGTCTTTTTTTATCTTACAACCAATTAAAGACCTAAATTACAATTTTTTGGATACTTTTGTATTAAGACAAAAGCGTCCAAAAAAATAAGTATAAATCCTATATAGATAAAGTTTCTGTTACAAGCTTCAACTTTTCAGGGATTGGTATATTTTGAGGACAATGGCTTTCACACTCACCACATTCAATACAGCTGACTGCCTGTTTTTCTTCAGATAAAAACCTGAAGTACAATTCTTTTGTACTCTTTCTTGCTTCCTCACTATTAAAAATATGATATTCATTAAAACGTGTAAAGTTAGCAGGTATATCAACTCCTGTAGGACAAGGCATACAATAACTACAGCTAGTGCAATCGACTTTTATTTTTTCCTTTAATATTGTTTTTACTTTGTCAATGGTATCCAATTCTTCTTTGTTCATTGAGTCGATTTCTGCATCACCAGCAATTTTTACATTCTCAATTACCTGATCCATTGTACTCATTCCGCTTAGAATAAGAGAAACATCCTTGTGATTCCATATCCATCGTAAAGCCCATTCTGCTTTTGTTCTATTTTCATCCGATTCTAGGAATATTTTTGAAGCCGCTTCAGGAAGATTATTAACTAAACCACCACCTCGTAATGGTTCCATGACAATAATTCCTAGTCCTTTTTCAGCAGCATAATCTAAACCTTCTTTACCAGCCTGATATTCTTCATCAAGATAATTATATTGAATTTGACAGAACGACCAGTGATAGTCATCAACAATGTTTTTAAAAACTTCAACTCGTCCATCGTGGAAAGAAAATCCGGCATATTTAATTTTTCCATCTTCAAGAGCTTTATCCATAAAGTCTTTAACTCCCAATGAAGTTAAATTTGCCCAATGATCTTTGTTCAGAGCATGAATTAGATAAAAATCTATTGAATCTGTTTCAAGTCTGTCCAACTGTTCATTAAGAATTCTATCCATATCTTCTCTAGATTTAATTAGCCAGCTGGGCAGTTTTGTAGCAATTTTTACTTTTTCTCGATAGCCATCTTTTAATACTTTGGCAGTAAAGGGTTCACTAGCACCCGCTCCTGAAAAACCTTTCCCATGATAAGGATAAGCTGTATCAAGGTAATTAAGACCATTATCAATGGCATATCGAACAAGTTCTGTTGCCTTCTTTTCGTCTATTTGTGAAGTGTCATTATCAATTATTGGCAGCCGCATCATACCAAATCCAAGAATTGATAACTCTTCATCCATATTCGGCATTTTTCTGTAAAACATAAAATTTCCTACTATTATTAAAACAATAATAATAACAAAATAAGGTTATCGTTGGAATTTATTTGTAAAATTCTCTTAGAATTGTAAATCTTTTATCTTAATCGAAGTCTGGGAAAACATATGAGATCAATTTTGCTGGATAGTTTGTTTATTAACAAAACGCTCCTCAAATATCAAAGAAGTTTCAATTCCTCTATGATCTGAAATACTAGTTTCCTTACTATCCAAAATATCAACAACACTCATACTGTTCACTGATAATTTACTGAAATTGAAACCGGCTAATGAATCATAGGCAAATACATAATCAAATCTGCGAGGATATGAATTTGATCTAAAATTCCATGTATATTCATGTTTATCTCCATTATATTCTTTATGCAAATCTCTTGGGTAATCCAGCTTTTCTAATAATCTTGTATGTCTTGATTGACTATATGCATTACTGTTAAAATCTCCAGCAAGAATTACAACAAGCTCATCATCATCCTTAATAATTCCAGAATCAAATATTCCTCGAATGCCAGATTCCATAAAATTATTTATTTGTGATAACTGATATTCCTTATGTTCTCTTGTACCAATTGCCTGAACGTGAGTTGTAAACAAAAATAATTTTGTATCATTATCAATATTGAAAAGAGATCCAAGAACAGATTTATTCGCCAGAAAATCGTTTGTCTTTGAGTACTCTTTATCGAGTATCATATGAATAGCGCCATTACAATTGTTTATACTATCTCCGAATTCTATGTTTGATAAATCGACTCTAGGAAATCTGCTCATCATAAATAAACCGGCATCCTGAAAAATAAATTCTGGGAAAGAATTATAATCAACCCTGGAAATAAATGTATTGTAGATATTAGAATCAGCTTTTTCAATTATATCATTGCGTGTGCTCTCATCAAAAAGCTCCTGAAATAGAACAAAATCATATTTCCCATCATTAACAGCCGACATTAGATTGTTTATCTGATCTTCTTCCTTTTCATAAATTGCTTTTATGTTGTATGTTAATAATGAAATTTTGTTGGAAGAACTTTTAAAATCATTTTCTGAATCCGCCAACCGATTTAGATAATCAATTGAAGAACAAGATAATAAAAAGTTGGCTACAGTTATTATAATTAAGATTGTTTTTATTTTCATTAGTAATTACTTTCTAAACAAGTTTTGTTTAATCTTTTGAAAGATATTTTTTAATACTTAAATTTAATGAAATTCCTCTCAAATTAAATATGGAAAGTATTAATGAAGAAAACTGAAAATTTTGCTCTTAATTTTGCACCAACAAAAATCACCTGTGTTGCAAACGAAGGTTTTTTGATCGAAAATAATTCAAAGAAAATTCTGATTTATGCTTTATTTAATGATAATACAATCACTTACCTTGATGTTCCAACCACTGAAATCTTAGATGAAATCATCCATAGTAAAAATCCGTTGAAAATATAGATCTCATTTTTGCAACTCATAATCATAGAGATAATTTTAATGCTGAAATAGTTGGCAATATGTTGACTAAAAATGAAAATTGTAAACAAGCAAGCTTCTTTTTGCTTCCCAATCCAAAATCCTTATATTTCTCCACTTTGTAAAATATTTAACTGGATTAAAATTAAATGAATAATGACCATTCTCAAATTGTAAATAGAACAGTTGAGTACGTAAAAGAAACTTTGTCAGACGCGGAAGGCGGACACGATTGGTGGCATATTTACCGTGTGTGGAAGTTATCAAAACATATTGCAGAAAATGAAAATGTTAACATTCTGATTGTTGAGCTTGGTGCGCTTCTCCACGATATTGCGGATTCAAAATTTAATGACGGTGATGAAGAAATTGGGCCTTTAAAAGCCCGTGAATTTTTAACTTCCTTAAAAGTTACAGAAGAAATTATTCAGCATGTTGAAAATATTATCAGACATATCTCGTTTAAAGGTGGACATAATATCACTGAATTTAGTTCTTTGGAATTAGATGTTGTACAGGATGCTGACAGATTAGACGCGATTGGAGCAATTGGGATTGCCAGAACTTTTAATTATGGCGGCTTTAAAGAAAGAAGCATTTACGATCCGAATATTAAGCCAAATCTTAATATGACTAAAGAGGAATATAAAAACAGCACCGCTCCGACTATCAATCATTTTTATGAAAAACTGTTATTACTAAAAGATAAAATGAATACCGAATCCGGTAAAAAAATTGCGGAACACCGACATACTTTTATGCAGCAGTATTTAGATGAATTTTATAAAGAATGGGAAGGTGAATTTTAATTTTCCATGAATAAAAAATCAATTAGCATATTAGGTTCCGGCTGGCTCGGACTCCCTTTGGCAAAATATTTTAGTTCTAAGGGATTCTGTGTTAAAGCTTCAACAACTTCTGAAAATCGTTTATCTGAAATTGTTTCTCACAAAATAAAACCATTTGTTGTTGATATTAAAAATTTAACAATTGGGATTAAGGCTTTTCTTAAATCCGAAATTTTAATAATTAATATACCTTACAAAGAGTCAGCCGACTTCAGAAAACTTATTGTGGAAATAGAAAAATCAGATATTCAGAAAGTTCTATTTGTCAGTTCAACTTCTGTTTATAAAGATCTTAACAAAACAATTTTAGAAGAGGATGAAGTAGAAACCCGAAACAATCCTTTGTTCATAGTTGAAAAATTATTTCGAAATTCCGAAAAATTTAATACAACAGTTATCAGATTTGGCGGTTTAATAGGTTATGGAAGAAATCCGGTGAAACATTTTATAGATGGCAGACCGATTAAAAATTCAGAATCGAATGTAAATCTTATTCACCTTGATGATTGTATTGGAATAATTGGAAATATAATTGAACGGAATATTTGGAGTGAAGTTTTTAACTGTTGTGCTGATACTCATCCAACAAAAAAAGAATATTATACAGAAGCCGCCAGACAATTAGGATTTCCCATCCCGAATTTTGAAGTCCCGGATGAAAAATCCTTTAAAATTATTAGCAATAAAAAAGTTAAACATACCTTAAACTATCAGTTTAAACATCCAGATTTATTGAAAATTCCTTTTGACAATTTATAAACTTAATTGTTATTAAATATTTGTATCGCAAGAGTTTCCCATGCAGACTGGTTTTTCTTCAGGCTTTTTCATTATTTTAAGCCATACCGCAAGATTATAAAACTTACAGCCCATACAAATTCCAAAAGCAGTTTCAAGATACAGAAATAGCAGACAGATTAAACAAAGCATACAAACGGGATCAAAATATGTTACATCTTGAAGTAAAAAGAATGACAAAATAAATATCGTAGTTGATAAAATAAATCCCAGACTCCAGGCAAATTTTTTCTGAATTGCTCCAATCGGAAGCGGACTCTGCTTTCTAACAAATAGTTTTGCAATAAAAATAGTTGGTGAAAGTTTAGGATTTATAAAAACACCAATTATAAAATTCATCATTAAAAAACCAACTATATAGGGAATTACAATATAGTTTTTAATTACAAATCCGTTAACAAAAGCAATAAACGCTAATAAAAGCATTATACCGGCACTTCCACGCATAACTCTTTCATCTAAAACCTTGTAACCTACTCCATCAACATATTCACCAAAACTAAAAAAACTATTTTTGTTTCTATTATTTTCCATTCTAATTATATCCTTTCTGAAACTAACTGATTAAAAATTCTCCAACTAAGACGCATCAATATTTATTTAGTTTTATTTAACTAAACTTCACATTTGTCAATTCTTCCGATACTTCCCATAATTTATTAGCAATTGCTGAATCTTTTGCAAGATCTTTTGGTTTTACAATTATCGGATAACCTTTCATTTCCATAAAGCCGTCCGGACCATAATAATCACCGCTTTGCGCGTTTTCATCAAATGCGGTCCGCAATGTTGGTAAAGTTCCCTGCCCCATCGACATTGCAAAAAATCTGTTCATATATTCAACCATACCTGAATGGCGCTGTAATTCTGTCGCGGTCCAGCCGGGATGTGCTGCTGTAACTTTCACATTTTTATTTGATAATTTTTTTCCAAGTTCATATGTAAAATAGAGATTTGCAATTTTACTGTCGCCATAAGCTTTCCATGCTTTATATTTCCTTTTTTCCCATGCAAGATCTTCAAAGTTAAGATTGCCATATTTATGCGCTCCGCTGCTCACATTTACAATTCTGGAATTTGGAGTTTTTTTAATTACATCTAAAAGTTGAAGTGTCAGTGCAAAATGTCCTAAATGATTTGTTCCAAACTGAAGTTCAAATCCATCTTTTGTCTTCGAATATGGAGGAATCATTACACCGGCATTGTTTATAAGTAAATCAAGTTTATCAAATTTTGATTTATATTCTTTAGCAAATTCTTTTACGGAACTTAAATCAGATAGATCAATAATCATAACTTCTAAATCAGTATTATTATTTTGAAGTCTTATTTTTTCCTTAGCTATTTCACCTTTTTCTTTATTTCTGACCGCAATAATCACTTTTGCGTTTTTATTAGCTAAAACCCTGGCGGCTTCATAACCTATTCCGCTGCTGCTTCCGGTTACAATTATAACTTTCCCCTTCTGATCGGGAATGTTTTCTGCTGTCCAATTTGTTTTGCTCATTTTAATTCTCCATTTATTCTATAATCTTTATATCGAGATGACTTCATACTTTTTTTTCGCACAAAGTGAGAAGTCTTGTGTTTGTATAGATATCTCAGTCGCTCTGCTTCTTAGATACGGCAAACTTCAAAAACATCATACATAACACAACCGGGTTTTTACTTTTGCCTTTTTACTTTTCACTTGTATACACTTCCCACCAACGATCAGTTTTTAAATTCTCGTCAATTGTAATTGTTTCTCCAACTATAGGAGTCGAAAGAGTAACACCCAGACTATCCGCGGCTTTTGCAGCTCTTATCATTGGATCATACCAATCGTGTAGAGCTAAATCGAAAGTTCCCCAGTGCATCGGCTGCATTATTTTTCCATTAAGATCTATGTGAGCCTGAACCGACTCTTCGGGAAACATGTGAATTGTATGCCATGTTTCGTTGTAAGCTCCGCATTCCATAAGAGTGTAATCAAACGGTCCGTATTTTAACCCGATTTTCTTAAATCCGTCAAAATAGCCGGAATCGCCGCTAAAAAACACTTTATGATACGGGCCCTGAATTACATACGATCCCCAGAGAGTTTCATCTCTATCAAATAAACCTCTGCCCGAAAAATGCTGGGCCGGAGTTAAAGCTATCATAAATTTTCCGAATAAGTGTGTTTCTTCCCACCAATCGAGTTCCGTAATTTTTTCTCTTGGAACACCAATATTTTCCAATTCGGCTCCGACCATTAACGGAACTACAAAATGTTTTACTTTTTCATGAATTGCTTCAATTGTTCCAATATTAAGATGATCATAATGATTGTGTGAAATAACCACTATATCAATTTCTGGTAATTCGTTTAAGTTTAAGGGAACATCGCCGTTATATCTTGATGGACCAATTAATGCGGTTTTATTTTCATACATTGGATCAGTTAAAATAATTTTTCCATCCATGGTTAATATTTGCGACGAATGTCCAACCCATGTTACTTTTAGCTCGCCTGGTCTTCCATTTGTAATCAGCGTAAAATCAATTTGTTGTGTCGGAAGCATTTCCTCAGGTTTTTTTTCATTATTGTTAAACATAAATTCCCAAAAAGTTTTAGCCATATTACCAAACTCAAAACCGGGAGTTTTATTCAGATTGAGAAATTTTCCTTCTTTATAGTGGCTCGATCTTTCTATTTTTTCCATTTTTATATCCTCTAAACTATATGTAGCTGAAGAACATGACTGTGATAAAAAAGTCGGGATAATTAAAATTACAACTAGTGTAATTGAACTTATTTTCATGATCATGCCTATTTTTTTTCTGTTATTTACATTCATAAGCGAACGTTCATTTAGTTATTGCGTAAAAAATTTTATAACTTAATTGCATCCCAGGCTAAGTTAAATGCTGTTTCTACTGTTTCATTATCCATTGTAAGCTTTTTACAAACCTTGGAATTAGATAAAAGCATCACCGGATAAAAGATAAAAACAGTTAAAATTTCAAACGGAACATCTTTTATAATTTTCTGATCGATTCCTTTCTGCAGGATTCTCATCATCGGCTCAAAATGCTTTTCAAGCTCAGACTGATTTACCAAATCTGAATAAGGCGAATTAGAAAACTGCTCGGCATATTGAAATAATCCTTTGTTTTTACTTACAAAATCGAATGTATTGTTCCAAAAATCCTTTAAAATATCTCTGAATGGTTTTGTGTTATCAATATTTTTAAGCAGTTCATCGCTCATTTTTTTCTTTATTTCTATGTAGGTAGAAACCAGAAGATCTTCTTTGTTTGTGTAATAAACGTAAAGTGTAGCTGGTGAAACATTTGCCTTTTTTGCAATTTTTGCAACTGAGCTGGAAACAAATCCTATTTCGTTTACAAGTTCAACTGTCGCTGAAATTATTGCGTCTTGTTTGTGTGTGTCTTTAATTCTCATGAATCAAAAATAAATGATCATTCATTTATATGCAAATTATTAATCTGAGATAAATGGAAGTTGTGTTGTTAATCACAGATGGGTTTAAGCTGATTGCTAAAGGCCGGGTGTTTTATAAATCAGAATTAGCTTACTGAAATAAAATCTATATTTTCAATAAGCTTATTCAGAAAAAAACGACGCAGTGGCTTCACTTTAAAAAACCAATTGTAAAAGCAAAAGCGTGATCATTAAACTCATTCAAGGTATAAGAATATTCAAATCCTATTTTTATTCTGAAGTTATAGGTATGAAAAAGCCTTAATCCGGTATGGAGATGAAGCTCCACGCCATCACCCTTATCTTCAGGATGTTCATCATAATAATAGGAACCATGCTCATAACCATAATCATATTCAACATATCTGCGTTCATAGTGAGCCTCATCGCTTATCAAGTGATAACCAATTCCTCCTCCAACAAAAGGACAAAAGTCTTTATTACTGAATAGATATGACATAAAAACACTTGCTCCAAAACCTTTTCTAACAAACATTTTTAATCCGTAAGCCACAGTTTCAAGTTCAGCTCCGGTTTCAAATTCCAGATTAAAGCTTTTTTCCATATCATCAAAACCAGAAACGGGCTTAAAATATCCAAAAGAAAATCCGTAGTATTTTCTTGATCCTCTTAAGAATGATTTGTTTGATTCGTTTTTAGTAATCAGACCAACCTGGGCAGTTTCTTCTATAGTTTTTTTTGTAGCCACACTTAATGCAATTCTTTTCATAACAGTGTCAAAATCTTCAATTGAAGAAACATTTATACTTTCATCCAGTATTATTGATTTCTTGTTAATATCAATTAAAGTAAACTGCACAATTATTTTTTTACCAAGACTTAAAAAATTGAAATAAACTACATTGTCAGATTCCAACTTTTCTCCGGCTGATAATGCACAATCAAATTCAGTACAAATATCTTCTCCAAGAACATTATATATTAATTTGCGGGAACTGATATTAAACGAATCGAGTTTGGATAATTCCTGCCTAAAAATTGTTTCAGATGATTCTAAAGAAATATCATCAATTCCATTAGAATAAAAAGGAAGTATTGTAAGAGTTTTTAAGTTTTCGTTTTGCCCATAATTAAAATTTGAACTTAACAGAATGATCAAGATCAATCCAGCGACCGTATTTTTCATTTAGTTCTCTTTAAAATGTGAATATAATTGCTCTTTGTAAGTCTTGTTCCGATTTCCATAATCCTATAAAGATAAAATATATATTAATGTGAAAAGATCAAAACTTTAGAGGTGAGAAACTATGCAATTATCAGTGCATGATTTTTAACTTGAATAATAAATCGGATAAAAAAGTAAGAGGCAAATCAGAAAAAAACAACTGCCTCTTTTAGAAAAAATGATTGTATTTACTCTTCTATAAAAATCTGTATCTCGGTTAAATAGTTCTTCGGATTTCCTTTAAATATCATTCCCGGGCCTTTTATATAAACTTCACGAGTTGGCAATAATTTTTTATAATCCGTTTCATTTACAGCAGTAAAAACCTTTTTATAAGATTCGCTTAAAGTGTTATAAGGTCCTTTATGAATTAGGGAAACACACTTGCCCCCTTTTAGTTCACGGACAGAAATATCACCTTCGCCAGTTCCTTTTCTAATTGAGAAACAGGCTTCAAAATCAGCATCATTTTCTTTGTACTCTCCATCAAAATATAAACCCATCGCTTTCCCGTTTATATGTCGTCCAAATTTTTTCCCAATAATTCCAAAACCTTTGCCAATTTCATGATATTGCCCTTTCATTCTGTAACCGGCTATCAAAATGGTCTCTACTTCTTTTTCTTCAATTTCAAAATTTTCATTTACATGCATTTTATTCTCCTTTTCAAGATTAATTGTATTTGCTAAGGAATTTGAAATATTCTGATATTTCTGAATTTTCTCTTGAACCTGCTTAAACTTTTCCTGAAGCTGTTCAAGTAAGTTTTCTTCGCTGTCACATTCATCCAAGATTTCTTTTATCTCTGACAATGAAAAATCATATTCACGCAATATTTTAATTGATTTAGCTGTTTCTAGATTTGCCTCATCATAATATCTGTATTGCGTAAACTCATCAATTTGAGAAGGAATAAGAATTCCCTTTTCGTGATAAAGTCTCAATGATTTAATTGTTAATGATGTTACCGCAGAAAATTCACCAATACTTAGTTTCATAAATTCCTCAAAAAATATTTTTTTTTTGAAAAGCAGCTGCTCTTTTCACTTCCAAATATAAGCACTACCCCAAGGGAAGAGTCAAGTGAAAAATAAAATTATTTTCAATTCTAATTTTAAAAACATTCTGTCACACTGAGTGTTCTGCGATGCAGAACGTATCGAAGTGTAAAATAAAGATTCCACGGCTGTCACGGTCGCAGAGGCTGTCTCAAAACTCCCCAAAGTTGTGATTCAGAGGAGTGAAGTAACGAAAGAATATGTCTTTTTAGTTAAAAAACCAAGATTCCTCACTTTGTTCGGAATGACAGATATTACTTTTGAGACAGCCTCTCGCACCCAGGAAATGAGATCGCCGCAGTTGTCCGGTAAACATCGGACTCCCTCGCGATGACATATTAATCAGCCTCCAAGGTATTTGTCAGACTGAGTAGTTTTGCATGTTACGGACAGGCAAAACATATCGAAGTCTACATACATTATCGGGTTCGATACTATTCTACCTTCGTCAGAATCACTAAACCTGACGATGATTTTCCTTGATAAGCATTACAAACAGATTTATCAACAATTTTAGTTTTATAAAAATCTATATTTGAAATTATATAATTTATTGTTACTTTATATTAGTTAAAAAATAACGGGCACTTAATTTTGAATATTGGGCAATCTTCTAACATAAGCTTAAAAAGAAAACCAAAACAAACCCAGTTTTCAGCCTAAAAAATGAGGAAAATTTGTACACTGAATTCAATTTTAACAAAGCAATTTGCAAATACAAATAGGGTAACAAAAAAATGAGGTCAATTGCATTTAGTCATGAGCTGCCAGGGAGAACTTTCAAGCAAATTGTATTTAGTCGTGGGTTGCCAGTACAAACTTTCAAGCGAATTGCATTTAGTCACGGGCTCCCAGGGCGAACTTTTTCACAAATTGTATTTAGTTGTGTGCTGCCAGGGCAAACTTTCTTATAAATTGCATTTAGTTGCGGCAAGAAAAGAGGAAAAGCCGCTTTTTGTATTTAGTATCGGTATCAAATAGATAATTTGTTTTAACAGAAGCAGGGTATGTTTTACAGGCGGCTTAAATAATTGTCTTTTAGATAAACTACAAAAGGAAGTGAAAAATAGTTATGGTACAATAGGGTTTCTCAAAAGCCCTCAAAGTTGTCATTCAGAGGAGCGAAGCAACGAAGAATCTTTCTTTTTTATTTAAAAAGCAAGATTCCTCACTTTGTTCGGAATGACAAATATTACTTTTGAAACAATCTCTACAACCACGTCACCCAAGAAATTTTTTTTGAGGTCGGGAAAAATATTTTTAACAAGGGGGTAAATCTTGAGTTTACAGCATCTGAGTTTAATTCCATCAAGGTGGTGGATTAAAATAAAACAGTATCATTAAACTGCCCATTTTCCAAAAAACCTGAGGGTACAAACAGGGAGGCATAAAAATGTCAAAATTAAACAAAGTTATTTCTGTTAGCCGCACCGGCGAAATTAGTGCCGTTGCAATTACCGTAATCAACGAATACGAAAAGAAAGATTGGAGTGCCGATACTCATCTAACCGGAATTTTTGATGCACTTAAACCGGCATCAGAAAATTTAACCGATGCAATTGACCGCAATAAGGCAATTAGTAATCTTGATGAAAAGGATGCTTTAAGGGATGATAAACTGCGCGGTATTTATTATCTGCTTCAAGGTTATTTACGTTACCCCGATACAACAATTAAAGAGGCGGCTGTTAATGTTGATGATGTATTTGAAAGCTGCGGTCTTGAGGTAACAAACGAAAGTTATGCTATGGAAACAGCAAAGATAAGATCGCTTCTTGCAGATTTTGATGTTGCTGATGTTAAGACGGAAATAGCTAAACTACCCGGATTGGCTGCTCTTATTACCGAATTAACTGATGCCGAAAAAGCATTTGAAGATGCCAAAACTGATTTTGATAATGC
Organism: Melioribacteraceae bacterium; assembly: GCA_016342755.1. Lineage (GTDB taxonomy): Bacteria > Bacteroidota > Ignavibacteria > Ignavibacteriales > Melioribacteraceae > JAEINS01. The sequence goes on along the minus strand of JAEINS010000031.1, from coordinate 10,832 downwards.
TGTTGCTAAAGAGGGAACAGAGAATAATGCTTCGGTTATTAAAAAGGAAGTTGTTAAAATAATAAACGAACAACTGGTTGTTTATCTGCGTGCAATGGTTCAGGTAAATCCGGCAACATACAATGAACTGGCTTTAACAATTGCCCGAACTATTGATGCCAACAACGAGGTTGTTAAAAAACGCCGCAAAAGCAATGTGGATTCTGATACGGATAGTGAATAGGTTTAATAGGGAGCGGGCATGCCGTTCCCTACTAATTGGGGAATTCTTTCCACGGCTGTCACGGTCGCAGAGGCTGTCTCAAAACTCCCCAAAGTTGTGATTCAGAGGAGTGAAGTAGCGAAAGAATATGTCTTTTTAGTTAAAAAAACAAGATTCCTCACTTTGTTCGGAATGACAGATCATACTTTTGAGACAGCTTCTCGCACCATGACAGATAAACCACAAGTACCATGGTGCGACCATGGCGCCCTAGGAAAATCCCTGTATCAATCTCTTGGTTACCGAGTAAACTTCTGAAGCTTTACAATTGGTGATTAGTTTGTTTAATGCTGCCATAATATTACTCCTTTTTGTCCTTCAAATAAATATTCTCGAAGCAAAACCAACACGTTTTCCGAAAGCATAATATATCTATCCTTTTTACCTTTGCCTTCTCGAATATGAATCCTCATTGAATCAGAATCGATATCACCAATTTTTAATTTCAGTAATTCTCCAAGACGTAATCCCGCAGCATAAATTAATAATAGAATAGTTTTGTGTTTAATATTTGATGTAACAGAAAGAATTTTAGAAATATCAGAAACAGAAAGAACGTTTGGTAAAATTGTTGGCTTTCGTAATTTAAGGTCAAGTGCTTTTGGTATCGGTTTATTAAACACATTTAAGTATAAGTATCGAATTGTAGCAATTATCTGCTTCATTGATGAAAAAGAATATTTCTTCTTGATTTTACAATAGAATAAGTATTCTTCTATCTCCTTTTCAGTAACTTTTGCAACAGTTAACTTTTCAACCCACTCGAGAAAAAGTTTTAATGCAGAAAGATAATTTTTTATAGTTTGATCGGAGTAATTTTCTATAACTAGTTTTTTGTTAAAACTCTCTATTATATCTTGTTTCTTCATATATGCTTTTTTATATTCGTGTTATACGAACAATAATATAACATATAGTCCTGATACACGCAATGCGTGTATTGAGATGTTGTGGCTCATTGTAAGGACGTGATATTATGAAAAAACGAGGTCTAACAAGTAAGTTGCATTCAAGCAATCAATTAACCAAATATTTTCCAATGAAAAAACTATTGATATTAATCTCAGTTATTGCATTTTCGGTTTATTTACAGGCCCAGGAACAGGTTAAACCCCGGGTAGTGGTATTGACCGATATCGAAAACGAACCAGATGATGCCCAGTCTATGGTAAGGTTTCTATTGTATAGCAACCATTACGATGTGGAAGGTTTGATTGCAACTACTTCTGATCACCTGCGTGATAAAACCAATGAATGGCGAATAAAGGAAATAGTTGAAGCCTATGGGAAGGTGCGCAACAACCTATACCTACATGAACCTGGTTTTCCAACTGCCGCTTACCTGCAATCGGTAATTAAGGTAGGAATACCCAAACACGGGATGGAAGGTATAGGCTCTGGCATGGATTCGGAAGGCTCCGAATGGTTGATTCAGGTAGTCGATAAAAATGACGATCGCCCTGTTTGGGTACCCGTTTGGGGTGGACCAAATGTATTGGCCCAGGCTCTGTGGAAAGTCAGAAGAACCAGAACTACAGCGGAATTAGATAAATTTGTGTCCAAGTTACGTGTTTATACCATTTCTGATCAAGACAATTCGGCACCTTGGATCAGACGGGAATTTCCCAATTTGTTTTATATTGTGAGTACGGGAGGTAACTACAGATATGCGACCTGGTCGGCACTTTCGGGTGACAGATATTTTGGATTGGCATCAGGTGCAGACACTTCCATAGTTAATAATGCCTGGCTGAGAAAGAATATCATCGAAAACAAAGGCCCGCTTGGTGCCCAATATCCCGAGTCGGAATATTTGATGGAAGGAGATACTCCCAGTTTCCTTTCACTTATTAATAACGGGTTGAACCTACCTGAAAGACCCGATTATGGCGGTTGGGGCGGACGATACATTTTATACACTCCCCATTTCATACCACATATGCATTATTATGACTCTCAACCTGAAATCCGGCCAATATGGACAGATGACGCTGATGAGGTAATGGGTAAAGATGGTGGAAAGTATGTTTCCAACCATGCAACCATTTGGCGTTGGAGAGATGCGATCCAGAATGATTTTGCGGCCAGGATGATTTGGTGCACCAAATCATATAAAGAAGCCAATCATCCTCCGGTTATAAAGCTATCTACACTCAATGAAATAAAAGTAAAGGTTGGCGAAAAAGTGACTTTAGACGCCTCTAAAAGTAGCGATCCGGATGGCGATCAATTGAGTTTTAGATGGATTTATTATCCTGAAGCCGGAAATTTTCACCATTGGAGAGGCATAAAATTGATAAATGCCAATACACCTTTGGTACAATTGGAAATTCCCAAAGAAATAGAACTTGGCATACCTAGAACGACCCATATAATTTTAGAAGTTACAGACAATGGGACTCCGAATGTAACCAGATACCAAAGGGTGCTTGTTCATATAATGCCGACGGAATAGAATAAATCGCTTTATAGTCTTCATAAAAAATCGGAATTTATTGTATGTTCACGCCTAATTGAGACCATGCGAAAAGATTCAACATCAGAGTGAAAAGATATGTGTATATAAAATAAAACGAGCCACAACACGCGGTATAAAAAATTGCCGGAACAGTAGGTTTTTCAAGGATTGTATCCCGCTTCAACCTTTGTGTAACTTGACAGGAAATCGCCCGCACTAGGCAACTTTTCATACCGCCAACCGTTAGGGGCAAGTGTAAAAAAGGACACGACAGACAGATACGAAACAGATTGACAAATTAATATAATAAGGTTTTAGCTTTTTGACAGGACAGTGCAAATTTGATGGAAATTTATTTTGTTTTTTTCTTCCTCCCGCAAAAAAAGAAGGAAACCCCACCCACATTGCACACATTGGCAAGCCCCACATGCCAACCCTCAATCCAAAGCTTGCCAAAGAGTGCAATTTTGCCGACCCACTCGGAACTAACAACAGAAACAGTACTTTTTATATTGCAAAACGAGATAAAAAATCTATTTTTGAGGGTTCAATTCTAAAATCAATGAATAGAATTAAGGAAGTATTAGAAGAAAAAGGAATCAAGCAAATATGGCTTACTGAAAAACTAGGTAAAAGCTATAACATAGTTAATGGTTTGTGCAAAATAGAAAGCAACCTATGTTTGCAATTCTATTTGAGATTGCTGAGATTTTCGAAGTAAAACCAAAGGACGTATTAAAAGGGAAAAAATGACAAGCACAATACAAAGAGCTGAATTGCAAAACAAAATATGGAAAATAGCCAACGAGGTTCGTGGCTCAGTTGATGGATGGGACTTTAAACAGTTTGTTTTAGGAACGCTTTTCTATCGCTTTATTAGTGAAAACTTTACCAATTATATTGAAGGCGGTGATGAAAGCGTAAACTATGCAAACTACCCTGATAAAGATATTACACCCGAAATAAAAGACGATGCAATAAAAACTAAAGGTTACTTCATTTATCCAAGTCAACTATTCGTGAATGTTGCCAAAACAGCCAATACAAACCCAAATCTGAATACAGATTTAAAAGCCATTTTTGACGCTATTGAAAGTTCTGCAAACGGTTATCCATCCGAACCAGATATAAAAGGATTGTTTGCCGATTTTGACACGACAAGCACACGACTTGGAAATACCGTTGAAGCCAAAAACCTCCGTTTAGCTGCCGTTTTGAAAGGTGTAGAAGATTTGAATTTTGGGAATTTCGAGGACAATCAAATTGATCTTTTTGGAGATGCTTACGAATTTCTTATTGGCAATTATGCAGCTAATGCCGGCAAATCGGGTGGTGAGTTTTTTACGCCACAACACGTATCCAAGCTAATTGCACAATTGGCAATGCATAAACAGACTACTGTAAATAAAATTTATGACCCCGCAGCAGGTTCTGGTTCATTGCTTTTACAAGCTAAAAAACATTTTGATAACCATATAATTGAAGAAGGATTTTTTGGGCAAGAAGTGAACCATACTACTTATAACCTTGCACGTATGAACATGTTTTTGCATAATATAAACTACGACAAATTCAATATTGTTTTAGGAGATACACTTAAAGACCCGCAGTTAGGCGATGAAAAACCTTTTGATGCCATTGTTTCTAACCCGCCTTATTCGGTTAAATGGATTGGTGATGATGACCCAACTATGATAAACGATGACCGTTTTGCACCTGCTGGTGTTCTTGCTCCTAAATCTAAAGCAGATTTTGCCTTTGTGCTCCATGCGCTTAGTTACCTATCTAGTAAAGGTAGGGCTGCACTTGTATGTTTTCCAGGTATCTTTTACCGTGGTGGTGCCGAGCAAAAGATTAGAAAGTACCTTATAGATAATAATTTTGTAGAAACTGTTATTTCACTTGCTCCAAACCTCTTTTTTGGAACTTCTATTGCTGTAAACATCCTAGTTCTCTCAAAACATAAGAGTGACAACAAGACCCAATTTATTGATGCTAGTGGTGAAAAATTCTTTAAAAAAGTAACCAATAACAATGTTCTTGAAGATACACATATCAATAATATTATGGAGATGTTCGATAGCAAAGAGGAAGTGGCTAATGTGGCAACATCTATTGACATTAACAAAATTGCAGAAAACGATTATAACCTATCTGTAAGTTCTTATGTAGAAGCAAAAGATACACGTGAAGTGATTGATATTACTATGCTGAATAAAGAGATTTCTATTACGGTAAGTAAAATAAACACACTACGTGCCGATATTGATAGCATTGTAAAGGAAATTGAAGGATGAAAAAAAAATACGATATAGTACGTTCATCTGCTGCTGAGTATTTAACATTTATTGCTTCTACCGGCGAAAGTGGTGTAGATGTTGTTTATGCGAATGAAGATATATGGGTAAGCCAAAAAATGATGGGCACGCTCTATCAGGTAGAAACTCATACAATAAACTATCATTTAAAAACGATATTTAATGATAACGAATTAGAAGAAAATTCAGTTATTCGAAATTTTCGAATAACTGCCACTGACGGAAAAAATTACAATACAAAACACTACAATTTATCGGCTATCATTGCTGTTGGTTACAAAGTAAACTCCGAACGGGCTGTACAATTCCGTAAATGGGCAACTATGGTAATGAAAGAATTTACCATAAAAGGTTTTGTGATGGACGACGAACGTCTTAAAAACGATGGTACCGTTTTGGGTAAAAAGTACTTTGAAGAACAGCTACAACGTATTCGTGAAATACGACTTAGCGAACGAAAATTCTATCAGAAAATTACCGATATATACGCTACAGCATTAGATTATGATGTGACTGCCACAGCAACCAAACGTTTTTTTGCAACAGTACAAAATAAATTGCACTGGGCTATTCACGGGCAAACGGCTGCAGAAGTTGTATATAAACGTGCCGAGGCCGACAAACAAAATATGGGTTTAACATCTTGGAAAGATGCACCCAAGGGCAAAATACAGAAATTTGATGTAAGTGTTGCTAAAAACTATCTCTCTGAAAAAGAGATGGCGCAACTACAACGTTTGGTGAATGCTTACCTTGATATTGCCGAGGATATGGCTATGCGTGAAATACCCATGACAATGGATGATTGGGAAGAGCGACTAAACCGCTTTATTGATGCTACCGATAGAGAAATATTGAAAGATGCTGGAAAAGTAACGGCTCAAATAGCAAAAGAACATGCCGAAACTGAATTTGAAAAATACCGCATTGTACAAGATAGATTGTATGTCTCCGATTTTGATAAGCAGATCAGAGAAGGAGACGAAAATGAGTAAAACACAGATGAACACAGTTAAACACGGATTGAGATTTATTGAGAAACTCCTTGACGGTCCTGAGGTGGAATGGAAAACGCTAAGCGAGGTGGCTGATGTTTCTGGGGCTGGTGTTGACAAAAAAATAATTAATACTGAAAAATCAATTACGTTGCTTAATTATATGGATGTCTATAGAAATCCATATTTAAACTCAAATGTTCCAACAATGCAAGTTACTGCAAACGACAGGAAGATTGAACAATGTAATGTTTTAAAAGGAGACCTTTTTATTACACCCAGTTCAGAAGTAAAAAATGAGATTGGGTTTTCTGCGATGGCAACTGAAGATATGCCAAATGTTGTTTATAGTTATCATATAATGAGAGTTAGATTAAAAGAATTTAATTTGACACAATCAATGTTTATGAATTATTTATTTAGGTCTAATACATTACAGGAACAAATAAATAAACAAGCGAAAGGATTAACAAGGTTTGGTTTGACTAAAACGCAATGGGAAAAACTCCAAATCCCCATCCCACCTCTAAAAGTACAAAAAGAAATTGTTCGTATTCTCGATACTTTTACAGAGCTTACAGCAGAGCTTACAGCAGAGCTTACAGCAGAGCTTACAGCAGAGCTTACAGCTCGTAAAAAACAGTATAGTTATTATCGTGAGCAATTGTTGAGTTTTGATGAGGGTGAAGTAGAGTGGAAGAGTTTGGGAGATAAAGATTTATTTGAAATTTCTTCCGGTGGAACACCATCAAAAGCAAAAAGCGAATATTGGGAAGGAGGTAATATACCTTGGCTCAAATCTGAATCCTGTAATAATAAGTCCGTTTTCATGGCACATAATTTTATAACGGAATTGGGCTTAAGTAAATCAAGTGCTAACCTACTTCAAAAAGGAACGACTTTAATAGCACTAGTTGGTGCCACCATTTTTAAAACTGCATTTTTAGAATTTGAATCAACAACAAATCAAAATATAGCAAGCATAAAACCTAAAGACACAAAGCGCATTAATGACAAATTTGTATTTTACTACATTACTAATTTATATGAGAAGCTAAAATCTGAGATGAGAAATTATGGAATGCTTAATTTGTCAACATTACGTAAATTTCCAATCCCTGTACCTGCATTGGAAGAACAAGAACGAATAGTTTCAATCCTCGACAAGTTTGATACACTAACAACATCCATCAGCGAGGGTTTGCCAAAAGAGATAGAGCTTAGAAAAAAGCAGTATGAATATTATCGAAATCGCTTACTCGATTTTGATAAATTGAAAATGGAGAATTGATAATTGAGAATGAATTTATGAGTGGAAAGAGAAATATTATAAAGGATAAGTCTTTTAATTTTGCTTTGCGAATTATCAAGCTATCTAAGCATTTGCAAAACGCAAAGAAAGAGTTTGTAATTAGCAAACAAATTCTCTATTAGTTTATCATCTATTTCCCTAGCTTCTATTTCTATAATATACTCAAAGAACTGTTTGATGGCAGATAGATAATTTCCAACAGTTTGTTCAGAATAATTTTCTATTCTTAATCTTTTTACATATTTATCCAATAGTTCTTGTTTTTTCATACTTTATTTGATATTTTCGTTCATAAACGTAGCTATTAATATAATACATTTGTTCATATACGCAATGCGTTTATGAATTAGTTATGCACAATTAAAATAGAGATACCGTGTTAAAGACTAAAAAAGACAGTACAATGAAAAAACCAATTTTATTTTTTGCAATTCTAATAACCATTATAAGTGGTTGTGGAAAAGATGAGAATATTAGCAATTCAAAATCATATGATTCAAATACTAATACACAAACCATAATCCATGATGGTCTCAATAGGGAATATGTATTGTATATACCTAATTCATATGATGGAACATCTGCTGTTCCACTAATGCTGAATTTTCATGGGTTTGGTGGTAGTGCCAGTGATTTTATGAGCTATGCCGACATGAGTACAGTAGAGGAATCTGACACTTTTATTTTGGTCTATCCGCAAGGTAGTTTTTCAGATGGTTCTTCCCATTGGAATCCTTGCCCAGTAGGAGGAGATAATAAAAGTACTGCTGATGATTTAGGATTTGTTGAATCTATAATTAATGAGATTTCAACTCAGTACAATGTAGATATGGAAAGAATTTATGCAGCTGGATACTCAAACGGTGCCATGATGGCATATGGGCTTGCGCACTATAAAAGTGACTTGATTGCTGCCGTAGCATCTGTTTCTGGTGTAATGTTAGATTGTACTGGACCTACCAGTCATCCAATGCCAGTAGTACATCTTCACGGAACCTCTGATGGTGTTCTTCCCTATAATGGGAGTAGTGACTGGAACTCTGCCCAAAGCACATTGGACCATTGGATTAATTTCAATAATACAGTTTTAACCCCAGCCGTAACAATTGACAACAATATTGAACATTATGTTTATGATCAAGGAGATAGCTTAGTTTCTGTTGAGCATTACAAATATATTGGTGGAGACCATGTTTGGTTTAGCGCAACTTTTCAAGGGCAGAACACATCTGAATTGGTTTGGAATTTTGTATCCAGATATGATATTAATGGATTGAGATAAGGAATAAAAGTGCATAACAATGTATAAAAATAATAGCCGAAACTGTTGCAAATATGAGCATTGTAGCCCGCATAAAAATTAGTAGTAACTTGAAAAATTCGAGTTCCTAAATCGGCTACTATTCTTATACTAACCGTTAGCAGCAATTGGTATCGATTGACAAATTGTTAAACAATAAATTTTAGACAAAATGAAAAAAATAATAATCTCAATTCAGTTCATAATAATATTTTTATTTTTCATCCTATTGAAGAAATATTTTTGGGTAGAAGAAATATTCCTATTATTTATCTTTCCAATAGTGTTAATATTCATTATTTCTGCACCTATAATATTTACAATTAAGATTTTCAAAAAAATAAATCTTAAAAAGGTTATTAACAATTCTTTTGTTGGAGCTTCATTATTACAAGTATTTTTGTGTTTATTTATTCTTTGGTCCATATCTCCAAGGGTTTATAGTAAAAACCAGGTAAGTAATGATATTGACAATGCAATGGTCTTAATGGAAGACATTCATCCTAACTTATACTCGACAATTGATAAAACCAGCTTAGCTAATATTATTGATTCTTTAAAATATACGATGCCGCAAGAGGTAACAGATGTTGAAGTATATAAAACTTTCGGTTCAATTATCTCAAACATAAAAGATGGACATACAACATTGGACATGGATAACTATTTAAAAAGAGGGAGTATTCTATTTAGAAAAGTTCTTCCATGTAATTTCAGAATAATAGGTGATAAAATTTACATCTTAAAGAACTACTATATAAGAAGGAATATACCAATTGGGTCAGAGGTTCTAACAATAAATAATAAGCCTGCAGCCCAATGTTTAGATGAAATTAGCCAATTGATTAGTTATGAAACAATGTCATTTAGAGATGCATGGTTACAATTGCCAATTATTTGGGGAATGTGGAATAACTTTAAGGATTTCAACATAACATATAGGACTCCTAACAATATAATCGAATCAGTTACCGCATCAACTGGCCTATTGGCTAATATATCCTATCTCTGGGATTTAACTGGCAAATTCGGGACTGAAAACTATCGTTTCGAAATCTTGACTGGAAACATTGGATACATTAACCTTAAGGCATTTAATGATCTTGATCATTTTAAGACTTTTCTAAAGTCTACATTTGACATCATTAAAAAGAATGAGGTAGATAATTTAATTATCGATATAAGAAAATCTGGAGGCGGATCTAGCTTGGTTTTGGAAGAGTTAATGCAATATATTTCACCTATTGAATACGCTACTTTTGATACATCATTGATTAAAATTAGCAAACACCTCATTTTGGAAAATTCACTTGATACGACAATATTTAAACAGGGTGCTTTATTTGATGAAGAACCTGCAAAGATTGCTCTGGGTGAGAATCCGTTACGTTTTGATGGTAGCTGTTATGTCTTAACAAGTGGTTATAGCTTTTCAACAGCATCAGATTTTGCCGCAATGGTTCGTTGTCTCAATTTAGGTAAAATCATTGGTTCAGAAACGGGAGGTAGAACAACAAGTTTTGGTAGTCCAACCAATATTCCCTTACCTGAAACCGAAATTATTATATCTGTTTCGCGTAAAAAATTTGTAAATGTTTGTGGAGTTGAGAGTCAGCTGGGAATAATTCCAGACATTATAATTGAGAATACAATTGAGGATGATATTAATGGAATTGACAGTGTATTAGACTTTACTATTTTATTGATAAAAAAGAGTCAACAATAAACTGATAGGGATATGGAATTAAAAAAAATGGTATAGAGATTTATGTGGCACGAGAATGGATTTTAAGGTGAGATAATTAAAAATATAAGGGGGTATATTAATAGATTAGATTATTTATTAAAACAAAAGCCCCTAACAACGGCTTATAAAAAATACGGTTTAAGTACTTAATTCAAAGGTATTCGCACTTGTTTGCCCCGCCAAGCCATTCGTCTTAACTAATTAGAATAAATAGTTAAATTGCAGTCAAAACAAATGCTTGGCTCATGAGTAAACTGACAATAAAAAGTTATCAAGTCCGTACATTTTCATAGCCAATCGTTATAGGAAAAACAGTATAAACGCTTATAACCCACGCATCAAAGCTAATCAGCTATGTGTACGGTGATTAACGACATTTATAATTCCTTTTAAGCGACAATTAAAATTCCCGAAAAAAGTGGAATTTTAGCCATCCTAAA
>JAEINS010000051.1 GCA_016342755.1 Melioribacteraceae bacterium | reverse complement strand
AAATCCTAATTATACAACAAAATTAAATCGGGAAAAATAATTGTCGTTGACCGGAAATAATAGTTGTCGTTGATCAAATATTACAAATTCCGGGAACTCAACAGAGCCTGCACTAACTTTTTATAATACAAATACATCAAATATTTTTAATTGCAATATTGATGGATACGATTTTGGTGTAAGTGCTTATAACGGATCCAGTTTAAGTATGTCTGAAATGTATTTTTGTTCAAATTTAGTCGATTTATATGCATCAAGTGGTACTTCCATTTATGCCAATCATGTAACACTTAGTTACACCGGAGCTTATTCCGGTAATGTAAATTTTGGTACTATAGATGGCACCTGTACCAGAGCCATGGCAAAGAAAAACAACTTAATTTTAGAAGAAAATGATGTGCTTTCAAATAGCTTAAAAGATATTGACAAAGAATTCAAAAAAATATTGGATGCAGAAACTAAAAGGGAAGATAAAAAACGTACTATTGAGGAAGAAAGTAAAATTGATGAAGTCATTGTACTTTACAAAAATGTAGTTAAAGATTTGATCTCTAAAAAAGAAAAGAATATCGCTTTTTCTAAGCTTTCGCATTGTTACAGATTAAAAAATAAAGAAGACGAATTTGATTCTTATATCGCATCTATGTTAAATGATAAAAACAATTCTTCATTTATTTCAGTAATTAAAAAACAAGCGGGTTCTTCTAAATTTAGATTGGGTAAAACAGAAGAAGCAATTGCATTATTTGATGAAGTTTTGGTGGATAAAAAAATTGACTTGGAATTAGAACTTGAAACACTATATGAAAAAGGATTAGCATTAAAATACTATATGAATGATGAAAAAACAGCGGATCAAATATTTGTAGAACTTATAGCAAAAGGAAAAGATACACCATTAGAAAAGTTTGCTTTAAGTCAGCTTTCTTCTGAGGATATTAAATTTGAACAAAAAGAAGATGGAAAAGAAGTATTAGAGGATACTAAAGATAAGTTTGAAGTTAATGCTTATCCAAATCCATTTAATCCTGTTACAAACATCCAATTTAAAATAGCTGATACTAAACACGTGAAAATAAAAGTTTATAATCAGTTGGGTCAATTAGTAGAAGAATTAACAAATAAAGTTTATTCACAAGGGACTCATAGAGTTACCTTTAACGCTAAAAACCTTTCAAGCGGTGTTTATTATTATACAATAGAAGCCGGATCGGAAATGAGAACTAATAAAATCTTGTTGATTAAATAAACTCTTAAAACAAAGAAATTTTATTCTTTTCTAAAAAATACAATATTTTCTTAGATAAAAAGATTTTGTTATCTCTAGCTTTTTTTTTATATCTTTGTGAGCAATTGCAAGGCACAAATACGGTTAAGGGCAATTTGTTAACCGTAGATTAAAATATTATTCAATTAGTTATTAAAACATTTGTTACATGTTATAGATATTTCAGTAATTAATAGAACAATTTGAAAATTTGGGCAATAAAAAATGAAGAAAACTTTTAAGCACGCTATAATACTGACTACACTACTAATTTTAACCTCTCTTTTTCTTTTTAATTGTGAGGATTCAAATCCAATTAAGATCGAAGAGATTCCAGGCAGAAGAGACTATGTTTGGCGAATTGATACACTTAGAAAATATGATCCGTTTTACCGTTTGTGGGGAAGTTCTCCTAAAAATATATTTGTGACTGGCGCAGGTCCTTTTGACAAAAAGGTGATTCATTATAATGGAGAGAATTGGTCATACAATACTAGTCTAGGTATTGTTAGTATTTATTCGATTGGAGGATTTTCAGAAAACGAAACTTTTTTAGGTGGGTCTAAAGGAAGGATTCTAAAATTAAATGGAACGGATTGGGAAGTAATCGAAAACTTTGAAAGTGACGGAAGTAACGAAATTGGAATAAATCAGATTTGGGGATTTAATGAAAATAATTTTTATGCAGCTGGTGCCTGTAGAGACGCAACTGAGTATTATAACAAAACAGTTGTATTTAATTATAAGAATTCAAGATGGAATCAGTTAAATATGAATGGTGCTAGAGGTATTGTTGAAAGTATTTGTAAGGAATCAACAAGTAGCCCATTATACTTTAATACTATTTACTGGGGAGGAGGAGTAAGTACTGACAGCACATTTCTATATGAATATTCTGATTCAAAAACATCAAGAATTTATTCAGGAGAAGATGATTATGATGAAGGATCAACAATTAGTATGATTGGAAATAAAATCTTTTTCTCTATTGGTGAGAAGCTGTTTATAAGAAAAAACAAAAAATTTGTTGAAGTATTAAACTTAGAAAATGAAAATTATTATAACAAATTCTGGGGTAAAAATGGCAAAGATATTTTTCTAAAAATGACAGATGGACTGGCTCATTACAATGGAACTGATGTTGAATATCTGTTTAGTTTTGATAAACCTAAAACACATGTATTTGATGCTCTATTATTTGAGGATGAAGTCTTTTTCTTAGTTTATGAAGATGCAACCACAATGTCGTTTATATATCATGGAAAACTATTATAAGGAGGTATTAGCAAAAAAATACCGTAGGAAATGTACACCCATTTCCTACGAAACATTGAATAATCTAACTTTAGGTTGGCACCCTAGTTTTATCCAATATTATAAAATCTGAGTTGGATTATTCTCATTTAACTAAATGAAATATAATATTAATGAGGATTAAAATGAAAAAAAACTTTTTATTAGTAGTATCTTGTATTTTATTAATATCCTATAGCTTAATTGGGCAAACATTTCAAGGAACCTCTATAATTGCATCTAAATTCCAAGTAGGATCATCAAGTTCCTATAATCTTGGTAACATGGGACATAATATTGGTAAAAAAGTAGATTCACAAACCCAAGATTCTGAAACAGCAAGATCCATTTACCTTTTTGATCTAAGCGATATTCCTACAGATGCTAAGATCGTAAGTGTTGAGTTAGAATGTTTTGCATGGAATTTTCCCAATTCTAATACCACTTACAAGTATAAAATAGTGCAGGCAAGTTCGGGATCAACTTATAAAAAAACATATGATAATGTAGCTAGCGGATCTGTTTTATTTAAAGATCTCAAATATATACTTACAAATCTTAAATCTAGTACCACTTTAACAAATTTAGTTAAAAACAACAAAGGTGGGGAGATATCTTTGGGAGCAATGTCCCAATCTGAGGCGGCATCTGCGTCAGAAGCCGATCTTGGTCTAACATTAATAGTTGATTTCAAAGAAAAAATAGAAGTTACTGCAAAAAATAACTTTGTTTCAGAAAATGGCGATGGCGGGGTAATGATTATTGATGGACAGATTCAGACCCTCCCTCAGTCAGGAAATCTTATAGCTACAAAATATGAAGATGATAATTGATCAACGACAACTATTATTTCCGGTCAACGACAATTATTTTTCCCGATTTAATTTTGTTGTATAATTAGGATT
>JAEINS010000030.1 GCA_016342755.1 Melioribacteraceae bacterium | reverse complement strand
TAGGATGGCTAAAATTCCACTTTTTTCGGGAATTTTAATTGTCGTTTAAAAGGAATTATAAATGTCGTTAATCAGACTACACAAATAAAATGATTGATGAATTTGATTTGACTTTTGTATTGGTTATTCATGAAATTAAAGTCAATGATTTTAAAAAAGGGATTGGACACGTAGGAAGTCAGTTTACACGGAAGGCTACTACAATAATTAGTATTGAAGAAATTAATAAAAATTTATTTAAGCTAATACCTTTTAAATCAAGACGTGATGAGAGAAAAAGTCCAGAAATTTTTAGATATTGCAAGGAGACTAAACAATTAGTATTGGCCAATGAGTTTGAAAAAGGTGAGTTAAAATTAAAAAAAGCTTCAACTAATGAAATAGCAATGAAATTAATTCAATTTCTTTCTAATAAAAATGAACAGTTGTTTTCAGAAATTCAAGATCATATTACTAAGGAATTAGAAATTAGTAAACGAACATTTAGAAGTCGTATTAAAAACATACGAGAAAATGAAATAATTGAGAGTCTTGGGTATAATCTAATTGAAGGAACGAATGGCAAAAATAAAACTCTAAAATTAGAAAGAATCTAATTCCCGTATTCCTAACTTTATTTTGCCACTAAGCAAAAATAGTGTATTTTTAGCTTAAAATAATAATATATTAATAAATCTTAGTGGCAAAGTGGGTTTGCCAGATAAAGTATATTTGCCATTCAAATAGCTCTTTTTCCGTCACTGGCAAATGCTTATTGCCAGTAAAAACAATATATATATTTAGAAAAAAAACTAAATTTAGATGTTTTTATCTTAGTGGCAAAGTGCAGTAGTTAACACTAAAGGTTAAAGAATCATAGAAAACATTTTCCTTACAATACAATTTTTCTTCTTATTTTTTAATTAACGTGGAACTCCCTTCGGTCGTCCACGTGCTGTTTTTTGCCACTAGCTCCGCTTCGCTCCGCAGGTGGCTATTGTTCTACTATAAAACCCAGAAAATTTTATTTAGAAAATGTATGAGCTTCCTATCAATAAAACATCCAACCTATTTCTGCCTTCCCCCCCCTATTAACTAAGACAGATAAACCCCAAAGAATTACTCCCTTTTTCACATTGTAGGAGTAACTATATCCCTTTATTTTATATATACTTATAACACAATGCCACTAAGAAATGCAAAAGTTTAATTTACAAACAGATATTTTCCATTACTTAGTGGCAAAAGTGGAATTATTACAATAAGGTTTTATTTCTAATTTTATATTACGTTATTTTGATTATATTTATTCTATAATTTTAGGTCTCCAATTCTTTAATTTTTATAAAAATATGAGATGAATATGGCATTTTCTATAAACAAAATAACTTTGATTGGTAGCCTTGGTAAGGATGCTAAAACCAAAGCTATAAGTGATTCTTCAAGAGTTACAAAATTTTCAATCGCCACTAAGCATAGTTATAAAAACAAAAATGGTGACTGGACTAATGAAACAACGTGGCATAACATTGTTTATTGGAATTTATCTGATTACTATTTAAATCAGTTAAAAAAGGGATCAAAAGTTTTTATTGAAGGTCGTTTTGCTAATAGGTCATATCAAGATAATCAAGGCAACACTAAATACATAAGTGAAGTTTTAGCCAATCAAATTATTCCAATTGATAAAAAAGAAAATTCAGGTTCTATTGAAATAAAACAAGACAACAAAAGTTCTGATGATAATTTACCCGATTTCCTGACCAAAGATTATAATGAAGATGATTTCCCTTTTTAATTTCTTGAAGGAACTAAAATGACCAATAATGATAATATTGATTTAATGAAGAGTCTCAAGATAGTCTGTATAGTATTATTATTACTAGGTACTATGAAACTTCCTTATGGCTACTATACTTTTTTACGAATTGCTATTACAATTGTTTCGGGGATTTTTGCTTTTCAGAACTTTGAAAAAATGGATACTCAAAACAATAAAATTTGGATGATTATATTTGGAGCAATTGTAATTTTATTTAATCCTCTTATTCCAATTTACTTAAGCAAAGGAACCTGGGCTATAATTGACATCTTAGTGGCTGGTGTTTTGGGATTATCAATGAAATTTAACAAACTAGAAGAGAATCAGTAGCTTTAAAGTGCTACTAAGTAAACGAAAATTAATATAAATTTTCATGTTCAATTATTTTCTGCACTCCTATTCGCCCTAGATTCAATGCCTCATTAAAATCCTTTGTGGCATTATTCTTTTCGTTTTTCTTAAGATAAACTTTCCCTCTCCAATAATAAGCATCATCATTTTGAGGATATAATTTTATAATAACTGATAGTAAAAGTAAAGCACTGTCAAATTCTTCTGCATGATAGTGTACAATTGCTTCATCAATAACTTTTTTTATTAAGTAAGCATCGTTTTGAGTTAGAATTCTAAAATCCTCTAATCCTTCAACCCAATTTCCCATTTTTATTTTTGCAATTCCTCTAGCTTCTAAAGCATCTGGAAAACCATGTTCTTTACCTAATCTAATTGCAGAAGTAAATTCTTCAATTGCTTTCAAATAATTTTGATTTTCTGTTTCTTCAATTCCTTTGTTATAATGTCCCCAAATTTTATTATATGCTGTTTTTGCCTGTTTGTTATCTTTAATTTCCTCTTGAGTTTTTTCTCGAATAGTTCCATGAAATAGTGACATTTGGAATTTAGCCATTTCATTATTCGGTGATATCTCTAGTGCTTTTAATAAACACTTAAGTTCATTTTTCTTATCGTTTAGTTTTTGATAAACATTTGCAAGCTCTAAATAATTCTTAACGTTTTTATCATCAATTGCTAATGCTTTCTCAAAAGTTTCTATAGCCTTTGAATAATCTTTAGAATTACAATAAGCGAATCCAAGATTCATAATTGCATCAATATTTTTAGGGTTTAACTCTACTAGTTCTTGAAAGTAATTAATCTCCTCATCTTCAGGTAGGCTCAAGCTTTTACTTTCAACGATTAGTTTATACTTTACATCTTTCGGTAACAATGAATTTAAAAGAAAATCTCTCAATTTAATTTTGGAATCTTTTTCTCCATAATGCTTTTTAAAAACTGGCAATAAACTATATTCAACAAAATAATCACCAGAAAGATTATTTGAAATTAGGTAGATGCAATAGTCAAAGAAGCCCTCATAATCTTCTAACTTTTCATAACACATGAGAATCGAATCAAAGTATTTAAACCAATAGTCCTCATTATAATTGTATTTCAAACACTCAATAGCTTTTAGATATTGTTTTGAATCAATAAGACTTTGGCAAGGATTTATAAATTCTTCTTCCTCTTCACAATCGTCATCTAACGCATCTTCTAAATATTCTTCATCATTATTCATTCTTCGTATCTGTTGTTTTCTGAATTTATCACTTCAACTTTATCTCTTTCAACTCTTCCAAATCTGGCAGCTTTATTCTTGCAATTATTTTTTCATCACTATCTTCAATTTTATAATTTTGGATATAATCACTTGTTTTAAGAATATCAATCACTCCAAATCTATCAACAATAGTTTCATCATGTAATTCAAGTTTACTTCTCAAAAACTTAAGAAAGTGAATTTCATTATCATCATATTTTTCATCAGCGTAGATAATCCTTAATGCGACTTCCAGAACGAGTAATTCTTGAATAATATTCAATTTTGTTTCTCTTAGAGTAGTAAACAGTTCATCAATAACTTTAATCCCTTTAGAACCAAGATCAGCAAGCAATATCTCCAATTCCTCAGATAGATCAATTGATTCAAAATATGAAGTTGATTTATCCATTATCTTCATTTCTTCAACTTCTCTATCATCAATATGACCATCACAAGCCATTGTACAAAATGCTACTTTAAATAATAGTTTTTTAAATTCGTCTTTATCCATGATTATACCTTTTTAAAATCCAAACTTCGGCTTATTATTTGAAACTTGTTTTCTTGTAGAAAGTCTATCTTTAAGCAGCTCATAATCATTTAAGGTTTCCTCAGAAAGCGAAGGTTCTCTTTCCATTATAGTTTCAAAAATGATTTGTCGAGAAATTCTAACATCCTCTTTTTCTGCTTTTCTTGCTGAAAAATCTATTATTGATTTAATATCTACAGAAACATAATTTTTTGTTTTTTTTGCTAATTCATCAAAATCAACATCTATATCAACTGGTTTGTTTTTGAGAAAAATCTTAAATAATCCTTTTCTTGCTTCAAAATCTGGTGGTGGTAAATAAATTTTATAATCAATTCTTCCTGCACGTAGAAATGCTGGATCAATGATATCTGGTCTATTCGTAGCAGCAATTACAAAAATTCCTCGTTCACCACAAT
Organism: Melioribacteraceae bacterium; assembly: GCA_016342755.1. Classification (GTDB taxonomy): domain Bacteria; phylum Bacteroidota; class Ignavibacteria; order Ignavibacteriales; family Melioribacteraceae; genus JAEINS01. Next base: position 44,750 of record JAEINS010000030.1, on the reverse strand, counting down.
TATTCATTTGAGCTAAAAATTCATTAACCTCTGATGATCTACTCTCATGAGTATCCCCACCTCTGGTTGGTATCATTGCCTCAATTTCATCAAAAAATATTATGGATGGAGCATTCTTTTCCGCTTCCTTAAAAACTTGTCCTATTTTATCTTGAGTTCCGTGCACATAAATACTTGCGATATCAGAAGGAATTATTTTTATAAAATTAAAGTTCACTTCCTCAGCAAATTTTTCTGAGATATATGTTTTTCCACATCCTGGTGGCCCATAAAGTAACATACCATTAGGTATTGGTATTTCATACTCTGCGAACCTTTCTTTTTCATTTAATGCACGAATAACATCATTGTATAAAGTATCCTTAAGATCATTCATACCTGCAATGGAGTTAAAACCGGATCCTTTTTTCTTCAACACTTTAGGCTTTTGAGAATTAGTTTTCTTTTCTCCATCAATAACAACTTCTCTTTTTAGGGCTTTAATAAATTCATCACAACTATTAAATCTTTCATCAACATCATGCGATAAAGCTTTAACGATAGTAATCTTTAGATGTTCATCAATTTCTTCTTGAAAACCTTTTAAGCCAAAGCTTAATTTTTCATTTCTCTTATCAATCACTGAATCAACAAATTTTTCTTCTGTAAACTGAAACTTTGGTAATTCTACATACCAAGGTGGAATTCCAGTAAGCATATTAAAAAGCAATGCTCCTACAGAGTAGATATCACTTTGAGGAGTAAATATACCATTAAAATGCTCTGTGGCACTATGAAAGGGAGAAAGGTATTTTGTATTTAAAGAATTACTTTTTGAAGAAATGTACCTAGCAAATTCAAAACCGGTAATAACTGGAGTTTCTTTATTTTCTGAATAATCTAATGTTATGGCTTTGGGATTAATATTATTATGAATAATTACTTTTGGATGTTGATGAAGAGCTTTTAATCCCTCTAATAATTCGATTATTATTGGCACAGCTGCGTATTCAGAAAAAACACTATCTCTTTTTAATTTATCCTCAATTGTTTCACCACTAATAAATTCGGTAACTATATAATGAAACCTTTGATTATTTTTTATGAATTCTCCATTATCAATAAGTGATTGTAGTTTTTTATCATTTAATTGTGCTAATATTTCAACTTCCAATAAGTTATTATTTGAGAAACTATCTTTAGATAATTTAGAACTATTGAACAATTTTAATGACAGTATATTCCCGTTATTACTTTTAACACGGTATTTTTGAAAAAAATCATTCCCGTTTAAAAAGAATTGAACTTCATATGCTTTATTAATGATTTCTTTTTTGTTTAATAACTTAATCATTTCATTATCCGATTAAATGACTTCCATCACCTCCACCAATAATTGGCTTCTGGGCTTCAGGTAATAAACTATATAACTCTACAACAATTGTACGTAATTTTTGCTTAGAGGGATTATCTGCTGCTAGCTCTATTCCTCTATTTAAGATCATTCTTGCTCTATTTTCATCTTTCCAGTCTAAAGTATCAAAATCATCATGTAAGTTTTTTAATATCATAATTTCGAATTGTGCTCCCAATCCTTTATCAACTAAATCAAAATCTAAAGCTCGCATATTTTCAATTAAATCTTCTGCTACCTTCACATTTTTTTCTTTTAGCACCACTGGCATCTGTTCTTTAAATTGTTCTACTAGTGTCGAAGTTTTTTCATTTCCAAGCTCTTTGTTAACAGATTCCAAACGGTAAAAAACATCTTTAAGTTCTTCTTCTATTTTTGGCCATTCTCCTTCATCCTGCATTTTATCAATCTTTTTAAGTGAACGTATTAGACTATCACGAACATCTTTTTTTCTATCATAATCACTTCTACCTTGATTAAATCTTTTTTTCATTTCATCAATTTCTTCTTCTAATTTTTCTATTTCTTCAGAATTCTGAATAATGTTTTCTTGTTTGATCATATTTAGCGTATGTTGTGCTTTACTAATCTCACTCTCTAACCAATCAGCACTGATTTCTTTTTGTGTTTCTTGTCGGGGAACATTCAAATCATAAGTATGGTCTAGCGTGGGGAAAAAGGCGGAAAAACTTATTATTTCAGACCTATCTACCTTTATTATTAAATCCACATCACTACCTTCAGGCAATAATTTTGGAAGATCCTCTCCTGAAATAACTACATCATACACATGTTCATTATAAATAGCTCTACTTCCGTCAGCTCCATGTTCTCCTTGATAAATTGGAATTTTAATAAAATCCTCTTTTATTCCTGGTCTAATTTGTTTTTGTGTTTTTAATCCATTCCAACCACCAGTTGCTGGAATTGATTGGTTTTTTTCTAGTCCTGGAACAGTTTTAAATACTATCTTACTACTCTTCCTATCTTTTATATCAATTCCAATATGGTATGGTAATGTAGCACTCCCAATCTTTGAACCTTGAATAATAGTAAATTCAACTGGTTCACTAGGTAATAAATCTCCCTTTTCATCAAATGTCATCACACTAAAAGCATTTGGCTTTCCTGAATTCAATTTAACTTCAATAATTTCACCAATATCATCTATTTCAGTTTTACCGCTTGACCATGCTTTATCGTTTCTTACAATATCTACATATATCTTATCTGGAATGTCTCCTATAGTTTTATCTTTCAAAATTTTAACAGTTACTAACTCTTCATCTTCAACTGTAGTTGCTTCAAAACTAAATTCTAATTGTATTTTTGTTTTATCTCTCTGTTGTTCCTTTATGTCTTCAGATATATCTATTGTAGAAGCATATAAAGCAGCACCTTTTGAAACCACAGTCATTGGATCAACACTAGTATCTGGTTTAATTATTTGTTCTTCAAGCATTTTTCTTAAAACAGGGGAATAAGTCGGACCTCCAACTAGAATTAGAGAGTCTAATGTAGAATTATTCAAACCTCTTCTTTCTAATAGCTCCTTACAAATGTTTATTGCTTTTTGAAAAATTGGGCCAATTACTTCTTTCATCATATCCTGTGTTACTGTAATATCTAATTCAAATTCTTCCCCTTCATCATCTTCTCCAGGAATATCACCAAGATCAGACAGAATATTATGAGTTTCATTAAATGACATTTGAATTTTTGTTTCCTCAGCAAAAAATTTCATAGCATCTTGCAAAATTTTTCTTTTTACATCATTTTCTAAAATACTATCAATTACATTGTTTTTTTGTAAGTATGGAATGATTATTTCATCAACTATTGCATAATCAAGATTTTTGCCACCAAGATAATTATCACCTTCTGTATCAATTACTTTCATTATACCTTCTTCAACTCGGAGAAGTGCAGCATCAAATGTACCACCACCAAAATCAAAAACTAACCAATAACCATTTTTGCTTTTTGATTCTAAGCCATAAGCCATAGAAGCCGCTATTGGCTCTTGTAAGAGTTCTACATGCTGAAAACCTGCATATTCAGCAGCTGAACGAAGAGTAGCATCTTTTTGATTTATCGTGAACTTAGCTGGAACGGTAATTACAATTGTATTAAAGTTCTCATCAGATACAAAACTTTTCAAACTTTTTATGACTTCCGCTGATAATTCTTCTGAAGTTGAGTTCTTGTCTAGGTTTGAACAATAGTATATTTTATCAGTACCCATTGTTCTTTTAAATTCGATAAATGAATTAGATATGTCCGAATCAAAGTTTTTCATCGCTTTAAGTTTATCTCTTTTCATTGCATTATAGGCACTATCTCCAACCTGAATTGCTTTCTTTTTGTTGATATAGACACAAGAAGGCATAGTATCTTTTAATGTATCAGTTTTTTTTATAACAGGTTCACCGTTTTCCATACGAGAAATAGCTGAATTTGTTGTACCTAAATCTAATCCGTAATCAATTTTTGTTCTAATCATTATCTTTATTCTCCTTGACTAACTTCTATTTGTGCTGACTGAATCATAACACCTTTATAATTAACTTGAGGTTTTATGATTCTTGTAATAGTTTGTTTCCCTGGTTCTAAACTTTCATCAAGAATAAAATTAGCTGATACTTTCATTCCTTCATTGTATTCAAGACCTAACATCTCAACAAGTTCATAACCATTTGAGGCAAAATTATCTTGTATTCGTTTTACAGAAGCTATCAGTTGCTTTAATCCTTTGGTATTTTCATCCATGCGAGTGAGATTTTTCTGTATTCGAATTATTTCATCTGCAACTTTTAAAGCTAATGTATGGTCTGTTTCTTGTGATTTTCCAATACCACTATTTTCAATTACTTTTAATTGTGTTTCGAGAACTTCTATAAGTTTATTATCAAGTTTAACACCTTCTTCTTCCAGTGATTTCCTAGTTTCCTTTAAAGTACTATCTAAATCGATTTTCTGTTTGAAAATTTGCTTACGCAAAAAATAAGTAAGAACAATTACGAGAATTACAATAATTAAAATTGCTATTATCCAATACAAGGTTGTTCTACTCAAATCATCTTCTAACTTAGTAATGCTTTTATCAGCAACTTGCTGATTAGTTTCAATTTTACCACTAAGATCAATTTTAATTTTCTTAATAACCTCTGTATTAGAACGAGCAATATTATTTAAGCTGTCAAACAAAGTCGATACATTTTCTTCTTGGATTTTAATATCAACTGTAATTTTGTTGAATTGATTCTTTAAACTGTTTATAGTAGTCAACAACTTCTCATTATTTCTAATTATGTGATAATAACTGGATTTTATACTATCTAATTGATTTGTGAGACTATTATTTAGAACAATTTGTTTTTTTTCACTCTCTTCGAATCTTGAAATACTTTTTTCTAAAGTTAAAATTTTTGATTTTACTATTTCGATGTTATTATTAATGAGAACGGAATCAATCTGGGCAAATATGTTATTACCTAAAATTAAAAATAGTACTACAAAAAGTTGAATTTTCAAAATAATTCTCAAAATATTTCTCCCTCTTCATATTTATTCACATTTTCTTTTACTAGAATATGTTCAGAGTAAATTTTCTCTAACTCTTCAATACGTTCCTTTATATCTAATATGAATTTTTCGATTTGTTCAATATTATTTTTCTTTTCTTCGAGACCCTTTCTTTTTAAGGAATCAATCCTTTGCTGGACTTCTGCAAGTTGTCGTTCTCTTTTTTTTCTAGTTTTAATAAATTTCCAAATATTTATTTTTAACTTTTGGGATTCAAGAGCTTCAATTTTTGCAACATACATTTTCTTATTTTTGGCTTTCAGTAGATCATTATTTAATCTTTCTAAATCCTTCTCGAATCTCGATTTTTTAATTTGATATTTTATATTGTTCGTTACTGGAAGGAATACAATGAAATTAGACATCAGTTTTCTAAAAATCTCTACGTTAGATTTGGAAATATTTTTGAGTATTTTTTTTAACTCATTAAAAAAAGTATTAATTAATTCATCTCTATCAGAATGTGCAATCTTTTTAATGATATGATCATTTAACAATTGATTTGTCATTTCAATAATAATATCTTCTTTTAAATATGATATTCTTCCCATGGCTATATTCGTTAGACTCTTGTTTTCTTCATTGACTTTGTCAAAAGCCTCATTAATCCCCTTTATAAATTCCACAACTTCATGTATCTCTCTATAACGCATATCTTCAAGATTATTAAGTGCGTCATTAATTCTTGCTTCTTCCTGGCCGGTTGGCTTAAGTGACTTTGCCAGCTTTGCCATTTTCAATGCTTTTTTATAAGGCTCAATTTCTGTTGAATTTTCAATGTGATAGTTATAGTATTCAATTGAACACTGCATAATTTCATTAGCAAGCTTATTAATTATCATCTTGTATTGTACATGCTCAATACCAATAATAGTTTTAAGCTTAACAATTTCCGGCTTTGCAACTTTGTAGAGAATCTTTACAAATTTATCAGCGTTATGTGGAGCTTTTTTTCTTATCTCAATTGTTTTCTCTATTTCATTTTCAATAATTGACAAAGGAGTTGAAGTAAAATAATCTTGTAGATACTTTTTAATATTACTTGGATATGAATCAAACAATGGGAGTATTTGCTTTGTACTAAATCCATTTGTTCCTTCGGTATAAGGTTTAATGAGATTTATTACTTCATCAATAAATCCTTGATTTAATGCTTTGGGATTGAGTAAAGAATTGCTTCCACATACTTCCTCAAATAGATATTTAACATTTTCTGAAAAAAGTAATCTGCCTTTTAATTCAATACCTTTCTCTAACTGTTCAACATTTAATGAACCATTTATGGTAGATAAAGCGAGATATAATGTAGAAAGGTTTTGATATGAGGAAAAGTTCTTTTGGGAAACTTCACCTCTCAAAGTTTTCTCCCAAACATCAATTGCTTTTTCATAATTAGAGTTTATTAAATTATTAAAAGCAATTTCGTCATATTGATTTTGATTAATAAACCAAAACAAGGCATGTAAAATTTTCTTTTCAGCCTGCTCAATTTTACTTGCCGCAGTCTGTAAATCCTCAAGATTTCGAGATATTTCTCCCAAGGAATTAAAATCATAATCAAATGTTTTAGACTTTCCTATCTCAGCATAACGCTTGATAATACCTATCTGTTTTTGAATTCCTCTCTCAGTGGCTTCACTGGTTAGCCCTAAAATCCTAAATGGATTTTGTTTAATAATTCCCATAGTATTCACTATTTTATTTATTGATACGTCCTAATTAGTCACTAATTAATTCTACCCCTCGAAAAAATGGCAATAAAATATCTAGGCAAGCTTAAACACTATAAATGCATTTAGTAAAAATCACCACTCATTAATTAAAATAGTTAATCTAACTATTTTTAGCAAGATAAATATAGCTTAAGATATTTACAACATTTTGAATTATAGTAAGTTATAATTTTTCTAGGATATGGGAAGTTTTAGAGGTTATTACCGTAAGAACACCAAAAGAAAAAGCCCTAAGTTATTATAAACAAAGGGCTTTTGCGGAGAGGGCGGGATTCGAACCCGCGGTACCCTTACGGGTACGTCGGTTTAGCAAACCGGTGGTTTCAGCCACTCACCCACCTCTCCGTGCTAAAATATATAAAAACAATACTGTCAGATCAATCAAGACTCGAAATATATAAAACTTATAAATAAATAAAAATAGATTTTATGAAAAAAAAAATTTTAACGTAATATTTTCACATCTCTCCAATTTATGCCGTTTTAATATTTTTCTGTTTTATTTTGGACAAATGCGGTTATTATGCAACAAACCAAAATATTATTTGGAATTGTGCAAATAAAATGAGAATTTTATCGGACTGTTTATTCTTATTCTAATCAGTTTTTATCATTATTAAATAGTTTGGAGAAAATATGTTTAGTAAACACCCCAAGGGTCTTCCTGTGCTTTTCTTTACTGAAATGTGGGAAAGATTCGGTTTTTATTTAATGTTGGGAATCTTTACCCTTTATATGATTGCGCCTGATGGTAAGGGATTCACAGCTACATTTTCAACTGATATTTATGGTACTTATTTGGCCTTGGTTTATTTAACCCCGTTTCTTGGCGGACTTTTAGCAGATAGATTTTTAGGATACCGTAAATCTATTTTCATTGGCGGTACTTTAATGGGATTAGGTTATCTTGGACTTGCAGTTCCCGGTAACGATATGATATTCTATTTATCTCTACTTTCAATTATTGTTGGTAATGGATTCTTCAAGCCAAATATTTCAACTTTAGTTGGCAGATTATATGATAATGAAAAATATGCCGCTCATAAAGATTCCGGATACAATATTTTCTATATGGGTATAAATATAGGTGCATTCATTTGTAACTTCTTCGCCGCATTTTTAAGAAATAATTATGGCTGGAGTTCTGCATTTGCTTTAGCCGGTATTGGAATGTTTGTCGGGTTAGCATGGTTCTTTATGGGTCAAAAGCATGTTAAGGAAGTCGATTTTATTACACCGGCAAAACCTGAAGACACATCAATAAGTAAAATTATGTATATAATATTTGTACCGGCTGCTATTGCAGGTATAATTGGCTGGTTCCTTCCTACTTTAGTTTTTGGAACTACTTTTTTCTCAGAATCTACTGACGCATTTATGTTTGCATGTCTTCCATTACTTTATTATTACTTCTCAATATGGAAAAATGGCGATAAAAAAGAACGTGAACAGCTTGGTGCGTTATACGCGGTATTTTTAGCCGGCGGTGTTTTCTTTATGATTCTGCATCAGAATGGTTCTGCAATGACCTTATGGGCAAATGATTATACATCAAGAGAAATGCCTGCCGTTGTTCAGGGACCACTTGGCGAATTAGGATTTGCGGAAACAGTAACTTCGGAATTTCAGGAAGTAACAAAGGTTGACGGACATGGTACTCCTGTATTGGATGCCGAAGGGAAACCTATTATTACTGAAGGACCTCATCCTTATCTTAATAATTTGCCTAAAGAAGAATGGCCAAAAGAAGGCGAGAGTATTTCATTACTTAACACAGAAATATTTCAATCGGCAAATCCAGGCTTTGTAATTATTCTTACGCCATTAATTGTGGTCTTGTGGACCTTCTTAGCCCGGAGGAAAAAAGAGCCTTCTACTCCCGGCAAAATTGTACTTGGTGTTGTTGTAACCGCGTTATCAATGCTTATAATGGTTGGTGCTGTAATGGTTGGAGGAAATGGTGCATCAAAAGTATCCGCCTTGTGGATAATTTCGATGTACGGAGTTCTAACCTTTGGCGAACTTTGTTTAAGTCCTATGGGACTTTCACTAGTTTCAAAATTAGCCCCGCCTAGATTTACTGCTCTTTTAATGGGCGGCTGGTTTATGGCAACCGCTATCGGTAATAAAGCTTCCGGTGTTTTATCAGGAATGTTTATTACAATAGAAAATAAAGCTGTTTATTTCTTAATAAATGGTGCTCTTGCCGCTGCCGTTGCATTACTTCTTTTTGTAATGTTAAAATGGTTAAAAAGAGTTGTTAAAGAACATACCGGCGGTCACTAAAATTTTAAGTGCTCATCTTAAAACATGAGCACTTCCTTTTCTTATTTATCACATATCCTATTTTTACTCCATTTCATTAAAACTGAATATTGCCTTTTTTAAGTAATAATGTTAATATTATGCTTTGCAATTTTATTATTGGGGATAATAATATGAGAGTAATAATTCAACCGAATTATGAAAATATTTCTAAATGGGCTGCGTATTATGTAGTGAAAAGGATTAATGACTTTAATCCTACAGAAAAAAAGCCGTTTGTTCTTGGTTTGCCAACGGGATCATCTCCTATTGGAATGTATAAAGAACTAATTAAGCTTTATAATGATGGCAAAGTTACTTTTAAGAATGTTGTAACATTTAACATGGATGAATATGTTGGTTTACCTGACGATCATCCCGAAAGTTACCATTCTTTTATGTGGAATAATTTCTTTTCGCATGTTGATGTGAAAAAAGAAAATGTGAATATACTTGATGGAAATGCTGAAGATTTAATTGAAGAATGCGGAAATTACGAAAATAAAATTGCGTCTTATAATGGTATAAATCTGTTTATTGGCGGAATTGGACCTGACGGACACATTGCATTTAACGAACCAGCTTCATCCCTTGGTTCTTTGACAAGAGTTAAAACTTTAACAATGGATACAATCATAGCAAACTCCAGGTTTTTTGATAACGATATATCAAAAGTTCCTAAAACTGCGTTGACTGTAGGTGTTAAAACTATTTTAGATTCAGAAGAAGTCTTAATAATTATTAATGGATACAACAAAGCACGTGCTTTATCTAAAGTTGTTGAAGAAGGTGTAAATCACATGTGGACTGTAAGTGCTTTACAACTTCATCCAAAAGGACTTATTGTTTGTGATGATGCAGCAACTTATGAATTAAAAGTTGGTACTGTAAATTACTTCAAAGATATTGAAGTAAACAACCTTTCTCATGAATCGTTACTAAAATAATTTTATAGATGACATTTTTTTAATAGATGTCATCTTTCCTAAACATCCCGCCTGCTTTCCGAATTTGATTTTATCCGAATATTATAATTTTTAATAATGGGGATTATTAATATATTTTAATAATTTTGGGAGACCATATGGTAACAGACATATGTTTATTTGAGGGAATTAGTTACACGAAATTACTGCCGCTTGTTTACTTTAGACCAGTTTACGATCTAAAGTGCGGTATTCTCAGACTAAGAAAAAAAATCACAAATGCTTATCCTGACGCAAAAGTTAATTTACATTGCAGAGGCTACCTGGGCGATTATCTGAAAGAAAAAAACCCTAGTCTGCATGTAAATCATCTTGATACAGAATCATGCCTATTTATAAACGGGCAGGTTATTGTTGATGAAAATTTCAATAAAAAAATTCCGCTGCAAGGTGAAGACAAGGTTTATTTCTGTGGAGATATTATTGTTGCCGCCAGAATGAGTGGAGAAAAACTAGAAGTAATTAAAAGAAATTTAAATGATGTTTTTACTAACTCCGATTTCGATTTTCTTCCCAGAGAAGAAGTTGTTGTTAATATTGTTAAGTATCCATGGGATTTGATTAACAATAACGGTGAACAGTTAAGAACTGATTACAAATATCTGACCAAGGGGAAAATAAAACTCATTAATAGCGATATCCGTGATAACGTGCATTTACTAAATCGGGATAATATGTTTATTGATGAAGGTGTAGTTATAAAACCTAGTGTTGTTTTAGATGCTGAAGATGGTCCTATTTACATTGGGAAAAACGTAACTATATTGCCAAACGCTACTATTCAGGGACCTGTTTATATTGGCGATAATACAACAATAAAAATGAGTGCTACAATTTATCATAATACAACTATTGGCAGAGTTTGTAAAGTTGGCGGTGAAATTGAAGAATCAATTATACATTCCTTTTCTAACAAACAGCATGATGGATTTTTAGGTCATTCATATTTAAGTCCGTGGGTTAATCTTGGAGCCGGAACTAGCAACAGCGACCTAAAAAACAATTACGGAAACGTTAGATTAAATATTGATGGTGAATATATCGATACTCAATCGCAGTTTGTAGGTCTGTTTATGGGCGATCATTCTAAATCGGCAATTAATACAACATTTAATACAGGTACAATTGTCGGCATTTGTACAAACGTGTTTGGTGCCGGCTTCCCTTCTAAGTATATACCATCGTATAGCTGGGGCGGTGCAGATGCCTTAACTACTTACGATTTAGAACGCAGTATTGAAGTTGCCAGACGTGTAATGGCCAGAAGAAGTATTCACATGAGTGATGCTGATGAAAGACTATTTAGAAAGGTATTCGACTTAACCAGAGAAGTTCGCAGAAAACTTGGTATGCCTAACTAGTTTTAACAGATGACATCTTTTTAAAAAGATGTCATCTGTTTTATAATGAACGGAAATTATGATCAGTGTATAGTTTTTTTGTGCTCACCATCCTTTTTATTGTAAATGACAACGGTCATTTGTCGGATATTAATAGATTAAATAATTCTTAAGTTATAAGACCTGAGTAGTAGCCGCATTTTAATCATATATACTTTTATGAAATAAATATGATTGCTCCCCTTTTAATCACGCTTTTAATATATTTCATTTTTCAAAAAAAGAATTTAAATGTTTCGAAACTACTTTTTCTTAAATAGAATTATCGTCGAATTAAATAATTTGTTGCCCTGGGTAAAAATTAGGAATGCTTTTACTCAGGAGCGTGATAGATTGTATCTTGATATTTCAACCGAAGATTTTCCGAATAGACATCTGATTATTTCAGCAGATCAAAATGTTCCGTTTATTTCTATAAAAAAAGAACATCATCGCGCAAAAAAAAATACAGTTGCATTTTTTAACGATTTTTTCCCCGATACAATAACGGGAATCTTAATTTCTAAAAGTGACCGTGTAATAAAAATTGAACTTCAAAACTCTAATATTTATTTTTTGATAAGAGGTAACGGAACCAATATAGTAATTGAAAATAATGACGGACTAAGTTTTTTTAAGAAAAGTATTGGTAACCAGGAAGAGTTATTAGAAGAATTATCAAACATTCAGTTTACATCTGATTTTAATTATCCCGGGTTTGATAAACTTGAGACCAATAAATTTGAACCTCAAATAATTAAATCTGCTTATCCGTTTATCAATAAAGATATTCTTAATGAGTACAAAGTCCGTTATAATACTGAAGATGAGTCGTTCAAAAAAAATATTAAAGAAGTTATTAGTGATATTTTCACAAATCCGCTAGTTACTTTTATAGATGAAATTGATGATAAAGTTTTTATAAAACCAAAATCATTTACAATCTTTAATAAACATTCTGCAATTGATGAATATGATTCTGCAGCAACCGGATTAAACGGATTTTTATCTAAAAAATTCCGGTTTGATTCCGCACAAAATCACAAAAAGATTGTTGAGAAATTTGTGGAGAAGGAATTAAACAAACTTTCCAGTAAATTAAATCAGCTTAAAAGCAGAATAGATTTAGGCTCAAATGAAGTTGAATATAAGCGGATTGGTCAGTTGCTCCTGAATAATTATCACTTATTAAAAAAAGGATTACCTGAAGTAAACCCAATCGATTTTGAAACAGGTAAAGAAGAAAGTGTTAAGATTGATCCTAAAAAAGCACCTCAGCAGAACATTGATTTCTATTTCGATAAATCAAAAAATGAGCGTATAAATTTTCAAAAGTCGATTGAACTGCATAAATTAACACTCCGGAATTACAACAAATTTCTTGAGCTAAAAAAAACAATTGATGAGTGTGAAGATCCAAAAATTTTAATCAGCTTAAGAGAAGAATTAAAAATTAAAGATATAAATAAAGTAAGTTCAAAAATGGAAGATATCATTAAGTTTAAAGAATATATTTTAGAAGATAAATATCATGTTTACGTTGGCAAGGATAGTAAAAGTAATGATTTACTTACAGTTAAATTTGCGAAGCAAAATGATTACTGGTTCCATGCACGCGGATTACCGGGTTCTCATACTGTTTTAAGAATTGAAAACACAAAAGAAGCCGTTCCTAAAAGCATATTAAAAGGTGCGGCATCAATAGCCGCGTTTCACAGCAAAGCTAAAACCGCTAAGGTTGCTCCGGTTTCTTATACATTCGCGAAGTTTGTGTACAAGAAAAAAGGAATGGCGCCTGGTAAAGTTCTGTTAACAAAAGAAAGTGTAATGCTTGTTAAACCGGAAATTCCTAAAAACTGTATTTTTGTTGAAGAGTAAATTGATCAAGAAATATTCAAATATAATCATGCTAATTGTAGTTCCGTCTGTAATCGGACTTCTATATAATTACATTCGTTCCGATAGCATTGATTTATTAAGAGAAACTAAAATTATTGAATGGGTTGATGATACTGAACTAAGTGGTATTTTTGAAAATGACTCAGTTAGTAATATAAAATCTTTACGAACCCATCAGGTGTTTGAATTATTTGAAAACGGTAAAGCTAAACTGATTGATGCCCGTGATGAGTGGGATTATAATGATGGTCATATACAGGGTGCAATTAATCTGCCGGCATATGATTTTGAAATCAACAACCCTAATTTGAGTGATCTAGATAGAAATAGTTTAATAGTTATTTACTGCGGTGATGAAGAATGTGATCTTAGTAAAAAACTTGCATCCGGCTTAATGGATATAGGGTTTAAAAATGTATACATATATGTCGGCGGCTGGTTTGAATGGCTTGAAAGCGGATATCCAATTGAAGTAAGTGAATCTAAGTGATGAAGATTTTATTAAATAAATATTTCGTTTTAATTTCCCGTTTAATACTTAGTCTTGTTTTTATTTTTGCTGGTATTGAAAAAATAATTTCGCCCGAGTTATTTGCCGAAAGTATAAATAATTATCGTCTCTTCCCTCTTTTTACAATTAACCTTATTGCAATAACAATCCCCTGGATTGAACTTGTAACCGGAATATGTTTACTGTTAGGAATAACTATAAAAGACAACTTAAAAATCATCAACTCATTAATGCTCTTTTTTATTCTGATAGTTTTTATATCAGTTTTGCGCGGCTTGGATATTGATTGCGGATGTTACGGAACAAATGCCGCACAGAAAGTTGGATTTATAAAAATCCTTGAGAATATTATTTTGTTCTTAATGGGTTTACAAATTTATCTTTGCGAAAATCATTTATTTAGAATAAACTCCAAATAATTTCAAGTTGCATTTTTTATTCTCTTACTGTATTCTAAGTATTCTTTTTCTTTCTATTATACAAATATTTTTTTCTTTCGTATTCAAATTACTTTCATATTAAAATGTAAGATGTATTTTTGATGGATTACAATAATATTTTTCTTAACTACCAAAAGCCTCTTTTGGTAGACGGAGCAATCGGAAGTTTAATACAACAGCGAGGCGGATTTATTGATGATATATTATGGTCATCAAAAGCTAATTTAATACAGCCGGAGCTGGTTAAAACTATTTATATGGAATATATTAGTGCCGGATGCGACATCAAAACTACAAATACATTTAGAACAAATCATGTTGCATTATTACAATCGGGAGAAGATATTAATATTGAGGAATTTGTAAAAGTAAGCGTTAATATTTGTAAAGAATCGATAGTAGATAAAAGGATTTTGATTGCCGGCAGTAATGCTCCTTCAGAAGATTGTTACCAAAAAGAAAGAATTGTTGCTTATCCCCTTTTAGAATATAATCATAAAAAACATATTGAACTGCTTTGGGAAAATGGATGTGATTTTATTTTAAATGAAACCCAAAGTCATTTTGACGAGATAAAAATCATTTCAAAATTTTGCTCCAGAAATAAAATTCCGTTTGTTATCAGTTTGTTTTTTGATGACAATCTAAGATTGTTAAGTGGTGAATTAGTACGTGAGGTGATTGATTTTATAAGTGAATACAACCCGCTTTGTTTAAGCGTAAATTGTATCTCAGACAAATTATTTAAAAAGTTAAACGGGCAGACTGACAAAAGATTATCTTTTTATTTAAATTGCGGAAGCGGAAATTATTCAGATACCGCGATTAAATGCGGCATTGATGCAGAAAATTATCTAGAGCAGATAAAAAGTTACATCACAAAGGATATTAATTTTGTTGGAGCATGCTGCGGGAGCAATACTTCACACATTAAAACTTTAAGGAGCTATATTGATTCGTTATATTGAAATGAAAGCACCTGCAAAAATAAACATAGGCTTAAATATTGTTGAGAAACGTAATGATGGATTTCATAATCTTGAAACTTTTTTTTATCCCATAAATGATCTGCACGATAAACTCTATTTTAATTTGAGTGATCAGTTTAGTTTCACATGCAATGAAGATTCAATTTCAAGTTACTCTGAGAATATCTGCGTAAAGGCTGTACACTTGCTTGAGACGCGGTTTAATAGGAAGTTTGGTGTAACCGTTAAACTTGGGAAGAATATTCCAATGGGAGCCGGTATGGGCGGCGGAAGTTCTGATGCTGCGGCTGTTTTACTTGCCATAAATGATATGTTTCATCTCAGATTGAGTTTCCAAGAGCTTTCGGAACTTGCTTTAGAGTTAGGTTCAGACGTTCCTTTTTTCTTAAAAGCTAAACCGGCAGTTGGGAAATCGCGCGGTGAGGTTCTTGAGCTTGTCGACTTTGAAATTAAGGAACCAATTTTAATTGTTAATCCCGGGATTCATATTTCAACTAAAGAGGCTTTCTCTAAAATTGCCCCGAAGAAAAATCAATTTAATTATATAAAGTTTTTCAGCTCCGAAATAAGTGATTACTCAGATTTTAACGGCGTTATAATCAATGATTTTGAAAAACCTATTTTCGGGCTATATCCAAAAATCTCTGAGATTAAAAATATTCTGGATAATTTAGGAGCTGTGTTTTCACAAATGACCGGAACTGGTTCAACAGTTTATGGAATTTTTGATAGTTTAGAAACAGCAGAACTTGCTAAATCAAAATTACCTAAAGAGTATTTTTCATTTATTTCTAAAAATGAATAGGTAAGATTACTGTAAATTGTGTGCCCGGAGAATCTGTATTACCAATCTTAGATGGACTTACAACTTTAATTTCTCCGCCATGTCTTTTTATTATTTCAGATACAACTGAAAGTCCCATCCCCGCACCTTCTTTATTTTTCTTTTTAATATTTGATGCTCTATAAAACTGATTGAAGATATTATGTATCTCATCTCCCGGTATACCAACACCGTCATCCGCGACATTAAGATTTATAAAATCTCCATTCCTGCTTGCATCAATTATGACACGCCCATTGTCATTGCCATATTTAACAGCATTATTCACCAGGTTCGAAATTGCCAGTTCCAATAGTATTTTGTCTCCGGTCAACTCAGAAAATTCTTTCTCATCAAATTCAATTAAAGATATTTTAATATTTTTTTCAGAGGCTTCCGGACCAATAATTTCTATAACGTTATCAATTAGTTCTTTAAGAAAAAGATTTTCTTTTGATACATCTTCCAGCAATTTTAATTTTGATATTCTCAGAACATTATTTATCAGACTAATTGTTTCATTAGTTCTTTTCCTGGATTGCAGAAGTTTTTTACCTACCTCATCTGAAACCGGACCAAGAAAATTTTCAATAATTAAATCAAGCATTGTACGTACAGCAGAAATAGGTGTTTTTATTTCGTGAACTAATCCCATTATATATTTTTGTTTAGCAATTTCATTTTCTTTAATTAAATCAAGCGCGTGTTTTAATTCCATTTCACGTTTATATAAATTATGCGCAATGTGGTTAGCAAGAAAAACACTTGTGATAATCATGAATGAAAAAATAATTAGTTCGTATGAAATGTATAAAATATTTGGTGTTTTACTATATTGTATCAATTCCGAAATTAGATGACTTTCAATAAAATTGAAAAATTGTAAAAATTGTAAAAATGCCATCAGAGAATATCCGCTAATAACGCCAAGAGCCAATAAATAAACCACTCTTCCAGGCAAAATTAAACTACCAATAATCATGTGGAAAATGAAGAATAAATAAAATGGTGATTCAATTCCCCCGGTTATGTAAACAAGGGATAATAGTGCGGCAAGATCGAGAACCATTTGAAGAAGTGAATAATGAAGACAATTAAATCTTTTGGGTTTACTTTTAATTTTATCGCTAAAGTAGTGCAATATTACATTGTAAAATAGAATTGCAAGAATAATTTTTAGAATGAAACTTTTCTGATAAGAAGAAATACTATTTGAGAAATAGTAGGATATTATGGTTAAAAAACAGAATAACAAAAAAACCGCAAAATATCTAAGTTTTATAAACCAGATATTTCTAAACTTAACCGCATCCCAAAATCCTTGATAATTATAAGCCCACTCGGGTACTATTCTAAACATCAATATCCCTTTAAGTTATGCTAAATTAAAAATAGTAATATTTTTTGTTTTTGGAAAGCATATAATACCCAGAGGCATAATGCCTCCGGGATTAATATTATGCTATATATTTGCCGCGTTTTGTATATTCTGTATGTAATAATTTATGAGATAAATGACCACATGGACCATCTGTTAAAAATTCTTCATAAAGTCTAACTACATTCGGATTATCATGCGCCTTACGCATTTCTAGCGATTCATCTTCAGCGTAAATGGCTTCTACACGTTTCATGCGGATTTCTTCGTTTGTTGGTATTGGTTGTCCGCCGCCGCCAATACAGCCGCCAGGACATGCCATAAATTCTATAAAATGACATTGGCTGAATTTACCGCCTGCTTTTATGTCATCCATTACTTTCTTAGCATTAGCTGTACCATGAACCACAGCAACTTTTAAAGTTGCTCCTTTTAACCAATCCCAGTTAGGAACTAATTTTTGAAGTATTCCCGGAACAGGACCAACAACATCGCCTAAAGGAAGTTCGGCATATTTAATACCTTCAAATCCTCTAACGGGAATTACGTTAGCCTTCTCAAAAATATCTTCTATTTTATTGCCTGTAACAAATTCTACAACTGAACGGATAGCTGCTTCCATAACACCACCGGTTGCGCCAAAAATTAATCCGGCTCCGGATGCTTCACCAAACGGACTATCAAAATTTGAAGGAGGCATTTCTGGTAAATGAATTCCGGCTTCCTTAATCATTTTTGCCATTTCTCTGGTTGTTAAACCATAGTCAACATCTTTCCATCCGGAATCATCCATCTCCGGACGGTTACATTCAAATTTCTTCGCCGAACAAGGCATAACAGCTACACTAACTATATCTTTAGGATCAACACCAATTTTATCGGCATAGAAAGTTTTAAACAATGCACCAAACATTTGCTGGGGCGATTTAGCTGTACTTAAATTATCTGTATATTCGGGATAAAAATGTTCAAGATATTTTACCCATCCGGGAGAACATGAGGTAAATTGTGGTAATGCTACTGATTCATCTTTTTCAACTAGAGCTTTATAAAGTCTTAAAATAAGTTCGGTTCCTTCTTCAAAAATTGTAAGATCGGCTGTTGTATTAGTATCAAAAACGCCGTCAAAACCAATACGTTTAAGAGCAGTATTTAATTCTTTAGTCATAGAATGACCGGCAGGCAAACCAAATTCCTCGCCAATAGCTGCTCTTGGCGACGGAGCTGTCTGAATTACAACATGTTTTGCAGGATCTTCAATATCTCTCCAAATCTGATCAGACGGATCGTTTGCCTGAAGTGCGCCGGTAGGACAACGGTTTATACACTGTCCGCAATTAATACAAATAACATCCGAAAGCGGTTTATCCATAAATGTGCTTATCATTGTTTTATCACCACGATTAACCGATTCCAGCACACCAACTTCCTGCAGATCTATACATGTTCTAACACAGCGTTTACACAAAATACATTTATCAGAATTTCGTATTATTGAAAATGATGAATTATCGATTTCATATCTAGGTTCACTTATATGACCAAATGTAAATGAATCAACACCATATTCTTTTGCAAGCGATTGAAGTTCGCAATTGTTATTTCTAACACATGCATAACATTCGCCGCAATGCTCACTTAACATTAAATCAATAATGTGTCTTCTGGCTTTACGAACTGCCTGTGTTGTTGTTTTTATTTTAATTGGCGCCGTAATTGGGAATGCGCAGGAGGCCTGTAATGTTCTCATTCCTTCAACTTCAACTAAACATATTCTACAAACACCGGAAACACAAAGGTCATCATGGTGGCATAAGGTTGGGATGTGAATTTTATTTTCTCTGCAAGCCTCTAATATTGTAGTTCCCAATGGTACGGAGACTTTCTTTTCGTTTATTTCAACAGAAATACTTCCGCCAATATATTCTGGATGTTCGGGCTTTTCCACAACATGTGATTTTTGGCTAACAGGTGCTCTTGATGTGTCCTTATTTTCCATTAGTACCTCCGTTACCCTGATTAAAAATTTCTTCGCTAAAATTATTTAAAATTGAAATGAATGAATTTGGACTGGATTGTCCAAGTCCGCATTTTGAAGCCACCTGCATTGTTTTGCCAAGCTCTTTTAGCTCATTTATATATCTAAAGGTAAATTCTCCTTTTTCTATCATTTCAACACCTTCTAATAATTTGGTGTTTCCAATTCTGCAAGGAGTACATTGTCCGCAGGATTCTTCCACAAAAAATTCCATAAAGTTTTTCAATACATGAATCATATCTCTATCTTTATTGAAAACTATTATTGAACCGCCTGTAGCTATATCTTCATAACCAAGAGTTCTTGAAAATTGTTCTTTGTTTAAGCAAATACCAGAGGCACCGCCAACTTGAACAGCTTTAGTATCTTTTGCTTCAACTTTTTCTAATAATTCTGAAATTGTTGTTCCCCATGGTAATTCATAAACTCCGGGTTTTTCGCAATCACCCGAAACTGAAAAAAGCTTTGAGCCAGTTGATTTATTTGTACCATATTGTCTAAACCAGCTGCCGCCTTTTAGAACAATGTGAGTTACAGCAGAAAGTGTTTCAACATTATTAACAGAAGTAGGATGACCCATAAAACCGGTATTTACCGGGAACGGAGGTCTGTTTCTTGCTTCACCTCTGTGACCTTCTAACGATTCTATTAATGCGGTTTCTTCGCCACAAACATAAGCACCGGAACCTAGCTGAATTCTAATATCAAAGTTGAATCCATCTATTCCGGCAATATTATTACCAAGCAGATTATCTTTACGCATATTATTTAGATACAATTCTAAATCGGCAAGCATATACTCATATTCACCGCGTAAATAGACTATCCCTTCTTTTGCGCCGATAGTAAAACCGCCAACTACCATTCCGTCAAAAACAAGTTCAGGATAATCAGTTAATAAAACTCTGTCTTTAAAAGTACCGGGTTCACCTTCATCAGCATTACAAATTATATACTTTTTGTCGGATTTAGCGGCAGCAGTCAACATCCACTTAGTAGAAGTTGGAAATCCGGCTCCGCCTCTTCCCTTTAATCCTGATTCTTTTAATTCGAATAAAACATCATCCCGGCTAATTTCTTTTAATTTATTAATGCTGTCTCCTCTTTTATATTCCGAGAATATAACAGCACCTTCTCTTTTTATTTTTTTGTTTTCCATGTTCACCCCTATTTAACCTTATTTAAGATTTCTACAGCTTTTTCAGGAGTCAACTTTGTATATACTTTGTCATTCACTAACATTGCAGGACCCTGATCACACATACCAAGACAATTTGCAAATTCTAATGTTATACGATTATCTTTGGTTGTTTCACCAAATTTTACTCCTAACTCTCTTTCAATTGCTTTTGCAACAATCTCTTTGCCAATTAGATCACAAGTAATTGTTTGGCAAAGACGTACAATATTTCTTCCTCTTGGTTCTGAGTTAAGAAACGAATAAAATGTGATTACACTATAGACTTCTACCGGATGAATATTTAACAAACGTGCGACTTCCTGTTGTGCAAACTCAGAGACATATTTATGATTTCTCTGAATATCCTGAAGAACTGGCATAAGAGCAGCTCTGGTAGCTCCATGTTTTTCTACCATTTTTTCTATTTCTTCAGTCAGAGAATTTTTTTCCGCAACTAACATATTACAGCTCCTATTTAAATTAGTAAGTTCTCTACTTTTTGAACTAATTGTTCAGGCGAAATTGGTTTTTCAACAAAATCGTTTACCGGAACCAGTTCTCCTTCTCCAAATTCAAAACCAACTGCTTTTGAAACTGAAGTGTACATTAAGATAGGAATGTCGATTTTTTCACGACGTAATTTTTGTGCTAAGAAAAAACCATCATCAGGTTCGTCCATCATTACATCTAAAATAATAAGGTCGGGTTTTTTTTCTTTAATAATAGTATAACCGTCAACCGGGTTATTAGCGGTTACAACTTCGTACCCCTTTGCATTAAGAACGAGGCTTGTTGCTTCGATGATATCGGGATCATCATCAATGATAGCGATAAGTGACATATTATCTCCAATATGTGTTAGATAAAGTTATTTATTTATGGGTAAATAAATATTAAAAGTTGTTCCTTTTCCAAATTCACTTTCTACTTCAATCTTACCGTCATATGTTTCAACAATTTGCTTTACTATAGAGAGACCTAATCCGGTTCCGCTTATACCACGAGTTTTAGAATTTTTCGCTCTAAAAAACTGTTGAAATAATTTGTCTTTCTCTTCCGGTTTTAGTCCAATGCCGGAATCAATAATCTGGGTTTTTATATAATTTTTCGATTTATCAATTATAATATTTAACAATCCATTTTCTTTGTTATACTTAATAGCATTGCTTAATAAATTTGTAAATAGTCTTGTTATCTCATCATTGTCTGCATTAATTAGTAAATCACCGTTATCAAAATCTTTATTTACATCAATACCTTTCTTCTTTAAATCAAATTCTAAAAATACAAGTGTATTATTAATTACTTCTTTTAAATCTAATTCTACTATTTCTCTTTGTTTAGTTCCAAGCTCCATTCGGGAAATGTCTAGCAGATCATTAACCAGAGTTAATAATCCCTCTAACCTGATTATTGATCTTGCCTGATATTCTTCTTCTTTTTCTTCTGTAATATTTACAGTTTCATCAAGTATAATTCTTAAATATCCTAACACAGCAGAGATTGGAGTTTTTAGTTCGTGAGCAACCATTGAAACAAATTGGTTTCTAACTAACTCTATTTTTTTGAATTCAGAAATATTCCTAATGGCAATTACTACGCCTCTTAAATCGCCATCTTCACCAGTTATTCTTTCAAAAAACGCCTCTACAATCAGTTCTCTATTTGGCTTAATTTCTAATTGAATTGAATATGATTTTTCTCCACTTTCATTAATAAGTGTTTTAAATAATTCACTTACTTCATTTGGAAGTTTTTCTAAAATCAGATCGCCCATCTCAACATCATGAAGATTAAATAAACGTACCGCACTATTGTTAAAGTATACCAGTTCACCAGTCTTGTTTATAACAAGAACTCCGTTATTAATAGTGTTAATTATCGCGCTTAATCTGCTTTTTTCGTGGGAAAGTTCAACAAGTTGTTCTTCGCGTTCGCGTTTTAAATTTTCGGTTTCAAGGAGTAATATTCTTTGTTTATACCCTTTCTCTAATTGGAAGAGAAGTTCTTCCGGAGAGAATGGCTTTGGAATATAGCTGTAGGCTCCTAATCTGGTAGCTTCTATTGCGGTATCATAGCTTGCAAAAGCTGTTGCAATAAAGCATATTGTGTGAGGCCTATGTTTTTTGATTTCTTTTAGTACTTCCAGACCTTCAATGTCAGGCATTTTCAAATCGATTATAGCTAAATCAAACTCTTTCTCAGTACCTTTTATTATCCCTTCTGTTCCGTTTTCAGCCGTCTCTACAATGTAATCTTCGTTTTCAAGTAATCTTTTTGTTCCTAACCTTAAGCCTTTTTCATCATCAACAATTAATACTCTGGGCTTATCAGTAATCACATATCATCCAAAATGTTTTATAATTATAAATAAACATATTCTAATATAGTTAAATGTTACAGTTAATGTAACATTTAATTTTTATTTTGAAAAATTCTCTAATTTAGTTAAGATTTCGTCCGTAACAATCGGCTTATTTAACAGATCATCACATTTAATCCACTCTTTTTCTTCGGGTGTTGAAACTGAAAATTTGAATCCTGTTTCATAAGTAGCCGATGTTAAAATAAATACTGGAATATTTTTACCATGCTCATGAGTTTTAATTCTATGGGATAAAATAAAGCCCGAATCATGTTCTTCCATAATTAGATCAAGTATAGCCGCGTCTGGTAATTCCTTCTTAAATGTTTCCCAGCCTTGTTTACCGGATTCAGCGGTTATTACTGTAAATCCTCTTGATTCTAACAACACTTTGTTTTGTTCAAGTAAATCCAAATCATCATCTACTAACAATACTTTGTTATATTTTTCGCTAATGTTCATTAAATGCTCCTATATTTACATAATTTGTTGGCTTGCTAAGTGCAAAGGAAATTTAAGGGTAAACGCAGTACCAACACCTTTCTGGCTTTTTACTGAAATGTGTCCTTTATGCATTTTAATTATTCCATAACTAATTGCTAAACCTAAACCTGTTCCTTTGCCAATTTTTTTAGTTGTGAAGAATGGTGTATATAATTTCTTAATGTTTTCCGGATCAATTCCGCAACCAGTATCAATAATATCAATTATTACATATTCATCATCATTTTTAATATTTATATTTACATTCTTAATGTCCGATTCTTCTACAGATTCTAACGCGTTATTTAGAATATTTATTAAAACCTGTTTAATTTGATCTTTATCACCTTCAATTATTTCAATACTTGTTTTATCGTTTATGTTAATTGAAATATCATTGAAAGATGAGTCAATCTTTTTAGTATTTATTATTGTTTCAATTGCTTTACTGATATTAAAAGTTGAAATCTTAAGTTTACCCTGACGGGCAAAATTCAGTAAATTTGAAACAATATTTTTACATCTATTAGCTTCTTCAATAATAAGACTTAAATCTTCATCAGAATTCAACTCATCGCAGCGCTTTTTAGATTCTCTTTTAAGAATTGAAGAAAATAAAATTATTGTTCCTAACGGATTATTTAACTCATGCGCTATACCGGCGGCAAGCTGCCCAATTGATGCAAGCTTTTCAGCACTTTGTAACTGCTCTTGTGTTGATTCCAGTTCTATATTTGCTGATTCAAGTTTATCAATAAGGTAAGGAAGACACATATCATCTTCCGCTAATCCTTTAGCAAACGCCACTGCATATTCCCTGCATGTCTGGTATCCGCACGCACCGCAATTTAACTCGTCTGTTTTAGTTATTTTATTAGTCCGGGCTAAAATTTCCAGAATTTTTTCTTCAGAAGGCATTGGTCTGCGTTTGTTTTCCGGTGTAAATTTTCTTCTCAGATCCAGATCACGGTTATTATAAATCTCACTTTTCCAAACATTTTTATCAACGTTCTTTATATCACGAAGTGTAAAATCTATTACTTTTTCTCTGCGCGAATAAAAGTTAAGATCACTTTCAATTGCCGGCCCGTTTATACAACCTTTACAGAAAAGAATATCAACCAGTTTAGCATTTATTTTTTTATCATCAATTTCGTTAATTATATCTACAACGCTCTGCTTCCCTTCTACAATAAGAATATCTTTTGCCAGTACATCGTTTGATATATTTGATGATTTTAATAATCCGCCGGATATTGGATATGACTTTCCTAAAAATGCATGCGGAGCATCAAATTCAGTATCTTCCAGTTCCTCTAAATCTATATGAACTAAATTGAAAATCTTTTTTAACTCACTAAATGTAAGAACAGCATCAATACATCCCTCAACTTCCGGATCAATTGCTTCTTGTTTTTTTGCGGCACATGGTCCTATAAAAACAACTTTGCAGTCGTTATCAAAATTCTTTTTAAGATATTTTCCCATTGCAATCATTGGCGAAACTATCTCAGCAAGATTGGGAACCAGTTCAGTATAATACTTTTCAATAAAGTTGTAAATAGCCGGACACGGACTGCTTATAATTGTTTTATCACTATTTTGCTCAATATACTCAGCATATTTCTGGCTTACAAGATCAGCTCCAAAAGCAGTTTCACAAACTTTAGAAAATCCCAGATTTCTTAAAGCCGTTGGTATTTTATTCCAGTGATTAGGAAATGAAGCGGCAAATGCCGGAGCAATAATAGCTATAACATTACCAGTCGGTAAAATATCGTATAGAACTTTATCTATATCGCTTTGTATCGCTTTTGCATTCTGAGAACAAACTTTCACACAATGTCCACACTGTATACATCTATCAGAAATTACAACTGCCTGCCCGTTTACAACTTTTATTGCTTTTGCAGGACATTCACGTACGCAAGAGTAACATCTCTTACATCTATCTTCAATTGTACTTATAATTCCAGCGTTCATTGAATGTCCAAATTTATAATTTTAAAAGCGCGGTTAATCCGCGCTCTAAATAAATTTAATTTTTCTTAGCATTTTCTCTTAATATTGCTTTTCTATCTATATAATGAGTATGAAGAATATCATGAGCTTTATGACTGTTAGGTTCGCCAAAAAATTCTTTGTACACAGTTTTAACAGCTTCATTTTCATGTGATCTTCTATTCTTCATTTTGCCATCTATCTCGTATAAAGCCTTAACTCTCTTAATAACTTTTTCCGGTTTATGATGTATTGGCTGACCGCCGCCGTTTATACAACCTCCAGGACAAGTCATAACTTCAACAAAATGATATTTGCATGTACCATTTTCAATTTGATCCAAGATAGGACCAACATTTCCAATACCATTTACTACAGCTACATTTAACTGTAAACCAGCAATATCTATTGTCGCTTCTTTTACATCGTCTAATCCGCGGATTGCTTCAAGATTAAGGTTTTCTAATTCAACACCCGTTAATTTGAAGTACGCGGTTCTTAAAGCAGCTTCCATAACACCGCCAGAAGCACCAAATATAACTGCGGCACCAGTTGATTCACCTAATGGATTATCAAAATTACCTTCCGGTAAGTCTTCAAATTCAATTCCGGCCATTTTAAAATATCTTACTAATTCTCTTGTCGTAAGTACAGCATCAACATCCGCCATTTTTTCTTCACCTAGTTCAGGACGGACTGCTTCGAATTTTTTAACAGTACACGGCATAATTGAAACAACAAATAAATCTTTAGGATCAATGTTCATTTTCTTAGCATAATAAGATTTAAGAACTGCTCCTTCCATTTCATGAGGCGATTTACACGTTGATAAATGATCTAATAAAGCCGGTCTGTTTTGTTCTAAATGCTTAACCCAGCCAGGACAACAGCTTGTAAACATAGGAAGTGTTTTATTATTCTGAATTCTATTAATCAGTTCGGTGCCTTCTTCCATAATTGTTAAATCGGCAGCAAAGTTAGTATCAAATACAGAATTGAAACCTAATCTTCTTAAACCGGTAACAAGTTTGCCAGTTACATCTGTACCAATTGGAAAACCATATTCTTCACCAATACTGGCTCTAATGGCCGGAGCTATCTGAACAACAACAGTTTTTGATTTATCCTGAATTGCGCTTTGAACTAATTTAGTATTGCTTTTTTCCCGGAGAGCCGCAGTGGGACAAACTAAAATACACTGTCCGCAAAGTATGCAGTCACTAACATTAATCCCTTTATTAAAAGGAGTTGTTACATTACTTTGGAATCCGCGGTTTGTAAAATCAATTGCGCAGACTTTTTGAATTTCGTTACACATTCTAACACATCTTCCGCAAAGTATACATTTTGCCGGATCTCTTTCCATTGATGCACTCGAAATATCTATTGCGTGGTCTTTTGATTCACCCGCATATCTATGTTCCCGTAAACCATACTGTTCCGAAAGTCCCTGTAATTCGCAATTACCGTTTCTTACACAGATTAAACAATCTTGCGGATGGTTTTCAACTAATAATTCAACTATAGTTTTTCGTGCGGTTCTAACTCTATATGAGTTTGTTTCTACTTTCATCCCCTCCGCCACAGGATATGCGCATGAAGGAATTAAGCCGCGCATATTTTCTACCTCAACAACACATATTCTACAGGCGCCCGTTGGGAAAAGGTCTTTCATATGACAGAGCGTAGGTACGTGTATCCCGACTGACTTAGCAGCATCCAGTATTGTCATGCCTTCTTCTGCTTTCACTGTTATATTATTTATTGTTAATTCAACCATTATTACTCCTAATTATCAAATTCTCTCTTAGTTAACAGCAACAGCATCGAACTTGCATGATTCGACACACATTCCACATTTTATACATTTAGATTCTATTATATAATGAGGTTGTTTTTTATCACCAACAATAGCATCAACCGGACATTTTCTGGCACATAATGTACAACCGGTACAAACATCGTTGTTTATTGTATATGTTAACAATTCCTTACAAACACCGGCTTTACATTCTCTATCAAATAAATGTTCTTCATATTCTTCTTTGAAATACCTTAAGCCGGAAAGTATTGGATTTGGAGCTGTTTGTCCAAGTCCGCATAAAGAAGTATCTTTAATTACATCGGCTAATCTTTGTAAGTGTATTATACCTTTAAATCTTTGTAATTGATCTAATCCGTTTGTACTTGATCTGTAACTCATTGGAATTCTTTCAATAATTTCGAGCATCCTTTTTGTACCTTCACGGCAAGGAACACATTTACCGCACGATTCATTTTGGATAAATGTTAAAAAGAATTTTGCAACGTCAACCATACAAGTGTCTTCGTCCATAACAACAAATCCGCCGGAACCCATCATAGCACCAACAGTTTTTAAGGATTCATAATCAACTATTGTATCGATTACGCTTTCAGGTAAACAGCCTCCTGAAGGACCGCCAATTTGTATTGCTTTGAATTTTTTACCATCAGGAATTCCACCGCCAATATCAAAAACAATTTCGCTAAGGCTTACACCCATCGGTATTTCAACCAAACCGGAGTTTGCAATTTTTCCGCTTAATGCAAATACCTTTGTACCTTTGCTATTTTCAGTTCCAATAGAAGAATACCAGCCAGAACCCTTACGAATAATTGAAGGAACATTTGAAAAAGTTTCAACATTATTTATTATTGTTGGTTTGCCCCACAATCCTTCAACAGCAGGATACGGAGGTCTCGGTTTTGGCATCCCGCGTTTACCTTCAATTGACGCAATAAGTGCAGTTTCTTCACCGCAAACAAATGCACCGGCACCTTTTTTTATTTTAAGATCAAAATCAAATCCGCTGTTTAATATATTTGTGCCAAGTAAACCATACTCCCGGCATTTTTTTATATTTTTTTCTAATCTTTCAATTGCCAATGGATATTCAGCTCTGCAATAGATATATCCGAATGAAGCACCAATTGCATATGCCCCAATTATCATCCCTTCAATTAATCTGAATGGATCAGATTCTAAAACTGATCTATCCATAAATGCACCGGGATCACCTTCATCAGCATTACAGATTATATATTTTTTGTCTGTATTTTGTTTATACGCAAATTCCCATTTTTTACCTGTTGGAAAACCGCCTCCGCCACGTCCGCGTAATCCCGAATCAATCATTTCCTGAACAACATCGGCAGGTTTCATTCTTCTAAGAACTTTATCCAGACCCTTAAAACCATCAGCAACAATGTATTGATCAATTGAAGTAGGCTCAATAATACCGCAGTTTTCTAAAACAATTTTCAACTGATTTCTGAAGAAAGGAATTTCATTAATGTTATCAGCTTTCTCGTTGGTTTTACCGTGAGTTCCAAGAACTTTTTCTTCGTAAATATCTTTTTTAATTATTGATTCTTCAAGAAGTTTTTTTACATCTTTAGGAGTAACTTCACAATACGAAATTCTATCACCGTCAGGAAGTTTTATATCAATAATCGGTTCTTTTGCACAATAACCAATACATCCGACTGGAATTATTTCCGCGTCAATATTTAATTCAACAAGTTTTTTTTCAACTTCGTCTTTAACTTTTCCGGCACCAGATGCTAAACCGCATGTTCCCATTCCAATAAAAATTAATGGTTTATCATGTTTCTCAAATTTTAGAACTTCGTTAAGCTCTTTTATTTCATTTTCTTTATTATGATCATGTTCATTTAAAGGTCCGCCAGTACACTGCGCAATAAATGCTTCGTTCGGATTTT
Source organism: Melioribacteraceae bacterium (assembly GCA_016342755.1). Lineage (GTDB taxonomy): Bacteria > Bacteroidota > Ignavibacteria > Ignavibacteriales > Melioribacteraceae > JAEINS01. Next base: position 15,519 of record JAEINS010000030.1, on the reverse strand, counting down.
CTGGTGAATGCTCTATTAAATCTATAAAATTTTTCATTATGCACTCTCTAATTGTTTAGCTTCATTACGGTATTTTTTAATAATCTTAGGAATTTCTTTTGTTGTTAATCTACCGTAATATTCGTCGTTAATACTTATTACAGGTGCAATACTGCATGCCCCAATGCAAGCAACGGTTTCTAAAGTAAATAATTTATCCCTGCTGGTTTCTCCAGCTAAAATATTTAATTCGGTCTCTAAAGATTGTAAGATATTTGCGGAATTTTTTACGTGGCATGCTGTTCCTCTACAAACTCTAATTACATTTTTCCCTAAAGGTTTTAATCTAAATTGATTATAAAAGGTTGCTACACCATAAACGCCACTCAATGACATTCCTAAAAACTCAGCCACATCAGATAAAGACTCTTCAGGCAAATAACCATAAATTTCCTGAACATCCTGTAATAATGGAATTAAATTACTTCTATCATTTGGCGGATAATTATTAAAAATATTATTGTGCATAATACTCCTCAGTTATGTTTTGAGATTTATTTACAATTAATATGCCATTTTTAATAATTTAATAACATGTAAATTTAGACGTTAAATATTTATTTACATTTATAAATTGAGAAATTTTTCTCATGGGTAAGAATCAATTGAGAAATTTTTCTCAACTATGAAAAGATGTGAGGATATTAGGAAGGTTCTAATTAAAAAAACAATTTAGAAAAAAAATAAAAGGCTCAAAAAACTGAGCCCTAAACTATTATAAATATTCTTTTAATTTTTCATTCTTAGCATATGATTCTTCACCCATTTTCTCTTTATAATCAATCATTTTTTTAAGAAGAGAATCATCGCCTGTACTTAGAATTTGAATTGCCAAAAGAGCTGAATTTTTAGCGCCGTCTATTGCTACTGTGGCAACCGGAACGCCCGGAGGCATTTGCAGAATTGAATAAACCGCATCTACACCATCTAAAGATTTACTTTTTAAAGGAACACCAATAACCGGCAATGGAGTACTTCCGGCAGTTACACCAGGTAAATGAGCAGCCATTCCGGCAGCAGCAATAATTACTTTAAGTCCTCTGGCAACAGCAGTTTTTGTATATTCAGCATGAATATCCGGATTTCTATGCGCCGATATTATTTTCACTTCAAACGGTACTTCAAATTCTTTTAAAACATCAAATGCTTTTTTCATAACAGGCAAATCAGAATCACTGCCCATTAAAATTCCAACAATTGGTTTATCACTCATTGTATTTCCTTATTCCTAATTTTTAATTAAAATCTATTGCAAAGTTATTAGTTGGTAAGTTAATAAGAAAGGTTAATGTAAAAATAATACCATTTTTTTTATTTTTGAGAAATAGTTGCCAAACCCGATACACTTTTATGAATTTCTTCAGGATTTCCGTAATAATCAATTGCCGCAACACCTGAAACTACAGCATCTAAAGATTTAAGAGCAAAAACATCTGCACTTGCAGCACCAGAAATAGATATATCAACATGTTGTGATTTCAATTCTTTAGCGTCCAGACTACCGGCACCAGAAATATTTGCTACAAAGTCTTTTGCCCTGCCAACTAGTTTAATAGAACCTGCGCCATTAAAATTAAGTTTAAATTGTTTGGTAGTTATTTTATTAACACTAATATTATTTGCACCGGAAGATTCAAGAAACGCTAATTCATTTGTAGTAATTATTAGTTCTATATCTTCAGTTGGTGATAATTGGCGCGTATTTGAAATCTTCAAAATATCATTAACAATTTTTGTCTCAATAAATTCAATCAGATTATCTTCGGCCTTAACGATAATGGAAGGAGATTTACCAACATATACTTTTACATTGTACGAACCGTCAATATCAATCCCTTCAAATGCATCTAAATCTTTAGAGATTTCATCCATTGATCCGTTTCCTCTTAATCGGTTTAGATTACAAGAAGTAATTATCAACGAGAGAAATAATATTATAATGATTTTAAAACGCATTAGTTTTCCAATTTTGGTTGTTAGACGAAATATAATAAAAAAAGTTTCTAACAATAGAATTTGAAATTTTTATGAGAAAAATTCTAATATAAATTATATCTTCGTTATAAGTTAATTTATTTATCTTGAATTGGAGATGTGTTGGATCAAGAAAGAATTAATGCACTGGCAGATGAAGCATTTGATCACCTTGTAAATGGCCGTAATCGTTTAGCTCTAAATTGCGCAATTAAGGCTTATCAGGTGAATCCAAATGACGCGGATGTGCAAATTTGTTATGCATGGGCTTCTTTAGAAAACGGAGAAACTTCCAAAGCAATAGAACACGCTAATAGAGCGGTTGAACTAAAGCCTAATTCCATTAGGGCAAGACTTTATAAAGGTTATTTATTATCAAAACTTAGCATCTTTGAAGGTGCTTTATCCGATATTAATTACTCTTTAGACAGACAAAAAGATCTGCTTTCATGGAGCTATTTTGCGCAATGCAGAGCATTTGCCGGTAATGGTGAATTTGAAAAAGCGATAAACGCCTGCAACAAGGCACTTCTTTTATTATGCAGCGTTTCTAACGAAATTGAAAAAGCAAAAGAATTTTTAGAGTTAGCAAAAAAAATAAAAAAAGATAATAATTTTAATATTAGAAAAGCCAAAGGTTATTTAAAATCGGGTGAAGAAGCTAATAAAAACAAAGATTATTGGTTTGGATTATTTATAGCCGGTATTATTCTAGAGCATAAAAAATATGAACCTCTTTGGAAAAATGCGCATAGAATTCAAATTGAATCAATGTTGCATTTGTATCAGTATAGACCGGCTTTGGCAAAGGTTAAAGAGATAAAAGAGCTATTTAAAAATGATCATGACTTTGAACAGCTTTACAAAAAAATTACTACTCTGGCAGGAAAAGATTCTTCTCTTACTAAATCTGATTCAAAAGATGATGGGAAACTATCGGGTGATAATAAAACATCAATAAGTTCTGATCAAGAATTCTATTCAAAAAATTCTAATCTTAAAATATTTTCTATCAAATCTTATAATATTGTTGAAGACAAAACACTTTCTAAAAGAAAATATTACACAAGCTTTAAACTGACTGATATAAAAAGTCTTGGAGCTGAAATTGTTTTTGAAAATCTGAATTATAAAATTAAAGATGTAAAACTTAAAGGTCATTCAATCTGGTCGATTAATGATTTTGAAATCAGCAAAAAAACATTTGAACTGTGCATTAAAAGTGATTGGGATTCTGTAATATTTGTCCAGTCATTAGCTCCACAGACAATTGAAAATATTAAAGAAGGTATTTGTAAATTGGAAATTTATGTCGACAATTTTAAAGTCGGTGTTAAAGAAATTAAAATTGGTGATAGTTATCAAGTTGATGAGAAAAAAATAATTGCTCCGCCTAAAAGACGCGCAGTTGAAAGACCTGTTCAACAAAGAGAAACTAAAATATCACATTCACATCAAAAAAATCTGGGGCAGCTTTTAAGAGAACTTGATAACTTTATAGGTCTTCCTGAAATAAAAGATGGTATTAAAAACCTTGTCAATTACCTAAAGTTCCAAAGTGAAAGAGAAAAACACGGATTAAAAGCTACTGATGATATTGTAATCAATTCCATTTTTCTGGGCAATCCGGGAACCGGTAAAACTACAATAGCCCGTTTAATTGGGGATATTTTTAATTCAATGGGAATTCTGGAAAGCGGACATGTAATAGAAGTTGACAGAGCAGATTTGGTAGGACAATACATTGGCGAGACGGCGCAGAAAACTGACGCGAAAATTAAAGAAGCTATGGGCGGAGTTCTTTTTATTGATGAAGCGTATACACTTGTTAAAAAGGGTGATTCATCACAGGACTTTGGAAAAGAAGCTATAGATATACTTCTGAAACGAATGGAAGATTACAAGGGAAAATTTGCTGTAATTGCGGCTGGATATCCTGAAGAGATGAAATCATTCTTAGAATCAAATCCCGGGTTGAAATCAAGATTTACACATTACTTTAATTTTAACGACTACTCCCCTGATGAATTATTTCAAATTTATAATAAAAAATTACGTGACGATGAATTTACTATAACTGAAGATGCTGAAAAGGTGTTAGTTAAAGAGCTGAATAAAATTTACAGGGAACGTGATAAAACCTTTGGTAACGCACGAACGGTTCATAAATTATTTGATAAATCTAAATTGAATTTAAGTAATCGTGTATTATCCCTTAATGAAATTGATAGATCGAAGGAAACATATTATACAATTACAGTTGATGATATAACTAAATGTTTTGATAAAGTTGAGAAAGTAAATCACCGTATAGCAATTGATGAAGATATGCTTAACAAATCTTTAAGCGAACTTGATAATATAATTGGCTTAGAAAATGTAAAAAAAGGAATCTCTGGATTAATAAACAGTATAAAGGTTTCCCAGCTCCGAAAGGAACGTGGGTTAAATATAATGGACAAAAATCTACACTCTGTTTTTGTAGGGAATCCGGGAACTGGCAAAACTACCATAGCACGACTTATAAGTAAAATTTATAAAGACATGGGTATTCTGGAAAAAGGACATTTAATAGAAGTTGACCGTTCTGATTTAGTAGCTGGTTATCAGGGTCAGACCGCTATTAAAACCGATAAAATAATACATGATGCGCTTGGCGGCACTTTGTTTATTGATGAAGCGTACACGTTATCAAAAGGTGAGAATGATTTTGGCCATGAAGCAATTGAAACTTTGCTGAAAAGAATGGAAGATTATAGAAATCAGTTTATAGTTATAGTTGCTGGTTATACTAATGAGATGCGGAATTTCATAGATTCAAATCCCGGATTAAATTCCAGATTCGATAATTTCTTTTTATTTGAAGATTATACTCCTAGACAGCTTTTAGAAATTGCGGTTAAAATAGCCAATGAAAATGGTTATAAAATGGATGAAGGTGCTTTACAGCTATTCATGGAGTATTTCACAAGTGCCTATAATAATAGAGATAAAAACTTTGGTAATGCAAGAACTGCCAGAAGCTTATTATATAAAGCTATTAGTAATCAGGAAGAAAGAATTGCGGATATAGCTGATCTTACTAATGAAGATTTACTTACAATTACAGTAAATGATGTAAAAGATATCAGGTTCTAATTCTTAGTTATTAATTTTGTCAGAAATATTTTTACTGAGTTTTAAAATCAGTTTTCTTGGGAAAAATCGTGAGCCTGTAAAAAACAGCTTATTTAATAATCCGTCTATTGCAGCCGGCTTTTTCCCTAAGCTTTTCAAAGTAGTATTTACAACGTCTTTTGCTCTTCTGATATTAAGAGTTTTCCCTTTTGATAGTCTTTGAAATTCAGTATCAGTACTTCCCGGCATTATCGTTATTACATCAATACCACTATCACTAAGCTCATTCCATAAACTTTCTCCAAAGGTATTTAAGAAAGCCTTAGAAGCAGAATAAATAGACATTCTGGGTGAAGGTAATATTCCCACAACTGAACCCACAAATATTAACGCACCTTTCCCCTCTTTAATCATTTCATCAGCAAAATGTTTTATTAAAACTATTGGAGCAATACAATTTAATTTTATGATTTCTTCATATTGAGTTATGTCGTTTTTAAAAAAATCTCCCAGCGCGCCTATCCCGGCATTGTTAATTAGAATATTAACTTTTTTCCCTTCAATACGTTTTGTTATTATTTTAAGAAAATCATGGTCAGTCAAATTAAGTGGAATAATAATTATTTCAACTTTGAATCTTTCTTCTAAGTCAGTTTTAATTGATTTTAATAATTCTTCTCTCCTTGCAATCAGAATTAGATTAATATTCATTTCCGCAAATCTATGAGCAAATTCTTTTCCAATACCCGACGAAGCGCCGGTTATTAAAGCCCAATTACCATATCTACTTTTTATATTCATATAAATTCTTTTGTAACTATTAATAAATTATTTACTTAATTTTAAGATAAACTCATCGAAAGTACAATATCAATTATATTTTTGAGGATAAAATGAGTAAAGAAAAAAATAAGACAATCAAAAAGAAAAAATTAACCAATAAAGTTTATTTGAAAGAACTTGACAAATTGCAAATTGAACTTGTAAAACTTCAAGAATGGATTAAACAAGAAAATAAAAAAGTAGTTGTTATTTTTGAAGGACGGGATGCTGCCGGGAAAGGCGGAGTTATAAAAAGAATAACCGAGTGTCTTAATCCCAGAATGTGCAAAGTAGTTGCATTAGGAACTCCTACTGAAAGAGAAAAAACCCAATGGTATTTTCAGCGTTATGTACCGCACCTTCCAGCGACCGGTGAGATAATATTATTTGATAGAAGCTGGTATAACAGAGCCGGTGTTGAAAAAGTAATGGGATTCTGTACGGATGAAGAACACCAGGAGTTTTTACGATCATGTCCTAATTTTGAAAGAATGTTAATACGGTCTGGTATTACTCTAATAAAATATTGGTTTTCAGTTAGTGATGATGAACAGGAAAAACGTTTTCAAAGTAGAATTCATGATATAACTAAGCGATGGAAACTTAGTCCAATGGATTTAGAATCACGTGAAAAGTGGGTGGAATATTCAAAAGCCAAAGACGAAATGTTTGCGTATACTGATATTAAACAGTCTCCATGGTATGTTGTAGAAGCTGATGCAAAAAAGAAAGCAAGATTAAATTGTATCCATCACTTTATAAGTCAGTTTAATTATGTTGACTTAACACCCGATCCGATTGAATTACCGGAAAGAAAAAAAATTGCAAGCTATAAAAGACCGCCGATTGGTGATCAAACTTTTATTCCAGAAATTTATTAGTTATTAAAAATGAAAATTTTCAAAAGAATCTTCTATTTCATATTATCATTCTCAATTTACTTTATTATTAAAGAGCTGATTTTACTTGTCCAGTTTTCCTTTAGTATTCATCAATATTTTGGCTGGTTAACAGTTTTACTACTCTCAGTTTCAGTTATCTATTTTGTTTTAATTCCAATGATTAAAATAATTTCACTACCAAAAACTTTGGAACCGACTGCCGATAAAAACCAAATTGATACTTTAAGGAAAAAGAGAATTGATAGTTATTCAAAGCGATTATTATCTGATAAAAATAAATCTATTATTGATGAAAATTTTTATTCTGAAGAAAATTACAACAAACTTATTGAAGATCTAAAAATTAAAAGCAGCTTAATTAAAAAGAGATATATTACAAATACCTTTTATTCAACGGCAATTTCTCAAAACGGTTTCTTAGATGCACTTCTCATTTTATCAAACGGATTTAAAATGGTAAAAGAGATCTTTGAGCTATTTAACGGAAGAGTTAATAATCGTGATCTTCTTAAAATCTTCAAAAACATTTATTTCTCAATGTTAATCGGCGGTTCTGAAGGAGTTGAATATGCGTCTGAAGAAATATTCAGAAAATTAGCTTTTGATGGGTTAAACAAAATCCCTTTTGCGGATAAAATTTTTAGTTCTTTAACGGATGGATTTGTAAATGCTTCTTTAATAACCCGGGTTGCCATAATAACAGAAAACTATTGTACAATGCTTTATATTAAATCCCCAAAGGATTTGAACCCGACTATTAAAGCAATAAATCATTCTACAAAAATTATTTTAAACGATGTTTTTGAAAAAGTAAAAAAATCATTATTAAGTATTACAAAAGATAAAACCGGTAAATTACTTTCTTATAGCTTAACAAAAGCTTATAGCCCGATTAAATATGTTTTCGAATTGGCTAAAACTAATCCGGAGAATGAAGATAATAGTTCTGACAACGGGATTTTAAAAAGACTGTTCCGAAAATAATTCAACTTTGAATAAATATTTTTTCCCGAATCAGAATATTCTCTAGCTGTTATTTTGGGTAATATACACGCCGCTGCAACTATATTATTGGATACAATTTAAATAAAACACGTGAATTATCTGGGTATTAATTCACGCATTTCTTTAATCGCCTTTTCTGCACCGACAAATATTGATCTTGCAATAATTGCCTGTCCAATACTAAGTTCATCAATTTCATTTATCTGGGAAAAGATTGTAATGTTCTGATAATTAAGACCATGACCTGCATTAACACCAAGACCCAATTTTTTTGCGTGAATTGTAGCTTGTCTGATTAACTCCAACTCATCAAACATTTCTTCTTCATTTTTTTTGTTCGCAAATACACCCGTATGAATTTCAATCAGATCAGCGCCAATTTCCCTTGATGCGTCTATTTGATTTATATCCGGTTCAACAAATAATGATACCGGGATTTTAGAATCGTGCAGCTCGTCAATTGTATCTTTTAATCTTTCTAAATTATCAACTACGTTTAATCCGCCTTCAGTAGTTAACTCTTCCCTTTTCTCAGGAACAAGAGTAATTAAATCTGGTTTAACATCGCAGGCAATCCCGATTATTTCTTCAACAGCAGCCATTTCTAAATCTAGTTTTGTAGAAATAACTTCTCTTAAAAGTCTAACATCTCTTTCGTTTATATGTCTTCTATCTTCTCTAAGGTGAACAACAATTCCGTCAACACCAAATTGTTCAGCCATTAAAGCGTATGTAATAGGGTCTGGCTGCCCTTCTTGTCTGGCATTCCGTAATGTAGCTACATGATCTATGTTTATGCAAAATCTCATTATTAACTCCCATCAAAACTAAATCGAAAAAATAATGATAATTAAAAATTGGCTGATCTTCAATCCATGTATATTGAATTATATTTTTTCAACTGTCTCTTTTAGCTTTATATCTAAATTTTCCAGCTCTTCTAATACCGGCAAATAAATATCTTTGCTAATAGGAATATGAACTCCGGTTTTATTTATTTTACCTTCTAAAATTAATTTTGCGGAAATAGCTGTTGGCAGACTTACAGTTCTTGCCATTGAACTATCTCCTGATGGAATTCCAAAATCAATTAGCAGTGATGTTATTTTTTCTTTTTTATCCGGGTATTCTGCTATGAAATCGTGCTGTAGAACAACCATATCACGTTCTGTGCTTTGATAGCTCATCTTTTTAAGCATCAAATCAGCTAAAACATCAAGAAGTGTTGTTTTAGTTAACTCGATTTTTTCTTCGCTAAATAAACCCAGCCATTCAAGATTTTTATATTCTGAAGAATCTTCAGCTAAATTATATTTATCTAAAAATACTTTAACAGCATTTGAAGAATCGTCAACTTTAATTAACTCAGAAAGAATATCAATGTGTCTTTTGCCCAAAAGATCGGTTCTCGAATTATCGTTTAAATATCCTAAACTTGACAGCAGGTAAAAGGTTTTACACCATCCGGGATTTCTAAACGTCCCTCTGAAAACTGTATGCGCCGCATTTAATCCGTATAATTCTTTATAAATTAATGAATCTCTGTTTGGATAAACTTCTAAATCGCCTAAGGTTTCTACTGATTTCAACCAGTTATTCTTAAATAATTCTTCCCCGGGTATTTCTTTTGTATCGTTATCTTTTAAATATTTAGCTGAATTTCTTCCAGCCATTACTACTCCCCTCGGGCTCCAGGAAAACTTATATCCCAAGGGATTATTATTAGAATCGGGTGCAGGTAATCCACCGCAGCAAGATTCAAATGAAACTATTTTACCGCCTTTACTCCTAACATCATCAATTATTTTCATTGCAGACATATGGTCAATACCCGGATCTAATCCCACCTCATTAAGTATTATAACACCATTAGCTACGGCATCTTTGTTAAGCTCTTTCATTTCTTTGCTTACATAAGAAGCAGTAACCATATTTTTCTTTTTGGCAATACATATCTTTGCAATCTTTACATGGAACGTGTATGGAAGTAAACTAACTACAATATCAGAATCTTCAATTAAGTTTTCTAATAATTCAGTATCATCAACATTAAGTTTAACTGCAATGCCATTAGAATTATTATTAATCAATTTTTCTGCTTTACTTAAATCAATATCAGCTAATGTGATTTTTTTGTTATTATTTAGTAAGTATTTTACAATTGGACCTGTAACAAGTCCGGCACCTAATACTAAAACTTTATCCATAATAAATCCGCTTAAAATTATTTTAAGAATTCTTCCAAATATTTAAATCTTGGAGTTAGTTCGCCATTGTACACAATTACAGCATTTTTAATTTCATCAACAAATTTAACTTCTTCAAAAGGAACTGATATATCGGTCTTTACAAAATTCTCTATAAATGGGAACAACTTCTCACCAAATGCTTCTGAAGCATCTTTTGGCAGTTCCGTTGGTAAATTATCAACAACAATATTCAGAATTCCCTCACCTTCAAATCCATCTGTTAAAGATTCGTCTTTAGGATTATATAAATATGCGGGTAAATCCGGCTCCATCACTTTACTTGTAAATTCAATTGAACCGTCTATATCGCAACTAATATCTGTTGTAATTTTTAACTTAATATTCTCACTATTTTCTTTTAGATATTTTTTTTCAAGTAGTTTTGGATAAGGAGTATCCCAGTAAATAGCATTTATTAAAACATCAACTTTATTTACATACTTGAAAAATTTAGATTTGTATTTTTTAGGATTTTTGAAGTAATCTAAAAGTTCAAATTCATCTGTGACATTTACAGTTTCAAACAAATCGGCCTCTTTAAAAACAACCTTGTATATTTTAGATTTATCAAGCTCTTTAGTTAACAAATCTTTTGGCTCTATAACTTCATGAGGAAGTATATCAAATATTTCTTGAGCACCATTTGAGACATTTCCATATCCGGTAATACCTATTACCAAGGGGGCTATTTCGGATCGTAATCCATTTAGCTTAATGTTTTCGGCAACTTCAGTAATATGCTTTATAGCCTCACTTAGAATACCGTACTGATAAGCAGATTTAATTTTTACAAAAGGAGTTTCAATTCCAAGTGCGGAATATCTTTTGCCAATTCCGTGTAATGTTTCAATCATACCGGAAATACCGGCAAATCTGCCAAAGAATACTAATCGTCTTCCACTATCATTTTTAATACACTCATAATCAACCAGAGTACATTTTTTACTCATTATATCTTTCAATAATGGCATATTGTAGCTTTGGCCCTTAATTGTATGAGAAAAAAACAAATATTTTTTATTAGGAAAGATCAACTTTTTGGGAACTTCTTTAACGGCAATTATTGTTGAACATGCAGACAAATCCTCGGTTAAAACCGCTCCGCTATTCTTATAATCGCTATCTTTAAAAGCGCGTTCTGGAAATGGTTGGATATGTGTTTCTATATCATAATTGTTTTTAAGCTTATTAATATTTGCAGGAGTAAGTGGTACTCTTTTTTCCCATTTATTCTTATCTTCTCGCCTTATACCAAGTATACCTTTCATTATATCCTCATAATAAAATTCACGCTAAATTAAGTACTGTAGTTTTAATAACTACAGTACTTTTGGATAATTTTAAATATCGAATTTAATACCTTGTGCTAATGGCAAATCAGTACCATAATTTATAGTATTGGTTTGTCTTCTCATGTATGCTTTCCATGCATCAGAACCAGATTCTCTACCGCCGCCGGTTTCTTTTTCGCCGCCAAAAGCTCCGCCAATCTCAGCCCCAGATGTACCAATGTTTACATTTGCAATACCACAATCAGATCCGCTTGCAGATAAAAATGCTTCGGCTTCTAAGATATTAGTTGTAAAGATTGCAGATGATAATCCCTGTACAACATCATTCTGAATATCGATAGCATTCTGTACAGCGCCTTTATATTTTAATAAATATAATAATGGCGCAAAAGTTTCTTCCTGTACAATTTCAAAATGGTTCTCTGCTTCAGCTATAGCCGGACGAACATAACATCCAGATTCATAACCTTCGCCTTCTAATACTTCACCGCCATAAAGAATTTTTCCGCCTTGTTCTTTTACTAATTCAATTGCTTTAGTAAAATCTTCTACAGCGCCTTTATCAATCAATGGACCAACATGATTATTCTGATCCAAAGGATTACCTATCTTAACTGATTTGTAAGCGTTAACTATAATCTCTTTAACTTTATCATAAATATCTTCATGAATAATAAGTCGTCTTGTTGAAGTACATCTTTGACCCGCAGTTCCAACAGCGCCAAAAACTATTCCGGGAACAGCAATTTTAAGATCAGCATTTGGAGTAAGTATAATGGCATTATTTCCACCTAGCTCAAGAATAGTCTTACCAAATCTTTTTGAAATTACTTCGGCACCATGACGGCCGACATGTGTTGAGCCGGTAATTGAAATTAACGGAACTCGTTTATCATTAAGCATTTTTTCGCCTACAGTTGAACCGCGCCCAACTATAAGTGAGAATAATCCTTCTGGCAAGTCATTTTCTTTTATAACTTCCGCTATAATATTTTGCACTGCAATTGAAGTTAAAGGTACTTTTGATGATGGTTTCCAAATGTTACTATCACCGCATACAGTGGCAATCATGGCATTCCATGACCATACTGCGACAGGAAAGTTAAATGCGCTTATAGTTCCAACAACACCAAGCGGATGATACTGATCATACATTCTGTGATTTGGTCTCTCTGAATGCATTGTGAAGCCATATAACTGCCTAGACTGACCTACAGCGAAATCACAAATATCAATCATTTCCTGAACTTCGCCAAAACCTTCTTGCAAAGATTTACCCATTTCATAAGAAACAAGTTTACCTAATGGCTCTTTAAATTTGCGTAAAGCTAAACCAACTTGTCTAACTACTTCACCTCTTTGCGGTGCAGGAACTTTTCTCCATTTTTTAAAAGCCTCGTGTGCGGTTTTAACAACATTATCATAATCTTCTTCAGAAGACTGATACACAGAGGCAATATATTTTCCATCAACTGGTGAATATACTTTTAATTCACCCTGATCCTGAGTTTCATTCCATTTTAAACCAGTAGAAGCTCCTTGATTTTTTTCTTTAATTCCAAGTTCTTTTAAAAATTCCATAGTTACCTCTAAATTATTATTTAATTGAATATTTTTTCCAGTATATCTTTGATTGTTATATTTCTAAGTTTATTTTCAATTTCAACTTGTATCTCAGAAAATAAATCATTGAAATAATTATTATATCCCAGCATATCTACACCAGGCGCCGTATCATCTGTATTTACATCAAGATGAAAAGCTTTTCTATCTTCAATAGCACAATATATTTCTTGTAAATGAATATCTTCCGGCTTCTTATTAAGTATAAATCCGCCTGAAGTTCCTTGAGTACTAGCAACAATACCGTTTTTGGTAAGCATTGATAATAAACGTCTTAGCTTTGAAGCATTTAAACCAGTGTTAGAAGATATTTCACTACTGTTTTTAGGTTCAGGATGAACTCTTGTAAGATAACATAATGCTTTAACCGCGTTCGATAATTTCGTAGAAGCTGCCATACATCCTTCAATTGTTACAGTAAGTGTAACATATAAAAAAAAGAAAATCAAATATTTTTTTCTTTCATTAAAATTTTTAACTTTGTAGAATCATTAACAAATTTTATAATACACTACTTGCTCATACGGCTCTATAAACTAGAGCCGTATGATTTTTAAATATGCAAAAATCAAACTTATATATTGTTGCAACGCCAATAGGCAATTTGCATGACATTACTTCAAGAGCACTTAGTGTTTTGTCTGAAGTCGATTTTATTTGCTGCGAAGATACCCGGGTTACCGGCATTCTTCTTAAACATTTCGAAATTAAGAAAGAACTAATATCGTTTAATGCAAGAACTGAATCAAAGAAAATAGATTTTGTTCTACGTAGATTAGAATCGGGACAAAGTTGTGCTTTAGTTTCTGATGCAGGAACACCTTGTATTTCAGATCCCGGAGTAAGATTAGTAAATTCGGCAATTGAAAAAGACATTAATGTGGTTGGAATACCAGGCGCAAATGCCGCAATAACAGCTTTAAGTATTGCAGGTATTCCTACTGATTCATTTGTCTTCGAAGGTTTCCTTCCGCAAAAAAAAGGCCGACAAAAAAAATTGAAAGAACTTTCATTAGAAGAAAGAACTATTGTTACTTACGAATCAATGTACAGAATAGAAAAATACTTAAAAGAATTAAACGAATATATGCCAAACAGGTTTGTTGTGGTTTGTCGTGAGTTAACCAAAAAATTTGAAGAATGCTGGAGAGGTTTTCCACAACAGTTACTTGATGATTATTCTAATAAAATTATCAAAGGGGAATTTGTGGTTATTATTGCTCCGTCAAATTGGAAGCAAAAGTAATTCCCCCTTAAAATTTATTCTGAATCGTATTTTATTAAAGCAATACTTTCATAATCTTTCAGTTTGTCTCTTCCATTAAGAAATGTTAATTCAATTAAAAAAGATAATTGAACAATTTCCGCACCCATTTTTTCAAGCAAATTACAGGCCGCCTGCATTGTTCCGCCGGTTGCTAAAAGATCATCATGAATAAGTACTCTGTCACCTTTACTAACAGCATCTTTATGTATTTCTATTCTATCAGTACCATATTCTAAAGAATAAGTCTCAGACCATATTTCTGCCGGAAGTTTACCAGGTTTTCTAACAGGTACAAAACCAACATTTAATTTCTCAGCAAGAGCTCCGCCAAAAATAAAACCTCTGCTTTCAATACCTACAACTTTAGTAATATTTTTATCCTTAGCAGCTTCATATAACAATTCTAACGTTTCTTTCATCCCGGCCGGATCTTTTAACAAAGTTGTTATATCTCTAAAAACTATTCCTTCTTTAGGAAAATCTTTAATACTTCTAATTAAACTTTTTAGCTTATCTGACATTTTTTAACTCCGGTATTTATAATAAGATTTCAAAATTTACGATGGTTATAATTATTCCAAATAACGCTCCGCCAATAACTTGCGGAATTGTATGAGCTTTTAATACAAGTCTGGCAAAACTTAAGATGATTAGTAATAGAACAAAAACATACACATATTCAGAATTAATTGATATTAAAATTGGAATAGCAACTGCTAAGTTTGTTGTGTGCGAACTGATTTTCCACCAGTTATTGATTAACAACAATAACAAATAAATACTAAAATAATTTACCCAACAAACCGTATATAAAGATAGATCAAAATAATAGTATGAAATTGCTGAGGCAAAAAGACATATTATACTTCCACCTAAATAGGGATAAAATCTCTCAGTTTTATTAGAAGCATCATTATCATTAACTATTCGGAGTTTTCTTAAAATAAAAAAATATACTAATGGAGCAATAAATCCGAACGTGAAAGTATGAACTAATTTTAAGTAGTTTTGACCGGGATTATTTGTTTCATAATAGATTACAGCAAGCATAATTAAAGTTGTAACTATTGGCGGAACAAAAAGAGTCGATACAATTTTTGAAAATAAATTGACCGGTTTATTCAAAGTTTAATCCTTATTATTTATATCATGATTGAGACTGTAAATTATTTTGTGTAAACGTTATTTTGTAATTTTATAAGAACGGCATCAGCCGATCTTCAAATCTA
>JAEINS010000029.1 GCA_016342755.1 Melioribacteraceae bacterium | reverse complement strand
TGTACTCCCACAATAAAAGCTTCTCCATTTGGGAAGCTTTTTTAGTTTTAGGGCAAAGATAAAATAAGAGTGAAATGTTTTTTTTTGATTCTTGCTCAACGATGCCTGATTATAATTCAGATTAGCTAAATTCTCATCTACTGAAAAATAATAGAAATTATATAGTAATTTGTTTATAATAGTATTAATTGAAAATGATTAGAAAGCTATCGGAAATTTTGAAATTATTTTATTGGAGTCACAATGAAAATTTTTATAAAACTAAATATAGTTCTTTTATTTGCCCTCGCTGTTGTTGTTTCAGCGCAGGTAAAGAATTATTGCAATACATTATTAATAAAGAATAATCAAAATCAATTAAAAGAGATTTTTAGCTCAAAGATGAATCCACTATTATCTAACAATGAATCTATGCTTGATAGTGCTATTGTAACTAAGGAAGATGGAACTATTGAAAAGCATAGTTACACTTATACAAGTGAATCTTTTGGTAATTGGGCTACATATTTATTACAGAATATAGATGGAAATGAGGCAACTAACTTTTTATTTATGATATATAATTATAATAATGAAGGTAAATTTCAAAATAGTATTGGTCAGATATGGAATGGAAGTGACTGGGTGAATTTTTTACGATATACTAATTTTTATAATGCTGAATTTTTAACTGGTTCAAAGGAAGATATGTGGGATGGTAGCAATTGGATTACAACCGGTGAAAGTAGTATTACATATGATTCAGCTAATACAACAGAAATTGAAATATCTGAATCCAATTTCCAAGGCTTTGTTTTCAAAACTAGAGAAACAACTAAGTATGATGCTGATGATAATAAATTATCAATAATGATAGAAGAACACAATAGTATTGAGTGGGAGAAAATTAGTTTAACAGCTTTTGAGTATAACTCAGATAGATATAAGATTTTTGAACAATCTTATATCTGGGGGGATAATAATGATTGGGAAAATGAATTTACTGTTGAGTATAGTTATGATGCAAATAATAATATAACAGAAGAGTTAACAAAGTTCTGGGATGGTAGCTCTTGGAGTAATGGTTCAAAAATTTCTTTAACGTTTGATTCTAATAACTATATGACTGAGAACTTGGGTTCAGTATGGAATGGAACTGCTTGGGATAACACAAAACGATTTTCATATGAGTTTACTTCTGATGGCAATTTATTTCATGGATTATCAGAAATTTGGGATTCAGAGAATTGGGTAAGCAGTGAAGATGAATTTCATTTTTTTGATACAAAAGGCTGGTATACAGAATATGAAACTCACGGACAATCTTATTTGTTTGATGGTATAGAAGTAACTGCGTACTATAATTCATATATAACTGAAACTGAGAAAGAGGATTTAGAAATATCAAGTTTTACATTAGCTCAAAATTATCCAAATCCATTTAATCCGGTTACTAATATATCTTTTAAAATTTCAAATTCTAGTCATATTAACTTAACAGTCTTTGATTTACTAGGAAATAAAATTACAGAATTGGTTGATCAAAACCTCCCATCTGGAAAACATTATGTTAAATTAAACGGTGAAAATTTGGCAAGCGGATTTTACCTATACAGATTAACAGCTGGTGATCAGGTTAAAACTAAAAAAATGTTGCTGCTTAAATAGGACTTTTTAAGTAAGAATATAAAAGTTATATGCCGAACCTCAACTGTATTATACAGCTTGAGGTTTGAGAAGGGGCATTAAAATCAATTCGTAAAATGAAATTAGTTCGTCTTAAAGACTCAATATTTAGAATATCTAGATTCCTAATTGATAGATGAGATATCAATTTTATTAGTATTTCCTTATCTTTGCCGCATGAAAAAACTATTATTACTACTGTTCATCATTGTTTCACAAACTCTATTTGCTTCAAAGGCAGATTCTCTGGCGCTAAAAAAGAATCAGTGGGTTAAAATTGATTCAATAGAAATTGATGGCAATGAAATTACAGAAGATTATATAATATTAAGAGAGTTAACATTTAGTCCTGGTGATAGTATTAACACTCAAATCCTTAATTATAACAAAGAAAGAATATATAGTCTGGGGATTTTTAATTTTGTTTCAGTTTATGCTTCTAAAAAAGAAGATAAAAATGTTGTTATTATAAGTGTTTCAGAAAGCTGGTATTTCTATCCTTTACCATTTTTAGTAATTAAGAATAGTGATATTGATAAATCTACTTATGGGATGATTTTTCTCTGGAAAAACTTTAGAGGCCGGAATGAAATTATAGATCTAAAGTTCGGACTCGGTTTTGATCCCTTTATATCTTTGTCATACTATAATCCCATAGTTTTAGAAAGTGCCAATTTAAGTTTGAGATATAAGTTTATCCATACAACCGCATCAAATAAAAGTCAGCTCGCTGAAAAGAAATATGGCGAAAGTTATGACAATACTATGTACTCTACTGAATTAATGATTGGTAAACGATTTGACCTTTATAATACTGTGTTTACTGAATTTGGGTTTGATTATATAAAAACTCCCAAATATGTTAAAGGGAGGATAACAGCTTCTGACAGAAGTATAGATAGGGTTCCCCGGTTATCTCTTCTTTATCAGTATGACAGCCGCGATTTAATTCAGGCTCCGCGAAATGGGCGTTTAGCGATGTTAAGCCTTACTCATAAAGGGTTTAATCTTGATGGGATAAATTATAATAAGTTATATCTTGATTATCGGGAATATAGGGAACTTACTGATCAAGTTTCTACTAAGTGGAGGATAGCCGGTCGGCATATGTTTGGTAAAGTTATTCCATTTTATGATAATTCATATTTTGGATTTGACGAATATATTAGAGGTCATAGAACTGATGAGCGGGAAGGTCATAATTATTTGATTTCTTCCTTCGAGGTTCGTTATCCCATTGTTGATGAATGGAATTTAAAGTTGAATTTACCTCTTTTGCCTCGTAGATTAACATCAACAAGAATTAGAGTATTATTAACTGGCTTTTTTGATGCCGGCTTAACATTTAACAATAACGAACCTGTGTTTGAACAAAATAAAATTGACAAAGGCTGGGGATTAGGTCTAACTGTTATGTTTTTACCGCATAATGCTTATAGATTAGAATATGCGTTTGATGAATATATGAATGGAGAAATTATTTTTGGAACAGGATTTTCTTTCTAACATTGAGCTTTACTATTCTAATAGTAAAATAGAGAATAATTGTATTATTATTAGCGATGAAGAAGCAAAACATATTTTAAGAGTTATGCGACATACTGTTGGAGATAAACTATTTGTAACAGATGGTGAAGGTTCTATTTTTGAAACTGAAATAATTGTTTGCGAAAAAAAAACAGTCACATGTAAGATTGAAAAAACAATTCTCTATAAAAAAGAATATCCGCAAATTTTATTTTGCCTGCCCCGGTTAAGAAATCAGGATCGCTTTGAATTTGCTCTTGAGAAATGCATTGAGCTTGGTATAACTGAGTTTATTGTCTATGAGGCAGATAGAAGCGTTTCTAAAGGCGAAAAGCTTGATAGGTGGAATAAGATAGCATTGGCGGCAATGAAGCAGTCTCTAAGAGCTTTTAATCCTAATATTAAATTTGCAAAGAGATTATCAGATCTAAAAGAAACTAACCAAGTTAAAATTCTATTTGATCAGAATGCTGAAATGTGTTTAACTGACTTTGTATTGAATGACCTGAAAACTAATAAGGGAGAACTCGTTTTTATATTTGGTCCGGAAGGCGGCTTAAGTGAAAACGAATTCAAATTATTCGAAGATTCAAAAAATCTTTTTCTAACAAAAAATAGGCTAAGAGCTGAAACGGCTATTATTACAACTGCTTCGGTAATTTCTAATCTATTGAACAGTTAGTAATAATTCTTTTTACAAGCCGTTCAAATTTTGATTTCACTAAATCAGCAGTTTCCATAACTTCAGAATGATCCAGTTTTACCTGAGAAATTCCAGTGGCCAGGTTTGTAATACAGGAAACAGCAGCGACTTTCATATTCCTGGAGGCACCATATATGGCTTCATGAACAGTAGACATTCCAACCGCGTCACTTCCAAACTTCATTATCATCTGCACTTCGGCCGGAGTTTCATAAGATGGTCCTTTGCATAAAAAGTAAACTCCTTCTTTAAGGAATACGTTTTCTTCTAATGATGAAGTTTTTATGATTTCATTAAATGATTTGGAAGGTAAATCCAATAATGCATTTTTTTGATCCAGAGAAGTAACACCAAATAACTGTGAAAGTTCTTTCTTTAAATTTACAGCATTAAAAGATGTTGTTAACATTAAATCACCAGGTTGGAAATCAGGATTAATTCCGCCAGCGGCATTTGTTAAAAATAAATACTGGCAGCCTAACTCAGCAGCTATAAAAGGAGGAAGTATACATTCCGATAATTTATATCCTTCATAAAAATGTATTCTGCCCTGGAACAATAATAATTTTTTATCTTCATATTCGGCAAAATGAATATATCCTTTGTGACCCTGCACAGTTGACGAAGGATAATTAGGAAGAATATTTGTCTCAATGGATTTTATAATATTTACTTTTTTAGCGAAGTCACCTAAACCGCTTCCTAGAACAATAGCAATATGTGGTGTAAACGGCTTCTCGTTATTAAGCACTTCTAACATTTCTTTATACTTAAAATTTAAATCGATCATTAAAATAGTACTCCTGCTAATGTTGCTGTCATCATTGTTGCTAAAGTTCCGCCTATTACTGCTTTAAATCCTAGAGATGCTAAATCAGATCTTCTGCCGGGGGCTAGAGGCGATATACCTCCAATCTGAATTGCTATACTACTTAGATTAGCAAATCCGCACAGAGCATAAGTAGCCATTAAAATAGCTTTAGGATCAGTTAAAATGCCTTCTTTTATATAATTGCTCATTTCTGTATAAGCTACAAATTCATTTAAGACAACTTTTACACCAATAAGACTTCCAAAATCTAATGCGGAATCCCATGGCACCCCAATTCCATAGGCCAGGAACTGCAATACTAATCCAAGAATTAGCTGCATATTTAACGGCTGACCGTAAGCATCCATTAAAACTGTGTTTAAACCGATTAAATCACCTATGGATTCTAATCCGGCATTGAACATTGCAATTAATGCTATAAATGCTAATAACATTGCTCCGACGTTTAACGCAAGCTGCAATCCTTCTCCGGCACCGGCAGCAGCAGCTTCAACAACATTAGCCGCGGTTTTTTCAACTTTAATTTTTACAGTTCCGGCTGTTTCAGGAGTTTCTACTTCAGGGAATATGATTTTTGAAATAATCAATGCAGCCGGAGCAGCCATTATACTTGCACCAAGTAGATGTGAAGCAAACTCAATTCTAGCTTGATCAAAAGGAATATTCATAGCTTCTGAAAAAGATTGCCCAAGCATCTGAATATATGATGCCATAACCCCACCGGCAATAGTAGCCATTCCACCAGTCATAATAGTTAAAAGTTCACTTTTAGTCATCCCTTTAATAAAAGGTTTAATCATTAAAGGTGCTTCGGTCTGCCCGACAAAAATATTAGCTGAACATGAAAGGGATTCAGCACCACTTGTTCCCATTACTTTTGCCATTATCCATGCCATTGCCTGAACTATTTTTTGCATCACTCCTAAGTGATATAAAACGGCCATTATACTGGCAAAAAATATAATTGTAGGAAGGATTTGAAATGCAAAGAAAAATCCTATACTATTTTCGGAGCCGGGAGGAAGCGCAAGATTACCGAATATAAACTGGGCTCCTGCTGTTGTAAAGTCTAGTACAGCTACAAATCCCTTACTTATATAATTGAAAAATTGTTTTGGCCAGCCAAGAGGAGAGAAGAAGCTACCAAGTTTATCTCCTTTTATTATAAAAATTGCAAAAATAAACTGCAGAATAAGACCGCTACCAACTAATCTCCAATTAACATTTTTTTTGTTGTTGGAGAGCAAGTATGCAATTCCAACCAGAAGACCAATACCAATTATACCTCTTACAATTGCAATAAAATCCATATAAATCCTTATTCGTTTTCAGGGATGTAATGACACCTTCTACATCTTGCTTCGTAGCTATCGGTTGCTCCGACTAAAACACGCTCGCCCGAATTAACTTTTCGTTGAGTTTTATCAGCCGGATTTCCGCATACAACACAGATTGCCAAAGTTTTGGTTATATATTCTGCTGTTGCCAGCAGGTTTGGAATTGGTTCGAACGGAACGCCTCTATAATCCTGATCGAGACCGGCAACAATAACTCTCTTGCCCCGATTTGCTAAATCATGACAAACCTGTACCAGGTCTTCGTTAAAAAATTGTGCTTCGTCAATTCCTACTACCTGAGCATCTTTTGCCAGCTCCAGAATTTCTGTTGCCGATTCAACTATAACTGAAGGCAATGATTGTTCGCTATGAGAAACAATGTCTGAATCAGAATATCTGTTATCTATTTTGGGTTTGAATATCTTAACATCAAACTTAGCTATTTTAGCTCTTCTTAATCTTCTTATAAGTTCTTCAGTTTTACCGCTAAACATACAACCGGCAATAACTTCTATCCAGCCAGTATCCGTGGGTGTAGAGTGAGGCGTAAATTGCATAACTTATCTTAACTCCGAGTCATCGAACGAATGAGGAATCAGTTCTTTAAGTTTATAAATCTTCAATTCATTTTTTTTATTTACTAAAACTACATCAAGATCATGTCCGCACTGATCAAGCATAACTTGTCTGCATGCACCGCAAGGTGATGTAAATCCCTCAGCATCGCTTGCAATAGCTAAGGCTTTAAACTTTCTTTTGCCTTCAATAACTGCGGTAAAAACAGCGGTTCTTTCAGCACAGATTGTTAAACCGTAAGAGGCGGATTCAATATTCCCCCCGATTATTACTTCATCATCTTCAGTTAATAACGCAGCGCCGACGTGAAATTTTGAATATGTAGGGACAGCTTTTTCTTTAGCTTCAATAGCTTTTTTGGCAAGTTCTTCGTATTTCATATTATCATCTTTTGTTTTATTTATGCCAAAGATACTATTATTAAACTAAGTTTTCAAAAATTATTTCCAGCTCTCTTTTTTGATCAAAGATGAGAAAAAGTTAACTATAATCATGATATCGTAGATGATCTGAGAATAAATAATCTCGATAAAATTGAATGAATAGGTGAATTCTTTTTGGAGTTTTGAAAGTAATAAAAGATCAATCATTATTTTAGAGATTGAAAGTATTATCAGCTCAAACTGAAATGTTATAATTGGAGCAAATAGAAGAATTAAGTTTAGTAAATGCCAGATACCCAATAATAACTGATGTTTAAGAATATAATTATGAGAGGTTGAAGTATGTCTTGATCTTTGAGAAATGTAATCTTTTAATGTTGATTTGGAACTACTCCAGACTTTTGAATCCACAGTTCCAATTTTCATATTGTTTTTTACAGCTTCTCTAATAAGTAAATCGTCATCTCCGCTAAGTTTATCATTTGTGCTACTGTAACCGCCAAGATTTAAGAATGATTTTTTATTAAATCCAAAGTTGCTTCCGTAGGCACAATAAGGGGTTTTCAGATTTGAAGCCGCGAATATTAAAATAGAATTCCTAAGGTTTTCAAATCTTGAAACTTTATTAATAAAATTGGCTTCGGCTGTTTTAATAACCTTTCCAAAAACAAAATCATAATCATTTTGAAATGCTCTGTTATATGATTCAATCCAGTTATATTCGGGTTTGCTATCCGCGTCAGTTATTAGAATGTAATCATGATTGGTATGAGAAATACCAATATCCAAAGCTCCTTTTTTTGCTCCAAATTTTTTATTTACTGCTTTTAGTAAATGGAAATTTCTATGGTTAGTTATGAGTTGTTCAACAACCTTGTATGTCTCATCGGTTGAGTTATCATCAACTATAATTACTTCAAAAAAGTTTTTGTCATAGTTCTGAGACTTTAACGCTTTAATAAGATTAGGAATATTATCTGCTTCATTTTTTGCGGCTATAACTACACTAATTTTATTTAGTGCAGAAGTGGTTTTATAAATGTTCTTTTTTCTAAGACTGAAAAATATGAGCAAGTTGAATATTAAGAAGATTATTAGCGCAGTTAAAAACATTTTATTCCCAAATTTAGATTGAGACAAAGATAACTTAAATAATGAGTTGTTTCAAATTACATTGGACTTTTGCCTGGCTTACCCTGGTGATTTTTTTTCAATTAGATCTTTCACACAAACTTCGTATGTCTTTTGGCAGAATGGTTTGTTTGGAAGTGATCTATGGAATTGCCATAGAATAATTTTTTTATAAATTTGATATTAGTATTTTAGTTTAAGTTTGTTGTTTGGCAGAACTATTGAAAAGTCAAATTGTTATATTTCAATTTTCCGGAGAATTAAAATGAGATTAAAATTAGTATTTCTATTAATAGGATTAATTATGTTAACAACAAATAGTTTTTCGCAAGATCCTAATTTTCATATCTATCTCTGTTTTGGACAGTCGAACATGGAAGGTTCAGCGGAAATTGAAGCACAGGACACAACGGTTGATAGTCGTTTTCAGCTTTTACAGTCATATGATTGTTCAAATCTTGGCAGAAAAAAAGCTGCATGGTATCCAGCAATTCCTCCGTTATGTCATTGCCATACTGGTCTTTCGCCTGCTGATTATTTTGGCAGAACTATGGTTGCTAACCTTCCCGATAGCATTAAAGTAGGTGTTATTCATATTGCCATAGGTGGATGTGATATTAGATTATTTGATAAAGATATTTATCTGGGTTACGATGATACATATCCGGAAGCCTGGTTTGTAGATAAAGTAAAAGCTTACGGGGGAAATCCTTATACACGACTTATTGAACTCGCAACAGAAGCTCAACACGACGGTGTAATCAAAGGTATTCTTTTACATCAAGGAGAAACTAACAATGGTGATGAACAATGGCCATCCTATGTTAAAACAGTTTATAACAATATACTTAACGATCTTTCATTAGATGCTGATTCAGTTCCATTGCTAGCCGGAGAAGTAGTTGGTGATGATCAGAACGGTGTTTGTAAAGATATGAATCCAATAATAAACAAATTACCAGAAACCATTCCAACCGCACATGTTATTTCTTCTAAAGAGTGTCCAGTCAGATCAGATAATGTGCATTTTAATTCTGAGGGAGTAAGGAAACTGGGAAGACGATATGCAGTGAAAATGCTTTCAATAATGGGGTTATTATGAGTTCTTTGAATTTGAAGATTTAGAGAGTTATTTCCCTTGTAATTCGTACAGCATTATATATTAAAACCAGTAATCAATAATTATGAAAGAATATTAGAGATATGGATAATTCAAGAGTATTTAAAATGTCGTTTGCAAGTGTCTATCCCCATTATATTACTAAAGCTGAGAAGAAGGGGCGCACAAAGGAAGAAGTAGACACCATCATTTGTTGGCTAACCGGCTACGATCAAAAATTATTGCAGCAGCAAATTAATAAAAAAAATGATTTTGAAACCTTTTTTGCAGAGGCGCCGCAATTAAATCCAAATGTAGAGAAAATTAAAGGTGTAATATGCGGATATAGAGTGGAAGAAATTGAAGACAAACTTATGCAGAAGATTCGGTATATGGATAAGCTGATTGATGAATTGGCAAAAGGAAAGAAGATGGAAAAGATTTTAAGAATTTAGAGGAGAAGTATTTCTAGTTTTTATTAGTCGGAGTTAAAGAAGTCTTTATGCTTAAACTTAACTAGACTCAATTCTGTTTTTACATCACAGAATCACTCCAATCAGCGATTGCCGGAAGCAAAGGAATAAGAACTCTCCCAAAATTAGTAATGCATCGTAAACATTTAAGGCGGTTATCTCCCAAAAATTTTCTATTTACAAAACTATTTCCTTCTGACTGCTAAAGCTGAAAACTTAAAGTTCGGTTCCTACGCTATACAATCTTTAATGATGCCCGTCACCAAACTTTTTTTCACCTGCGGTGATATCAACTTTAAGATAATTCTCTTTTGGTGGTAAAGGACATGTTGCAAATTTTGTAAATGCACAAGGTGGATTATAAGATTTGTTGAAATCTAAAATTACATTGTTATTTTCATCCGGTCCCGGAATGTATAAAAATCTTCCTGCTCCGTAAGTTTCTTTCCCACTTGTTCCATCAGCAAAAACAAAAAATAAACTTTCCGTTCCACCCGAAGGGATCAGTGAATATTCTTTACCATCAATATTAAAAACAACTTTTCCCGGAGCTTTAACTTTTGTTATTTGTCCAAGTACATTTGGAATTTCTATAAAAGAATCTTCTTCGAATGGAATAAATTTAGCCTTTATCTGCCAATTTGAATCAACAGGGAATCTATCTATTCCAGTAAATGATTTAACAAGATCAGCTTCATAATCTCTTAAACGGATACCAATTTTTTCATCACGCTGAACAATAAACCAGCTAAGGGAATTATGAGCAAGAATAGTAGGGGAGTCAGTTATATCTGAGCGTAATTCCATTTCGGTTATTTTTTCACCGTTCGATTTAACTTCAACCTCATCAATAACTTTTATAGTTACAAGAGTATCGGTTAAAAGAAAACTTCCCATTTTTTCTGGGGATTTACCTTGTGGGAAGATAATGTCATTATCCTGCCCTGATCCAAAAGTGTTTTCACCTTGCTTTAACCAATAGAGTCCCGCCAGGTTTAACCAGCCGGTTTTAGCTTTTAATCTGGATACTCTTTGAGTATGCCACTCATTTAGCTCAGCTATATATTTAGGATCAGCGTTCTCCCTTTTTTGACAACCGCTAAAAACTACAGTTATAAAACTTAATAGATAGATAATTGGTTTGTAATTTTTCATGATGCTTAATATTTGTTTGAGAATCTACAAATATAATTATTTACAGGCAGCACTCAAATTTTTAATTAAACTTATAGTATTTGGGAAATCTTTTGAATCTTTTTCATTCCATAATGATTTAATAACAGCACTGCCGACAATTACACCATCACAAAAGGGTGAAAACATTTTTACATCATCAGGTGTAGATATACCAAAGCCTATCTGCATTTTATTTTTTGAGACAAGGTTATAAGTTCTTTTAAGATTGGATAATGTTTTTTCTCCAAACTGATTATTTGTTCCGGTTGTTCCCGCAATACTAACACAATACAAAAAACCGTTACTTTTATTATCTATTGTTTTAATACGTTCATCAGATGAAGTCGGAGTAGTTAAAAGTATAACATCAAGATTTTTGAAATCATCAGTAATGAAATCATCATATTCTTCAAGCGGTATATCCGGAATAATTAAACCGTTAACTCCGGTCTCAACAGCTCTTTGCGCGTATTTTTTAATTCCGTACTTTAATATTGGATTTGAATAACCCATAAGAACTATCGGTTTATCAGTTTTGTTTCTTATTTGCAAAACATAATCAAAGACTAGTTCCGGTGTAACACCATTATCCAAGGCAGTTTGCGAAGAATGCTGTATAACCGGTCCGTCTGCTAAGGGATCACTAAAGGGGACACCGATTTCAATTATATCAGCTCCGGCATCAAAAACATTTAAAGCTAAATCAACAAATTTATCTTTTGCCGGAAAACCTGCTGTTAAAAACACTGTTAAACATTTTTTATTTTCAGCATTTATTTTTTTAATATTATCAGAAATAAAAGACATAATAATTCCTAAAGGTTGATTTCTTTTATAATTGTATTTAAATCTTTATCGCCTCTGCCGCTAAGGTTTACAACAACTATTTCATCTTTATTGGTTGCGGGCATTAGCTTCTCGAGATATGCAACTGCATGCGCTGTTTCAAGAGCCGGTAAAATTCCTTCATATTTTGAAAGTAGTTTAACAGCTTCCAAAGCTTCTTTGTCAGTTATAGAGCTATATTCAGCATTCTTTATTTCATTAAGGTAACAATGTTCCGGACCAACTCCCGGATAATCAAGTCCGGCTGAAATTGAGTAAACTTCATTTACCTGACCGTTTTCATCTTGCAGTAATTTGGTCATCATACCCTGGAAAATTCCATTATCACCTAAAGTTATACTTGCACAATGGTCTTCAGTATCCAATCCGTGTCCGGCAGCTTCAATTCCAATTAGCCTTGTAGGTAAATCAATAAATGGATAAAAAATGCCCATTGCATTTGAGCCGCCACCAACACATGCTAAAATATAATCCGGGTATTTATTTTCTTTCTTTAAAATTTGTTCTTTGGTTTCATTTCCTATAACAGCCTGAAAGTCTCTTACAATCATAGGATATGGATGTGGTCCCACAACAGAGCCGATTATATAATAAGTATCAGTTACATTGGAAACCCAGTCTCTAATGGCTTCATTGGTAGCGTCTTTTAGAGTTTTATTACCCGAAGTAACCGGTATTACTTCAGCTCCAAGCATCTTCATTCTAAATACATTTAACGATTGTCTTTCAACATCCAATTCACCCATGTATACAATACATTTTAATCCGAACTTAGCACAAACAGTTGCTGTTGCAACTCCATGCTGACCAGCACCGGTTTCAGCTATAATGCGGGTTTTACCTAGTCGTTTAGCTAAAAGAATTTGTCCAAGTGTGTTATTTATCTTGTGTGCGCCGGTATGACATAAATCTTCACGCTTTAAATAAATTTTTGCTTTCCCGTAATACTCAGTTAATCTATTGGCAAAACTTAACGGAGTAGGGCGTCCATTATACTCAACTTGTAATTCTTCAAGTTCTGTTAAAAACTCAGACGATTTAATAGATTCATTGTAAATATTTTCAAGTTCATTAAGTGCCGCAATAAGTGTTTCTGGAACAAATTTACCGCCGTATATTCCATATTTCCCTTTAATATCCGGGGCATTATACTTTGTTGTCATCAGGAAAACTCCTTATCAACAATTGGAGCTAATTGTTTTATTTTTTTTAGTAATTCTTTAAACGATTCCATTGAAAGAGATTGTTGTCCATCAGAATATGCTTCATTTGGATTTTGATGAACTTCTACTAAAAGTCCGTGAGCACCGGCAGCAATTGATGCAAGTGCCATATTAGGAACATTTTCAGAAATCCCGCATCCATGCGAAGGATCAACAATAATTGGCAGATGTGTATTTTTCTTTATCACAGGAACTGAATTAAGATCTAGTGTATTGCGCGAAGAAGTTTCAAAAGTCCGAATTCCGCGTTCGCATAAAATAATATTCATGTTTTGTTGGGCAGCAATATATTCAGCACTCAACAATAAATCTTCAACAGAAGCAGAAATCCCGCGCTTTAATAAAACTGGTTTTCCTGTTTTACCAACGTCTTCTAAAAGAGAAAAATTCTGCATATTTCTTGCGCCTATCTGTAATATATCGGCAACTTCTGCCACGGAACCAATTGTTTTCTGATTAAGAACCTCGGTTACTATCTTTAAACCAAATTGTTTTTTTACATCATCCAGATATTGTAATCCTTCATCTTTTAATCCTTGAAAATAATATGGGCTTGATCTTGGTTTATAAGCACCGGCTCTAAAAAACTGTATCCCGGATTCCGCAAGCAATTCTGCAATTTCAAAAACTTTATCTTTCGATTCAACTGAGCATGGTCCGGCTATAATTGTTAATTCACGGGTTCCAACCAATTTCCCGTCTACAAAGATTACTGTATCTTCAGATTTCATTTGGCGGCTTACAAGCTTGTATTTTTTCGTAAGTCTGATTACATCATTAACTTCTTCAAGGAAAATAAAATCTTCTTCGCGTAAAACATTTGTTGGTCCGGTAATACCAATTGCTATATTCAATTCTCCCAGAATTTCATGCGGTATACAGCCATGATCAATAATCCTGGCTTTTACAAATTCTATAGCTTCTCTAGATGATTCATGTTTCATTAAAATTAACATATTAGCCAATCCATTTACTTTAGTGAAAAACTGTTCAATTTTATAATGATCTTTTTTACCTGGTTCTGATTCTAACGAAGAAGACAGATCAACCATGTAAGGAGTAATGTTTTTATATACCTTTTCAATATTATTTATAGAGATTCCACCTGCTAAGATAATATTTTTTTTCAACACCTTCGGAATAAGTTCCCAATTAAAAGTCAATCCGGTTCCTCCATATTCAGCATTCGATTTCGAATCCAAAAGGATTGAATAGTCTTTAAATTCATCTAGTACAGAATAATCAAATTCGTCATCAACACGAAAAGCTTTTATAACCGGCAGTTTAATTTTTGATGCATCGGCTTGTGATTCGTCACCGTGTAATTGTATTTCATTTAATCCAATTTCGGCAGAAATTTTATTTATAAAATCATTATCTTCATTTACAAAAACACCAATTTTAATTATACGTTCTGGTAATAAAGCAATTATTTCTTTTGCCTTTTCATATTCAACAAACCGTTTGCTCTTTTTATAAAATATAAATCCTAAAGCATCAGCACCAGCATTAGAGCTAAAAAGAGCATCTTCAATATTTGTGATACCGCAAATTTTAATTTTCACGTCTGCACCATTCTTTCATTTGCTTTAGTGAATCACCAATACTATTTGATCTCATTAAATGTTCGCCTACCAGAACAGCATCAGTTTTGCCAGTTTTCAATAAATCAAAATCCTCCCGGTTTGAAATTCCACTTTCCGCGACAACAACAATATCTTCCGGCAGCAATTTTTCTATTTCTAATGTTGTATTTAAATCTGTCTTAAAGTTTTCTAGATTTCTATTGTTAATTCCAATTATGTCATTCAAGCCAAAATCAATTTTTGAAATTTGTTTTACGGAGTGAAGTTCGAGCAATGCAAATAATCCTAATTCTTTGGCACAAAAACTAAGCTCTTTAATTTGAGATTCTGAGAGTATTTCTGAAATTAATAAAACCGCGTCAGCACCATTCGATTTTGCCTCAAACACCTGAAATTCATTTATTATAAAATCTTTTCTAAGAAGAGGAACCGATTTGATTTTTGCAATATCATTTAAGTAAGTGATATTTCCTTTAAAGAAATTCTGATCAGTTAAAACGGAAACAGCGTTTGCTCCAAATTCCATATATAGTTCAGCAATATCTATATGATTAAAGTCCGATTTAATAATACCTTTAGAAGGACTCGCTTTTTTTATTTCTGCAATAATTGAGATTACATTATTGGATGATAGAGATTTTTTAAATCCCAAATTTTTCTGATCAAAAAACTGACTATCTTCAAATCTTGAAAGAGTAAAATCCCTTTTTAGTGCCGCAACTTCCTGTTTCTTTACTTCAACAATTTCTTCAAGTATATTCATTATTCGCCAACTTCAGAAAGTTTTGCCAGTTTTTCATAGGCTTTCCCGGATTCAATTGATTCTTCAGCTAAATAGTAACATTCTTTTAAATCATTTGAAATTCCAGAACAGTATAATCCCATAGCAGCGTTAGCTATAACAACTCTTGAACGCTCACTTTTTTCTTTTTCTTTTAGTATGTTCAAAATTATTTCCGCATTTTCCGATGATGTATTTCCTCTTAAATTTGAAATTTCAATGTCTCCTAATCCAAAATTCTCTGAGGTTAAATTGTATTGATCAACCTTATCATTTCCAAATTCAAAAACTTTTGTAGTGCCGGAAAGTAAGATTTCATCGTATTTATTGTCTGTACATACAAAACAAACTTTTTTCATATTCAGATATTCTACGGCTTTTGACATTTTTTGAGAAGCCGTTTCATTAAAAGTTCCAATTAACTGTTTTTTTGTGTTTGCGGGATTTGTTAAAGGTCCAAGCATATTAAAAATAGTTTTCATACCTAATTCTTTACGAACTTTTGCTACATGCTTCATGGCAGGATGATAATTTGGCGCGAATAAAAAGGCAATTCCAATTTCGTCAATTGCTTTTTCCGAAACTTCAGGAGAAAGGTTTATACTTATACCAAGCTCTGTTAAAACATCGGCACTGCCGCTTAAGCTTGATATAGACCTGTTCCCATGCTTCGCAACCTTTACACCGGCTCCGGCAACAACAAATGAAGCAGCGGTTGATATATTAAATGTTCCGGAATTGTCGCCACCGGTTCCACAAACATCAATTGTAGTTTCTGAGTCTGATTCAATTTTAATACTTCTATCGCGCATTGCTTTTGCAAAACCGGCTATTTCTTGGGATGATTCTCCTTTGCCTTTAAGAGCAATTAATAAAGCCGCTATTTGCGAATCATTAATTTCACCGCCCATAATTTTTTGCATAACTTCATATGATTCTTCTATAGATAAGTTATCTCTATTTAGAACTTTTTCAATTTCTTTTTTGATCATAATTTTAACCAGTTCTCTATTAGTTTATCGCCAACTTTTGTTAATATTGATTCCGGGTGAAACTGAATTCCTTCAATTGGTAATTCTTTATGTCTGATACCCATTATTACACCATCCTCAGTTTCCGAGCTTATTTGGAATACCTGCGGAAGAGTTTCTCTGTCTATAACTAATGAATGGTATCTTGCTCCTTCAAATTTTTGAGGAATATCTTTATAGATGGTTTTATTGTCGTGTACAATATTTGAAATCTTTCCATGCATAAGAGTCGGAGCACTAACAATTTTTCCTCCAAAAGTAATTCCAATTCCCTGATGTCCCAGGCACACTCCTAATATTGGAGTTTTTTCTCCAAGTGTTTTAATTACATCAAGCGAAATATTAGAGCCCTCCGGTTTCCCGGGCCCCGGAGAAATTACAATTTTATCGGGAGCAATTTTTTTAATCTCTTCTAAAGTTATCCTGTCGTTGCGTTTAACAATTATATCCTCAGTAAACTTTCCAATCAACTGTACCAGATTGAAAGTAAAGGAATCATAATTATCAATCATCAATATTTTCATCAATTACCTCAGCATATTTTAACGCGCTTCTTAGAGCGGCTGATTTATTTTTAATCTCTTTTAATTCAAGTTTAGGTTTACTATCAGCTACAATACCGGCTCCGGCCTGCCAGTATATTTTTTTGTCCTTAGCAAACATTGTTCTTATTGCTATACACATATCAAGATTACCACTGAAATCTATGTAACCCACGGCACCGGCATAAACATTGCGTTTTTCATCTTCATATTCATTTAGTAGCTGTATAGCTCTAATTTTAGGTGCTCCGGTAACAGTTCCAGCCGGATAACTGGCTTTTAAAGCATCAATACAATTTTTAGAATCTTCCAGCTTACCTTCAACTCTTGATACAATATGCATAACATGTGAAAAGCGTGTTATATTCATGTTTTCCGATAGATGAACAGAATCATATTCACAAACGCGTCCTAAATCGTTTCTTGCTAAATCTATCAGCATATTATGTTCAGCCAATTCTTTAGGATCATTTATTAAATCAAGCTCAAGTTCTTTATCTTCTTCATCTGTTTTTCCCCGTCTGCGTGTTCCGGCAATTGGTAAAATTGTAGCATTTTTATCTTTCACTTTTAAAAGATCTTCAGGTGAAGTTCCTATAATTGTAAAATCATTTTCATACTCCAGAAAATACATATATGGCGAAGGATTAATCATTCTTAAAGCACGATAAACATTAAGCAAATCGCCTGTGTATTCAGTATCAAACCTTTTTGAAAGTACAATTTGAAATACATCTCCGTCAAAAATATTCTGTTTGCATTTTTTAACTAACTCAAAGAACTTATCCTTATCAATATAGGGATCATCTATTTGAGCCTCTAATTTGAAATCCGAAATAAATTCTACTTGCGATTTTAATTCAGATTTTAGCTGTTTTATTGTTTCTTTTGCTTCGTTATAAGATTTTTCCAGTTCTGTATTTTCATCAACAAATACATTAGAAATTATAATTAGCTGATGTTTATAATGATCGAAAGCCAGAATTGTTTTATATACGCCAAAAATGGAATCAGGGTTTTCTAAACTATCAGATTGGTTGAATTTAATTACATCCTCAATTGCTGAAACATTTTCGTAACCAAGATAACCAACAATCCCGCCGGTAAAATAGGGGAGATCTTCTAATGCCGGATGAGAACTGTTTTCAATTTCATTACTTAAAAAATCAAAAATATTTATATCAATGGATTCTTCTTTCTCCGCAGATTTAATGTGAAGTTTATCCTGATAATTATAAAAT
This sequence comes from Melioribacteraceae bacterium, assembly GCA_016342755.1. Classification (GTDB taxonomy): domain Bacteria; phylum Bacteroidota; class Ignavibacteria; order Ignavibacteriales; family Melioribacteraceae; genus JAEINS01. The sequence goes on along the minus strand of JAEINS010000029.1, from coordinate 35,422 downwards.
AGTTTATAAGGATTTTTGCCAATAAATGAATAACGCGCGAGACGGCCAATTCCTTCAACTGATTCAAGAAGAAAACAGTTTTTATCTTTTTCTCTAATTTTAAGATATACAAGTACCGGAGTTAACATATCGGCAGTAATTTTTTCAAAAACTGGTATTACATTGTAATCTTTAGAGAGCTCTTTAAATGTTTCAAAATTCATTGTTATTCCTATTTAATAAAAAACCCTTCAAAGTATTTCACTAAGAAGGGCATCAAAAACTTAGTTATTTCACAATTCTACACTTTATCTATAGTTGTATGCCACCACCAAGTAGTTTTTCTGATTTCGATATTTCTTCCGGTGTTCTTATACATAGTAACACAAAGATAAGCAATTCAAGATTGGATTGTCAAGAAATAAATTGAGTGAATTAAAAATAAATTATTTCCGAGACTTATTTGGAAAGAATCTAAATAGTATTTATATTATGTCTAAATAAAAACAACGTTTATGCTAAATAAAAATAAGGATATGAATCAACATGTTTAACAAACTTACACTTTTACTCGTAATTATGATTTTTGTAGTTGTATCAATTAATGCTCAAGATGAATTTTTTGAACCTACTACTACAGTTGGCGGATATGGAGAACTTCATTACAACTATTCCAAACCAGAAGATGGTGATTCAAAGAAAACTTTGGATTTTCATAGATTCGTAATGTTTTATTCACATACTTTTAGCGAAAAATGGTCATTCAATTCAGAAATTGAACTTGAACATAATTTTGTAAAGGGTGAAGAAAAAGGGGAGTTAGAATTAGAACAGGCATATATTAATTATCATCATTCAGATGTATTTGGTTTCCAGGCTGGTGTAATTTTACCTTCAGTTGGTCTAATAAATGAATATCATGAACCACCTACATTTTTAGGAGTTGAAAGACCAGAGTACAATAAATATATAATTCCAACAACATGGTTTGGAAATGGTGTTGCAGTTTATGGAAAATATAAAGGTTTTGATTACAAATTAACAGTAATGGAAGGATTAAATGCTGAGAATTTTTCGGCAAAATCTGGTATCAGAGATGGAAGGCAAAAAGGTTATAAATCTAATGCTGAAGATTTATTATATAACGGAAGAATTGATTATCACGGAATTAAAGGGTTGAAAGCTGGTTTTTCATATACATATAATAATGCAACAGCAGATTCAACTAACAACGCAATTGGTTTGTTAGAAGTTCATGCACAATATCGTGCAAATAATATTTATGCCGATTTTGAATTTGGAAATATTTCTTATGATAAAGGAGAGGTTGAAACTTCGAATGGTTATTATGTAGATTTTGGTTACAACATTGGCTCTTTATTAAACTGCAAAGGGGAAATTATTCCATTTGTTAGGTATACAGATTATAACACTGCGGCTTCAACCGTTTTTGGCGGTGATTTAGAAAAACAATATCACCGAACTATTGTAACTGTCGGGGTAAACATTAAACCAATTGATAATATTGTTTTCAAAGCCGATTATAGTCAGTACAAAATCGAACTCGGTGATGAAAAAACTGATTTATTTAATCTTGGTGTAGGATACATGTTCTAAGTTTTAATCTAAAATCTTCGGGGGAATTTAATTGCCTCGGAGATTTTTCTAAAAATAATATGAAAAAAATAATAATTATATCGCTAATCCTAATTTCAAATATTATTGCAAGTGAAATCAAGGATAAATCTGAAACGATGATAAAGCAATTTTTTAAGAAAGATGTTGATTTGTCATTTGAAAAATTTCAGATCAATCCTATTTTAAAAAAAGAAATTGAGATGAATTGCAAACAAATGTTTTTCAGAAGTGAAGTTTATCTTTGGGAAATAAAATCTGAATATGGGATTGAAGCTATTGCGATTCTTGATAATGTAAAAGGGAAAAATCTTCCAATTACATTTCTTGTGATTTTTGATTTAGACGGAACTATAAAATATTCTACAATTGTTAAGTACAGAGAGGAACATGGCGGTGCTGTAAAACAGAACTGGTGGCAAAAACAATTCCGGGGTCTAAATGGAAATGATGAAATTTCAATAGGAGCTAATATTGAGGCAATATCGGGTGCAACAATTTCATCAAACTCAGTTACAAAAGGAATTAAAAAAGTAGCACTTTTATTTAATTTAATAAAGATGAAATATGCAGACTAATTTAAGAGACCTAGATGAAGACTTAAAAAAGATTTTGATAATGTATATTCTGGTTCTGTCAATTGGAGTAATTTTAGGATTGTTATATGTGTCAAATCTTACAGAGTCAAGTTCTAAAGGAATTGTAAACAACATTAAAGGGGATGAACAGTTTAAAGATGAGTTTACTGAAAATATTGATACTGGCAAAACTGTTAACTCTTTATTGATGACGACACATAATCATATTCTTGGTTTTGCGTTTATATTTTTAAGTATCACTCTCATCTTTAATTATAACACAGTTATTAAAGGAAAATTTAAAAAATTCCTTCTCCTTGAACCTTTCATTTCTATTATTTTAACCTTCGGTTCTTTTTGGCTAATTAAATTTGTAAATCCCAATTTTTATATGCTCACAATAATATCGGCAGTTATACTTTATGCAAGTTATTTTATTATGGCGGGAGTTTCTCTGTTTGATTTGGTGAAAACAAGGTAAGTACAAAATAACAGATGACATCTTTTGGAAAGATGCCATCTATAAAATTTTTTATTTTTTTGGTTCAAAATTCCAATTTTCGTAATATTCCCAACTTAGTATAGCGTTCATTTCTTCAAGTTCTTTCGATTTTAATACCAACCCGGATCTCATTACATCACCGGTAGATAAAAAACCAATATACTCACCTTCTTTTTCAACTAAAAGATGCCGGATTCTGCGTCCTAAAAATTTATCTAATAACTGATAAAGAGAATCATCATACTTTGCATAAACAAGATTAGTTGTCATGTAATCTTTAACAAGAGAAGTTTTTACATCAAAACTTTCGATTAAGAGATTTTTTAGAAGATCTCTTTCAGTCCATATCCCAATATATCCATTTACATCAACAACCAGAACAGCTCCAATTTTATTGGAGTTCATTTTTTTTATAGCGTCTGCAATAGTTGTATCAGGAGTAACACTTACTATCTCGTTACCTTTTTCCTTTAGTATATCTTCAGCAGTTAATTTCATGGTTTCTCCTATAAATTGTTTGTGAGCAAGATAAAGATTTTCGAATAAGATGCAATATCTTAATATTATTATTTAATTAATTGCTTTATCATTATAAAAAGTATTCTAGTTTGAAATTACCTTAGTTAAACAAATTTTTTTTATATCTTTACGACTTAAATTTTTGAAAATAGATAGAATATAAATGGCTAGACGCAAGCATATAAAAATAAGAGATGTAGGTAAGTTTGAAAATGTTTTTATGGGAGAAGATAAAGATTTAGAAGAATCTATCCTCAGATTTTTTGGGAATAATAATCCTATAACTCTTGAAATTGGTTGCGGAAGGGGAGATTATTCAATCGCTTTGGCTGGGAATTTTCCGGAAAGAAACTTTATCGGATTGGATTTACGCGGTGATAGAATTTGGAATGGCTCTGAAAGTGCCACAGAACGTAATCTTAAAAATGTTGGTTTTCTTGTAGCCTTTGCGGATCAATTACCCGAGCTTTTTTCAAAGCTGAAAATTAGTGAAATTTGGATACCTTTCCCGGATCCTCATTTAAAACCAAGAGATATTAATAGAAGATTAGTGGCTCCCAAATATTTAAGCATTTATAGAGAGATATTGAATACCGGCGGAGTAATAAATTTAAAGACTGACGAAAGAATGCTCTACAATTATGCTTTAGAAACTCTAAATGAGTTTAACCTTGATATAATTAAACATACAGATGATCTCTATAGTAAATCAGAGTTGCTATTTGAGGAAACAATTAAGACTAAATATGAAATGCGATATATTGCTGAAGGTAAAAAGATAAACTTAGTAGGGTTTAAGTTTAAGTAGATTTACAAATGAGATGAATATAACGACCCATCGATGCAAAGGGTTCTGTGCGGTTATAAGTTTTCTCAAGTTTTAAGATATCTTCATAAGGTCTTTGTTTTTGAACTTCCCAATGTATATAATCGTAAAAACATCTAATACCGGTTTTATTAATAATTTTAAGTTCAACATCATTTAACCACTGCTCAACATCTTTAGGAATTAAAGGATGTAAAGGTGTTAAACTGTTAGGATAACCTTCAAAATCTTTCTTAAGAATTTTCTTAAGATTTCCCCTGATAGAATTATAATAAATAAGTGAATTTTTATTATAGAACATTAATGAAAGATAACCGCCCGGCTTAATAAACTTTAATAATTTTTGTAGAGATTTTTTTGGTTCAGCAAGCCATTCTAAAACGGCATGTGAAATTACCAGATCAAATTGATTATAATAAGAAGAAGGAAGGTCTTGGAATGCTGAATGAATATACTCAATATTGCTGTTGTCTGAACTTGAACCAATTATATCAGCCGATTTCTTAAGCATTTTTTTTGAAACATCGCACAGAATAATTTTATGATTATACTTAGATAATTCATGACTTATCTGCCCGAAACCTGCTCCTGCATCAAGAATATGTTGCCCGCTGTTTTTTAGAACATCAGGGAGAAAATCTTCATAATCTTTTTTTATAAGCTCTAATCTTAAATCGCCTTTAGCTGATCCGTATACTTTTTTTTCAAACCTTTCTATTAGTGAATCAAAATTTTTATCACAAACTTTTTCAACATTACTCATAAACTATTTTATCCTAATGCAACATCCAAAGTCATCATAACAGCAAATCCTAACATTGCACCTATTGTTCCAATATCAGTATCTTTATCCATCTGAGATTCTGGGATAAGTTCTTCTATTACTACAAAAATCATTGCACCGGCTGCAAATGCAAGTGCATAAGGTAAAATTGGACGCATAATTATAACAGCCGCCGCACCTGCTACGCCTGCCATCGGTTCAACTATTCCTGAAAGTTGACCATACATGAAAGCTTTAGTTCTGGAAAATCCTTCACGTCTTAGCGGCATTGAGACAGCTGCACCTTCTGGGAAATTTTGGATGCCAATGCCAATAGCAAGCGCAATAGCACCAGCAATTGTTGCAGATGGAAGCCCGGCTGCAACTGCTCCAAATGCAACTCCAACAGCTAATCCTTCTGGTATATTATGTAATGTTATAGCAAGAACTAATAAAACACTTCGTTTCCATGAAGTTTTTATACCTTCTGCTTCTTCAATTGGAAGACCAAGATGAAGGTGAGGGAGAATTTTATCAACAATACGTAGAAATATTCCACCAGATAAAAAACCTATAACCGCTGGAAGCCATGAAGGTAAAGGTCCATCTTCTGACATCTCTATTGCTGGCGCAAGTAATGACCAAAAACTTGCAGCTATCATAACACCTGCGGCAAAACCAAGCATTGCATTTAGAATTTTTTGGTTAATTGTCTTAACAAAAAATACAAGTGCCGCACCAAGTGCAGTTAAAAGCCATGTGAATAAAGTTGCTAATAGTGCCTGTGTTACATGATCTAATTCAATAAACCAATTTATCATATTTATTCCTGATATTTAGGATGTATAATATTTTAAAAGCTAAACATATAATTTAATTTATATAACGGCAATATCCTTTAAAGGATGCCGGTTTATTTTACTTTTCCCCATTTTAATTCTGCAAGATAAAGAGGTTTACAATCAGACTGCCTTTGTAATACTATATTATGCTTAGAATCACTGCCTTCGTTAAGATATATATCAACTTTATCACCATAGGTAGCTTCAGCCAAAAAATTTGTGTGTAATTGAATTAACTCATTTTCATTATGAAATTCGAGAGTCAGGCTATCAATAATCCACTTGATATATGTTACATTATTAACGTGATTGTTTACATCCAGATCTGTAACGGTTACATCTATGGTGCTTGTTAATTTCCCATTTATATCTTTATCCAACTTAGGCGGAAGTGTTTTGGGTATCATCATAAATTCATCTGGTAATTCCGCGAAAAAATAACTTTCAGTTCTTTGTGGTCTCTTTGATTTAAGATCAATAACCATCCATGTAAAAATTGCTTCAGCAAGAACGTTATTTTCAGAATCAAAAATCTCAAATTTTCTATAACAAAAAAGTTTATCAAATCCGCTAGGCCAGGTTTTAACAATAATTTTATCGCCCCAGTCTGGATATTGTTTAACCGAAATTGATTGTCGAAGCATTATCCAGATCAAGTCTTTCTTAATTAAATGAGAATAACCTAAACCCATAATCTCAGCATGTTTCCAGGCAACTTCCTGAAGAAAGTTACATAACGAAAGGAATGAAGCTTTCCCTTTATAATCAGCTTCGTAGGAGTGAATTGTGTATTGTTCAGAATAGATCGTTTGCATCGGATACCGTTAAAATAAGTTGAACTTTTCTCTGATTATAATCAAAGAAAGAATAAATATATTTACCAAGATTCCAAACTTAGAATCGGAAAGTCCAAATATACAAAGTATAAATGATAATATTGATATTATGATTGTGTGAATTTTTCAATTTCAGAGTAAATAACCTTGTGCGGCATCAGGCTTTTCACTGGTTTTGCACAACCGATTTATTTTAAAAACTTGAATCTTTATATTCTTTCTGCAATCTACTCAGCTCATTTTTTAAGTCATTATTTATATCTGCATATGACGGATCGGTATAAATATTCTTCAATTCATTCGGATCTTTTTTAAGATCATATAATTCCCAAATATCATCATCATAAAAATGAATAAGTTTGTGATCTTCAGTTCTAACACCACAATGTTTTTTTACTTTATGCCATCCGTGCGGATATTCGTAATAATGGTAATAAACTGATTTACGCCAGTTATCGGTTTTATTATTTTCCAAAATATTTCTAAGTGAATTTCCCTGAACATCATTGGGGATTGTTACATTTGCAAAATCTAAAAATGTAGGAGCAAAGTCTAAATTCAATGCCATTAAATCTGAAACCTGTCCACTTGGAATTTGTTTTGGATATCGGATAACCAAAGGCATACTGTGCGATTCTTCATACATGAATCTTTTATCGTACCATCCATGCTCACCTAAATAAAATCCCTGGTCAGAAGTGTAGACTACAATTGTATTTTTAGCTAATCCATTTTCATCAAGATAATTTAGAATACGGCCAATACTTTCATCAACAGAAAGTATACATCTCAAATAGTCTTTCATATATTGCTGATATTTCCATTCGAGTAATTTATTCCCTTTGAGATTAGCTTTTTTGAACTCCTCATTAATTTTATTGTAATGTCCATCCCAGAGTTTTTTCTGTTCCGCATTCATTCTGTTATAAATTGCTAACCAGTTTAATTCAACTTTAGAAGCAAATTTAGCATTACCTCCGGTCCCGGTTTCTTTATCGTAATAATTTTTATGCAGTTTCAAATCAAATGATAAGTACATATCATCAATTCGCATATCTGCATGTCCGGCTGTTTTTTCACGGGTTTTGTATTCATCATAAAAAGTTTCTGGCAGAGGGAATTCAATATTTTCAAATTCTTCAAAATATTTGGCGTTTGGCATCCAGTTTCTGTGTGGTGCTTTGTGATGAATTAACATGCAGAAAGGTTTTTCTTTACTACGGTTTTCAAGTGCTTCAATTGTTAAATCCGTAATTATATCTGTAGTATATCCGGTTCTAATATTTTCTTTCCCGTTTTCTAAAAACAACGGGTTGTAATACTGCCCCTGACCTTTAAGGATTTTCCAGTTATCAAAACCTGTCGGAGTTGACCTTAAATGCCATTTCCCAATTACATGAGTTTCGTAGCCAGCTTTTTGCAATAGCTTTGGAAAGGTAGTCTGTGAACTGTCAAATAAATCCCTGTTATCTCTAAATCCGTTTAAATGACTATATTTACCCGTTAATAATACTGCACGGCTCGGTCCGCAGATAGAATTAGTTACAAAACTATTTGTGAAACGAATTCCTTCGTTTGCAATCCTATCAATATTGGGTGTATTTATAAGCTTGCTTCCGTAGCAGCTTATAGCTTGTTCGGCATGATCATCACTCATAATAAATAAAATATTTGGCGGGATTTCTTTTTTAACAGAACACCCGGCAAATATTATTGAAATTAAAAATAATGGCAGAAAAGTATTACATAAATTCTTAAACATTAGAACCTCAATCTATAATCTTTATAACACTTTGGCGTTCTCTATTTAGTTTTAACTCAGTTATATCAGCGCGGGAATAATGTCCCGAAGGATCAAAGTTTTGGCGTTCTTCTCTAACTCTATTATGGTCAATTGTTGCAACTAATAATTCTTCCTTTCCAATGGTAGGTTTAATTATCCATTCTCCATCCGGACCAGCTATACATGATCCACCGTTAAAAATTAAATCGGAACACTTTTCCTTAATAGAATCGGCAAACGGAATATCATCAGGAATATCCTCTTTGCGCAACAAACCGGAAACAGATATTACAAATGACCTAGCTTCCTTTGCAACAAACCTTGTAATATTTTCTGTTAAACTATTTCCGCCCGGCCAAATTGCAAAGTGGAGATCTTCTCCCTGAGCGTAAAGAGAAGACCGGACAAGCGGCATCCAGTTTTCCCAGCAATTTAACCCGCCCACTGTAAACTTTTTTAGAGGATGAACTCTTAAACCGTTTCCATCGCCTGGCGACCAGACCAGCCTTTCTTCATAAGTAGGCATCAGTTTTCTGTGAACAGATTTAATTTCGCCTTTGTCTATATAAACAAGAGAACAATACAAGCTGTGGCTCCCTCTATTACCGGCTCTTTCAACAATTCCCAATACTACATTTATTTTTTCATTTCGGGAAACTTCACAAATAGAATTAAGATGACCAAGTTCAATTTCAATTGACTGATCGAGATAATGAGAGAATATTTTTTTTTGAAAAGGCGAATCGAATCTGGCTCCGTCTGTTTTATCCAGCCAAAATGGATATCCTGGCAATAAAGATTCGCCAAACCCAACTATATGGCAGTCACGCTGTTTTGCAAGTTTTATATAATCAATAATTTTATCTGTAGTTTTTTCCCGGTTAAGCATAATTGGAGCTATCTGGGCAAGACCAACTGTAAGAAAATCGTTTGTAGAAGGCATAAATCACCTAAGTTTATATGGTTATATAAACTTAAAATAAGAAATAAAATTTCAAAATATAATAGGGAGTGAGATTAAATAATTATTAAATAAAGCTAGCAACTTTTTTGGAAAGTTCTGAGAGTAATATCTTGTTGTTAGAATGAAGTAATTGAATTTTATTACAATTATTAAACTCTGAAAGTTTTATTATTTTCTGTGAAAATGCTGATAAAAACTGATCATCGATTTTTGTATTATCTTCAAAGTGAAGATTATTAATAAGAAATACTTTATTTCTTCTATCCGCTTTTAAATCTGCTCTTGCTATAAACTTATTTTCCCATAAAATAGGAAGAACAAAGTATCCAAACTTTCTTTTAGCGGTCGGGATGTAACACTCAAGAGAATAATCAAAATTAAATATCTTATTTATTCTCTGTCTCTGAATTATAAGATTATCAAAAGGAGAAAGGAAATGAATAGCGGAATTGTTATTGTCAGATATCCTCAGCGTTTCTGGAAATAAAAAATACTCGGTTTTTTCAATCCCTTCAATTTCAACTGCCAATATTTTTTCATCATCCAATAAATTATTTATTGCCTTATCAATATGTTTTTTTGAAACTGCTCGCAACTCAGAATCTCTGGATGATTCCGGCTGAAGAAATTTCTGTATTTCTTTTCTTTCAGCGATTCCAAGGGCTTTAATAGCCCGTAATACTATGAATTCAGCTGTTTCATAATCCGAAGGCTTTTTAAGACTAATATTATTGGGCAAAACTCTTTCAGTTAAATTGTAAAATTTTTGAAACTTCTTTCGCTCAGATATCATTAAATCGCCACGCCAGAAAAGTAGTTCTAATGCAACTTTTGCAGGTTTCCAATCCCACCAGGTTCCGCCTTTTTCTCTTGAATCAGAAAAATCTTTAGATGATAAAGATCCTTCTGATTTAATTCGTTCTAGAATCGGCTTAAATAGTTTTTTGCAGTTATCATTGTGGTTTTTTGTCCAAGTACTTTTGGGATTATGAAAATTTTCCATTCTCGATAAATAAAATCTATAATCGTCCATCGGCAAATAGGCCATTGCATGTGCCCAATATTCAAAAATCTTTTTATCAACTGATTGAAGCTCATGAAGATCCGCTTCTTTATAATTTTCGTTTCGTGTCCAAAGAGTATGATTATGAGATCTATTAATTACTGAGATTGTATCTATCTGAATATATCCAAGATGATCTATGATATTTAGATTCTCATTTTTTTCACTATAACTTTTATTTAATAGTTGAGAGTTAACTATTATTAATTGGGCAAGTTTAGGAGGGATTTTTTCAATTGACAAATCAGGGCAGCTTTTTATTTTCAAGCCAGTCTTCTGCATCTTCAAGCTTAGTAAATGCTTTACAGTCGTAGCCTACATTGGTCATAACCGTTTCAAAAAAATCCGGGGCAGTAGAATTTTTATCTTTTAAAATTGCGAGTTTCCAATTACGATCAAGACCTAACTTTTCTGACATAGTATATGCAAATTCGTATCTATCTATGTTATTGGTTTTAATTTCCAGATTTCTTAGATCGGCTAACATTTTGAAAATATTATTTCCCTTCCCGATTTTAATCAGTTCTTCGTATGCAGCTATAACAATTTCCAATGTCATTGGTTTTAATATTTTTAACAAAAGATGATCGTTATTCTCTGATATAACAATATGATAATCCATGTTGATCCCTTTTTTATCTAAATCACCTATCTTAAAATGAATTTTTAATAATGATAGTATACAAATAAATTATTACTAAGTTTATAAAAACTTCCCCCAAAATTCTACACATAAATTCATAGAACTATTTGGAATCCTAAATGTTTTCTTCATCAGAAATTTCCACTTCGCTTTCATTTTTGTTCTTTCTAATTCTGGATAGTCTTGCTTTTAGCACTACTTCTTCCTCATTATCAGTGCCTACCTCTAAAAATATTCTGGCTATATTTGTAGCATGACTGCTAATTCTTTTTAATAATTCCATCAACTCCAGGTGTATTTGATTTGTAGCAATAGTCTCAGGAACATCATCACGCAATCTGTCAAAATGAGTTCTGCGGGAATCCAATTCTATCAGTCTGTATTTATTATACTTTTTCTCCATTCGCTTTGCACTTTTAAGATTAACATCTTTAAAGACAATTATTGCTCTGCTTATTTGTTTCATAGTTCTTAAATGAAAATCTTTTATCTCAGTTTCACCCACTTCTGAAAAGCCTACATTAAGTTTATTTTTCTTTTTTGAAAGGGGAATTAATCTCTTCGAAACAATATCACCAATCTGTTCCAATTCGGTAACACAATGTACCATTTGGAAAATCTCATCAGTACGTTCTTCAGCAAGACTTTCCTGACTTATTTTCATAAGGTATTTACTAATATGTACGTTGAGATAGTTTATCTCAGTCTCCTGATCTTTAATTTCATCAACTAAATCGTCATTATAATTGAAGAATAGAGAGGAAACCTTGTCTACAATATTCTGAACTTTTTTTGCCATCTGAATAATTTCGGCTTTAGATAAGCTTAACGCCAGCGCAGGAGTCGAAATTAAACTTTCTTCTAAAAACTGTGTCTGAAACTTTTGCTCTTTATCAGCTTCATCTATATCGGGGAAAATTTTCACAATCCAGTCAGCAATATAATTTATGAATGGAAGAATTATGAGAGTAAGAGTTATATTAAAAATTGTATGCGCATTTGCAATTTGTCTTGGCACAACCTGTCCCAGATATTCTTTCCCGGTAAGTGTATTATCACCTAAAGGCGAAATGGATCTTACAAAATCAGCAAGTTGAGGAATCCATAAAATAAATATTAATACGCCAAAAACTTTGAATAAAGTATGAGCAATAGCAACTCTTTTTGCTTCACGATTTGCATTTATACCGGCTAAAAGCGCTGTTACACATGTTCCTATATTTGCTCCAAATATTAATGGTATTGCCGCTTCAAGCGTAATAAAACCCTGACTGCCAAGCACAATAATAATACCGGCAAAAGCACCGCTGCTTTGGATTAAAGCAGTAAAAATAGTACCAATAAGAATTCCTAAAATTGGATTTTCAAGTTGCCGGAGCAGATGAATAAATGGTTCGTATGTTCTTAAAGGCTGCATTGAACTTGACATAATCCACATACCAAAAAACAATAATCCAAATCCAAGAATTGATGAACCTATATTTTTTACTTTCTTTGATTTAGAGAAGAAATAAATTAGAAATCCAAACCCGATAACTAAAAGGGCATAATCTGTTATTTTAAAAGCAATTAACTGTGCTGTAATAGTTGATCCGATTCCCGCACCAAGAATAATTCCCAAAGATTGCGCAAAAGTCATTAATTGTGCCTGAACAAAACTTACTAACAATACAGTAGTTGCACTGCTACTTTGAATAACCATTGTTACAATAGTCCCGACACCAACAGCCATAATTCTATTATTAGTAATAGTACTAAGTATTGATCGTAATTTATTTCCGGTGGCTTTACGCAGAGCTTTACTCATCATATCCATGCCGAAAAGGAAAATACCCAAACCGCCAAATATTCCGCTTAATAAGTAGAATACCCAGTTGCCTTTTCTTGCAAATGATTTAAAGTATACAATATCATTTTCTCCGGTACTATTATAAATTCTGGCTGAAAATTCATACACACCTTCAACTGAGCCTAAAGTAGCATATACTTCTGCTATCCCGTTTTTATTAGTATAAACCAGAGTATCAGTTAACTTAGTACCTTTAGAACTGTTTGGCGTAGAAATAATTTTAAATTCAACAGGCCAATTTGGAATTGAAATACTATCCTGTTTAACAATTACACAAAAAGAATTATCTAATTTGTAACTGGCAGTTTGATAATAATTTTCCGGGATTGATGTCTGATCAGACAATCCGTTTTTTTTAATGATCTTTACTTTTGAGGAATCAATACTTTTAACAGAAAGGGAATCTGCGTTATATGCAGAAGTAGTTTTAGCGGCCAGAGTGAAAATAATAATTGATATAACAAAGTATAAACAACGGTTCATAATAATTCACTTATAAGAATAATATCTTAACTCAATAAATAAATTATTTTCACTATATCAAGTAGCATGCCCATTTTTATTGAATAATATTGGTATAGAATGGATTATTTAACGGCTGTGACTTCAATTTCGACCAAAAAATCTTTATCAATCAGCCTGCTGACTTCAAGCAGAGAAGAGGCTGGTTTTATATTTCTAAATACTTCACCATGTGCATTAGAAACTTCTTGCCAGTTGTTAATGTCGGTTACAAACATTCTAGTTCTAACAACATCTTTAATTGATGCGCCTGCTTTAATCAAAGTGGTTTCAATTTTGGAAAGGATAAACTTTGTCTGTTCGTAAGGATTATTTTTGGAAACAACTTTCCCATTTTCATCTGCGGCGACAGTACCAGAAACTTCAATCATGTTTCCAATTACAACGGCTCTGGAATAGCCTGCTTTTTCTTCCCACTCAGTTCCGGTCGAAATATTTTTTCTTAAACTCATTTTCTCTTTTTAACTGTTTTGTATAATTTAGTAGAAGTCTTCCTCCATATTCTATTATCCCGGAGGCCATTTCATTTGTCGGCCGCCTAAAAGGTGCATATGAAGATGGTATACATCCTGACCGCCATTTTTATCACAGTTTACAACAAGCCTAAATCCATCGGCTGCAATATCTTCCTGCACAGCTATCTTATTTGCGACATCGTACATTTCACCAAGTAATAACGCATGTTCCGAACCTTTTACTTCCCGCACAGTTGGCAGAACAATCTTTGGGATAATTAATATATGAACCGGAGCTTGCGGATTAATATCTCTAAATGCCAAAATATTGTCACTTTCATAAACAATATCAGCAGGTATCTCTTTCCGAATAATTTTGGAAAATATAGTTTCTTCACTCATTATTCATGTCCTTTTTCTAAATTGTATTTTTTTATTTTGCTATATAAATGACTTCGCTGTATATCCAGTAACTCGGCAGTTTTACTTATATTCCAGTCATTCTCATTCAATTGTTTTTGTATAAAAGCACTTTCGGCCGCTTCTTTAAACTCTTGAAAATTATTAGAAACACTAAGCAGATTATCTGTTGATGATTTAGTTCCCGGAAGAAAAGAGTTAATATCAGCCGCAGTAATCTCATTTCCCGGAATCATTATTAATAAACGTTCAATCATGTTTCTTAATTCACGAACATTTCCGGTCCAGTCCGATTTCTTTAATGCTTCCAATGCCTCATTTCTAAATTTTTTAGCCGGCAGTTTGTTTTTATTTGAATAACCCTGCATAAAGTGTTCGGCAAGAATTGGTATATCACTCCTCCTTTCTCTTAAAGGCGGAACGTTTATTGGAATAACATTTAGCCTGTGATATAGATCCTCACGAAATCTTTCATTTTTAATTTCTTCGGTCAGATTCTTATTTGTGGCAGCAACAATTCTAACATCGACTTCAATTTTCTGCAACCCGCCAACCCGCTGAATTTTCCCATCCTCAATAGCTCTTAAAACTTTTGCCTGAGCCTGTAAACTCATATCACCAATTTCATCCAGAAATAATGTTCCCCGGTGAGCTTGTTCAAACTTTCCAATTCTTTTTTGATGAGCGCCAGTGAACGATCCTTTTTCGTGCCCAAATAATTCTGATTCTATTAATTCGTTTGGTATAGCTGCACAATTGACTTCTACAATCTCATTTTCACTTCTATTGCTTTGTTTATGTATTTCTCTTGCGACTAATTCTTTTCCGGTTCCATTTTCACCCGTTACTAATACACGTGCTTCAGTTTTAGCAACTCTGGTAATAGTATCCAGAATCAGTTTAATTCCGGTACTTTCTCCCAGTATCTCATTTTCCTGAGATAAATTTTCTTTTAACTGTTTGTTCTGTTTTTTAAGATTTGAGAGATTAGAGGCATTTCGTATAGATATAAGTAACTTATCTCTATCAATAGGCTTTTCTATAAAATCGAAAGCTCCAAGTTTTGTAGCTTTTACAGCATTCTCTAAACTGTTAAATGCAGAGATCATTACTACATTTATGTCAATACCGTTTTCCATAATCCAGTCTAGAACTTCAAATCCGGTTAAACCCGGCATTTGAATATCGAGCAGCATTGAATCGAAGCTTGAACCTCTTAACTTTTCAAGTCCCTCGTGAGAATCAGTTGTATATTCAACATGATAACCTTCATACTCAAGTATCATTTTTATACTTTCGCAAATTTCCTTTTCATCATCAACAATTAGAATGGATTTCATAACTTATACCCGAAATGTTCAAAATTATATAAAGAGTTTAATGAATAAAACTAAAATTAAATTTCATAAAATACAAATTATAGAGTTTAAGAGAACCAGATGGAAGAACATGTTCATTATGCTTAAGAAGTATTCCAAAGTTCTTTCCCAGACTATTAACCATTATATCTCTGTTATCAACATTACCGCCTGAATAAAACAAACTTTCAAAAAGCTCTACAAAAGCACCAAGAAAACTTGAAATATCTGATGATTCAAAATTATATGCTATAAAGGCATTTCCAAAAAAATGAGCTAGTTTATCTTTATCTCCAAATTTAGTAGCAGGGGAATTGAAGAAAAAATATTTTGGAAGATTTGCATTCTTCCGTTTGTAAATTTCTCCGCCAACATGTGGCAGCGGAATCGGGATATCAATTCCCAATATATTTATAGGAAGTTTTTTGTATGGAAGGGTTGCAAAAGTTAATGCCAAAAGTGCTTCTGAAATATTTCCGCTATAATATTTTAATGCTGTTACAAAAATTGAATCAGCCAGATCAATATCATTTGTAGTATCTTTTAAGGACAAAAAATCATCCCCGCCTATAAATTCAGTTATGAAAATTATTCCGTCATTTAAATGAGGAGTATTTTGCCCGTGAATATTAATTGTGGCAACAGCAAGAAATATGAATACTATGTATTTCATAAAAAATAATTTATAAGATTAAAATGAATAAATTGAAATTTAATATATTGATAACAATTGAGCTAATGGATTTGAATCTTTTAATCATTTATCAAATAAAAAATGTGTATATTTAAACTTGAATTTTATGTATTTACATTGATACGCTTGGGTTAGACTAGAACAAGAATGTTTAGAGTAAGATAAGGCAAATTTACCTTCCAATTTTATTTAACCCAATTCCATTTAATAACAAGTTAGGAAGTTCTGTGTTAAAATTATTTAAAACAATTAAAGAAAAATTAGGTTTAGGGAACAGAGAAAAGAAAACTGTTCAGGAAGTTTCAGCTCCGCCAAAACAGAGAAAACCTTTGGATAAAAAGAAAAAAGATTTTGCTGAAAAGAAAAACATTGAAAAGAAAAATATTAATAAACCGCAGCCAAGAAATAAAAATTTTAAGCCAAAAAAACAATATAACAAAGCTCAATGGACAATAGCTGAATTCAAAGTTGATAAAGTTGAAGGGAAAAAAAGATTTCATGATTTCAGTATTCCCCGTTCAATAATGCATGCAATTTATGATCTGGGATTCAAATACTGCACACCAATACAAGCGGGTATTCTTAACGATACTTTAAAAGGAAGCGATGCAATTGGAAAAGCACAGACCGGAACGGGTAAAACTGCCGCATTTTTAATTGCTATTTATGCAAAATTGATAAGAAGTAAAACACAAAAAGAAAGAAAACCCGGAACTCCGAGAGCTTTAATTTTAGCTCCTACCAGAGAGCTGGTTATACAAATCGCAAAAGATTCTGAAGCATTGGGGAAACATAATAAATTTAAGACTATGGCTGTTTATGGCGGTATGGATTATAAAAAGCAGAAGGAAATGCTAAAAACCCAGGTTGTTGATATTGTTGTTGCAACATCCGGACGTTTACTGGATTTTATGCAGAATAAAGAAATTGATTTAAGTGAAGTAGAAATTCTTGTAATTGATGAAGCTGATGCAATGCTTGATATGGGATTTATTCCTGATGTTAAAAAAATTGTTCGCGCAACGCCGCATAAAGATAAAAGACAAACTCTTTTCTTTAGTGCTACTATAAATATTGATGTTGAGAATCTTTCTTATTCATGGACTAATGAAGCGGTTAAGGTTGAAATTGAACCGGAAATAATTGCTACACAGACCATTAATAAATTAACTTATACAATTCCCGATGATGAAAAATATAACCTGCTTTATAATATTATAAAATCGGAAAATTTAAATAAGGTAATAATTTTTTGTAACCGTAAAGATGAAACCAGATATGTACACAGAAAATTGTATAATAACGGTATTGAGTGCGGTGTACTTTCAAGCGATGTTGATCAAAAGAAGCGCGTAAGAACACTTGAAGGATTTAGAGAAGGAAAGATCCACGCGTTAATTGCAACTGATGTTGCGAGCCGCGGAATTCACATTGATGCTGTTAGTCATGTTATAAATTGGACACTGCCAGATGATCCGGGCGATTATGTACATAGAATTGGAAGAACCGGGAGAGCAGGTGCCGATGGTACTTTTGTTAACTTAGCATCAGAGATTGATTCATTTAATATTCCTGCTATAGAAGAATTTATTGGAGAAAAACTAGAGTGTTCACATCCTTCTGAAGACTTAATGAAAAAAGCTCCGAGACCAGCCAGAAGAATGGAGCCTCAGGCTAAGCCACAGCAGAAAAATTATAATAGAAATGATAAATCAGGTAAACCTAGAAGATATAGTTCTAGTAGAAGACCTGTTGATAATAAAGCCGGACATACAAAAAACCCTCATAAACCTCATCCTAAACAATCGAAAGATGAGAATAAAGAAGGATAGAAATTATCATCATAATTAATTAACCAATGGAATAATCCATTGGTTAATACTCTCCAAATATTTGTTCCCATCCAAAATATTTTCTAGCTTTACAAAAACAAATGTGAGGCAATATGAAAATTTATCAAGTTGATTCATTTACTAACGAACCATTTAAGGGAAATCCGGCTGGCGTATGTGTTTTAACAAAAGCACCATCAGAACAATGGATGAAAAACGTAGCTAAAGAAATGAACTTATCAGAGACAGCATTTCTTTTTCCGCAGGATGATGGTTATAGTTTAAGATGGTTTACACCAGTTTCAGAAGTTGATTTATGCGGACATGCAACTCTTGCCAGCGCGCATATTTTGTGGGAACGGGAATTTGTTCCTAAAAACTCGCAAATTAATTTTTATACCAAAAGCGGTTTACTTACAACCGTTCTAAAGAATGGTAAAATAGAAATGGATTTTCCTGCAAGTGAAATTGAAGAATCTGAACCAATTAAAAATATGGAAGACGCGCTGGGAACAAATATTATTAGTACTTATAAAACTCAATTCGATTTACTGCTCAGAGTTGAAAATCAGAAAATTCTTGAAGACTTAAATCCTAATTTTGATTATCTGGCAAGAGTAAGTGACAGAGGCGTGATTGTAACTGCAAAGTCGGATAATGAGAAGTATGACTTTGTTTCAAGGTTCTTTGCACCGACAATTGGAATAAATGAAGATCCGGTAACTGGTTCAGCGCATTGTGCCCTGGTTGTCTACTGGAAAAATGAGTTAGGTAAAACTGAGTTTAATGCCTGCCAGATTTCGGCAAGAGGCGGTGAACTTGGGGTAGAACTTGTTGGCGACAGAGTTAAAATTAGAGGTGAAGCTGTAACAGTTTTAGATTGTGAGCTGTTATAATTGATTAAAAATAACATCAGATATTTTTAGAATTAAAATAAAATTGCAGAGATTTATTTTATTGATTTTTCTAAATGGATAAACTATCTTATTTCCGAGGTGAAAAACTTACATCCATTTGGAGGAACAATGCAAGAGATAAAAAACAATGAAGAATTTTATTATCCATCCGAATCCGTAATTAAACAAGCCCACATAAAGGATTGGAATGAGTTAAGTGAAAAAGCAAATGATAATTACGAGGAGTTTTGGGGGGATATTGCAAATGAACTTGACTGGTTTAAAAGTTGGGATAAAGTTATTGATGATTCTGAGAAACCTTTCTACAAGTGGTTCACCGGAGCTAAAACAAACATAGTCTACAATTGTATCGACCGTCATTTAAGTGATAATAGAAAAAATAAACTTGCATATATATGGGAAGGTGAGAATGGGGAGTTTCAGTCCTTATCTTATTTTGCATTGTATAGAGAAACAAATAAATTTGCCAACGTATTAAAAAGTATGGGTGTTTCAAAAGGGGATAGAGTTACAATTTACATGGGAAGAATTCCAGAAATTGTAATATCCATGCTGGCATGTGCAAGGATTGGTGCAATTCATTCGGTTGTATATGGCGGATTCTCTGTTGAAGCTCTTCATGAAAGATTGGAAGACAGCCAGTCTAAAGTATTGATTGTAGCTGACGGAGCTTATCAGCGGGGTAAAATTGTTCCTCTTAAAGAAATTGCGGATGAAGCTTTGCAAAGAGCTGCTACGGTTGAACATGTACTAGTTGTTCGCAGAACCGGTCAGGATATAAATATGGAATTCGGCCGTGATATGTGGTATCACGAATTAATGAATATGCCATTTGCAAAAAACAAGTGTGATGCGGAAGAAATGGATGCTGAAGATCCTTTATTTATGTTATATACTTCCGGTACAACAGGAAAACCAAAAGCCATTTTACATACTCATGGCGGGTACATGGTTGGAACTTACGCAACCTTAAAATATGTATTTGATATAAATGATTCTGACAGATACTGGTGTGCAGCTGATCCGGGCTGGATTACCGGTCACAGTTATATTGTGTATGGACCTTTGTTAAACGGTGCTACATCATTTATGTATGAAGGAGCACCAAATTTTCCTTATCCAAATAGATGGTGGCAAATGATAGAGAAGTATGGTATTTCCATACTGTACACTGCTCCAACCGCTATAAGAGGATTAATGAGATTTGGTGATGCATGGCCTGGCCGACATGATCTTTCATCCCTAAGGCTGTTAGGCTCAGTTGGGGAACCTATAAATCCTGAAGCCTGGAAATGGTATCATAAAGTAATTGGCAGCGAAAAATGTCCAATTATGGATACTTGGTGGCAGACCGAAACAGGAATGTTTATGATAACACCTATGCCATGTGTTCCGCTTAAACCCGGCTCAGGAACAAGACCATTCCCCGGAATCCAAATGGATATTTTAGATGAAGAGGGAAAACCGGTAAAAGATAATGAAGAAGGATATCTGGTAATTAAAACTCCATGGCCGGCAATGATAAGAACCATTTACAAAGACCCTGATAAATACGTTGAGCAGTATTGGAGTAAATATCCTGATGTATATCTAACCGGAGACAGTGCCAGACGTGATAAAGACGGTTATTACTGGATTATTGGCCGGGTAGATGATGTGATAAAAGTTTCCGGATACCGGCTTGGTACGGCCGAAATTGAGAGCGCGTTAGTGAGTCATCGTGATGTTGCCGAAGCTGCTGCAATTGGTTTACCGCATGAAGTGAAAGGAAACGCCATTTATACTTATGTTATATTAAGATCAGGAGTTAACGGATCAAAAGAGTTAGCAGACGAACTTGTAAAACATATTGCCCATGAAGTTGGTCCAATTGCAAAACCGGAAAGAATTGAATTTGTAGATTCATTGCCCAAAACAAGAAGCGGAAAAATTATGCGAAGAGTCTTAAAAGCAAAAGCTCTTGGACTTGATCCTGGTAATTTATCTACACTGGAAGATTAGAGTTTTAATAAAAAATCCAACAAATAATGTTGGGTTTTTTATTTTCTAAAAGTTTAAAAATGCTCAATTTCTTTGGGCCTTAATTCTGACCAAATATTTTTTTATTGCAATAATATCATTTTTTTTGATAACCTAAACTTAGAACCATCAATTCCAACAGCTGTAATTCTATATAAATAAATTCCTGATGAATAATTTCCAGCATTAAAAGCTGTGTTATAATTGCCTGCATTTAATCTATCATTTACAATTGTTGCTATTTTCTGTCCAACCATATTAAAGATTGAAAGAGTTACATCTGAACTTACTTTTAGTGAGAAACTTATTGAAGTTGAAGGATTGAAGGGATTCGGATAATTTTGATTAAGAACAAAATCTTCTGGAGTATTTATCTCTTTTTCAGTTGATACTAAAACAGCTTTTTCTACAATAATAGTTATTGTATCTTCAACGCTTAGTTCATTGTCATCAACTCTCCAAAATAATTTACTTTGTCCGCCATAGTTTGGAATTGCACTTAATAATAACACTCCGCTACTATCTTGATATGAAAATAATATTGAATCTGAAGCAACTGTAAAACTGTACTTCAATGAATTTGAAGCTGATTCAATATCAGAAACTAAATTCCAAATATTCAGACTGAAATTTGTATCCGATTTGAATTCAATAAAATCAATAGTTGATGTTATTATTGGTAAATCGTTGACTGGAAGTACTGAGAATTTTATATTTTTACTACTCGATTCATTCTCAGGATCTTTTGCTGAAAAGGTAATTATTTCTTCTCCATACCAATTTTCTCCCGGAGTTGAAATTGTTGCAATTCTGTTGTCACTAATATTTACAGAAATGTGTTCATTCCCTATATAAGACCATATTATCTCCGAATCAATATTGTCGGGATCTGAAACAAAATCATCTAAAATAATATTTGAAAAATTACTTCCTTCCATAATTGTCTGATCCACAAAATTACTCACAACAGGTCCGTCATTTACAGATGTTAATGTGAAAGAGACTGCAACACTATTTGTTGCCCCGCTTGGGTCAGTAGCAATAAAAGTGATAGTTTCTTCGCCATTCCAGTCCGCATACGGAGAGTAAACAGTTGCAATTCTATTTCCATCTATTGTCACTTCTAGATCAGTATTCCCCGTATAAGTCCAATTTATTTCACTGTCCGCATTATCAGTATCAACAACAAAATCATCTAAAATAATTTGGGCAAAAGTACTTCCTTCAATTATTATTTGGTTTGGAATATTTGAGACTATAGGAGCATTATTATATAGGAGTTTTAATTCCCCAAAATTAATTGTAGTTCCATTGTTTAAATTATTTCCACTCCAAATTAATTGATATTTTGAACCATCATTATCTATGTTAGAGACATCAAAACCAATTGATAAATCAGCAGCAGGAGTAATTCCAATATTGCTCCATGGAATTGCTATTTCAACTGCGTAACCTCCACTTATATTTTTTACCGAATGTATTACTCCATTTGTTTTATTGTTTTTTTCATCTAATAAGGAACTATTCCATTCCTTCTTAAACTGCCTATCAAACAAATCGTATTGGGTTGCTTTATTAAAATCGCCATCTATAAAAATTTCAACTCCGTCATTCCAATCATCAATGGAATTATTTATAAGATTATTATCCAAAACCTTAACAGCAACGTACAAAAAATTATTATCCCATAATGCCCCAAACTTTGCAGTATTATTGGACCAATTCTGATAGAATGGATAAATTCCAGTTATATCTTTATCAAGAGACCAATCAACTTCAGATAAGTCTCCATCTATTGTTAATTTATTTTGAATGTTTTTAGCTGTGGTTTTTTGAGATGAAATTTTCCAGTTTTGTTCGTAGAAATTATAAAAGGAATTCATAAATTCAACTTTGTCAGCAAAACCAAGAGTAGTATAATCTGCAGCATCAGATAAGATAAATTGTTTTAATTCTAAATATCCACTTGATTTTATTAAATAATCTACCATAACCGAACCAAGGAGATAATACATAAGGCTCTGATTTCCATAAGTTTCGACAAATTCGTACGATTGAAAATCGTCAATGGTCGGATACCTTCCGGAGGCAGATACTACTTCGCTAAATCCAACATTTATTTGTTCTTTTAAGACACCTTCCGAACCATTTATAATCTCGTCAGTAAATAAATCATCCGGCATTAAACTGGCTAATCCTTCAAGCAGCCACTTTGGATTATGATTAAAGCCTAGAGCAATATGAATTACATGAGTTAGCTCATGTTTTGCTAAGCTTGATGAATTCATTAATGGATCGTCTAAATTCATTTTGGTGAACTTTGCCAAATCGATACTTAAAGCTTCCCCAACTGAACCAACAGGGCAGTCTGAATTTCCCTGAATATAATGAAAGTCGCATAACTCCGGATAAAAGAAAACATGAATTTTGTGATCTAAAGTCATTTGCATATTATTGGTAAATCTTATATAAAACTCTTCAAGCTCAGATGCTAATTGATCAAGTTCTTTTAAATCTTCATCTACCAAGTACAAATAATAATGATCTGTTTCTCTTTGAAATTCCATTCTGTAGGAATCCCTTAAATAAAATAGATCAAGGTTATAATGCCAGGCTTTCTCAAATTGAGCTTCTGTATTAAATTGCCTAAAACCATATGATGTAGAATTATTACCAAATTGTATTTGATTAAAAATAGTGTTGAATGAATGTACATCAGCTATATATTGAAAAAGAGTATATGCAAACGCGTATTTATCAAATGATGTAATTTGATCCCAGTTGTTCATTTCCTGAATTGTAGGTTTTCTACCTAAACTACTTATCTCGGTACTGATTTGTTCTGCTGTGGATTTCATTCCTGCCTGATGTCGGGCAAAACCATATTTCATCCATTCCGAAGCATTATTATTATACTCAGAATCAACAAACATCTTAGTAAAAGCATGCATAGCAGCTTGCTCAAAACTATCAAAATATCCTAGTTGGGTTTGAGTTGTAGGAACGATAATATATAAAATTTCATTGTGTATATAGGAGGTTTCAAAGTCAGGCAAATCTGCAGGTTTTAACTGGTTAAACTCAGTTATGTTTTTACAAATATTAATTGAAAATACTTTAGAGTGGTCGGTAAAATTATATTTAAAATACTTTTTATAAAAATCAGTTTTATTCTGAAGCTGATTTAATATTACATTAGCTGAACCATTATTCTCTTCGTCATAATAAATAATGAAATTTTCAGATGTAATTTCTGTTTTGTTTAATTTAAAACTAAAGTCTCGTACAACATTACTAATTCTTAACTCATCAATATAGCCGTCAAAATAAAAATTATCTAAATTAGAAAGACTGCCAATCAAAAGATCATTCGCATTAATTTCTGCAATAGATTGTGATTCATCATATTGGTATTCATTTTGAGCTATAATTTCTAGGTTTTCATTTCTTATAATAAGTTTATGTTTTTTGTTTTCACTATCTCTTATATATGCTGAATGAAACCATTGCCCAGTTTTAATAGTATTATCGCCAATTGTAACATATGTTGTTTTATCATCGGTATTTGTAAACTGTCCTTTCAGACTTCCCCAACTGTCATGATACCAGAGTGCATAATTTGCACGGCCTTCATTTGCTTTTGATACTATTGTTGGATTAACCCCACTATTTATTCCTTTACTTGATAAATAAAACCAAGCTTCAATTGTCCAACTTTCAGATAAATTTAAATTATCATTATGCGGTATCGAAATGTAGTTTTTAACTGAAGTATTACTATTGTCTAGTTTAAGGCATTGTCCCAAATTGGCTAGTGTATTCGAACTATATGTAATCCCGTTCCCATGCTCTACACCATTACTACTTTGGGTTGATTCATTTTCCAGATTACCATCAAAGTGCATTAATAGAATTGTGTTAGCATCTGTCGTGTATGGGTCACCATTTTCTTGGGCAAATAATATTGTGAAAAATGTAAACAATAAATAAATACTTCCCAGCATTACGGACTTGGATTTTAACATAATTTCTCCGAAAATAATAATTTTAGAATGGATCCTTAAATGACCTTTGAATGTCATTAAGAATGAATTTGGGAAAGTGAAATCTTTAAATAAAGATTGAAATAAGAATATTTTAATTACTGAAATTTTAATACCTCATCGGAATAATTTCAATTCCTATTTATAATTTGTTAGGATTGTGAATAAACTTACTAATTAGATTATAATAAAACAATTGTATTATTATAATTCCCAAAAGAGACCATGAAATTTGGACCAACTTCATAACTAAATTTAAAAGTTTCAGTAATAAAAATGCGTTTAGCGAAGTTTGTATATATGGTAACTGTATTTGGCATATACTGCGGAAAGTTATAATAATCGTTGACTAAAGAATTCCAAAATGAAATATCTTCGCTAATTGTTGGAAGAAAAGCTCCGAATGTAAATGTAGAATGTTTATTTGCACCAGTTTTACTTTGGAAACCTAAAAATATATTAGCAATTCCTGTTTCTTTTTTTTTCATTACTTACAAAAGAATTGTAATCATAATAGATATAATATCGTCTGTTTTCATTTATAAAAGGAATTTTAGCCATTAAATTTATTTTAGAACTAACTGGTAAATTAAAACTTAGTCTATAAGTATTTGATTATGAATATTCGTCGTTTGAATAAAATACATGAGAATACTCAAGTCCAATTTTAATTTTATCAGATGGAATGGTTTGCATCTCAAATGTTTGTGCCGTTAAGATATTCACATGAATTAAAAAAAAGGAAATCAAAATTAGATTACAAGTTGTTTTTTCCATTTTATGCCATGTTAATTTGTTGTAATGAATATTCAAATATAAAAAATACTTAAATTTAAATAAGGTAAATATAACAGACTTATCTGAGTATAGTTTTCTTAGGGACTATGGATAAATAGTTTGATTGATATTAATAATTCATTTCAATTATAAGGTTCAAAGTATCTTTAGTAATCAGGAACTTTGCGTCTTCCCAGGAAGGCGGGCCAAGTCTGAATTTATTATTTGAAACTCCAACTCCTTCTGATGGTCCCGGCGGGAAAAAGCTCATATCAAGTTCTTCATCGTTGTCTTCATCATGAAGTACCGATATAGCATATTCATTTCCAATTTTAAGATTATTAAACTTTACAATAATAGAATCTGAGAATACTTTTAAATTTTTTATTTCTGTTTCTAAGCCCTTCTCAAGCCAGTTTTCTTCATTATTAAAAAGTTTAATTATAAAAGATCCTTCAACTTCAGTATCAATATTTTCTATTATAATATTAACAGAATTAGTTGAATCTGTTTGTCCAAAAATGTTAGAAGTTGTTATGGCTAAAATAAAAAGAGTTTTGATTATGTTCATCATTCTCCAATAATTCATTATGCTTTTATTCCGCTCAGCCTGACATCCTGTTTTTTCCAGTAAATTTTCATTTTAAATTTCTAATTCTGACTTCACAGTATTTTTCATCTTTCATCAGATCAACAAGTTCTTTTGTATCGGTATCGCCAAAATGATAAGGATAAAGAATTTTTGGTTTTATAACTTTGGCGGCTTCAGCAACCATTTGCGGAGTCATTGTGTAAGGCAGATTCATCGGTAAAAATGCGACATCAATATTTTTAATTTTGTTCATCTCAGGAAAGTTTTCAGTATCGCCGCCTATATAAATCCGTTTATCTCCCACAGTTAAGATATAACCATTCCCAAAACCCTTTGGATGATAAGGATTTCCGTCGCTTCTTGTATTAACAATATTATATGCCGGAACAGCTTCAATTTTAAAATCATCTATAGACTTACTTTCACCATTGTTCATTACTATTCCGGCGGGATACATATCCGAACAGGCTTTTGTGAAGATTATTTTAGCTGTTTCTTTTTTTATCCCGTTTAATACTTTAATATCAAAGTGGTCGGAATGATGATGAGTAACTAGAATCAGATCAGCCTTAGGCATTTTTTCATAATCAGCATACATGCTAACCGGATCAATATGAATTACATATTTATTAATTTCAAACATTAAAGTTCCATGACCAATAAAAGTCATTTGAAGATCACCTTTAGAAGTCTTAATTATATCTGATTCATATTTGGTTTGCGCTGTTAATGTTATTGTTAAAACTACTGATAACAAAACCAAAATTATTTTACTTTTCATTTACAACTCCTCAATTAAAATATCTATAAATCATACATGTTTTCAAGATCACGGATCCTGAATGTAAGTCTGTCGTTATCCATATCGTCAACTTCATCAATCAGTTTCTCAACTATTGCTTTTTCAACTTTGTGTTTAGAATAAATACTTATCAAGTATTTTATGCAGTCATACTTTACGCCTGAAGATTCAAGAGATTTAGCTTTTAGAAAATATTCGTCTGCCTTTAAATATTTATTAAGTTTATAAAAATATATTCCGCAATTGAAAGCAAACAAAGCATTGTACGGCTTATGGCTGAATTCTTTTGAATCAGCAATAAGTCTTTCAGCTAATTCATTATTATTCATCAGTGCAACTAAGTTTTGAAACCTAAATAAATATATGCTCTCTTCTAAATTTTCCTTAACCGATTCATAATTTTTTTTCTGCTCATTATTAAGTGAATCGGATATTTCTGTTTGCTCCAGCATTAAATTATTAACAGCACCTATATATTGTGTATGATTGTAGAGTCTTCGCCACATCCTTTGTTTATTAGCTTCAACCTCACTTCTGTAATTATTTGATCTTTCATATTTCCCAATCTGATGAAAGTGAAGCATCTTTACAAATGGTTCAATTATATCTTCCTTTTCAGCTATCAGTTTGTCCAGCTTTTTATATTCATTTGCATTTATCAATGCCCAGCTGTACCACATATAAACATATTTATTTTTAGGATATTTAATCAGAAATTTTTCGTAAAAGGGAAGTGCAGCTTCTTCATTACTTTCTAAGCGGTTATAAATTTCCATTAAAAGTATTGAAGCCTGATCATTTAAAATTTTACCTTTATCATAAGCAAGATGTAAATATTCGAGCCCTTTTTCTCTATCGCCAGAAAGCCCCAAAATACTTGTAACCAAACCCATTACACCGCCTAATCTATCAGAGTAGTAATATAACATACCCAAAGCGGTATAGGCATCGTAAAACTCCGGCTGTTCTTCAATTATATCCTCATACATATTTTTGGCTGTTTTACCATTTGTAAACGCGCTGTACCATTCACTTCTTTCACCATACATGCGTCCAAGAAATCCGTATAAACCTCCAATATAGAATCTGTTTTCTAAAGTTGGTTCAAAAGTATCTTCATATTTATCTAAATATTCCTCAACTTCTTTTGTCCAGATTCCATAAAGTGAATCTCTGTAAGATCTTCTATTTTTAATCATTAGTGAATCGGGAATAAAAACGCTCCTCATCAGTCTGGTATTAATTTTATGAAAATAATATTTTAAACTTTTGGGATCTTCTTTTAGCTCTTGATTAATAAGTTTTTCAGCCTTTTCAAATTCTGTATTAAAAGTTAAATAAACAATTTTTTCATCTATCTGTTTAGTTTCATTAAAGGTTTTAGAAAAAGTGATACAGTTCAATAGTAGAATTAATGCAATAATTTTTCTCATAGTGTTCCAAATCATTATTAGAAAACAAATATTTTATTATTTTATAAGAAGCTAAATAAATTATTGAAAAGATATAAATTAAATTTGTATAAATTCTGTATTAGTTCAACCACTAAATTATTATGTTAGGAAAGTTATGAGAAACAATCCCTTCTTAGTTTTATTTATTTTCACAGCTTTTTTTTTATTGATTGATATATATGCTTATCGCGGAATAAAAAAACTTAAAATTAACTATAAAGAAAAAACTCAAAAGATAATCCGTTATTTATTCTGGATTGTTCCCTTAATACTTATTGTTGAATTATTACTTTTTAGTATTTTCTACACTCATATTGATCCGGCAAATTATATAATTTATTTTCACTTTATTAGTGGAACCTTCATACTTTTTTACGTTCCTAAATTACTTTTTATATTCTTTAATATGCTGGATGATCTAGTTTTGCTTGTTAAAAAAGTATTTAGAAATAAAGGCACAAACTATTCTGATACAGAAATTTCGGGCAAGCCAATTAGCCGCGGTCAATTTATAAATAGAACCGGAATGATACTGGCAGCAATCCCGTTTTTATCAATTGCTTATGGAATTAAGTGGGGACGATTTAATTTTACTATTAGAAACCAATCCTTGAAATTTAAGAATCTGCCCGCCGCGCTTAACGGATTAAAGATTGTGCAAATTTCCGATCTGCATATTGGAAGTTTTGTAGACAACAAAGAACACATTAAAGATGCTGTAGAACTGATAAATAAACAGAACCCGGATATTATTCTTTTTACTGGTGATTTTGTTAATAATGTTGCTTCAGAAATAGATGAATTTGTTGATGTTCTTAGCATGATGAAAGCAAAGTATGGAATGTATTCTGTTTTAGGTAATCATGATTACGGCGAATATGTTCCGTGGAATTCTTTAGAAGATAAGCAGAACAACATTAATAGAATAATTGATTTACAAAGAAAAATTGGTTTCAACGTTTTAATGAACGAATCTAGAACTATTAAGATAAATGATGGCGAACTTGAGTTGGTTGGAATTGAAAATTGGGGTTTACCGCCATTTCCGCAATATGGCGATTTAAACAAAGCATTATCGACGGTAAAAAAAGATTCGTTCAAAGTATTATTATCACACGATCCAACTCATTGGGATGCACAGGTTCTTGAAAAAACAGATATAGATTTCACTTTATCGGGGCACACACACGGTGCGCAATTTGGCATTGAGATTCCGGGAGTTAGATGGAGTCCGGTTACGATAAGATACAAACGCTGGGGCGGATTATATTCGGAGGCTGATCAAAAACTATTTGTAAGTACTGGAATCGGATTTATTGGCTTTCCTGGCAGAGTTGGAATGCCGCCGGAAATTGCGGTTTTTGAATTAAAGAAATCCTAGATTAATCTTTTATCTATGTAAAGTTTCAACTAATATCACAGATACTTTTTAGCTGTTAATAAAAAATACATTCCTTTATTTAATTAATGGAGTATTTATGAAAAGTTTACAGAAATATGTGTTTATAGTAATTGTACTATTATTTAATAGTTGTCAGGCACCTTTTTCATCGCAAGTCTCACTCAAAAAAGCAATAGAACCGGTTTATCCGCAAGAATCAATTGATAAAAAAGAAGAAGGAAATGTCGGGCTTTTACTGCTGGTTGATAAAGACGGAAATGTTAATAATGTTGAAGTACAAAAAAGTTCCGGCTATGAGGCACTTGATAAGTCAGCTGTAAATTATGGATATAAATTACAATTCAATCCGCTAAGATTTAAAAATCCGCTTGAACAATGCTGGATAAGATGGGAAGTCGGGTTTAGAGCAAATAACGGAAGAGGAGTAAACGGAGGAATGGGTAGATTTAATGTACTGGTTTTCCATAAGACCGGGGAATATAAGCATGAATCAATTGATGCAGGGTTAGACTGTTTAGATGAAATTGCTGATAAGTATTGTTTTTCAATTTATCAGACTGATAATTCAGATGAAATAAATGATGAGAATCTTTCTTCTTTTGATGTAGTGCTGTTTCTAAATACCAGTGGAAATATTTTAGATGAAAAGGAAAAAAACGCCTTGGAAAATTATATTAAAAAAGGGGGCGGATTTGTAGGTATTCACGGGGCAAGTGCTACAGAGGATGACTGGGAATGGTATGGAAAACTGATTGGTGCTCATTTTGACGATCATCCGGTTATTCAGGAAGCAACAATAAATGTTATTAATAAAGAACATCCTTCAACAAAACATTTACCGCAAAAATGGATATGGAGCGATGAATGGTACAACTGGAAAACTGAATTAGATAAAAAGGCTGAAGTTCTATTAACTGTTGATGAATCAACTTACAAAGGGGGAAAACATAAAGAATTTCATCCTGTTGCCTGGTGTCAGGAATTTGAAGGAAGCAGATCCTGGTATACATCTCTAGGGCATTCTGAAGCGTGTTATTCGGATTCATTATATATTAGCCATTTAGCCGGTGGAATTATCTGGGCTGCCCGAATGGAAGAACTTATTGAAGTAAAATAAGAGCTTATATTATAAAACATAATTTAAAGCCTGTTTTTTATAAATAGGTTTTAAGTTAACTCCTGCCAAATTACTATTGACATTTTGTTCCATAATCAGTTATATTAAACCGGTTCAAAAAAAAATATTTTTGGGAAAAATTTTTAAAATAATAGTAGTGAAAAATATTTTTATAATATTTCTGCTTATTATTTGCGCGGTAGTTGTATGTACATCAGAAAAAATGTTAAGAAGTCTGTTGATTTAGCAAAATTTGAGCCTACTTAAAATGGTGTTCTTGTCTTGCGGGTCAGGTTAACGAATCGGTTGGCTGTTAAAATTAAAGATAAAATGTACCTAAATAAAGAAGATATTATCTTCGAAAAAATCAGATTTAAGTTAAAGTAATTTTAGGGATTAAAATTGAATATAATTGAAAGTGTGTTTGGTAAATTAAAGGATGGTACTGATGTAAAGTCGTACTGGCTTGAAAACGGTGATATAAGAGTTAAGGTAATAGAATATGGCGCAACAATAGCTGCCATAGAAATTCCGGATAAAGATGGGATTAAACAAAATATTGTTTTAGGATATAATGATTTAGACGGATTTGTAAATGATACTTTTTTTATTGGCGCTACAATTGGCAGATATGCTAATAGAATTGCGGACGGAAAAATTGACATCGATGGAACCGAATATCAATTAGAAATTAACAATGATCCAAATCATCTGCATGGCGGAAGCTTAGGATTTCATAATGCTGTCTGGAGTTCAGAAACTATTAAAAGTGATGAATATGTAGGCGTAAAGTTAAAGCATTTTAGTAAAGACGGTGAAGGGAATTATCCGGGAAATCTTAAAATTTCTGTTAATTACAAATTATTTAATAACCGCCTGGAAATTGATTATAATGCAGAATCCGATGCTAAAACACCAGTAAATATTACTAATCATTCATATTTTAATTTAGATGGTTCCGATTCAAATCTAGAACACAAATTAGAGATAAACGCAACTTTTATTACTCCGGTAAATAGTAATTTAATTCCTACCGGCGAATTTAAAAATGTTTCAGACACTGTATTTGATTTCAAGAAGAGTAAAGCTGTTGGGAAAGATATTACTTCATCCGATGAACAGCTAAAAATAACCGGTGGTTATGATCACAACTTTGTGTTAGATAAGTCTGACATTATGTTAAAAAAGGCAGCATCAGTTTTTAGTAATAAATCTGGCATCAGAATGGACTTATATTGTACACAGCCGGGAATACAGTTTTATTCGGGTAATTTCCTTGAAGGTTGTTTCAAGTGCCGATCTGCTTTATGTTTAGAGCCTCAATATTTTCCAGATTCACCAAATAAAGAAAATTTTGAATTTGAGTATTGCAGTCCTGATTCCAACTTTGAGGAATCGATACATTTTTGTTTTTCAAATGATAATAAAAAAGTTTTATAAAGAGGAAAGTTATGAGCAGTAAATTATTATTAGGTTATGATATAGGCAGTTCATCAGTAAAGGCTTCTGTAATTGATGCAGAAACCGGCATAATGGTTGCATCTGCCGGTTCACCGGAAACTGAAATGAAAATTGATGCGCCAAAAATGGGATGGGCTGAACAGAACCCGGAATTGTGGTGGAAACATTTATCAATCGCTACAAAAAAAATAATAGATTCAAATAAAATAGATCCGAAAAACATTGAAGCAATTGGTATTTCTTACCAGATGCATGGATTAGTGGTTGTTGATAAAGACCAGAAAGTACTGCATCCTTCTATTATCTGGTGTGACAGTCGTGCCGTGGAAATAGGGAATAATGCTTTTAATGAAATGGGTGCTGAATTTTGTTTGGAAAATTATTTGAATTCGCCTGGTAATTTTACAGCCTCAAAATTAAAATGGGTTAAGGAAAATAAGCCTGAAGTATTTGAACAGATATATAAATTTATGCTTCCGGGCGATTATATAGCAATGAAACTGACCGGTGAAATTTGTACTACAGTTTCCGGGTTAAGTGAAGGTGTTCTGTGGGATTTTAAAAAAAATAC
Source organism: Melioribacteraceae bacterium (assembly GCA_016342755.1). Taxonomy (GTDB): domain Bacteria; phylum Bacteroidota; class Ignavibacteria; order Ignavibacteriales; family Melioribacteraceae; genus JAEINS01. The sequence goes on along the minus strand of JAEINS010000029.1, from coordinate 2,204 downwards.
AACAGCTAATGATTTATTAAATCATTATGGATTGAGTAATAATCTTATCCCTAAAATTGTTCCAACATTTGGTGATCAGGGAACTCTATTACAAAGTACCGCAGATGAACTTGGGCTTAAAGCCGGAATTAAAATAGCTTATCGCGCCGGTGATCAGCCAAATAATGCATTCTCTTTAAATGTTCTAAATCCTGGTGAAGTTGCTACAACTGCCGGTACATCGGGTGTTGTGTATGGTGTAACTGAATTAGATAATTATGACTCGGAATCCAGAGTTAACTCTTTTGCCCATGTTAATTACAGTGATGAAAAAAGAAATAAAGGTGTACTGCTTTGTATAAATGGTACCGGAATTCTTAACAGCTGGATTAGAAATGAAATGTTAAACGGCGGTATATCTTATAATGATATGAATAAAATTGCGTCAGAAGCTCCAATTGGTTCTGAAAACTTAATTACACTTCCGTTTGGAAATGGCGCGGAGAGAAGTTTATCGAATAAAGAAGTGCAGGCAAACATTTTCGGATTGAATTTTAATCGTCATTCTAAAGCGCATATGTTAAGATCGGCACAAGAAGGAATTGTATTTGCTTTCAAATATGGAATGGAAATAATGGAGGCAATGGGGTTAAAGATGGATATAGTAAGAGCAGGAAAAGCGAATATGTTCTTAAGTCCATTATTTAGAGAAGCTTTTGTAAACACTTCCGAAGCAACATTAGAGCTTTATAATACTGATGGTTCTGAAGGTGCTGCCAGAGGAGCCGGTATTGGTGCGGGTATTTATAACTCAGCTGATGAAGCATTTGACGGACTTAAAAAACTTGAACATGAAGAGCCTGTAAGTGAAAAAGTTGAACAATATGCTGAAGCGTACTTGGCCTGGAAAGAGAAGTTAAATTTTTTACTTTAAATTGAATTATAAGAAAAGCTATTAATTGTTTTGATGTTGTTATTTTAATTTAGATATATTTCCAGTAATTTGAACCGATTTAATATAATTGATTGTTTTCTAACCAGAGTAATAAAATGAAAAAAGTTAACATAGAAGATATAGCACAAATGGCAGGAGTATCGAAAGGGACTGTATCGGGTGTAATTAATGCTAAACCTTCAATAAAACCGGCTACAAGAGAACGTATCTTAAAAATTATGAAGGAATATAATTATCGCCCCAAAGGGATGGCGAGATATCTTAAAAAAGATTACGATAACAAAACAATTGGTATAATAATAAAAGATTTAAACTATACGTTTTACACTGCCATTGCTACGGGAGTAAAAGAATACGCCAATAGCAAAGGATACGCTGTACTGATGGCAAGTTCAGAAAATTCGCATGAAAACGAACAAAGGATGTCGAATATTTTTTCATCTAAAGATGTTAAGGGAACTATTATTGCCCCAATTGTAGAAGGGGCTTCCGAAATTGAACATTTATTCAAATTAAAACTTCTTAATTATCCTTTTGTTTTATTAGAAGATGTTCAGGGTATAAATGCAAATGTTGTTGCAATTGATAATGCAAGAGCTATAAAAAAAGCGGTTAAATATTTGATAGATGGCGGACATGCAAAAATAATTCATTTTGCCGGTCCAATAAGTTCAACTCATACACATGAAAGAATTGAAGCTTTTAGGGATGCTTTTAGTGAACGGGATGTAGCTTTTAAAAAAGAAATGATCTTTCATGTTGGTTCGTATTATGATGAAAGCTTTAGTAAAACAAAAGAATATTTTAAGGGTAGAAGTCCGGCCGATTATCCAACAGCAATTTTTTGTTTTAATGACCAGCAGGCGTTTGCTGTGATGCAGGCTTTAGCAGAATTGAATATAAAGGTTCCTGAAGATATTTCATTGATAGGAAATGATGATATTGATTTTGCTAAGTATTATCCTGTGCCTTTAACAACTATAAAAGCTCCGCAGCACGAGATTGGCAGAAGAGCCGCTGAAATCCTAATAAAAAACATTGAATCTGATGAAAAAATTGAAGCTGAACGTTTTATTTTTGAAGCTGAACTTGTAATTAGGAAATCATCGCGTACGTTAAATTGATTTTATTAGGCTAGAAACAGTTCCATTAAAAACACCAGCTTTTTTGTATAAATGTGATTAGCTTATTTTAAGGTAGTGTAAAAAGTTTTGTGTAAATGGAATAATTTATCTGAATCGGAGCGGAGTTTACGCAGCGTAGCTTCAGA
>JAEINS010000028.1 GCA_016342755.1 Melioribacteraceae bacterium | reverse complement strand
AGGCTGGAGGAATCTAAAATGAAAAGTAAATCCTAATTATACAACAAAATTAAATCGGGAAAAATAATTGTCGTTGATCAGCAAATTTTATTTACATAGTTACGGAGAATTTTTATGGCTTATTTTCATACTTTGAGGGCAAAAGTTACATTAATTTTACTTTCCTCAATTTTTACAATTGCTTTAATTTTATTGATTTTAGATTATAACACAACAATCTCTGATAACGAGTTAACAATAACTCAAGAATTTGCACAATTCAATGAGTTGTTCAAGACAGAAACTGAAAATAAGGCAACAGATCAGGCAGCCACTTTAGAAGTACTTCTTCACGATGAAAAACTATTAACATTATTTGAAGAAAGAAAAAGAGATGAATTGAGTAATTATTTATTATCCCTTTTTACAAATACTTTAAAACCTAAATATAAAATAGCTCAGGTTCATTTCCATACTGAGGATAATCACTCCTTCTTGCGTTTACATCAACCTTCTAAATTTGGGGATAATCTGAGTGCATTTAGAAAAACAGTTGTTCGTGCTAATACTGAAAAAAAGATTATTCAGGGAATTGAAGTTGGCAAGTATGGCACGGGTTTACGAAATGTTGCGCCTGTTTTTAATAATGGAAACCATATTGGTAGTTTGGAGTTTAGCGGAAGTATTTATGGTTTGCTAGATGGTATTAGTACTGCATTAAAGATGGATTATTCAATTGGAATAAATAAAGAGACCTTAAAAAATGCTGGTGGTAAAATTGGGCGGGAAGATGTGGAAAAGGCTGACAAGGTTTATTATTATTTTTCTGATGATAGATTTAAAAGTCTCTTAAATGAGATTGATATCTCGACTATTACAAAAGATATTGTATTTGAAGATAAAAACTATTCAGTTGCTTCAATTCCAATTATGGATTACAGCGGTCAAAAAGTTGGATGCATAACACTTTATAAAGATATTACCAAGTTTTATGATAATGTAAAATCTTCACTATACAGTTCTATTGTAATTGTTTTAATTTCAGCAGTTTTTGTCGCTTTAATTTCATTTTTCTTCATGAAAAAAAGTTTGTTAACACCATTAAAAGCTGTTAGTAGAACTGCCCATGAAATTGCTGATGGCAACTATGATATTAGATTATCGGTGAGAAAAGATGATGAAATAGGTGAGGTTAGAGCGAGTATTAATAAAATGGTAGAAAACATTGCTTATCAAAAGAAACAGCTTATAGAAGAAAAGGGAAGTATATTAGCAAGAATAGAAGAAGCTGTCGCTCAATCAGAAGCAAGTAAAGAGTATTTGTCAACTAAAACTTCTGAACTGCTATCTGCTATGGGTAGGTTTTCATCAGGAGACTTAACTGTTAATCTTAAAGTTGAAAAAGATGATGATGTTGGAAAATTATTTAAGGGTTTTAATGAAACGGTAAGGCAGATAAATGCGTTGGTGGGCGAAGTTAAATCTGCGATTCTTGCAACATCTAATGCCAGTTTGCAAATTTTATCCAGAGCAGAAGAATTATCACATGGTTCTAAAAAACAAAGTGAGCAAACTGCTGATGTTTCCAAAGCTATTGAACAAATGACTACAACTATTCTTGAATCGGCTCAGAATGTAAGTGTGGCTGCGGATTCAGCACAAGAAGCTGGTGATACAGCAGAAAACGGCGGAAAAGTTATTGGCAATACTATAAACGGCATTGAAAGTATTTCTGAGGTTGTAACTGAAGCTGCTGATGCAGTTGAACTTCTTGGAAACAGCAGTGAAAAAATTGGAGAAATAGTTGGGGTTATTAATGATATTGCGGAACAAACTAATCTGCTTGCACTAAATGCCGCTATTGAAGCTGCAAGAGCTGGTGAACATGGAAGAGGTTTTGCTGTTGTTGCTGATGAAGTTAGCAAACTTGCTGACAGAACAATGAATGCAACAAAAGAAATTTCAAGAACTATTGATAGCATCCAACTTGAAACTAAGAAAGCAGTTGAATCGATTAGAGTTGGAAAAGGGGAAGCGGAAAAAGGTCGTGGCTATGCCTCCGAAGCCGGTTATTCATTAAAACTTATCATGGAAAAAACGGATACCGTTATTGAGCAAATTAGTCAGGTTGCAACTGCTAGTGAAGAACAGTCTACTACTGCGGAAGAAGTAAGCAAAAACATTGAAATGATTTATTCTGTGAGCATGGAATCATTGGCTGGAGTACAGATTATTTCAGATTTTGCGAACGAAATGAATCAACTTACACAACACCTGCGGAATTTGATTGAACAATTTACAATGGCAGAAAATCCGTGTGATGTTAAAAAACTCTCATAAATTATTTATCTCACAGTAAGGAAGTTAAACGTGCTTACTGTGAGATTTCATAAAAATAAAAATTTTGTAAAACTATTTATACTGAGTTTTGTTAAAACTAGCAGCAAGAAGTGGCAATGTAAAATGGGAATAGAAATATCCTTATCCTGTTAAATCATGGAAAAACAACTGGGCAAACTTATCAGTGTTTTTTAAGTATTCCCGGGAAATTAGAAAAATGATTTACACAACTAACGCTGTTGAGAACCTACACAGACATTTTAATAAAGTAACAAAAAATGGAGTTCCCAAATGAGGACTCTTCAACCAAAATGCTTTATCCCCCTTATTGTGATATTGCAACATCGTCTTCAAACGAATTAAAATCAGTTTAATCTGCGCAAAAAAAAGTATAAAACAAAATTATAACTAAAGATGTTTTTAGACTTTTAAAGTACAGAACTTTTACTAAATTATTCCCATTCTATGGTGGAAGGCGGTTTAGAGCTTATATCATAACATACTCTGTTTACACCACGGACACTTCTTATAATCTTATTAGAAACATTCTCAAGGAAGTCGTAATCAAAACGGAACCAGTCGGCTGTCATTCCATCGGTTGAAGTTACTGCTCTAAGCGCAATTACATTTTCGTACGTTCTTTTATCGCCCATTACACCTACTGTCTGAACCGGAAGTAATACCGCGAAAGCCTGCCAGATATCGTCATAAATTCCGGCAGCTTGCATTTCATCTATATAAATTGCGTCAGCCTCTCTAAGAACGTCAAGCTTATCTTTAGTTATATCACTTAAAACTCTTACAGCTAAACCAGGACCCGGAAACGGGTGACGAGCGATAAATTCTTTAGGTAATCCCAGCTCATAACCTATTGCACGAACTTCATCTTTGAACAGTTCTCTGAATGGTTCAATAAGACTCATATCCATTTTTTCGGGTAAACCACCAACATTATGATGAGTTTTAATAGTTACTGACTGACCTTTTACCGATACAGACTCAATTACATCCGGATATAAAGTACCCTGAATTAGATAATCGATCTCGCCATATTTTTTTGCTTCTTCTTCAAATACATCTATAAAAGTATTGCCAATAATTTTACGTTTTTTCTCAGGTTCAGTTACACCTTCTAAACGGGACAAAAACATTTCTGAGGCATCAATGCTAATAATGTGCAGATCGTAGTTATCATTGAACATCTTAACAATATCAGCGCTTTCATTTTTACGCATCATGCCTGTATCAACATGAATACAAATAAGATTTTCGCCAATTGCTTTTTTTACAAGTATTGCGGCTACCGAAGAATCAACACCACCGCTTAAAGCACATATAGCTTTCTTTCCACCAATTTTATTTTTGATCTCTTCAACACTACTTTGAATAAAATTCTCCGGGGTCCAGTCAGCTTTGCACTTACAAATGTTGAATAAAAAATTATCAATTATAGCTTTGCCTTCTAATGTATGCGCTACTTCCGGATGAAACTGAACACCATAAATATTTTTCGCCGGATTTGAAATAGCACATATAGGCGAGTTTTCAGATTTTGCGTCAACTTTAAATCCTTCAGGAAGCTTTGTTATATAATCGCCATGACTCATCCATACGGTAGAATTATCCTTAACATTTTCAAACAATTTAGATTCGCCGGCAATCTGAAGAGAAGCTTTACCGTATTCGCGATGTTCCGCAGGTTCAACAACTCCGCCATATTCTAAAGTTACCAGCTGCATTCCATAACAAATACCCAATACAGGAACACCAAGTTTAAAAATTTCAGAATTTACCTGAGGCGAGTCTTCTTCAAAAGCACTCATTGGTCCGCCGGAAAGTATAATCCCTTTTGGATTTAATTCTTTAATTTTTTCGATAGAAAAACTATGCGGGTGAATTTCGGAGTATACCTTGCTCTCACGAATTCGTCTTGCAATTAACTGAGTATATTGTGATCCAAAATCAAGTATAAGTATATCATTTAGATGTATCATCTGTATTCCAATTTTATAAATTTAATTTTTATTTAGGCAGAAGAAAAGAAATATATCTTGAGGTAAAAATGCGCAGTATAAAACTGCGCTTAAAACTAATTAACCAATCTGAGCAGAATAAGCAGCAGCATCTAATAATGCTTCTATTACTTCCATATCTTCAATCTCAACTTTTACTAACCAGCCTTCACCATAAGGATCGGAGTTTATTAAAGATGGATCATCTTCAAGATTAGGATTTATTTCTACTATTTTTGCGGAACATGGAGCAAAAAGATCACTAACAGTCTTAACAGCTTCAATAGTACCGAAAGATTCACCTTTTTCCATTTCTTCAAGATCAGGGTCAATATCAACAAAAACTACATCGCCAAGTTCACCTTGTGCATAATCAGTAATTCCTATTGTACCTATGTTACCTTCAATTTTAATCCACTCATGATCTTCTGTGTACTTCAAATTTTCTGGTACGTTCATAATCACCTCAATATACTTAAGAATTTAATTACTTAATTGTATTTAGATATTACTTTTTAACTCTTTCCATATACTCGCCGGTACGAGTATCAACTCTTAATAAATCGCCTTCGCTAACAAATAAAGGTACGTTTATTGTTGCTCCGGTTTCTAAAATTGCCGGTTTCATAGCGTTTGTTGCTGTATCACCTTTAAAACCAGGCTCTGTTTCAGTAACTTCTAAATTGGCAAAAATTGGAAGTTCCACAAGTACAATAGCATCTTTATCATCAACTAACATATCTACTTCTGTACCTTCTTTAATAAATCTTTTTTCTTCGCCAAAATATTCTTCAGCAACAGTTAACTGATCGTAAGTATCATTATCCATTAATACATAACCAGCTGGTTCTTTATATAAGAATTGATATTTTTTTCTTTCAACTCTTACTTCCTCAATTTTTTCACCCGAACGAAAAGTATTATCTAATACTTTTCCGGTTTTAATATTTTTTAATGTAGTTCTTACAAAAGCGCCGCCTTTACCAGGTTTTACATGCTGAAAATATGTAATCGAGTAAAGACCTCCTTTGAACTGCATAATTAATCCATTTCTGAAATCTGATGTATCTGCCATATTTCTCTAAATCCATTTTGTTGATAACTAACTTTAATAAAACTTATTTTACATAAAAGTAAAGCCGCAAAATATTTACGGCTTCAATAAAACTAAACTATTCTACCATCGATAGATAACGCTCAATGTTCCTGCCTTCTGATGAAGACTCATAATCTTTTTTGATAATCATAAAAACTTTTTTTGCTGTCTCTTTTTTATCTATTGCAAGATAATTTAAACCAGCTTTAAGTAAATATTCAGCATTCTGAATATTCTTTTTTGATACTGAAGCCGCGTCTTTAAAATAATCTGCCGCTTTATCTTTCTTATCTAAGGCTTCGTAACAGTTAGCAACACCGGCTAAAGAAGCTGCTTTTAACAAAGCATCGCCACCCGAAAAGCTATCATAGGCTTTTAATGCTTCTTCATATTTACCTAGCTTAAAGTAAGAATGACCTAAATATAATGCCGCAATTGAACCCGGATTAACACTGCTAAATCCATCGGCTATTTCTTTTAATCCTTTTACATCTGTCCCCGGCTGGCCATCAATTGCCAACTGGAAATTACCAGAATCATATGAAGGCATTATCTTAGCTAACAATGCAGTTGCTTCTTCATTATCTGATTCAACTTTATTTGTATACAGGAATATAGCAGCAACAAACAAAATAATTGCTCCAATACCCATTAAAATTTTGGACTGATGATCTTCAAAAAATTTCATACTCTTTACATACGAAGTAACTAATTGATCTTCTTGAATTTCTTTTTTGGATAGTTTTTTCTTCTTAGCTAACACTTTAACTCCATTTTCTACAAAAAATTTGTACAGTTTGTAAATATAATTTATTTTATCAAGAAATTAAATAACTGTTTTAAAATTTAAACTACTCTAACATGATTTGAAAATATCCATGCGTTTTTCTCTTTATAAACTTCAACTCTATAAACCGCTTCTTCTTTAACTAAAAACTCGACTTCTTTACCGTCTTTAATCTCAGAAGTTTTGCCGTTACATATTATTCTAACAGACGCTTTCTCCGGCAGAATAACGTTAAACCGTAAAGTATCACTAAGTTTAACTGTGTCTCCCATCTGATAAATTTTATCACCGTCATAAGCTGTAAATCTAAATCCGGTTGCATCACCATGATAATGATTAGAAACAAAACAGCGTCCTTCTTTTAGAGCTTCGTAAACAATTGTTTTTCCGTCTTCAAGGGCTGTTTCTTTTTTATTCTTAACTAGCTCAGTCTCCGATAAAATATGTGTTCTAATAGATTTAAACAATACTTTATATGGAAAAACTTCTACCTCAAAAAAACCTAAAACATTCATTTTATGGGCGTGCGCATCAATTCCGCCAATGCCAACAACCTTTCTTTTTTCACTTTGTTTATCCCAGACTTCAAGAGTTTCGGCAGGAGGTTTTTCAATTGATTTAAGCGGATGCATAAAACGATTATACTTGTTTTCTTCCGTTAATCCTTCCATCCATTCAGACATGTGATTCCAAATCTCAATTCCTGTATATCCGTCAACATCCCAGTCAGTCCATGGATAAGGAGGATGTTCTTTCATGGAATCTCTTTTTTCATGAGGATGGGCAATAAAGCCAATACCGCCTTCATCATTAACTAATTTAACATATTCTTTTGCCGGAAGTCTTGTAGAAAAAGTTTTATCTATCCCAAAAGCTAAATAATGATTTCTGTTATTTTTATCATTTATTTCGCAGCCAATTAATAAGAGAGTTTTACCGTACCAGCCTTCAAAACCTTCTTCTAAAGGGCGCAACGTATTGTGATCGGTTAAGAGAACAAAATCTAAACCAGATTCGGAAGCACAATTGAGGATCTCATCTATTTTACCAGAACCGTCCGAGTACACAGAATGTACATGAACGGCTCCAACATATTCAAACATAATTCAAATTATAAAATTTCGTTTAGAACTTTATATTGCGTAGAATGTTCTTTAACCATATCTGTTAATTTGTTGGTTAAAAGATTCACTCTTTCATCGTTATTATCATCAAAGTTTTCAAATGATTCCATTGTATCAAAGGTATAAACTTCTTCATAACAGTTTTTTTTGTTTTTGCATTCATAAACATGATAACTTTCTAACCCGTCAGCCGCAACTATATTTTTTAGTTCTCTAACAACATTTGTAAAATTATCTTTTTCTTCCGGATTAATCTCGTACCTTATAGAAAATAATACCTTTCCCATTCTTTCCTCATATATTTCAATTAAATATTAAATTCGCCATTATATATTATTTCTGCGGGACCAATCATAGAGACTTCCGATACTTCTTCTCCCCGCAGATTAAAATTAACAATTATTTTTGCTCCGCTTCTTGTTATTACATCAACAGGAGGAAGCAAACCATATTTCTTTGCTCCAATTACAGCCGCGGCAACAGAGCCGGTTCCGCAGGCTAAAGTTTCTTCTTCAACACCACGCTCAAATGTTCTTATATAAAGATTATTACCAACAATATCTATGAAATTTACATTTGTTCCGCCAGGTGCAAATTCATTATGATGTCTTATATAAGCACCAATTTTATGAACATCAAGATTATTTAATCTGGTTTTTTCATCACAATTATGAATATCTTCAACTCTGATAACAACATGCGGTGAACCAGTATCTATAAATGATGCATCAATTTTACAGCTAAAAACATCCAGTTTAATTAAGCTTTTATATTCTTCCGGATCATTAAGATGAAACTGAACATCACCAGTTTCAAAAACCTGGCATGTGTATTCAACATCATGACATAAAAACTTAGACTTCTCATTTTTAATTCTGCCGGATACATTTGCATATTTAATGGCACATCTTGCGCCATTGCCGCAAAGTGTTCCGGTTGAACCATCACTGTTAAAATAGTTCATAGAAAAGCTATGAGTTGGATTATCTTCAATTATTAAAAGTCCGTCTGCACCTATTCCGGTTCTTCTTGCACAGAGTTTTTTAATATTATTAGGAGTGGCTTCAAATTTAGGATTTATCTTTTTATCGATTAAGACAAAATCGTTTCCCGCACCGCTCATTTTTGTAAAATTGTTCGTTTTCATAGCAAGTTCAAATTTACTGCAATAATAAGAGCGATGCAATATAAATATTGGAGAACTGAAACATAAAATTGCGGTTACAATGTTAAACTGGGTTGTTACATGGAGCGAAGTGCAAAATACAAATAAAACCACCCCATGATATGTCCCGAATATCAACTTTATCGATAACCGGGACTATACGGGATGAAATGTTTATTTTGATAAATAATGTTTTTCGAAGTGAGTTTTTATTTTCCCGAACGCTTCTTCCGGAGTGTTGCAGAAATCGAACAATTTCATATCATTTTTACTTATAACACCGCTTTCAATAAGCCCGTCAAAATTAATAATGTTCTTCCAGAAATCTTCACCGTAAACAATTACTTTCATATCCTTCTTAATTTTTTTCGTCTGAATCAGCGTTAGAACTTCCATCATTTCATCTAAAGTTCCAAATCCGCCGGGAAAAACAATTAACGCTTTTGCCATATAAATAAACCAGAACTTGCGGGTAAAGAAATAATGGAATTCAAATGACAAGTTGTTTTTAACATATTTGTTTACAAACTGTTCAAACGGAATTGAAATATTCAAACCAATCGATTTACCGCCAGCCTGAAAAGCTCCTTTATTTGCCGCTTCCATAATACCCGGTCCGCCGCCGCTCGATACAATAAATCTGTGTCCTTCGGTTGGTAAAGACATGGACCATTCGGTTAACAGCTTCGATAACTCAACAGCTTCATCATAATAATGAGCCATTTTCATCATTATTTCCGCTTCTGTCAATTTTTTTGCCGCTCCTTGTTTTTTCTCTTTTACCTCTTTTTTTGCGAGATTTAATTTCTTCTTTGCGTCCCGTGTTGATAAAAGTCTGGCCGATCCAAAAAACACACATGTATCTACAATGTTATTTTCTTTAAATCTTTTCTGCGGTTCATACAATTCAGATAAAATTCTAATTGATCTAGCTTCGTGAGAATTTAAAAAGTCTAGGTTGTGATAGGCTTTTAATATCTGTTCATCTTTTTTCATATACCATATCTCCTATTTGTAAATAACGGCATTTCCTCAAACTATGCATGCCGTTGTGAAAGTAGAACTTGGCAATATAACCTATTTTATGGAATAATCAATACTTCGGAGTATTATTTTATTGTTATGAAGTGTTTTGGAGGGTAACAAAAGCAGGGACGTTATATAACGTCCCTGCAAAAATTTATATATCTACTCCTTATCCTCTAAATAATAACCTTCTCTGGAAAGTAAGTGATCGAGATTAGCAATTCCGTAAACAACAACAGCGGTAACAATTGAAGTGTGTTCCTGGTATTCCCGAATACTCATATTGTACGAATCTCTTTCAGTATGCCAGATCTCACGATAATTAAAATCATAACCTTTTATATCAGAATTATTAAACTCCATTGTTGGAACACCTTTAACAGCAAATGGTCCGCTGTCAGTTCCCCAGGCAACGGCTGGTTTTTTTCTCGGTTTTCTAACAGTCAGCTTAAACGGGAACTCCTGATTTATACTGTTAAGCGGTTCACATATTTTTTCTAAATCGCTCATCATTGCTTCTGTAACACTTAATCCTGTTGGCACTAAAGGTCCACCGTCACGATTAAACATATTCGAGATTTTATCAAGCTTATCTTCATTTCGTTCAATCCAGCTGGTAGAACCGTAAAGACCAAACTCTTCACCGCTCCATAAGCAGACAAGAATTGTACGCTTAGGCTTTCCGCCAGCCTTCATTATTAAGCGTGCGGCTTCCATTGCCGGTGTTGCACCGGAACCATCATCAACTCCCCCTGAAGCAACATCAAACGCGTCAAGATGCCCGCCTAAAATTACATACTCATTTGGAAATTCAGTTCCCGGAATAATTCCAATAACACTATGATATTTTACCGGTCCCATTTTGAAATAGTTACGGATATCAAATTCAAGCTCAAAACGCTGGCGTTCCTTTGCCATCTGTTCAATTATTTTGTACTGATGTTCATCAAGTTTTATATCAGGAATTGTAGGTAAAGTTTCGAAAGTTAAATCATGCAGATTTTTTCTATCGTACAAAGCTGTTATAGGATTTGGAGCTGCCTGAATAAGACCTAAAATGCCAGCCTCTTTCATTTCTTTATAGAAAACAGCAGGCTCTTCATTATAAGGAAGAAGTTCTTTCTGCATTCCGATTTTTTTTCTATTTCTCCAATTTTCGCTTCTAATTTTGTTGTTTTCTTTTTCAATTTCTTCATTAACAATTTTTATAGAATCTCTCAACGAATCACTTTTACAAGTATGATCAATTGGCCAGCCTACACTTTTGCCGGTAACTAAAACCCATGCGCCTTTTAATTTTCCTTTCATTCTTTCGAATTGCGCTTTAGTTTTAGGCTCTAAAACTACGTGACCTTTCTGAACCCCTTTTGTACCGGATGTATACGAAGGTGTAACAAAATGTAGATTCAAACCATTATCCGAAAGCATACGCCCGAACCAAGCTCCGCGGTTAAAACCAACCGGAAGTTCACCGCATTCATCCATTTCAACTTCCATTCCCCATTCTCTAAATTTGCTTGCAGCCCAGTTTGCGGCGTTTTCATAAGCATCGGAACCAATAAGTCTGCCGCCAAACCTATTACACAGAATATCAAGATGTTTCATTGTCTGATTATCAGTTTTCCCGATCTCAATAATTTTTTCAACAACCGGATCAGTTTGGGAAAATGAATTTGAAATAAATAGAAATGAAATTAAACATATTACAATAAAATTCTTTTTGAGCATTGTTTCCTCGAATGATAATAAGTAATTATACATTAATCGGTTTCAAACATAAATAATTCTTAGTAAAATGTTTAGAAGAATTTTATTTGCAGTTAAAGGAATGTTTTGTAGAGATACTTTAAAGCCCTATACATTAATCATTTTTATATAAGCCGTCGCCAGGCAACTTGCGGTCAAATTTGTTCTTTAAATTTATTTTTAGGCTTTTTATAATCTGTTACTTAAAAACTTTCTGCCAGTAACCAACATCAATCCATTTATCAAATTTATAGCCGACTTCATTAAAATGAGCAACTTTTTTCATTCCAAATTTTTCGTGCAATTTTATACTTGCATCGTTTGGCAATGATATACAGCCCAGTGCGATATGAATATTTGTCATTGCTAATTTTTCGAACAGAGTCCTATAAAGTTTTGATCCATAACCTTTTTCTTTAGCAGAAGGCAATAGATAAATAGTTGTCTCGGCGGCAAACCTGTAAGAATATCTTTCTTTCCATTTAGAAGCATAAGCATAACCAACAACTTCATCATTATCCACAGCAACAAGCCAGGGCAATCCGGAATCAAGAACTTTTTTAATTCTAATATTAATTTCATCCGCAGTTATAACTTCTTCTTCAAAAGTTATAATTGTGTTTTCGATATAATAGTTATAGATGTCTGTAATTGCTTTAGCATCTTTTCGTTCAACTTCACGAACCATTTTAACAGCCCTTTAAAATCACTAACACACCATTGCATAAAAAAAAAGCCTATCAAAAATTGATAGGCTTTTCAAAAAACTTAAAATAACAATATATTATTTAGTTCCGCCTTCTGTTGGAGCAGGAGTTTCTGTTGGAGTTTCAGCAGGCACATCCGGTAAAGTTGGGTTAGAAGGAACACTTGTTGGTCTAGAGCTTTGAATAACACTTTCTCTTTGTTCCTGAGTTGCCTGTCCCGGTAAAAAGAACATATTAATAACAACTGCAAAAACAATTAAAGAACCTCCAAGCCACCAGGTAATTCTACTTAGAAAATCAGCTGTTCTGCGCGCACCAAACATTGAGTTCATCTGACCGCCGCCGCCGCCGAAAGTTCCAGCTAAGCCTTCGCCTTTACTTGCTTGTAATAAAACTGCAATAACTAAAAATACTGCTATTATAATAGATATAGTAATTAATAATCCGTACATCAAATTCTCCTAATAAACAATGTAGCGAGGGAGGGATTCGAACCCCCGACACGTGGATTATGATTCCACTGCTCTAACCAACTGAGCTACCTCGCCATGTTCTTTTCAAAAAGAATTACTAATATATCTTTTTAAGAAAAAAACCGCAAGTATAATAATTATAAAATTTAATTTTGATCAGATAAAGATTCCCAAATTTTGTTAAGAAGCACATCAATATTCATATTTGCGGCAGAAGAAATTAAAAGAGGCTTTTCATCATATCCATTTAATCTTAAATTAACTATCTCTTCCATTTGTTCTTCATCATGAATAAGATCAAGTTTTGATATTGCAACCATAAACTTTTTTTCTCTTAAAACTTTAGAATAACTTTCCAGCTCATTCATTAAAGTATCAAACTCCTTCTGAAAATCTTCTGAAGTTGAATCAATTAAAATTAATAGAATCTTAGTTCTCTCAATATGCTTTAGGAATTTATGACCAAGTCCTTTTCCCTCATGAGCACCTTCAATAATTCCGGGAATATCCGCAACTACAAAACTTTTATAATCCCTGTACTGAACAATTCCAAGATTTGGTTCAAGTGTAGTGAAAGGATAATCAGCTATTTTGGGCTTTGCAGCCGAAATCACACTAATAAGAGTCGATTTTCCCGCGTTTGGAAATCCTACTAAACCAACATCAGCAATAAGTTTTAATTCAAGTATTACTATTCTATCTTCACCTGGCTTTCCGTCTTGTGCATATCTTGGCGCACGGTTTGTCGGAGTAGCAAAATTACTGTTCCCTTTTCCGCCTCTTCCGCCTTTTGCTACTGTATATTTTTTCCCATTCTCATTAAAATCAAATAATACTTCTTTTGAGGCTGCATCCTTTATTACAGTTCCAACCGGAACCAATACTACAAGATCTTTTCCGTTTTTTCCATCCTTTCGCGACTGACCACCTTGAACACCATTCTCAGCTTCGTATTTCCTTTTATAACGGAAATCCATTAGAGTTAACAGGTTATGGTGAGCTTCAAATATTACACTTCCGCCGTCTCCGCCGTTTCCGCCCGAAGGTCCGCCTTTTGGTATAAATTTTTCTTTTCTAAATGCGACTGCGCCATTTCCGCCTTTTCCGGCACATATACTTATCTCTGCAAAATCAAAAAACATATCTTTTCCTATTCAAAATAATCTAAAATAATATCGCGTAAGGTATTAACCTCTTTTGAGTGTGATTTTAATCCTGCATTTTTTGCAAGCCGATTAAAAATCTCTTCTACTTCATCTTCATCATTACATGCTTCAATTCTATCAATAAAATCTGAAAACTCTTCCATATCATAATCAAACACAACTTCAATAATTCTGGACATCTTTCGGTTTTCCAGCAATTCATCCATGTCTAAAGTCGGCTTCTTATAATACAAATTGCCGTTTCCATTTCCATTTGTTTTCAGGGTATCCGGCTCACTCTCTTTCTCAGATTCCCCGGCAATTTCATTCTCTAATTCACCAGTTAATTCTGTTTCAATTACACTTTTTTTAATATCTTCTTCATCTATTTCATTAATTTCGTCATCAGTTTCATCATCAAAAGCAAATAGATTTTCATCATCTTCAAGTTTAATTTCCGGCTGCTTAGGTTCAAATTCTAAATCAACCTTATCTTCGATAGGAATGTCAGGAAGTTTACCTGTTTCATCAATTTCATCACTCATTAAAATATCAGAAATTGAATCTGAAAGTTTATCATCAACATTTTTAGCACTATCATCCAATTCCAGGCTGTCTAAATCTTCCTTTTCCGATTCTAAATTACCTTCAGATTCAACATCATCTTCAATAATTATTTCAGAACTATAAGATTCTTCATCATTAACATCTTCAAAACTTATTTCTTCATCTTCTATTTCAATTTCATCTTCAGCTGTAAAATCAGCTTCAGGTTCATTCTCTTCATTATCTTTTTCATTAACTAAAAGATCTGACTCGAATTTTTCTTTTTCCTCTGCTTTATTTTCTTTGGATTCACGCAAATCATCAATATCAAACAGTTCCAACTCTTCTTCTTCGTCAATTAGTATTGCAGAATTTAATTCCGGGTTTTCCTCTTCAACTTCCGTTACATCTTCTATAATTATATCTGAATCTTCTTCCAACTTAAAAATATTTGTGTCATCTACAAGATCATTTTCTTCTTCTACTTTTTCATCATCTTCCAAAACATCCGATTCCGCCTCTATAACAGGTTCATCTTCATTTGTCAGAATATCATTTTCTATTTCACTATCAGATTTTTCTTTGAAAACATCTTCCTGTTCTAATTCAATTTCGTTTTTATCTTCAATAATTTTTTCTTCGTCATCAGCAATCTCATCATTGTTGGTTAAGTACACATCCAAAATTTCATCAGTAGATTCATTCTCGTCAATTTCTGATTTCAAATCCAAATCTGTTTCTTCATTCTCAACATCGTCATTTAAACTTTCTTCAAGTTTTTCGCTAACGGGAGTAATGTCTTCTTCAGTTTTGTTGATTTCTATTTCTTCTGAATCTGTTTTATCAGCATCAGCTATTTCATTTTCCTCAGGAAAAAAATCTTCAATTATCTCTTCTTCAACAAGTTCAAATTCATCTTCATCAAGCAGATCTTCCAAATTTACAACCTCTTCATCAGATGATTCTAACTGAAAATCAATAACATTTTCGTTCAGGTTCTCTTCATTTTTTATATCAGTTTCAATCTCAATGTTTATATTTTCAGACTTCCCAATAATCATTTCAATTTCTTCATCAATCTTAAGTTCAATCTCTTCTTTTATACCTGTTTCTTCTTCAAGAAGTTTACTTTCTTCCGATAACAATTCTTCAGATTCAGATTGCTTTGGTATATCTTCTTCAAATGTACCTGCATCAGTAAAAACCGTTTCATTAAATGGTTTTTGGTCGATGCTGTTTTCATTAGAAAATAAGTCTTCATCTAACATTTTTCTATATTCATTTAAAGCTTCTTCGCCATTATCTTTGTCAGAATCACTTTCCGGAATTTCTTCTTCTATTTTTTCTTCTATTTCTAAATCAATATTTAAATCATCTTCCGCTTCATCTATTTCTTCATTAATAGATTCTATAATATTTTCTTCTTTAATTTTAGATTCTTCTTTATCGGAATCTTCATCAATTTTATCTTCAATTATAATTTCGTCTTCTCTATCGTCAAAAATTGGTTCCTGATCAGACCCGGCTTCATCAGTCATTTCATTTTCAGCATTAGATACTGATTGTTCATCACTTTCAACCTGTTCAAATTCTAAAGACTTAATATCATCAGCTGATAAAAGACTGTTAATAGTTACCAAATCTATTCGGTTAGCACCTTTTGATTTCAATTGTTTAAGTAAATCAACTTCTTTATAAAGCATTCTATCCTGCAAAAAGATAATAAACGCAT
This sequence comes from Melioribacteraceae bacterium, assembly GCA_016342755.1. Lineage (GTDB taxonomy): Bacteria > Bacteroidota > Ignavibacteria > Ignavibacteriales > Melioribacteraceae > JAEINS01. The sequence continues at coordinate 39,271 of JAEINS010000028.1, read as the reverse complement.
TAATCGAAATATCATTTCTTTTAGAACTTCCTATTGTCATAAAATCATTAAGCGCGGTAAAAGCCGATTCAATTATACCATCTTTATCCGACTCAAGTCCAATCTTATCAATCTTAATTAACAGCTCTGAAAATTCTTCAATATTAAGCGATAAAATTTTCTTTTTATTTATATATGCCGAAAGAATTTTTTTTATATAATCGTAGAAATATACATAGTTCAGAATTTGATTAAGCTCAACGGTGTTTTTATGAGTTTTATCATCAAACAAAAATTTAATTAGAGTATTTCTCGGCTGAACAATGTAGTGAACGTTAAATGATGCAGCATGCAAAATAAGTTTAGAAATATACTCTAGCGAAAATCTTTTTGTTTTTTTTATTTCCTCGGCTATAATATTTAAATGATTCGATATTTTTACTCCGGAATAATCGAACATAGAATTACGAAGAAGATTCTGCCTGTCTTCATAAATTAAAAAATCGATTTCGGCTGAAATATATTTCAGTATAGCCGGATGTAAACCGAGATCCGCTATTTGCGAATAAGTAAAAAACGATCCGAGATTTTTAACTTTATTTACGTTAAAATCATTAATGAATTTAATTTCACGTTCAAACATTATTTATCTAAAATCCGTATGGTTATGAAGTCTAAATATTATTTTGCTGAATAAAGATACTAAATTGTACTAATATATTAAAAAAGGTGTATTAAAAAATAATTGCCCTGGAAAGAAATTGTTCATTATCACTACGCACTTTTTGAATCATTTTTCTCATCAAAATTAATTTTTTTCAGGTTACTTCTTTTTTCTTTATGGTAATCTGATTTTTCCCACCAGTCCGATGGAAGTGTAACCCTGTAATATGGAGATTCGTCTTCTGTTATTTCTAATTTCCCTTCCGATGTAGTATTGGAAAATATTGCCAGTTTTTTCTGAGCTGCTTTTTTAAACAATCTTTCAATTACGGTCTGACTAATTTTATTTTTTTTATTGTTTAAAATTGCATCTGAGTTGCTTGCAAATACCAATAAAAATAAAGTTGCCACTACAATTTTTATTCTTAAAAAAACGCTCACTTCTTTTTCATAAAAAAGTTCTAAGCCAATAAAATCATCAATCCCTTTTTCTCTATCACCAAAAACCTGCCATAATCCGGTAATGCCGGGTTTCCTTTTTACATTTTTTCTAAGGCTATAATGTTTGGGATAATCAATTTTCATTGCTTCTAAGTCCGGGATCATTAAAGGTCTTGGTCCTATAAAACTCATATCGCCTTTAACAATATTTATAAGTTGCGGAAGTTCATCCAAACCGGATTTCCGTAACCAGCCGGCAAAATGACTAATACCTTTTTTCAACTTTTCTTTTTTAAAAATATCTATTTTCCCAGATTCGCTATCATCTTTTACCGATTCAGGATTAATGGTTCTAAACTTAATTACATCAATTAAATTTGAGTCAAGTATCATTCCTCTGGTTTGAATATAAAACGGATGCCCATTTTGCTGAATATACAATAACATAGTTATTATTATCCAAACAGGAGATAATACTACGATAAGCAGCATTGCAAAAAATGCATTCAAAATTTTACTTGTTTTGTTCAAACCCTTTCCAAACTATGTCCGATTGCTAAATATACTAAATTAGAAAACTAGTGACCACAAAATATAATCGAGCGTTAAAATAATTGCCGAGCTTAAAACAAATGATCTTATTGTTGCTTTCCCAACACCTTCTGCTCCGCCCTCGGTTAAAAATCCTATATGGCAGCCTAATAAAGCCGTGAAGCCGCCAAAAAATAATCCTTTAATTATGCCAAAAATAAAATCGTTCATTATAAAAAAACGTTTTACCGAATCGAAAAATACTTCGTAGGAAATTCCCAAAAAATAATTTGATACAACATATGCACCCAGAATTGCAATTATATCGGCAAAGACAATTAAAACCGGCATCATAATTACCGCGGCATAAAATCTTGGCATTGCCAAAAAGCGTATAGGACTTATTCCCATTATTTCCAATGCGTCTAATTGTTCTGTAACTTTCATAGAGCCAAGTTCTGCGGCAATTGAAGCACCAACCCTTCCGGCAATTACTATTGCGGTTAAAACCGGACCAAGCTCTGTTATAATAGCTCTACTTGTCGCAGTTCCTAAAAACGACATTGGCGCCATTCCTTTTAACTGATAAGCAGCCTGCCACGCGGCAACGGCACCGGTAAAAATTGCTATTACTATAACAAGCGGTAAAGAATTAACACCAATATGCTCCATCTGGAAAAGAAGCAGTTTTCTATTCTTGAATATCTTTGGAGTAAATTTTAAGATTTTAAAAAACAACCTTGAAAACTGCCCAAGTTCTTCCAGGAATCGGATTGTCTTATTACCAATTTTATCTACAAAGTTTAATATCATTTATTTTTTTCAAAATCCCTTTACTTTTATCAAAGCTTTTGATGCAATTTTTCTTTATTAAAATATTATCTTTGAAATAAAGATAATCAACAATTTATTCTACTGCAATTTGAAATACTTTTTAGGCGGATTTGAATTTAGCAAAAGCAAATAGAGTTTTAATAATCAGATTAAGTTCACTTGGTGATATAATTTTAACAACTCCGGTTTTAAGAGCAATTAAAAAAAAACATCCACAATTAAAAATAGATTTCCTCTGTTTTAAAAACTTTGCGGATGTATTAAATCAAAATCCTAATATTTCTTCGCTTATTACTTACAATAAAAAAGATAATTTATTAGACCTGACAAAATTACTAAGACAAAATGAATATGATTTTATTTTTGATCTGCATAATAATTTCCGTACAAATAAAATTCTAAGAGTATTAAAAATTCCGTTTCATCAATACAAAAAACCAAATCTTGCAAAATTCATGCTTGTTAATTTTAAGATTAATTTAATTAAGAAAATAATTCCGATTACAGACAGATACATTTTAGGTTTTAATGATATTGAACTTGATGAAGGTTCAGCCGAAATTTTTATCCCGGAAAATATAATGCCGCAGCTTAGCAGAAATTCAGAAAAGCATATTGCATTTTGCCCCGGATCAAAACACTTTACAAAGATGTGGCCTAAGGAATATTTTATACAACTTGGAAACATGTTAACAGCAATGGGTTTTAAGATTGTATTATTGGGCGGAAGTTCTGACAGACAAATCTGCCAGGAAATTTACACCCAGATTGCCGGAAGTATTAACCTGAGCAATGATGATAATCTTCACCTAATTGCCGCAAATTTGAAGGAATGTTTAGTTACTGTTTGCAACGACAGCGGAATGATGCATACTTCTTATTCTGTTGGAACTCCGGTAATTTCATTCTTTGGTTCAACTGTTAAAGAATTAGGTTTTTATCCTTATAAAACAAAAAATTTAATTTTAGAAAATAATTCGTTAAATTGCAGACCTTGTTCTCATATAGGTAAAAACAAATGCCCTAAAAAGCACTTCAAATGTATGAGAGATTTGACACCCGAGCTTGTTATAGATGATATAACACAGTTTATCAACCAACAATCAAATTAATTATTATGCTCAATTTCTGGTATTATATTTATAATTTTATTGCGTTACCGCTATTACTAATATTCTTTAATATTGTAACTGTATTCAATAAAAAAGTGCGCGAAAGTTTTATTGGACGCAGAAGACTTTATGAAGAACTTATTATAAATCTGACTGGATTTGACAGGAAGAAAAAACTAATTTGGTTTCACTCTTCTTCTATGGGAGAATTTGAACAAGCCAAACCGATAATACAAAAAATTAAATCGGAGAAGGATGTTAACATAATAGTAACCTTTTTCTCTCCGTCTGGCTATAATAATTCGCAAAACTATCCTTATGCCGATATAGTTTCGTATCTTCCCTTTGATACACCAAGTGCCGTTTCAAGATTTTTAAAACTTGTAAGACCAAATATGGCGGTTTTTATGAGATACGATATTTGGCCTAATTATATCTGGCAACTTAACAGATTAAAAATTCCGTCTTTTATTGTTGATGCGACTATGAGACCAAACTCTGTAAGAAAAGCTCCTTTTGCTAAAAGTTTTCATAAATCACTTTATAAAAATGTTACAAAAATTCTTACTGTATCTGAAAAAGATTTAGACAGCTTCAAAGATTTTGGAATTAATGATTCTAAATTAAGCGCAGTTGGCGATACAAGATTTGACCGCGTACATTATAAAAGTTTACAGGCAAAAGATAAAAAACTTTTCAAATCAGAATTATTCAGTAATAAAAAGGTTTTTGTTGTAGGAAGCTCCTGGGAAGCCGATGAAGAAGTACTTTTGCCGGTTATAATTAAATCGGAAAAATATAGTTCTGATTCCGTTTTTATTCTTTGTCCGCACGAACCCACAATTCCTCATCTTGAAAATCTAGAAAATCAATTGTCATCTAAGAATATAAAGTCAATCAGATTTTCGCACATGAATAATTACGATAACGAAAGTGTAATTATAATCGATTCGATTGGAATACTTCTTTCTCTATATTATTATGCCGATGCTGCTTACGTTGGCGGAAGTTTTAAACAGGGTATTCATAATGTACTTGAACCCGCTGTTTACGGAATTCCTGTTTTCTTTGGACCAAAGATAGAAAACTCTCAGGAAGCTCTAAAAATGGTTAAACTTAAGAATGGCATTTTAGTTAAAAATAAAAAAGAAGCTTATAAAAAGATTAGTACTATCTTAAGAAACGATAAAATCAGAAATGAACTTGGTGAAATTTCGACCAATTATATTACTAAAAATCTTGGTGCTTCAGAAAAAATTATACACGAAATTTATAACACCCTCAAAATATAAAAGGCCGTAAATAATTACAGCCTTTTTGTTAATCTTCAACATCCCTGGCAACAATTTTAATTAACTTGCAATATTCTTTTTAGAATAAAAACTGATTGCATGATCTAAGTTGTAAAATAATTTGAAATATTTTTCAACACCATGAATGAATAAAAGAGGCAGTTTAGTCTGTTTTGAATTAACTAATGAAACACTTCCGCGGGATTTCTCAACTTTCTTGCGTATATAAAAGATAGCTCCTAAACAGGCTGAATCAAGAAGTGTAACCTGAGTAAGATCGATAATTAGATTAGATGAGCCACAACTTGTTTCTTTTTCCAGTAACTCCTTAAAATCAACCGCTACAGGTAACGCACATTTTTTTAAGTTGACTTTAATTATTGTTACATCAGCTAATCTGGCAGTAGAAAATTTTTCTTTTTTAAAAACATCTTCCGAACTATTATTTGGATAACCCAGATTGGTTTTGCCAAATTTATAAAGTTGTTTTTCATCAAAATCCTGAGAGTTAATTTGTATATGATCAACCGGAATATTGGATCCCATTATCTGACTATAATTGACTTCCTCAACCTCTTCTTCTTCAAATTTTAAGTCATAAGGATCAAATTGGAGATCATCATCATCGGCTTCTAATATTGATCTTGACTTCGTATCTTCTTCTAATCCTAAATTAGAATCGATACTGGACCGTATCAAATTTGGATCAATAGCAGATTTATTGTCAATGTTTTTTTCAATCGATGAGATTACATCTTTATCTTGAATGGATTCTCCCGGATAAACCGAGGTATTCTTTTTCGAAACAATAATCTGTTTGTCATCATGTGTAACAATGTTCTTAACAACAGTATGTTCCGTATTAGTTTCTGTTAATAATGAAGATACATATTCCGCACTTTTTTTAATTAGAGAATCTTTTTCTGTTTCATGAGTTCCACCTACTCTTAAAACATTTTCCTTCTCAATAATCAGCGCGTCATTCTTCAACCCATTATGATTTTTTAAATCATATGCCATTTTGACCACCCTTTTTTATTTCTAGGCGAATGATACTTTTTTATCATCCGGGACTATAACTTCAACTAATATGCCAGGCAAAATAGCGTAATTTAGGTCAAATTTGGATTATTAGAACTATGGAGATGGCTCATTTTGAGAAAATAAAATTTAAGATTTCAATGGAAGTCAAAATGATACAATTTAGATTTTTAGAAAGATGACATCTTTTTTAAAAAGATGTCATCTTAAGAAGTTTGATTTCTACTTTATGAAAATCAGTTTTTTACTGGAAACAAAACTACCAGCCGTTAATCTATAAAAATAAATTCCGCTTGAAAGGTTTTCAGCGTCAAATTGAATTTTATACTTTCCGGCCATTTTATTTTCATTTACAAGTTCAACTACTTTTCTTCCCAGCATATCATAAACAGATAAATTTACATCAGATATTTCTGCTAAATCATATTTAATAATTGTAGAAGGATTAAACGGATTTGGATAGTTCTGATATAACTCATATTTATTCGGGATTTCACTATCTATGTTTTTAACCGATGTAATAGGTTCAGAATTAGTTTTGAATTTATAATTTTCTAGTTTATAATTTGTTGTCCAGTTACTTTCCCCAATATTATTAAGAGCTTTAACTCTCCAGGAATAAACTGTGTTTACACCCGATAACAAAACATAATATGTTGTATCAGAAACTACAGTATCTACAATTGCGTTTTCCACATTTACCGAAACACCTGCAGATAGCTGTACGTGATATTCTGCTGCTGTTTCTGTCGAAGACCAGGTCAATATCGGATCAAGTTCCAGATCAAGCGCTAAATCTCCGGGATACAGAATTTTCGGAGTAGCCGGGAATCCGGTTGTAAAAGTAAATGTTTCAGAGTAGTCGCTTTTTCCGCCATTGTTAACACCCCTAATTCTCCAATAGTAAGTTGTTTCTCCCGAAAGGTCTGTTACAGTATATGAAGTATCAGCTAAATCCTTTTCCGAAATCATATAATCCACAAACTCACTCTCCGCCGAAAATTGAAAATCATATCTATCAGCGTTTTCAGATTTATTCCATTTAATTTCAACACTTTCGCCTAAATCATTTTGTCCTTCTACCGGGAATACTTTTTCCGGTATCTCCGGTAAAACTATTTTTGTTTTGAATTTAAATGATGTCCATTTACCGGTTCCATAAATATTTGTAACTCTAACCCGCCAATTATAAAATGTACCGGATTTTAAGTTAACTACAGACAGACTGGCATCTGTAACAGTTGTATCTATAATAATCATTTCACTATTTGTTGATAATCCTTCAAATAACTGAAACTGATAACTTACAGCATTTTCAACTTCGCTCCATGTAAATAAAAGATCAAGATCCAACTCAATTGCTATATCTTCCGGAGAAACTAAATCCGGCGCGGCAGGAAAACCAGTTGTAAAATTAAACACATCAGAATAAACGCTATTACCATTTATGTTAACGGACTTAACTCTCCAATAATAAGTTGTAATACCATCAAGACCAGTTACAGCAAATGCGGTATCAAGAATCTCTGTATACTGACTAACCGTGGTTGTAAAATCAGAATCAGCTGCAATCTGCAAAGTATAACTAGTTGCGTTAAAAGCATAGTTCCATTTACACACAACTGTATCAGTAATATTTTCAGCGGCATGTTCCGGCAATACTAATAATGGTACGGAAGGAAGAGTTGTAGTTGGCTGATAAATAAATAAATCACTAACCGCACTTTCATTATTATTTCTATCTAAAGCTGTAACTCTATAATACCTCATCTCTGTCGGGAAGTTTTCACCAACTAAATAATAGTTTTTTGAAGTTACATCCAAAATATTTTTCGGATCCTCAGTATCAAAACTTGCATTAGTTGATGAATAAATTACATATCTGGCAACATCATCTTCAGGTGGCGCATTCCATGTTAACCCGGTTGTACCGAGTTCTGCAACTCTTCCAAATCTTAACTCACCCGGAGCACCAGGCGGATATTGTTCTTTCCATTCCATCGATGGAATCAAAGCTTTATACTTAAATTGATTATTCTTTAACAAGGTTGTAGTATTTAAATGATTATCTTTGAAATCGCCCGAAGTAAAAAATGTCTGACCATAACAGCCTTCAGTAGCTCTATTTAAATCAACCATTTCACCCATTAGCTCACTATCAAATCCAGATTGACCAACACGATATATCGGAAGACCTGGTAGAATATGTCTTTCATTTCTATGCTCCACCCACCAAGGCATCAATGCACCATAATCAGTTCCTCCGCCGAAAGGCCAATATAATTGGGGTGTTAGGTAATCTATAATCTGCTCATCTAACCATGCAACAGCATCGCAGTATAAAGCAGAATATGCCGGATTACCAAAAATTCCAGCTGGTTCTCCGTTTTTCCAAATACCAGCCGGGCTCTGCCCAAACTTAACAAGAGGATCTTCTTCCTGAATTGCCCCATATATCATTCGCATAAGTTCATTTACGTTGTCTCTGCGCCAATCTCCTTTGTTAGTAATACCTTTTTCATTATGTGCAGCGTAGGTGGCATCATCCTGAGATGAAATACCCTGAATGTAGAAATAATCATCAAAATGAATACCGTCAACATCATACCTTTTTACAACATCCATAATAACACTTAAAACATGTTCACGAACCTGCGGTAATCCCGGATCCAGAATTCTTTTGTCATCAACTCTTAAAACCCAGTCAGGATACTTTACCGCAACGTTATTAGGATCAAGGCTTAGATTCCATGAGTCATACGCTACACGATAAGGATTAAACCATGCATGAAGCTCCATTCCTCTTTTATGTGCCTCTTCAATAGCAAACTCCAATGGATCAAAAAACGGGCTGGGAGCTTTTCCCTGTCTGCCAGTCAGCCAATACGACCATGGTTCAATTTCAGAAGCATACAGCGCATCGCATGCAGGTCTTATTTGAAATACAACTTTATTTAAGTTTACATCTTTTAAATAATCCAGAATTTCAATTAAGTCAGCCTTTTTCTGATCTGTTGAATTTGATGGTGATTTCGGCCAATCGATATTTGCTACTGTTGAAAGCCATGCACCGCGGTATTCTCTTTTTGGTAAATCTGTCTGTGCGGATATTTTGCACGACATTATTAGAATAAGTAAGAGAGTAAAAACTCTTTTCATTGTTGTCCCCACAATAATATTTAGAAGAATTTATTAAATAAAGTTATTCTTAATGTGAGGCAAAATCAAGGAGAATTAGGAGGAGTTTGGGCAAGGTTAAGATATAGTATTAAGACTGACGTTAAGGAAAGATGACATCTTTTAAAAAGATGTCATCTTTGAAATTTATTACTTCAATAAAATCAGTTTTTTGGTAGAATTATATTGTCCGGCTTGTAATTTGTAGATATACATACCGCTTGCAAGATTTGACGCGTCAAACACAACTGAATAATTTCCCGCAGATTGAGTTTCATTAACTAAAATTTTCACTTCGCGGCCAAGCATATCATATATTTGTAGTTTAACCGTAGTAACCTCTGAAACTGAATATTCTATTGTAGTACTTGGATTAAACGGATTTGGATAATTTTGTTTAAGTCTAAATTCAGTAACAACATCATTCGAACTTTCAACATCGGTAGCAGTTCCGGTTTTGAACTTAAATACATCAGCCCAATTTCCTTTTCCTAAATCATTTTTAGCGTAAACTCTCCAGTTATATAACTGGTCTGTCTTAAGATCACTTACAGAAAAAGTTGTATCAGCAAGAGTTGTATCAATTACTAAAAAATTGCCCGATGTACTTAAACCTTCGTATAACTGAAAACCATACTCAGTTATACCATCTTTAGCAGTCCACATAAACGTTGGATTTAATTCAACATCGGTTGTAACATCTGTCGGATAAACCAAACTTGGCGCAGCCGGGAAACCAGTTGTAAAACTATAAATATCAGAGTATTCACTTTCACCGGCTGAGTTTTCAGCTCTAACTCTCCAATAATACGTTTGCTCACCATCCATTCCAGTTACTGCAAAAGAAGTATCAACAATTCCATCTTTACGTAAAAACGAAATATTAAAACTTTCATTCAAAGCAATCTGCAAATTATATGAAACTGCATGTTCAGCATAATTCCATTTCAATAAAACAGTGTCGCCAATATTTTCCGCAGCTATACTTGGAGAAATTAGGCTTGGTGTACTTGGAGCAGCTATAGCTGGCTGAAATGTAAAAACAGCACTATTTACGCTTTCATTATTATTATGATCTAATGCAGTAACAACATAGTTTTTTGTTTCGTTTGAAAATCTTTCATCAACTACAAAATAATTATCAGAAGTTACATCAACAATTTTTGTCGGGTCTGTTAAATCAATATTTGTATCATCAAACATATAAAGCGCATAACGTGCAATATCTTCATCGGATGGTTTTTTCCATGTTATACCGGTGGTTCCAAGACCTTCAACTCTTCCAAACGCCAAATTAGCCGGAGCCTGAGGAGCAACATTATCTTTCCAATCCATTTGTGGAAGCAGAGCTTTATACTTAAAATAATTATTTTTTAATGTATCTGTATTTCCTTCCGCATTGGTTTTAAAATCATTAGCAGTAAAAAACACCTGTCCTTCAACACCCATAGTCGTTCTATTTAATTTAATCATTTTACCTAGCTGGGTTTTATCAAACGTACTTTGTCCAACACGATAAAATGCGAGTCCGGGATAAATATGTCTTCCATTTCTTTGTAAAGCCCACCAGCGTGCCAGCGTGCTATAATCCTGACCGCCGCCAAACTTCCAGTATAATTGAGGAGCCAGGTAATCTATAATTTGTTCATCTAACCAGGTTATTGCATCGCAGTAAATTGTATTATATACATCCCAGCCAACAATTCCCGCCGGACCGCCTTGTCCCGGTCTCCAAATACCAAACGGACTCATTCCCAGTTTAACATGCGGTTTTGTTTCCTGAATGGAAGAATATAACGCTCTAATAAGCTCATGAACATTGTCTCTTCTCCAACCCGCTTTACTTGTAAATCCTCTTTTATAATTTTTATACGTATCATCATCCTGTGTTGTAATTCCTTCAAGATAAAAATAATCATCAAAATGAACTGCATCTACATCGTATCTGGTTACAACATCCATAATAACATTTTTAACATGCTCTCTTACTTCGGGCAATCCGGGATTAAGAATTTTATTCCCATCAATTGTAAGAACCCAATCCGGATGTTGAACCGCGGGATTGTTCTCGGCCAAAGTCATTCCGTATTTTTTATCAACTCTGTATGGATTAAACCAGGCATGAAGTTCCATTCCACGTTTGTGTGCTTCTTCAACCGCAAATTTTAACGGATCGTAAAACGGACTTGGAGCTTTTCCCTGCTTCCCGGTTAACCAATAAGACCATGGTTCGTATTTTGACTGGTACATTGCATCACAAGCCGGACGAACCTGAAACACAACTGCATTTATATTTGCTTCTTTTAAATAATCTAAAATATTTATAAGAGCGTCTTTCTGACTTTGAGTTGAAGCTGTCCGGGAATTAGGCCAGTCGATATTAACAACAGTAGAAATCCAAGCTGCTCTTAATTCTCTTTTGGGTGAATCGAATTGTGCAAAAACTGAAGTAAACAAACAAATTGTTAGAACGAATATAAGAATCCTTCTCATATTTTTATCCCCATAATAATATGAATAAATTAAACGCTAAACTTATCTTTATTGGAAGGTAAAATCAAGAATATAAAAAAGCCATTCACCCTAATAAAAGAATGAATGGCCGTTCTAAAAATTTATTTAATACTAGTTAATTTCTCTAATTATAATGCTTCCGCCGGAAGTTCTAAAATAAAGCTGTGGCCCGCCGTCATTAATTTTCCCTTCAAGTCTGTTTGATTTCATTTTACCTCTGACAGTAACCGGGAAATCGCAATCAACAGAACCTCCGCTTGTTCTTGCATCCAGGTAAGCATTAATATTATTACTAAGTTTAACATTAATACTTCCGCCGGAAGTTTTTAATTCACAATCGGCTTCGGGCTGTTTCGAAATTGCGGCAGAAATTGATCCGCCTGATGTTGATGCTTTAATCTGACCCATAACTTCTTCAACAGAAATTTTTCCACCGGAAGTTTTTGCAAATACTCTTCCTTTAACTTCACCAATAGTTATGCTGCCGCCCGATGTATGTACGTCAACATCGCCATCACATTTATCTAATGAAATACTTCCGCCCGATGTTTTACCATTAAGTTCGCCCATTACATGCGCAAACTCTAAACTTCCGCCTGATGTTTTTGCATCTACTTTTCCTTTAATATCGCTAACAGAAATACTTCCGCCTGATGTTGACAGATCTAAATTATAATTTGAAGGAACAGTTATTATAAATTTCACTTTTAATTTATTATTCCAGTTTCCAAACCATGATTTACTTTTCCTATAATCAGCATCAATTTTAACATTATCACCACTATGGTTAAAGTTAATATCAAAATCTTCAAAAATTTCTTCTGCATCATCTTCATCATTAGCCTTTGCGTATAATTTAATTTCGACCTCTACAACTTCAGAATTACTGGTATTAACCTTTATTGAACCAAGATCCGAATCCAGACTTAATTTTCCGCCATAACTTACATCAAAACTTTTTTTTATGTTTTTTTCAGTCCCGGCAAAAATTGACCCCGTCATCACAATCATGCTTAATATTAAAATAAATACGTATTTTAATGATCTCATTTTCAACTCCAAAAGTTATTTTAAATTAATGTAAAATTATCAATTTGGAGTTTAGACTCTTTGCCGCATTAAAAGGTTGCACTATTTCAATAAAAAAGACTTATTTAAAGAAGCAGCTCCAAAACGAAGCTGCATTCCTAAAACTTTAATGTACAACCGAGATTAATTCCAATATCTTCCCTGTATGATTCCGGCTGGTGGTATCCTTGATCTTCATCCGATTTTAAGTAGTTGGTTAAATTGAAATAAAATCCTGCATGAATCCCATATACATTAATTCCAATTTCGCCCAAAATACCTAAATCGGCGCCAGGTTCAAGCTCAATATCAGCTGGCCCGCCCTGATCCCGGGAAGCCAGATCTATTGACTCCATAATTACTATTGGATAGGTTCCCAACAATCTCATATTAAGATCAGAATTTTCTGAAATAATTACTTTTGAATTAAATCCAAAGTTTATGCTTACTGACTGATATTCTTCATCATAACCGTATTGCCCGCCATTATCAATATCTCTTGACCAATAGTGATATATAAATCCCGCTTCAGGATATATTGCAAAATTATCTGCTGTTTTAAAAAGGTATCCAAAGTTCAGCATTATTTCTGTTCCAAAATAAGCTGTCTCACTATTATAATCTTCAACATCACCATTTGTATCTTGCAGAAATCCGGAATAATCTACAGTTCCTAAATAAATATTTCCTTTTGTATAAATGTAAAACGGAATGTTCTCACTAAAAAACACTGTTGCTGAAACACCCGGGCAAAATAGGAATCCTTCATCTTCAATAATTGAAGCTCCCTGATCATTATATTCTTCCCAGTAAAATGATCTTAATCCTGCGTAAAAAGTAATCTCAGAATTGGTTAATTTTAATTGAGCGTTTGCATCGCTTAAACAGTAGACAAAACAAACCAAAATTATATAAGAGTGACATAAATTTGTTTTCATAATAATTTCTGCTATCTGTTATTAATTATCACTTTTAACATTAATTTAGCCGGAAGTTTATCTAATCACGTTAAATTTACAGGCAACTCCTAACTGAAAAGTATGAATACTATAATCAACATCTTCAACTACATCGCTTAAACCAAACCCGAATGTTAACTGCGGAGTGAGAGTAATAAGATCAGAAAGTTCAATGTCAAATCCTCCGCCCATTTTTAGCTCAAATCTTGAGTTAGTATCTTTTATTGTATTTTTTGATTTCTGGGAAGTTGAGCCGCCCTGGAAATAATAGCCGGGAGTCATTATAGTCTGTGTCGACTCTAATTCAGCACTTAGATCAAATCCTATTTGTGGACCAAACACAAAATATATACCGGCAGGCAAACGGAATTTAAAAAGTGTGTAGATTTGAAAATAAGAAATACTAACATCATTTTCGGTTGTTATTGCAACATTTTGTTCTTGCCCTGTAAGTTCTGAAGAACCGCTTCTGTTATCATAAAAAGCAAATCCCGTTTGAATTCCCAGACTTCTACTGCGGTTAAAAGCCATATCGACTGTTCCGGCTAATAAAAGTCCTATTCCGCTTCCGCCTTCATCAATATCACCGCCGCCATGAAGATTAAAATTGAGTCCTAATTCTGGTCCAACAGACATACTAAACTGACCAAATACTAATGTGTTAAAACTTAATAACAAAACAACAAATAATAATAGCTTTTTCATTTCATTCTCCTTTTGAATGTTTGTATTAATCATTTACTGTGTATGTTGATGTTACTGTAAAATTGCTGTTGTTCTCTGCAAGCAGGCCTGTAAATCTGAAGGTCCAGACCTGACCAGCCTCAACTCCTTCGTAACCGCCTAATAAATACCACTGATTTGCCTGATAAACTGTCTGATTGTCGCCATCCAAAACGTCAGTAAATTGTAATACACTTACATCAACTTTGGAAATTTTAACATTTGCCGAAGGTTTGCAATAAAACTCAATTACTCCTTCCATTTGTGAACTTTCGAGATGCGAAACTTCGAACCGGACGGAACTGTTTTCCTGATTTCCTCCAATTCCGGGTGCTAATGGGTTGCTATTGCTATCATCACTATCTTTACTACAGGAAACAAATAGGAATGAAAAACAAAGCATTACTATTCCTATAATCTTCATCACGATCTCCTTAATTTTTTGAGTGATTTTTTTTACTATTTTTTTTATCCGTAATTTTTTCATTACACTATTTTGGATAAATTTTTCGATTTCAAGGTAAATTTGCGTTTTTTTAAAAACAACACTCACAACCTTACAATACCATACAGTAAACCCCTTAAAACCACTCACGAAAAAAAATGTGGATTTTCGGTCTAATTTAGCACTTGTTTTTTACTTACTAGATAAAGAATTGGCTAGATTTTTTGGAGATATCCGGTTAAACTTTCTTCTTTTGGCAGGTCAATTTTTTTTCTGATTCTTGAGCGGGCAACTTCAATACCTTTTATTGATTGATGTGTAATCTGAGCAACCTCTTTGGTGTTCAAATTCATTCTTAAAAAGGCGCAAATCTTTTGTTCGTTTGGTGATAGATGTGAATTTAATTCTAATAATTTTTTATAGAAGTTGGGATGTACTTCTTCAAAATGTTTTACAAAATCTTCCCAGTGTTTTTCTTTGTAAGAATCTTTCAAATTATTTCTTAGCTTTCTCAGTTCATTTTTTTCGTCTGAACCGCCTTCAAGATAATCTCCAATAACTTCTGAAATTTCCTCAAATATTTTATTGTTATCAGAAATAAGCATTGCCTTTGTTGTAAGTTCTCTATTTTTTGCATCAAGCTGACTCTGCATAATATCAATTTTATGCTTTAGCCTTTTCGATTTTTGTTCATTAATCTCTTTCTCTTTTCTTCTCTTAACAATGTAGCGGATTAAATATACCAGTGTAAATATTGTAAAAATAGCCAGCAGGCTTAATATTAAGTTTCTGTTGTTTAGTTTTGTCTCGGATAACAAAGCTTCATTTGCAGCCGAAAGTTTTTCTTTTTCCATTTGGGCTAAATTGTATTTAGCCTCTGTTTCCTCAATTACTTTAATTTTTTCTACATTTATTAGTGAATCATTTATTGCAGAATGGATTTTAAAATATTTATAAGCATTTTCATAATTTTTCTTATAAGAGTATATTTTAGATAAATACAATGCTGATTCTTCTTTGATCTTGAAAAATTCTTTTTGGGTAGAAATATCAAATGCTCTTGTGGCATTATTTAAGGCAAAATCATATTTTTTCTTATTATAATTCAATTTAGTAATTTCTAAAAGAGCCGACGCAATACTTATTGAATCACCTATTTCTTCTGCAATAGATAATGCTTTGTTCAAATTTTTATTAGTACTCTCAAATTCATGGTTTTTATTAAAAAATTCTGAAATCAGTAAAAGAATTTCACTTAGTCTGCCTTTATCGCCAACAGATTTTGCAAGTTCCATAGATTTACTAAAATTGAATAATGCGTCTTCATTTTTATCAAGTAATAGATAAACACTTGCAATGCTGGCATAATATGAAAATAAGCGGTATTCATCATTCTGTTTTTCAGCAAGATCAAGCGCGGTTTTATAATATTCTAAGGCTCTTTCATAATCTTTATATTCTTTTAACAAATCCCCAAGACTATGATTACAATCCGCTATATATAAAGGATTTCCGGCAGCCTTACATTGTTCAAGTGATATTTGTAAATACTCTCTTGCTTTTTCGTAGCTCCCCATCTGTCGGTTTAAATTACCCAGATTATTATAAGCAACAGCTAAATAAAACGGATCTTTTTTCTTCTTCCCAATTTCTATTGCTTTTTCATAGTAATATTTTGAGAGTTCTGAATTTCCGCATTTACGATAAATTATTCCCAGACCAATATCAGTCCAATAAACACCTTCTGTATATTTAATAGATTTGTATAATTTTAACGCATCTTTATAATTATTTATTGCATCTAAATAGCTTCCATTCTCTAAACATATTTCTCCCAGATTAAAATAATTTTCAGCGGTTAATGAATCATGTTCAATTTCTTTTGCCGCGTTCAACGCGTCCTGATAATAATTCTGAGCTAAAAAGAATTTATTCTGCTGATGAAATATTTTTCCAATACGTTCTTTACTTAATATTTTATATATCAGTAAACTATCAGTGTTTTCCGACTTATTTAAGCTGAGACAACTGTCTATTCTTAATATTGTTTTTTGAAAGTGAAAAACTGATGAATCCGGAAAAACATTTTTTAGAATTTCGGCTTTGGAAAAAGTTTTTTTTATAAGTGAGAGTTTTGATGTTTGGGGTATAACTATATTATTGAAGGAAAAAAATATTACCAGATACAGCAATAGCATAATATTCTTTTTTATGATACAGTAATATGAAGTTTTTAAAGACATACTATTGTTAGTAAAAATTTATAGGTTAAAACTATTAGTTATCTTTTAATGCCGAAGTTATTTTGGTTATTGTTTTAATATAAATAAAATATTTTTGAAAATCTGATAATTAGAAATAAGTTTAAATAAAAAAAGGCAACTCAATGAGCTGCCTTTTTAACATAATAACTACTAAGTTATTTATTCATTGTATGGGACAATTTCGACATTTTGTAATTTAAATTGCCTTGTTAATTCTTCCATTTCAGAAGTTAATCTATATAAGCTTTCAGCTGATAAACTGATCTGATGAGTTCCTTCAGCCGATTGTTCAGTTACTCTGCTAATATTTTCAACGTTCATACTAATTTGTTCTCCAGTGGTTGATTGTTCTTCACTGGCTGTGGCTAACTGACTAATAAGATCGGCAGTTTCATCTGAGAAATTTATAATTTCATTTAATGCCTGTCCGGCAGTATTTGCTAACTCTTTTCCATGTTCAACTTCTTTAGTACCTTCTGCAATTGATTTGATTGCACCGTCTGTATCACCTTGAATCATTTTAATCATTACACCAATTTCAGTAGTTGCTTTGGTTGTACGTTCAGCAAGTTTTCTAACTTCATCAGCAACAACCGCAAAACCTCTTCCCTGCTCACCGGCTCTTGCCGCTTCAATTGCAGCATTTAAAGCTAATAGATTTGTCTGGTCGGCAATATCCTCAATTACCTGAATAATTTCACCAATCTGAGAACTGCTTTTTCCAAGTTTTTGCATAGTTTCGGAAGACTTTGTAACAACATCTGCAATTCTGGCAATTCCTTCAATAGTTTTTTCAACTACATGTCCGCCTTCAACAGCTTTATCACCAGCTTGTTTTGCTATTTCCGCAGCAGAAGTTGCATTACGCGAATTTTCTAAAATTGTTTTAATCATTTCTTCTACAGCACCGGCAACATCTGTTGTTTGCGAATTCTGTTCATTCGCTCCTGTAGCCATTTGCTCTGTACTTGCGGAAATTTCTGAAGCGGATGCGGCAATATCTGAAGCACTTTGTGCAACTCTGCCAATAACGTTATTAAGGGATTTTACAACTTGATTTACATTATTTTTAATATTTTCATAATCACCATTATAAGTCCCAACCATCTCGGCGGTAAAATCGCCTCCGGCCATTTTTCCTAAAACTTCATTTGCTTCATTTATTGGAGCTAAACTTGCATCAAGAATTGAATTAAATCCTTCAAGAATCCGTTTCCAGTCACCTGAGAATTTATCAACGTTTCCTCTTACTGTTAAATCGCCGCGTTTATTTGCGTCAAGTAAACTATCCGATTCAGAAAGCAAATTCTCAATAATTTCTACTTCTCTATTAAACGCAAATGTTAACGCATCCACGTCTGATGCTGGTACAAGCTGACTAAATTTACCCTCAGCAATATCTTGCGCAGCACTTATTTTTTCACTCTGTTTTTCTTTTAATTCCTGGAGCATTGATGCTAATTCTCCAATTTCATCATTTGTTTTTACTACAATATCAACGTCAAAATCACCATCAGCAAATTTTCTGATTATAGTTTTCAAATATTCAATTGGTTTAGAAATTGCCGGAGCTAAATAGAATACACATAGAAGCATCATAATTGTACCAAATAACATTCCGCCAGCTATAAAATATCTTGAGTTTTTAACATTATTATCTATCTGATCACTTAGTATTTCACCCTTTTCATGTAATCCTTTAATAATTCCATCAAATTTTGATCTTACAAGATCGCCAACTTCTTTACCCGAACTGGCAGCAATTATTGCGGCAAACTCATAATTCTGAGTTATAGATGCACTTATTATGGCATCGGCAACAGTGGTTTTATAGTTTAACCAAATATCCTTAACTTCAGTTAAGGCAACTTTAATTTCTTCCGGGAAATCAGATTTTTCTAAAACCTCCAGGCGTTCATCAATATTTTCTTTGTATACATTATATTGCTCAACATCCGCCTGAAAATTATCCGCGAATTCCACCATCGCGAACTTCATCATTATGAATTCTGTTTTCTGGTATTCGGAATATAATTTGTTGATTTCGGTTTCGGGTTTGATAAATTCGTTAAAGATTGCGTTTTTGTCGGATTCCAACTGCCCTATCTGAATAAAGTCGTTAATAGCAATAGCAGCCGAAATAGCTGCTATTACCAGGAATCCAAATTGAATTTTTCGTACAAACTTAAGGCTGGTTAACAATTTTGAACCTCCATAAAATTTTTGTTACTATTACTTTAGTTTAAATACTATCGAAAGTGAAAGTTTAACCTTGGATGTTACTCCTTTATGAGAACCTGGTGTAAACTTTGTAGCTTTTACCGCTTCTACTGCAGCTTCGTCACATCCGCCGCCAATTCCTCTAACTATATCAGCTTTTTCACAATTACCTTGTTCATCTACATATGCAAGAACAAAAACTTTTCCTTGAATCCCGGCTTTTTCCGCCACTTTTGGGTAAGACGTTATATGACTATAAATAGCTTTTAAGCCGCCAACCGGAGCAGGCATTTTTTCAGCAAATGCTAAATAAGCCGATGCATTTGGGCCACCTGTATAATTTGCTAAAACAGAACCGCTGGTTAAAATAAATAATCCTAATATTATTGCTGCAACAGTTTTTGTAGTTCTTGTAAACATGATATCCTCCAAGTGATATTAATTTTGTTTTTTTATCAAACTTTTTAATATCAAACCTATTATCGTATGATATTTATAATTTTTTAGTTTTTATTCTTTTTAAGAACATTTTTTACTTCTGCTCTAATAGTTTCAATCTGCGTACCAAACTCTAAAATCGTATTAACTCATTTATTTATAACACCTTAGTAGAATGGTTTGTTAATTAATGATTTGTTAATTTTTTTAACAATTGTTACACATTATTTTAAAAGGCATTTTTTTTTACCTGAAACGGATTAATAAGCCGTGTATTTTTTTACCCGGTAATTTTTTTAACAAGAGTTTCAGTTCTAATTTGCCATAACAATAAATAATTTTTTCTCTAAAAAGAATTTGGAAGTGAATACTATTTGGACTATGTTTAAATAAAAATTATATGTGACTTATACACGAAAGGAATGAAAAAAAATAAATTTATCTCAACTATTATAATTTTTGCTATAATCGGCTTTTCCATAGTAAAATATTCTACTCTTCATACACATTTTACTGATGATGGTAAATTTATAACTCATAGTCATTTTTACCTGGGCTCAAATTCCTCCGAAGAAACTAACGCAAAAAATAATCATAGACATGATCAGAATGAATATACTTTCTTATATATGTTCACCATTATTTTAGCCGGAATTTTATTTCATTACTTTTATTTTGGTTCCCGATCAAATAGAATATCTTATTTCAAATTATATAATTCAGATATCACATCTAATACCACTATTTTTAATTATTCCCTCAGGGCACCTCCAATAGTTTAAAACCACAAACGTATTTACTTAAAAATCATTTTAAAATAGACTATCTATTATAGGAGACATAATGAACCGATTATCGTTTTATTTCGCGGTTATAGTTTTAATTAATATAAACTTTTTAACAAATATAAATGCAGAAGAGAAAATCCTTGAATATGGAGAGATTACAGGAAAAGTTATAGATGTATCAACGGGAGAATCATTACCCGGCGTAAATTTAATTATTGAGCATACAACTGTTGGAGCCGCTTCAAATATTGACGGAAGTTTTAAAATTGGGAAAGTCCCGACAGGTAAAATAACGGTTACTGCTTCTTTAGTCGGGTATAGAACTGAAAGTTTTGATATAACCTTAAACGCTGATCAAATAGTTGAGCTGAATTTTGAACTTCGTGAGGGAATATTTGAAATGGGTTCTGTGGTAATTACGGGAACAGGAACACCTCATCTTTACGAGGATATGCCCGTAAAAACCGAAATTATTCCCCAAAAAGTTATACAGCAGACACAATCAGTAAACCTTGCATGCGCGCTAAATTTTCAAACCGGAGTCCGTGTAGAAAATGATTGTCAGAACTGTAATTTTACCCAGGTTAAAATTTTAGGTTTTGACGGAAAATATACTCAGATACTAATTGATGGTGATCCTGTTATAAGCAGTTTAGGCGGAGTTTACGGACTTGAACATTTCCCGAATGAGATGATTGAGCAGCTTGAAATTGTAAAAGGAGGCGGTTCGGCACTTTATGGCGGCGGCGCGGTAGCCGGAACAATTAATATGATTACCCGCAGACCGGCATTTAACAAAGCTCAGTTTTCATATACGGGTCATTCTCTGGACGGACAAATGGATCATAAAATTGGTGGATTTGCAGAAATTGTTAGCAACAATGGAAAATCTGGAGCCTATATATTTGGATCAACAAGAAAAAGAAATTCATATGATCATAATGGTGACGGATTTTCAGAATTAGGAACTTTATCAAATGCCACATTCGGAATTAACTGGTATTACAGAGCATTAGAAAATTCAGAATTAGCTATTTCATTTCATAAAATTCATGAAGACAGAAGAGGTGGAAATGATTTTAATCTTCCTGTTCATGAAGCTGATGTTTCTGAATGGTTAGATCATGTACGCTGGGGCGGAAAAATTAGATGGGAACAAAGACTAAGTGCTCTTTTAGATTATAAAGTATATTATGCTTTTAGTTTAATTGAAAGAAAATCTTATTTCGGCGGCTTAGGCGGTAATACTCCGGAAGATAAGTTAGAAGCTCTAAATTTTTACGGTAAAACCAACAATCCGATGTACGTAACCGGAATGCAGACAAACTATCGTCTGGAAAATCAATTAATAACAGCGGGTATTCAATATTCAGAAGATAAGCTGGAAGACAATACTGTATCAAACGAAGTTTACCATATAGATCATAACTTTACAAATTTTGGTGCTTTTATTCAGGATAATTTTCATTTTGGTGAGCATAATGATTTGGAAATTATTATCGGTGCAAGAATAGACAAACATTCAGAATTAAATAGCACAATAATAAGTCCCAGAATAAACATTAAATACGCATTCCATAACGGTATAAAGTTAAGAGCCGGTTATACAACCGGTTTTAAGGCTCCGCAAATTTATAATGAAGATCTTCATATTGGCGGATTATCAGGAGATCAAAAAACAATAAAAAATTCAAAAAGTTTGAAAGAAGAAAGAAGCAAATCTTATAATATGGGATTTGAGTATCAGGAATTTGTTGGCGATGTTGCCTTATTAATTGGCTTTACCGGATTTTATACAAAGCTTGATGATGCTTTTGCTACAAGATATTTAAGATCAGAAGGCAACCTGGATGTTTGGGAAAGATATAATTCTAATTCCGCCACGGTAATGGGCGGCGAGCTTGATTTGGGAATAAAGCCAACTAATGATCTGGAAATTAGAGGCGGAATTGTTCTTATGGATAATGAATATGAAGAGGCTGATCCCGATTTTAATACAAAAAAGTTCCTGCGTACACCAAACTCATTTGGATATTTACGGGCTTCTTATGAAGCGGCTAAAAGTTTAAATTTCTTTTTAGGAGCCAGATTTACAGGGGATGCCGAAGTTCCCCATGAAATTACAGTTGAAGGGAGTGAAGATCCTTTACTAATACTTGAGCAAAGTAATGGTTATCTTGAATTTGATCTTGGTATGGCTTATAAAATTCCATTCCTCCAAAATTTAGATACAATATTATCTCTTGGAATAAAAAATATAACAAATGAGTATCAGGATAATTTAGATACCGGAGCTGAAAGAGATCCGGCTTATGTTTATGGACCAAGCTTACCCAGATCTATTTATTTTGGTTTAAGCACATCATTTTAATCTAAGAATATCTTAACTCCTTACAATTGTAATTCTGAGGAGTCCGGGAATTTAGGAATGAAGTGAGAATCTCCATCTTCTTTTAAAAAGAGATTTCTCACTTCTTCTAAATTACAATTTCTAAAGTAAACTCAGTTTCATTTACTTACTTCTTCAATTCATCCGGTTTCAATTCTTCAATAAAAGAAGTACTTACCCAATAGATACTTGGCAATCCATTAGTGGGACTATCATAATATTCCCTCATTTTATCAATAGAATTAACCTTAAAAGAATCTTCCCACTGTTTATTATCTCTTGCAGCCATAAAGAAAAAGTATTTTCCATCTGGTGATACATAAGGCGAATATTCCTGCCAGCCTTTTGTATTAATTTTAGAGCCCAAATTAATAGGTTCAGTCCAGGTATCATCCGGTTTTATATAAGAGATATAATAATCAGTTGCGCCATAACTATCCTCTCTGCCAAAGACCGGAACAATGCAATAACTTTCATCCGGTGCAATAAAGGCATTATAGCGGGCTTTCCCCGAATTTATCTGCACAGGAAGTTTTTCCGGTCCCTGATATTTACCATTAGCTAATTTTGCTCTGAATATTTGATCACCGCCCTTATCTTTTTTTGCTCTGGTAAAATAGATAGTTCCGTCATTTGTTACCGAAGGGAAAAATTCATCGTCAGCTGTATTTATAGGTTCCCCTAAATTATACGCGTTTCCCCATTTATCACCTTCTCTATCCATAACCCAAATATCAGTATCCAATTCAGTTTCACCTTTTGCTGTATCCGGTTTATTACACAGAAAGAAAAACCTCTTTCCGTCTGGCGATATAAAAGGTTCTATATATCTGTATCCCGGATCTTTTGAAAATGCTGAAACCTCTGGTTCAGTCCAGACACCATCTAGTAATTTTGTTTCACAAATTGCGGTATACTTATAACCGCTTGCAATAACGCAAAAATAAATTTCCTTTCCATCCGGAGTCATTGCAATATCACGATTGTAGAATCTGCCCGATACAATTCCCGGCGCAAATAATTCTGGTTCATTACCGGGCGGAGTTTGTCCTAAATATTCACCCTTAAGAAGCGGAAATGATTTTTCCTGCTTTTCACATTCCGAACAGCTTAATAAAATTGAACTTACTAAAACTATCAACAGCAAATTTTTCATTATTCCCCCGCTAATTAAATTGATAAAGTAGAGAGTATAAACTATTTTTAAGCTATAACCTTTACGTTTTCAAATATCTTAAATTGCAACATAAAACAAAAATTAACTATAGGGTTAAAATGAAAGCATACTTTCTACTGATAATATTATTCATAATTTCAGCATGCGCTCCGTTGCCCATAAGCATAATGGATGAAATCCAATTAGAGAAAATAACTTCAAATCATTTTTCTGAATGGAGTTTAGAGGAATGCGAATTTATTATTGCGGCTCAGACTTCTTCTAACATTAATCATTATACTTCTTACGAAGCAGCTTTAAGTATATCGAAAGACAGAGTTTTTATTGATGCTTTACCTTTAAATGAAATTGTTATAAAAGCCCTTGTAAGAAAAACCGCGATAGAAAAAAGGTTAAACAATAATGAATATAAAAACTTGTTAAATCATGAACTCATTAATTATGCGGGATTAGAGTTAAATGATGCAGGTAAAATTGTTCCGACAGATATCCCGACAGATTCACTTTCATTTTCTTTTAAAATAACATTCGAAAACGTAAGCAATCCATATAGACCAATTATATTTGAGGATGGTTATTCATATTTCTTTTTAGAAAATAAAGAAGGCATGTTTGCAAGGGTTAAAGAAATTAGCGGATTTTTTGTTGAAGATGATTTTATTTTAAATGATTTTTTAACTGTTATAATTACTTTTAAAATTAAAGACGATAACAATAATTCACTTTTTAATATTGCATATCAGAACTATGATTATAGTTTAGTATTTAACGGACTTCAGCCAACGCCAATAAAACTAAGCTGGGAAAAAGCTAATTATTAAATAAAGTTTTGTATTTAAGTCTTATGTAATTATTTTTTCCTTCTGAATTTTAATGAGTCAATCTAATGAACTACACAAAAATACTAGAAGAAATAAAAGAAGAAGTTGCCCCTTTAATTGGGAAAGGTAAAGTTGCAAACTACATTCCCGCACTTGCATCAGTCCCTAACAATAAATATGGCATTGCTATAACAACAATAAACGGAAATTGTTATACTGTTGGAGACGCGGAAGAAGAATTCTCTATCCAGAGTATTTCAAAAGTTTTTACTTTCGCAATGGCATTTAAATCAATTGGAGAAAAGCTTTGGCAAAGAGTTGGTAAAGAACCTTCCGGCAATCCGTTTAATTCGCTTGTACAACTGGAAAAGGAAAATGGTATTCCCAGAAACCCCTTTATAAATGCCGGCGCGCTTGTTGTTACTGATTCTTTGATCCATAATAATTTTAACCCTAAAAAAAGTATCTTAGATTTTATCCGCAAACTATCCGGTAATCAGCAGATAAACTATAATACAGAAATTGCCAGATCGGAAAATGAATATGGCCATCGGAATTATGCTTTAGCCCATTTCATGAAAAGTTATAACAATATTTATTCTGAACCGGATGAACTTCTGGATGTCTATTTTCATCAGTGTTCATTATCAATGTCCTGCGTTGATCTCTCAAAAGCTGTATTATTTCTTGCTAATCATGGTGTTGTACCCAATACAGACGAAATAATTCTAACTACGAGTCAGGCAAAAAGAACAAACTCTTTGATGATGACATGCGGAATGTATGATGCTTCTGGCGACTTTGCATTTCGTGTAGGTATACCTGGTAAAAGCGGAGTCGGCGGAGGAATTATCGCGGTTATACCAGGTGAGTTGGGAATTTGTGTTTGGAGCCCGGAACTTGATGAGTTTGGGAATTCACTTACCGGTGTAAAAACTTTAGAGTTGTTTACAACAAAGACTGGTGTTTCAATTTTTTAGGATTTGGTATTTTATGTAACGGGACGCAAAATTTGCGTCCCCCACAATTTAGAACTAAAATTTTGTTGATACTATTTTACAAGCTTCGCATCTTCAATTATAACTTCATATTTATAACCTGCGCCAAAGTCTTTATTAACGGCAAGAACTCCTTCAAGAGTAACTTTATCACCAACCTTTACAACTTCCGAAGTATTAATTGTTAAATCAAAAGTTTTTTCGCCGCCAGTGCCATCCTGAAGATGAAGCCAGTTTTTACCCATTATGCTTGCACTATACTTAACAACTTCGCCTGAAACTTTTATTTTTTTATTTGCTAAAGTTTCTTTTTCAGCATAAATCTGCTCAATAGTTTTTCCATCTTTAACTGTAGCAACTTCAAGTTCTTTCTTCTCAGTTTTAACAGCACCCATATGCGGATCCGCTGCTTCAGGTTCTTTGTTTATCAAAGCATCAAGGTTGCTCGCAAAATTTTGAACAAAATATATTGAGTCGAAAGTTAGATCAAGATCTTTGCTCTGGAAATTTTTCATCTCAAGTTCGCCTGCATAATAGATAGTTGTTCCATCAGCTATTTCACTTTTTCTAACTGCCAGCCAGATTTCTTTACCATCTTCTTCAACTTTAACGTATGTATATGAAGTTGCAGCTTTTGTCTCTAATACAACACCCTTATGAACACCTTCGGGTAAATCTGTATCTGCTGATTTTTGACAGCCAACAACGGCAATAATTAAAATTATTAATATCTGAATTTGTACTTTTTTCATCTTAACTCCTTAATTATAAAATATCGGCATAAATATAATGATTTGATTTTAATATTATCGAATTAATTTATCATTCTAAAATGATAAACTTTAAAAACCTCCTTTAGAACCCGTAAGTTTATGCTTTAGTGAAAAAACACCAACATCTACTCTATTTTTTAAACTCTCAAATTAATTGAATGATCATATTTTTTTTGAAAATTATTTTCTAATAGGAACTTGCCATTTGAATTCTACATTTATTAAAAAGTGCCTGGTTCGCTTGACACATAAAAGGGATTAAAATATTTACTTTTTAGACATCCTCACCATTTCTTGAAAGCCGTGCAAATAATCCCGTAATAGTTTTCCAATTATGTTTTAGCAGTTATCATTTCAAAATACTAAATTTGTACTTTTAATTTTAATGGTATTAAATGCTTTACAAATCAACCCGGTGTTACCTATTACTTTTTATTATTTTAATTATTGTCGGCTGCACGAGTAACGCCCAGACCGATAATATTGAAACTCTTTATTTTCCTGAAAACATTTCAAAAAATTCTATAAATATATATAATCAGATTGATTCACTTATAAGCGCAAAAGCAAAACGTGTAGGGTTTAACGGAAATGTGTTAGTCAATATAAATAATGAAGCAGTTTATAAGAAGTCAATTGGATTTGCTGAATTTAGACCGAAGAAGAAACTAAAGTCCGAATCAATATTTCAACTTGCTTCAATCAGTAAACAGTTTACTGCAATGGCTGTAATGATACTCAAAGAAAAAAAACTGCTTTCTTACGATGATGATGTAAGCAAATACATTAAAGAGTTTCCATACGAAGGAATAACAATTAGAATGTTATTGAATCATACTTCCGGGATGCCAAATTATATGTTCTTAACCGAGAATAATTGGACAAGCGAAAAAATTCCTTACAACAATGATGTGGTTAATTTAATAATAAAACATAAACCTCATTTATATTTTAATTCCGGCACAAAGTTCAACTACTCTAATACAGGCTATGTTTTATTAGCCTATATTGTTGAAAAGGTTTCCGGCAAGTTGTTTTCCGATTTTATGGATAAGAATATTTTCAAACCTTTAAAAATGACAAATAGTTTTATTTAT
Organism: Melioribacteraceae bacterium; assembly: GCA_016342755.1. GTDB lineage: Bacteria > Bacteroidota > Ignavibacteria > Ignavibacteriales > Melioribacteraceae > JAEINS01. Next base: position 11,527 of record JAEINS010000028.1, on the reverse strand, counting down.
AGCCGGTCTTATGAAAAAGATTATAAGGACAGAGTAAAAGGATATTTTAAATGGCATGGAAAAAACAGTCTGAACTTAGAAACCATTAACGACGGTATTGTTGGCGATAAAGGTGTTTATACATCGGGTGAAGATTTGTACAAGTGGGATAAGTCGCTTGATAGCTGCACTCTCGTTTCCAAAGAAACTTTAGACGAAGCCTTTACCAGATTAACTTTAAAGAACGGTAATCAGTGGCACTACGGATTTGGCTTCAGATTAAAAGAAGAAGGTAATGAAAAAATTATTTATCATTATGGAAGATGGAACAGTTTCAAAAACTGTTTTATGAAGTTACCCAAATATAAATCAACTATAATAGTATTAAACAATACTAACAGAAATATTAAATGGCTTGTTGATGATATTCATGATATCATCAAACAAAACCAATAAACTAAATTTAAATTTCTGATAAAATCATTTTTATCAGGTTTCTGGCAAGAGTTATTTTATATCCGTTTTTACTTAATGGCTCTGCGTCTTGTAATGCAAGCTTAGAAAATTCATCGATACTTTTTTCATCCAGTGTTAATCCGCTAATTCCTTTGTTAATCTTTTCATCGTACCATGGAATTGGAGCTACACCGCCTAAAATAATTTTACCGCCGGTTATTTTATTTCCGTTTTTCTCAACTTTTACAGCCACACTTGCCATTGCAAAATCCCAGACATCTCTTTCAGCAAATTTTATAAATCTGCTTACCTTGTTTTTCTGTTCCGGAATAAAGACGCTTGTAAGAACCTCATAAGGTTTTAAAATATTCTCTAAGTAAACATCTTCATCAGGCTGAACAAAAAATTCACTTATTGGAACTTCCCTTTCGGCGTTGCCATCGAAGATATTAAAAACAGCATCCAATGCCATAAGAGCAACTGCTGTATCGGACGGATGAACAATAAAACATGGAGAACCGCCTATAACGGCGTGATACTTATTCTCCCCTTCCTCAGCGTAGCAATAATCGCCATCTTTACGCAGACACGCATAATCATCACGATAATACCAGCATCTTGGTCTCTGACAAATATTACCACCAAGTGTTGCCATATTTCTTATCTGCGGAGAAGCTACTTTTTGAGCTGCATCGGATAAAGCAGTATATTTATTTTTAATAATTTCACTTTCTGCAATCTCAGAAATCTTAACCAATGCACCTATCTTTAATCCTTTTCCTTTAACCTCTTCTACTTTATCCAGATCGGGAACCGATTTAAGATCGATCATGTTTTCATAATTATATACTTCTTTTTTTACTAAACCTAAAACATCCGTACCTCCAGCATAAAGAACTGAATGATTATCAGAAAAATATTTTTTAACTTCACTTAAAGATTTAGGCTGAATATATTTAAAGTTTTTCATTGTTATCCCGGTCAATTATTTTTTGAAGCTAATGCATTTAAGACTTTATCAGGAGTTATAGGCAGATCTTTTATTCGTACACCAATTGCGTTGTAAACTGCGTTAGCAATTGCCCCGGCAGTTGGAATCATTGCAGGTTCTCCTATTCCCTTTGCACCTATATTATTTACTTTATTATCTTCTTCGCTCACTATTATAACATCTATTTCCGGAGTTTCAATAATTGTAGGAAGTTTATAATCAAGCAGATTTGTAGTAAGCAATTTCCCAGTATAATTATCAATTACTCTTTCCTCAAGAAGAGCAAATCCCAATCCCATCATTATACCGCCGTGAAACTGGTTATTTAAAGTTTTACGATTTAATACCCGTCCAATATCATGGGCGGCAACAACATGTTTAACACAAACTTTTCCGGTTAATGTATTTACATCCACCTTGGCAAACTGTGCTCCAAAAGTATTAATTGCATAACCTTCAGGATTAGCTTCTCTTGCACCTTGTGTAACCAGGACTCCTTCTCTAAAATGTCCAAACAGTTTTGAGAAATCGGCCGTTTTACTTCTATCATCTTTGCTACTGAATACACCTTCTGAGTATTCTAACTTGTCTTCAGATAATTCTAATATTGCCGCCGCGGCTGATTTTAATTTTGACAACATTTTTTCAGCGGCATCTCTTGCGGCCGGACCAACAGAAGGTGCAGTCATACTTCCGCCGCTCATTGCTCCAAATGGACAAACACCTGTATCACCTAATACTACATTAATTTTTCTGGTAGGAATTTCTAATACTTCGGCTACAATCTGAGCAAGAATTGTATAAGTACCAGTACCAATATCTTGTGTTCCGCTTACTAATTCGGCACTTCCGTCCCAGTTCAATTTTAATATTGCGTACGATGGAGGGGCACCGCCGCCCCACCAAATCTGTGATGCCATTCCATAGCCCGTTTTAACTATACCTCCGCCAAATCCCGCTTTTTTTCTATTTTCTTTCCATCTGATTTTATCGGCACCTGCTATATAAGCTTCTCTTAATAGTTTACTTGTATAAGGTCCGTTCCAGTCAGGATCAACAGCTGTAAAATTTTTAACTCTAAACTCAATCGGATCCATTCCTAATTTTTCCGCTGCTTCGTCTATAATTGATTCAAACGCGAATGTTCCCTGCACATGTCCCGGTGCTCTAAACGGTCTGTCTTTTCCGGCATTTATATAATACGTAGTATCAACTAATTTCATGTTAGGGCATTTATACAGACTGCGGGCAGGCCATGAACATCCCGCACTTCCGGGAAACGCGCCTGCTGTACCGTAAGCGTTATGACTTATTGCAGTTATAGATCCATCCTTTTTAGCACCTATTTTTAATTCCTGCACAGACGAAGGACGGTTTCCCACAGCCTGATTCATTTCCTTACGATCCAGTACAATTTTAACCGGTCTTCCAATCTTCTTAGAAAGTAATGCGGCCATTACAGTATATTTACCGCATTCTAGTTTACCACCAAATCCGCCGCCCATATATTTTTTTATAACACGAACATTACTGGCGGGAATGCCAAGCTGACTTGCTACTGTATCGCGTACAGCCCAAATACCCTGAGTTGAATCGAATACCAATAATTTTTCACCATCCCATTTAACAACGCTGCAATGGGGTTCAAGCGGATTATGAACGGCCACGGAAGTTGAAAATTTATCTTCTACAATTATATCAGCTTCTTTTAAACCTTCCTCTAAATTTCCTCTGTTATACTCTCTTGGTTTTAATTCGTGATCATTTATCTTAGCTGCAGTATCCAATTTTGCTTTTTCTAAATCCGTTACATGCGGAAGAATTTCATACTCTATTTTAATTAACCTTAAAGCTTCTTCTGCATCTTGTTCAGTCTCCGCAACTATACATGCAATTTCATCACCATTATATCTTACTTTTTTATCAAGCAGTTTACTTGTTCCGCTATACCAGTCATTGTCTTTACAATTATCGGGTGTTAAAATTCCGAGAACATTTTTATTCTTTATCGCTTCCGAAACATCAATCTTTTTAATAACAGCATTTGGATAGGGCGATCTTAAAGTTTTGGCAACCGCAATTTGTGAAAAACTTTTATCAAATGTATATTCCGCGGTTCCGCTAACCTTATCATACGCATCTTTTCGCGATTCTGGTTTACCAACATATTTTAGTTCTTTATCTTTTTGCCAGGGTTCTACAACTGAAATAGGAACTTCAGCCATCATTTCTTCTTTTATGTCTTCGACCCAGAACTTGGATTTAATAAATTTTGTTGACATTTATACCTCAGACAATTTTAATTTTTAGCTGCTTCAAAAACTGATTCTATTATGTGTGGATACGCACCGCACCGGCAAAGATTTCCAGCCATTGCTTCTTTAATTTCTGCTTTTGTAGGTTTTTTATTTCTAAGCAATAATGCATGAGCAGCCATTATTTGCCCGGGAGAACAGAACCCGCACTGTAAGCCGTCTTTCTCTTTAAATGCTTCCTGAAGCGGATTTATTTCCTCACCGTTCATTAAACCTTCAATAGTAATTATCTCTTTATTATTTGCATCAACGGCAAGCATGTGACAAGAATAAACAGCCTGGTTATTAACTATTACAGTACAACTGCCACATTGACCCTCGTTACAAGCAGCTTTTGTTCCGGTAAGTTTTAGTTCATCTCTTATAAACTGCACCAGGGTAGTATTTGCTTTTACTTTTGCGTTAACTTTTTTACCATTAACAGTTAACGAAATAGAATGAATACTTTTAGAATCTACATCTTTTTCCAATTGCTCATTTTTCTCATCGGCTTTTGCCAGATTAGAAATAAGTATGGAACTCCCGATTACTCCGGCACCTGTTCCTTTTAAAAATTTTCTACGCGAAATTCCTTTCTTATTTTCTTCATTACTCATTTCTTTCTCTAATTTTTTGTGATCTTTCTAAGATAGGTTTCAAATTTAAAAGATTCAAGAAATTTATATTTTAAATTAAACTAAAAAAATCTTGAATATTTACGACTATAAAGTATTATTAAAAATTTTGGGAGTTTTTGTTGGCACCAATTAATCAGCTTGATAAAAGTAATTACTTCAAAGGGCTTCTATTATTGATAAGAAAAAATAAAAGTATTCAGCAGTCTGAAAAACAATTGATGAAACATATAGGAATTACTCTCGGCTTCGATAAAGTTTTTTGTGAAGAGGCTATTAAGAATCTTTTTATTAACGAATATTTGGGAAATGAACCTCCAACCTTTTCAAATCCGGAATTAGCTAAGGCTTTTATTCTAGACGGTATTACAATTGCCCGGTCAGATTTTATTCTTTCGGATGATGAGAAAAGCTGGCTTTATTCTACAGCAGTTTCAAATAATATTGAACCGCATTGGATACGTGAAAAGTTTAATACTGAAGAGGATAGTTCTGATCCTGCAAATAAACCTTTAGAAATTGACAGACTAATTATTGAATGATTTTATTTTAGCAAAATCATTTTTTTTACATCAATAAACTTGTCGGCTATTAGCTGGTAATAATATACTCCGCTTGATAATTGCATACTGGCACTGCTAATATCAAATAATAGTTTATGATATCCGGCAGACATATCATCATCTACCAGCGAACTAATCAGTTCTCCGTTACTATTATATAAATTAAGTTTTACAAAAGAATTTCGATTAAGTGTAAACTCAATCGCTGTTTGCGGATTAAACGGATTTGGATAATTCTGTTTTAGCAATGTCAATTCTGGTGTCTCAATCTCACACTCAATTACGTCAGAGTATTCAAATCCGCCGTCAATATCTATCTGTTTTAAACGGTAGTTTACATTTTCAGCCAGAACATTTTTGTCTTCGAATGAATAATACTTTGATGAGTTGCTGTTTCCGTTTCCTTCAATAAATGCTATTTTTTCCCAAACTTCATCTAAAAACTGTCCACTGTTTACTATTATCTGCCTTTCTACTTCAAATCCATAATTATTTACTTCTGTTGCTGTTTCCCAGTGTAACGTGATATCATTTTGGTTTACTATTGATGAAAAATCTGTTAGTTCAACCGGTAGTGGAACATTATTAAAGTGAAGGATAAAATGTACAAAAGGAAGAGAGTTAACATTGCTGATTGAATAGTTATTATTCCCAGATAAAAAAGTTTCTGCAAATATTAATCCCCCGGTCACACCATCTCTAATTTCTGTGGTAACATCTGTTGGTGTCGACCAATTCAACATTAAAGGATTATCATCAACTGCTTGTAACTCTAATTGATATATTAAACTCCCAGAGTATGGAGATGATGGACCCTGCTTTATATCCTTATGTGAATACTCTGCATTTACTCTCCAAGCGGCAAATGCTGACGGCATTGGTGGCTTAAATGGTGGTAAGCCAAATTCTCCAAAAGCCGAATCAATCCCATCAGAAGCATCAATATCAGCCCCAAGTTGAATTATATTACTCCATCCATAATTATCAGATACAACTACGGTTATTTCAACACTGGCAGGTTGTGCATACATTACGGAAGTTAAAAAACAAAACAGTAGTAGTCTTTTCATATAGGAAGATTCCATAAAATTCTAATTATGTCTTAGATATTCCGAATTCTTCCTATTTCAGATTTTTAGTATTATAAATCTCCTAAAATTGGTCTTAATACAACTTCTTCCGGTACAACTGTCGATTTGTTCTCATACAGATTATAAATCATATCAGCTAAATCAGAAGATTTCATCATTCTTTCGCCAAATTTTTCGGCAGAACTTTCGGGCCAGATCGGAGTTTTTGTTGCTCCGGGAATAATATTTATAACACGTATATTATGTTCGCGAACTTCTTCTCTAAGAGATTTTGTAAAGGCTAATAATCCGGCTTTTGACGCCGCATAAACACTGCTGTGAGTAAAAACTTTTTCTGCGGCAACCGAGATAATATTTATGATTGTCCCGGATTTTCTTTCAATCATTCCGGGTAATACTGCTTTAGTGGCATAGATTGAACCAAGCAGATTAACTTCGAGAATCTGCTGAATTTCATCTATGGTATGATCATTAACTAATTTAAATGCTGTTATTCCGGCATTGTTGATCAGGCAATCAATATTAAATTTACTTGAAATATCTTTATTAAAACTTAAGACATCTTCATTTGAAGAAATTGAAAATGAAGAAATTTCGCATTTACCCTTATTACTTTTTAATTCGTCTTTAATTTTTATCAGCTTATCTTCCGATCTTGCAGTAAGAACAAGATTATCAGCATTATTAGAAAATTTATAAGCTAATTCTTTTCCAATACCGGAACTTGCTCCTGTTATCCACGCAATATTTTCTTTCATTACTGAACACCAGTTAGTTTTAAGAATTCAATTCTTGTACGTTCATCCTTCTTGAAGATTCCACGCATTGCACTTGTTGTTGTAGCAGAATTTTGTTTCTGAACTCCACGCATCATCATACACATGTGATAACCGTTGCAAATTACACCTACACCTTTAGGCGATAAATATTCATTTATTGTATCTGCAATTTGCTGAGTCATTCTTTCCTGAACCTGAAGTCTTCTAGAAAAAACATCAACAATTCTTGGAATTTTACTTAAGCCCACAATTTTACCATTTGGAATATAAGCCACATGAACCTTTCCAAAAAATGGCAGCATATGATGTTCGCACATACTGTAAAAATCGATATCTTTCACAATTACCATTTCATCATATTCTTCTTCAAAAACGGCACCGTTAAGAACTTCATTTATATCTTTATTATATCCGCTTGTTAAAAATTCGTAAGCTTTTGCAACTCTTAAAGGAGTTTTTATTAAACCTTCTCTATTTGGATCTTCACCAATTTCATCGAGAATACTATACACGTTCTTTTCAATCTTCGATAAATCCACTTTTATTCTCCTTTGTATTCTATATAATTATTTTCTGTTTCATATAATTTTACAGATGTAAGTTTACCGCTTGGTATTTTATCTGCTAACTGACCCCAAATTCCGACCGCTAAATTTTCTGTAGTTGGTATTACATTTTTCAAAAAATCCACATCCAGATTAAGATTTCTGTGATCAACTTTATCTATAACATTTTCAATAATAATATTTTTCAATAATTTCAGATCAACAACGTAACCGGTTTTAGGATCAGGTTTACCGGCAACAGTAACTTCCAATACATAATTATGTCCATGCCCATTCAGATTATTGCATTTTCCAAATAGCTGATCATTTTCTTCTTCACTTAAATTTGTATTACAAAGTCGGTGTGAGGAACAGAAAGTTTCTCTTCTTGTTACATATATCATTTTAATATCCTGGCTTTCAAATAAAAACAAAAATAATAAAAAATAGTTCAACTTAAATTATTATTCATCACACAAATATGAGTTAAAAATTTCATACTTTGATTATTCTATCAAAATCGTTAATTTTAATAAGACGTAATCTAAATAAAATAAAAGTGACTCGTGAAAGATAATAAAAAAGCACATGATATTTTTACAAAGTTTTTAAAAAACGGTAAAAATAGAATTACACCGGAAAGATTTCAGGTACTTGATGTAGCCTTAGAAATGGAAGAACATTTTGGTGCCGATGAACTTTATCTGCAAATTAAAATGAATAAGATAAATGTTTCCAGAGCAACAGTTTATAATACACTTGAATTATTGGTTCAATGTAAACTTCTTGTAAAAAGGAATTTTGGCGATAACATTGCTAAATACGAATCATGTTTCGAACGAAAAAGACATGACCATTTGGTGTGTACCGACTGCGGAAAAATATTTGAATTTACTGATACGGACATTTATCCGATAATTGATAAAATCTGCACTGAATCGAATTTTGAATTCAACAATTATTCATTTAATATTTTTGGAAAGTGTAAAGACAAATCAAACTGCACAAAACAAAATGAAAACCTCGACTAATTTTTAACTATACAAAGAAACTAATAATGAACCATATAAATCAAAAATATCCCTTAGTCTGGGAAAAAGATAATCTCTTCATCAAAATATTCTGTTCCATTCCTAATATTTCTACGGGAATTGTTATAACTTCAAAAGAATCCATAATTGTAGTTGATCCTGGCGACGGGATTTTGCGCGATTTGAATCAGGATCTTGGACAGGCAAAAATATTAGAAATTTCTGATATTTTTATCTCGCACGGGCATCATGATCATGTTGGCGGAATCTGGTCTCTATTAACATATCTGTCTGTTATGAAAAGAACTAAACCTTTAAACATTTATTTCCCGGCAAATTGTGAAGAAGTTATTACTATTCAGAACGCTTTCAAAAAAGTTTATTCGCATGAAATTAAGTTCAATATAAATTTAATTCCTATTGATAATGAAAAGGAAATTGAATTAGATGATATAAAAGTAATTTCCTTTAAAGTTAATCATAAAGAACAATCTTCCGGGAATGAAATATCGGTAAGCGTACCGGCATTAGGGTTTAAGTTTTTTAATGGAAATAAATCTATCTGCTACGGTGGTGATACTGCTTATTGTGATAATTTAGTTGAAATGGTAAAAAATTCTGATCTTGCTATTATAGAAGCCGGTTCAGAAGAGAAAGATAATCTGGAAATGCATTTATCAATTGATGAAGCAATTGAAATTGGTAAAACTGCGAAAGAATATTTTTTAGTCCACATGCCGCAAAAATAATTCCGGTTAAATAAAACCGGAATATTTTAAATCATAAGTTTCAATCTACAAATACCAATTTGACAAAAATAAAGTCCAAATAAGCAACAAATTTCAAAATACAAATCCCCAAATAAATCACAAACTCAAAAAAGACAAATAACAGACGGCATTAGGATATTTCAGTTCGAGTTCATCGAGAAGTGAACAAACTTTACCAGAGTCTTCATTACTCTTACAAAACTTTTTTTGCTTTATTGTCGTTTGTTATTTATTTACAATTTAATGATTCTCTTTTGGAATTTATTTATTTTGGATTTTCTTCTTTAAGACTCTTGTATCTTAATTTTATATTTTTTATTCTTATAAAATATTTTCAAAATACACTGGGATAGGGTTATAATAATTGTCATCTCGAAATGAGCATAGCGATTGAGAGATCTTTCTATAAAACCCGCAACTTAAATAATATTTTTGGGGCAACAAAAGAGGAGCAACATGAATAAAATAATACCCCCGTCTTTTTTAATTCTTTAAAAATGGGATTCCGTTTTACAAAACATTTCTGTCTTATTTTTCTGTTTACAATATTTTTTACAAACAGCTATTATGGACAAGTAGTAATTAAAGAAAAGGTTGAGATTGAACCTGAAATAAAAACTTTATCTAAAAATTTAGACTCTCCTTATAATGTAACTTATGAGTTTAAATTTATAGAAGAACCAAGAGTCTTTTTACAAATCGCAGAATTTATTAAGATTACAAGTGATTCCCTCCATTTACCACAATCTAGTAATGTTTCTAAAAGTTATGATATTGGTAATCACACAATTACACTAAAACTCTACAATGTTTTACCCGGTGGTTTTAGAATTTCTATTTCACCAAAACTTGATGAACATGATCTTAGTTTACTTCGATACAGGTATAAGGTTGATGGAGCAGATTATTCTGAATATAGTAAAGTAGTTGATCAATATTCCTTTTTAAATGTTACTTCTTTCCATCTCCAAAACCCAATTAAGGAAGAATTAATATTGGAAATTTTTGATCCTGATCTGGATTTTGCTGAATATAATTATTCAATTATTACAAGCGGAACTAACTCAAACTTTGCAACTAATTTGTGGGATAGTCAAAATGAAATTGTTACTTTATCTATATTTGACCAAGATACAGTATTTAATTTTAGAAATATTTTAAGTGGAGAGTTCGTTGGTAAGCAAATAAGCGGTTACATTAGAGAAATTGATGGAAAATTTGATATAGTACCCGTTGTTGAATTAAACGATAGTGTTAAACTAGGTGTTAACGCCTATGTAAATGGTCGTTTTATGAATTTTGATACTACAACTGTATATCCAAATAAGTTATTTATTAAGTCAGAGTCTTGTACTTTTAATCCCGGTCAGGAATGTAAACTTACATTTTTTTGTGCAAGAAAGGGATGGGAGAATAATTGATTTATCTGAAAACTGGCTCTACATGATTGATGATATAAGAATTACCAAAGGAAGTCATTTAGGAACTTTAAAAGAATCTATCTATGGAGATATTTCCGACTCTCTATTTTACTTAACTGCATGTGAGAATGAAATATTTTTTATCGCTGATTCTGCTATTGATATTGATGACCCTGAAATACAAATTGAAGCAACTGTTATTAAGGATATGATTATTATTGGTAAAATGGCAGAAGAAAATTCACAAAATCAAAATATTGATAAAGGAGAAATTAAAACTAACTTTCTTGCTAAAACTACATCTGCTGATGAAGGGACTAATTTTGACTTTCCAAAAATCAAGGCAAAACTTCAATTATTTGCTGGAACAAGTAACCAAATCTTGCTAGGAATGTCTAAATACTACATGCCATATTTACATATCAATGAAGAATCAAATTTACCTGATAGTGTTATAATTTTAGAATCAATTTGTGAATATGGTGAAGAACCTCATCCTAGAATTCTTTGTGATGATAATTGGTTTCCAATATATGAAAATTGTTGGGGAGAAAATCCAATTGAAATTTTGGGAGAAAAATCTGGTATTTACTGGGAAAATAAGTGGTTTGATAAAAGTGATAACAATAATAAACCACTTCCTTTAGGCATGATTAGATTAATTGGACGATATTGGGAAGAAGGAAAAAACTTCAAGGTGAATTTACAAATCAACCATAATGGACTGTCAAACAAAATTGAATTGAATGTTATAAAACCAAGTATGCTCCTTTCAAAGGGACAATTGCCAACTTATTCAAGAGCAAAAGATATAAATGATGAAGAAATAAATATTGACAAACTTTGCATAAAATATGGTGGGAAGTTTGGAGTTCCCCCACAAATGTTAAAAGGATGATCAACGACAACTATTATTTCCGGTCAACGACAATTATTTTTCCCGATTTAATTTTGTTGTATAATTAGGATTTA
>JAEINS010000050.1 GCA_016342755.1 Melioribacteraceae bacterium | reverse complement strand
TACTACCGGGCAAGGTGATGAACACATAGCAGTAGCGATGATGAAACTAGGGGCTAAGGATTATCTAATAAAAAACATTCATTTTCTTGAAATACTCCCCGAAGTAATAAAAAGAGTCAGCAAAGAAATTGAAAATGAAGAGAAGCTGAAACAAGCGGAAGAGAAGCTGAGATTGAGCAATTCAAGGAATATTGCTATGATTTCTAATATCTCAGATGTTATTGGTATAATTGGTGTTGATGGCATAATGAAATATAAAAGTTCCAACATTGAGAAATTGTTCGGTTGGTTACCGGAAGAACTGGTTGGTAGAGATGCTTTTTCAAATGTTCATCGGGAAGACTTGGAACGGATGCAAAAAATATTCACGACACTCCTTGAAAAAGATAACTCATCAAGCACAATGGAACTCAAATATAAATGTAAAGATGGTAGCTATAAACCTATAAATCTGACAGCTACAAATCTAACGAACGACCCGAATATTAATGGTGTGTTGTTAAATTATCACGACATCACCAAGCGTAAGCAGGCGGAAGAAGAACTACAGGAAAGTGAATCGAAGCTTCTTAATATTTTCGAAAACAGTACTAATCTCTTTTATTCTCATAATCTCGACCATGTTGTGACTTATTTAAGTCCACAAGTTGAGAATATTCTTGGTTACTCTCCGGAAGAAGCAATGATTAAGTGGACTGAATTGGCTTCTGAAAATCCTATAAATGAAATCGGGTTTAATATTACGGTAAAAGCAATAGAAACAGGTAAACCACAACCATCTTATGAACTCGAATTAGTACATAAAAACGGCAAAAAAGTTTTCGTAGAAGTTCGTGAAGCACCCCTTGTTAAGGACGGCGAAACAGTTTCAATCGTAGGTTCATTGACAGACATCACTGAGCGCAAGCAAGCAGAAGAACGGTTAATGAAAAGTGAAACATTATATCGTGAATTAGTTGAATCGATGATTGATGGCGTTTATAAAAGCACGCACGAAGGAAGATTCCTTGAAGTTAATCAAGCAATGGTAAAGATTCTTGGATATAGCAGCAAAGAAGAATTAATGGCGGTTGATATAAAAACAGAGTTGTATTTTAACGAAACGGATCGTGAAAATATAACTGCGAATGAACTGCAGAAGGGTACAGACATTTACCAGTTACGGAAAAAAGATGGTTCGGCGGTCTGGGTTGAAGACCATGGAGGATATGTATATTCTGACGAGGGGAATATACTTTATCACGAGGGTGTTTTACGCGACATCACCGAACGCAAGCAGATAGAAGAAGCCCTCCGTCATAACGAAGAAATGATTCTAAGTTCACAATCTGTGGCAAATATCTGTTCTTATTCAACAAATCTTGATGTAAATGAGATAGAGAAAAGTGCATGGGTATGTTCGCCGGAATTTTACAAAATATTTGGAATAGATGAAACATATCCTCATACCATAGAAGGTTGGGCAAACTTTATTCACCCGGACTACCGTAAAGAAGTATTTGAATACCATGAATCGGTCGTGAAGGAAAGGAAAATTTTCAATCGTGATTATAAAATAATCCGCATAAATGATGGTGCAGAACGTTGGGTTCATGGTACTGGAAAACTCGAATTTGATGAAAAAGGAAACCCCGCCAGAATGCATGGAGCAATACAGGACATCACCGAACGCAAGCAGGCGGAAGAAGCACTACGAAAGAGTGAGGCTATAAAAAACACTATGGTAGCAAATATTGGTGATGTGATAGTTATCATAGACCAAAATGGAATCAATAAATATAAAAGTCCGAACGTTACAAAACTATTTGGCTGGAAACCGGAAGAACTTGTTGGTCAAAGCACGTGGGCCAATGTTCACCCTGATGATTTGGAATCCGCACAAAAATTTCTTGGCACAATCGCAACAGAACCCAATGCTACCGGAACCACAGAATTGCGCTACAAACGCAAAGATGGCAAATATGTATGGATAGAGATAAATGTAATAAACCTTCTGAACGACAAAGATATCCAAGGTGTTTTAGGGAATTACCACGACATTACCGAGCGCAAGCTGGCAGAGGAGAAACTATTGGAAAGCGAAAGAAAGCTACAATTAATAAATAAAGAATTGGAGATTTTTAAAATCATTGCAGATAATGCTGTTTATGGAAAAGCAATTGCTGATTTGAAAGGCAATATTATTTATATTAATAAATTCTTTGCTAATATTCATGGCTACACTCCTGAAGACTTAATAGGTGTAAATCTTTCTCTTTTTCACAATCAAAAACAAATGAAGGATGTTGGAGAACTTAATGAAAGTTTGATAAAAAACGGATATTTTGCACCAACTGAAATATGGCATGCAAATCGTGAAGGAACAGAGTTTCCAATGTTAATGAGCGGTACTTTAATAAAAGATGAGACTGGCAATCCATTATATTTTGCTGCTTCTGCAGTTGACATCACTGAGCGCAAGCAAGCTGAAGAAGCCCTCCGTCATAACGAAGAAATGATTCTAAGTTCACAATCTGTGGCAAATATCTGTTCTTATTCAACAAATCTTGATGTAAATGAGATAGAGAAAAGTGCATGGGTATGTTCGCCGGAATTTTACAAAATATTTGGAATAGATGAAACATATCCTCATACCATAGAAGGTTGGGCAAACTTTATTCACCCGGACTACCGTAAAGAAGTATTTGAATACCATGAATCGGTCGTGAAGGAAAGGAAAATTTTCAATCGTGATTATAAAATAATCCGCATAAATGATGGTGCAGAACGTTGGGTTCATGGTACTGGAAAACTCGAATTTGATGAAAAAGGAAACCCCGCCAGAATGCATGGAGCAATACAGGACATCACCGAACGCAAGCAGGCCGAGGAATTGCTGAGAGCACGCGAAGCAAGGTGGTCTGCGCTCACAGCCAATTTCGAAGGGATCGTCCAGATTCTGGGGACGGACGGCACGATTAAATTCATGAGCAGAGTCTATCCGCCGCATACCATGGAGGACGTGGTCGGCAAGTCCGCTTTCGACTTCATGGACGAAGGCTCCGCGGACAAGGCGCGCCAGGCGCTGAAAGATGTCATTGCGGGGGCAGGGGCACAGGCTTTCGAGATCGCCATCCACCTTCCTGATGGCGCAGCCGTGCCGTTCGAGGTCAAGTATGTGCCCCAGTTCAAGCAGGACGGAAGTATTGACAGCATAATCGCCCTTGTTACCGACATCACCGAGCGCAAGCAAGCCGAAGATGCCCTAAAAGAGAGTGAGGAGAGATTTAGCAGACTATCCAATTTAACTTATGAAGGAATTTTAATCCATAAAGATGGAGTTGTAATTGATGTGAACGAAGCTATTGTTAAAATGTCTGGCTATAAAAGAGAGGAATTAATTGGAAAAAATATTATCCAAATGATAATTCCACCAAAATATCATGAAGCTCTATTTGCAAGTATGCAAAGCGAGGTTGCATTACCTTTTGAAGTTGAAGGTATTAGAAAAGATGGGACGGTGGTTCCACTAGAAATTGAATCTAGAAATATAGATTATGGTAAAGATAATAAAAATGTTCGTGTTACGGCAGTTAGAGATATTACTATCAGAAAGAAAAGTGAACAAGAGATACTAAAGCTCTCCAATGCAATAGAACAAACACCAGTAAGTATAGTAATAACAAATATTGATGGAAGTATTGAGTATGTTAATCCAAAATTTACTGAATTAACTGGTTATACTTTAGAGGAAGCATATAATCAAAATCCGAGAGTATTAAAATCTGGAGAGCAATCAGATGAGTTCTATAAAAACTTATGGGAAACAATTTCATCTGGCAATATTTGGGCTGGTGAATTTCACAATAAAAAGAAAAATGGAGAGCTCTTTTGGGAATCTGCCATTATCTCCCCCGTAAAAGATAATGAGGGTAAAATCACCCACTATATTGCAGTAAAAGAAGATATAACAGAAAAGAAAAAAATGATAGAGGATTTGGTTATTTCAAAAGAGAAAGCAGTAAATGCAGATAAAATGAAGGATATTTTCCTCGCACAAATGTCTCACGAAATACGTACTCCAATAAATGCATTAGTAAGTATGGCATCACTTCTAAGATATGATTTTGAGGAGGGCGCAGATGACGATCAACTAATGAGCTTTGAAGTAATTGATAGAGCTGGTGGAAGAATAATTAGAACAGTTGATCTAATATTGAACTTATCAGAAATACAAGCTGGAACTTATGAAGTTTCGCCAACTCAGTTTGATATAATTTCAGATATTCTTTCTATTATTATGGCAGAATATAAAAAAGTTGCTATTAAGAAAAAGGTCAAACTAAGTTTAAATAGCAATATGATAGATACAGAGTTGATGGCTGACTCCTATACAGTAAACCAAATATTTACTCAATTGATAGATAATGCCATAAAATATACAGAAGAGGGAGAAATAATAATTAAAGTAGATCGCAATGAAGCTGAGCAATTAGTGGTAGAAATAAAAGATACTGGTCTTGGAATAGAAGAGTCATATCTACCACAATTATTTGAACCATTCTCTCAAGAGCAAATGGGTTATACTAGAAAGTTTGAAGGTAATGGAATTGGAATGGCATTAGTAAATAAATACTGCGAATTAAATAATGCAAAGATAGAAGTAGAAAGCACAAAAGGTGTTGGTTCAACATTCCGTGTAACTTTTAATTAAGGAAGTAGTTATGAAAAACATTCTCCTCG
>JAEINS010000007.1 GCA_016342755.1 Melioribacteraceae bacterium | reverse complement strand
TTTTAGGATGGCTAAAATTCCACTTTTTTCGGGAATTTTAATTGTCGCTTAAAAGGAATTATAAATGTCGTTAATCATATGGCATATGAAGATTTCAAGATGCTCTACGCTTGGGATAAAGATGATATTGATTTTGTTCTACTTCTTAAGAAATCAA
This sequence comes from Melioribacteraceae bacterium, assembly GCA_016342755.1. Lineage (GTDB taxonomy): Bacteria > Bacteroidota > Ignavibacteria > Ignavibacteriales > Melioribacteraceae > JAEINS01. The sequence goes on along the minus strand of JAEINS010000007.1, from coordinate 236,291 downwards.
TAAACTATAAATCCATTTTAGAAAGAGATCTTCCAGAGCAGAACGAACAAAATATTTTAATTGATGAAGAAATCGAGCTAGCAGAAGAAAACACTTACAATAATTATCCTAAAAAATTACGAAGGATTACTCTTTTTGATGAAAAAAATAATAGAACGTTAGAGTTTATTACAAACAATTTTTCTTGGACAGCAACTACGGTTGCAGAACTATATAAACAGAGATGGCAAATAGAAATATTTTTCAAAGAGCTTAAATCCCATCTCAAAATCAAATCTTTTATAGGTACTAATGAAAATGCTATGTTCATTCAGATTTGGACAGCATTAATAACTTTATTACTGTTGAAACACTTAAAAGGAATTGCGGATTATCCTTGGGCAATGTCTAACTTAATTGCATTTTTAAGAATGAACCTTTTTGTCAAAATATCTTTATCTCAATGGCTTAATGAACCTTTTCACCCTCCAGATTTCTATATTACTAAATCTGAACAGCTAAGTTTATTAAAGATAGGGGATACTTTTTGATTCGTCCGAGAATCTGTCCAATTTGTGAAATGCCGTGACTTGTGATAATTGTTTTGGACAGCAGTGGTACCACTATAAAAAGTGAATTCCTATAGTGGTACCACTATTGTTTTAGTTTTATAAACTTCTTATTTTACTAGCGGGTGAATAAAAACACATAATACTCTTTTTAACGTTTAAAAGGGCGGCAATGAAAAAATACTTAAATTTGGTAATTTTTACTTTAATACTTCTCTACTCATGTACTAAGGAAAAAAAGAATCCGATAGAGATAGAAACCCCAAAAGATAGTTTACAAATTTCACTCAAAAGTGTATCACATACAACAATAGTTCTGCGGTTAAAAACTACAGCAAATAATTCCGATTGTGAATTAGCGCTGACCAGAACCTCTGCCGGTGAAGAAGTGCCGATTATAATAATGTCTTTAATTCAATCGGATACAACAATACTGGATAACAATAATAATAAGGGATTAAAACTAAATACCGAATATAGTTACCGTGCCAAACTAATTAATAAAAACAACAGAGAGTTATTAACAGAAAGCAACATTGTTATAGCCAAAACAAAAAATGCAGTTGGCCAAGAATTTAGCTGGGAAGAATACTCCGTTGGGGGCTTTTGGGGTGGTGATATGTTTGATGATATCTGGGGGCTTGATGAAAACAATGTTTATATGTCCGGTAAGGTTACTGTAGATAGTGTTGCCTGGGGGGTGATAAAATGGAATGGAAGCGGATTTGAGTATTTATCAAAAATAGGTAAAGTAGGAATCTACGGTTTTTCCGAAAATGATATTTGGAGTGCTTATGGAACAGTAGAACATTATAACGGCGAAAGCTGGAAAAGGCTTGATGGATATAGCAAAAATCATCAAGGATATCCACTAGATACAATCTTTTGGAATAATAGAGGTTATCATGCTATCTGGGGTTCAAACAGCAAAAATGTCTATTTTGTAGGGCAGAGTGATAACATAGTTTATTGGGATGGAGAAAAAAGCCATGAAATGTTTGGCAGTAAAAATATTAACTTAACAGATATCCACGGATATGATGAAAATTTTATTCTAACGGTAGGGACGGGAAATTTGCCAAGTACAGCATTGTTATATAAAGGTAACGGCTGGGAAAAAGTAAAGGGCTTGGATTATAATAAACTCTATTATGGCTGTTATGTTGTATCCCCAAATGAATATTACATAACCGGAGGAAAAGTTTATAGAAATTATAATAACAGATGGAATGTAGTTGTTGGCGATTCTCTTGGGTTAAAAAAGAATATAAACGGAGACCCCGAAACCGGAGAACTTGTTGTAACGGGTCATGTAAATACAATATTACACTGGAACGGGGTTAAATGGAAAAATATTGGAATGACACTGCCAAAACCGGTCGCCCGCAATAATTTTATAGCATCATATATAAAAGATAACAAAATTTTTGTAGTTGGTACAGACGGACCACATGCAAAATTATTTATTGGTACCAGAAAAACGGAATAAAAGTTTTTAAACATAAAAAATCCCCGGCAAGGCGGTGCCGGGGTTAATGAACAAAAGGGTAGTTTTGCTGCAACAAAACTACCGCTATAAAATGTTCATCGTAAATCTATCAATTCTCCGCCTCATTTACAAAATTTATGAGGTAATTATGAAACTCTTAAAAAAATCTATTCTAATTCTTTTTATTCTTCATAATTTATTATTTGCCTATTTAAGTAGTGGAGGTGTAGGTCAACCGGAATTTTATATTAAAATAGCCGATACTGATGGGTGGTATTATCGAATCAAAGCAGAAAAACTAGAAAATGAGCCAATTTATGATGAAAATTTTAATTACACTACAAATTTTAATAGTGTGTGGAATGAGGTAAATAGTACAGGAAGCCCGGTTAGTTTTCAAGCTACTTATTTATATAAACAAGCTAAAGGGTTCGATTGGCTGCAAGATAATCAAGATGGATTGGGAACTCTTGGATACGGAGTCTACAAAATAACAATTCAAACATCTGTTGATCATGAATCATATACTAATGCATTATCCTTTTATTTAAATGTAAGGAGTATAAATAATGTTCCCGGGGGTACAGGATCGCCTGATTTACAATTTTACTTAACATTTAGTGCAGGTTCATATCAAAGTGGTTTTGTTTTTGGATATTATCCCCCTGGTGGTTCTCCTCAAAACTATACTGTTACTAGTGGGGCAACCTTTAAAATCTGGGAGTTAAATCAAGGGTGGACTCTGGATGAGTCTAATTTTATAGAAAATATAACTTTGAAAAATGATTTTTCGGGCAGTCAGAATAGTGATGTTAAAATTGTATTAAAAGAAAAAAATGAAGGTTTTCCAACATCCGGAATTGATTATGTTATAGATCATCAATTTAATACAGGAACACAAGTTAAATTTTGGAAGGGAGCAAAATACAAGTTCTCAGTTTCCCAAGAAGTAAAAAATAATCATAAAATTCATTTTTGGAATGATACTGAAGATAATAGATATGGAAATACAGCTGAATTAGAAATTGAGAACAACCAACAGGAAATAAAGGCAAATTTTACTAATGCATATTCTCAAAAAAATGTAAATAACCTAGAAGGAATGGCAACTGGTGGAACTTATGATTTGTCCTGGATTTTTCCTGTAACTGAGGACAAAGATTATATTGTTAATTCTAGCCAGGCTTTTTATGTATACGATTTTACTAAACGAAGCGATCTCTATAACATAACTGTTTCATCACAGCTAAATAATCTTTTAGGTACCAACTGGAAATTTCTTAATTGGAATGATGGTACAACAGGTTTAAGTAAAACTAATGTTCAATTTGCTTCAAACAACCAGCACACTGCTTTATTTAAAGGAACTCATTTTACCAATTCCTCTTCCACCTTCGCCAAAGCCGGACAACGTAAACTATACTGGGTTTATCCCAATGGGGATTTAATAATGGTTTACGAAAGCATGAATAAAATATGGTTGGAAAAGAGTACAAATGGTGGTTCAACCTGGACTCTCTGTAATAACGACCAATCGTTAAATAACAGCGGTACTGCATCAGAACCTTCTATAGCTTTGTATGATGAGGCTTATCCTTCTCATTGTATTGCCTACAAAGAAGTTGATAATGGTGTGCAATTTATTAAACTAATTGTAATTAATAATCAATACAATATAATTGGAAGGCATACAGTAGCATCTACTTCCGGGACATGTTCAAATCCGACAATAGCCATTAGCGGTTCTTCGCAAAAGAAAGTTATCATTACCTGGAAAGAGTCAAGCGGATTAAAATATAGAACTGCAAATATAACAAGTGCCGGAAGTTTAAACTGGATAAATGCTAATCCAATGGTAGTTAGTTATACTAATTCAAGTTCTGTAAACCCTACTGTAGAATGTGGTGATACGGAAGCACATATAGCCTGGCAGCAGAGTAACACAATTAAGTATATAAAATATAACTTTGGTTCATCTTCATTTTCCGGCTATACAACAGTTTCAGATTATAATTCAACATTAAATAATCACAATACACCATCTATAACAGTTGTAAGCAATAAACCAAAAGTAAGCTGGCTTGCATCTCATTATATTACGCTCATGCAAGGTGTTGCAGTGAGGGAATATAATTCTGGCTGGGGAGCAGTATCCTCATATTGGGGAAACGGTGGATCTGAAATAACCAACTCTCAAATAACAAGAACCAGAGACGGGTATTATCTTTTAGGTTGGAGTTTAGAAAATGGTGAAGAAAATAAATATATAAAAAGCAGTGCCTTATCATCAATAAAAACAACTTCTCAAGAAGGTAAATATGTGCAGATAGCATCAGAAGCTCCTAATTTTGGTAGTGCTAAAATATTAGCCCAGAAAGTAAACACAACACCTTTTACATTTGCAACATCTTCAGTTACATCCGGTCTGGCAAAAGGTACAGAAAAAACAATTGCCGGTAAAATTGGAACAATAAAAATTGGTAACGAGGAGTATTGTTTTGATATTGGAGACGTTACCTTAGAGAAGGAAAACCTATTTTTTTCAGAAAATGTAAAAGAAAAAAGTGCTAACGAATTATTTAGAACAGAAACATTTGTACTAGATGAAAATTCTGATCTTGAGTTTAGTCTAGTTTCAAAAGAGATAACAGAAAATATTAAAACTGAACTAAAAGAAGATGAAAAAATAGAATTTGTTTTACAAATAGTTGAATCTAAATCTAATGAAGTTATCGGGGATATATTAAATAAAAATTTTGATAAAAATAATAAAGCAGAAGAAAAAGGAAATTATAGAATTAACGTAAAAAATGTTGGCAGTAAAGAAGTTTACTTAAGATTAAGTTTACTCTCTAATGTTAAAGGAGAAGTAACATTATCAAACTATTATATAGATGGTGAAGGTAACTTTAAGAAGGAAGATGTTGAAGAGATTATACTTGATAACAGTTTAGCAATAAATAACTATCAACTCTTTGCAAATTATCCTAATCCGTTTAATCCTTCAACTAAAATAGATTACCAACTTCCAAAAGCCGGACATGTAACACTAAAAATATTTAACATGTTAGGACAAGAAGTTGCAACCTTGGTGGACGGAGTTAAAGAAAAAGGAAGATACTCTGTAAACTTTAATGCTAAACACTTAGCAAGTGGAACATATATTTACACATTACAAGCTGGTGATTACAAGGTTAGCAAAAAAATGATTTTATTAAAATAGTTAGCAAAAAAAACTCCAAGGTTTTTACCTGTCCGCCTTTTTATTGGGCGGGAAACCTTGGAGGTTCTATAAATTAAAAATTGGGCAACACACTCTAATATGGGCACTTACAAGAAAGAGTGTAAAACAAAAACCAACACAAAGGAGGCAACAATGCCTGAACAAAATGATGTATCAATTGTAATACCCCCGGAAGTATTAACCGAATTAAAAGATGCGGTTACACTAATCAAAACAAAACTAGATCCTTATCTGGTAGCATTAACACCGGAAGAGAGAAAAACTTTACCCAAAATGAGTGATAAGACAGTAGCATTTGTGGAAAAAACACTTGGTTATACAGAAAGCACACCGGAATTTGCGCCTCCCTATATGAAAGTAGATGAGATGAAAATTGACCTTAAAGCTGTTGATGATTTAACCGAAATATTTAAACCGTTGCAGCAGATAGAATCGAATTTAGATGATACTCTTATGATTTGCGGAAGCGAAGCTTATGTATCTGCATTGTCTTATTATAACTCTGTAAAGATGGCAGCAAAATTGGATATTCCAAGTGCCAAACCAATTTATGATGATCTAAAAAAACGGTTTACAAACAAAGTAAAACCGACAGATGAACCGGCTGATCAAGGCTAAGTTAGCTGTTTTGTGGAGTTATTCCTAAAATCCTTAAAGTTGTCATTCTGAGGAACCTGTCTGCCAATAGGCAGGCGAAGTGACGAAAGAATCTGCATGTTTAGTTCAAAAATGAGATTCCTCACTTCGTTCGGAATGACAACTTCATACTTTTGGGCAGCCTATACATTATTTAAAAAATTATAATCCAAACTAAATCTGAGATTTAATCTTTATTGGGAACCATGAATATTATTACCAAATTGAAAAAACAAAATTAGGTCTCGATACAATTAAGCAAGCTGAATCACTCGACCACCTTAACTTTTAACACACTTTAGTGAACAGACCCGCCTCAAATAATCAAGCTCCCCCTAAAAATACTCTACTTCGGAGCAAAAAGAGTCAGTAGCATACTTCATAAAACCAAGTTCGAGGAAAAAAGCATTTGAGCTTATTCTCTGTGAGACAAGTTTGTCTCTAAAAGAATATAACTTGCAGTAATTTTCTTTAACGCCAATTCTTTGAAGTACCTATTAGATTAAAAAAGGTTCGGCGTCAAGTATTTTAAGTGGTAGGGGGTACTCTTAAGTGGGTAAACGAGCTAAAAAGAGGAAAAAAGAGGAAAAAAGAGGAAAAAAGAGGAAAAAAGAGGAAAAAATAAATTACAAAACCCAAATAGCAAATAAGAAAGCTCAAATTCCAAAAGAAACAAAAATCAAAAAAAGAAACATATGTCATTCCGAACAAAGTGAGGAATCTCATTTTTAAACTTTTAATAAAGGGTTTTTGACCACTTCACTCCTCAAAATAACATATTTTAGGACTATTCGAAATTCCAATTACAAAAAGACTAAAAACTCCGATTCGACATTCAACTCTTAAATTTGGAATTTGCATTTTTGTTATTTGTCATTTGTTTTTTGATTTTTCTCTTCTATTTATCCAGCTAAATATTCTTTTCTATGAGCAAAAGCTCCAAACAATCCGCCGGTATGAATAAACATAACTTTAGATTTTTTCTTCCCTTTTAAAAAATGATCATTATAAGCACAGAAAGCTTTTCCGGTGTAAGTTGGATCAAGTAAAACACCTGTTTGCTTGGCGAGACTACTTATTACTTTAACTTTATCCTTAGAAATATTAGTGTAGCCTTCTTTAGAATATCCATCAATTATAACAAGCTTTTTAGGATCAAGTTTACAATCAAGTTTATAATTTTTAATACATTCTTCGGCAAGTTCAATTATACGTTTTCTAAAATACTCTTCATCATCACAAACATTAACTGCATAAACTTTTAACTTTAATCCTAAAAGCGCAGCCCCGACAAGTAAACCGGCAGAAGTACCACCACTTCCGCAAGCAGAAAGTATTCCTTTAAAAGATTTTAAGTCTATCTGTTCGGCTATTTCTTGCACACAATTTATATAACCCCAGACTCCCATTGCGTTAGAGCCGCCTTCCGGAATTATATAAACCTTTTTCCCTTTTTTCTTAAGCTTCTTGGCTTCAGCCACCATTATATCATTTCTTGCTTCGCTATAATCTTTTGCTGATATAAACTTCAATTCTGCTCCTACCATTTTATCAAGGAACATATTTCCTTCGGCTAAAGCTTTGTCTTTACCGCGTAAAAATAATTTTGATTTCATTCCTAAAGAAGCCGCGGCAAAAGCAGTTGCACGTGCATGATTTGATTGAGCTCCTCCGCAAGTGAAAACATAATCGGCTTTTTTACGTATTGCATCTGCAAGAAGATATTCAAGTTTTCTAATTTTATTACCCGAATATTCTGAACCTGTGAAATCGTCTCTTTTCATATAAAAAGAAGTACCGTTAAAACTTAATTCTTCAATTGGAGTTGGCAGATTTGCTTTAAGTACTATTTTAGGCTCTTTCATAATTCCCCGGTATAAAATTCTAAAAATTATTTTTATAATATAATCTGGCTTTTTCCAGATCTTCTGCTGTATCAACAGATATACTTTCGTTTTCAGTAATTACAACTTTTATTTTCATACCATGCTCAAGCATTCGTAACTGCTCAAGCTTTTCAGTTAATTCAAGATCGGTTGGATTATAATTTGTAAACTCAAACAAAGCATTTCTGCGATATGTATATAAACCAATGTGTTTGTAAATATCATGTTTTAATATTATTTCTCTGGCATCCTTTGCGTCACGAACAAACGGGATTGTTGAACGGGAAAAATAAAGCGCGAAATTATTATAATCGAAAACTACTTTAGGAATATCGGGTGAGTTAAGTTCATCAATACTTTTAACTTTTTTAGCCAGTGTAGATACATGTATTGAATGATCGAATAATAAAGGTTCAATTGATTCATCAATCATTATCGATTTTATAAATGGTTCATCGCCCTGTATATTAACAATTATATCGGCTTTTTCAAGTGATTTGGCAACAAAAGCAATTCTATCAGAACCAGTCTTAATATCCTTAGGAGTCATCATTACATTAGCACCAAATGATTTAGCTGCGTTATAAAGCCGTTCATCATCAACTGCCAGAATAACTTTGTTCAACAATTTTGATTTTTTAACACTTTCGTAAGTGTGCTGCATCATTGGCTTTCCGCAAATATCTGCCAGCGGCTTCCCTTCTAATCTGGACGATCCGTATCTTGCCGGAATAACACCAACTATCATTAATTGTTGCTCTGGCTTATTACTTTCGGAACTCTGAAATATTGATCAGTTCTATCCGGAGCGTTTTTTAAGGCTTCGTCTGTAGTAGTTGATTCTTTCAATTCATCTTCTCTAAATACGTTTGTATTTTCAACCGGATGTGAAAGAGGCTCAACATCATCAAGTTCCAGTTCATTTAACTTATCAATATATTTTAATATATCGTTAAGATTGCCGGTATAACTCTCTATTTCTTCATCATTCAGTTTTAATCTTGCTAATTTTGCTATATGTTTAACATCATCTTTGCTAACTGACATTTTATCTCCAAAACTCTATTTTATTATTACTACAAGCTCTTTTTCATAATCACTATTATTTACATCCCGGACTTTAACTTTTGTCTGATTACCTGAAACGGCTCCCGCATTAGCCTGAATAACCGCGTTCGAAAAATCGGCAGGTTCTCTTTTTACAATTGCCTTGGCAATATTTGCATCAAACGTAGTCCATTCATATTTAGATATATTCTCTAATAAATATGATGTCGCAAAAATTTCTCGAGACTCATTTGGCAATAACTTTAAGGTATCAATCCCTGCCGGATTAATTATTGACGAGTTAATATATATTCCCGGGATTACTGAGAAAAATCCGCTACTGCTGAATGAACCAAGCACGTAAGAATTTGAACCCATATTTGGATTAGCTAAAATGCTTAATCTTAGCGTGTGTTCTTTATCACCCCGTTTAGGACTATTATAATTGACCCAGTAGAAACTGTTTGCAAAATCGTAAAGTTCTTTTTGAATTTCTTCAAACTGCAGCTGCAATTCTGAAACATTGTTTATTGAATAAAATCCTGCTGTTCCTAATGACTCAAGAACATCTGGATCAATTTCATTTCCGAGGCCAATTGTATAACATCTTTTTAAACTGATTGCGTTTCTAGCTTCCGGGAAAGTACTTGACCCCTGTGTATCACTTCCATCAGTAAATACTAATAATGCGCTCTGGATAATCTGATTATCGTTAAACTCTTCTTCCAACATGCCGGAGGCTTCTATAATTGCGCCATATAGATTGGTTGTAGCAAATCCGGATGCCATCTGATCAATTTTACTTTTCAACAATCCCTTATCATTTGTAAAGTTTTGAAGTAAAACAGCTTCATCAGAAAATTCATACAACGCAACTTCATCATTCGGGTGTAACTGATCAACAAAAGAAGACGCCGCTTGTTTTATAGCCGTTAAATCTTCTGTACTTATACTTGTACTATTATCAAGCAGCAATACCGTTCTTAGCTTATAATCTAGTTCATCACGTTTTTTAATTGTTAACTTCGATTCAGTTGGAGAAATAGGCTGATCGTCTTCCAAAACTTCAAAATTATCAATAGTTAAATCCGCAATACCTCTGCTCTGAAAATCGAGAACCTGAAACATTATATTAACTTTATTTGGCAGCCCGGTAAAAATTTTATGCTCAATCATTACAAAACCACTATTATCAGCTGTGTTAGAAGTTACAAAGCTCCATATTGCTCCTTCTTTATCACCATCAGAACTTTTACTAATTATTTTCCAAAAATATTGCGTGTTTTTCACTAAGCCGGATACTACAACTTTATTATTTGTAACTGTTCTATAAAAAAGTTTCGCTCGCGAATCACGTCCAAAATAGACATCAAATTCTTCAATACCTTCCGCGCTCCATGAAATCTCCACAGCTAATGCCTGATTAGCACTGTTATTTTCCGGCACAGGCTTATGGGGATATGATAAATCATCAGGAATTCCGTCATCATCAGGTGAGTTTACAGAACAGCTAATTGCTAAAATTCCGATTAAGAATAAAATTAAATACGATTTGGTTGTTTTCATACTTATATCACTAACTAATTATTATTTTTTTTACTTTTATAATTTAACTAAATATTCCAATAATAGCAGTTACTCATCAATTTGAACGGATAATAATTTAGCTTTCCTGTTATTTATTGAAGGATGACTGTAAAAAAAACATTCTACAAGTGAATGTGGTTCTTTATCACCCAAATTTTGATCTGTTAGTTTCTCCAGAGTATTAATAAATACATCTTTTTTCTTAGTAATTTTAACTGCATATTCATCCGCTTCATATTCAAATTTTCTTGAAAGAATATTTGAAAGCGGAGTCTGTATTAAGCCTATTAACATTGCCCAAAGTGCAAGAATTGGAAGTGCAGCAATTGTATCAATCGATGTAAACCCAAACCAACCTATTGAAACACTAAAAAGAAGAGCCATTAAATAAAATGTTAAAAAACTGGATAAGGTAGATATAACTAAGTTTTTTGTTATATGTTTATGTTTGTAATGCCCAAATTCATGAGCAAGAACAGTTTCAATTTCATCATTTGTGAAATTTTCTAAAAGTGTATCACCTAAAATTATTCTTTTAGTTTTTCCCAATCCGGTGAAAGCAGCGTTTGCCTTTTTTGTGTTTTTACTCATATCAAACTTAAAAACATTTTCTATTTTCATTCCGGCATCTTTCGCCAATTCCAAAATTCTGTCTTTTAGTTCATCAATATCTAACGGAGTTATTTTATAAAAGATCGGCAAGATCAATATAGGAACTACTTGTGCCAATACTACTGAAATTATAAACATCATTATTGCAAACGGTAGCCACCATAAATTATCATAACTTTTAATAGCATACAAAAAGAGCAATAAAATTGGCAGTCCGATTATTCCACCAACTAAAACACCTTTTATATTTTCCCAAGCCCATTTAAAAATTGTCTGGTTCGATAAGTTATACTTGTGCTCAAGTATATAACTGGAATAAAAATTTAACGGAAAGAATATTATTGAAAAACCTGTACCTGTTATAATTGTAAATAAAAGGAAAACTAAGTAATCGTTATCAGAGTATTCTCTTATTATAGCTTCTAAATTCTGGCTGCAACCAAGAAACACAAATAAAAATAATAAGATAAAGCTTATAAGACTTTCTAAAATACTTATACCAAGTTTTATATTGTTATACTTTTTTGAATTCATTTAACTCTCAGCAATAGTTTAAAATTAAGAAAGGCAGTATAAACTGCCTTTCCAACTGCAAAAATAAATATTTTATATCGAATGAACTAATCATTTTCCGAAACATACTGATGAATACTTTTTGCTGCTTTTCTACCTTCATCAATTGCCCAAACAACAAGAGACTGACCTCTTCTCATATCACCGGCGGAAAATATTCCATCAACAGTTGTCATGTAATTTTCATCGGTTTTAATATTCCCTCTCTGATCAAGAGTTAAATTAATATCAGAAGTAAAGTTTTTAGTATTCGGACTCACAAATCCAAGTGCTAAAAAGACAAGATCGGCTTCAATAGAAAATTCAGAATTAGGAATTTCTCTCATCTGCATTCTTCCACTACTTCTATCCTTACTCCATTCAACTTTAATAAGGTTAAGCTTTTTAACTTTATTGTTAACACCTTCAAAGCTTTTTGTTAAAACTGAATATTCTCTTTTACAGCCTTCTTCATGCGAAGTAGAAGTTCTTTCAATTCTTGCCCATTGTGGCCAAGGATTATCACCTGCTCTTTTAACAGGAGGTTTAGGCATAAGTTCTAAATTAACAATTGACTTTGCACCTTGTCTATTTGAAGTACCAATGCAGTCAGAACCAGTATCTCCACCACCAATTACAACAACATTCTTCCCTGTTGCATTTATCGGATCAGAAATTTTCTGCCCCATATTTATTCTATTCTGCTGAGGTAAAAATTCCATTGCTAAATGGATACCTTCAAGATTTCTCCCCGGTATATCTAGTTCTCTAGATTTTTCAGCTCCGCCGCAAAGTACCACAATATCAGAATCTTCTTTCAATTTAGTTAGCGTTATATCAACACCAATATTTGTATTAGTTTTGAAAACAATTCCAGATTCTTCCATCAGACTGATTCTTCTTTTCACAACCCATTTATCAAGTTTGAAATTTGGAATTCCAAATGTTAAAAGTCCGCCGGGCAATTCATTCTTTTCAAATACCGTAACTGAATGTCCTTTTTTATTTAACTCATCCGCGCATGCCAGACCAGCCGGGCCAGATCCAACAACCGCAACTGTTTTACCTGATCTCTTTTTAGGCTTAACACTTTTTACAAAATCGTTTTTAAAAGCATTTTCAATTATCGAAAGTTCAATCTGTTTTATTGTAACAGCATCTTCATTAAATGCGAGTGTACAAGAGTTTTCACAGGGTGCAGGGCAAACACGTCCGGTAAATTCCGGGAAATTATTTGTTGATGATAACCTTTTATAAGCCGCTTCCCAATTATTTCTGTAAACAAAATCGTTCCAGTCAGGAATAATATTTGAGACCGGACATCCTGACTGGCAAAAAGGGACTCCGCAATCCATACATCTGGCACCTTGATTTCGCAGCTTCTCATCTTCAAGCGGAATTGCAAACTCATCCCAGTGTTTTAATCTGTCTTCAGTTTTTTGGTAACCTGATACTTCTCTTTTAAACTTCAAAAATCCTTTTACTTCACCCATATTAAACTTCCTTTGCTGATAATGACTGTTCTTCTACAATACGTCTATAGTCTGTCGGGTAAACTTTAACAAAATTCTTTAGCTCCACATCCCAGCTATTTAATATAAACTCCGCTCTTTTACTGTCGGTAAACTTTTTATGCCTGGTTATTAAACCCTTTAATTCATTTATGTCTTCTTCTGTTTCAACATTAAAAAGTTCAACCATTTCCATATTACATTTTAATCTGAATTCACCTGAGTGATCCCAGACATAAGCAATACCGCCGCTCATTCCGGCAGCAAAATTTCTTCCGGTCTCACCAAGTATAACTACTCTTCCACCGGTCATATATTCACATGCATGGTCTCCAACCCCTTCTATAACTGCTTGTCCACCGCTATTACGAACCGCGAACCTTTCGCCTGCCATTCCTCTAAAATATGCATCGCCGGAAATTGCTCCGTACAAAACAACATTCCCGATAAGAATATTTTCTGCCGGCACAAAAGTGCTTTCTTTAGGAGGATAAACAATTATCCGTCCGCCGCTAAGACCTTTACCAACATAATCATTTGCATCTCCATCAAGTGTAAATGTTATTCCTTTTGATAGAAATGCAGCAAAACTTTGCCCGGCCGAGCCTTTAAATTTTATTTTTATTGTATCTTCATCAAGTCCCTTAATACCGTATCTTTTAGCCATTTCCGAACTTAACATTGTTCCGACAGTTCTGTCCGTATTTCTGATCTTACAACTAAACCGGACCTCTTCTTTATTTTCCAAAGCCTCCTGGCAAGATTCAATCAACCGCTGATCTAAAACTTTTTTAAGTCTGTGTTTTTGTGTTCTAACATTTCTCGTAGGAACGTCACGCGCCATTTCTGGTTTATGAAGTACAGCGGTTAAATCTAACCCGGTAGCTTTCCAGTGTTTTATTAAACTATTGGTTTCCAGCAAATCAACACGGCCAATAATTTCATCAAGTGATCTAAAACCTAATTGCGCTAATAGTTCACGAACTTCATTTGCAATAAAATTGAAGAAGTTAATTACATGTTCAGGTTTTCCTACAAATTTTTTCCTTAACTCCGGATCCTGAGTTGCAATACCAACACTGCATGCATTTAGATGGCATTTACGGAGCATAACACAACCCATTGATAATAACGCGGTGGTAGCAAAGCCATATTCATCAGCACCTAATAAAGCCGCTATTATTACATCACGCCCGGTCTTTAACTGTCCGTCTGCCTGAAGCCGCACTCTGCCGCGAAGATTGTTCATTACCAGAACTTGCTGTGCTTCAGCAATTCCCAGTTCCATTGGCAGACCACAATGTTTAACAGAAGTTTGCGGCGAAGCTCCTGTTCCTCCTTCATAACCGCTAATTAATATATGATCTGCTTTTCCCTTAGCTACACCGGCCGCAATTGTACCAACACCAATTTCACTAACTAATTTAACCGAGATATCGGCTTTAGGATTAGCGTTCTTTAAATCAAAAATTAGTTGCGATAAATCTTCAATAGAATATATATCATGATGAGGAGGAGGAGAAATTAATCCAACTCCCGGCGTTGTATATCTGGTGTTTGCAATTTCTTTGCTTACTTTATGCCCGGGCAATTGTCCGCCTTCACCGGGTTTAGCACCTTGTGCCATTTTAATCTGAATCTGATCGGCATTAACCAAATATTCTATCGTAACGCCAAATCTGCCTTGTGCAACCTGTTTTATTCTGCTTCTTTTCCAATCACCGTTTTCTTCACGGACAAATCGGGCTGGATCTTCACCGCCTTCTCCGGTATTTGAAAACCCGCCTAATCTATTCATAGCAACAGCAAGTGTTTCATGCGCCTCTTTTGAAATGGAACCGTAACTCATTGCACCGGTAGCAAATCTTTTTACAATTTGCGATACTGGTTCTACTTCATCAATTGGAATAGGATTTCTTTCCCGTAGCTCAAGTAGTCCGCGTATTGAAGCAAGGTTTGTACTTCGTTCATTTATTCTTGATGAATACACTTTGAAGCTGTTGTAATCCTCAGTTCTAACCGCCTGATGTAGAAGCGCGATTGTATCCGGATTTATCTGATGATGCTCACCATCCTTCCGCCATTGATAATCACCGCCGGTATCAAGGATTTCCTCATCTATATCTTTGTAAGCACGATCATGACGCATCAGCATCTCTGATGCAACTTTGTTTATACCAATTCCGCCAATTCTGGTTGGTGTTGCGGTAAAATATCTTTCTATAAATTCATCATTCAAACCAACAGCTTCAAATATCTGGGCACCGCAATAGGATTGAATTGTGGAGATTCCCATTTTTGAGATGATCTTCATTAACCCTTTATAAGTGGATTTTATATAATTTTTTATGCCTTCTTCAACAGAAAGTTCCGTCTCATACATACCGGAATTTAATTCGCTCTCAATAGTTTCATAAACCAGATAAGGATTAATAGCGTTTGCTCCATAACCAATCATAACGGCAAAATGATGCATTTCTCTTGGTTCACCACTTTCGGAAATTATACTAACTTTTGTGCGTGTACCATTTTCTATTAAATGATGATGAAGCGCAGAGACTGCCAGCAGCGAAGGCATCGCGACTTTTTCAGAATTCACACCTCTGTCAGAAAGTATTAAAAGTGTTTTCCCGTTTTCAATTGCTTCCTCAGCCTTTTTGAATAAACACTGTAATGCTTTTTCCAGACCAACTTCCCGATTCTCTTTATTAAAGACAGTTTCCAACGTTTCTGATTTTAAACCTTCAACATCCAGAGCCTTAATTTTTTCCAGCTCTTTATTACTAAGAATTGGATGAGAAATTTTTAATCGTTTTTTATTTAAAAGCTCACTCGCTAATAAATTACCTTCAGAGCCAAGCATAACTTGCGAAGACATTACAATCTCTTCACGGATTGGATCAATTGGCGGATTTGTAACCTGCGCGAATAATTGCTTAAAATAATTGAATAACAATTGAGGCCGTTTACTTAAAATTGCCAATGGTGTATCAGAACCCATAGAGCCGATTGCTTCTTTTCCCTCAATAACCATCGGCTTAATTAAAATCTTCAAATCTTCTAAAGTGTAACCGAATGCTTTTTGTCTTTCCAGCAATGTTTCTTTATTAAAACTGCTTTCTTTTTTAACTTCAGGTAATTCATTTAAGTTAATAATATTTTCTTTAATCCAGCCTGAATAATCTTTTTTATTTATGATATTCTGTTTTATATACTTATCATCAATAATTTTTCCTTCTTCAATATCTAATAAAAACACTTTACCAGGCTGTAAACGCCCTTTATATTCTATGTTTTCCGGCGCTATATCCAAAACCCCGCTTTCAGAGGCTAGAATTACATGATCGTCTTTTGTAATCCAGTAACGTGACGGACGTAAACCATTTCTATCTAACAACGCCCCAATAAACCTGCCATCAGTAAACGATATTGTGGCTGGACCATCCCATGGTTCCATTAGACATGAGTTATATTCGTAGAAATCTTTTTTTGGCTGCGGCATATCTTTATCACCGGTAAAAGCTTCGGGAACCATCATCAATAAAGCCTCAGGTAATGTTCTTCCACTTTGCACTAGTAATTCTAATACCAGATCAAAAGTTGCTGAATCACTTTTATGCGGAACTATATTAGGCATCATTTTTTTAAGATCTTCGCCTAACACGTCGCTAATAAAATTCTTTTCTCTGGCTTTATACCAGTTTACATTTCCGCGTAAAGTATTTATTTCACCATTATGCGCAATCATTCTAAATGGATGCGCCAGTGCCCACGACGGAAATGTATTTGTACTGTATCTTGAGTGAACTAGTGATATTGCGGATTCAACATTTTTATTCAGCAGTTCAGGAAAAAACAAGTCAAGCTGTTCAGGCATTAACTGCCCTTTATACACAAGCACTTTTGAAGAAAGGCTGCATATATAAAAATAATTTTTTTGAAAAAGATCTGATCCCCGGACTTTATGACCAATTTTTTTTCTTATTATAAAAAGTTTCTTTTCAAAATCCTCTTTTGCAGTATACTTTCCCCGACCAATAAAAACATGTTCAAAATCAGGACGCGAAGATTTTGCTCTTCCGCCAATATCAGAATCGTTAATTTTCACTTCTCTAAAACCAAGAAACTTTTGTCCTTCTTCCTGTACAATATATTGTATCCAGCTGCCAACCCTGTTTCTTTCTTCAGCGTTTATGGGCATAAAAAGTAATCCACAGCCATAATCACCAGGTTTCGGAAGTTCTATATTAATTTTATCACATTCTTTTCTAAAAAATTTATCTGGAATTTGGATTAAAATACCTGCACCGTCACCAGATTTTGGGTCAGCTCCAACAGCTCCGCGATGACTCAAATTTTTAAGTATCGTAACTCCGTCCTGCACAATCTGATGCGACTTTTTCCCTTTAATATTTGCAATAAATCCCAAACCACATGCATCGTGTTCAAACGCCGGATCATAAAGTCCCTGTTTCTTTGGGAAAGCCGAATTATCTTGCATATACCTGACCTCACATTTATTTACAAAATTGAATTTTTATTAGTTTGCCGACTGGTTAAAAATAGACATTTTGCTAGAAAACGGGGTTTGGCCTGAGTTTTGGCATATATCTATTCTTTGCCCAATTAGAGGAAAATCTAGGTTTTCGTTTATACTTCGAAACAATAAGCGGCGATATTTTTACATTACTAAACATAATTGCTTAGCACAATATAAAAAAATATCTTAAATTTTCAAGTGTATGTAAATTTTAACCTTATCTTTTAAGGCTAAAACAAAGATATGACATATTTACTTCTGAAGGTATTTTTGGATTAAATAGTACCGAATGAATTTTTAGGGAGCCATCCGACTTTACCGTCAGAAAGTTTTATTTTTGACCAATCCTGTAATTCATCTTCGATTGCAAATTTTACTCCTTCATGCAAAACAAAAGCATCGTTGCTTTTTTCATCAGGAGAAACTTTTACAGAAATTGTATCAGTTAACAAAACTCCATGATCGGTTGAAGTTTCTTTCTCAACTCTGGAAAAAAGTAGAATTGCGGTAAAAACAAGCAGAAGCAGATTAGCTGAACCTAAAATAAAAATTAAACGCTGGGTAGAAATATTTCTAAAGAAAAAGTATACACCAATTAAGATTACAAGAGTTAAGTCTAGAATAATAACAATGTTGGACCATCCGGAAATTGAAAATAAAGAAACCAGACTGTCCCACCATTTAGCTATAAATAATTTTGGAAGTTCTTTAATCTTATCAACTGTGTGCGCATTTGCAATGCCCAGATTATAAATAGCGTCTTCATGTTCCGAATCAAGTTTTAATGCTTTCTCATAAAACAAAATAGAATTACCAAGTTCCCCG
The DNA here is from genome assembly GCA_016342755.1 of Melioribacteraceae bacterium. GTDB lineage: Bacteria > Bacteroidota > Ignavibacteria > Ignavibacteriales > Melioribacteraceae > JAEINS01. The sequence goes on along the minus strand of JAEINS010000007.1, from coordinate 217,814 downwards.
TTTCTGTAATAAGAGTTTGCAAGATTAAAATTTAACGCAGCACTTTCGTAACCCTGTCCAATTATCTGAGTGTATAAAGATATTGCTTCCGTGAATTTTTCTTCCTGGTAAGCAGAATTTCCTTTTACTATTAAATCTTCAACCTGTGAATAACAAACTGAAGTAAACCCAATAACTAATAAATATATTAAAACTATTTTTTTCATTTCACAATCAACTATTTTTATACTTTTTACTTTTTACTTTCCCGGAAATAGAATTTTCAAGTTCAACTATAATTTTAACCGTATCTTCGTATAATTCCTTTGCTGCATGCGAAAATTCTCCGTCCGGAGCAAATCTGGCAAACTCGCATTTTTCCAAAATTCTTTTAACGTTGTTTAAATTTTCTTCACTAACATTTCTTACTTTCAACTCTTCTATTGTTTTATCAACAGTTAATTCAGATTTAGCGAGTGTTAGTTTATCTTCCATATAACCAAATAAAGCCGTGGCCAATTCAGTGTAAAAACCAGTTAACTGGTTATCTGATAAATGTTTCTCCGCCGTTTTTAATCTTTTTTTCGCCGCTTTTTCAGCCTTCCGCGATCTTACCAGCTGAACATTACCGGAAACTTTATTGTGCCGTAATTTAAATCCGACAACAACCACAAGTGCTATAACCGGGAATATTAACATGGACCAAAACCAGCTTCCCAATGCTTTGAATTCTGTTTTCCTTTCAAGCATAAAATCAGAAGTCTGAATAAAACGAATATCTTCGCTTAACAATTTTACATCTTCCTTCGAAAACCCGCTTCCAGTCTGCTCGTAAGCAACATTCCCTTTTTTAACATTAAGTGTGAATTTTTCAGATTTTTTTGTAACATATCTGTTTTTATCCGGGTCGAAATAGCTGAATTCAATCGGATCAAGTTCTTTAACTCCGGGTACTCTGGGAACAATCAGATATTCAATCGATTTAAACCCGGATATAATATTGCCTCTATTTATCTTTTCAGATTTTTTTGGTTCATATTTTTCAAATCCCGCCGGAAGTTTTATTTCAGGTAAATCCAATAATTTAATATTTCCATTTCCCGAAATTTTAGTTTTAATAGTTACGGCTTCGTTTATCTCAACATCAGTTTTTTCAATCTCTGCCGAAAAATTAAAACTCCCGACAATTCCTGTAAAAGATTCAGGCGCTCCGGCTGGAAGCTCTTTTACATCAATAATAAGTTCGTTTGATGAAGCTAAATGATCAACTGTTTCTGTTTTTCCAAAAAAGGAATCATTAAAAAAATCATCAAAAACATCTCTTCTATTTCTCTTTTTCTTAATTACAACCGGTACTCTTAGATCAAAAGATGAAACTTCAAGCTTCCCGGATTTTGTTGGGAAAAGCGCAACTTTTTTAATTACTGCCGATTTGTATCTCTCGTCTTTATACATTTCATACTGAAAATTTATATTATTGGACGAGTTAAGATCTTCCGACCAGAACCCGTTATAGGACGGAAGTTTTTGAATTTGAGGCGAAGCAATATTTGTCTTAGTATACAGCTTGTAAGTTACAGTCAGTTGTTCACCTTTGTAAACATTTGTCTTATTAGGAATAGCTCTTACAAAAACGTTTTTATTTAAGTCAGCAGTACTGTAACCATCATTATCAGAAGCACCGGCAACCGACTTCTGGACCTTTATATTAAGCGGCTTGGTTGCATATGCTTTGCTCTTATAAACAATTTTTGCCGAAGGTATTGTAAAACTGCCAACTTGCGTAGGAATCATAATAAATGAATACTTTACAGAAGCAGAAACTTTTCCATTAATTATCTGCATACTCTGAGAAACATTTGGGCCGGTTAAAATTTTAAAACCCTCAAAAGGCGGAAATTCTCTTTTACCTATACTATTAATATCTTCACAGTCTAATGTAAAATCGACTTGAAGACGTTCGTTAGTCCCGACGGTTGTTCTATTTGCGGAAACAGAAAATTGCTGTCCGAAACTCTGAACAACAAAGATTAACATAAATAATATTACTGCTTTAATTTTTATCATTTTAATATTTTAAATTCTTAAACTTTATAATATACTGTTATTCTTGATTGTTGACAATGTTGCCTCGATCTCTATTCATGTCATCTTGAACAGTTTCATCGTGAGAAATTTTTATTTGATTTCTCCTCTTCCGGCAAGCCGGAATCGTTCGAAATGACAACTTGTATCACATCGTTCACACTCCGACAAACACAGTGTGAATAATAAATTTCCTACCAGTCTTTTTCTCGTTTAACAGCTTTACCTTTATGCTTTCTCAATTTTTTCTGAAGATCTTTTTCCTCATTCTTTAAGGCCTGCAGAATTCTCTGGGCTTCTTCTTTACTCATTTTATCCTTTGGCTGAGGCTGCTGTTTTTGCTGCTGATCCTCATTCTGCTTTTGATCCTTATTCTGATCTTGTTTCTGCTGATCGTCCTTATCCTGATCTTTTTTATCCTGATCCTGCTTGTTTTGATCTTTGTTCTGCTGATCTTTTTTATCTTTATCGTCTTTATTATCTTTATTCTGATCCTGATTTTGCTGCTGCTTATCCTGTTGCTGCTGCTTATCCTGTTGCTGCTGCATCTGTTTTAACGCATAAGATAAATTATACTTTGTCTCAAGATCTTTTGGATTAAGCTTTAGAGCATTAGTGTAAGCCCCGACAGATTCTTTAAGCTTCTCTGCTTTTAATAATGAATTGCCAACGTTGTGATAAACGCCTGCTCTCTGCTGATCAGTTTCAGCCAATGCCAATGCATTTTGAAATGATTTGATAGCTTCATCATACCTTTGCTGTTTATAATAAGCATCGCCTAAATTGAAATGAGCTTCAAAACTTTCAAGATCTTTTTCCAATCCTTTTTTGAAATTAACTTCCGCGTCAGCAAATTTATCTTCATTATAATTATCAACACCATCGTTAACCAATCCTCTTAACGATTGTGAATAAAGATCAGCACCGGAAAAGACTAGTATTGATGATATAACTAATAGGTATTTTATTTTTTTTACGTCCATATTATTCTTCAAGCTTTATAAATCGTTGTAAAAACTTTGATTTATTTAATGAAATAAAAAACTCAACAAAAAGTAATAATAGAGCAGGAATTAAGAAAAAGTAAAACCGGTCTTCATACTCAGTTATTTTGGTAGTTCCAAATTCTGCTTTCTCAATTTTTGCTAAATCGTTATAAATTTCTTCAAGCTCATCACTTGAATTTGAACCACGATAGTATTTACCATTTCCGTTGCCTGCTAAATCTTTCAAAGTAGTTTCATCAAGTTTAGTTAGAACAACTTCTCCGCGTCTGTCTTTTTTATAACCGGCTCTAACACCCGATTCATTATATACCGGAATAGGAACACCGGCCGGAGAACCCAGTCCTATTGCATAAATCTGAACTCCGTTATCCACAGCTTCTTTTGCCATCTTTTCAAGATCACCTTCATGATCTTCACCATCAGTGATAAGTATAACCGCTTTTTTAGTTTCCTCGTCCTTTTTAAAAGAACTTAAAGCCATTTTTATAGCATCACCAATATTAGTTCCCGGCTGCGGAACACTTGAAACATCAACAGCAGATAAAAATAAATTGGCCGCCGAATAATCTGTTGTTAAAGGGAATTGAACATAAGCATTCCCGGAAAACACTATCAGACCTATTCTGTCTCCCCTTAACCTCTGAATAAGTTTTGATATCTCATGTTTCGCTTTTTCTAATCTGCTTGGTTTAATATCCTCAGCCATCATGCTAAGAGAAACATCGAGACAGATAAAAACATCGATTCCCACTTGCTTAACTTCTTCCATCTTAGAACCAATCTGCGGATTTGCGACTCCAATTGTTACAAGAATAAACGCAAGCAGTACAACACCGGATTTTAAAAATGATTTTAACTTACTTCGCATCGGAAGTAAAACCGTGTGCATTTTATTTTCGGCAAAAATACTGAGCAGTTTTTCTTTCTGTTTATGTGCCAGCCAAAACAGAAAAATAAAAACCGGAATTAAATAGAGTATATATAAGTATTCGCTATGTGCAAAACGTAACATAAAAGTATAAACCTATGGTAATCTTCTTAAATATGTTTTTGATAAAACAATTTCCAACATCAATAAAATCAATCCCGCTAAAGCCCAATTATAAAAGAGTTCTTTAGCATGTCTGTATGAAGTAACTTCTACACGTGTCTTTTCAAGCTTATCAATTTCAGCATAAATCTCTTTTAACTTTTCATTGCTAGTTGCTCTAAAATATTGTCCTTCTGTAATTGAAGCAACCTGAGTTAATATATCTTCATCAATCTCAACCGGAACCATCTGATAACGCTTGCCAAAAGGAGTCTGGAACGGATAAGGTGCTTCGCCTTTAGTTCCGACACCAACTGTGTAAATTCTGATTCCAAATGATTGCGCAATTTGTGCAGCAGTTACAGGGTCAATTTCACCGCTGTTGTTTACTCCATCGGTTAACAGAATTAAAACTTTACTTTTTGCTTTACTGTCTTTTAATCTGTTAACACCATTCGCAATTGCCGTCCCAATCGCAGTTCCGTCTTCCAGAACTCCGCTTTCAATATCTTTTAGCAGTCCTCTAAGAACTGTATAATCTATTGTTAAAGGGCATTGAGTAAAACTTTCACGCGCAAAAATCACTAGTCCTATTTTATCCGTTGTACGACCAGCTATAAATTCATCTATAACAGCTTTAGCCGCTTCTAACCGGTTTGGTTTAAAATCCTCCGCAAGCATACTTCCTGAAATATCAAGCAGCATCGCAACGTCAATTCCTTCGGTATAAATGTTTTCTCCAGTTGAAAAACTTTGCGGTCTGGCTAAAGCAACTATTAATAATCCAACTGCTAAAGTTCTTAAGATTGCCGGAAGATGAATAATTCTCTGTCGGAATGAAGGTTTTAATCCTTTAAAAACATTTAAAGATGAATATGTAACATCAGGACTGGCTTTTTTATTCTTTTTGAAATACCAGAATAACATTAACGGCAGAAAAGCCAATAGATACAGCACCCAGGAATAAGCAAAACTAATATCATTAAACATTAGTAACCTCGCCGGCAGTTTCAGCATTTTCTTCTATCTTTGTGCTATTCACAATTTCGAACGCCTGTTTAAGCATTGTTTCATTAACAGACGGCATTGGCTGGAACTTTGCAAACTTAACCATATCAGCATTTGAGAAGAAATCTCTTGACAAATCAAATATTTCATCAGCTCTGCGAACCTTCTTCAACTCCTCTAATAGTTCAGAAGAAGGCATCTCAAGAGCTTTAACCTTAAACTCATCTTCAAAATATCTTCTAATAATTTCAGTAACTTCTGAATGATATCGTTTTATTTCACCCTTTTGCCAAAGCTGTTTTTCTTCCAATCCAAACAGAGCTTTTAACGCTGCTTTATAAGGCGGAACATAAACAACTTGTTTAATAGTACCTTCCGGAGCATTTTTCTTTTTGTAGTATAGGTATAAATAATATCCCACAACTGCTAAAATGAGAACTGCTAAAAATATAATTCCCCAGAAGATCCAGTTGAAAGAAATTTCAAGAGGAGATTTTACGTCCATTATCTCTGCCTTAGAATCAACCGGCAATGTATTTATGGCTATGAAAACATCATTTACATTAGTTGAATAACGATAATTATCACCTACGACTGAAAAACTCACAGCGTAACTGGGAATTATTACATCGGCGGAATCATACTTTGAAAAAACGTAAGTGTATTCATCAACAACTTGTGAATCAGATTTATAAGATTTGGGTGGAAGTTCTTTAATAAATATTAGATTACTTACACTATCTTGAACTGCCGGAAGTTCAACACGAACATTTTTATCGCGTACAATTTCAAGTTTATAGTTTATATAATCGCCAACATAATAATTGGTACTATCGGTTGAAGCAGTTATATTTATATTTTGTGCGGATAGTTCAAATCCAATAAACAAAAAAAGAAATAATAATATCGGTTTAATCTTTACCATCTTTGTCCACGTAATTTAAAAAAGTTAACCAATGGTTTTATGTAGGATGATCCTGTTGAAAGTTCAACCGCGTCAAGTCTGGAAGAAGTGAAAATATTTTTTCTGTAATGGTACTGTTCTTCCCTTCTTCTCCTAAACCATTTTTGTGTTTCCTTACTATTCGTATCTATAATTGACGTTTCACCGGTTTCGGCATCTTTGAATTTTATTAAACCAGCTCTTGGCAATTCTTTTTCTCGCGGATCGTCCAGTACTAGTCCGACAAGATCATGTTTCTTCCCGACTATTCTTAAAATCTTATCATAGCCTGTATCCATAAAATCTGATATCAAAAAGAGAATACTTCTTTTTTTAATTGTATGATTAAAATACTCTAATGCTCCGGTTAAATCGGTTGTACGCCCTTCAGGCTCAAACGAAAGTACTTCTCTAATTATTCGAAGAACGTGACTTTTCCCTTTTCTTGGCGGAACAAATTTTTCTATTCTGTCTGAGAATAAAATCAATCCTACCTTATCATTATTTTTCAAAGCAGAAAAAGCAAGTATAGCACTTAACTCTGTAGCTATCTGCTGTTTTGTCTTTTCAACACTGCCAAAAATTAAAGAGCCGCTCATATCGACTAATAACATTACAGTTAATTCACGTTCTTCTTCAAACACCTTTATAAACGGATGTCCGTAACGTGCGGTAACGTTCCAGTCGATATTTCTTATATCGTCACCAACCTGATATTCACGCACTTCAGAAAATTCCATTCCGCGTCCCTTGAACACTGAATGATATTCACCTGAAAAAACCTGATTTACCAAGCCGCGGGTTTTTATCTCTATTTGCTTAACTTGTTTTAATATTTCTTTAGTTTGCATTTTACTTTTAATTACAATATTTAACAATTGAAGATTAATTTATAATTCCGATTCCGGCAAATACCCGGGGAAAATCCTAATTCATAATAAGATTTCTCAGTCATAACAGCCCGTCGGAATAGCAGTTGGATCTACTAAGGAACTTCAACTCTGTTTAAGATTTTTTCAATAATATCTTCACTTGTAATCTCTTCGGCCTCGGCTTCGTAAGTAACAGCTACTCTATGACGAAGAATATCCATGCAGATTGCTCTAACATCTTCAGGAATTACGTAACCACGGCGTTTAATAAATGCCATTGCTCTTGCTCCCATTGCTAAACTGATTGTTGCACGGGGAGATGCGCCATAGCTTATTAAATCGGTTAGATCGTCAAATCCATATTCCGCAGGTTCTCTGGTTGCAAAAACTATATCGAGAATATATTTCTGAATTTTTTCATCAACATAAACTTCATGAATAAGTTTTCTTGCATTAAGAATGTCTTCAGCCGAAACTACCTGATTGATTTTGATCAATGTTCCCGAAACATTCTGCTGCATAATTTTTAATTCTTCTTCTTTAGTAGGATATGTAATTTTAACCTTTAGCATAAAACGGTCAACCTGTGCTTCGGGTAATGGATAAGTACCTTCCTGCTCAATTGGGTTTTGAGTTGCCAGAACTAAAAACGGTTCTTCAAGTTTAAAAGTTTTTTCGCCAATTGTAATTTGTTTTTCCTGCATCGCTTCAAGTAAAGCACTCTGTACTTTAGCAGGAGCACGGTTAATTTCATCGGCCAAAATAAAGTTGGAAAAGATAGGACCTTTTTTGATCGAAAAATTTCCTTCTTTCTGATTATAAATCATTGTACCAATAAGATCGGCAGGAAGCAGATCGGGTGTAAACTGTATTCTCTGGAATTTTGCTTTCATCGAGGACGCAAGAGATTTGATTGCCAATGTTTTTGCAAGTCCGGGAACACCTTCTAAAAGCACGTGTCCGTTTGCAAGCAATCCAATAACCAATCTTTCAACCATATCTTTCTGACCGATAATTGCTTTTCCTACTTCAGTGAAAAGAACATCAATAAATTCACTTTCTTTTTTAATCTTCTCATTTAATTCGGTAATTTCCAAGGTAATTCCCTCAATATATATTAAACAATTCTAAAATTCACAGATTCTTCTACAATAGGCTTAACAAAAAGTTTCATACAATTTTGTTAAAAAATGTTAATAATTTAGCAGGCAAATATATGAAATTTCGCGGTTTCAGAAAATTTTTGATCTTAAATATTTGACTTAATATGTAATATCATCAATATATTCACACGTCGGCTTCAATCGGTCTGACAATACATATTCCAAAGTTATTTCTATTGAAAAAAATCTTTTGTACTTAACTCAATATCTTCTTCGCAATAAAAAGGCTCACCAAAATCTTTACGAATCTTAAATCCGTTATGGCTTGCCCGCGACTTAATCATTTCAAGAAAACCCGGTTTGCTGATAAATGTTTCAGGCGCATCGCTGTCAGGATCATGAAACTGGGTTTTAAATGCGAGAATTGCTTTAAGCTTTGTTTCAATGTAAGCCGATATATCTATAATAAACGAGGGTTCAAATTCATATGTCATCATAAAATAAAAAAGTTTTGCCGGACGATAAGCTTCCTGCTCAACTCCGTCAATTTCAGATTTAATTTTAGGAAGTCCTGCAAAGAACATTGCATCTTTAGCTATAAGTCCGGCTCCAACATGATCGGGATGACGGTCATTATAATAAGGGGCAATCAATATTTTAGGTCTATATTTTCTTATTACTTTAATCACTTCATGAACAAATTCTTCTTTAACTTTTACAGTTCCATCAGGAAATTTTAAGTTTTCCCTAACATGAATTCCAAGAATTTTTTTTGCATTCTCAGCTTCTTCTTTTCTCGTTTCAATTGTACCGCGTGTTCCAAGTTCGCCCTGAGTGAAATCTACAATCCCGACTTTATAACCTTCATCAACAAACTTTGCGATTGACCCGCCTATCCCAATTTCGGCATCGTCTGGATGTGCTGTTAAAACTAATATATCTAAATTCATAATTTCCCTTTCAAAGAAAATAATACTTACTCTAAAAAATGTTTTATTAAAATCATTTCTACTAAGAAATTTAAGTTATTTTGTCACAAAAACCTCAAATTTCTAAATTCAAATATAAATGATTATATTTTGACTTCCTTTTTATCAACATTTAAACGAGAAATTTCTGTTATGAATTCAAAATATGAAGCTGTAATCGGATTAGAAGTTCACGCACAATTATTAACAAATACCAAGATATTTTGCGGATGTTCAACTAAATTTGGCAATAATCCGAACTCAAATGTTTGTCCGGTTTGTTTAGGTCATCCGGGAGTGCTTCCTGTATTGAATAAAAAAGTTGTTGAGTTTTCTATTTTATTTGGATTGGCAACTGATTGCGTAATTAATGAAAAAAATGTTTTTGCCAGAAAAAATTATTTTTATCCCGATCTGCCAAAAGGTTATCAGATTTCTCAATTTGAACTTCCTATTGTTGAACACGGACATCTTGATATTACTCTTAAAGATGGAACCGTAAAGAGGCTTGGCATTACCAGAGCGCACATGGAAGAAGATGCCGGTAAATCTATTCATAGTCAGGGCGATGAGACTTTAGTTGATGTAAACCGCTGTGGTGTTCCGCTTCTTGAAATAGTTAGCGAACCAGACATGAGAAGTGCCGAAGAAGCTTATCTGTACTTAACTAAATTAAAACAGATTGTGCAATACTTAGGTATATGTGACGGAAATATGGAAGAAGGTTCACTACGCTGTGATGCTAACGTTTCTATACGACCAGTCGGGCAGGAAAAATTAGGAACCAGAGCTGAAATTAAAAACCTTAATTCGTTTAATAATGTTGCTAAATCAATTGAGTTTGAAATTGAACGACAGATAGAATTAGTTGAAGACGGCGGAGAAGTAGTTCAGGAAACACTTTTATGGAATGCTGATAAAAATGAAACCTACTCCATGCGAGGAAAAGAAGATTCTCACGATTACAGATATTTCCCGGATCCGGATTTAATTCCAATACATATTTCTGAAGAGTGGAAAAATGAAATTGCCGAAACAATGCCAGAACTTCCTAAAGCAAGATTCGAAAGATTTGTAAATGATTTTAAACTGCCGGAATACGATGCGGGCGTTTTAACAGCAACTAAAAATTTAGCTGATTATTACGAAGAAGTTCTAAAAGAAACAGACGATTATAAATCTGCCAGCAACTGGGTAATGGGAGATGTTTCAAAAATTTTAAATGAAGAAAAAATTGATGTTAGCAAATTTCCAATTTCACCGGTTAATATTGGAAAATTGATCGCTTTAATTAACAACAATACCATCAGCAGTAAAATTGCAAAAGATGTTTTCCCGGAAATGATGAAAGAGGATAAAGATCCGGCAGTGATTGTTAAGGAAAAGAATCTAGTTCAGATTACCGATACTTCTGCCATTGATGACGCTGTTACTAAAGTTGTTGACGCAAATCCAGGTCAGGTGGCGCAGTTCCTGGAAGGGAAAGAAAAAGTAATCGGGTTCTTAGTTGGTCAGGTAATGAAAGAAACTAAAGGCAAAGCTAATCCGCAAATGGTTAACGATGCTTTGAAAAATAAAATGAATGAGATGAAGTAGGTTTTATTTGTAGAGACATTGCATGCAACGTCTCTACAAATAATTAAAATATTTCTCTAATTGATTCCCTCACATCTAATCTTTTAATTCCCAAGTCATCAAGTTTAGATGTATCCATAGAAACATCTTTTACTTTATACTTAAAATCGATATCATCCATTGATATGCTTTCTATAAGTGATTTATTAAGCGTGGCTTCTTCACACAAAATTTCACCTAGTTTTAATCTGGATATTCTCTCTATTCCTCCAAAGTTTATTATCTCTTCTTTTATATCTTTTGATATTAGTTCTTTAATAATTCTTGAAGCTTCTAATAGAGATAAGGGAGTGCGGAATTGATCATTAAATAGTTTAACCTTTTTACCTTCTTTAAGATTATCATACATCGTTTTGAAAAAGCAACCATTATTACTAAGTGGAATTCCGTATAAGAGTGAAGTTCTTAGTATTATATAATTATCTGTGAGCTCCTTAATTTTCTCTTCCCCAATTAATTTAGATTCAGCATAATAGCTTAAAGGCTCTACCGGAGCATTTTCCTTTAACATAGATGAGAAATTCCCTTTATAAACCAAGTCTGTTGAAGTAAAGATAATCTTAGTATTATTTATCCCACACCAGTCAGCTATAAATTTTGTTGCTTCTATATTAACTTGGTTGATGTAACTGCGATCCAGTTTATCAGCTAGTGCGGTGTTAGATATAGAAGCCAAATGTATTACTACATCTGGCTTAAATTTATTTAATGTATCTATAGTACTTTTATTATTGGTTAAATCAATTTTTTGTGAATTGAATTTACTGCAATTACCAGGATTGCTATGATATAATGTAAGGATATCAAATTCCTTAGAAAGCTTAATATTAAGATACTGACCTAATAAACCGCCGCCGCCGGAAATAAGCACTTTTATCATAAACAGATTTTCCCGAGTATAGTTGACTCAGACGCACCCGTTGTCCTGGGAATATTTGAGTGATTGCCACAAACAGTTTCATTTGCCAACACAGCAAAACAGATCGCTTCTTTTGCATCTGATGAAATTCCAATTTCATCAATTACTTTAACCTGCACATCATTACCAAAATATTTTTTTAAGCTTTCAAGTAATGATAAATTTCTTGCTCCGCCTCCGCTTACAAAAAGCTCGTCAATTTCAGTTTCGTCTTTTACAAACTTTTCATAATTCCTAAAAATACTGTACGCGGTAAAATTTGTTACCGTATTTATAAAATCCTCATTCGGAATATTTTTATACTCTTTTAACAAAGGCTCTAAAAATTCTTCTCCATAATATTCTCTTCCGGTTGATTTCGGCGGTTCTTTTTCAATAAAATTATCTCTAAGAACCAAAGTATTAAACAGTTCTTCATTAAACTTTCCGGATTTTGCAATATCACCGTTTGCGTCAAATTCTTTTTGATAAAAAATTCTCATTAGTAAATCAACAATCATGTTGCCGGGACCGGTATCAAAAGCTAAAACATCAGCCTGGGTCTTATCTTTATTAAGAATTGTAAAGTTGGAAATTCCGCCAATATTTAATAATGCTCTGTTAAGATCGTTTGAGTGAAAAAGTATATAATCAAAATATGGAACTAGCGGAGCACCCTGACCGCCAAAAGCTATATCAGCGGTTCTAAAATCGCCAACAGTTGTTACACCGGTTAATTTAGCAAGTGCTGAGGGATCGCCAATTTGTAAAGTTGAACCAACTCCGTAACCAAACATTTTTTCTTTTTGTGGTAAATGATGAATTGTTTGTCCGTGGCTTCCAATTAAATCGATATCCGCCATATCAAATTTAAGCTTTTCACAAAGTGTTTTTACAGCATCAAAATATATTTGCGGAAAAAGAAAATTCAATCTGCATATATCCTCAACATTACTGGTATCTTTAACTGAATTTTTAAGCACAAAACTTTTTAGCCCTTCTGGGAAAGGATATTCAATAAACCCGATTAAATCTATTTTTGTATTTGTTCCGTTTCCGGTAATCTCAACCAGCGCTACATCAACACCATCAAGGGAAGTCCCGGACATTAATCCGACAACAATTTTTTTTTCTTTTTTTGTTAATTCAACAAACTTTAGCATATTTCCCCCTATTTTTATATTTAGAAAGATCAGAATTATGAAACATATACTAGGCGCGCATACATCCACTTCAGGCGGAGTTTCAAAAGCTATAGAAAGAGCTGAGAATTTAGGATTTAACGCAATCCAAATTTTCACCAAAAACAATAATAGATGGCACGCAAAGCCATTAGAAAAACCTGAAATTAGTAAGTATAAATTAAAACTTAATAAATCAAATATCCAATTTGTTGTTGCGCACGATAGCTACTTAATTAACCTTTGTGCAAAGGATAAAGAGCTATTGCAAAAATCGAGAGACGCATTTCTTGACGAAATTATCCGCTGCCATGAACTTAGTATTAAACATCTCAATTTTCATCCTGGCGCGCACGGCGGACAAGGCGAAGAAGAAGCAATTAAAATTATTGCGGAATCGCTAAACATTGCTCATGATAAAACGCCCGGATGCAGCGTTATGAATATGCTTGAAGCAACTGCCGGTCAGGGAACCAGCATTGGATACAAGTTTGAGCATCTCGGAAAAATAATTGAACTTGTTGAGCAGAAAAACAGAATGAATGTCTGCATTGATACCGCACACATATTTGCTGCCGGTTATAATATTAAAGACGAATCTGAATATGAAAAGGTTATTCAAAATTTTGATGATATTATTGGATTGGACCGATTAGACTGTTTTCATATAAACGACAGTAAAAAAGATTTAGGAACCCGCGTTGACAGGCACGAACACATTGGCAAAGGATTTATAGGTCTTGAAGGATTTAGAAATATAATGAATGATAAACGTCTTGAACGAGTTCCAAAAATTCTTGAAACTCCTAAGGGAAAAGAACAGCTCGAAGATCTGGAAAATCTGAAAGTGTTAAATTTACTCATTAAATAATTAATCCTTGCCTCGTATAATAAACTAAAATGAGAATCCCGGTTTTGAATTAGAACTGAGGATTTCTCATTTCTCCAATTAGTCCTTACTTTATAATATTTCCCATAATTCTTAAAAAACTTTTAAAAGATCTTCATCTACGAAACTATTCGTAATTAGCTGCGTCTTACGTTTTGAAATTGGAGATATTAATGACTAAAAAACTTAAACCGACTGATTCAGAACTTGAGATTTTACAAGTATTATGGAAATTTGGGCCATCTACTGTGCGTTTTGTTAATGATAAACTTTCCGTATTAAAGGAAGTAGGTTACACAACAACATTAAAATTAATGCAGATAATGTCTGAGAAAAAATTATTAGAGCGTGAGAAAGACGGTCGGAGTCACGTTTATAAAGCTGTTATTGAAGAAAACAGCACAAAAAATGTATTACTGGATAAAGTTTTGGAAACCGCTTTCCAAGGTTCCGCAAGCGGATTAATGATGCAGTTACTTGGAAATAAAAAAACATCGCAGGATGAACTTGATAAAATCAAAGAGTTAATCAAAAATTTTGAAGAGAAAAAACAATGAATTTCTTAATAGATTTTATACCATATAATATAATTTCCGCTATTGGAGCGGCTCTTATAAATTCAATCTGGCAATCAGCTATTATAGCAATTGTTCTGGCTGCTTATATAAAGATCAACGGTCACACATCTTCCAAAACCAAATACTTTGTCTCATATTTATCGCTCATTTCAATTCTGGCAATTTCAATAATAACTTTCACAGAAAATTATGAGTTCGTGAATCAGATAAATTCATCAAATTCTAAAATATTACTTCAGAACGAACAGGTATACTTTTTAGCTGAAGATAATATTGATGAAAATATTATTTCGAAAGGATTTGTTTTTTCCGAAGAGTTTATAAACAGAAACAAGCCTTTAATAGTTGCATTTTGGCTGACTGGTGTTTTAGTTCTTCTATTTAGAATGTTGGGTGGAATTATTTATACAAACAGAATAAAAAATTCCGGTCAGAATATATCTATCAAGAAATTGAATAATCTCACAGAAAAAATTTCAAATCAGTTGGGAATTAATAAAGCCGTTAGGATATTTGAATCATCTAAGGTCAAAGTACCGTCAGTAATAGGATTTTTAAAACCAATACTGCTTTTACCAGTTGGCGCATTATCCGGAATTCCGCAAACACAGCTGGAAATGATAATTGTACATGAACTTGCACATATAAAACGTGCTGATTATCTATTCAACATATTTCAAAATATCATAGAAATAATTTTCTTTTTTAATCCCGCCGTATGGTGGATTTCATCAATTATAAAAGAAGAACGTGAGTATTGCTGCGATGATATAGTTTCCGGGTTTGTTGAAAACCGGGTTGATTATGCAAAAGCGTTAAACAGTTTAGCAAATATTTCTGCCGGAAACTCGTTTGCGATGGCAATTAAAAACAAAAATGAAAATCAATTTTTTAGGAGGATAGAAAGAATGTTAACTAATAAAAACACCACCTCGTTTTGGCCGGGTTATATAACTTTAATATTATTTACTGCAATTTTTTCTCTTTCGGTAATTGCCTGTTCATCAACCGGAAATGAGACTGTTATTAAAAATGATGATATTGATCTGGTATTTGACGGTTCCGATTTTGATAATGGAGAAATAAATAATCTTATTAATTATGATGAAGGTGAACGGACAATAACATTTAACAAAAGAGATGATTTTGATGATGAAGAATGGGAAGTACATTTAAACGATGGCGAAATTACAAGAATTTATTTGAACGGCAGAAAACTTTCAGAGGAAGAAAAAAAAGAAAAAAGTGATTATATCTATGCAACGTTAAAAGAACTTAAGTCGGATATGATTGACTTAAAAGATGATATGAAAAACTTAAAATTTGATCTTGCCAATATAAATATAGAGGAAGATCAAATTGAAAAAATTGAAGATTTGATTGAGGAACTGGAAGATTCTGATTTTGCGAAAAATTTACAAGATTTGAAAGTTGATCTGAATTATGACGATGAAGATTTACATGTAAATATTGATATGAATATTGGAGAAACTATTAATGCAGCAATGGAAGGATTGAGAGAAGCTCTTGAAAATATTGAAATAAATGTTAACGGCGAAGAACTTGAGATAGAAGCTATTGCGGAAATTGAAGCTCTGGAAGCAATGAAAGACCTGGATATTGATATAGACATTGATATGGATGAATTGAAGATAGGCTTACACGATCTAAAAATTGAATTAGAAAATCTTGACGAAGGAATTCATCTTAAAGACTTAAAAAAAGAGCTTCACAAGTTAAAAGAAAATATGCATGATTTAAAAATTGACTTAAAACATCAGAAGCGCGAAATGAATGAATATAAAAAATTCATGCATGAACTTCAGGAAGAGTTATGTGATGACGGCTATATTGATAACGTAAAAGATGACTTTGATATGTATTTTTCACCTGATAGAATGACTGTAGACGGAAAAAACGTTTCCCAAAAACATCATAAAAAATATATGGGAATTTATAAAAACTACACCGGAAATGATTTTAGAGATGATGATATTACAATTTCTATCAATAAATGATTTAGCTATATAACTAGCCGTGAAAATAATCACGGCTAGTTAATTTAAAAATTAAATCGATTTATTAAAGCCTTTAACTCTTCAGTATTTTTCAACAATTCTTCCGTTGCTTCAGCTATATTTCTTGTTCCTTCGGAAGATTCATTTACAACCTTAGAAATACTGCTTATATTTTTGCTAATATTTTCTGCCGTCGCAGTTTGTTCTTCACTTGCCGCTGCAACTTGCGATATCATCTCATCAACACTTTCAGAACTTTCAATAATTTTTTCAATTGATTTACCTGCTTTTTCGGCAAGTTGCTTTCCTTCTTCAGCTTCTTTAGAACTCTTCGTAATAGATTCAACCGCCGCATTTGTAGAAAGCTGTATATCCTTAATTGTCTCTGAAATTTCATGAGTAGCTTTTGTTGTCCGTTCGGCTAATTTTCTTACTTCATCAGCAACCACGGCAAATCCTCTTCCTTGCTCACCTGCTCTGGCAGCTTCAATTGCCGCATTTAAAGCAAGAAGATTTGTTTGATCGGCTATATCATTAATTACCTGTATAACTTGTCCAATCTGATTATTTTTATTTCCTAAGTCTTCTATTATATTTGCTGAATTACTAACGTTTTCCGCAATTTTTGCCATTTCCATTACAGTTTCGTTTACAACCTTACCGCCTTCTTTGGCTAATTCGCCGGCTAATCTAGAATTCCCGGCGGCTACACTAGCGTTTTGGGTAGTCTGAATAATTGTTGCCGTCATTTCCTCAACAGCCGAAGCAACTTCATTTGATTGATTACTTGCCAGATCGGCACCAGATGCTAATTCCACAGAACTTGAAGATATGTTTGAGCTAATTTCAACAGTTGTTTGTACAGCCTTATTAACATGCAGCAATAACGATTTTATGTTTTCAACGGACGCATTAAACCCCTTAATTAATTTTGCTATTGTGTCATTTTTATCATCCGAAATCTGGGCA
This sequence comes from Melioribacteraceae bacterium, assembly GCA_016342755.1. Taxonomy (GTDB): domain Bacteria; phylum Bacteroidota; class Ignavibacteria; order Ignavibacteriales; family Melioribacteraceae; genus JAEINS01. The sequence goes on along the minus strand of JAEINS010000007.1, from coordinate 200,651 downwards.
GTTAAATCACCGCTGGCAAATTTTTCCATCTCGCTTAGAAGCAGGTTTGCTCCAAACTCTAATCTTTTTTTAATTCTATTTGAATCTGTGACATCCTGAATTGTTTCAATATGACCAACTTTTACACCAGATTCATCTTCCAGATATGAAGTATCAACTTGAAAATCTTTATCAACATCATGCTGCGTAAAACATGAATTCATTTCTCCGTTATTAAGTTTTTCAATTCCGCAATTACTTGTTCCGCAAACTTCTGAGTTCCATTGATTACACGGAATTTTTTCTCCTTCAATTTCTTTTCTGGTTTTGCCAACAACAATGCTTGCGGCTTTATTTATGAAAGTCCAGTTCCTATCCACATCAGTTACAGAAATTGGGAATGGTATTGAATCCAATATTTGTTCGTACCAAAATATTTTCCCTAAAATAATTTTTACTGTTTTAGCAATTGAACGAGTTAAAACACCAATCTCATCTTTACTTTTGCTAACCGATATATCAGCATTTAAATTTCCTTCGGCAATTTCACGTGCTGAATCAACCAGTTTATTTAGAGAATTACCAATGGAATTTTTAATGAAAAAATACATTATAGCAACAGCGATAAATATAAAAATCATTGTCAGTAATAGAACTGTAGAAATAAAAGAATACTTAGCCTCATATAGTTCGTCTTCGGTAATTGTTAACACCAAATACCAATCCCATTCTGGAAAATATTTATAGACCCCAAACATATTTGTGGAGGCAAAATTATAAAAAATCTCGCCTTGTTTACCTGCCATTATATTTTCTATAGAATCAAAATTTATAATTGATCCTTTTTCAACACTTTTATGGATTATAGATTCCTTCTTAGAATTAAAAAGGAAATAATAGCCAGTTTCACCAAATTTTTTATCTGAAAGATTTAGCAAAAATTCATCTTGCGAAGAAGAAACGTACTCTTCTAGACTTAATAATCCGGACTCTTCAAGAACTTTATAGCTTTCGGAAATTTTATTAAACTCTCCGTCAAGTTCAGAACTCATTATTTTTAAGTTCAGATCGTAAATAATTTTGTCAATTACTAAGGTTCCTGATATTAAAATAATCCCGGCCAGCATCAAAAATAATGTTGCCGATATTAAATTTAATTTAAAATGAATTTTCATTAAACATCCTATATTTGTTATTTAATAATTGTCGCGTTTTTTAATAATGCGGGCTTAACTAAAAATTTTGCCGGTTTTGCTATCTTCAGATTAACAAATAGTTTTCCCCGTTTATTTTTTGCAAGCGGAATTTTATTTGGCGGTGTTCCACCCAAAATTTTTAATGCGGTTTTTGCTGCCCATTCGCCGTGTTCTTCTGGTAAAATTGTTAATCCAACTAAAGAAAATGGAGTCATCCACTGATAAATTGTTCCGGTTGGTACAAGTGTGTTACTTTCTACAAAAGTTTTTCCTTCTTCTTCATTCCAGTCTTTTATTGAAGCATTATTTCCAATAATAATCATATCTGTTTCAGTCTGAAGTTTTTTATAATTCTTTTTCCAGTCACTAAAAGATTTAACATAGACTTCTTCAATTTTTAAGTTGAATTTTGACTTGTAATTTTCAGCTTCTTTTCTTGCAGTTAAATCATCCCCGGATAAATAGGCAATTTTATCACCCTTCGCAAAGTTTTTAAGCTGTGCCGTTAATTGAGGAATTAAAGCTACTTCTAAAATACCGGTTACATTACTGCAAGGAAATCCATAACCCGATGCGTCCCAGTTAACGCCACAGAAAACAAATGGAAGTTTTTTATCTTTATAGTAAGGAGCTATTAAATATTTTGATGCATTATCATCAGATGCAATTACTATATCCGGGTTAAATGATTCAATCATTTTTATTGCCTTCTCGGCAGCACTTTTCTTAAAGCTATCGCCCGGATTATTTTTTGTATCCATTCTAAACACTTTAAGCTCAACTTTCTCTGACTTCAGATTATCTTTAATTCCCTTTGTTATTCCATCACTCCATTCATATCCCTCGTGGTATGAATCAACATATAATACTTTTTTTTGAGCACTTACATTAACTGATAGACAAATAAAAAGAATTATTGCCAGGTAACCAGAATATCGTTTTTTCATTTTAAAACTCCTCATGATTTAGAATTGTTAATTTCTACTAATGGGTTTATTATCGGAAAAAATGATTTAAGTTTAAATAAAATGGTTAATTTATTACCAATAATCATTGAGATCTGTAAAGTTTTACAAATAGAAGAATGTAAATATTGAGGATTAGGCAAAGTGAAATATTTATAATATAGGAAGAAATGTTACAAGAATTGGCGTACAATGAAAAAAGACTGTTTACAATTACATCTAAGATTACAACCGATTTTTACTCTTTTCGCTTTAATGTAAAAAAGAAACTGCTTCCTTTACCTAGCTCAGATTCTACCCAGATTTTACCGCCATTTTTTTCTACTAAATCTTTACAAAGAATTAAGCCAAAACCAGTTCCTTTTTCTTTAGACTTTCCAATTTGATTAACATTTACATCAATTCTAAATAACTTTTTAATTTCACTTTTAGATAGACCAATGCCGGTATCTTTAATTTCAACTTTAACATATTCGCCCGGGGTTTCTACATTTATTGAAACTGTACCATTATCTGGTGTAAACTTAATGGCGTTTACAACCAGATTACGAACAACCGTGTTTATCATGTTAAAATCGCAAAAAACCGGACATGTTTTTGCAATATTATTTATTAAGGTAATTTGTTTAATTTCGGCCTTTTCTTTTAAGAGAGTATTTACCGAAGTTGAAATTATTGAAAGATCAACATATTCCGGTCTATATTCAATCCGGCCGCTTTGTGTTCTGGCCCATGCAAGCAAATCTTCTAACAGGTTAAAAATGCTCCGGGATGAACTGAATAATGAATCTATCATTTCTTTTCGGGCGTTGTCACTTAATTCATAATAATCTTCACTCAGAATTTCACTAAACCCTAATAAGGATGTAAAGGGACTTTTAAGATCATGGGCAATTATCGAAAAGAAAATATCCTTGTTTTTATTCAAGACCATCAACTCTTTTTCCGATTTCTTAAGAACCTTATTTAGTTCAGTTAACTTATTCGATTTTTCGGCTAATTGATTTTTTTGCTCTTTAATTTCATTTAGCTGCGAATTAATTTGCAGTTCAAAATTCTTGCGTTCCGAAATATCAATTATCACACCTCTTAAACCAACAACCTGCTCGTTTTCAATAACCGCTCCCGCATAAACAATTGCTGTACTTATTCCCCCATTAATATCAACCATTTTATATTCATCAATACCCTGGGCTTTAAAGTTAAGAATAGCTTTTGCCCGTTTAATAATTTTTTTCTTATCCTCATTATGAACAAAATTATACGCGGGAATTCCAAATACTAAATCAGATAAAGTGTATCCAAAATATTCTAAGGCAGCCTTATTGGCAAAGTTGACTTTTATATTTAGATCTGTTTCAAAAATGGGAATTGGAAGTAAATCAACTAAATCCTTAAATCTTCTTCTGCTTTCTCTTAATGCTGTTTCAATTCTTTTTCTATCAGTAATATCCCAAAATATTACCGCTATTGCTGTATCTTCGTCCGATAAATTTAATATAAAAGCGTTATACTCAACTTGAATTTCATTTTTAAGTTTGAAATTATTTATTATTCCATCTCCTTTAATAAATTCATTTTTTAGAAGTCTCGGTTTAATATCATTTTCGAAGTTACCAATAAAATTTAAGCTGAACTCTTTTATGGCATCTTCTAACGAATCAAATCCGATTAAATTAAGTCCCGCTTTATTTATATATTTTAATTTTCCGTCAAGTTCTAATAATCCGACAAAGTTTTTATCGTTTTCAATTATATTAATTAGTCTCTGTTTTTCCTGTACAGTTTTTTTCTGTTCGGTAATATCCTGAATTGTCCCGATTACAAGGCTTGGTAAATTGTCTTTATTGAAATTCAGAACTTCCGGCGGATTTAATTTGATCCACCTTATCTCATTATCCGAAAGAATTATCCTGCCTTCAGCCTTAGTATATTGTCCTTTTTTAACCTTAAGAATATGATCTTTAATAATTTTAATATCATTAGGAAAAACGATTTTATTAGCGATATTTATGAGTTCATTGAAACTCATTTTTTCTTTATCGAGACCTAATAAACGGGACATCACATCAGAAAACTCAACTATATCATTTTCAATATCCCATTCCCAACTGCCAACTTTTGCGTTTAACTGAGCTATACGTAAACTTTTTTCTTTTCGTTTTAATTTTTCAATTGCTGCATTGTTCAATTTCTTAGAGCGGTCAGCTTTTAATTCTTGCTCGGCAACATGCAGCCTGGTTTTAAGGTTTTCTATTTCTTTAAGTAAATCTTCTTTACTGCTTAAATTAATGGTCATAATAACACTCTGACTTGAAAATGCTGTTTTTTTTAAATTGGGAATTCTTTGTAAGAATAATAAACAAAGCTTTTTAAGAACTAATATTTCTAAATCAATAATCGGATAAGACGGTAATTACTTAATACTTCCCTTTAAGGTAAAATAAAAGATACTTCCTTTATCCGGCTTAGATTCCACCCGGATTTCACCACCATTTTTTTCTACCAGACCTTTGCATAATATAAGACCCATTCCGGTATCTTTTAATGAAGATTTACCAATATAAGTGGCTCTTATATCAATCCTAAAAAGTTTTTCTATATCATCTGCACTTAAACCAATTCCGGTGTCTTCAACTTTAACTGTTATGTATTCATCATTTTCTTCCGCCGATATTTCAACTTTACCAAAGTCCGGGGTAAATTTTATACCATTAATAATAAGATTTCGTAAAACAGTTTTTATCATGGAATAATCGCAGGTTACCAGGCACGATGTTTCAATTTTATTTATGATTGCAATATTCTTGTGGTTAGCTTGTACAATACAGGATTTAACCGCGTCTTTTACAATTACCGAAAGATCGTTTGGCAAAGGATCATAATCAATTCTGCCGGTCTGTAATCTTGCCCATCCTAATAAATCTTCCAGCAGATTAAATATTCCTTTAGCTGATCCGCCAATAGAACTGATCATTCTTCTAATTTCTTCTTTTTCAAACTCGTCAAATTCTAATTCTAAAAGCTGTGTTATTCCTAATAATGAAGTGAAAGGACTTTTTAATTCGTGAGCAATAATTGTAAAAAATACATCCTTACTATTGTTTAATTCCAGTAAATCGTTTTCAGATTTTTCCAGATGAGTATTCATTTTTTCTAATTCAGCGGTTTTAACACTCAATTGTTCGTGCTGTTCCTTAATTTTTGCTTCGTATTCCTTTTGCTGCGAAATATCAATTACAACTCCCCGTAAACCAACTTTTCTTTTGTTTTGCACAATAACATCAGAATAAATAAGCGCGTTAAATTTATCTCCATTTTCCTTCTGCAAGATAAATTCGTTTACATCGGTCGAATTAGATTCATATTTATCCGCTATATATTTTTCAATTCGCTCCCTTTCTTCCGGAGGAAAAACTTCCATAATATGGATACCGGTTTCTATATTTTCAATTGAATATCCAAATTCTTTGAAAGCAGCTTCGTTGGCGAATAAAACTTTACCCCGTAAATTAATTTCAAATACAGGAATGGGCAGCAGATTCACTAATTCAATATAACGTTTCGGATTTCTGCTTAAATCAGATTCAGCTTCTTCATATTGCTTAATCCTGGTTTTTAATTGAATATTTTCTTCAATCAATTTTGAAATTTCGGTCTCGGTCAGGTGCATTTTATTTCCTATAAAACATTCTATTTTCGTTTCTGTTCTAAAAACCAATTATATAGGTCTTCATTATTATAAGTTTCAGTCCATGAATTATGAGTAGCTTCGGGGTACAACGTAAATTTCACATCGCTGCCGACTTTCTCTAATGCTTCAACCATCACTTCTGACTGTTCCGGTTTTACAACGTTATCTTTTGCTCCGTGAAATACCCAGATAGGGATATGCTTAATTCTATCGACAGCAAATTTATTCCCGCCTCCGCAAACTGGTGCAATAGCTGCAAATTTACCGGGGAACTCTATGGCAAATTCCCAGGTTCCAAATCCGCCCATACTTAATCCGGTTAAATATATTCTGTCTTCATCAACTTTATACTGTTCAATAATATTATTTAAAAGTGCTTCTAAGTCCTCTATTGACCACCATTTACCTTCCGGACATTGTGGAGAGACAACTATAAATGGGAATTTCTTTCCTTCTTCAATTAATTTAGGCGGACCGTGGACTTTAACTTTATTCAAATCATTCCCTCTTTCGCCGGAACCGTGAAGAAATAATAATAATGGCAGTTTTTCATCTGTTTCGCTGTAATTATCCGGAGTATAAAGAAGATACTCTAACTCAACTGTTTTACAAATTTCGGTTTTCAATTTTTGGTGAGATTGTGTTCCGGAAACAAATACTACACTATTTGCACAGCCGGAAAAAATAAAGGCTAAAAGAACTATAAGAACGTATTTATTTTTCATTTTTCACCTTATTAATTTGAATATAAATAATATAGTAAAAATGGTTATTTATGCATTAACATATTAGTCAATAAAATTTAAATATTTGTTACTCTTCCTTTAAATAGAGTGTTAATATTTCTGCCCATTTAACATAAGCCTTTGGGGTAAGATGAAGTCCGTCTTCAGTATATTCTGACTTAAGTTTTCCATCCTCGTCAGTAAAATGATAGTGCAGATCAAAGAATTCAGCATTTAATGAATTTGCCTTTTTATTTAACTGTGCATTAAAATTAGAGATTCTATCGTTTGGTCTTGGCTTATTGTCTCTTGTTGGAAAAATTGTTGTAATATAAATTTTAGCTTTCGATAAATGGGTTTTAACCTTTATAACAATCTTTTCTATATTTTCTAATATTACGGCATCTTTTCTAAATCTTGCAAAATCATTTGTTCCTATACATATAAAAATATAATCCGGCTGAAAATCGAACCAGGATTTATCAATTCTGCCTAAAGTTTCAACAGTACTGTCACCGGCAACACCAACATTTTTAACAAAAAAATTTGGCAGCAAATTATCAGTATCAAACCAATCTGTAATTGAATCACCTATCATTAGTAATTTTTTCATTCTATTAAAATGCTCCTATATCAATAAAAACAATATACTTTGTAAAATATAATATCATACTATAAATTATGATCTCTCACTCAAATTATAAATCATATTTATAAAAATTATAACTTTAATTTAGGGAAACAAATTTTCTTTTCAATAGAACTTTTCAAATGTTAATGAATATGTGTAATTTTAAAGTTGAAAAACAAAGATTATCAGGTAAGTTGTTGTGCATATAAATTTTAAGCTAGTTGGATATTATATAAGTAAAATCATTGGAATATTGGGTATTTCAATGATTGCCCCATTATTCATTTCATATCTGTTTAATGAAAATGTTCACGATTATTTCATTGAGCCAATATTATTATGTCTTGTAATTGGTGTGTTCTCATTTAGAAAACTGGATGTGTATGATGATATTTCATTTAAGGAATCTATACTTATTGTTGTTTTAACATGGCTCGGAGTTTCATCAATAGGGGCGCTCCCATTTCATATATCACATTATTTCCCTACATATATCGATTCGTTTTTTGAATCAGTTTCCGGCTTTACAGCTACCGGCTCAACTGTGTTAAGTGATATTGAAGCGGTGCCAAAAAGTTTATTATTCTGGCGTTCAGAAACACACTGGCTTGGCGGAATGGGAATAATAGTTTTGGCTCTTGCAATTTTCCCGACCATGAAAGGCAAAATATTCTTATTTGAATCGGAAGCACCAGTTACGCCTGATGAACAAAAATTATTTCCCCGTATTTCTGAAGTTGCTAAAACTTACTGGAAAATCTATACACTGCTAACACTAGTTCAAATTGTTTTATTATTATTTGCGCTTTCACCCTACGACGCAATTACGCATGCTTTTTCTAGCATTGCCGGCGGCGGATTTTCTACTAAGAATAACAGTGTCGCATACTTCAACAGTTTTTATGTAGAGTTTATTCTTTCGTTATTTATGATAATTGGAGCAACCAGCTTTATACTGCACTATTACGGGTTTAGAGGAAAATTTTACCGTTACTGGCGAAACACTTCATTCAGATTATTTATAGCAGTTATTTTTATCTCTACAATGTTTATAACGCTAAATCTTTTTTTAAGCAAAGAACAGAATTTTGATTTTATTTCGGCACTCAGAGTTTCATTCTTCCAGGTAGTTTCAATTATAACAACAACAGGTTTTGCTACAAGCGATTTTAAATACTGGCCGCAAACTTCTCAGGCAATTCTAATTCTGTTAATGTTTGTTGGCGGAATGTCGGCTTCTACAAGCGGTTCTATTAAAGTTTCCCGTTTCGAAGTAATAATAAAAAGCTTAAAAAGTAAATTTATTCAGCCATTACATCCTAAAGCAATAACATCTTTTAAGATTGGTGTAAGCACATTAAAAAATGAAAATATTACAAAAGTTTATGTATTTGTTTTTGCCTATATAATAATATTTCTCGGAGCAAGTTTAATTTTAACGGCACTTGAACAGTCGCCCACTATTGCATTTAGTGCTGTAGCCGCAACCCTTGGAAATGTTGGACCCGGTCTTGGTCAAATTGGACCCTTAGATAATTTTCTTCCTTTAACTGCTGCTTCAAAATTAATTTTATCGGGATGTATGGTAATTGGAAGATTAGAAATATGGACTTTCTTTTTAGTTCTTACACCAGAATTTTGGATGGCTTAAAATTATAGATCTGTATGGGACGCAAATTTTACGCCCCATTTAAGTTTTTACAACTTCGGGATCTTATCTTTGGGAATAGAACCAAGACTGCCGGCAAATGAATTATCTTTAACTTGTGCCGGAGTTTTTGCGCCCGGTATAACAGTCTGACACGCAGGATGAGAGACACAAAATCTTAAACTTACTTGCGCCATAGTCTGATCCGGATACTCATCAAACAGCGGTTTCATTTTTTCCAGGCTTACTAAATACTGTTCTAATTTTTCCTTTGAGAGATTCATACTTCTATGATCTTCTTCAGAAAATTTTGAATCCGCATTAAACTTCCCGGTTAAAAATCCAAATAAAAGTGGTATTCTAACTATAACGCCAATCCCGTATCTTTCGGCTTTTGGGAACAATACTTTTTCCGCTTCACGCTCTAATAAGTTATATCTAACCTGAATCGCATCTAAAATATCATTGTGTTCATCAAGTAAATGAGCCTGAGCTGTTTCTTGAAACGACTGAATACTTAAACCGGCATGCAAAATCTTGCCATCTTTTTTTAATTGCTCCAGAGCTTCCCAGGGTTCGTCCTGTTCAAGTTTTTCAATATCCGGACTGTGCAGCTGCAATATATCAATTGCATCAACGTTTAATCGCTTTAAGCTCTGTTCTACTGCATAGATAAGGTATTCTTTGGTATAAGTCTGTTTTATTGCCCCGTAGCCTTCATCATCCTTATTTGAAGCATTATAAAAGTCGTTACCGGCTTTAGACGCAATTACTATGTTTTTTTTGCCGCGTTCTTTAATCAGTTTTGCTATCAGTTCTTCCGAATGCCCAAAACCATAAACATCAGCCGTATCAATAAATGTTACGCCGCAGTCAATTGCTTCATTTAATGCTCTTAAAGAAACCTCATCATCCGTTGGTCCCCAATTCATACCGCCTATAGCCCAGGCTCCGAATCCTATTCTAGAAACTTCGGGACCATTTTTACCTAAATTATTATATTCCATTTGTAAACCACACTAATTATTGATAAAAATTATTTTAGAATAATAATTTTATTTCTGCAAATATGCCAGTCGGATGATTTTTTATAAAATAATAAACCTTCAGAGAAATTTTCCCCGAAGGTTTATAATTCCTAATACAAAGAGGAATTTGTTTTTTCTATTACCCCGTCTATTTCAAGAACATCAGTTTTTTTACAGCGTTAAATTTTTTTCCGCCAGAAACAGATTTTGCTTCAATACGGTAGAAATATACACCTGAGGATAAACCGACCGCATTCCATTTTACTTTATATCTGCCGTTGTTCTGAATTTTATTAGTTAATGTTGATATACGTTCGCCAAGAATATTGAATATTGCAAGTTTAACATAACTTGTAACCGGCAAATCGTAAACAATAGTTGTAGAAGGATTAAATGGATTTGGATAGTTTTGAGATAAATTATATGAACTTGGTAAAATTTCATCAGAATCTATTGTTGTTGTATAATCAAACTCAATTGGTATGGAAAAAGACGCTTCCAGGTTCCCTACATTATCTTCAGACAGTGCGTAAAAAGAATATTGATGACTACCCTTTTTAGGTATATAAACTGCTGAGTCTTCAAATGTCATAACAACAGGTTCAAACGGATCACCGTCAACCGAGCAAAAAATAGTTGTCGCAGATATTCCCGAACCATTTTCACCATCATCAGCAGTCCATTTAATTATTAGATCATCATTATTATTGCTTGTAACCTGCGAGTATAATTGTGTAGCCGGCGGATCAAAATCAAGAACATTTATTACTTCATTAGTAATAATTGGAGCATTGCTGTCGAAAGTTATAGCCGCTTTGTTGCTTATTGTTGTGCCTGAAACAAGATCATCTTTAGTATTAACACTAAATGAAACCCATCCTTCACCTTCAGGCGGATTAACATTAGGTGCCAGTTCAATTCCAATTACTTCCCATGTAAGAATATTATTATCCCGTGTAAATGAAAATCCGGGATGACTAGTTCTGCCAAATTCAATTGTAGTAGGATCGAAAACAGAACTGAGTGTATCAATTATAATAATCTTATATGCAGAATCGGATGCTTCCTTTTTATTTTCGAAAAGAATTTGGTAATGCATTTTACCGGCAGAAGAAATATGCTTAGATATTCCATAACCTTCAGGACCAACTTTTTCATTTGGATCCCAGGAAGTTGCGCCAATCATTTCCTTTTTGCCGCCAGTTGTCATTAAGGTTCCCTGCTTTTCTTCTACACCAAAATATCCAACATCCTTCTGAATAAAAAGATAAACTCTGCTATAAAGATTATGAAAAACACCTTTTACATTTCTTGTAACTGCAGCCCCGACTTCAATAACTCCGCCTACAACTCCCATTACTTTTCCAAGTATTGTTACACCAATCTTACGGGCTACAAAAACTTTTTTGCCCCGGCTTTTTTCCTTCTTAATTTCTTTTTTTACTTCTCCGCTTAAAACCAAATCAAGCTTTGCCTTGTCGTCATTAGACATTGACGTATTTTCAATTGCCTTGCTGCCTATATAATCTATTACCTTAACCGTTCCGAATGTAATAATACCAACCGCTATAAGTGTAAATGGTTCAAATTTTGCTTTTTGCAGACTGGTTTTATTTAAAGGATCGCCTGTACAAATAATATCAAAAGTACCTTCCTCTCCTGGTTCTAAACCGGCAATAATAAAAGTTGCTACTTTGTCGTCATATTCCATATTTATGCTGTCAATAGGAAAAACCTCGACCGTACCATCTGCCATTGGAAGTTCAGCACTTAAAATTCTTGTGTTTGATCCTGTACCGACTGAAAAAAAGAAATCATCTGTAGGAGTATCACTATTATTCGCGTAATGTATTGTATATCTGTTTGGTGGTCCAATACGTAATCTGGATCTGCCCAGTATTGAAACAACTACCGAAGGTTTTACTGAATAAGGATTACTGCTTGAAGCAAGTATATAATCGCCATAAGCAGGCGCATCCGAAATTGCTACCGAGTTATTTATATTATCTCTTGTAATATTTGCTGAAGAAGAGATCTGCTGCCAGGTTTTACCGCTATCAATGGAATGAAATATCTGGAGTTCTTCTTCAATATTATTATTAAGTATATCTTCGCTGTACCTTAATATTAGATTTGAAAATAATTCCGGGCTGTTCCCGGAGAATGGTATTATGCGCCACCAGTTTTTAACAGCATTGCCAAATGATGCAGGAATTTGATTGCCATAGGATTCTATTTTAATAGAATCTATTTCAGGTTCTAAAAGAAATGATGCGCTAATACTAAAAAAGTTAAACGATAATCCGGTTACCGGATTAAAAGTATTATATATGGTTCCATTGTTTTTAAGAGAACCATTATTAACAAATTCGCCCTTATCATAAAATTTACCGTTTCCCGCAATTTCTGCTTCGGTTCCGCTTTCAATTTGTGTTCTGCCAAAACTGTTTAAAATCCCGTTAATAATTACTTTCCCGGCTTTAGGATCACCGGAACTTTTTAAGGACAGAAATTCGTAAAATGTCCCGTTTATTTTATTGTCGTCGCCATTTGTTTCTGCATAATTTCTAGAGTTAGTGAAAATACCATTTCCCAAAATATTTCCATTACTTACTGTCCATAATTCATTCCCGCCGGGGTTATTGCGGAATTCACCATTATTTACAATTGGCCCGAGAAAAGTTACTGTTATCCAGCCCATAGAACCGCTATTTTGAATTATTCCGTTCAATATTATTTGTTTTGCAAATGTTACGTTGCTTTCTCTTAAAGATAGAATTCCCTCTACAGTAAGTTCAGTATCAAAATATGTTCTTACTACCTGGAAGGATTCTTCTGAAAATAACGAACCGGCATTTTTTAATACAATATCTGTTAAAGTAAAAGTACCTTCCAGATTTAAATTATATCCCTTCATATCTAAAGGACTCCAGACGTAATTTTGTCCTTGCAGATTAACATTATTAGCAAAAGTAATATCACTTAACGCCGATATAGTTCCATTACCTTTACCGTATGACGGCTCATTTCTTTTAAAATAAGTTTCGAATTTCTTACCTGAACTTTGCGATATTTTCTGTTCTGTTTCGGCTGAAAAATTTGTCTGGGTATTTAGCCAGCTTCCATTATTATGCAAATTACCGTATGTATAAATCCATAATTCATTTCCATTAGGATTATTCCTTATTGTTCCGTTGTTAATCAGATTTCCATTTACTGAAACTGTTACCCATCCAAGAGATCCAATGTTTTGCAGAATTCCATTTATGGTAAGATTTTTTCCGAATGTTACGTTGCTTTCTATTATTGAAAGAACGCCGGCAATGTTTATATCAGTATCAAAGTATGTTCTTTTTACCTCGAATAATTCAGTAGATACTAATGGATTGGCGTTATTAATTATTACATCCGTTATATAAAATTCTCCTTCAAGATTTAATTTAAAGCCATTCATATCCAGAATGCTCCACTCATAATTTTCTCTTTGAAGGTTTACAGTACAGGCAAATGTAATATCACTTGCCGCTTTAATAATACCGTTTCCTCTGCCTGAAGATGAACTCCTGGTAATAGATGTTTCGAATTTTTTTCCTGATCCCTGTGATATTATTTGTTCTTCCAAACTTGAAAAATGTGTCTGCGAATTAATCCAGGTTCCATTATTATGTACATCACCATAAATATGCAACCATAGTTCATTCCCGTCAGGATTATTTCTGATGGTTCCTTCATTAATAATATTTCCGTATATCACCGGTGTAACCCATCCCAATCCGCCACCGTTTTGGAAAACCGCACCACTGCTGACAGTTAAATTCTTACATTTGGAATTACTGCTGGTTGCTGAAATAGTTGAAGTAATAACAACATCATTATTTTCGCCGGGAATAACTCCGCCAATCCAGGAACCGGTGTTTTCCCAATTTCCGCCTGCTGATGTTGATGTTATTGTCTGGGCAGAAATATTATTTGATATAATAAGGGCAATTAAAACAAAAACCATGAATAATCTTTTCATATCATTCTCCAATAAATGATTTTATATGAATAGAATAAAAAGAAACTTTGTGATATTTATTTCGGTAAAAACTGCAAAAGAAAATTGCTATGGAATATTAATAGGAAATTTAAAAAACATTGTGGAATGGAAATTTCCATTCCACAATGTAAACTTTATTTAAGTAAAAGAAGTTTTTTTACTGCGCTAAAATCTTTACCGCCGCTAACTGCTTTTGCTTCAATACGGTAAAAATAAACTCCGGATGATAATTTACTTCCGTCAAATGTTACATAATGACGTCCGGTTGATCTTATTCCATCTTCTAATAATGCAATTCTTTCGCCAAGAACATTATAGATTCCAAGTTTAATCTGACTTACAACTGGAAGATCATATACTATTGTTGTAGTTGGGTTAAACGGATTTGGATAGTTCTGCTCTAAACTATAGCTATCAGGTACTATGTTTTCATCTTCTGTACCGCTAAATACTTTTTCAACTACTTTAGGTTCTTTTTCAATATTACCAACATTATCCTGAGTTACCAAATAAAGTTTATAAGGTACTTCGGCTTCAACTGGAACCTGAACTGAATTTGTAAATGATTTTCCGGCCAATGTAAATGGAGCATCATTTTTAGATAAATACACTTTTGTTTCTTTACCACCAGATCCATTTTGATCGTTAACTGACCATGATATTGTTGCAAGATCGCCATCAAATTCCATATTACCAACTTCGGTTACTGGTGATTCAAAATCCAAAGTGTTTAATGCTACATTAGTCATAATTGGTTTGTTTAAGTCAAACACAATTTCAGCTTTATTTTTAATCTCTGTTCCATTTGGAAGATTTGGTAATAGATCAACAGTGAATCTAACGAAACCTTCACCTTCCGGTGGAGTAACGTTTGGCTGCAATTCAATTTCTACAAATTCCCATTTTAGAATATTTCCTTCTTGTGAAAATACTCCCATATCATGACTCATTTTACCAACCTTAACAGATGAGATATCATATACATTTTCATCAAGTGTATCTAGAATTACAACTTTCCAAGCTGGTGCGGTAGCTTCTTTTTTATTTTCAAAAAGGATTGTATAATTCATTGGATCTGTGGACGACATATATCCATTTTCGCCAAAACCGGTTGGACCTTCTTTGGCATTTGGATCCCACGAAGTAACTTTTCTAAGTTCTTTCTCTTTTTTATCAAAATTACCGTTCACATAATCTTTCATTCCTTTAACTGTATTTTTCATACAGTCATATACATCCATTGCCAAAAATGCTGGCCAAAGGGCAGCTTTTCCAGTACGTTTCACAACCTGCTCTGCCGCTTCTTTCGCTAAGGTTTTACCACCATTTTCAAATGTTGCTGCTTTTTTCATACTACTTGTTAATCCATTAATACTTGCATCCATTAAAGATTGATCATGCTTTACCGGGCGCCACATTTCATAACAGCCTTCTACAACAACATTGCCAACATAATCTTTTAATAATGCTCCGCCTAGCCACACAGCCGCTACTGTTAGTGTTATTGGTTCTATTTTAGCTTTTGATAATGTTTCCTCATCAGGTACTGCACCCAGTATAACTTCAAAGGTTCTTAGCTCATCCGGTTCAAGTCCATTTATCAGCAAAAATGCTTCGTCATTAATATTTGCATAAGTTAATGAATCTATAGGTATCTCAACAGATTCACCTGTTTCAATATCTGTTGTAATAACAGACATTATATGAACTCCTCTATTAGTATTCAGTTCAATAAAAAATTCATCTGTTGGGAAATTACTATTATTCCAATAACTTACTGAATATCTATTTGGTGGTCCAACTCTTACATCCCTTCTACCTACGACCGAAAGACCTATTTGTGGAACCTGAGTAATATTACCAGAACTTATAACTATATCGCCATATCCATAATCAAGAGGTTCGCTACTTGTACCAACTGTGATAGTATTTGCTTCTTTATCAATTGTTTTATTAATAGGATTACTTAGTTTTTGCCAGGTCTCACCATTATCAGGTGTTAAAAATACTTCAAGCTGATCCTCATTTTGCCCATTCAATAAATTGTCTTCATAATATAGAGTTAGAGAATATGTTCCACCTTCTTTATTCGCATCAAAACTCCACCATCTATTAATTGAAGAAGTTAAATATGGATATACTGAATTATTTACTGCCACTGTAAATGTATCTGCTTCTGCTCTATCTGATAAATAAAAATCTAAATTGAAATCTTTATTTAACGACACACTTCCATTATAAGTTCGACGGAAGGTGTAACTTAATCTACCTTTATTATTTATTTCACCAGAGTTTGAAAAATAGTTTTTGCAATTTAAAGAAGCACCACTAAGAATATTAAGATTAGCCTCTTCATAGATTCTAAGTGAATTATTTGAAGTAAAATTGTTTTCAATTGTAAAACTACCACCATCAGGATCATCTGTTTTATATATATAAATATCACTAAAAACTTCCCCGCTTATTTTATTGTGTTTACCATCAGCATAAAAATTTGTATAATAAATTGTATATTCGCCATAGTTGTAAAAATCCCCGTTAATGAAGGCTCTTAAATGATATCCATCGGGATTGTCAATAATTTCGCCATAGTTTGTAAGATTATTTATGTAGAAGTATGGAGAACTACCATATCTATTAGCAACTACTTTCTCAGATGAAACTGTAAGATCACCAAAAGATGAGATAGTGGGACCTATTCTCATTGTATCGGAACCAACAAGAGTAACATTTCCATCTAAATTTGAGCCCCAAGTACCGGTAACATCTATTTCACCATTACTATGTACTGTTCCATTATAAAAATAATGAGATCCCGGAGAGTTTGCAGTAAGTTTATAACTCTGCATATATAACGTGTCGTATGATAAATTAAAGGTACACTTATCACCAAATAATAAGTCGCTGCTGGCTGTAATGTATCCATTTGGCTCTTTGTAAATATCTTCTATTTGATAGGTTGATGTTCCATTTATATATTGGTTGTTCTCTGAATTTAATGTTAACCACATATTAGAAAACTCGCCATTGTTAGTAACATTACCTTTGCAATAAATTCTAAGATTATATCCATCGGGATTATCTCTTATTGTTCCGTTATTTACAATATTTCCTTGAACTGTTAAATATGGCGAATGTCCATATCGATTTTGAATTACTTTGCCGGGTGCTACTGTAAAATCGCCAAAAGATGTATTTGTACTTCTAAAATTCATTGGGTTACTACCAACTAAAGTGTAATTTCCATCTAAGTTAGAACCCCAGGATCCAGTTACATCAATTTCTCCATTACTATGTACTGTCCCTCCATAAAAATAATCACTCTCAGGAGAATTTGCTGTTAGTTTATAACTTTGCATATATAAAGTGTCGTATGATAAATTAAAGGTACAGTTATCACCAAATACTAGATCACTAGTAGCAGTAACATATCCATTGGGATCCTTGTAAATATCTTCTATTTGATAGGTTGATGTTCCATTTATATATTGGTTGTTCTCTGAATTTAATGTTAACCACATATTAGAAAACTCGCCATTGTTAGTAACATTACCTTTGCAATAAATTCTAAGATTATATCCATCGGGATTATCTCTTATTGTTCCGTTATTTACAATATTTCCTTGAACTGTTAAATATGGCGAATGTCCATATCGATTTTGAATTACTTTGCCGGGTGCTACTGTAAAATCGCCAAAAGATGTATTTGTACTTCTAAAATTCATTGGGTTACTACCAACTAAAGTGTAATTTCCATCTAAGTTAGAACCCCAGGATCCAGTTACATCAATTTCTCCATTACTATGTACTGTCCCTCCATAAAAATAATCACTCTCAGGAGAATTTGCTGTTAGTTTATAACTTTGCATATATAAAACATCATATGATAGATTAAACGTGCATTCATCACCAACTAATAAATCACTACTGGCTGTAATATCTCCATTTGGCTCTTTATAGATCTCATTTATCTGATATATTGAAGTTCCACCAATATACTGATTGCTCTCCGAATTTAGAGCTAACCACAAATTTGAAAACTCGCCATTGTTAGTAACATTTCCTTTACAATAAATTCTAAGATGATATCCATCTGGATTATTTCTTATTGTTCCGTTATTTACAATATTTCCTTGAACTGTTAAATAGGGCGAATGTCCGTATCGATTTTGAAGTACGCCAGATGAAGAAACTGTCAAATTTCTAATCGTATACGTACCATTTAGTATAACTGTTCCATTAATTATAACATCATTGTTTTCACCCGGAACTACACCTCCAACCCATGTGGTTGTTTCGTCCCAAGTTCCGCCCCCGGCTACTGATTGAATTTGTGCGTTAACACTAATTGATAAAACTAGAAAAACTATAAGCAATAAAGATTGACAAGTTTTACGTTTCATAATGCCTCCTGAGCAGTTATCATTCTCTTATAAATTAAATTCAGCTAAATTTATAGTAATATTTGGTATTAAATTATTTTTTCTTTCATTGTTTTTAATACAGCTTCGGACTTTGAATGAACATGAAGTTTTAAATAGATGCTTTTAAGATGATTTCTAACTGTATCGAAACTAATGTATAGTTTCTCTGAAATAAGTTTGTTCGAGTATCCTTCAATTATAAGTTTTAAAACTTCTCTTTCACGTTTTGTTAAATCGTAATCAGAATCTTTAGGTGCAAACTGACCTTTAAACATTTCTAATGTTTTTTGAGCTATAAAGGGAGTCATAGGCGCGCCGCCGTAATATGCATCTTCAACTGCCTGTAAAATTCTGAGAGAAGAAGTTTTTTTCAACAGATAACCATTTGCTCCTGCTAAAATTGCGTCGAATATATTTTTTTCATCTTCAAAGATTGTAAGCATAATAATTTTTATGAACGGATTTTTTTCTTTGATCTTCGCAATTCCTTCAATACCGGAAATTCCAGGCAAGTGTACATCTAAGAGAAGAACATCAGCATTATAATCAGTTTCTAAACTTTCTTCAACACTTCCAAACGCGGCAGTACATTCATATCCAACAGTACTTTCAATTAATAAGAATATACTTTCTCTAAAATCCTTATGATCTTCAATTACCGCTACCTTAATGGCCATTTTAACCTTCTGCATTATTCCGTTACTAAGTTCCTATAAAATGAATTTAGTATCAATAACCGGTTTGGGTCAATTTAAACCTGAACGAAACTTTAGTTCCGGTACCGGCTCTACTATATATTTTCAACTTACCGTTTATTTCGCCTGCTCTTTTGTACATATTCTTAATACCGTTCCCTTTAAATGCCAAAATATCATCATCGCTAAATTCGAACCCGTTTCCAAAATCTTCAAGAATTATTTCCAGAATATTATTGTCATAATCTATTTTTAACAGAATTTTTTTTGTGTTAGAATATTTTATGATATTATTGAAGGCTTCTTTCACTATTAAGAATATGTTCCGTTTAATTCTGCTGTCAATTTTCTTATCATTTTTATTTATGTTCAAATCTATAATAGGTTCCAGATCCATTGAGGTCGCATTTTCTTTTACATAATCAACTATTCTGTTAATAAGCTCTGTAGCTTTATCTTCGTATGTAGATACAACCCAGATGGTTTCGCTAATTGAATTAGCCGCTTCTGCCATAAGTTCTTTAAGTTTGTCGGCAATTTTCTTTTTGTTTCCATTTTCATTTATGTGGTTTGAGAGAAAGTCAGAATAAATTGCGGCACTGCTAATAGTTGACGCAAGATCATCGTGTAAATCGCGTGCTATATTTTCTCTAATTAAGCGTCTTTCATTTTCTGCTGCTCTTGCTAAGATAATTTTTTCGAAGTATAAATGGATCATACTTAAATAAACTATAAATGACATTAATGGTAATATTGAAAAGAGAATTCCGGTTTCAAATAAAAACACGGATACTAAAAATATGTAGAGTAAAAAGCCCGCAAAATGTAAGAGAACAATGTTCCTATATTTCCATTGAAAAGAAATTCTTGTTCTTCTAATTGAAAACATTGTAATTATAAAAAAACATAGAAACTTTATTTCCTCATCAATTAGTTCCCAGTCGGTTAACAGTTTTGCAACGGTTTTACTAAAATTAGTAAAATAATAATCAGAACCTTCCTCTTCATAAATTTTGTAAGTTGTTCCAGTTTTAATATCATCAATATATTTAGTTATTCCGCTTGCCGGATAGTAAATTCTGGCTCTATATTTATCATTTGGCGAGATACCGAAATGAACTTCGGTAGAACTGTGTGAAGCATAACCACTGCCTGAACAGATTTCTTTATATCCATAAAACTCATATTCAGAATCATGATTTAGTTTTTCTAAAAAAACCTTAACACCAACAGCATCTGAATTACTCCGAGTTCCAATAATATTTAGTTTAATGAAATTATTATTATTACATGAGTTGACTAAAATTTTACTGCCTTCATTAACATAAGAAGCTACATACAGATCAATATCACCATCATTATCAATATCTCCGGCAGCGGTTCCCGTTGAATAACCATTATTCCCCTTTTCTATTGCTAATGATAATTTTTTAAATTTTTCACCATTCAGGTTTTTATAAATATTATTTTCACCAATATTGGCAACGTATATGTCATTAAAACCGTCGTTATCAAAATCGGCAATTGAAACTCCGTAACTTAAATCTTTGTCTTCTCCTATTATAGCTTTAGTTGCATCTGTAAAAGTTTTATCATGATTATTTATGAACAGTTTATTTGAGGTCTTGCGGTTTGTAATAAACAGATCAACAAATCCATCATTGTTTAAATCTTCCCAGACAACCGCATTCGACTTTGTGTAGTTGTTTCCGCAGACACCTGCCGATTTAGAAATATCAATAAATTTTATTTCACCATTGCTGCTTACGTTTTCGTATAACAGATTACAAAGTCCCCAGGTTGTTACAAATAAATCAGGATCATTATCATTATCAAAATCCGCAAACGAAGCTGTCATACCGCCCCATTTAGTCGTTAGACCGGAAACATCAGTTATATCTTCAAAATATCCGTTCCCGTCATTCAAGAATAATTGATTACTTCTATACTCATTTGTAATAAACATATCCAGATCGCCATCAAGATCAACATCGGCAAATGTAGATGAATTTGCTCTGGTATTTAATTCGGTGGCCCTGTTTTTCTGTTCGGAAACATTTCTAAATTTACCGGCTCCGTTATTTAGGAATAATTTGTTATTGCCAATTAAATCGCATAGATAAATATCTTTATCATTGTCATTATCAACATCAGCCATGCCAATACCCAAATAAATTTCGCGCAGTCCTATGGTTAAAGTGTCTCCGGTTATTCCCGTTATGCCTCTCTTAACTGCTTCTTCTCTCAAAATCAGATTATTATCAATATTGCCCTTATTAAAATATGCCCGGTTTGGCTCCATTATACATACGGAATAAATGTCTTTTAAGCCGTCGCCATCCAGATCATCCATCGCAACGCCGTATTCGTTCTGAAGTTCATAGAAAAATGTAATCGGACTTTGGGATGTAAAGTCGATATCATTATTTTTTTGTACGGGAAAATGACCTTCTTTATTTCGTAATATCTGCCTTGTATCCGAAACCAGCCAGACAGTATTATTATTCAGTTTAACATCGTATAGTTTTTCGCCTGTAAAAGAAATGGTTTTATTAAATAAGTTATTCTGGATGAAGACTTTGTTATCTTCAGTAATAACAGCAAAATTCTTACTATTTATAATATCTATAGATCTAATAGCACTTTGCGAATTATAAACTTCGTTTATTTTAGTCTGCTCTAATTTTAGAATTTTATTGTTAGTTATAAAGAAAAGTGAATCTTCTGTTTTTCTAATTTCCCTTACAAATTCATTTTCTAACAATACTTCCCAATAGTTTTTTCCTTTTTTAAAAAGTTCACCTGCATCACTTAAAAAGAATAATTCGTTATTATAAAAGACCATTTTTTTTGTTGATCTTGGAGTTGACGGATATTCAATAAAATTCCATTCACCGTTTTCGAACCGTACAATTTCTCTATCGCCGCCAAAATATTTTTCTGTAATATCAGCACATCTAATCTGGTTCATTATAGGATGTTCAATACGTTCCCATTTTATCCCGTTATAATGGAGTAATATTGATTCGTAGGTATTTATTTCGCCTGTAAGCCAAATTGAGTTTTCGTTTTCCGCTATAAAAAACGAGACTGATTTTAATGGCGGCTGATAAGTAAACAATTCCCATTTATCATTTTTGAAGTGGAGTAAAATATTATCAGAGAGAGCGAAGCCTTCATTGGCGTTTATAAAGGTCAGATTTCTAATTCTACCGGCCGATGGCAGTTTATCATTTGTCCAAACGGAGTACACACTATCAACTCCGTTGCTTAGTAAAACTGTATTAAATAAAAGGATAAACTTTAAAATTAGTAACGTTTTTTTCAAAACCACCACAATAGAATAGTTGCAATAATTATCAGTACTTTAATGATTCTAATCTAAATATAATTGCTTCAAATTAAAAGATGTACTGATCTTTAGGTACCATTTTTATTATAATATTAACAAACAAATTTGCTGGTATTTAACAAAATTATTCAATATTATTAAACCATTCTCCTACGGCATAACATAAAAAAATCTATTTAATTGAAGTAATTATTTGGTAAGTCTAAAATAATCCCGGGGTATTTTATGGCACTAAATTTTAATTTGGATCTAAAGTTTACCGACGATCAATATTTTCCAACCAAAGAAAAAAAGTCAGGAATCTGCATTCATCATACTGTTGGCGGATCCGCGCAATCATCTTTTCAATGGTGGCTTAATGACGGCAATATAGTTGGAACCGCATTTATAATTGCCAGAGACGGAACAATACACAAAATATTTGATCCGGCTTCATGGGCGTGGCAGTTTGGTCTTAAATGGCCTAATGAAAAAAAACTGAAATTCGAAAAACGCTTTATTGGTATTGAGATAGCAAGTGAAGGAGGACTAACAGAATCGGGTGGAAAACTTTATTGCTTCGATAGAATTTCTGATAAGACAGAAAAATCTTTCAGCGAAGCTTTCGATTTTGGAACCAGCTATAGAGGTTACCGCTATTTTGATATGTATGAAGATGCACAAATTGAGTCCGTTATAAACTTAATAAATGAACTTTGTACTGATTTTAATATTGCCAAAAAAATTCCCGGTAAACCTTTAGAGTATTATGGAAACTTATTAGAGAACTTTGAAGGAATAATTGGACATGCAATGGTTAGAAAGGATAAAAGTGATCCTATACCAAATATTTCCTTTTATAACAGAGTTATTGCAGGATGTAATTTAAATAAGATTGATATTAGTAATGATGGAAGAGAAGATATGTCACCAGCCCAGATTGAACAATTATTTTCAGAAAACAAAGAACAGTTTATAATAATGAACAGAGCGGCAGGCAACTTAGTTAAAAGTTTGCTTTGGGAATTACAAGACGATAACAGAGAGACCTATATCAGATTGAAAAACGCCGTACCTGATGGCCATATTGTAAATTATGAAATGGTTAAGGGAAATGATGGTCTTGTAAAATTAGCCGCCGAATCCTTGGGATTTAAAAGTTGGGACAATAATAAACTGGAGGTTCACAGTGCTTAAAGTATACTCTATTGTGGTTACAATAATCTGTGTAGCGTTTGGAGCCAATTCCTATTATGCCTGGAAAAATTCGGAAGAGAAAATTGCTAAGGCTGAGAATGATCTTATTGAGTATCAGGACAAATATTCTTTAATAATTGAAAAGAGCGACAGCCTTGAATCTATTGTTCAGAAACTTCAATTAAAGGGAAATAATTATCAGAATAGGATTGATAGTTTAGAAGTTGAGATTGTGAATCTTAAGACTGAAAACGAAAAAATGATAGACGAAGTTGCTGATCTGTTCCAGCCGGGAGAACTTGTTGATGAAGTAAGAAATACTTTTCCTGAATTAAAAACTTCTCCAATTGGAATAGCAAGAGTTAAACATCCCGAAACAGGTTTTATGATAAGGACATTCCAGCTTCCATTACAATTTGTTGCTACTTTTATTGCCGATCATAAAGAATTGGAAAACGCAAAAAAACAAATCACGGCTTTAGGCGATATTAACTTTACTTACAAAAGCTATGTAGCACTTAAAGATTCTATTATTACACTTAAAGAAGAGAAGGCAGCAGAATACAAAAACGGTTTAGATTATGGGATGCAAAAATATGAATCATTAGTAAAAGAGTATATCTCAACATTAAAGAATCCTCCTAAAATTGAGTTCCCATCCTGGACAACAACAATTATATCCGGCGCAGCTGGTGTTGCTGCCGGAATACTAATCACAAAATAATTTAATAAAAGATATGAGGTTATGTTTGATATGAAAATTATAGAAATAGCAATAGCAATAATGTTTATCTATTTGATCTTTAGTTTATTTGCAACCGTAATCCATGAAATTATAGCTACTCTTTTTAAACTTCGTGCTAAAAATCTTTCGAAGGCAATTTCCAGAATGCTGGATGATAATGATAAAGAAATGATCTCCGAATCATTTTTTGAACATCCGATGATTAAGTACTTTGGGAAAAACAATCGTTTTAAAAAACCGTCCTATATTGCTACCCAGACTTTTTCAAAAGTTGTTATCGATATTATTAAAACTGGCAAAGACTTAAAACTGCTAGGTGAAAAGACTACCGACACAATTCATAATTTAAAAAACCAGCTAAAAGATTCTGATTTTCCGGAAGAAACTAAAGCATTGCTTTTATCCTTTGCCGCTGATGCCGAATATGATTTGTCAAAGTTCAAATTTAATTTAGAGAGCTGGTTTGATGAAGCAATGGAGCGCACTAAAGGATGGTATAACAGGCAGGCGCGAATTATATCTATTGTTTTGGGTTTATTAATTGCTATAATTTTTAATGCCGATTCAATTTCTATAATCAGTCAATTATCGCGTGATAATGATAAGAGGATAAAACTTGCCGCCATGTCGCAAGAATATATTTCAAAATATGATTCTTATAAAAGTCTTTATTCCGCAAAAGCATCTGCCGATAGTTTAAAAATCGCTAACGATGATAGTCTGTTTTTTAATAAGATCAGCACACTAAATTCAAAAGTTGATTCGATTATAACTAATGAAATTGGCAACATCGATAATGTACTTGGAATTGGCTGGATTAAGGAGAACAGAATTGTAAACGCGTATCCTGAAACTAAATATGGATGGGCTGTTATTATGCGCGGAATTGGCTGGCTGTTAACTGCATTGGCAATTTCACTGGGTGCTCCATTTTGGTTCGATATATTAAACAAAGTAATTAAAATTAAAGGGACGGGAAATCAGGTGCCTGTTAAAAAAGAGTGATCAAAGAGACGTTCAGAAGAACGCCTCTATTATATTTTATAATTCATTAATCCAATTTGTTATAATATCCAAAACTTCAGGAGCAAAAGTTTCTTCGATTTTTCCATATTCTGAAATCATTCCAGTTTCACAATTTTGAAATAGATGATTTAAATTTTTCAATTCTAATGTTTTAAAGTTTTTATTTCCACCCTTTTCTAAAGCTGATTTTATCTCTTTCAAATTTCTTTTAGAATTTACCTGTAAATCCTTATCACCGTTTAAAGCAAGTACAGGCGAACTAATTTCACGCAAAACATCCTGCGGATCGAAACTGACAAAAAACTTGAACCAGGGTGTAAGCAGCTGATTAACTTGCGCATCATTCTGAACCAGCTCTTTCAATTTTTCTCTTTTAGTATTTTCATCAATTTGTTCTTTAACTATTGCTAAGATTTTCTCCTGTAACCGAACATTCGATTTAACAACCTCATCATCAAGTCCAGAAGCTATATTTATATCTCTAACCTGATCGGACAATATTTTATCTCCGCTGACTCCGGGAGATGCCAGTAGAACTATAAAATCTAAATCATCAAGCTGCGAGCCCAATATAGAAGCTATCAATCCGCCCTCACTGTGCCCAATTACCCCAATTTTATTTTTGTTTACATTTTTTTGTTGAAGCAGATATTCATAGGCCGCAATTGCATCCCCGGCAAAATCTTCAGTCGTGGCACTAACAAAATCTCCTCCCGATTTGCCAAAACCACGATCATCATACCGGAGTACAGCAATTCCATTTTTTGTTAAATGATCCGCAATTACTGCAAAGGGTTTATGATTAAATATAGTTTCGTCCCGATCTTGCGCGCCGCTTCCGGTTACCATTATAACAGCGGGAAAATCATCTTTCTCTTTCGGAAAAGTAAATGTCCCGGCTAAAATTATATCAGCCTCTTCATTCTTAAATTCAACTTCAACTGAATTATTCGGGAATGGTTCTTTAGGGGTTTGCGGTCTTTTTATTTCAATTTTCTCATTTGTCTTTTTTAAATTCAACGGGAAATTCTGACCAGACTGAGTCCAGGAACCTTCAATTAAATCTGCGTTTTTTATATCACCTTTGTAAAACCCTTTTAATGAGTTTAACTTCAATTCAATCAAACCTGAATCTATTATAACTTCATCTACATTTATACCAAAAGCACCCTGATCAGGACTATCCATAGTTGCTTTAACATGTCTATTCTCATCAACTGAAATATTAAATACTATTCTAAGAGGAGCACCAACATCCAATGTTCCTACCCAGCTGCCAACAATTTCCTGAGCATTAAGCATAACGCCTGAAAGGAAAACACAAAGTAATACCATTAATTTGATTTTCATTTTTCACCTATAAATTATTTAAACACATACGTGATACACATACTTTAAACTTTTATTCAATTTTTCAGGTCACCTAAATTATGTTAGATGACCTAATTATATCTACCTTTTAGGATGCTTCCCTTTCAATACCGATTTAACAAACTTGCTGAACTCCTTATCCTGCTGGCGTTTTTCTAAATACGATCTTTCGTGATAAGCCGCTTCTTTATTGAGTTTCATAAAACTTTTATAACGGTCTTCCGTTATAGCTTCTGTTTCCAACGCCTTTAGCACCGCACACCCGTTTTCTGTAGTATGAGTGCAGTTATTAAACTTGCACAATTTTGTCAGTTCACTTATTTCATCAAATGTTTTTTCAATTCCATCTGTGTTCGAAATATTTCCCAACTCACGCATTCCGGGTGTATCAATTAACATTGCACCGTTTTCCAGCATTATTAAATTCCGCACAGTTGTTGAATGCCTTCCCTTCCCGTCATGCTCTCGAATTTCTGCTGTAGAGTATTGTTCTTTACCAATTAAGTTATTTAACAAACTGGTTTTACCAACTCCGGATGATCCGATTAAACAATAAGTTTGTTCCTTGATAAGTGATTCTTTCACTTTCTGATAATCATCTGATTCAACATTACTGAATGGAATTATTTTCAGTTCATTATAAATATTTTTTACTTCTTCAATTTTCGACTTTAATACTTCCTCATCTACAAGATCAGTTTTGCTTAGTAGAAGAACCGGTTCAATATCAGCATTGTAAATCATGCTTAAATATCTTTCCAGTCGGCGGATATTAAAATCCTTTTCAATTGCCTGAACAACAAATGCACTATCTATATTAGAAGCAATAACCTGATAATCTACTTTCTTACCCGATGTTTTTCTTTTTAATACTGATGAACGTTCAACTATATCGTGTATAAGCGCGGTTGAGTCATCATCAAATTTTTGAAAATAAACCCAGTCACCTACTGTTGGATAATCGAGCGGAGTCTGGGCAGAAAACATAATTTTTCCGGTTATTTTAGCAAATAATTCGCATGTACCATCATGAATTATATAGCTTTCTTTTTGAACCGTGATTACCCGCGCGAGTTGAAAATCTGATTGAGATGAATTTATATTGTTCTTAATTTTATTAAATCCTAAATTTGAAATGTTCATTTCATTTACCTTACAATTATTTAAAGTAATTCCAGCGATACTATTTTGTAACCTGGTTAATAATTATTTGGATTCGATTCATTAAAAAAATGAATCACTTTAGGACAATCATAAAACTCAATTTTGAAGTAATGTAAAATTAAACCTTAATATAATTTATTTTTCAATTTGAACAAAACGTTATTCTGCACTACTAAAAACATTAAATAATTTAAGGAGTTGTATGAATACTGAAATTTTTAATTCCTTTCCTGAACTTAAAACCAAACGGCTTGTCTTAAGACAAATGAATGAAAATGATTTAGAGGGAGTTTTTAAGTTTAATTCTTCTCTGGCTAATCTTAATTTTATAGCAAGAAAACCTTTCACTGATATTAGTCAGGCAAAAGAGAAACTAGTTTTTTTTATGAGCGGATTTCCCAAAAAGAATGGGATTTGGTGGACATTCACTTTAAAGCCAGAAGATAAACTTATTGGTTATGGCGGACTGTTTGACATAGATTCTGAAAGCAATAAAAGTGAGGTTGGGTACGGATTGCTTGAAGAATACTGGGGAAAAGGGATTGTTAGTGAAGCAGTTAAAGCAATTGTTGATTTTGGATTTAATGAAATGGAACTAAATAAAATTTACGGTAAAATTGTTCCGGGCAATACCGCGTCAGAAAAAATATTAGAAAAACTAGGTTTTAAAAAAGAGGGAGTTTTAGTTGATGATGAATTTGCCAGAGGGAAATATTTTGATATGGGAATTTATAGCAGATTAAAATAATCTCAGCATGAGCGGAGACAACTCCGCTCAGTGAGACACTCTTTATAACAACTCTTCTAATTTAACTTTTAGATCTTCACCGCGAACATCAAAATATCTTAAAACTCCGTTCTTATCAACTAACCAGGTTGACGGGATTGAATTAACACCATAGAATTGCGCTGTTTCATCTTTCCAGCCTTTGGCAGAATAAGTTATAGGCCATTCCATTTTATTTTCCACTAAAAATTCTTTTAATTTTTCCAGGTGATTTTCATTATCTAAACTAATACCAATAATTTCGAATCCCTTATCTTTATATTCTTCATAAACTTTTACCATGTTAGGAATTTCAGCTCTACATGGCGCGCACCAGGTTGCCCAGAAATCAACTAGAACAACTTTTCCCTTCATAGCAGAAAGTTTAATTTCCTCTCCGTTAATATTAGTTAATGTAAAATCTTTAGCTGCCGCTCCAATGCCTAAAGCGTCCAATACAATTTTTTCCTGATCAGCATAACCTGCCATTGTTTTCAAAGTATCGAACGGTTCTCCATCTAACATACTAAGAGATTTAAATCCTCTTTCAACCGCTACAGCAAACCATTTATTTGCTTCTTCATTTTTGTCTAATTTAAGATTACATTCAACTACATCCATAGCATTCCACGGCGATTTTTTCTCATCTTTTTCATCTTTCGATAAAGCTAAAATTAATGCTTCATCATATTTTTCAAGTTTTGTTAAAAGATGATATTTCCAGCTTGATGTATTTTTGTCTTCACCTTTTTCTTCAATAACTCTGTTAACAAGATTAAGGGCATCAGCCACTTTATCTTCCTTGTAAAGTTTTCTTACTTCTTCCATTGGTTTTTCTGGTAAAGGCTCTTTGGTACTACATGCAACCGCAACCAATGCGATAAATATTACTGCTAAAAAACGAAATTTCATTTTTGCTCCATTAATTTTTAAGTACAGGGTAAAGATAATTAAAGCTGTTTTTCAAACTAATAATTGTATGAAAAAAATCTATTATAATAAGATTAACAACTAAGTATGTGAATAAGAATTTGAATTTAAAAATAAAAAAACCGTAACAGAATTTATCCGTTACGGTCTTAAAACATATATTAAAGCTTATGCATTTTATTTAATCAATAACATTTTGTTAACTTGAACAAAGCTGTTTACCTGAATTTCATAGAAATAAATACCTGATGCATTGTTTGTTGCATTCCAGGTATAAGTATGATATCCGGCACTTAATGCTTGATTAACTATTGTAGCAACTTCTCTACCAACCGCGTCGTACACCTTAACTTTTACTTCACCTGCCTGAGGTAGAGCAAATTTAATCTGTGTACTAGGATTAAATGGATTTGGATAGTTTTGGAATAAAGAATATTCAGTTGGAAGACCTTCTAAACCGTCGATTCCTGTTACTGACATATATACTTCATCTGAAACTTCACCCATATTTCCTGAGAAATCATAAGCCGCAACTTTATAGTAATAAGTATTTTCTTCTAAATTAGGATCATTGAACTCTGGAGAAACTGTTGTTCCAATCATGTTTTCAGTGTTTGGAGCAAATGCTTCTGTAGTTGATCTGTAAACTGCAAAGTATTCAAAGTCAGCATCAACAGGATCATCCCATGTTAACTCAACAGTATTATCAGCTAATAAAGCATTAACATTAGCAGGAGCCATTGGAATTAAGTTATCAATTGAGAATCCTTCCATCATATCTGTTGCCATTGTTGTTCCGTCAGCATATTTAGCAACAACTTTGAATTTACTTGTCATCATACCATCTGCTGTAGAATCATATAAAGTAGGAACTACAACTGAGTATTTCATCATTTTGATAGGAGTAGCTGTACCAACTTCTGTCCAGTCAGCACCGTCTTCTCTAAGAACAACATAACTTGTAACCATGTTATCACTAACACCGTCACCCATAAACTGAGTCCAGGATACAGTTACTTGTTTACCTTGATCGTTAGGTACATCCATTACACTTTGAAGAACACCAGGACCTAAATCACTTAATTCTAAAGCTTCCATTGATGTTTTAAGAAGTGAAACTGTAAATGCAGGGTTATGAATACCATAACTATGATCATAATAAACTAATTCAAAGTTAAACGCAGCTTGTCTTTCAACAGCTGTGAAATCATCTGTAACTGAATCATGAGCATCATATCCCGCAACTGAATCAGCATGAGGTAACATAGCCGCTAATTTATCCATTAAACCATGAACTTCTTCTTGTAATCCTTCTTCAGTTCCGTCACCATCATGATCAGCCATTCCATTCATATAGAATTTTTTAACGTCAAATGAATCACCAACACTACCATGGCAAGGTTCACAAACTTTTACGTTATCAGCAGATCCTTCATGTGATACATTAAATGTATGTCCACCTGTGTATAATGGATTACCGTCAGCATCTTTTGATGTATTATGACCACCAGCATCTTTATTTGGAGACATATGGCATTCGATACAAGAGTTTTCAATACCAGCAGCATGTGCTGATGATGGTAAAGTCTGGCCAAATGTAACTGCATTTTGTCCAACTAACATATCTGCCTGAGGCATATAATGAGGGCCAAAATGACTTCCGCCAGATGTAGGTGCATACTCTTCAGAATCTCTTCTATTTTGGTGGCAATTCATACACAACTTACCTTTTCCGCCAACTTCAATTTCATAACCGTTAGCAAGTGAAGCAGTCATAACACGAATCTGATTTGGATTTGTTGCATCATGAGGATCATGGCACGCAGCACAGTTAATACCGTCTGTTGGACCAGAGTTTACTGTTTCACCTTTTGCAAACTGAATGAAACCTGTTGTTGTATGACATTTAGCACAACTTCCACTCCATGAATCTCTTGCAGGAGGAGCAGCATGACCTGCATAACTCCACGCTTCACCTAATATATGATAATGTCCGTTATCATGACAAGGTAAACATGCATCAGCACCAGAACTTACAGAAGGACTAAAACCATCCATTAAGTGATTGGCACTTGGTCCGTGACAAGCTTCGCACTGAACATTAGAACGAGCCATAGCACCTGGATATGCAGCAGCTAAATTTGCACTCTGTCCGTCAAAAAGGGTATCAGGATAAACAAAATCAAAATCATCAAATCCATCATTATTTGCTGTTAAATCGTAACCAGTTGCATGGCAATCAGCACAAGTAGAACGTAAATATTGTTTACCGTCAAAATAATCGTCTAAAGTTGACGCATGGCCTGTACCTTCCCATTTACTAGCAACTCCTGAGTGACACATTGCACAATTAGCTCCACCAGCATAAGTTCCGGCATGTAAGCTTATTGTATCCATTGCTCCGGCATCAGAAAACTCAACCATATAGTTACCAACTAAGTCGGGAATAAAGATAATTACTTCAAAACCTTCAACTTCCACTTTTGCACCAAAAGCAGCAGTAGAACCAGTAGGCTTGCTTAATAAAGTCCACATTTGGCTTCCGCTTAATCCTGCTGTTGCAGAACCTTTAAAATACATAGTTGATTCTTTTCCAACATTTGTCAATCCATTATACGGATTAACAAAAATATCATCAGCATTAAGAACAGCCGCTCCGGTTGAGACCATATAAGGCTCAGCAGTAACCTGGGCATTTACATTTGAATACCCAAATAGAACTGCTAGAATAAATAATAAAAATAGTTTTTTCATACTTAACTCCTTAATTATGAATAAAAATTAGTTTAGAATGTTGTCTTTAAATTTTTTAATCGATTTCATTGCTTCAGCAATAATTTCTTCAGTTACCGGTCTAACACCATAGTATTGAATACCAAGCGGAGCTACTTCCCTTCCTTTTTCTATGCTTGAGTCTGATGTAATGAAAATGATTGAAATATTCTTACAGAGTTTTCTTATTGACTGAAGAATTTTTACAGATTCATTTTGCTTTAGATCATCATCAAATATTAGAAAAGCAGGAGGAGCTGCGCAGATAGTAGAAACAACATCTAAAGAATCATTTATTTTATTAATTGATGTCAGATCAATTTGAAATTCTTCTTTTAGATTTTGAATGATTTCTATCAATTCAATATTATTTGTTATGGCAACTACTTTCATGCTGATAGTAATGCCAATTTTTGTGCCAGATAAAAATTTTTCTATGTATACATAGTCCAAATACCTCTGCCTTAAATGACTGATTTTAGTTCAAAAATAAACTCCCGATAATGCTAAATTCGACATTCTGTCTTTTATAAGTCGCATTTAAATCCCACTGCGACATTAATACGACACAGACACATTATTTTGACTCAGTATTAAAACAAATCAATTATAACTGAGAATTAGAATATTTGAATTATAAATATTATATTTACCTAAATTCACAACCATGGTGTAAAAATGAAAGATAAATTACCTAAGTCAGTTTACAATTGGATTTCCCTTATTGGTGTTACAATTGCGATTATTTCTCTTTTCATGATTATTTTTCTTTTTGCAATTTCCATTTTAATTGAACAGCAGTCATCGTATCTTGGTCTGATAATTTTTATTCTTCTTCCCTCCTTTTTAGTTTTAGGTCTTATTCTTATTCCGGTCGGGATGCTGATATCAAGAAAGCGGCGTCCAAGATCTGAAGAATTTAAACTACCTTACGTTGATCTAAATAATACACGGCATAGAAATGCATTTATTATTTTTTCTGTCGGAACAGTAATTTTTCTTTTTTTATCCGCAATTGGCAGCTACGAAGCTTTCCATTATTCCGAATCGGTAGAATTCTGCGGAACTATTTGCCACACAGTAATGGAACCGGAATATGTCGCGTATCAAAATTCGGCTCATGCCAGAGTAACCTGTGCAGAATGTCATGTTGGAACCGGTGCCGACTGGTTCGTTAAATCTAAACTGTCTGGTTTGTATCAGGTGTATGCGGTTATAACTGATGTTTATCCGCGTCCTATAGAAACTCCGATTGCAAATCTAAGACCGGCAAGAGAAACCTGTGAAAAATGTCATTGGCCTCAAAAGTTTTACGCCAGAAAGCTAAGAACCGAAAAACATTTTTTAACTGACGAAAAAAACACCCCTTGGGATATTTCTATGGTTATGAAAATTGGGTCTGATCATAGCAGCAGTGCTCTTCAGGAAGGAATTCATTGGCATATAAACCCGGATGTTAAAATTGAATATGCCGCAACTGATTTTAAGTTAAATAATATTCCGTGGGT
This sequence comes from Melioribacteraceae bacterium, assembly GCA_016342755.1. Taxonomy (GTDB): domain Bacteria; phylum Bacteroidota; class Ignavibacteria; order Ignavibacteriales; family Melioribacteraceae; genus JAEINS01. Next base: position 166,817 of record JAEINS010000007.1, on the reverse strand, counting down.
AAAATATACTAATAAGAAAACAGGCGAATCAAAAATATTTAGAGATGGTGATACAAACGATGACGACCTGAATCTTGATTCTCTAACAGTTAAAACAATGGATTGCATGGATTGCCATAACAGACCGTCCCATAACTATCTTCCTCCGTCGTTATTTGTAAATAATGAAATGGCCGCGGGGCGTATATCAGCCAGTCTGCCTGAAATAAAATCGAAACTAATGGAATTATGTGAAACAGAATTTGGAAATAAAGATTCGGCAAATTTGTTTATTAAAAATGAAATCACGAACTTTTATAAAGAAGATTATCCTAATATTTATGCTGAGAAGTTAAACGAAATTGAAGAGACTACTACAAACTTTATGTCCGCTTATTCAAAAAATATATTTCCCGAAATGAAAGTCAGATGGAGCCATTATCCTACTCACATTGGGCATCTTGAATTTGACGGATGTTTTAGATGTCATAATGATACTCATGCAACTGAAGACGGAGAAGTAATATCTAACGATTGCAACTTATGTCATGTAATTGTAGGTCAGGGTACAGAAGATGATTTCGTTTTTGCCAACATAAATGAGCCTTTAGAATTTAAACATCCGGTTGATATTGAAGAAGCCTGGAAAGAAAGTCTTTGTACTGATTGCCATACTGGATTAAACCCTTAATAATGTGAATGTAATTAAACTATGTTAAAAACAACTAAAAGCAAATTCGTATTTTATTCAGTTCTATTTATAATATTTAGTGCCGGTATACCCACGTTCTTTTTATTAACTCAATTTGCCAGAAATTTTGAAGAGCGGTCAGAAATTCTTCTAAATACCTCCATGGATATTTTAGAGTTTGGAGTTGATAACGCAATGATGCTGGGCTCCGCGCACGATCTGGAAAAAACTATTAACGATATTTCATTAAATGATAATATTTATCATGTAAGATTATTCAGAAAAGATGGTAAAATTGTTTATTCATCAGTTAAAGAAGAAAACGGAAAAAATATCTTTAAGGTTGCTCCTGATCATGTTGATTCTAGTTTTATCGATTTTGGAGTTAGAAATGTATCTCTTACTTCCGATCTTCACGCATATACAGCTTTTCAGCCAATAATAAATAAACCCGACTGTCAAAGTTGCCATGAGGAACAAAATGCCATTGCCTACTTAGACATTGATACACATATTACTGAGACTGAAAAGTACTTTATAAGCGGCATAAACAGCCTGGTATTTTTATCAATAATAATGATATTGCTTTTAGTAACCGGATTCTATTATTCCTTCAGTCACTTTATAAATATTCCCTTAAACAATTTTATGAATGCTCTTGATAAAGTTGTGCATGGAAATCTTGACACAAGATTAAAAATTGAAAAAGACGATGAGTTTGGACATTTGAACAGGCATTTTAACAGAATGGTTGAAGAGATAAAAACTTCGAGAGAAGAAATTGAGGAACTCCATTTTAAACAACTTCAGCATGCTGATAAATTAGCTACAATAGGTGAATTAACTTCGAGCATTGCACACGAAATAAATAACTATTCTGCAATTATGCTTTCACGAACTGATTATTTAAGACTTGAAGCAGAAAATAATATTCATCTTGAAAATTATAAAAATGACCTGGAAGTTATAGAGGGTTATGTAGAAAAAATTACTAAAATTACTAAAAACATTCTTAGACACAGTAAAAAAATAAACAAGGAATTTAGTAATATAGATTTAACAAATATAGTTGAGCAGAGTATTCAAATGCTGGAACCAATTCTTAGCAAAAAAAATATCTCGATAACTAAAAATATTAAAGGAAATAATAATTCTATCTGGGGCGATTCGGCTCAGATTGAACAGATAATAACAAACCTTATAAACAATGCTGCCGATGCCATTGGTTTTGATGGCGAAATAAATATAACCATCAGAAATGAAGATTCTGATACTGTTATTTTGGTTATTTCTGATACTGGAAACGGTATTGACCATAAGTCACAGAAAAACATTTTTGCGCCTTTTTATACCACAAAATCTGAAGGAAAAGGAACAGGACTTGGATTGTACATTGTTAAAAATATTTGCAAAAATCATAAAGCAAAAATTGAATTAGAAAGTGAAATTGGTAAAGGTACAACATTTACAATAACTTTTCGGAATAAGGAAACTGAATGAAAGAGATTTTATTAGTTGATGATGAACAAGAAATGTTAAATAGTCTTAAAAAACTCTTTAATCATAAACCTGAATATAAAATCAGAGCTATTAATAATCCCAAAGAGGCAATTAATCTTGTTGGCTCTAATAAATTTGATATGATAATTACCGATTTGAAAATGGGAAGTTATACCGGATTAGATGTTTTACATAATGCATTTAAAAAGTTCCCAAATACTTTAGGCATTGTTATATCTGGCTATGGAACTATTGAAGCCAGTGTAGAGGCCATTAAAGAAGGAGCTTTCGATTTTATTGAAAAGCCGTTCACTTCCAGAAAACTTTTTGATACAATTGAGAAAGCATTTAGCCAGAGTTTTAATAAGGACGAAAAAGAATCCGCTCTTAACGAGGAAGCACTTCAGGGAATTATTTACAAAAGTGATTCTATGAAAGGCATTATTGATCTTGTTAAAAAATTGCCCACAGCGATATAAACGTTCTTGTATTAGGCGAAAGCGGGACAGGTAAGGAGCTTATAGCCAGAGCAATACATAATTTAAGCAAAGGAAAAACAAATCCGTTTGTACCAGTTAATTGCGGTGCTTTGCCCGAAAATCTTTTTGAGAGTGAATTATTTGGACATGAAAAAGGAGCTTTCACGGGAGCTTCGCAGTCTAAACCCGGACTTCTGGAGTTTGCCAATCAGGGCACATTTTTCTTCGATGAAATTGGCGATATGTCTGCCGCAACCCAGGTTAAAATTCTTAGAATGCTGGAAGAAAAGAAGATAAGAAGAATTGGCGGACATAAGGAAATAGAAATTGACGTTCGTGTAATTGCGGCCACAAATAAAAATATTGATGAAGCTGTTATGAACGGGATGTTTAGGGAAGATCTTCTTTACAGATTAAATACTTTTACAATTACACTTCCGCCGCTAAGAGACAGAAAAGAAGATATTATTTTCTTAGCCAAACATTTTATGAAAGAAATTTGTTGCAAAAACAGTAACCACGAAAAAGTGCTTTCCAATGACGCCCAGGATATATTAGTAGATTATCAGTGGCCGGGAAATATAAGAGAGCTGCAGAATATTATAAACCGGGCGTATTATCTTTCTCAGGGAAATATTGTGGATACTGATGATATTCCGTTACAGAAAATTCAAAAGAAATTTAAGCTCGATTCAGAAATTGTAGATCTCCAATATAAAGACGCAAAGGAAAAAATTCTGGAACAATTTGAAATTGAATATCTGACACATCATCTAAAGAAAAATAATGGTAATATTTCCAAGACGGCTCAAAACTGTGATCTTGACAGAAGATCAATTCACAGAATTGTTTCTAAGCACAATATTATTTTTAAGGATTAATAATCTTCAACTATAAGTGTACTTAAGTTAAAACCTTTATTTTCCGCCCGTTGAATGATCTCTTTGTAAACCTGATCATTTAACTTAGTAGTTCGTGCAAGAATCCAAAAATATTTGCGGCTTGGTGAACCAACTACCGCATAAGTATAGTTTTCTTTATCCAAATCAATAATCCAATAGTCGCCTTTAAATGGCCAGAAAAACTGGACTTTAAGTTTTGCATTGTTTGTACCTTCCACAACAAAAGCCTTTCCTTCTGCCATTTCAATTTCGCCATCTATACTCTCTTCCATGCAGCTATTTATAACCGAAATAGTTTCGGAATTTATTATATCGTATTCAGCCGTTGCTCTATAACAGTCTTCCTGAAACCTGTTAGGCAAGCGCGCAATTTCATACCATTTTCCAATATATCTTTCTATATCTACTTCGTCAACTACTTCGAGAGGAGGATAATTTGTTGATGAACAGCCAATAAAAACTACAAAACATATTATTACAAAACATATTATTACAAAACTTTTCATTTTAACCTCAATTATTTACTGTGTAAAGTTTAATATAATTATTTACATCAAATTTTCTTTTACATCCATTAAAATTCATGAATCTAATTTTTCCAAAAACTGCTCTTTCGCCCCAGGCTCTGTCGTGTACACCGCCTATGGACCAAGCAATTCCCGCATATCCATTCGGATCTCTTCCATCAAGCTGATATTTATCATTTAAATAAATAGCGGTTTTTTGCGCTTCTTCAGGAGATTCACTCCACTCTAATATTTTTTTTGCCCAATACATCCTCATAAAACCATGCATTTTACCAGTTGAATATACTTCATATTGCGCTGCATTCCACAACGGATCATGAGTATTCATAGATTCAAAATCATTCAATTTATAGATAAATTCCCTTTCATCATTTCTATGTTCCTTCAGACTTTTTTTTGCCCAATCATGAAAACCTTCAAAACTATCGTAACTATTATTATTAAAACAATAATTATCAGCTAATTCTTTTCTAACAATTAATTCTTCAAGAAATGATTTTATCGATTCATCATACTCAATAAATTGCTGCACAACAAGTGCAACTCTTTGTGAAGAAATTTGTCCAAAATGAAGATAAGGCGAAATATTTGAGATATAATTTAGTGTCGGGTTATTTCGTAGTTCTGAATAATGTTTAAGTTTTTTATTAACAAATTCGTTTAAAACACTTATCGCATTATCAGATCCGCCAACAAAATTTTTTACAGGTTTAACATTTCTATTAATCTTTAAGTCTAAAAAAACTTTATTCCAATCGGTTACATTTTGAACTTTCTCACCAGAAAACTTTTTAACATTACGAATTTCTGTTAAAAATTTATCAAGCTGTTTAGTAATTTTTGGTCTTATTGTATAAGCCGCATATTCAAGTTTATTAGATGCCTGCCAAATTGGAACAATATTATGTGTATCAACTTCATAAAAAGGAATCTTTATTAAATCAGCGACTTTTTTCTTCCAAATTTTTGTTAATCTCAAAGGATTAAAGTCTGTTATTAAAATTGAAACATCGTTATCTTCAATAAATTTTGGAACTGTTTTAGAACAATCTCCTATTAATAGTTCAAATTTTATATTAAGTTTTTCTAAATCTTTTTCAACTTCTTTTAATCCTTCGAACATAAAATAAAATTGTCTTTCAGTTGCATCTAAAAACTCGTTAACAAGATTAAAGACAATAATCAGCTTTTCATTTTTTTCAATTGCCTTTTCCTGTGCAAAAAGTAAAGCCCAATTATCATCAACACGCTGATCTCTTTGCATCCAGTAAAGTATTGGTCCAGTTTTAATTGCACCACTTTTTATTTCGTTTACTCTTTTTTTATCAACTTCCATTTTAAGACCAATTTATTTCTTTTAGTTTCTTTTCTCTAAAACTAAAAATTTCTTTAAGCTGATTAGAAACTAATAGCTTATTCACCAAGTTTCCTAAAATTCCGAAAGGCAAAATATAGTTGATTGTATCTATCATTTTAACGCCATTTTCAGCTTCAATAAATTCATGCATGTGATGCCAAAATTTATAAGGACCAAATCTTTGTTCATCTACAAAATATTTTTTGTTCTCTAAAGAAGAAATTTCCGTAACCCATGTAAACGGAATAAAACCGAATATATAAACCTTATATGTTACAATCTGTCCTTCATAAGTTTTACTTTTAATTTCTTCAATCGGCTTTAATTTCATTTCGGGTGGTGTTATTTTTTGTAAATTATTTGGATTCGAGAAAAAATCCCAACACTTTTCTATATTTGTTTCAATAAGGGTTTCATAATTTAATTTGTGTACTTTCATTTTGTACCTTTTAATCTTGAAAACCATGGAATAAATTTAGAAGTTTTCGATTTATATGTTTCCCAATCTTCTCTACCCTCATATTTTTTTTCTAACATAGGAACACCGCTTATATAAACTAATAAATAATTAAGAAATATTGGACTTATTGCCGCAGCAATACCATAATCGAATGAAACTACATAAATAAAAATTCCCCACCACAAAAGAGCTTCTCCAAAATAATTTGGATGTCTAGAATATTTCCATAAACCCGTTGTAATTATTTTTCCTTTATTACTTTCATCTTTTTTAAACTTATTAAGCTGTAAATCTGCAATTGATTCAGTTAAAAATCCTATTATAAAAATTACAATTCCCAATAAATTTAGGATGTTAAATTCTGTTACTGTTGAATTAAACACTACATAGATTGGTGCCGAAATGAACAACATAAATCCGCCCTGAAGAAGAAAAACTTTGTAATAAGCTTTTATTAAATATTTATCTCCCCAGTTTCGTCTAAACTCTTGATATCTAAAATCTTCCGGTTTACCAATACTTCTTTTTAAGATATGAAATGATAATCTTACTCCCCAGACTAATATCATTAAAATAAACAGCAACTGAATATTGGTAATTGAATCTGCTAAAAAGAAGAGAACAGATGTTACTAAGATAAAACCAATTCCCCAGCCTATATCAATTATTGAATTATCAGTTTTTATTTGTGCCACTATATAAAACAATGTTACATATATTAAAATTGTTAATGCCGATATACTTATTATTTCACTCATTTTAAACTCTTATCTGCTTTTTGAATTTTTTCTGATTGTCTCTAACACATCTCTGAACTGATCATGTGTAGTAATTGTTATTGCTCCAATTTCATCAAAAGCTCTTTTATAGCCGTATAATCCCTGACCGCTTACCAAAATTGAAACATCTTTATTTAACATAATTCCAAGTTTTCTAATTTCTTCTTTCAAATTAGGATCATCATAAGGGTATATTACACTCAAAAATACAACTTGAGACTTTAACTTTTCTACTCCCATAACAATTTCTTCAGCCGGCAGACTTGAGCCAAAATATGTAACATTCCAACCTTCTGCTGCCGCTGCTGCCGCTCCAATTAAAGCACCTATTTCATGATATTGACCACTCTGAGTTGAAACAATCATTGAAGGTGCATTATGCTGAATGCCATATCCATCAATCATATTTGTTAAAAATTTCTTTACTACGCTTGCCGCCAAATGTTCATTTACAACTCTTAACGAACCGTTACTCCATTTATTACCAATTTGTATCATTAATGGAACAATAATTTCATCAATTATCCTTCTCTGAGGAAATTCAACTAATGCTCTCATTAATAAAGTTTCTAATTTTTTAGAATTTAGCTCTTTACTTGCTTTAAGACATTCTTCTAGAAAATCTATTTCTTTTGATAAACCAACTTTTTTCTCTTCAATATTTTCATCTCTTTTATCTTCCTTTTTATCAGAATTATATAAAAGATCATGTAATTCATCTATTTCTAAATTTGCTATACCTCCAATACTAAAACCCAAATCGGTTAACTTCCTTAAAATAGAAAGTTTCTGAATGTCACTTTCAGAATACATTCTTCTATTAGATTCGGTTCTGGATGGAATAACAGCTTTGTATCTGGTTTCCCATGCTCTTAATAAAAATGGACTTAAACCTGTTTTATTAACAACTATCTTCATATTGTAATTTCTTGAACTATTCATTTGTTGACTTCTTGTCTAGTTTTTGTTTACATTTAATTTTTATTTTTCTTCCGATTTTAATCGTTTTTCCTCACTTTACACTTAGAACAAAAAAAAAGCTGACTTTGTTCCTTGCTTGTGGAACTTTTTTCTTATACATTTGTTATACAGATTATAACTTTACAATGGAGAACTAATTGGAAGCTTTAATATATCACTCATCGTTAATAAAAGACAATATTAAATACAGAAACTTCGAAAACGAAGTATCGCCTCATTTGAAAGCAATTTACAATTTTGCTTTTAAGATTACTAAAAACATGGATGATTCTCAGGATTTAGTTCAAGAAACATTATTAAGAGCTTATAGGTTTTTCGATTCATTTGAAATAGGAACAAATTGTAAATCATGGTTATTTAGCATATTGCACAACACTTTTATTAATAATATTAGGAAGAAAAATAGAGAACCACAGATTATTGAATTAGAAAAAGTTGAACATTATCTAGAAGAAAAACCTGTAGCCGAATCAGTTTATAAACTTGACAATAAAAAAATTTCTGCGATATTTGATGATGATATTTCGACTGCTATAATTTCTCTTCCACATCGCTTTAAAGAAATAATTGTTCTAAGAGATATTGAGGGTTTTACTTATGAAGAAATATCTGAAAAAATCAACATCCCGTTAGGAACAGTTCGTTCAAGATTAAATAGAGCAAGAAATCTTTTACAAAATAAATTATTTGATTACGCAAAAAACAATGGATATTTAAAGGCTTCATAAAATGGGAATCTTAATAATATTTTTATCGCACTGGTTTATATCATTATTCTTTCAAACATTCTTTTTACATAGATATTGTTCGCACAGAATGTTTAAGATGACACCTTTTTGGGAAAAAACATTTTATATGTTAACCTACGTTTCACAAGGCTCTTCTTTCTTAAATCCGAGAGCTTATGCAATTATGCATAGAATGCATCATGCATTTAGTGATACAGAAAGAGATCCGCACTCACCACATTTTTTTAAAAGCGTGTTTGGTTTAATGTGGAAAACAAAAGATATCTATTTGGATCTGATAAACAATAAAATTAAGCCTGGCGAAAAATTTCAGAAGAATGTTCCACAATGGGAAAAGTTTGATAAGTTTGCCGATAAATGGCACTCCAGAATTATTTGGGGAGCTATTTACACAGCTTTATATGCAATATTTGCAACAAGTTGGTGGATGTTTTTATTACTTCCAATTCATTTTCTAATGGGACCAATACATGGCGCAATAGTAAACTGGGCTGGTCATAAATATGGTTATGTGAATTTTCGTGATACTAGAGATAATTCAAAAAACACTCTTTTCTTCGATTTCTTAACGCTTGGAGAATTATTTCAAAATAATCATCATAAACATCCATCAAAAGTAAACTTTGCTATTAGAAAGTTTGAAATTGATCCGGCATATCCAATAATACTTTTTCTTAATTGGATTGGTGTAATACAAATGCCAAACAAAATTAAAACTATACAGTAAAAATTAAAATTTAATAATTAGAAAAACGGTGAAATAAAATGATAGATAATTTATTAAAACAAAACTTACTTCCAGATTCATTAATAAGATTTGGAATAAAACGACTCTTAAAACAGAGATTGAATTCAGAACATTCAGGATCTGTTGAAGAGGAAAAGACAAAGTTTATGGAGTTAATAAATACTCTAAAAAAAAGTCCTATTGCTGTAAATACAGCTGATGCAAATGAACAGCATTATGAAGTACCTACGCAATTTTATCAATACGCACTTGGAAAAAATCTTAAATATAGCTGCGGTTATTGGGATAAATCAACAAAAACTTTAGACGAAGCTGAAGACAAAATGCTTGAATTAACTTGTAAAAGAGCAAATATAAAGGATGGAGAATCTGTTCTTGAACTTGGATGTGGTTGGGGATCTTTAACATTATATATGGCTAAAAATTTTCCAAATGCAAAAATAACAGCTCTTTCAAATTCAGCAACACAAAGAGAACATATTTTGGATGAAGCTAAAAAACTAAAATTAGAAAACGTAGAAATTATAACTGCTGATATAAATGATTTTTCAACAGACAGAAAATTTGATAGAGTTGTATCAGTTGAAATGTTTGAGCATATGAGAAATTATGAAACATTGTTTAACAATATTTCAAATTGGTTAAAAGATAATGGTGAACTTTTTGTTCACATTTTTTCACACAAGAAATATGCTTATCTGTTCGAAGTAAAAGATGAAACCGACTGGATGTCTAAATACTTTTTTACAGGCGGAATTATGCCAAGTGATAATCTGCTTCTCTATTTTGCAAAAAAGTTTGAAGTAGCAAATCACTGGATTGTTAATGGAACACATTATCAAAAAACATCAGAAGCCTGGTTGTCTAACATGGATAAAAACAAAAAAAGCATTGTTCCATTATTTGAAGAAACTTACGGAAAACAAAATGTAAATATGTGGTGGGCTTATTGGAGAATATTTTTTATGTCATGCGCAGAACTTTGGGGCTTTAAAAATGGCAAAGAATGGTTTGTGAGTCACTACTTATTTAGAAAGGTTTAATCATGAAAATCATAATTCTTTTAATATCGTTTTTATTTGTAGGATTTGTATCTGAAAGTAACCAGACTCCTATTAATAAATATAGAAGTACAGCTTACGATTTAGATTCAGATAAATTTATTTATACAGAAAATCATGCTGAAACTTATAACGGAAGCAAATTAGTTAAAAGTGTTATCTCTTATAAAGACACAAATGAAATTGTTTTTACAACTAAAGAAATGTTTTTTAATGCTGATTCTACAAAACCAGATTTTGTATTAAAAGATTCTAGAGATGGTTATTTAGAAGGATCAGAACTCTTATCAGATAACAAAATTAGAGTTTTTACACGTTCAACTTTTGATGAACCAATTTCAGAAGACACGCTACAAATTGATGAAACATTTGTAATTGATGGAGGATTAACATTTTTCTTCAGAGAAAATTGGGAAGAAATTTTAAATGATGAAATAATATCATTCTATTTTGTAGCTCCTGCTAAATTAGATTATTACAAATTTCGTGTATCAAAATATGAAGAATTGGTATTAAATGATAAAGATGCGGTTACGCTTGAATTAGAATTAAACAGCTGGTTTTTAAGACAATTTGTAAGTTCAATATTTATCACTTACGACAAAAAGACTAAAACGATTATTAAATATGAAGGTATTTCCAATATTAATAATGAACTAGGTAAAAGTCATTTTGTAAAAATAGATTTTTAATTGAGGAAAAAATGGAAAAGTTAGCAATTATAGGAACAGGTATTGCAGGAATGGCGAGCGCATATTATTTAAAGGATAAATATGAACTGACTATCTATGAAAAAAATAATTATGTAGGTGGGCACACTAATACCGTTACTATTGATGAGGATGGAGAAGAAGTAAATATTGATACCGGATTTATGGTTTATAATGAAGTTACTTATCCAAACTTGACAAATCTTTTTAAGGAATTAAATGTAGAAACTAAAAATACAGATATGTCATTTAGCGTTCAGCATAAAGTTTCTGATTTAGAATTTTCCGGTTCAGGATTAGACGGGCTTTTTTCTCAGCGTAAAAATTTATTTTCGCCTAAATACTGGAAAATGCTTCTACAAATAAATAGATTCAACAAAGAATGTATGGAAGTATTTAGTGATAAAAGATATTATGATTATTCTATAAGAGAATATGTTGAAGCAAAAAAGTTTGGAAATGAATTTTTAAACAAATATTTAATACCAATGAGTTCCGCTGTTTGGTCAACTCCTCCAAATAAAATGCTAGATTTTCCAGCAAAAACTTTGATAAGATTTTTTCATAATCATGGATTTTTAGGATTAGATACGCAACATCAATGGAAAACTGTTGTGAATGGGAGTAAATCTTATCGGGATAAAATTATAGAAAGTTTTAAGGATAAAATTACTACTAATAATGGAGCAATAAAAGTTGGTCAAAATGGTAGTAAAATAGATGTTATTGATTCTAATAATTCTAAATCTACATTTGATAAAGTAATATTTGCTTGCCATGCCGATGAAGCTCTGGCTCTTTTAGATGATCCGACAGGACTTGATAAAATGTTGCTCTCTAATTTTAAGTATGAAAAAAATGAAGTGAATCTTCATACAGATTCATCAGTAATGCCAAAAACAAAAAAAGCATGGTCTTCTTGGAACTATAGAATTGATGGAGAAAATGAAGATATTAAAACGACAACCATTTATTATATGAATAGTCTGCAGGGTGTTTCAGAAAACAAAGATTATTTTGTCTCGGTTAATGGAGCTTATTTAATTGATCCGGCAAAAATAATTAAGTCATTTAATTACGATCATCCTCTATTTGATCTAAATGCAATTAACGCACAATCACATTTACAAAAACTTAATGAGCAGGGAAATTATTACTTCTGCGGAAGTTATTTTAGATATGGTTTTCATGAAGACGCATTAAGCTCGGCAATTGATTTAAGCAAAAAACTTTTGGAAGAAGATGTTCAAAAAATCTCACATATATGAATGCAAAGTAATGCACAATAGATTGAAACCTAAAAAACATAGTTTCAATTATAAGTTTTTTATGTTTTATCTGGATTTGGATGAAATTGAATCTATTACCAAAAAACTAAAGTTAGTAAATAATAATAAGTTTGGTGTTTATAGTTTCCGCAAAAAAGATCATCTAAACTCGGAAGACAAAAACTTAAAACAAACTATAATTGACTATGCCAAAAAGAATGGAGTTGAAACAGAAATATCTAAAATTTTTCTGTTAACAAATTTGGCATTCTTAGGTTATAATTTTAATCCGGTTTCTTTTTATTACTGCTTCGATAAAGATTCAAATCCGGTATGTGTAATTCCGGAAGTTGGGAATACTTTTAACGAACAGAAGTTTTTTTTCTTAGGCAATCATACTTTTAATAAAAAGTCATTCAAAGCCCGAATACAAAAGTTTTTTTACGTATCTCCATTTATAAAATCAGATACACATTTTGATTTTAATCTGGCAGTACCAAATGAAAAACTTAATATTAAAATAGATGATTACGAAAATGGAGAAAGATTTTTCTTATCTACACTTAAAGGAGAACAAAAAAAGCTAACAGATTTTAATCTTATTAAATACAGCTTAAGATTTCCATTTATAACTTTTAAGATTATTTGGGGTATTCATTGGCACGCAATGAAATTGTATTTAAAGAATATTCCATGGTTTAGAAAAAATGATTTTCAAGAAATTCAAAAGGATATGGTGATAAAATGAAAGAGTTAACTATAAATAATAGCGCAGCAAGCAAAACTAAAAAGAAGAAAATTTCACTTTATAGAAAAGTTGTAATTGAGTTACTTAGAAAAATGCAAAAAGGTTACTTGCAAATTACTTTGCCTGAAGGTGATGTAATTAATATTGGTGAAAAAGATCAAGACATTAACGCCTATATTAATATAAAAGATAATAGCTTTTTCAAAAAGGTTGTGAAGTTTGGCGATGTTGGATTTGGAGAATCTTATGTTGATGGCGACTGGGAAACTAACAATATTACAAATGTAATATCTTGGATGATACTTAATATTGAAAGCAATCCGGCAATATCAGGTTCTAAAGTTAAATTTTCACCGATAAGCTTGTTAAAAACTTTTAACACAATTACTCATAAATTTAATCATAATTCTGTAATAGGAAGCAAAAAAAATATTTCGGCACATTATGATTTGAACAATGATTTTTTCAAATTATTTTTAGATGATTCGATGACATATTCCAGTGGAATTTTTGCTGAAGAAGATACTCCGCTTGGAGATGCACAAATAGAAAAATATGATAGAATATGCAGAGAATTAAAACTTAAAGAAGATGATCACATTTTAGAAATTGGTAGCGGCTGGGGAAGTTTTGCTTTTTATGCAGCTTTCTTTTACAAATGTAAGGTAACTTCAATTACTATTTCTGAAGAACAATTTAAGTATGCAAATGATAAATTGGCTAAAACAAAATTGAAAAAAAGAGTTGAATTCAAATTAATTGATTACAGAAAAATGGAAGGTCAATTTGATAAGATAGTTTCAATAGAAATGTTGGAAGCTGTTGGACATAAATATTATAAAGATTTTTTCGCTAAGTGTAATCAACTTTTGAAAAAAGATGGTGCAATGTCGTTGCAAGTTATAACATCACACGATTCACGATATAACGAATTGAGAAAAGGTGTAGATTGGATTCAGAAACATATTTTCCCAGGTTCATTACTTCCTTCAATTGGAATCTTAAATAAAACTGCTAACGAAACTAGCAACATGCATATTCATGATATCAAAAATTTTGGATTAGATTATGGCAAAACGTTGAATCTATGGAGACAAAAATTCAATAAAAAACTGGAAGATGTTAAACTTTTGGGTTTTGATGATTATTTTGTTAGAAAATGGAATTATTACTTAAGTTATTGTGAAGCAGCTTTTAACATGAGAAATATTAGTGTAATTCAGGTTGTGTATACCCGTCCAAATAATAGGAATTTATAATTTTGAAATTTAAAGACAATAAAATAGTAAAAAAGACAAAAGAGCTTTTATTAACTGGAATAACGCCAAACAAATTAGCTTTAGGTATTTCAGTGGCTATTATGTTTGGTACAATTCCGGTTCTTGGAGCAACGACATTATTGTGCTCATTGTTTGCCGTTACCCTACGATTAAATTTACCCTTAGTGAATATTGTAAATTATTCTGTATACCCATTACAATTAATTTTGTTCATTCCGTTTTATAAAATCGGAGAATGGATATTTGGGTTTGTTGAATTTAATTTGAATTTTAATGAAGTTATTGAAATGTTATCAACAAGTATCACAGATACAGTAGTACTTTTGTGGGATGCATCTTTACAGGCAATTGGAGCATGGTTTATAATTTCAGTCCCGGTTACAATTATATTATATTTTTTACTTTTATACTTAATCAGCAATTTTAGTGAAAAGTTAAAATCAATTAAAAATAATTCTAAAAACTGATCCCTCGCCTTTTTTACTTTCAACTTCAATTTCCGCATTATTCAATTCACAATATTTTTTAACCAAAGCAAGTCCAAGTCCGTTTCCTTCATATTGTCTTGTATAACCCTGTTCTTCCTGCGAAAACTTTTTGAAAAGATTTGGAATATATTCTTCCGAAATTCCTATTCCTGTATCTCTTACTTCAACAATAGCTGCATCATCTTCGTATATTAGATGCATTTCAATAATTCCAGCGTCAGTGTATTTTATCGCGTTATCAATAAGATTGGCAAATATCTGACTTACCGTGTAATAATCAGCTTCCAGAACAGGTTTAATCCCGGATAGATTAACTATTTTAAGATCTAAACCTTTGTATTTTGCTGAATTAGTAAACTCAGCTAATAATGGAGAAATTACTTTATCAAGAAGGTCAAATTTTTCTATTTTCACGTTAAACGAGTTTGACTCAATCTCAGACATATTTAAAATGAGATCTATAGTTCTGGTAAGTCTCATTCCCGCATTATTAATTGAATCGTAACTCAGTTGCATATCTTCATTTACAACATCTTCACATTGCATTTTTAATAATGAAGTATAATTTAATATAGTACTAATCGGAGTTCGAATTTCGTGCGACATCTGGGCAAGGAATTCTGATTTCAATTTTTCCGATTTTTCAGCGTTTTCTTTAGCTACTATTAGTTCAGCTTCTGTAGCCTCCCGCCGTTCAATATCTTTCTCCAGCTTTTCATTTATAAGTTTCAATTCCGCTGTTCTTTTTTTAACTAATTTTTCCAGCTCTTCTTTATGATGTTTTAATTTGAACTCAGCTTCTTTTTTATCAGTAATATTGCTCATTGTTCCAAGCAATCTGGCTGAACTATTTTCACCAAAATTGACATAGACACCCTTATCTTCTACATAAATATAAGCCCCGTTTTTACATTTAAAACGATAGGTAGCTTTATAGTTTTCGCCGGTTAAATGAGCGTTATCTAATTCAGATAACGCTGAATCAAGATCATCCGGATGAATAAAAGCTTCCCATTCTTTTATGTTAACACTTCTAACTTCTTTTTCGCTAAATCCAATAACATCCTCAATTGCCCCGGACCATTCAATTTCTCCGCTAGTTACGTTGTAATCATAAATAATTTGCCCGGTCTGCTTGGTTACAATACGATACTTCTCTTCACTTCTTCTTAATTTTTCAGCAGCTCTTTTTGCCAAATTAAAATGAATAATAATAATTATAAAAAAGAAGGATAAGGAAAAGATTACAATAATATATAAGTTTAACGTAAACTCATCATTTATTGCTAAGGTCTCATCGTCTTTAACAGTAACAGCAATAGCCCAAAATGTATTTTCTATAGCGGCAGGTTCGTATACAACGGTTCTTATTCCACCTTCTAATCCTTTATACTCGCCGGAATTTATTTCATAAGACTTTTGCCCCGCTTTCCCTTTCACCATTTCATTGGCCAGCTCAATTATATCGGGATTATTAAATGAGGTTTCACTAATATGTTTTCCTATATGTTCTTGAATTCCGCAAAATAATTCAGTTCCTTTAGCACTTACCACAACCGCGCTCTGAAAATTCTCTATAATTATTTCTTTTATATATCGCCCAGCAATAAGATCAAAAGGAATTAGTAAAGCAATACAGCCGTCGTAATTACCATTCTTAAAAATAGGATAAGAATAAGCTATGGCATTATAACCTTGCGCAGCTTTAAAAACTTCACTTACAACTGGTTTATGTGTTTTAATAATTGTGGCATTATGCTCCTGATGAGATAAATCTTTTCCAATTACACCCGGATTTTCTGGGAAAGTATAGATAAGCTTTCCGTCCTTATCTACTCTGGTTACGGCATTCATCTCAGTATTCTGATTTAAGATATAATCTTCAAGTTTCAATTTTCCGTCTAAATTAATAGCAATAATATCATTGTCTTTAGCCAGAAACCTTAGGTCAGATTTTAAGTGATCAAAAAAACTGGCAATACCTTTTGCGGCCTGTTTGGCATATATTTTTTGCCGTTCAGTTACCTGCTCAATAATTTTGGATTCAACACTTTGGTAGGCATTATAGGTTAAGATACCTCCCACAACTACCGGGACAGTATATAGCAAAAAATATAATAGGATTTTATTTTTAAACAGAGATTTTAACATGCTCGCTTTCAACAATTTATTTAATTTTTTGTAACTAACTAATACTATCGAAAAAGATATTTATTATTTCATTTTGGATTATAAAAAAGGAGAGATTATTGGAAGTATTTTTGGGCATTGACAAAAGCCAACACCCATATATAAAATTCAGTTAACGTTTTTTGAAAGTTCTTTTCTTATCCTTATCACCGAAGGATCTTTTATCCCTATCGCCAGAAGATCTTTTGTCCTTGTCACCAAAGGATCTTTTACCTTTGTCACCAAATGGTCTTTTACCTCTGTCACCAAAAGATCTTTTTCTTGAATCAGAATTTCTATCAGATGAAGATCTTGAACTGCTTCTTTTTGCCTGTTGAGCTAACTCAAGAGCAATTTTACGTTTTTTATGTGTTTTATCTTTAAATGCTTCAAGAATATCTTCTGCGCAGCTTTCATCAGTTTCAAAAAATGAAAAACTATCCAGAATATCAATCTCACCAATTTCAATATCTCTTATTCCGGTATAGTCGTTAATCATACCAATAATTGTGGTTGGCTTAACACCATCTTTTCTTCCAATATTTATGAAGAATCTGCTCATTCCCATATCTTTATTGCTGCCACTGGCTTTTTTAGATTTCGATCTTTCAGCAGGAGCAGTAAGATCCGGCATTCTTTTGTAATAATCTAAAAATCTGTTAAACTCTAATGAAACAAACTTTTTAATAAGTTCATCTCTGTCAAGCCATTCAAGTTTTTTATTTATTTCTGGCAAAAATGAATTTATGTCAGTATCAGAAACTTCAACTTTTTCCATTCTGTCAATTAAATGGAATAACTGATTTTTACAAATGTCACGTCCCAAAGGAACTGAAGAATGAATAAACTTTTTAGAAATCTGTCTTTCAATAGTAGAAATCTTTTGTTTTTCTTTCATATTTGCAATTATAATGGATGTACCTTTTTTACCGGCACGACCTGTACGCCCGCTTCTATGTGTATAAGCATCAATTTCATCAGGAAGATTATAATTTATTACATGTGTAAGATCATTTACATCAAGTCCGCGCGCGGCAACATCAGTAGCAACCAGCAGGCTTAAATGTTTAGAACGGAATTTATTCATAACAACATCTCGTTGTGCCTGAGATAAATCACCGTGTAAGGCATCGGCATTGTATCCGTCATTCATTAAGTTATCGGATACTTCCTGAGTTTCTTTTCTAGTTCTGCAGAAAATAATTCCATAAACATCCGGGTGAAAATCAACTATTCTTTTTAGTGCCAAATATCGGTCGCGTGCATGAACCATATAACACAAATGTGTTACATTTTCTGTACTAACATTTTTTTTGCCAATAATAATTTCAGTCGGGTCTTTCATATATTTACTTGCAATAGATTTAACTTCTCTTGCCATTGTAGCAGAAAAAAGCAATGTAGTTCTATTTTTAGGAGTCTGGCTTAAAACTGCTTCAAGTTCATCTTTAAATCCCATATTCAGCATTTCATCAGCTTCATCAAGTACAACAGTTTCAACCTGAGAAAGATCAACTTTTTTTCTGTTAATAAGATCTACTAAACGCCCGGGAGTTGCAGAAATAATATGTACTCCTCTTTTTAACATTTTCATTTGCAGATCAATACTCGATCCGCCAAATATAGCTCCTACAGTAAATCCTTTTACATATTTTGAATAATCTTTTAGATCATCGGCAATCTGTAAACAAAGTTCTCTTGTTGGAGACAAAATTAGATGCTGTATTTTTTTATTTGCAATATCTGTCTTTTGAATTAAAGGAAGTCCAAAAGCAGCAGTTTTACCTGTTCCGGTTTGTGCTAAAGCAATAACATCGCCAGGTTTTTCACCTACTAATATTGGAATAACTTTTTCCTGCACTGGTGTCGGTTTTTCGAAACCCAGATCTTTAATTGCGGCAAGAACTTGTTCCTCTACACCAATTTCTTCAAATATGTTCATCATTTATCCTTGAATATTTAATTAATTTCTTTTCCATTTCAACATATCATATAGCTCAACAATAGAGTATATCATCATATCTTTTCATTATATCAACATGTACAAATAATATTTAATTCTGCCTGCAAGTTTCCCGTTGGTGGATAAAGGAAGGAGTTTTTAATACTACAAGTAAAAATCATAATTTGCAACTGACAAATATACACAAATTTATCTTTAATTAAAATGCAACTAAATTATTATTTTTTTCTTAAATATTTTGCTTAAATGAAACGGTAAAAGTTGTTCCTTTTCCTTTTGTACTTTCAACATTTATTTGGGCTTTATTTATAAAACAATAATTACTTACCAAAGCAAGACCAAGACCGTTTCCTTCATATTGTCTTGTATAACCCTGTTCTTCCTGGGTAAATGCTTCAAACAAAACAGGAAGGTACTTTTTGGAAATACCAATCCCTGTATCAATAATCTGGACAAATAATTTTTCCGAATCAGAAAAACTTTTAATAGTTACTGAACCGTTGTCAGTATATTTAATAGCATTATCAATTAGATTAACAAATATCTGGGTAACCGTGTAATCATCAACTATTACAACATCATGATCCGCTTTATTTTCAAACTTCAGAATTAATCCTTCTTCAGCGGCAATAAACTTATATTCGTTAAATATTTTTTCCAGAATTTCCCTGCCTATGCTAATTGGTTTTTTGATTAATTCATAACTGCCAGATTGTATTTCAGACATATTAAGAATCATATCAATTGTTCTGGTTAATCTCTTACCGGCATTTTTCATTGATGTAAAACAATATGAAATATCATCATCTATTTGTTCTTCCATTTCCGACTTAATTAAACTTGAGTAACTTAACAAAGTATTTATTGGTGTTCTAATTTCATGAGACATTTGCGCAAGAAATTCTGATTTTAATCTATTTGATTTTTCCGCATTATTTTTTGCCTCGATAAGCTCCTTTTCAATTTCCTTTTTGGCAGTTATATTTTCAATACTGCCTTCTATGTATTCTTTATTATTATTCTTATCACAAACAATTTTCGCATTTTCTCTTATCGAAATAATTGAACCGTCATTTAATTTCCATTCAGTCTCAAATCCTATTATTTCACCCTTTTCCCTAATTTCATCAAAAAATCTTTCTCTATCGCCAACTCTAATATAAATCTCGTTAGAAATATCTAGATCTTTTAAATCTTCAATTTTCTCCATTTTTAATATCGATAAAAGAGTCGGGTTTACCAATAACGGTATTCCGTCTATTGTCATTCTATAAATACCAATAGTAGCGTTTTCATACAGAGTTCTAAATCTGTGTTCACTTTGTTCTAATTCCTCAGTAATTCTATTTTTCTCAATAATCTCTTTATTTAATCGGGAATTCATTTCATTTAGAAATGTATTTTTTTCTCTAATAAATTTTGTACGTGTTTTATAAATAAATAACCCAATAAAAATAATAACGAAAACAGATAGAGATTTAAATAAAACAGTATCCCAGAACGGAGGTGCTATATTTAGAACTAATCGCGCGCCGTCACTATTCCAAATCCCGTCATCATTTGAAGCTATAACAATAAGTTCCAACTGTCCGCTTGGCAGATTAGTTAAATCAATATTGTTTTTTGTACCTAATTGAATCCAATGCTCATGAAATCCTTCAAGTTTATAAGCATATTCACATTTGGCAGGAGCGGTATAATTTAAAGCTACAAATTCAAAAGATATTACATTGTCAGAATAATCAAGATTTAAAACTTTTTTTTCGCTAATTGAAGAATCTAATTTAACTGAAGTATTAAATTTTTTAAATGAAGTAAAATAGACTTTAGGTTTGATAAGATTTTTTTTAATCTCTTTTGGATAAAAAGAACTGAAGCCGTTTATTCCGCCAAAAAACATTTCTCCATCGTTCGCTTTTTCAAACGCGCCGGCATTAAACTCATTACTCTGCAATCCGTCATCTTTATCAAAATTTGAAATACTTAAATACCTGTATATGGTTGAATCAATTACTCCATTCACATTATTTATTGTTATTTTAGAAATGCCCTTGTTTGTGCTTACCCATAAATTTTTATCATCATCTTCAAGCATTCCATAAACAACATTATTTGCAAGCCCTTCTTTTTCGGTTACGTGATAAAATCTTTCATTATATCTATCAAATAAATTTAATCCGCCGCCAAAACTACAAACCCAAAATCTGCCTTTACTATCCTCAAAGACACTAAATACAGAGTTATTACTAATACTATACTGATTATTACTTTCTATTTGATATGCATCAAATTTTTCTGAGACAGGATCAAATTTGTTTAATCCGTTTTTTGTGCAACACCAGAATACACCTGATTTATCTATATAAATTTTCCAGACAAAATCATGCGATATTGAAGTTGGATCGTCCGGATTGTTTTTATAAGATTTAAATATCTCTTTCTTAGAATTGAACTTATTTATTCCGCCGCCAAATGTGGAAACCCAATAAACATCTTCATTTTTCTTATCCTTTATAATATCACGGATAAAATTACTGCTTATACTAGCTGAATTATCAGGATCGTGTTTATAGTGTTTAAAAGTTCCTGATTTAACATCCATCTTGTTTAGGCCGCCATTTATGGTTCCAATCCACAAAATTTGTTTTTCATTATCCCAATCAGAATATAAATTATAAATTGAGCTTCCCTCAATAGAATTGGGATTATTTAGAGTAGGCTTATAAAATTTTATTAAATTCTTTTCTTTGTCTAATAAATTTAGTCCTTCATCAGTTCCAATCCAGATATTTTTGTAATCATCAGTTTCTATTGCCCATAACTGATTATTACCTACACCGATTCCAATTCCTTTAGTAAGATTATAAGCATTAAAATTTTTCTTTTCTTTATTTAATTTACTCACACCTCTAAAAGAACTTCCAACCCATAATATATTGTTGCTGTCAACAAACAAATCTACAACCACATTTCCGGTTAAACTATTAGGATCATCAACAATGTTTTTCAGATAATTGAATTTGTTACTATTAGGATTAAATAGATTTAATCCGCCGCCATGTGTTCCAATTAGAAGATTATTTACACCGTCTGAAGTTCTGTAAAAGTCTAAACACCTAATATTATTGGTATTAAGACTATTATTTATATAATTATTAAAGATTAAATCTTTTTGAGAAAATAGTTTTTCATCAACATTTATTCTAAATAATCCTTTTGAATCAGTTCCAATCCACAAATAATCCGGGATCTGCGGAGTATAAAAAACTGAGGAAATATGATCAGCACTTAAATTTAAGCTCAGATTAAATTCATTACTGAAGTTTTCTTTATATTTATCAAAAAATAAGAGTCCGTTATTTACAGTTCCAATCCATATAATATTATTACTCCAGGAAAACTCTCCTGATAAATCTTCAAAAATTGTCCAGAGTCTGTCACCGCTTTTATCTATTGTATTTTCATCCCGGACTGAATATCTGGTAAATTTATTTTTATCTATTTCATATTTATTTAATCCGCCGCCGTCTGTGGCTATCCACAGAATATTATCATTATCTATATACATAGATCTGATTTCATTTCGGCTTAACG
Source organism: Melioribacteraceae bacterium (assembly GCA_016342755.1). Classification (GTDB taxonomy): domain Bacteria; phylum Bacteroidota; class Ignavibacteria; order Ignavibacteriales; family Melioribacteraceae; genus JAEINS01. The sequence goes on along the minus strand of JAEINS010000007.1, from coordinate 144,384 downwards.
AATTTTCATTATTGGGATCATGATAAAAATGTTCGAAAGTTTCAGTGGCTAAATTAAATTTATTTAACCCCTTTCTGTCAGTACCAATCCAGAGAGTGCCTTCAGGATATTCGCATATAGCACTTACATAATTTCCGCTTAATGTTGTTGAGTCATAAGAATCATGCTGATAAAGTACAAAGTTTATTCCGTCATATCTTTCAAGACCGTCTTCAGTACCAAACCAAATAAATCCACGGCTGTCTTCAAAGGTGCAATTTATTGTATTCTGAATTAAGCCTTCATCAATGGTTAAATTATTGAATTTAAAATCCTGCCCATAAGAATTTTGTAAGATTCCAATTACGAATATAAGAAGTAAGTATATTTTGCTTTTTACAATATTCATTAAAAATTCTTAAAATAAAAAAATTTAATCAAATAATTATCGAAATGTATTTCCAATAATTAAACCACTAACTGATTTTACGTTGTTTTTAAAAGAAACTTATATGTTTTTTGCGGCAGATTTATCAATAAAATAAGTAAGATTATTTGATATTGGAAAAATGTAAGATACAGGAAATGATTTATAATTTCCTTTTTTATTTAAGATTGAGGCAATTTTTTCTGCTTTATTTTGTCCGGTTGCTAAAAAGAGAATATGTTCAGAATTGTTTAGAATTTTTCCGGTAACAGTAATTCTTTTTTGTCCGGATTCAGGATGTACAGCAACTTCACAAATATTTTCTGATGTTAACAGCTCCATTTTATCCGGGAATATTGATGCTGTATGACCATCAGTTCCAAGTCCCAGTATAGTTATATCAAATTGAGGAAGGTTATTTACAGACCTTATATTTGTTTTAATTTCCTCAGAATATCTAATAGATTCACCGCCCGGCTCATTTTCACCTTTTATACGGTGAATATTTGCATCAGGGATTTGTATATTATCAAATAGATTTTCTTTTGTCATTAAATAGTTGCTGTCACTGTCATCCGGGGCTACACATCGTTCATCACCCCAGTAAAAGTGTATATTCTGCCAGCGTTTAATTTTATCCTTATTATCAGACAATATTTGAAAAAACAATTTTGGTGTACTTCCGCCCGAAAGCAATACCGCTGCAGTATCGTTTTTTTCAGTTATAGAATTAATAAGTTTTATGAAATACTTAGTAAATTCTTCGGCAGTCTTAAAAGCATCATTATAAATATTTATTTTAGGTTCCATTTTAATCCGGTTTATAATTCGCAATATATTCCATCGTTCGATAAATTTTTACAGGGATAACGCCATGTAAGGTTTTCTCCTTCTATAAGATCATCAGCTATATTTGGTCCCCAGGTACCTGCCGGATAACCATAAACTTTAATTGAAGGATCATCTTCCCAGGCTTTTAATATTGGGTCAACAAATTTCCAGGCTTCTTCAACCGCGTCACCACGCGCGTATAAAGTTGAATCTCCAATCATACAATCGTGAATTAACCTTTCATAAGCTGCCGGTATATATGCATCCGATAAATCGGAATAATGGAAATTCATATTAACATTCTGAACATTAAACCCTGAACCCGGAGTTTTCATTCCAAACTTGAGCAGTATTCCTTCATCCGGCTGAATTCTTATAACAAGCTGATTCCCAAATTTACTTTCATCACTCATGTTAAATAACGGATGCGGTGTTGGCTTAAATTTTATAACTGCTTCGGTTACACGGCTCGGAAGTCTTTTGCCAGTACGTATATAAAACGGGACACCTCCCCAGCGCCAGTTATCAATAAAGAATTTTAATGCTACATAAGTTTCTGTTTTAGAGTTTTCATCAACTTCATTTTCTTCACGATAACCAGATACAGATTCACCTTTAATATGTGAAGCTGTGTATTGGCCTCTTATAACATTTTTGCGTACATCTTCTTTTTTAATTGCTCTTAAAGACTTAAAAACTTTATGAATTTCATTCCTTATCGCGGTCGCGTCAAAAGAGGCAGGAGCTTCCATTGCTATTAGTCCGGTTAGCTGCAATAAATGATTCTGAACCATATCCCTAAGCGCACCGGATTTATCGTAATAACCGCCGCGGTTTTCAATACCAATACTTTCTGCCGAAGTTATTTCAACATGCTGAATATAATTGCGATTCCACAATGGTTCAAAAATTCCATTTGAGAATCTGCTGACCATTACATTCTGAACTGTTTCCTTGCCTAGAAAATGATCTATGCGGTAAATCTGATCCTCATTAAAATAAGGCTCTATCTGATGTTTCAATTCTATTGCTGAGTCTAAATCATAGCCAAACGGTTTTTCAATAATTATTCTTTTCCAGCCGCCAGTCTCATCGTTCAGTTTGTGCGCGGCTAAACTCTTAGGAATAACACCGTATAAACTTGGCGGAGTTGATAAATAATATATATAATTGCCCGAAACGCCCCTTTCTATATCAAGCTGCAAAAGTTTTTCTTTTACTTTTGCATAATCATTTTCGTCACTTGTATCTATAGCCAGATAATGCAATGATTCAGAAAACCTTTTTATATCTTCATAATCCGCGTCACCATTGGCAAATTCTTTTATGGAATCAGTCATTTTAGTTCTAAACTCTTCATCAGAAATTTTACTTCTGCTAACTCCAAGAATGTAAAAACCTTCTGGCAAATAACCTTGTTTTTTTAAGTCATATACGGCGGGGATTAATTTTCGTTTTGTTAAATCTCCGGATGCACCAAATATTACTAATGCATGATTTTCTGGAATTTTCATATTGCTACCAATAATTTTAAGAGAGATTGTCTTTTTATAGTATGCAAAGAACTATAAAAATGATCAAAAGTTCCAGTTAAATTTATTTGTTCCGGTAATTCTTATTTGGAATGTGATGGGTATTACACCGGCCGATAAAACCAGCCGGTTTAAAAACTATTAATAAGATAGCATCCTATTTTTCTAGTAATCTGATACCAGCAGGTTCGATTATAATTAACCTGTCTTTATATAATGATCCAATTGCCTTCTTAAAAGTTTTTTTGCTTACTTCAAATGTTCTGTAAATTAATTCAGGATCACTTTTATCCGTAATTTCCAAAAATCCGTCTCTGTTTTTTATTTCATCTAAAATAACTTCAGTAATATCTTTTACTTTTTCGTAACCGGATTTATTTAGTGTTAAATCAATTTTACCATCAGGTCTTAGTTTTTTAATATATCCTTTTACTTTGTATCCTTTTCTTAAATCGGTAAATATCTCATCTTTGTAAATTAAACCCCAATTTGAGTTATTTATAATCGCATTATATCCTAGTTCTGTTCTGTTGGCAACTAATAGATCAACTTCCTCACCTTCGGTAAACTTTGAGATATCACCTTTTAAATATTTATCTATTTTTGATGTTGCAACAATTCTTTGAGTATGCTCATCTATATAAACATAAACTATATAATGATCTCCTTCAGCCATTTTTTGTTTTTGTTCCCTAAATGGAACTAAAAGATCCTTAGATAATCCCCAATCCAGAAACGCGCCAAAATCACTTACTGATAAAACTTTTAGATAGGCAAATTCACCCACTGTTACAAATGGTTTTTCGGTTGTTGCAATTAAACAGTCCTTGGAATCGAGGTAAATGAAGACATCAATAAAATCGCCCGCTTCTACATTTTCGGGTACATATCTTTTTGGCAATAAAATTTCGCCAAGTTTTTCTTCAAATACATAAACTCCAAAATCTAATTCTTTAACTATTTCCAGTTTGTTATATTTTCCTATAGCTGACATCAATTCACCATTTATTTTTTATAGGCATAAATGTACTAAATCTACGAATGAAAAGTTTTGTGAAGTTAAAACTTGTATCTTAAAAATCCCCTGAGGTTTCTTATAAATATCCTTTATCATATATTTAATTATTCAAATAATATTTATGAGGTGATAAAATGGCAAAAAATTCTTCTTTTGATATAGTTTCTGAAATTGATTTTCAAGAAGTAGATAATGCGTTAAATCAGGCTGTAAAGGAAATTACTCAGAGATATGATCTGAAAGCTTCAAAAACTGAGTTGACCTTAAATAAAAAAGATAAAGTTATAAATATCAATACCAGTGATGACTATGCCCGCAAGCAGGCGATTGATATTCTCCAGACTAAATTTATACGACGCAAACTTTCTATTAAAGTGATGAAATTTAATGATCCTGAATCAGCTTCTAACGGTCGTTTAAAACAAGTAATTAATTTACAGAATGGAATATCTAAAGATAACGCGAAGCAAATAACTAAGTTAATTAAAGATATGAAACTTAAAGTTACCGCCCAGATTATGGATGAAAAATTACGAGTTCAGGGAGCCAAAAAAGATGAGCTTCAGGCTGTTATGAACATGGTTAGAGAGGCTGACTATGATTTCCCGGTACAGTTTATAAATTACCAATAGAACTTACGAAAGCTATAATATCAGGATTAGTAATTCCGCAAACCGTAATAATTTTAATCCATAAATAGATTTTTAGTTTATGTTATTAATATCAATTCTTAATGTATGCTGAATATATTATTAAAGGTTTTTCCTAAGGAATAACCTTTAATATAATTACATTTTTAAGATCCAGAGTTACTTCAAAATATTTAATATACTTTTTAACTTCATCTAAATCATTTTGCTTTTCAGTATAATCAAAAAATCTGCGGTCAGGTTTATTAATTTCTTTGAAACCTGAGTAATCGCCTGTTCCAATGCTTTCAAAAAACTTAAGCGGAAGCTCTAATGTAAAGGTAACTGATTCATTTTTACCGATGCTTTCTTTAACTGAATATTTCTCACGATCAATGGTTAACATGAATTTTTCACCATCATTATTATAAACTACAAACTGATCGGTGTTTGAGTTAATAGGAATAGGTGTTTCATCCATATTCAAAACTTTAATAATTACAACACCTTTGTCTAATTCGGCGTAAGCATAAACTAAAGGATTCATATACATATTGCTTTTATAAACAGCTCCGTCTAAATCATTGTACGAAACTATCTCAAAACCTTCTGCGTACTCAGGATCCATCATAATACCAAAATAATCGTTTATAACTACGGGACTGCAGCCAACAAAAAATATTAAAATTGTTGTAATTAAAATAGGAATAGATTTCTTTATCATTTGATTCTCCTTTATTTTAAGGCATGAATTAAAATAAAGCGAAAATATTAATTTTCAAATCCTTAATTTTAAATTATTCAATTAAATGATAGATGAACTTTATGAAAAACAGAATACACTGTAATCGATTACTTAAAGCGGCTTTTACAATGTCCGGGTGCTTAAAGTATGCTATAGAAGGCTCATCAGAGGAAATATTAAATTATTCTTTTGCTGAACATAAAATGACAATTGCTCAAATGGCTGTTCATACAATGTCCTGGCCAAGATATTTTCTTTCCGCTGAAAAACCATGGGAAGTTGATAAGTTCACTTGTCGTCCGTGTAAATATCCTATTAAGAAAGATTTTATTAACAAAGTAATTGATGACGGACTTCTTGCCATTAAAGAATATCTTGCTTCTGTTGATGATAAACAGCTAGATATAGCTAACGATGGAAGTAAAGGGAAAGGTTATTTAGTTTATAGACTGATAATTCACATAATGACACATGCGGAACAGATTGCGTTTCTTAGATCGATGCTGGAACCAGATTGGAATTACAGTAAACAGTTTGGAAAAATGGCAACTGAACTAATCGGAATCTCTTACACTACTGAGAAAGATTCAATGTTTGGAGAATCCTGAAATATCTATTGTCAGGCGCATCAATCAACCAAGTTGAACGTTTCATATCCGAAAGTATTTTAACGTAAATGCCAGACTTCGATAATTCAACTTGCGGTGAAAAACCCAGTCTGACACTTTAATTTACTTAATAAACACTTGTGAACCATTACCTTATCAGCAGCATCTTCTTTGTTAAAGTATGCCCGCCGGTATTAAGCTGATAAAAATAAGTTCCGCTCGACAGTTCTGAAGCATCAAAGTTTATTTTGTAATCTCCAGGCTGCTGGTTTTGGCTGACCAGAGTTTTTATTTCTTTTCCAAGAACATTAAAAACTTGCAATCTTACAAAGCTGTTAACTGCCAACTGATAACTTATAACTGTAGCCGGATTAAACGGATTGGGATAATTCTGTTTCAGTTCAAAACTAAGCGGTAAAGTTTCAGACTCTTCTACATCAGTAATTCCTAAGTTTGAGTACGCGATTGTTTCAGAATGATATATTTTCTTTGAACTTTTACTCTGAATAAATGCCACTACCGAAACGGCTTCGGTGTTCCAAAGATCACTAAAATTAAGAGATGCTATATAATCTTTTGATTCATTTAAACTGAGATCCACAGCAATACCGTTTGAACCCGTTCCAATACTGCGCATTACATTATCATGATCAGAAACTCCGTTTCGTCCCGCATATAAAACATCTTCGACTATAACTAAGTTTAATATCAAATCAGATTCCGGTGTATCAGCCAGTCTGGTTATTTTAGAATTGATACTGAAATTTGACCCGTCAATACTGCCGGATAACTCTATTCCGAACGAGACTTCCGATGAAAGCTCATTATTAAGTACTGTTGTCCAACTGCTGTAACTGTTTGACTGTAACACTCCGTTAAAAAGTGCTCTCGGCGTACTGCTGAAAGGTCCGTAAAAATTATTCCTCAGCGTTGCGTCTGAAGTATTTGCCTGATATAACGCGTCATCCGAATACGGAAATGGCATATGATAAAAAATGACATCTACGTTTTCTGAGTTTGTACTTAGCAATGAATTTAACGCTGTGTATGCCGAAACACACGAAGGACAATGTGAGTTTGTTAATAATTCAACCAGTACTCTTTTTTCGCCGGCATAACTAAGTGATGTGAGCATCAGCAATAAAAATATATATTTTACTTTCATAATTTCTCCTATATAATTGTTTGTAATGAAAATCTAAATCCTTTAAATGGAAGCATATAACGGCAGACTCCGTTTGTACAGACTAATCCGCCGCGTTCTCTCCCGTAAGAAATCTGAACTGTATTCCCCGAAGATATTCTGTAGCCAACTTCTCCTACAATCCATGAGGTTCTTCCGGATACGTCATAATCGTTACTAGTAAACTCTGTTCTTACTGCTAACGATAATTTTTGTTTAAATGAAAACAGTAATGCTAAAAATTGATTATTGAAATCTTCCTGAGAAGCATTATAACTGTCGTTTACAAATTCTAATTGATATTTAAGTTCAGTTGAGACAATATCTGACAACTTGTGTTTAATTACCGCCGGGATTACTACAGACGTTATTTCATGTGTTGCAACGGAACCAACAATTTCGGTGTAAAGCTGTTTATTTCTGTAAGCTGCTCCCAGCTTAAATTTTGTAGAAAAATCATATTCATATTCCCCTTCTAAAAATATTTCGTAATAAGGAGAGTATTCTTCATCAAGCGAAGGTAAAAAGTTTGATGACCTTTCTTCAATTTCAAAATTAAATCCGGAAGAATTATAAACAAACAGATCATGCCTGCTTGCAACACTGGCGTTTAATGTAAAAGTTAAATCATTAAATAAATAATAGAACTCCGCTTGTAACCCGACTTCATCGTTAAAATCAATTTCATGAATTGGTCTTGATAACAAAGTACTTGAATGTTCTTTCATTACAATAGGCGGATTTTGAAATGGGAATATTTTTGAAGTTCGTGAATTATCAAATCTTCTGAAGGGATCAGTTATATCAAATCGGTAATTTTTATATTCCAGAGTAAATCCAAATCCTTCCGAAAAATATGAACCGGATGAATAAATTCCATATCCAGAGTAAGTTTCTCTAAGTGTTCTATCTTTTTTCCAGCTATGAGTGTAGTTTACAAAGAACTCAAAATTTTCTGTGTTAGCTGATAAATATATTTCCGGTGTTTCCGAAATTAAATTGCTTTCATCAATAAACTGCGGAATATCTGCTTCGGCTCTTATAAAAGAACCACCGACCGATAAATTTGTATTTATTTCATAATTAAGATTACCGCCGCTTAGCTTGTATATTTCGTGTCGGGCAATATCTATTGAATCCCGGTAATCTATTGTTCCGGCAATTAACGAAGCGTCAAAATTTTTGTATTTATAATTTATCTTAATCCCGTCAAGCCAAGTATCAAAAGCAATTCCTCGGTTTTCAAAAAGATTTAAAACCATTCCCTTTCCATAAACTTCCGATAAATCACCACCGCGTAAATAAAATCCGTCTTTTCTATATTCAATAAATCTTCTTTTTATTCCTTTAAATTTTGGACCAACTTCCGGCGGCTGATCGTATTGCAACCGAAACCCGATGGTAATTGATTGCGGCAGACCTAATCTGAAATCGAGAACATTTTCTGTATATTCAAAATCCTTAGTCAACTCACCAATTTCCTGATCTCCAATTCCATATCGCAAATAGTTTGAAACTGAGGGATTTACCTGCGAATAAATATTTGACCAGGCGGCAACCAGTATTAGCACTATTAATATTCTTTTCAATTTCCCGCTCCCAGATGTTTAACTATTTCTCCCTCAAGTTCTGTTTCGTCTCCGGGAAGATATCCGATGTGCTTGTAAACTACATTTCCGCTTTTATCGATTAAAAATGTTAAGGGAATAGACTGACCGTTAAAATGCTGAAACAGTTCCTTTTTCAGATCAGGAATTACCGGAAAATTTAAGTCGTGTGATACAACATAGGATCTTACTTTTGCAATACTTCTTGGTGTATCCTGATTAATGCTGATTACATTCAATCCCTTTTCATGATACTTTTCATAAAATTTATTGATGATATGAATTTCAGTTCTGCATGGCTCGCACCACAAAGCCCAAAAAGTTACCAATGTTAATCCGGATTTATAAGTTTCTGAAAACTTAATTTCCTTTCCATCAATACTTTTTGCGTCGAAATCAGAAAATGTTTGAGCTTTAACAAAAACACTGCTTATTAGTAAAATCAGAATCAAATATTTTTTCATACTTTACCTTATTTGGATTTATCTCGGATATTTTATCTTTTTATTAAATCTATCATTTTTTTGACTCTAATAAAAGGATAATATTGTAGTAAAAAAGTCGGCTACCTGACAGGAACGTTTTTTGCCAAATGTAATTACAACTATAGCCAAGCTATATATTTTGATAATTAGGTCTTAAAAGAATAATTTATGTATAATTAAATCGTAATTGTATTTTTTAAGCTCTATTTGAAAAGGGAACTATGGATTTAAATAATTATACTCCAACTGATCTAATAAAATTGTATTCTCAAATAATTTCTAAATTAAAAGAGAAAGAAATCATTAGAACTAAGAATATAATTGGAGATTTAGGGGAATATCTCGCTATTGAGCATTATAACAATACACCAGGTTTACCAAATTTACAAGCCGCACCTGCCGGGACTCAAAATATTGATGCGATAAGTCGACAAGGTGAAAGATATAGTATCAAATCAACATCAGGGAAATTAACTGGTGTTTTTTATGGATTAAATGATCAAGACTCTAAAGAAATAGAAAAGCAAAAATTTGAATATGTTATTATTGTTATTCTAAGAGATAATTTTGAATTGCATAAAATAATTGAAATAAATTGGGATAATTTTCTGGTAATAAAAAATGGCATAAAACCATGAGAGGATGGAATATCTCCATAAACAAACACATATTTGAACATGGAAATATTCTATACGATTCAGAAGTGCACAAATAAAAAACCCGATAACAGAGCTACCGGGTTTTCATCACTTGGAATATGTATGGGACAATACATATTATTTATAAGTACAATTTTTTATCCACCATGTCTTTCTCAATAGATGATAAATCACCTATTAATAAATTAGCCATGTTTATCATTTTTGTCAGACTGATTTTGGGCATTTCATCTTCCGCAATTAGTTCACTAATCCTCACTTTATCTTCTAGTGAAAATTTAGGATAAATAGAGTTCTTAATTGAAAGGTCAATTTCAGTTAATTCTGATTCACTCTTATTTACAGCTTCAAAATTTAAATCAGACAAAAGTTTTTTTGTCCCACTCAAATCATTGTTTTCAAAATAGTCTGATAATAAAGAACTAATTTCAGTAAGTTCACTGTTTTTTTCAGAAATCAAAGACATCAAAAAAGCAACAGTTCGCTTGTTTTTCCCCTTATCAACTTTCATTGTTACATTTGCCTCATTCATTTTTTTCCCCGACTCATATAATTTTTAATTCAAATATACCTAATGAAAAAAGTATTTCTATTTAAATGTTGCCGAATGAGTAAACTTCGAGTTAAGCGTGTAAAATTTTAAGATAATTGCGTAAAAGTAATCTATAATTATCAACAAATATTAATTCTTTCGATGGGAAATTACTCTTTAAATAATTAAATTAACCCGCACAAATAAAACTAACTAACAGAAAAGGACTTTGTTATGGGAATGACACTTGTCGAAAAAATATTAGCAAATCATTCAAAATATGATGTTGTAAAACCCGGAGAAAATATTGATATAATGATTGATGCACGAGTAGCCAGAGATTTTGGCGGTGCAAATGTTGTAAAAAATATTCAGGACAAAGGTTTATCAATTGAAAATCCATCAAAAACATTTTTTACATTTGATTGTAACCCAACAGGTTCCGATCAGAAGTATGCAATAAATCAGCATATATGCCGACTCTTTGCACGCGAAAATAACATTCAGGTTTATGATATAAATGCCGGAATTGGAACTCATGTTGCAATTGATAAAGGCTTAGCATATCCGGGAAGTACATTTGTATCAACCGATTCACACGCTAACATTATGGGTGCCATTGGTGCGTTTGGTCAGGGTATGGGTGATGTTGATATAGCCGCGGCATTTGCAAAAGGATCATCGTGGTTTAAAGTTCCGAAATCCGCAAAAATCACTCTTCACGGTAAACGCCCGCCAAAAGTAAGCGCCAAAGATATAGTACTTAATCTGCTTAATAAATATGGTGCTAATACACTTCTTGGTTATTCAGTTGAACTTTATGGTGAAACAATTGATGAACTTACACTTGATGAAAGAATTACAATTTCTTCCATGGGAACTGAGATGGGTGCCATAATAGTTCTTTTAACAGCAAATGAAGAAATCTTAAAATATTCATCAGAAAAATGCGGAAGAGAACTTCCATTGGTTAAAGCTGATGAAGATGCAAAATATGCTTTTGCTGATGATGTAAATGTTGAAGAATTTGTTTCGATGGCTTCACGTCCGGGTAAACCTCACGATTCTGTGGATATTGAATCGATCAAAAAAATTAAAATAGATTCTGCTTTTATTGGAAGCTGCACAAATGGCAGAATTGAAGATTTAAGAATTGCGGCAAATGTTTTGAAAAACAGAAAAGTAGCACCCGGCGTTGTACTGAAAATAGTTCCTACAACTGATGAAGTCTGGCAGCAGGCAATGCAAGAAGGTTTAATCGTAACTTTTAAAGAAGCCGGTGCTTTGGTTTCTAACGCTGGTTGTGCTGGTTGCGCAGCCGGACAGGTTGGACAGAACGGTCTTGGAGAAATTACAATTTCTACTGGAAATAGGAACTTTCCGGGTAAACAAGGAAAAGGGGAAGTTTATCTTTCATCACCGGCAAATGTAGCTGCATCGGCTGTTGCCGGCTATATAACTACTCCGGAAGATATTCCTTTAGAGCCAGCATTATTTGACATTAAAGAAAAAGTTGAACGCTTGGAAAAAGCTGTTGAGAAAAAAACTAATATTGAAAATGTTATTGAAATTGAAGGTCGTGTCTGGATAATTAAAGAAGATAATATTGATACTGATATGATTTTCCATAACAGATATTTAACCATTACAGACATTGAAGAAATGGGACAATACACTTTTGATAACTTAAAAGGTTATGAAGACTTTGCTAAGAAAGCTGAAAAAGGTGATATAGTAATTGTTCAGAAAAACTTTGGAAGCGGAAGTTCAAGGCAGCAAGCTGTTGATTGTTTTAAGGCTCTTGGAGTTCAGGCTATACTTGCGGAATCTTACGGTGCAATCTACGAAAGGAATGCTATCAATGCTGCTTTCCCCATTCTGACTTATGATTCGCTTGATGAATTGAATTTAGAAGATGGACATAAGATAAAAGTGAATTTTGAAACTGGTGAGATTACAAATCTGGATAATGCTAAAACTTCAACTATAAATAAGTTTTCTGATGTTCAGTTAGATATTTACCAGAATGGTGGATTGTTCTAAACATTTTGTCTAATTAAAGGGACGTTATATAACGTCCCTTTATAATTTATTTATTCTCTAATTTACTTGTTCTTAACAACTGATTAAAATATGGATTTATTACTTCGCTATGCCCAAGTTCAGTAAAAAGAAAAACTATTCTGTTGTTAACCAATTCTTCATCATAAATTTCATCCCCGTCTTTTCTAAAGGATTCAATATTCAAATTATTTAGATCATCTAAAAATCCCACACTGTTTTTATATGTTCCACCATTGGGAGTTATGATATTTACAAAACGCCCATTATAATTACTTATCCAGTCTGCATACATTTCAAATCTTCCATACATGGCATCAAACAAATATACTTCCGAAATATTTTCAGTTAATCCGCCTCTGTTTAAAATATAAGCAAGAACTCTGTATGCTCCGCTATGACCCGATAAAATTATATTTCCAAGAGACTCGTTTTCTGTAAGCTCTTTTTCATTTAAGGTTTCAAGAACTTCATTAACAAGTTTTTCGAAAACTCCGGTATTCTCAAGCTTGCCTCCAAAAGAATCGGGCGAATTTTTAGGTCCTTCCGGGAAAACAAAAATTGCGTTTTTATTGCTTTCTGAAAACTGTTTTGTCAATTCAAATTTTTCAATCGACTTACGTATGTTATTATTCCACCCATGAAAATAGAAGACCAGATCTACTGCTTCTGATTTTCGAAATCCCATCGGGACAAATATAGCTATACTTGAATCATTATAATGTTCTTCAAAACTGTATAAACTATCATCGTATGTGTGTCCTTCATTTCTCAATGAATCCGGGAAAGACGCGTTGACACTCTCGATAACAAATAATTCACCATATTCAGATTTTGTTTGAGCATTAACAAAAACTGTTAAACAAATAATTATCAATAATAATCTTAATACTGATTTCATTATTTCCTCATTTAAGATAATCTAAAACCTTAATGACAGACAGCTTAATCCGCCATCCAATTTTTGAAACTCAGATACATCAACCTCTATAACCTTATATTCTAAAGCTTCAATTTTATTTTTAGTTTTTGGAAACCCCTTTGGCACTATCACATTGTTATTTATCCAAATTGAATTTGCCGCGTATGATTCATCTTCATCAATTTCAATTAAGTTAAATTTTTGAAATTCAGGTTTATCAAGAAATTCACAAAAGGCGAGCATATTGTTATTTTCTAAATATGCAACTCCAGTTTTTAGATGCAGCATTTCTGATAATTCAACCGCCGACCCGGTTAAGTCATGTTTCTCTAAAATTTGAATCATCTGTTGAGCACCGTCATAATTGGTTCTTTTTGAGAGTCCAATATAAAAATGACTGCCAACCATCATTATATCCCCGGCTTCAACAGTTCCCGGCGATTCAATTTTTTCAATTTCCAGATAGTAGCCTTTTAATACTTCTTCCAACCCGGCAGTCTCACCATTTCTCGATTCCGCACCAGGGTTAGTTATAACCGCACATTTAGGAGTAAGCAGTGCCACGTCCTCAATGAATGTTGAGTCAGGGTAATTTTCGTCCGCATCTAAAATTTTCACAGTTACTTCGCAACTTTCCAAAGCTTCTATATATTTTTGATGCTGTTCAATCGCCTTCTCATAATTTGGGAAACCAAGGTTTGCTGTGGTAATTCCTTTAACTAAGCTTTTGGACGGTGTTTTTACAATTGCATTTTTGAACATAAAAATTTTCTAATTGATTAAAAAAAAATGTCATTTCAAATTATTGAAATGACATTAAAATTATTTTAGCTAAAACTTCACAACTAAATCTTTATTACAATGATATCCTTTCTCAACAATTTTATCGCCTTCAAATAAAGCCCAGGACGGCATTCTGTATGCTTGTTTCGTCATATCGTAAAGCTGAAGTCCGCTATTGCTTAAATATAAATATACCGCTTTATTCTCAGCGTATGGATTAGGAAGTGCTATGAATAAACCATCATCAGAGTCAGAATAAGTTTTCCCATTCCATGTAAACCAGTTTTTCCCAGCTTTAATATCATACTTTGTCAAAACCTCTTCCATTAACTTATTATCTTCGATGCCGTTCAGAATCAGCAGATCATTATTGCTTAATCCTTTTTCACAGATTTCACTTTCTTTTTTAACCGGAGTTAAAGTCTCTGTAAATCTATCGGCCAAAACTTTTGAAAATCTCAATGCTAAAGTATGGTTCGCTTCAATTTGTCTGTTAGTTCCGTAAGCTATAATTGATGATTGATAGTCATCAAAGAAATTTGACCATGTATAATACTTATCTGTCTTTAGCGGTATATCGTTGTTATAATTGAATGTAACTGAGACTGGTTTATCCATAACCTCAAACTCATAATCATTTAACAACTGATTTACATCAACAGAAATTAATTTAATTTCAGATTCTGTTTTAACAGCAACAGAAGTTTTAAAATCATATACATGACCGGTTTGTTTAATATTTAACTTAACAATAAATTTTCCGTCTTTTTCTTCAACATTCGAATTAACCTCAACTTCAGGTAAATCACTTCTATTTAGCCATTGCATAACTATATCTTTATAATTCCCGCCTGAAAAATCATTAAGTATGGCTACAAACTGATCTGTTGTAATATCAAGTTCTCTAAAATCGGTATGAACTTTTTTCATCACTTTAGAAAATTTTTCATTTCCAAGTTTTAATCTTAATTGATGAAGCAGATATGTTCCTTTAATTCTAGGCATCTGATAATGTTTATATTCGTTGTAAACAGTTTTTGCCTCTAGTGGAACCATTGTTCCTTCTTTAGCAAGTACATAATTATAACGTGCGTTTAACTCAGAAAATTGTGAACGTAAATAATCTTCCGCTTTATCTTTACCGGACGGCAAATCATTCAAAATTCTCCAATAAGCAGAAGTACCGCTAATAAACCAGTTTTCTTTGTTAGATGCCGGAAATACAGTATTAAACCATAGTTGCGTTTCATCGTAACTTACTGCCCCTTTAACGTCTTCAGCACAAACTTTTATATTATTACAGTTATTATCAGAAGATTTAATTCTGGCTTCTTTTAGTTTTTCAGTTATATAAATAGGACTTGGTGTTGAATATCCTAACGTTAATCTGGGAATTGCGTTTGGCCAGTCCGGGATTCTGTTATTTTCATTAATAAATTTTTCCCTTAAAGTTACTTTACCGTAATGGGCAAAAAAGACTAACTGCTCTGCCATTTCAGAGGTTACAATTTTTCCGTCACATGCATGTGGTCTGTTTATAGGTGAAGAATTCCACAAATTAACTCCGGCAATCGCGTCAATACTGCCATAATTTTCTTTATAAAATTTTTGGAATGCTATATCTCTGTTCCAAGGACCAAAAGTTAAATCGTATGGAGCATTACTTGAATTAAAGATACCTTCTTTTCTTACCTTTAATGATTTATTATTATTGTTACTCCAGAACCAGTCTTTACTATCGCCATAAAAGTCTTTATTGCTGCTTTTCCAAAACTGATTTTCCTTAGTACCTAATAAAAAGATTCCAATCTCATCAGTTTTTGTATCGCCAACAAGCCAGTCGTTTGTATACATCCCGTTATTATCTTTAGCTAGTATTTTTGATACGTCATCAATGTTGTTTGCATACTGGGCAGCTTTTCTAATACGGTTAGACATTGGAGTGCCTTCAGCATTAAACGGAGTTTGTGATACAGTTGTTTCGCCAATCATAACACCTGCACTGTTCATGTAAAAATCGGCACCAGAGTGGATTCCGCCCGGATATGTCTGATATACAAGTCTGTTTCCCTCAGTAGGAACTATATCTATTATAACATTCCAGTTTGGTCCGGTATAACCTCCCCACATAAAGATTTGTCCAAAAACAATTCTGCCGTCTGCCGTGGCTGAATTATTCGCTAAAAACCCGGAACACTTATGTGTCTTCTCCGGGATATTAAGTTCTTCTTCCTGCGCAAGGAAACTGCGTCCTGATAATGGATTTTTAGTTTTCCTTAAAGCTGATGCGGCATAATCAATATCAATATGAGAATTTAATGTAACAACATCCAAAAGTTCAACATCATGCTTAAATATTTTTGAACCGGCTCTATTAATACCGTCAGCAATGCCTTTCATTTCTTCAAGATATTCTTTGTCATATTTTCTAAACATTAATGCGTCTGCGGCATATCTTAATTTATTCCAGCCTTCACGCGCATCATTTCTGTCATAATCGTAACCAAGTTTTTCAATCATTATCGCAATATCATTTGCTACCAAATAACCGTATTGATAACCTCTTTCGTAGGGATTCCCTTCTGTATGGACAAATATCCAGCCTCTGTCATCGTATCTATAACCGTCACCAAACCACTTAACAGTTTCTTTTGGAATGTATTCGTTAATGTCTTCAACTTTTGTTAGTTCAATTTTATCGAACCAGACTTTCCCTTTAGCCGCACCATTATAACCAAGAAGAAGTTTTACTTTATCCTTGGATTTTGTTGCGACAAAATATGTTTCAATTTTATGCCAGTCTTTTGTTGAACCTACAGTTTGGGAATGATTTGTGAAAGGTATCGATTCCATAGTTATACAGCCGGCTACAGAAGTCGGGTATTGTTTAATATCTTTTGTATAAGCGTTTTCTGATTTAACCATTGCGCTTAATTTATAAATATGTCCAACCTTCAATTCAACTTCTCCAGATATAATTGAAGATTCCGACCAATCACTATTTACAACTAGAAGACTGTTCTTTCCATCAAACATAACATTTGCGTCTATTGTTATGTTATCACCAGCAATAATACTCCAGCCTAAAGCATTATTATTCTCCGATTTTTCAAAATTTGAATTTGTAACATTAATTGTCTGAGCCGAAATTATAGTTAAAATTGAGAGGAAACATAATATGGTATTTCTTAACATCGCTGCTCCATGTTTTTTTTATAATGATCATAAAAAATAAGAAAATTTGAATACGTAGAGAAACAATAAAAAAATAATGCATTAGCATACTAAAAAGCTTTTGGATTGATTGTTTCCAGGTTATGGTTATTTCTCAGAAGAGTTAAATATTTTGAACCGGATAAAAAAAAGCCGGTACATTTCTATACCGGCACTTTTATGATTTTTTTGTTTTTAATTGTATTTGGCCAGACCTTTTTCTTTGCTAAAACTGAATTGACTGATAAGCGTCCTAAGTTCTTCAGCCATTGCATTTAAGTCGGTTGCAGCCTGGGCTACCTGTTCTATTCCGGATGCAGTTTCAGAAACTACAGTATTAATACTATCTATATTTCTGCTTACCTCTTCAGCCGTGGACGATTGTTCTTCACTTGCTACCGCAACTTGAGAAATTTCCATTGATACTCTTTCAGTACTCTCTAATACTCTCAAAAACTTCAGCAACTTCATTGGTCAGTATCATTCCCTCTTTCACTGAATCGCCAGCTTCCTGCGCAGAATTATTTGCTTCTTTTACATCAGACTGAATTGCCTTAATTGTTTCACTAATCTCTTTAGTTGCTTTCGTTGTTCTTTCAGCCAGCTTGCGAACTTCGTCTGCAACAACGGCAAATCCCCGACCCTGTTCTCCGGCTCTGGCAGCTTCAATTGCCGCGTTAAGAGCTAATAGGTTTGTCTGATCAGCAATATCTTCAATTACATGTGTAATTTCACCAATCTGGTTGGTCTTATCGGCCAGCTCATAAATAATTTTACTTGAATGTTCAGATGATTCAACAATTTTGCTGATTCCGCTTTTTGTAGCATTAATTTTTTGTACACCTTTTTGAGCTTCTTCCGACGCTATATTAGAAGCATTAGCAGCATTATTAGAATTCTGTGCGGTCTCTATAACTGTTCTTGTCATCTCTTCTACAGCGGATGCAACTTCATGAGTCTGGGCACTCTGCTCTTGCGATCCGGCAGCCATCTCTTCAATACTCGATGAAATCT
The DNA here is from genome assembly GCA_016342755.1 of Melioribacteraceae bacterium. GTDB lineage: Bacteria > Bacteroidota > Ignavibacteria > Ignavibacteriales > Melioribacteraceae > JAEINS01. The sequence goes on along the minus strand of JAEINS010000007.1, from coordinate 126,156 downwards.
GCGCCGTTGAAGACGCTGTTGAAATAACATGCTCTGATACTTTTGACAAGGTACTTCTTATTTTGCTAATCGATTCGTTAAATCCGGCAAATAATTTCCCAATAGCGTCACCTTCTTTTTCAGCCTGCACTGAAACCGTTAGATCGCCTGTAGAAAATTCACCCATCGCCTTAAGTAATTTATCTGTTGATCTTTCAAGATAATTCTGCATTTCCTTTTGATCACTTATATCAGCAACAAATTCCAATGCGCCAATAATTTTTCCAGCATGGTTCTTTACAGGAGCACCGGTGTACATTATGTGAGTTTCAGAATTGTTTGCACGACTTACTGTAACTTCAGTTATGTTTTTATCATTTTGCATAGCCTGGTGTAACGCGCAGTTTTCCGTCTGACAATGATCAGTTTTAAAATTATCATAGCACTTTTGTCCGCTTAGTTCACCAGGACTTTTCTTCAACAAACTGCTACCCGCATTGTTCATATATTGTATGTTATATTCTTTATCAATAATCATTACAGGCGTTGGTAAATTATCTAAATAACCTATCTGGGTTTTTATTTTATAGATCATATCATTAAACGCATTTCCCAAAGTGCCAAATTCATCGTCACAAGGACATACCGCGTTTACATCAAGATCACCTGCAGAAACTTTTACGGCTGCACCGTTCAATATTTCAATGGGGACTAAAATATTCTTTTTAACAAAATACATTAATATTGAAAAAATACTTAGAACAGTAAAAACCACCATTATTATTGCTAAAATTCTTTGAGAGTTAATCTGGCTGTGAACTTCTTCCATGGAATAACTATTACTTATCAACACCATAGGATCACCGACGGAAACTCCTTCATCGTGACAGTCTAAACAATTTTCTGTAGCTTTAACAATTTCAATACCTCTAAAAACCCTTATACCGTTTAGTTCTTCTTCAAAATACTGTGCATTGCCAGTCGACAATACAGTTTTTTCAATATTCTCTAATTTATCTTCGCTGCCGGCAGCAACAATATTAGTCGGTATTATTCTTAGATCAGCATTATTACCCTGCCCCTTAACACTTTCAACAAGAGGCGATAAATCTGTAGCTCCTTCGGACATTGCGTATACAATGGATTTAATGAAAATCTCATTAGCCTGCTGTACATTGTTTCTAGAAGTTTCAAATTTTAGATTTTCCTCACGCATAATGAGAATTATAAATATTAAACTTAACATTCCTAAAAGAGTGAAGCCCACAATTTTGCTAAGTTTGCCGGAAATAGATTCTTTCATAGCCCTTTTCCTTTACTTAAAATTAGTTCCAAAATTATTATCGTCATTTTATTGTTTTATTTAAGGTAATATTTTGTTTTTTTATTTATTAAACAACAGCTCTATGTAGCAAATAAATTCACTGAAAATCCTCAAAAATTTTCATATTTAACACAATTCAATAATTCTTAAGATATATTATATTAACATAATTTTATTAACTTCACATTTATTAAATTTTTCAGATAGAATTACTTTATGAAAACAATAATTGTCTTTAACCAGTTTGCCGCTAATGATCGCTCTTTAAATTTAATCTCCGAAGTAAAGACTGAATTAGAAAAAAATGAGATCATTTATGATTTAGAATTAACCGAAAGTTCTGAAAATGCTGTAAAATTAATCAGGGATATTAATCTTGATCATTATGATGCTATTTTGACTGCTGGCGGCGATGGTACTTTGTTCAGCATGATTAACGGTTATATGCAGAATAACTCTAAGAAAAGAATCCCAATCGGGATAATTCCCACCGGAACAGGAAATGCTTTTGCACGTGATTTAGGATTTACCGGGAATAATATTGCGGATACTATTGCTGCTATAAAAAGGCGAATAACAAAAAATGTAGATATTGGAAAACTTATTACTGAAGGTAATACCTTTTATTTTGCCAACATAATTGGTTTAGGATTTGTAACTGATGTTGCAAGAACCGCGCATGGCTTAAAAATGTTCGGATCTGCCTCATACACATTAGGAGTACTTTACCATACACTTTTTCTAAAACCATTTCAGGTTATAATTGAAGCCGACGGTAAAACAATTAAACGCTCCGTTATCTTTATAGAAATTTCTAATACTAAATATACCGGTAAAGATTTTTTAATGGCTCCCTCAGCAAAAAATGACGATGGACTTTTTGATATCACTATTATGAATAAAGGGACAAGATTAAAACTGCTAAGCGGGCTGCCAAAAATCTTTAAAGGTGAACATATTAATATGCGGGAAGTGGAAACCATAAGAGCAAAAGATATAAAAATAAAAACAGATGAACCCAAAGTTTTAACACCGGATGGTGAAATTTTTGGATCAACTCCGTTTGAGGTTGTCTGTATTCCCGAAGCTATTGAGTTTTTAATAAACACACATACTGATTAAAATATTCTTGAGAATTAAATGACAAATATTTCCTTTGATGAACTTAAAATTAAGCTGTTTAATATTTTAGTTAAACACGATTTTGAAATAGAAAATGCTGAACTTTGTTCAAAAATATTTGCTGAAAATACTCTTGTCGGAGTTGCTTCTCATGGAATTAATAGATTCTCAGCTTTTATTAATCTGGTAAAATCGGGACACATAATTCCAAATGCAAAACCAACTCTTGTAAATTCTTTTGGAGCATGGGAACAATGGGATGGAAATCTTGGTCCCGGACCTTTAAATGCCTGGCGGATTACTGAAAGAGTAATTGAATTATCGAAGGAAAACGGAGTTGGCGTTGCGGCATTAAAAAACACTAATCATTGGATGCGACCCGGAGCATTTGGCTGGGAAGCTGCTGAACGGGGACACATTCTTATTTGCTGGACAAACACAATTCCAATAATGCCGCCATGGAAAGCAAAAACTCCCGCTGTTGGAAATAACCCTATTACAATGGCTGTTCCCAGAAGCAATGGACATGTTGTACTAGATATGGCTTTATCACAATATGCTTACGGTAAACTTTCAACATTCCGAAGGGAAGGAAAAGAGCTTCCTTACCCCGGCGGATTTGATACTGAAGGGAAACTTTCAACTAATGCCGCCGCAATTTATGATACACAAAGATCGCTGCCAATAGGATATTGGAAAGGTGCTGGTTTAGCTATATTATTTGATTTGTTAGCCGCAATTTTATCTGGCGGAAAATCTACAAACGATCTTGGAAAAACCAGAGTTGATTCTGGAATGTCCCAGGTATTTATATGCTTCGATCCTTCTAAAAGTTATTCGGCCGAAGCTATAAATAACATTGCCGATGAAATCATTGAATCAGTAAAAAATGCGGAACCGGCAAATAAAGGAGCTTCAGTTTCATATCCCGGTGAAAGAATAATAGAAACCCGTAAAAAAAATCTTAAAGATGGTATTTACATTCACCCGGAAATTTGGGAAAAAATTCAGCGGTTATAGAATTTGATTTATACTTTAACCACTGAACTTTTTAAATTTTATTTATCACATTTTAAGCCGTCTATAGCAAAATAATCCCCTTTGAAATTTTGATTTCTAATTTCAATAGTTGATTTTTCAAACGGCACCGCCTTAAACTCAATCTGAGCCTTTCCATTTGCCATTTCAATAATACTTGATTTTTTAGGTACTCCGTAATTTTCTAACAGCTTTCCTTTTCCTTCAACTGAAAAATAAACCCGCTCGTTATAATCAAGACACCTTGCTCCATCCTTATCAACTGCAATTGCTGTTATTAAATAATTACTATTCTCTAAACGTTCCGAACTTAAAACAAACTTTTCCGTCTTTTTATTTTGCGAATAATGATATACCAGTTTCATAGTATCCTGCGCAACCCGATTATTATTTTCATAACCTACTGTTGTGAGTATATTTTCTCCATCAATAAAATCTACATCCCAGGAAAGTCCGCTTGCCGGAAACCTCATTATATCTTTCTTTTTTTCACTCAAAGACTTTCCATTCAAAAAAAGTTCTACAGAACTACAATTACTATAAACTGCCACTTCCCGTTTTTTCCCTTCCAATCCGCTTCTCTCATCCCATGTATGAGATTCAATGTATGTAAATTTGTCATCAGAGTTCCAGTAGCTTTTGAAAACGTAATAAGCGTCTTTAGGATTTCCGGCTCTGTCAACCAGCCCTTTCTGATTCATATAAGGGATCGCGTTTTCCGGTCGCAGCGGTGTACCAAAATCCTTGAATGCCCATTGTGCATTGCCTGTAAAAGTTCCACTGGTTTCACTAAAACGTAAATGCCAGTCAAATAGATCAACAATATAATTTTCGCTCCAGTCACCAATCTTAGCTATATTATTAACTTTAACCTGGTTTACAGCTTCAGTCCATTCATCCGGATTTACAAACCCTTCTCCGGTAATAGGATTTTCTGTATGACGGCCAATATGACTGCTTCCCCCATATTCTGCATGAAAAAACCTAGGATATTTTTTCTGTGCATCGGCAATTGCAATTCCATAATTAGTGTAAACACCAGAGTACCAGCCGGCCCAGATTGAAGGAGAAAATACATCAACAATATCAGCACCTTCATAAAACTTTCTTATAGAAGTTAATCTATATGGATCCAGATTATGCGCAAGCTCATACAGCTCTTTTGTAAATGATCTAAGATTATCAATATCACCGCCTCCCTCAAACTCAGGAAGCCAGTAAACTTCGTTTCCAACTGACCATAAGATTATTGAAGGATGATTATAGTTCTGATAAATCATTTCTTTGAAAAGTTGTTTTGCTGTTGTTTTCCATTTTTCATTTCCTACTCCGCCGCGGCACCATGGCAATTCATCCCAGACTAAAATCCCAAATTCATTACAGGCTTTATAAACTTCCGGATCTTGCGGATAATGCGCAAGTCTGACAAAGTTAGCTCCCATATCCTTAATCATTTTCATATCATTTCTATGCTGATCATTTGATAATGCATTAGCCAAACCGGCATGTTCTTCGTGTCTGTGTGTTCCCCGGAGTAATAATTTTTCACCGTTTAAATAAAATGCGCCATGCTCCTTAAACTCAAACCACCTGTATCCAAACTGCGCATCTGTCTTATCAACAATTTCATCATTAATAATTAACGTCAGTTTTACTGTATAGAGATTAGGATTATCAACTGACCATAATATTGGATTACTAATTTCTTTTAATTTTACAGTGTAATCACTTCTTCCGCTCTTAATATTTAGATCATGTTTTTCTTCTAAAACTTTATCTCCATTTGGATCAATTAATTCGGCTAATAAATCAGCATCACTAGAATTATCAGCATCTATATCTATATTAATTTCGGTAGACGATTTTTCAAAATTTACTAACGGAGTTGAAATATTTAATCTCGAGATATTTGTTTTAGGAACAATTTTAATCCAGACATCCCGTGTAATTCCTCCATAAATAAAGAAGTCGGATATTTGTGAAGGAATAATCTCTTTATTAATTGAATTATCGACTCTCACCAGAAAACTATTTTTCCCTTTTTTAATCTGATCAGTTATATCTATCTCAAAACCTACATAACCTCCAACATGCTTCCCTGCATACTTATTATTAACGTATACTTCAGTCGTAATATTTGATCCTTCAAAATAAAGTTTATATTTTTTACTCTTGTCTGGCTCTTTAAGTATAATTTCTTTTTGATACCAGCTTGCATCCCTTCTGTAACCGGGTTCTGCATCAACAGCATCAAATTTATTCCATGAATGAGGAAGGTTTATTTTTTGCCATGTAGAACTGGATAAATGTAATTTATTAATCCCGGTCATATTGTCTTCAAGATAAAACCAATTCTCATTCAGCAATATTTTATCCCGCAGATTTTTGGTTTCAATTATTTGCTTCTGCTCTTCTTCAACATATTTTTTTAATGTTTCGGTAAAATAAAAATCCCCGCACGGATAAGATTCATCAACTCCCCAACCTTTATGAAAATTATATACTGTATGAATAAGCAGTCCCTCTTCATTTTCTTTTTGGGAATTCTTAAAGGTATAATTATTAAAAATTGATTCTGAAATTTTGTTAGCCGCTGATTTATACTTATCATAGTCATTTTTATACTTACATGAATTTGATAACAGATACATTCCGGAGGCAGCAATTACACCGGCTGAAGCATCTCTAACAACGTCATCACCTTTTAAGTCAAGATCCCAATAAGGTACAAAATCATTTGGCAATCTCGCTAAAAAGACGTCAGCCATTTTTTGCGATATTCTTAAAAATCTTTCATCCTCTGTATATTTATAGGCATTTGCAAAGCCATAAATCCCCCATGCCTGTCCCCGTGCCCATGTAGATTCATCTTTAGCACCCTGATGTGTAAATCTCTTAATAACGTTTCCATCTACCGGATCAAACTCAACAACATGGTATGAACTATAATCACTTCTTACACTTTGCTCCATACAGATTACAGCGTGTTTATAGGCAATATCGTAAAATTTTGTATTACCGGTTTCCTGCCATGCCCAGAATAACAGTTCCAGATTCATCATTGTATCAATAATTAATAATCCGGCTTTATTCTGACTTCCTAATTTACCCCATGCGCGTATGTAATTCCCATTCGGATTAAACCGTTTTGCAAGCATCTCAGCGGCTAATAATCCGGCATCTTTATACTTTTTCTCACCTGTTCTTTTATAGGCTTCTACAACTGTTGGTAGAAATATAAATCCCATATCGTGTGTGTAATCAATTGATGCAAACGCCAATAAAGTATCAGCATGTTTTAACGCTCTCTTTTTTAACTCTTTGTCACCGGTTAAATCATAAAGATTCCAAAGTTCTCCTCCGGTAAATCCAGAGAACCAGTTCACTTTATCACGATACTTGTATTTCCCATTAATTGTAAACTCAGGAAATCTCCCGTCAAAAATATCATCCATCTTTATCAACTGATCTTTAATTTCAGTTATAAGTTTTTCTGAGACCCGGGCTTTTATTATTGAACAATTACTTGTTATTATCAGAGTTGCAAACAATAGCAAAACATTCAGCTTTTTCATTTATAATCCTTTGGAAATTCTTTTACAATTTATCTTAATTTACTCTATCCACAAAACTGGCTCTCTCACCGGAAAATTCCTTAAACCCTCCTGCGACTTAGGCAGCGGTTCTAATACTTTCCATAAATCAATATATTCATTTTTCTTTAACGAGAATCCGCCAAATAATAATGCCGGATGTCTTACCGGCCATTCATCCCAATACATAATATCCTGTTCAAAAGGCCATTCCGATTTATCTTTAATAAATGGATAGATGAAATTCAGTGCCAATTCCATTCCTCTTCCATCCTCTAGTTTAAATGCAAAAAGGTTTTCATTCTCATCAGAAAGTATATGACACACAGTTGCCATTATATCTATATTAAACAATGAATAACCGTAAGGTTTTGTTCTTTCTAATTCCATGTAGAAACTGCCATCCATACTCATCTGGTTTGGCAGCAATACTGTTTTATATCTATCTATACAGTATTTAAGCATTTCTTCATTACAGGTTAATTTAGCAAATTCAGCTGCCTGCATAACCCAGCAGGTTCCATGATTATTTTTCCGCTCACGCTCATCAATACCGTACTCATGTGTATTCATCCACTCCAATAACTCCGCAAACCAGCTCTGTAAACCGGTATAAAGCTTTTTATCAATGGCGTTTAATTTATTTAATACTGAAACAGCACGTGCAGGTTCTACTAAATGAATTGCATCAATAAGCCCGACTCCTCTGCCCGGACAAATACCTTTTATTGCTTGCGAATAATTCATATTAGGATTCATTTTTGTCTGCGGCTCAATAAACCACGCATAAAGATGTTTTATTGCCTGATCAGCATATTTTTTTTCATTAGTAATTTTATATGCCGCAACTAAAGATGCAACCTGTATGCTCATGTTACGCATAGCTTCGCGATGTTCTTTAAAATAACCGGGATTACTCATTCCGTCGCGCCTAATATATGGACCATCAGGATCTTCAGGATTTGGCCACCAGTAATCACCTTCAGAATAAAAATCATTTTTAGTTCCCAAACTTCGTTCACAGCTAAAATTGGTTAAGGGAATAGGATCATTTTTCAAAAACTGGTTTGCGCTGGTAATTATTCTCACACTATCAGTTTTAATAATTATTGCGGCATTTTCATCTTTCATTCCTACTTTTTTAGCGCAAGACACAAGCAAAAAAAGTATGCTGATCATAAAAATTGATTTTATTAAACGATTCATGTTTTCCTATCAATTATTTTTTATATGGTTGATTTCTAACGCTGAACTTGAAAAATCGACAATCAGAGCTTCCATAAAATCAGAATTATAAACCACATCCTTTATTCTTTCTTCTATTTTACTTTTACCTCTTGCCGAACAGATTATTTTTACAATAATACGTTCATCAATTATTAAATAGTCATAATAAATTTGAGAAAGCAACAAATCAATATACCTAAGCTTATATTCCCCGCCTTTATCATAAGAATAATTTTCAATATCCAGTTCATACATTAAAGAAGCATAAAACTCATGAATATAAAGTTCATTGGAATAATTGTCATTAATTTTTTTTAATATTTTAATAACCCGGTCTGCGGTGGGTTTGTTTAATTTTTTTTCAATTTGGTTCAATTCTTTTCTTCCCTGGACATTAATATTCATCTCTTAGTTGAATGAAACATAATTAGATGTAAACGAACTAACTTTGTTTTAACAAAACAGCTTCCACTTTTCAGTTTTTCTGTAACTCCAAAATCTGGTAAGAAATCAATTTAATAAATATTTTAAAGCTTAAATTCTCAATGTATTTACTGTTTTTAACTTGTTAATAACAAAATTATTATGCTTTTTTGTCCAAATAATGTTAGTTTTGAGTTAATTTTTTATTTCTCAGAAAGAATACACTACACACAATTAAATGAAATCATCTGCAAAAATTTTAGAAGAACTAAACAAGATCACTTCCAGTAATGAATTCAAAGATTCTAAAAGTTATAAGAATCTTCTTACATACCTGGTAAATTGTTCACTTAACGGAACAAAGCCGACCGAAAATTCGATTGCCTCTGATGGATTAAATAAGAAAGTAAATTTTGATTCGGGCAATGATGCTACGGTAAGAGTTTATATTTATAACCTGAGAAAAAAACTTGATAGTTATTATTTAAACGAAGGGAAAAATGATCAAATAAAAATCACAATTCCTAAAGGGCATCATTATGAAGTAGAATTTGTTTCAAACGAAAAATCAGTAAGTATCTTACGATATCCAAAGATTCTTATATATTCCTTAATACTTCTTTTTGCCGGTAACATTTTTCTTTTAACCTATATGTTTTCAAAAAAGAATACTCCGGCTGTTGCTGAAAACAGTGTCCCGTGGTCTGACATAATAAATAGCGAGTTTCCGGTTTTGCTAGTTATAGGCGATTATTATGTCTTAAAAGATTCAACTTCCGAACGAAATAATTATGTGAGAGATATTTTCATAAATTCATACAGCGATTTTGAAAGATTAGCTAAAGAAGGTGAAATTGAGAAAAATAAATTTGTTCAGACCGAGATAACATTTTTGGGCAAATTCGCGTTATGGTGTTTTAACGAATTAAGTCCCTTGCTAAATAGTCTTAACAAGCCAGTTGAACTTAAACTTTCTTCACAGTTAGTCTGGGATGATTTAAGCAAATATGATATTATTTTTATTGGACCATTTAAAACACTAAACATTTTAAATAATTTTGTTTCAGGATTAAATTCTTCTTATCAGATTAAACCAAACAGAATATTTTTTAATGATACTAAAAATGATTCTTTATATGAATATCATTCTCCTAAAAACTTTCAGACTGGTTATGTAAAAGATTATTCGCTTGTAGCAAAACTTCCCGGATTAAATGGAAATAACGTTTTAATGTTTTCCTCCACCCATGATATTGGACATATTTCAACGGTGAAAAATTTTGTGAATCAGCAATTTTTAGATTCGTTCCAGGATCACTTTACTAATGATGAATTTCATAATAATTATTTCGAATCAATTTTTGAGGTTGAGGGATTTGAACGTACAGGATTTTTCCCGAAGCTTACGCATTTTAGAAATATTGAAGATAATTATAGTGTCGGGTTAAACAGCGAGCCAATGGTTGAACAGCCAAAATGATACTATTTATATGGGGAATTAATTAACTTCACTTATAATTGTGTATTGTTCACCGGGTTTTAAATTAAGACTTTCTGTTATATAAATTTCACTATCAATCTTTTTTACCTTTTGAGCAATTTCAAAATCAATTTTAACCGGACTTAAATTCACCGATAATATTTCAATCCCATTACTCTTTATCTCAATAATAAAATCTCCTTTTACCGAAATCTTATTTCCCGAAAATTTTAATTCTGTTGTATTTAATGAAACATACATAGAATCATTCGAAATAATATTCTCAGCAAAAATATTTAACTTTTCACTATTAAAATAATTTTTAGCCGCTGTCCATGAATTAGCAAAAGAAAATTTAATATCTTCCTCCAATATTAAACGCCCGTCAAAATTGTTAAACGGATAAACCAGAGTTGTAAAATTATAGTTTCTATTTTTTTCACTATTTACAACAGCGTTACCTTTTCCTCTAAAACTGCCAAATGAATTTTTATAATTATTTTTATTTAATTGAAAAATACTCAATCCGCTTCCATCCGGATAAGTATCCATAATATGTTCCGGACTTTCAATTGAAAAATGTCCTTGCCATACTTGCTGATAATTATGTGGTTCATCTGAAAAAAATTCATCCTTCACAATTAAAAAACCATCCTTTATAAATATCACCTTTCTAAAATATTCAACATCCAAATTTGAATAAGCATCATGTGTACCGATGAATAAATCATATTCTTCACGGTTTATCCAGCAGAGAGTTTTAGGGGTCGGCAGCTTTTCAAATTTCCCAAATCCCGATCCGCCTCTGTTCCCTTTCCACATTTGTCCTTGAGGAATTGAATCAGCCAGAGCAACGTTTTTTACAAACGAATTTTTAAAAAAGTTATAGTCATCTAAAAAATATCGACACTGATAATTAGGCAAAATCACATTCCCTTTTGAATAGCCATAAAGACCCAGCATATCGCCATGCTGATGATCAGGTTTCCTATCCGATAATCCGGCTGATATAATAAAGTAATCGGAGTCCTCGTCCCAGCCGTTACGCATAATATAATACCCGCTTTCTACAAGTCCGACTGAATTAAAATTGGGTTTCATACTTTTCATATTTTGGAATTTAGTAATATCACTTTCTCTAAAGAACCAGAAATATCCTGAAGGTATTTTATTGTTTGTGAAATACTTAAACTTTGGGTCTTCAAATAAAATAGAGCCAATAGTCATTGCCGAATTCATGTTATTAAACTCCGCCCATGGTTCATCTGTATCATCCTGAAGTACAGGCAATTTTTTATTTGGCATTGCAATCCGGACTAATGCAGAAAACATTTTTTTAAAGCGGGATTCATATTCCGCTGATATATCAATACCATTTAACTTTGCCAACTGATAAACATAAAAATAATTATCTATATCGCCTTTATGATAATGAACCGTTCTTTCAAATTGAAATCCATCAGGCTTTATTTCTTTTGTCATATGTTCAGTTAACAACCCTAATGATTTTTCTAGATTCTCATTACTGTTATTGAATTCCGGGAATAAAATACTTGTAATTGCTAAAGCAGTAAGACCCTTTGTATGATGATTGCCATATCTGAATTTTTTAGTCTCTTTCATCAATTCGTTTGAATGATATTTAAAAGTTTTTATGAAATCCAATTGATCACGCCAATTAAATTTATCGCTTGCCAAAAACGCATTATATACAAAAAGCCAATTATAAATTCTGTAGCCGGCTCTGAATGATTCAAAAACCGCGTTACCTTCTTTGTCATACTTCCCGGAATAATAACTTGAGGCAAGTGAGTTTACCTGTTCAACTATATAGTTCAAGTAAACATCATTCTCATTGTGCAGAGAATATAAAAAAGCTATATCTAGAGCTTTATGTTGTCGTGCTAAATGTCTCAGTAAATATGGTGTTATATCGGTGTCGTCTTTCCCGGTTAAAGGTAATTCCCAACTTGTGACCGCATCGAACAAAGCTATATGTTCTTCCGCTCTTCTTTCGTGTTCTTTTAGTCTATCCGGAAAATCCATTTTATACTTAACTATTCTTTGCTTAAATGTTTTCCAGTCAATAAAATATCTTTCCGACATTTTATTTGAAAAATATCCCGCTAACTTTTTAAGCGCGTTATCTTTATCGCCGCTTTTGTACTCCAGTTTAATTCGTTCAATTTCTTCATTTAGAGAAACAAGATTTTTTACAAATACTGAATCCGGGATAATTAAATCAACAGCTTTTTGAGCCCAGAGAGAACTGCTAATTACTATAAGCGAAATAAATATATTTTTAATATGCTCTTTCAAAGTAAACCTGATTTATATTTTTCTAAATTTGATCGTGGAGAATTATCAGTACATTAATTTTAGTTTTAAATTTTCTTCAACAACAATTTTCCCGGAGTTAATAATTTCATTTCCCGAATGAGTATTATTTTTTGCACCCCATAACAATGCTACAAGTTTAACCGGATTATTTTTGAATCTGTTTTTTGAAATATTCACATTAATAATTCCGCGAGTATTTAATAAAATCCCATTCTCTTCCTTACTTCCGCAATTAGTGAAACTACTATTGGTAACTAACAAGTTACCTCCTATCGTAGATTCATCATATCCGCCGCGGTAATAATCGATTACATTACTATTTACGTTTTCAAACTGACAATTATCTACTGTAAGAAATTCAACGTTATAATCGCCTTTATCGTTAGTTTCCTCCGATAATTCAAGTCCATTCTGACATTCTTTAATTATTGAATTCAAAAAAATTATATCATCAGAAAAACTTTCCTTGTAGGCTTTTAATACGTAATTAAAATTACTTATTTCACAATCAGATACTTTCACATTGTAATGGCTTGACATATTTTCTTTTAAACACGCAAAAGCATATTGTGTGTTTTGTCCTGCCAAAACAATATTGGTTAATTTTATATCTCCCTTCGGATGCATCTCAAACAAAGGAGTTTTTTCATTCCCCGAATATTTGATTATTGCTTTTGCATTCTCAGCTTCAGTTTTAACGGTTATTACTTTATTAATAATAATTGAACTTTCAATTTCATAAGTACCGGCTGCAAGTACAATTTCATCACCATCTTCCGATTGAGCAATTTTTGCGGCAAGATCACCGGCTTTAGATGTTACTTTTAATATCTGCGGTGTAACAGGTTTTGCATCAAGAGGATACCAACCCGGACCGTAGTTTTTCTTATCAAAAACTTTAGTTAGATTTTCGTTATCCTTACAAATAGCTCCGGCTAAATTTTTATCAGTTCGTGAATTACCCAATATATCAATCTCAATTTTTTCAAACTCAAACCCTTTATAAACATCAATGTCATCAAGCCCTTTTGTCGGGATAAAGACATTTTCAATAGCTTCCGACATTTCAATTGCTTTTGTTTCCAGACCATCAACAGCTTCAAAAGCTGCTTCTTTATTTTCTATTACATTTTTTTTAAACTTTATTCCTTCAAGTTTATCATGCGCAATTATCGGCTGTTTATCACCAACTTCATTATAAATAAGATTGTTGGCAACTAATGTTCTTATTGGTCTTGCGGATCTGATCTCTGATTTAGGCAGAACATCTTTCTGACTAACGTTACTGCCGACACCAAACTGCAATGGAGATTTACAGTTAATCCAGGTATTATGAGCAACAACCACATCAGTAACTTGATTATATCTGTTCAACGGAGACTTAGGAATGCCGTTCATAACTGCCAAAGGGCTTCTAAAGTTTTCACCTTTTAAATTGTAAAAATAATTATTAGTTACCCAGTGCCCGGTATTTATTATTCTAATACCGCCTATATTATTTGAGCTTTCATCACCAATAAAATAATTACCGTCAATAACACAGTAATTACCGTGTCGCATTACTAATGATCCTTCACACTTATAAAAAATATTATTTCTGTATTCATTGAAATTGGTTTTGTTCGAAATAACTTCAACTTCCCCGTTACATCTCTCAAAAAAATTATTAGCTACTATCATATTACAAGGTGACATCGAAGTCTGACTATCGCCTATTTGGATTGTTTCCCCTCTGGGCCCGCCCTTTCGCGGTCTTGGACCAAAATGATTGTCAACAATTCTATGATAATTTTTTATATTTTCATTACCTTTAATATCAACTCTAACTGTTGGACCCTGATTTGATTTACCAGCTATATAACATCGTTCCAGCGTATTGTGTCTTCCCCAAAATTCAATCCAGTGATCCGGTTTATCTCTTTGAAGCTGATTAAAATCTTCTATCACACAATTTCTGATTGTACAATTATTTGCTAAATTTTCCTTGTCAATTTGGAATTGGATAACAGCATTTACCGGTGTATATCCATTTCTAAAAAACAATCCGTCAACAACTAAATATTCGCCGCCAAATCTTATAAACGATTTTCCCTCAACAAAAACCTGCCCGGCAGTTTCAGCACGCAGTATTATTGGGTTATCTTTTACTCCATGTCCTTTAAAATCAATTTGTACATCTTTCCAAATTCCATTGGCAAGTATAATTTCATCACCAAAGTTTGCATTGTTAATTGCCTGCTTTAACCCGGCAGCGTTTTTAACTGTTACACTTTTACCGCTGTAAATATTTTGCCATCCCGCCAATAAAAGGATTAAACTTATTAAAAATATTTTTTTTCTAATCATAATATCATCTAAACTTTATTAAAAAAATTGTTCGGTTTTTCTTTCAGATTATAACTGTATCTAAATTTTTGTTATTTGTTTCTATTTAATCTTTTTTCCAGCTGATAACTGTAAAGTGATTCTACTTCAATATTGGTTTTGTTAATGCCTTCGGAGTAAGTATTTATTGGATAAAAAATATCAATAGGATAATTAGCAGTGATTCCGATTAATCTTTCTGACGGACTATCAGTTACTCCTGTAATTTTAATAGTATCCATCGAGTTATTTTCGAATAAGAAATTAAATCTCACGTTCCAGAAGGTAGAAAACGCGGCATGCGACGGCAGCCAATATTTTGCGCCTCCCATGGTTATTAACTTTTGCACCGGATCATCAACATAAAGGAGACAGTTATCAAAGAGATTCTGATAATTCAAACCACTGTGCTGATCGAGTGTTGGCATCTCAGTAACTACACAATCAGTATAAACGCAACTTCGAGAACCTGTGTTAAACGTTAAGGAATGTACCACCGGAGCCTGGATGTATAGATTTTTAGCAAGCATATTGTAGCAGTCGCCAAAATGAACAGCATAATGATATTTCCGTCCAAATGTTTTAACGTTTTCAATTGTAACATTCGAACACATATCAGTTAATATACCGCTATCGCCGTTCCGGAAATTTACATTCTTAATCCAGGAATGAGTTGTGTTTGTAAGATATATTCCGTTGTATCCGTCTTCAACATGATGAGCCACATATTCCTGATATAAAAATTCAAGGTTCAAATTCTCTATACCAACATTCGAAATATACTTCCATTCACTTACATCCGGATTCCATTCTGCACGTAAATCATTGAGCAAGGGTTCTTTAATTATAATTTTATTTCCTTCAATTCCAACAATAGAAACTTCCTGTTTAGTTAACGGAATATCCGGTGTTTCCCAATGTCTGCTGCCAATTTTTAATTCCTGGTTATCGTACAAATAATTTATTAAAGACGAGTTTTCACCTTCCGTATTGAACCAATTTATTCTAACAATTGCACCGGTTTTAAGACTTGAGGAATTTTTAACCAGAAAATGATTCTCACCTCTTTTCCCTTCAACAATCTTTGCCAGCACATTTCTTGGTTCATTATACTCAGACATATATGATTTTGCGCGTGCTCCCGGATAGTTTGTCCAGATATATCCGCCCGACCAGGCATATAAAGAGAACGGCTCATTTATACCTCTCTCTTTTTCAATTTGTCTTTTATTATTCTTTAATAAATATTCCTGTAATTCAGACATATTTTTTGGCGTTGGAAGTTCATTTAGAGCCAGCGGCATGTACAGTATAGTTGCGTTTTTCCCATCAGCAACAGAACCGCGGAGCACAATATTACTTCGTTCAATGTAGAGGATGTCTTTAAGAATAAATCTGCCTATGGGGAAAAATAAAACTACAGAGCCTTCAACTTTATTAGCCGCCGACAAAGCAGAATATATAGCTTCAGTATCATCCTTTTTATCATTAGGAACTGCGCCAAAGTCGGCTATATTAATTATCACACCTTTAAAATCCGGGATGGACTCTTCTCCCCATTTATAACCGGCAAAAGAATAATCAGGCAAGAAGTGTTTTTGCTGAAGTTCTTTATCTAGAATTTTCGGAGTCCATTTGTTTTCTGTATTCTCAGTTTTACATCCTACAGCTGTAAAACCGGCAAGCACAATAAACAAAAATATTTTTTTTAGTGGATTCAATGTCATGCTACCATTCCTCTGTGTCCTTGGATCACTCTCACATGCTTTTTTGAATAATAAAGTACTTAAAGTTGAGCGGGCTTATAAGACATGCTGATTATAAACAATCAGCATGTTAATAGTTATAAGAAATTTATTTTTTCAGTTCAACTCTTTTAATTTCACCACCTAAGAAATAGACAGAAGCTATGCCTAATGGGACTAATATTGCACCAAGTATAAAAAATGGGACATAACTAGTTACAGTAAGTGCAGGTACTAAATAAGTAGTTATAACAACACCAATTGCAGCTGTAGTTCCACCCATACCGGCAAGTGCGCCTACGTTTTTACCAGAATAAAAATCACTTGGTAATGTTTGAATATTTCCTATCGAGATTTGAAAACCGAATAAAATCATTGCAATCAATAAAACAGCAATTAATGGAGTACTTGCAAAGGCGGTTAAAACTAGCGAAGGCACCATTATTACTCCACCAAGAGCAATTGCTGTTTTTCGCGATTTATTAGTTGACCACCCTTTTTTAATCCAGTAGCTAACAAGCCAGCCGCCAAATAACGCGCCAGCAGCAGCGCCTACATAAGGAACCCATGCAAACATACCAATTTGTTTAATATCAAATCCAAATTGATCCGCTAAATATATTGGCAGCCAGAAAACAAATAACCACCAAATTGGATCTAAGAAAAACCTTGAAATTAAAACAGCCCAACTTTGTTTGTAAGAAAGTATTTCACCCCAGCCTAATAATTTATCTTCTAAAGTTTTTGAACCACCTTCATTCTGACCTTCTAAAATATATTCTCTTTCCTCATCAGATAGCCAAGGATGATCTTTTGGTAAGGCTTTATTAATCATTATCCATGGTACTATCCATAATAGTCCTAAAACACCAAGAACAACAAAAGTCATTTGCCACCCTAACCATGTATAAAGGATTGCAATTAAAGGAGCAGAAAGAACAGCACCAAGAGAAGCCCCCGAATTGAATATTCCCTGAGCAAATGCACGTTCCTTTATTGGAAACCACTCGGCATTAGATTTTGTTGCACCAGGCCAGTTTCCTGCTTCACCAATTCCAAGTAAAAATCTAAAGAGACTAAAGCTTGCCAGTGATCTTGCTATTCCAAGTAATCCGACAGAAAATGACCAGACAACGATGGAAATAATAAACCCAATTCTTGTTCCAACTTTATCATAAAGCTTCCCGGATAAACTTTGACTAATAGCGTAAGCAATAGTGAACATTATACCAATAAATGCATAATCCTCCTTGTTTAGACCAACATCACTTTCAATTGAAGGCCACATAATTGCTAAAGCACTTCTATCAATGTAGTTTATAACTGTTGCTAACGCAACTAAACTAACAATCCACCACCTAAGTCCTGGTACTTTCTTCATAAAACTTCCTTATTAATTTCTATTTTAAAACCAATTATTTTTCTAAAAAATCTTCTCTTACTGGACTAAAAACATCAATCAAAATTCCGTCTTCAAGATTTACAGCACCATGTTCAACATTTGGCGGAACATAAAAACCGTCACCGGCTTTTAATACTTTAGTTTCATTCCCTACAGTTACTTCAAATTTTCCGCTTTCTACATAGGTTGTCTGACTGTGGAAATGAGAATGTTTATACCCAATGCCGCCTTCTTTAAAGTGAACTTTTACCAGCATAATTTTATCATCATAACCAAGAATTTTTCTTTCTAATTTATCGTCAACTTTTTCCCATTTAATAGTATCGCCCAATTGGAATATTTCACTTGTCTCTTTCATAGGTTCTCCTTTAATTTATCAAACTTATTGGACCAAGCCATGAGTATGTTTTTCCTTTACAACTAACAACATGCTCTTTTTTATAATCTGAATTATTATTTGCAAGCTGAATTAAAATTTTTGTTAAATCTTTTTTTACTACTTCAATAATTGTATAGTTACTATTATTATATATTACATCAATATTTTCAATTGAGCTATATGACCCGCTTGTAAACTCAACTTTGGGATCGAATATACCGTGAGGCTCAATTATATTAACAAATATTGTACTTGAATCATTTCTTCGCAACATAAAACCAGATTCATTACGAAGATTGTAGTTAGGATCTGATCCGCCTATTCTTGTAAGCAGAACTTCCTGCTCTGGGAAAGCGTTTGATGTAATTGAATAAAACCTACTCCCATTTATCCATGTAACCTGCGGACACTTGTTTGTGGTTCCTACAGCCTCTTTCCATAAGTGCTGATAACCATTTTGAGAGCCCATCAGAGATTTAGTCTCTGTAAATGCTTTATATTCAAAGCTGGTGGAAATCAAATGTCCCAGATAATAAAACGGCATATCGTATTGATGTTTGTCATCAGCTTCAACTCTATAAATATCAAGAACCAAACCTTTTTTACTTTGATCCTGATTTATCATGCAAAGTGTCCGCTGCATTTTAACACCTTTGTATGCATTGTTTTCCTTTGCACTTGCATATTGGAACTCTGGATCATCAATATTAAAAAGGTAGTTCTGAGAGTGATTAGCCTGAGATTTATCTTGCTTCCCGTTATATTGAGATTTGCCATCTACAACTAAAGTATTGTGTGCAACTGTCTGTTTAGCAAAAGTTTTATTTTCTGGAAGATACCGTCCGCCAAATTTCTGTTCTGTATTCAAGAATCTTGCCGCACCATAATCCTGAAGTATCTCCCTATTCTGATCATAGAAACAGTAAGATAATTTATCGTAATGGCCATGCGATAATCCATGAGATCCATGTTTAAAGAACAATGTCATCATATCGTCTAATGATCCTGAACGTAAAATACTTACGCCTCCCCAATCACCTTTTGGACCATCAGAAAACTGTATGCTTCTTCTTATGAACGGTTTAATATTTTCTTTATCTGCTAATGCTTTTGCTACATTTAGCCCGGCTATATTTAATGAAACACTCTCCTGCAGCATCGCTAAACTTAAAAGTTCCTTATTCTCGCCACAATTGGAATAGATAAAATTAACACCATAGATCAATTCCGGAGTTAACCAGTTTTTTTCCTTAATCGCATCGTTAACCGGAATAAATCTGCCATCTGAAGAGGTAACCTGAAGTGCTGAATATAATGCTTTTCGTAGTATACCATCCCGATAGTTATATATATCTAGCTCAGGTTTATTATTATTTAAGACTTCCGTATAAATGAAAAACGGCCACAATGCATAACGCGCGTAATAGCCACCCTCTGTATAATATCCATCAGGAGAAAACAAATTATCTAACTGAGAAAGGAAACCGGTTTTACCATCTTCTTTAGAACCGTACAGGGATTTATTTACAAGTGATTTATCGTTTAGAACAAAACCAGCCATACCAACAGCCGATGTCATCCAGGTTCCGTGATTATGAATTTTATCAAAATCATGTGTACACTCAGCTAAGAAAAATTTTGTTATCGGATAGAATAAATTCTTTTCAATAAATTCTCTTTCATTCCCGGAAAGATAATTATACACACAATCATAAGCCTGACTAGTATGAAGCAGAAAAACACTTTCATTTAATGTCTGCCAAAACAATCTGCCGGGAGTTTGTTTTTTACCCTGAGGATGTTTACCAAGTGTTGGATATAGTTTTGCATATTCTGTTAACATCACTTTAACAAACTCTGCATATTTAGATTCTTGTGTAAACTGATATATAATTCCCGCAAGGAACATTTCATTATAATTCTGTTTGTGCTTTTCGTGGGTATAACCTCCACCAGCATCTTTGGGTATAGGCACAACTATTTCCACATTTAAAACTTCATCAACTTTTCTTTTTGCTTCTGTTAACGAATGATCAAAAAGGGGAACTTTACCTAAAGATTCTCTAATTGTTTGAACATCCTCAAAAGTTAAAATAAGCTTTGGAGTGTTATTCTGCGAATACAAACAACTGCTAACTAAAAGCAGCAAAACAATTTTATATATTTTTTTCATTATCATTTTATTATATGAAATACAATCCGCCATTAATTTCCATACTGGCACCAGTTATAAACGAAGATTCATCCGAAGCTAAATAAGCAACTAAGTCAGCCACTTCATGTGCTTCCCCTTCTCTTCTCAAAGGAGTTCCGGCAGCTACTTTAGTTCTAACCTCATCTTTAGTAAATGTGTTATGGAAAGTTGTATTTATCATACCGGGAGAAATAGCATTAACTCTAATGTTTTTAGGTCCAACCTCTTTAGAAAGACCTCTTGTAAATGTTAATACAGCACCTTTTGATGTAGCATATGCCAATGCACCAGGACCACCGCCATCACGAGCTGCCTGTGAAGCAAAGTTAATTATGGAAGCACCAGACTGCATATATGGAAGAACTGCTTTTGATACCATAAACACTGTCTTCATATTTAAAGTCATAAGAAAATCCCAGAATTCACCGTCCATTTCATCCATTGTTTTTCTTGCAACTAAACCACCGGCTATGTTTACCAGTATATCAATTTTTTCTCCAAAAGCTTCGCGGCATTTATCAACAACATTTTGTACATCCTCAACTTTAGTCATATCCCCCTGAACTGTTATAGCTTCGCCGCCAAGGTCTTTTATCATTTTTAATGTTACTACTGCATCATCAGGATTATCAAAGTAATTTAGACATACTTTAGCACCGCATTTAGCCAGTTTTAATGATGATTCACGACCAATATCTCTTGCGCCACCAGTTACAATAGCTACTTTGCCTTTTAAATCTGCCATAACTTCTCCCACTAATTTTATAATAAAAAATTATTCTTCTACAAAAACTTTTTTAGCATGCTCCTCAGCAATTTTAAGATGTTCAACCATTGCTTCATAAGCGCTTTCTCCATCTCTTCTTTTAACAGCATCTAAAATTTTTCGATGCCAAATTGTTGCCGAATCTTTTGCATCTTTTACTGTGGCATAAACAGTCGATTTAATTTCAGGAATTAAACTATGTATTGGTTTCAATAAAAGTGGAACTACTATATTCTTAGTTGCCTTTGCTAAGTTTAAATGAAATGACATATCAATATTAGCTAACTCTATATATCCGCCTTTGCAATTGATCAACAGTTCAATGTCGTTTTCTAATCTTTGAAGGTCGTCCTCATCATGGTTTAATGAAGCTTCTTTTGCAATTGCCGGCTCCAGAATTTGACGTGCATGTGTTAAATCAACCACATAGTTTTTATCAATTTTCAATTTTAAATATTTTTGAAGCGGACTAACAACGCTCTCAGAGGTAACTTTACTAACAAAAATCCCTCTTCCCTTTTCAATATATACCAGCCCTTGAGCTGACAACATCTGAATTGCTTCTCTAACTGAGGTTCTGCTTACACCAAACTGAACGCAAAGCTCATTTTCTGACGGCAATTTTGAACCTGGTTCAAATTTTTTATTTAGTATGGCTTCTTCAATTTGTGAAGCTATCATTTGTTTAATAGGAAGTCTGTCTTCCAAAGATTTAAACATTTTATCCTCAGTTTAATAAAAACAATTATCTATCAACTCTACCAGATCCACCGCTGGAAATTATTTTTTCAACTTCTTCAGTAGAAACTAAATTAAAATCACCCGGAATAGTCTGTTTTAAACAAGATGCGGTAACCGCAAACTCTAATGCATCTTTAGTACTATCTTTTGTAAGTAATCCATATACTAAGCCGCTTGCAAAGGAATCTCCGCCACCTACTCTATCTACAATCTGTATATCATAACGTTTTGATCTGTAAGGTTCATTGCAATCCTTTTCGTCTAGTAATAATGCGCTCCATCCGTTTCTCGAAGCCGAAAAGCTTTCCCGCAAAGTAATTGCAACTGTTTCAAATTTATACTTTTCTTTCAATTCTTTGGCTAGGATAAAGTAGCCTTCTTCATTCAGTTCAGCATTTTCTATATCAGTTTGTCTTGGCTTAAGTCCTAAACTTTTTTCTGCATCTTCTTCATTAGCTATACAAACGTCAACATATTCCATAAGCGGATTCATTACAGCCTGAGCTTCTGCTTCAGTCCACATTTTTTTTCTAAAGTTAAGATCACAACTAATTTTCAATCCAAGTTTTTTAGCAGCGATACAAGCCTCTTTAACCGCGGTCTGTGCTTTATCACCAAGAGCCGGAGTTATGCCTGTCCAATGAAACCAGGCCTTGCCGTCAAAAATTTGTTCCCAGTTAAACTCACCAGGCTCAGCTAAACTAATAGCAGAATTTGCTCTGTCGTATACAACTTTTGATGCTCTTTGACTTGCACCAGATTCCAGGAAATAAATACCAACGCGATCACCGCCTCTAACTATGAAATCAGTTCCAACCCCATACCTTCGCAGGCTATTTACGGCACTTTGCCCAATTTCATGTTTGGGTAATTTTGAAACGAAGTAACTGTCCAAGCCATAATTAGCCAATGATACTGCCACATTTGCTTCACCGCCGCCATACTCCACATCAAAATTACTGCTCTGGACAAATCTTTTAAATCCAGGTGTTGAGAGTCTCAACATTATTTCACCAAACGTTACAATTTTTTTATTTTCCATTTCTGTACTATATATTTTTTTCGAAATAACTATTTATTGTATTCATCAACTGTTCGGCATTTTCGGTTAACTTTGAAAAATTATTTTCTTCAATTGCTTTTGAATCAATCAAACAACCGCCAACACCAACTGCACAAGCCCCAACATTAAACCATTGATCCGCATTTGTAAGACTAACTCCGCCTGTCGGCATTATTTTTAGATCAGGCATTGGTGCTAAAATGGCTTTGAAAAATTCCATGCCCAAAATATTTGCGGGAAATACTTTTACTATATCGGCTCCGGCAACAACCGCATTATTAATTTCAGTCGGACTAAAAGCACCGGTAAATATTGGGAATTTATAACCGTGGCAAATATCAATTAAAGATGGATTGAATATTGGTGTAACAACATAAGTTGCGCCAGCGTCAATCGATGAAATCATCATTTCTTTATTAAGAACAGAGCCAACTCCAATAATTGCTTCACTTGCAAATTCTTTTGCAACCTCTTCAATAACCTGATAAGGATTTTCTGTTGTTAATGTAACTTCAATATTTTTTACACCGCCTTTAATTAAAGCTTCTACAACAGGTAATGCCTTGGTACTGTCTTTTAATCTTAGGACAGCAAATGCTTTGTTCTCTAATAATTTGTCAACTCTTAAATCAATTTCGTTATTCATTTTCACTCAGTTTTAATTTTATAATTGCTTCTAACATTATCTGTATTGGATCAAATGACGGACTTGTTAATTTTCTTTCCGTGTAATTTGACAGTTCCGCAAATGCTTTTAAATAATTTTGATTGTTAAGTTTTAATCCTGATATACCCAGAAAAATAGTATGGGAATTACTAATTGTACCAATTTCTTCTAATTCCCACTTTGAAGGATCGTTCATAAACGGGATTAAATAATCAATAACATCAACCAGTTTTTTACCATTTTTATTGGTGTAATTCCAATTATCAATTTCTCTGCTTAATAAAACAGCATTAAGAAAAGAATGCGCATTTACATTAAAGCTTGAGTATGAAAGTGATTTTGTACGAACTTCTTCTAAAGGCTGGCGCGCGTTCTCATCAATTTGATTATCCAATAAAAACTCTCTTGCATAAGCGTTAATGTTAGTCAGTTCTTTTTCATTATTTAAGAAACTGCTTGCAGCCGCAACCTGAACAGCCCACCATGTTGAATGATTGTTTCCACGCTGCTTTTCATCTAAGCCATAATAACTTGTTGTAAGCCAGCTAAGATAATCTGAATACCAACTTTTTATTCCATCATAAACATCATTATCTATTTTATTTCTTTCTTTTAGCAACGAGACAGCTTCTAACAAAACAGCGAATCTTCGGCCATCAATAATTCCGACACCCCGTTTTTTTGTTCTGTTCCTTATCAATTGCGAATATTTTAGATTTGGATTCATCTTTGTTGTTTCATCAACAAACCAGACTCTAAGCATTTCATTAATTTTTCCGGTAAACGAATAATCATCAGTTAGATATGAATAATAAACAAGCGCCATTATACCTTTGTAAAAGTTAGAAGCTTCATTTTTATGATCCATAAACCGATCTGGATTTCTTATCCCATCCTTTCTAAAATAGGGAGCGTCCAAATCACCTTCTACAGGCCACCAATACGGACTATCACTGTAATAATCGTTTATGGTAGCATCATCTGTGTGAGGTGCTTTATATTTTGTAATTGTATAGGGCATATTCTCAATAGCTTTATTCGCTATTGTTTTAAGATCATTAACTTCTTTCTTAAATTTTTCGTCTTTTTGAAAACTTGTTTTTATATTTTCCAAATCTGAAATTTTAAAAATATTTAATGATTGACCCGTAGCCCGGGAAGTCAATATAAAACATGTTAATAATACTATTAAAACTTTAATCTTCATTAAAATCCTACTTCATTAAAATCATTTTACCGGACAGTAATCCGAATCTTGTTTGTATTGTATATAAATAAACACCGGAACCAACTTCTGAATACGACTTATTAGTTCCATTCCAGTTTATATAATTAACACCAGCTTCACTAACTCCGTTATATAAGGTTTTAACCAGACTTCCGGTGATATCATAAACTCTGATAGTTACTTTTCCTGTTTGAGGAATTGAATAACTTATTGTAGTTGATGGATTAAACGGATTAGGATAATTTTGATATAGAGTCAACTCACCCGGTAAAATAGCTTCTTGATTATTATCATCAATAGAAACTGTTGTTTCCATTCTTTCTTTTAGCTGGGCTTTATATAAAGAACCCGGATTTAAGGATCCTGCTTTATTAGTTCCTTCAATATATCCCTCAGGTTCGTCGAATGATGAATCGCCATGACCGGCAATTAAAGAAGCGAAACTTCCGATAGAATAATTTTGAGCAGCAGGAGGTTTTTGAATTAATATTTGACCATCCTTAACATCACAATTCCAGATTACTGAATTAACCGATGACCATCCGTGGCTTGTTCCATAATAGGCTCTGTTATATAAGCCGATTCGGCGTGTATTATAACCAGCGCGAACATTATCTAATTCCCGGTGGTTATCATATAGTAACCCCTGGCTCCATCTTCTGTGTCCTTCGCTTGCCGCATAAGCACCTTCTGAAACACAGTTATAGAACACTATTCCAGAAGTCCATGACATTCCGTTTGACATATATGAATGGCGCCCTTCGTTTGCATAACAATTCTGAAATAAAATTTGCTGTGAAGCTGTGTAAACATTAAAATTATATCTTCTGCCTCCGGTAATTTGGCATACCGGATAAATAGCAGTACAATCTTCAATAGTTAAACGTGTTGCTGTATTTGTTCTAAAACCCGACTCGTAAAAATGAAGTGCTGTTACATCCCTAACCCAGCCATCTTCAATCAAAAACAAATCAATTGCATTCTTAGCGTGTGATTCATCATTTGTGAAATTATTTGTTTCAATATCAACACGTAAGGTTTCAATTCCAATATTTGTTCTTAAAGCTCCGCGCCCATATTTATAAATATAGGATTGAGATAATTCTTTGAATAGATGATTAAACACCGGTACATCTACTGTAATAACATTACCTTCAATTTTTGTAATGTATCTATTATATACTATCGGCTGACTGCCAACTTCCCATGGAATATCATCTGATTCAGCTCCTCCATCTTCAGAACGAGTTCCACCATAATTTATAGATTCAAGCCATTCCGTTGTGCAAGGGTGATATAGAATTATGTTGTCACCAACAGAGTATTCTGAGGCATCTTCAACTTCAAAAGTTTTTTCACCAACTAAAACAGTATCACTTGTAATATTTGTTTTTGTACCTGAAATTTGATCAGACCATTTAGAAGAAGTTCCGCCACCGGCTATTATTATTGTTCTGCTGCCTGGTGAATTGCCTTTGCCGTAAATTACTGTATTAGAATCCGGGTTTTCTCCCTGACCTTCACCTCGTAAAACAATACCTGTAGCATTTAGTTTGATAGTTCCATTTACCTGATAATATCCTTTTTCAAGTAATAAAGCACCTCTAAATCCATTCTCCTGGATCGGGAAATTTAGAGCTATCTCAAAAATTGCATTATTTATGTAGCTGGTATTATCGCCTTCTATAGCTGATATTGTTTTAACTACCGGGACAAAAGGTATTGTATCATTGCCATTTTTATACCCCGCATAACTAAAATCTGGAATTGCGTTTCCAGAACTATCTCTTTCGTACACAAGTTTATCATCCGCACCAATATAAACTATTTTAGATTGCCATTCTTGTGCGTTCACTATTGAGATAGTGAATAATAATATCAGTAATATGTTTTTATTTTTAAATTTCATTTAGTTTTTCTTACTTCATAAATATCATCTTACGGGATGAATAAAATGAATTTGCTCTAATGATTAAAATATACAGTCCGCTAGTTAAATTTTTTGGTTTCCAGGTAATGCTGTAATTACCGGCGTGCTGATTGCCATTAAAAAGATTTTTTACCAACTCACCTTGTATATTGTAAATAGCCAGATCTACAAAAGATTCTTTAGGTATAGCATATTCAATAATAGTGCTTGGATTAAATGGATTTGGATAGTTCTGCTTTAATTCAAATTTATTTGGGATTTCTGAATTCTCATCTACAGAAACAATTTTTGAAAAAGTAGCAATAATAGATTTATCACTATCCATACTTATTTGAACAACAGAATCTTCAGAATTTATATCACCGCTCCAAGAATAAAACTCATATCCTTCTCTTGGGAATGCACTAAGTGTAACTTCTGTATTTGGTTCGTAATCTTTTGAAACAGATTCCGGTGAATAGCTTATTATACCTTCACCAAATATTATTTCATCAATTGTAAAATATGAACGAGGATTAACCGCCCATCTAGTATCACCAATTACAGATTTATCTTTTGCCTTATTAAGAATCAGTGAATTCCCGGGTAAAGTGAAATCTCCGCTTGCTGCATCAATATACATGGGATCATAACCGGCATTACCTGTTCCCAACTCTAGATTGCCAGTTAATTCAACTTCACCGGCATTAAAAATATTGTTATATTCAAAATTTGCGAACAAACCATAAAGGGAAACTGAATAAGAATTTGTATCACCGTTACTGAACAGAGAATTTTTAATTACTATACCATCACAATTTTTTGGATTTATAATTTGTGTTCCTTCGTATCCGCAATTATCAAATGTAGCATGATCAATAACTATTTTAGGACAAGGAGTGAAAATAGCATTATCACCCGCATATATATTGATTGCTTCTCTTGGGATATTCCAAAAAGTGGAATTGGAAACTTCAAAATAATCTACATTATATTTACCGCTGTTTGTCTCTTCATCCTTTAGTCGTATTCCTTCTTTCCCGGCATTGGTAAACAAGCTGTTTTTTATAATTATTGTATCCGCAAATGTTCCGGGATAAGCTCTTAAAAAATTTCCGTTTCCTTCTATTGAAACATCATGAAAATAACAATTAGTAATTTTTAATTTATATGATTTTGTCATTTCATCTTCCGAAGTTCTTATAAGGTATTTTGCCGGAGTGGAAGTCCCGGACATACCATTTAAACTAACTCCCCGCAGATCCAAATCCCCTCTTTCATTCATCACAATAATAGAACGTGTTGATTCTGTACTGCTAATTTGTCTGATTTCTGGTTTAACTGATAATCCTGCCGAACTTTTAATTCTAACTAATTTTGAAATTTCAATTGCAGAAGTATTTTCATAAATACCGCCATCAGTAATAAGTTCTATTGTATCTTTAATACTTGCGTTATCAATAGCATTTAATAATGAATCAGTTCCTGCACTTACATAAATAGTTTTCCCGGGTATTAAAGCCGGTGGATACCAGGAAGGACCCACATCACTACTGTTCAAAGGTCGTCTCAAAATTTGCAGATCCGATAATTCATCCGCACCAATATCTATAGAACCGGAACGAGGTTGCCCGTCTATATCTTCTAAAATATAACTATAATCATTCGATCCAGAGTTTATAAGCACACTTGTTGATGCCGGTCTCCATAAACCGCTATCGGCCGCAACTAATTCAGGATCCGCAATTATAATTCCACCTGGATTATCGATCCCCAGCGATGAACCGTTAAAAACATTACTGTTATATATCAGGTTAACCGGATCATCATCATAATCTATTATTTGATAATTTGATATGGCAACATTATTTGCAATAATGCAATCCACCGGGACAAGTGTTCTTTCATCATCTGCTCCGGCACAAATTCTAAAAGTACTTTCGCAATTGACAAATGTATTATTTACTACTTCAGCTCTTTTAACCTGAAAATATCTATTAAGCGGAGAGTTTGGAACACCATTCATTATTGTTAACGCACTTCTGAAAGAACTGCCTGTTAAATCCTGAAAGTAATTATTGTATACTTTATGATCTTCATCTATAATACGAATGCCGCCGGTATTATCTTTTTTGTTTCCAAAAAAATAATTACCGTAAACTTCGGCAAATTTACCGTGTCTTAAAGTTAAAGCTCCTTCACATTCAAAAAATGTATTGTATCTAAATGTATTATGACCGGATTTATTAGATATAATCTCTATCTCACCGTTACATCTTTCAAAATAGTTATTCTCTACTAATGTATATGAATCTGTTTGTGAATAATCACTTGTTCCTATTCTAATAGTTTCGCCGCCGTTTACACCAAGTTCCGGCCGGGAAGCAAAGTAGTTACTATCTATTGTATGATAACTAGTTTGTCCGTCTAGCCAAACTACCAAAGTTGTTCCATTATGTTTTTTACCCGTTGTATAACAGTGATCAACTCTGTTATACTTTCCATATAATGAAATCCACTTATAATCAGTTGATTTGCTTGGGGGATTAAAATTATCAATAGCTGTATTAGTTAATCGGCAGTTTTCCGCAAGCTTACTGCTTCCGTTTCTAAATTCAACAACAGCGCCCGAATTACTATAACCATCAACAAAATAAAGACCGTCAACTACAAGATATGAACCGCTTATTCTTAGGTTTGATCTTCCTTTTATAACAACGGTTCCCGGTACTTCGGCTTTTAAAACAATCGGCATAGCTTCAGTGCCATTGCCTTCAAAAATTATATTCACATTATTCCAGTCGCCACTTTTCATAATTAGTGTATCACCTGGAACAGCTGATTCCATTACTGTTTTAATTTCGGCAACAGAAGAAACCACATAATTTGCGGCTTTTATATTGCTAACAACAAATAAAAATAATATTAAGAGTAATTTTTTCACAAAGTTTCTATTCAATTTAGTATTCATTTAATTTTAATAATATGGCTGGCTACATTCAGAGTCCGTCTGAACATAGCCAGTCAACAATTTATTTAAGTAACATCATCTTCATTGATTTAACAAACTCTTTGCCATTTAAACCTTTAGCATTCAATCTGTAAATATAAAGACCAGTTGCAATGTCCGAACCATCTTTTTGATGACTATTCCATTTAACATTATGGTATCCAGAAGTCATACTTTCATTATTAAATAATGTAGTAACTAACTGACCAAGTATGTTATAAACCCTTAAACTAACAACAGCCTGAGTTGGAAGAGCAAATCTGATTGTTGTTGAAGGATTAAACGGATTTGGATAATTCTGGGTTAATGCAAATTCTTTAGGAAGATCAAAATCTTCAACACCAGTATCAATATCGAAATTAGCTGTAATATACTTATCACCGTCCATTGTAATAGAAGCTGGATTATCTGAACCAGATAAATCGCCGCTCCACTCAACAAACATATAACCAGTATCAGCAACTGCAGAAACAGTTACAACAGTACCCGGATCGTAAGTTTTACCGATAGGTAAAGGACTAAAAGTAACATTTCCATTTTCCGCTAAAATTTCTAACGAAACTGAAGTTGGTATTTCTGTTGCCCATCTTAAATCACCCATAGCTTCACCGTCATGAGCTAAGCCATAAAGGTGTGAAGCTGGTAGTAAAGTGTAATCCATATTAGCAGCATCTTTATACATTGGATCAATATTGTATATAGTAGCCGAATCAATCACGTTATCAACTGTACCAATTGGAACATCACCGGTGTTAAAAAGATTTATGTCACTGATATAAGTATCAATACCTGTCTGTCCCTGAGCATCCATTAAGTCAGCATCTCTGCCATGCCCGGAAGTTCTTGGATTTGAAATGATTATATCTCTAATAACCGCACCGCCGCTGTTTTTCAAATACATTGTTCTTGTTGCTGTATTATTGAAAGTTACATGCTCTACTAAAACAGGAGCATCCGGAGTTGCAGGATCTAAATCTGAATAATATCTAATACCTTCAGCATCAATATTTGTAAATGTACAATTTCTAACAATCAATGAATCAAAACATTTTCCGGTATACCCTGGATGTATCGACCATTTTTCAGTATCCGAAATTCTAATAGCTTCATAACCTATATCATTAAATGTACAGCCTTCAAATTTCACTACACCTAAAATCATGTTTGCATCAACTTTAAATGCATGTCCGTCACCAGTCTCTTTTCCGTCATCATATAAATGTCTAAAATCTACATCTATAAATGTTGCATTAGAACCCCATTTAACAGTATCAGGAGCAGTAGAATTTGAATAACGCACAGCATACTTCATTCCGGCAGAATAATTTGTACTACCATCTATAACAATACCTTTGATAGTTATATCATCAAAAACTCTAAGTATATCAATAGTACCTTCTGTACTAGCGGGATCAGTATTTGAAATAACTGGTTTTTTGCTTAATCCTTCAGCAGCCATAATAGTTAATGGATGTCTTGAAGTAACTGTACCTGATTTGTTTGTTGTGTATAAACCTGATGTTGTTAATAATAATGTATGAACTGAACTATTATTATTTGCAAAATCAACAGCGTCCATAAAATCCCATGTAGAATCAATTTCTAAAATTCCACCAGGAACTACATTTTCAATAAAAGTAGCTGTAATATTTTTATCACTATTCATTGTAACAGAGTCTGTAAGCGAAGTACTTAATAAGTCTTCAGCCCAGCCTTCAAATGACCACCCGATAGCTGGAACTGCTGTTATTGTAACAACTGTATTTGTATCGTAAGTATCAATTACAGGCATTGGATCAAAAACTAATTCACCATTACCAACTATAGTAGCATTTAATGCAAATTGTGTAAAAGTACTTCTGTAAGAAGCAGTAACAGTCATGTTAGAATCTAACGAAACTGAAACAGGATTATCTGTACTAGAAATATCTCCTAACCATTCAACAAATTCCCAATCAGTTGCCGGAACAGCGGTAAGTTTAACTGTTGAAGCCTGATCAAAAGTACCATCATCACCAGCTTCTGGATTAACAACAACAGAACCAAGTCCAAGAGAATCAATAGTTAAAGCAACTTGAGGAGTTAAATTTTTGAATGTCGCTGTTGCTGTAACATTATCATTAACTACAATTGTAGTAGGGTTTTGATCTGGAGGGAATACACTAATTCCGGTCCAGCCATCAAATTCCCAACCAAGATCAGGTACTGCTGTCATTGTAACTGAAGTACCGGGAGCATAAATTCCACCGGCAGGATCAAGATTCACAATTCCGTTACCTTCAGTAACAACTGCTAAAACTTTACTATTCGGATCAATCGCCCATCTAGAATCACCAACAGGAAGACCACCTTCGCCAGCTGTTCTTGCAGGTGATGCAGCATCTAAAGTGAAGTCTCCATTATCGGCATCAGCAAATAACGGATCCGCAAAAAGAGTATCTGTTACAGTTGCGTTATCTATATCTTTATGAAAAACATCCCAAATAACACAGTTACTTACAAAACTTCCAGCGGCATCTTCTAAACGAATATGATTTCCGTCTTCAAGATTTTTTTGGAATACAGAGTTTTTAATTACAACATCCAGTGCATCGTCTACATATATAAAAGGCTTATCAGGACCGCCAATATTATAGAATGTACAACGATCAACTAAAATTTTTGTATCCGGATTTGTTTCGCCTTTAATTGCTTCTCTGGCAAAATTGTAGAAAGTACAATTTATTACTTCCGCATATTCTAAAGATACGGCTGGATCGCTAGTTGATCCTGAATAAAAGACTATACCTTCTTTTGCACCATTATAAAAAACTGAGTTATGGATAAATAAACTATCCATACCGCAATCGCCATAAGGCTTAATTATTTTTTCGTTAAAATCGTGCATAACACAATCATTAACGCGAACATTCATTGTTAACGAAGGATCTCCATTGTCTAAACGAAGTGCATATTTTGCTAGTGCCGCTCCGCCTTCAGCAGTTCCGTCGCCATCTAACTCAATTCCATTAAAAACAACTTTTGGTGAAGCAACTACTTTAAACATATATGCGCCAGTTTCTGCACCAATATATTTTAGTATTGGTTTTTCTGATAAACCGGCACGTCCTCTAATTACTAAATCTTTATCAATTACCATCTGATCGGCAGATAAATATAAACCGCCGCTTGTAACTAATTCAATTGTATCACCGGCAGCAGCCATATCAATAACTGATTTTAGAACATCTGTTCCGGCTTCAACTTTATGAACTGTAGCATTGCCAACTGTAGGATCCCAACGAGAATCACCAGCCGCACTACCGTCATCAGCGTAACCAATTGCAGGAGAACCAGCTTGCAATGTAAAATCATAATTAACTGCATCAGCAAATAAAGGATTAGCTCTAAGTGTATCTGTAACTGTCGCATTATCAATTTCCCAATCTGCAACATCCCAAATAACACAGTTATTAACAAAACTTCCGGCGGCATCTTTTAATCTAATATGATTACCACTTTCTGTATTCATTTGAAATACACTATTTTTAACTACTACATCTAAAGCATCATCTACATAAATAAATGGTTTGTCTGCGTTACCACCAATATTATACATTGTACAGTGGTCAACTAATATTTTTGTATTAGGATTTGTATCACCCTTTACTGCTTCTCTTTTAATATTGTAGAAAGTACAATTTTTAACTTCACCATAACCTAGTTCTACTTGTGCATCACTAGTTGATCCTGAATAAAATAATATTCCTTCTTTTCCAGCATCAGCTAAAATTGAATTATGAACTTTGAAGCTATCAATAATTGTAGCTGGATATGGTTTAAGAATAGCTTCCTTATAGTCATGAATAAAACAATTATCAATCATAATATTCATTGTATCAGTTAACTCTGTATTCTCAAATCTAATTGCATATTTTGCTTTATCTGCGGCACCATTTGTTGTTCCATCTCCATCAAGTTCAAGCCCATCAAATACAACTTTTGAAGATCCAGTAACCTTAAATAGGTTAGCACTTGTTGAAGTACCGATATATTTGATAACTGGTTTAGTTACCAAATCAGCATGTGCTCTTATTGTAAGACTTTTGTCAATTTCAATCTGATTAGGATTTGTAAATAAACCACCATCAGTAATAAGTTCAATAATATCGCCATCAGTCGCATCAGCAATTGCTGCAGCAAGCGTGCTATCACCTTCTGCTACTTGATGTATTGTTTGAGCCATGGATAGGCTGGAAATCATTCCTAATAAAATTAAAACTTTAAGCCACGTAAATAGTTTCATATTTGTTTTCCTGTTAGTTTAAATTTTAGTTGATTTATTTTAACAGCATCATTTTTTTTGTTTCGATAAAATCATTTGATTTTATCTGGTAGTAATAAATACCTGATGAAAGACTATTAGCATTAAAATTAATTTTATAATTACCAGTATTCATCTCTTTATTTAATAATAAAGTTACTTCCCTGCCCAGCACATCATAAATAACTAAACTTGTAAAACCAGTTTCTTTAATTGAAAAAGAAATTGTTGTACTAGGGTTAAATGGATTTGGATAATTTTGATTTAGCGAATACTCAACTGGAATGCTTGTATAATCATCTACATCAGTGGCAAGCTCAAATACAGCTGTTATATCTGTTTTGCCAGTAGCTGTGATAGTTGCAGGGTTATCGGTTCCAGTTAAATCACCTAACCATTCAATAAATTGGTATCCCGAATCTGGAACAGCAGTTACGGTAACAGAAGTTCCACTTGGGAAAGTTAATCCTTTTCTTTCTGGGCTAAATTCTACATTACCATTACCATCAATTACCATATTAACTGGAGATGTAGTTGGAGAGTTGGTTGCCCATCTTAAATCACCAAGATGTTCATTATTAACGCCAGAATAATATGCCGGAGAAGAAGCTGCTAAAGTTAAATCTAAATTGTCAGCATCAGCATATTGAGGATCAAATGCAAAAATATCAGAAGCTCCAATTGCCCCTTTTGTAGCGTTTATTGTGTTTGCATCATGAATAGCAGCATACACCATATTCATAGTATCAACATTTGTTACGTATGATCCTTTCTGCTGCACTTGTATAGAATAACTGTTTCTATCAGCTCTATCATTACCACATAATCTTGCATCTGTTATAATAATATTACGAACTTGTGTGTACTGATTATTTTTTACATAAATAACTCTTGTGGCCGATTTATGAACAGTTAAATTCTCGAATAATAAATAAGCATCCGTTGTTGATGTATCTGCATCGGCATAAAACCTAATACATTCGGCATCTATATTTGTAAAAGTACAATTTCTTACAATAAGTGAATCAACTACTTTTTCGACTCCAAACTTTTCAGTTTCAGCCATTCTTATAGCTTCATCACCAATATTTTTGAATGTACAGTTTTCAATTTTAACTGTACCAGCAACAACATCTATTAAAAAATAAACTCCATGTCCAGCTTGTTCCAAATCTTTATCACGATAAAAGTTTTGAAAGATGCAATTTTTAACTATAATATCAGAACCAGTTTTAAAAAGCGGATAATCATTATATCCGTTACCAGCTCTGATAGCATATTTTAGACCATGCGTAACACCATGACCACCGTCTAATATTACTCCATCTATCGTAAAATCGTTTGCAACTCTAAATATTTCCAAAACGCTGGCACTATCATCACTATGAGTAATTGTCGGCATTCCTTCTAAACCTGGCTTAGCTGCAATAACCAAAGGTTTAGTAATTTGAAAATATAAAGTATCAGAAGTAGTATAAATACCGTTTGGTGTAGTTAAATAAAGTGTATCAACCCCATTCTGAACACAATAATTAACTGCTTGCTGAAAATCATAATCAGCAGTTACATCAATACTAGTAGGCTGCGCATAAATAGAACCTACCAGAAAGAGAGCAAATAAACATGTAAATAATTTTTTCATATGATATCTCCAATCAATGAGTTAGTTAGTTATATTAGTTAAATTTCAATAGTATATGCGAATAATAGATTAGTTAACATAAGTGTATTGTAATTTGTATTACTGTAATATGAATCGTAATATCGTAAGTACCTATAATCATAAGCTATATCAAACTTTCCATAAGGAGTGTTAAATCCTAATCCGAAAGTATAACTTTTTGTGCTTGGCCCGGAAGTTTTAATAGCAGCGCCATCTGGAATAAATACCGAAGGAATATCTCTATAACCAGCTCTTATTGATATTAAATCAATAGGAGAATATTCGGCTCCAAATCTGATTGTATGACGGTCTGGCATTTTACTATAAACAGTATTTGGATTTTCGAACTTAAATTTTGCTTCGCTGAAAGGCGCGTATTCATAATCAATTGAGAAAAGAAAATTTTCTATCGGGTTGTAAGTGATTCCAAAATTAAAAACCGCAGGTATCTCTAATTCATCTATACCTTTAGTTGAGCTTATATTACTGCTTATACTGTCTTTATAACTTGTTGTGTAATCCCACTCTTTTTTTAATGTGTAAGGAAGATCAACTTTTACACCGACTTTGAATTTTTCTAAATCAAGTTGAAACCCAAGATTAAATCTGGTAGTTGAATAATCTGAAGAACCTTTTACTTCGTCATAAACATCAGTATACCAGTATTTAAACCTTTGCTGATCCATTAAATGAAACGTACCAACTCTTTTAATAAATAGAAGATCATCAGTACTTCCCCAAGTAAGATTGGCACCAATACCGGCATTTAATATTTCAGAAATTTTATAAGAAACCGCGATTGCTAAATTATCAGTTGTACCGGAACTTTCTCTATAATAGTTTGACCAGTTCATTACAAGAGAATCTGTTCCGTTAACACGATCAATTCTACCATATTCGCTATAGCCAATGTGAGGATCTAAGTATGTATCGTTTCTATCGAAGTCCTCAATAGTCTGTGTGTTATTGTAAGCTGCAGCAACTGTAAATTCATGATCGCCTACTTTAAAAGGAAATGCCGCTGCAAAATTGTTAAATACAAAAGTACTATTTTTCTTTTTCCAGTCAGCCGCTTCTTCCGAGAATGGATCTAATCCCAATTCCGGTGTATTAAATACATAGCTTGAATCTATAAGCTGATCATCAGTCCAGAGGCGCTCGTAATCATACATACCGTCCTGATCAGGATTTGGAGTGTATAAGCCTTCTAAATAAAATGGCAGAGTTACAAAAAAACGGTTAGGTCTATAGTTCTGATTTTCTCTCCATTCTCTTGAACTATAATTTGCAGATGCCGAAATTTGTATCCCGTTAATATTTGTAAGACCGGCCGGGTTATAGAACAACATAGAAACATTTCCGGAAAGTGCTGTAACTGCGCCTCCCATGGATGTTGCCCTTACACCATTATCACTAAAATCATTTAAGCCCTGGAACGCAAATGAATCACCACGATGCTGTCCATAAATTGATGATACTGATAAGAGTAAGATCACTATAAAGATCATTTTTATTCTACTTGTATACTTTATCATTGTATTAAAGCTCCATTATCAAATTATTTTATACTAAGGCTTACCGAAATTCTATGAACTGATCCCAAATATTCTCCATGATCCGAGAATGAATAATCGACCTTTGTTCCCTGAAAAGAAACACCGGCACCAAGATTTAATCCGCCATTATCAGTGTTTAATAAAACTCCGCCTCTCATATACAGCATCTTTAGAAACGAGTATTCAACTCCGATTGCATATTGCTGATCATAATCTCTTGGCTGTATAATATCCGTTGAAATTAATAGTGCATGATCATCAGACGTAGATATTATTGGATTATCATCGGAGAATAGATGCGCGGAAACACCAATATTTAATGTTTGCGGAAGCGGATAGTTTTTATCTATGTAAGTAATTTCCTGACCAAAATTTCTAATTGAGGCTCCAACTACAATAGATTTAAATCCTGTTTTAAAAAGCATTCCGCCATCAAAACAAAGAGCTCCTTTATTGTAATAAACCAAATCTTCATAAACGTACTTTACATTTACACCAAAAGTAAATCTGTCGTTTAAATTTCTTGCAAAAGATACACCAAATGCCATCGATTTGGGACTAAACTTATAACCTGTAAGTCCGGGATTATAAACTCCGTTTTGATATCCCAAATGACTAACTTTAGTCTCTTCTATCTCTCCAACATCAGCCATCATTCCCATTACCCCAAAAGTACCAACTCCTTTTAATGTATAGGCCGCGCTAAATGAATAATGCGCTACATCAAGAAACCAGTCAAGGTAATCTATTGACACATCAAATTTGGATACTGTTGTAAGTCCTGCCGGATTCCAGAACATTGACTCTGATCCCATTCCAATTGTAGTATATGCACCTGCTAAACTTGAAGCCCGCGCATTTGCTATTACTTTAAGAAATTGAAATGAGGTTGTACCAACTTTTTCAAAAGCAAAACTATTTGCACTTGTAAACAGTTGTAATAAAATTAAGAGTAATACATATTTCTTGAGTTTCATCTATTAACCTTCTCTAGATTATTCTATTTAATTATTACAAATTTTCCATTCGACTGCTGACCATCAGGGGTTGTAACAACATAAAAATAAATTCCGGATGCTATATCCTGCCCGTTCCGGGTAACCTGAAACCATGCGGTTGAATAAAGAGGCTTATCATGTTCTATTGTTTCAATAAGCTGTCCTGAGTATGAATAAATTCTGATATCACATTTTTTAGGTAATCCATAAAAACCTATCTGGTCATCTACTTCTCCAGAGCCAACAAACCCTGATTTAGCAATAAACGGATTGGGAACAACATATATTTTATCCATTTTATCTAACGATGCAATATTTTTTGTAAATGAAGTAAGATTTGTTTTTCCACTTTCATTTCCGTTTTCATCAATTGAAGTAACAGCGTAAAAACGGGTTTCACCAATCTTAAAATTCTGATCGATATCTATCAATGAATATTCATCGTCTTCATTAACTTCATTCACCATTAATGAATCTATTCTATCCCAAGGTCCCATTCCGGAAACACTTCTATAAACTCTAAACTTTTCTACTTTTCCTGTTAATAACGGATGTGTAAAATCTTCAACTGCACGTCCCCAGCTAATATTTATAAATCCGTCATCTGTATTTACAATTTCTATTGCCGGAGCCGGAGGCGGAACCGGAATTGTATATTTACCTTTTCTTGGATTGTTTTCCGGCCAGACCGGAAGTGTTGGTTCTTCACCCAAATAAGCTGTGAAAGCTTTATGTGCTACTTGTTGAACATTCTTAACATCTGAATTAACATAATCAGGATATCCAAATTCTGTTAAATAATTATCAGTTAATGTTTCTCCATTTATTACAACTTTTTTATCCCAGTTTGGAATAGGATTCCATTGTTTCAAAACGCCTACTTGTCCCGAAGGTCCACCTTCAACACTTTTTTTCGCCTGACCTCCATATCCAATTACTTCAGCTAAAGCAAATCTAAGTGTATCTCCAATATTCAATGTATAAGGACCAAACACTATGTGCTTCTGCCCAGCATCCACACTTTGTCTGTAATTAAACGCCGCACGTCCATACCATCTTGGATCATTGTTTGGCAGTATAGGCCATGTTGTACTTCCGTCTGAATAAACACCGCTCCATCTGCTATCCGGATTTATTGAAAAATCCTCCATCTTTGTTGAACGGGTATTTCCGGTACTAACTTTATTGGACCATGGCTGTTTAATGTGTTTGTTTTCGTCCATTTCATAATACTCGCCAAACGATGTTCTTAATGAATTAACAACTTCCGATTCATTATTATTTGGATCGTCAGGATCTACTACCGCTAAATGATTTGTATCATAATGCAACATACAATATCCTGGTGCCTGCGGTGAATTTAAACCGCCTCCAAATAAACCGCTTGACGCGTTTCTTAAAAACAAATCTCTGTTAGGTTCTGGTTTTGCAGCTAAGTATTGTGTTGTATAATCATCGGCTCCGGTATGAGTTGTTAAATTAAAACCTAACCAATAATCTGCATCCCAAAAATTATGCTGGTCACCTCTATAAATTCCACCCTCATATTTCCAATCCTGATAAATTCTCTGGTAACCGTACATTGAAGGTGCAAATCCATAAATAAATAAAAACATTGCGTCTGTTAAAGTTGAATCAACTTCAATTGTAGCCGGATTACCGTCTGTATCTCCGTTATAAACCATTTCATATTCATATATAATCATATCATCATAATCAGGATAACTCCATGCACGTGAAGTTCTTGTTACTGTAATACCAACTGTTGTTGCCCACGATGATATTATAATTTCTTCCGCTTCATTCGGATCGTAAGCTGGATTTAGAGAACCATCTTCAAGAACAGGAAAATTTTCAATTTCTTCCATCGATATTGGGAAACTCCATTTACCAAATGATACTTCCGGCGCGCTTGCTCCAACTCCGCCGCAGAAAGCATATATTCTATTGTCTTTTCCCGGTTTACCTTTATGGTTTGCCGCTAAATAAACACCCGCACCCAAAATATTATGCTGTCCGCTATATTCAATTCCTTCAACATAAGCTTTAGAATAGGATGGCCATTCCATTAAAGGAACATTAGAAACGTTGCCTGCTTCACCTGTCATCCACGCTCTTCCAATTTCACCTGTATTGTATACAGTTTCGTGAAGTGTTCCTCTATTATGGATTCTATACTCTCTAACCTGAGCATGCATATTTAATGCAATAAAGAAAAGTAAAAGGATAGCTATTAATTGTTTATTCATTTATTAAACTCCAAAAGATTTTCATGTTTATTGAAATCCAGCTTTAGAATTTCACTACTGCACCAATTCTAAAATGCCTTGGCGAATTTGTTAATAAGTATGCTGACTGATCTGTTACGTATGGATAATATTCATCGTACGTTAAAATATTTTCTCTGTCATTTTCCCACTTAGGAGTGTTTCTATCGTTATTAAATGTTCTTGAATAGTTATATACTTCTTCATTAAACAGATTAAATCCTTCAACATACACTGTTATATTTGTTCGGTTCACGTGGAATTTCTTTTCAACTCTCATCCTAATGTTGTGTTCATCCGGTGTTCTTTGGTTATACTTTAATCCTTTACCAGTAACATCCCATGTATAAGGTCTCCCGGAATAAAATTTATATGTAGCACTAAAACTCATATCGCCTATTAGGAATAAATCTTTCGGTGTTAAATATCTTAAATTAAATACAAGCTTGTGTGTTCTGTCATAATCCATATAAACATCGCCCGGATCTGGAAGATCAATTGCTTCCTGACCTTCGGCCGGATTTTCGAAGAATGTTATCGGGGCATCAAGTGAGTTACTGCTTTTTCCAGTCGCTGATTCATAATTATACCTTACATAACCGCGTATATCACCTATGGTTTGTTCCAGATTTACGCTAAATCCTTTTATATCGGCATAATCTCTGTTTATGTATGTTCTGTATACTGATTGCTGTTCGTCATAAAAATATGCTGTTTCAACAAGATCGGTAACGTCTTTATAATAAGCGCCAATATCCAGCTTCATTCCAAAATCGAAAGCCTGAACTAAACCAATATCGTATGCTTTGGTATTTTCTGGTTTTAGTCTGGGATTTCCCAAAACTTCAATTTCATTAAAGCTTGTTACCTGACTGTAAAATACTTGATTAAAAGCCGGTCTCTGCGTAAATGTTCCGTAATTTAAATGAAATACTGTAGATTCGGATAATGGGAAAGAGAATCCAATTCTCGGCTGCAACTGATAAAACATTTTTGTGTCTTTTGTTGTAGCCAACTCCGGATCATAATATTGACCTCTTTCTAAATAAGGTTTTGACGGATCGTAATTTTCATTTCGTAATGGCGAATATAAATCGGAATAGTAATTAGTATTAAAATTATAGAAATCGAATCTTAATCCGATATTGGCAATAAAGCCCGCAAGTTCTAATTTATCTTGTATATATAGACCGCCTTCGTATGGATAGGCATCAAACTTTACTTTTCTGTATGAACCCTGATTAGTTACGTTAACTTCCTGATTGACCAATAACTCATGATATGTAAATTGGAATCCGGCTTTTACTAAGTTATATCTGCTTATCTGCGATAATACACTCGCGTTAAAATCGTAAGAATATGTTTGCTGTTCACCCCTGTCATCGGCTAATTTACCAATAGTATGATTTGATGGCCCGGTATAATCAACCCAGTTAGTTCCATTCGAATATTCCTCTAGAAATTCTCCGTCCTGTAATAGTTCAATTCTATTTTCAGAATAAGAATCGAGTATATTAAATTTCATATCAAGTACTGTTGCTTCATCTAAAATCCGATTCCAGTTAAAGCTATATTGAATGGTATTATTTCTATTTTGCGTTACATAGAATGTTCTATCGAACATCCATCTAAGCCAACTGCTATTTAAATATCCCTCAGATGTCTTATCGTATATTATTCTAAAACCAAATTTATTTTCTTTATTGAGCTGATAAGTAAAGTTTGACATCACCTGCAATTCTAAATCAGAATTAACAAGAGGAACCTGGGGAGTTTCTGTATTTATACGTGCGGCAGTAAAGTTCTTCAAATTTTTTGCAATTGGTCCGCCGGTTGTAAAATCAAGCCTGATATCCGGAGTGTTATCGTATTCCAGACCTAAATCTCTAATTGACTGCATCCAGGAAGTCTGTCCAAATTTTGCTACAAATAAGGAATCTGCTCTGGTAAGCGGATTTGGAGGCCATACATTTCTCTCTGGCAAATAAACACCGCTAAACCCGTAACCCGCGTCATATAAGGGTCTTCCCGGCTGTGTAGGATTTTCTTCCAACCAGGATTCCAGATTTTTAAGTTCATTATAGAAATATAGATTATCTGGATTATATGGCGATCCATTCCATGTTTTATAATATGGAGGAATAACCGCACCTTCCACACGTGTTTGCCAGACATCACTACCTTCACGCGCCATCATATTTACAACACCAGATTGTGCGTTCCCATACTCGGCACTAAAACCACTCGTATAAACCTCAACCTGCTGCATACCAGTAACTATGGGGCTAAATGCCCTGCTGTTTGTAAGAGGATTAACTATGGATCCACCGCTTAATAAATACTGGGTTTCTCCTGCACGTCCGCCTCTAAAATGATCATCCACAACATCCGCCTGCAGCTGAAGTATATCAGTTATATCGGCAACGCCTGCAATTGATTGCACATCACTAATATTATAGACTTGTTTTGTCGCGGTTACATCGGGTTCAACCTTTTTGGGTGAATAAGCCACAACAGTAACTTCGTCTGTCTGATATTGCTGTTCGGTAATTTTAAAATCTACAGTAGTAGTTTTATCAACATCTACCGCTACTTTGGTAACTACTTCGGATTGATAACCAATATAGGAAACCTTTACCGTATACAATCCCGGTTGAATGTTAAGTATAAAATACTCTCCATTAAAATCGGTTGAAGCGCCATATACAAACGTAAGCGGCTGTTCTACACCTTCAATCCATTTTGAACTTATTATAACATTTGCCCCAATAAGAATTTCGCCTGTTGTAGAATCTGTAACTTTTCCGGCTACTTTACCTGTTTGTCCGGCAAAAGAAATAATTGCAGAAACAAAACTTATT
Source organism: Melioribacteraceae bacterium (assembly GCA_016342755.1). GTDB lineage: Bacteria > Bacteroidota > Ignavibacteria > Ignavibacteriales > Melioribacteraceae > JAEINS01. Next base: position 82,514 of record JAEINS010000007.1, on the reverse strand, counting down.
AAGAAAACAACTATTATTTGAAATTTGAGCTTCTTTGGCATCGAAGAATCTCCTTATTAGAATTCTTTTTCAACATGATTTCAAAAATTACATAAACTTGTATGACAACTGACATAATATATATGAAATATCATATCTTGTCAATAAAAAATTTCAACAAAAATTTATATTCATAAAAATGTTACCCTTTGTAATTTGAAAAAGCCCTTACTTCATAATAATTGTAACCAAAAAAACGGTATTATTATAGGTTATACTTTTTTAAAAAAAAGAGAAGGTTCAAAGACCATCCAATCTGGGATAAGCCCAAATTGGACAAGAATAATGAGAATTTTGAATTTAATTTAAAGAAACTTATTTTTGATCAAGTAAAAACAACTACATTGAAAATTTGTAGTGCTTTAGAAAACATTATATATTTTAATTTTTAAAGGTTTTGTTGCCTTTTATTTTGGCACAACAGCAAAGAAAAATGTAGTTAATTATTTATAATTTTATATATTTATCCAATTGCAAAAAATCTATCCAACTTAAATTATTATGAACATTCTCGGGATTTCAGCTTTTTATCACGACAGCGCGGCTTGCCTTGTTCAAGACGGCAAAATAATTGCCGCCGCTCAGGAAGAAAGATTTACACGAAAGAAACATGATTTTCGTTTCCCAACTAATGCTGTTAATTACTGTTTAACAGAAGGCAAAATAAAAGTTGGCGAAATTGATCATGTAGTTTTTTATGACAAGCCTTTTCTAAAATTTGAAAGAATTTTAGAAACCTATCTAAGTTTTGCTCCCGTTGGAATTAAATCATTTATAAAAGCAATCCCGCTTTGGATAAACCAAAAACTGTGGATGAAGGAAGTAATTAAAAAAGAACTTGGTTACGAAGGGAATATACTTTTCCCGGAACATCATGAGTCGCATGCCGCTTCAGCATTCTTTGCTTCTCCATTCCAAGAAGCCGCTTTTATAACACTCGATGGAGTGGGCGAGTGGACAACTACAAGTTACGGAGTTGGAAGCGGAAATAAGATAGGTATAAAAGCCGATATCAAGTTCCCCCACTCTCTTGGACTGTTATACTCAGCGTTTACTTATTATACCGGATTTAAAGTAAATTCCGGTGAATACAAAATTATGGGACTGGCTCCTTACGGAGAACCAAAATATGTTGATCTTATTTTGAATGAGCTTGTTGATCTTAAAGAAGATGGTTCTTTTAAGTTGAATATGAAGTATTTCAACTTTGCTGCCGGATTAACAATGACCAACGGTAAATTTGATAAATTGTTTGGCGGACTGGCAAGAAAACCTGAATCAGAGCTTACACAAAGAGAAATGGATTTTGCCAGATCAGTACAGGACGTAACTGAAGAGATTGTGTTAAGAATTTCAAAACATGTAAAAAAAATAACCGGACAAAAATATTTGTGCCTTGCCGGCGGTGTTGCTCTAAACTGCGTGGCGAATGGAAAACTTTTAAGAGAAAATTTATTTGATGATATATGGATTCAGCCTGCTGCCGGAGATGCCGGAGGTGCTTTAGGAGCCGCGTTATTTACCTGGTATCAATATTTAGATAATGCTAGAACTGCTGATAATAAAACTGATTCCCAGAGCGGTTCATATTTAGGAACAGAATTTTCCTCCGGGGAAATAGAAGAATATCTCAATAAATCTGAATATGTTTATTCCAAAGTTGATGATTCTAAACTTGGTGAACATGTTGCCGATCTGCTTGCTAACGAAAATGTAGTGGGCTGGTTTAACGGGAGAATGGAGTTTGGTCCAAGAGCATTAGGTGCAAGATCAATTATTGGTGATGCCCGATCTTCGAAGATGCAAAGTAAAATGAATCTTAAAATAAAATTCCGCGAAAGTTTTCGTCCGTTTGCTCCATCAGTTATTGAAGAAAAAATATCGGATTATTTTGAGATTGACAGACCAAGTCCATACATGCTTTTAGTTGCCGATGTAAAAAAAGAACGTCAGAAAAAGATGAGTGATGACGAGACTAAACTTTTTGGAATTGATAAACTCAATATTGTCCGCTCAGATATTCCGGCTATTACACATGTTGATTATTCCGCAAGAATACAATCGGTAAATAAAATCACCAATCCAAAGTATCACGATATAATAGATCAGTTTGATAAAAAGTATGGGTGCGGAGTAATTGTAAATACTTCGTTCAATGTTCGTGGAGAACCGATTGTATGTACCCCGGAAGACGCATACAGATGTTTCATGCGGACTGATATGGATTATCTTGCACTTGGTAATTTCATACTTGATAAAAAAGAGCAGAAGCCGTTAGATGGTGATTCTGACTGGAAGAAAGAATTTGAACTTGATTAGGCTTAATTATATATGATGTTAGAGGAACTAAAAAATATTAAAAGCGGGAAAAAGGAATTAAGAGATTTCGGTTTTGTAATCGGTGCTGTTTTAATTCTGATTTCTTTTTATCAGCTATATAAAGACATTGATCTGTACGTTTATTTCCTTTCATTCGGATCAGCCTTTGCAGCCTTTGGATTAGCTTTGCCTGAGCTGTTAAAACCGCTTCAGAAAGTGTGGATGACTTTAGCTATTCTGATGGGTTTTGTAATGACAAGATTAATTCTTGGGATTCTGTTTTATCTGGTAATTACACCAATGGCAATTATTGCTAAAGTGTTTGGAAAAGATTTTCTTAATATGAAAATTGAAAAAGATAAAAGCAGTTATTGGAATGTGCGTCCTGTAAAGGAATACAAACAGATTGATACAGAAAGACAATTTTAATAGGTGAATAAAATGGGTAAACTTTCGATTGCGAAAGAACTTTGGGATTTTTTAAGAATTAGAAAAAAATGGTGGCTTCTTCCGATTGTACTTTTTCTTGCATTACTTGGCGGATTGATTATCCTTACTCAGGGATCTGCTTTAGCACCGTTTATTTATGCTATATTTTAATATGCTGGGAAGAGCCTTTACTTAAGCCGGGGAATTCAGTGTCCCTTTTTTGCAGTAAACTTGTTACAAAAACCTCCGGGGTTTTAAAGACCTCAGAGGTTTAGACTTTCTTTTTATTTCAATACTAAAATCTGATATGCATCAAGTTCAATAATACTATCTATTATTTTTAACTCACCATCAGTAATAAGATCTTTAGTTAAACCATTTGTGTATTTTGATAAATCAACTTTCACTTTTTCAGAATTATTGTTTATTACAACTAAAATTCTTTCATCATCAAGAACTCTTTCATAAACAACAATATCATTTTCATTATCAGTAAATAAGAAATTGATTTTACCTTTACTCAATACTTCATTGTTATTTCGTATCCCGATAATTTTTTTATAATAATTAAAAAGTTCTTCATCAAATTTTACTTCATCAGCCGGACGTTTTAAGTTCATCGGATGTGTTGTTTCAGTTTCATAATCAAACTCTGACCATACCATTGGTTTTCTACAGTCAGGATCGTCTCCGCCCCACATTCCTGCTTCATCGCCGTAATATATAACTGGCGCACCGGGCAAAGTCATTTGTATTCCTATAATCAATTTCTGCTTTGCTCTCTCTTCAGCATTTGGCTTGCGTACATCGTAGTTTTTATTTTGCTGTGGATTTGCAGTGTGATCATACCAAATATCCGGGTTAATAATTTGTGAAGCTAAACGGTCAACATCATGACTGCAGTTCAGGTTCTGAACAAAGTAATAGGCATCCGGTTTATAATCCGAGTATATCTGCTTAAATCTATTTACAAATTCTTCAGCACTTATTTTGTTTTTATTATCAATTATGAAATTTTTTGTCGCGGCTGCATATCTGTAATTCATAATACCATCAAAAGCGTCACCCTTTAACCATGGGGCAGCGTTAAACATTTTATTTTCGTTCCACTGTTCCCACCATATTTCCCCGGTTATATAAGCATCCGGATTTATTTCTTTAACTTGTCTTCTAAAAAGTTTCCAATATTCAATATTTACCATTTCTGCAACATCTAATCGCCAGCCGTCAATTCCATCACCCGGATCACCATCATTATTAGGATCCATCCACCTTTTAGAAATAGCATGAACATGTTCAGCAAAATCAGCAACTAATCCATTCTCATCTTCCTTAATTTCCGGGAGATCATGAACACCGTTCCAGCCGTCGTAATCAAATTCATTTTCTTCTGTTGCCGGATCATCATACTTTTTAACATTATACCATTCTTTGTATTTTGAGCTTTCTCCATTTTTAATTACATCTTTAAATGCCCAAAAATTATTTCCTGTATGATTAAAAACACCATCAATTATTACTTTAATATTCCGTTTATGACATTCTTCAATCACAGTTAAAAACATCTTATCAGCCGAAGTCCATTCCCAGGTTAAAGGATTTCCGGGAGTTTCTGAAGCAACTAGTTTTTTATCGCCATCCGGATCAGGGCCAAAGTTATCGTCAATATGATGATAAGAAGAAGCATCATATTTGTGCAGCGAAGGAGATTCAAATAAAGGATTAAAATAAATTGCTGTAATTCCTAAATCGCTTAAATAATCAAGTTTATCTATAACACCCTGTAAGTCGCCGCCATATCGTCTAATTCCAAAGTTATTATAAAAATCTCCACCACGAGAAACTTCCCAAGGCTGAAGTTTATACCAATCAGAAGTCCATGGATGAATCTTCCAGTCGGCAGAATATTTGTAAGGCCAGCAGTTTTCCATATCTTTTAATTCGGGATCATTATTCTTATCACCGTTATTAAAGCGCTCTGGAAATATTTGATAAAACACGGCACTTTTTACCCATTCCGGCGAAGGAGTATTTTTATTAGTAACTTCTTTTGTACAACTGATTAGTAAAAATAAACTAACTAAAATTATTAACGAATTTTTCACACCTTTTCTCCTAAAATTTGACAATGAATTGAAGCAATAGTAGTGCCTAAAAATTATCAGTAAATTAGAGCATATTTCATATCAACTAAAAAAAATATTATTAAAATTATTAATAAATAGTATTAAATATGATAAGGGAATATTTAATTAAAAGGAAAAGTTTCATTTATTTAACTAATGTTAATTCCGGCGATGAGTAATAAATCTAAAAAATATTATACATTAATAGATGTAATAAAATATGAATGGAGAAGTAAAGAAGCATTTTTTGATAAATTAAATTTTATGTTTTCAGATTAAACAAATTTTTGTATATTTAAACATCCCCATAATAAAAGCCAAGCTCCGTCGGACGGGAATCGCAGCCCAGACGGAGCTTTGTTCTATCTGCTCTTAACTTTTTTTAACTGGTTACACATATTTTTAGCATTCTCATCGTTCGGATTTATTCTTAAACATTTTTCAATTGATTCTAAAGCTTTATCATAATTCTTTGTATCTGAGTAAGCACCTGCCAGATTAAATAAAACCTGCGGATCATTCGGACTAAAACTTAAACTTCTATTAAGGTATTTTATAGCTTCTTGAGGATTTTTTTTGGACAGCAATATAATTCCAATCCATTTAGCCGAAAATGCGTTTGGAGATAGTTTGTACGATTCCTTTAATAATTTAAATGCGTTATCATATTTTTTTTCTTTAAGAAATTGTTGAACCTCTTTATCAAAAGAAATTTTCAAAAAGGGGAACTCCTCTTTAAGAGCAATCATTTCAGTAATAAATAAATCAAGTGAATCATTCTTTAGATAATAATCAGCAACTTTTTCCCGCGCATCTTTTCTAGATATTTTACTATCAATTACAGCAAGAGCAGTTTTTTCAATTGTGTTTTGGGGAATAATCAGTTTGTCTCTGGGAGTTTTATTTCCAGTTTTGTTAAAAGGCCAGTCACTTTTAAGAATCTTAATTCTATACGAAGCAGTTACAGAATCATATTTTGTGAAATTATAGTTTTTCAAAATTTTAGAATGAAGTGATCTAATATTCAGATCTAATTTCGAATTATCAGATTTCAGTATTCGTTCCAGAAAAAATTTCCCTAATAACTGATAACCCTTCACATTCAAATGAAGATGATCTATCATTAAATCATTTCCAACTAAACCCTCTAACGCATAATTTTTAAACAATAAATCGCCTCTTATTATTTTGCAATTATACTTAGTTCCAAGAGTGATAATCTTTTTGTTTATATCTTCAGGAGCTCTAAAACGAAGTTCATCAAGGTCTTTAGCAAACACAAATAAGGAATCTTCAATAATACCTGATGATTTAAGTTCTAAGGCTTTATTATAAATGGAATCCGCACTTGGGTATTTATAGCTTCTGTTTGAGACAAACGGACTCTGATCCCTAATATTACTAACTAAAGTACTAATATAAACCGGGATGTTGTTTTCATTTATAAGTTTAAGCATCTCATCAAGATTATTTTCAAACTGTTCTATTCCTCTATCAAAAAGATCAGATTTAAATGGCACAAGTTTTCCTTCTGAAATTCTAGCCATAAGGGTGCCCGTATCAGAATTTGTATTTGAAACTGAACTGAATATTCCGGCAATAATATTTTTAGTTAACTGGACAGTTTTTAAATCATCAAATTCCAGCATAAGATTTATTAGAAATGGAGTTGAGCCCATCGATTCTGTAGATGCAACACCTAAAGCACCATAATATTCATTATGACCGGCATAAATCAAGATTGCGTCCGGTTCTTTTTCAATTACATCTGGAAGAATATCTTTTAATGTGTATGTATTTATAGCCGACATACTAACATTTACAACTTCAATAGTTTTATCAGGGTAAGTAAAATTTAATCCTTTTCTAATATATTTAGCAAAGGACGCACTTGATAAATATGGATAACCGGCTGCCGAACTTCCGCCTAATACAAAAATCCGCAAACTATTTTCTTTTTTATTTTTATCAATTATAGCTTCAGTTGCAAAAGGTATGTTTTGGGTATTTCCGAAATATTTTTTTGCAATCTCCGGATTTAGTATTAATCTACTACTATTTATCGGGATCCATGGTTTTATATTTGTTCCATAACCGGCAAGACGTAAACTAATTTCCAATAGAACAAAAAATAAAATTGGAATTACAATTAGTATTAAATAGAACCATTTGGGCGGTTTTGCTGCTGTACTTTTTTTCATTTAATTTTATGCAGTTTGTTAAAAAAGCAGTATATAACAAAAATAGAAAAAGAATTTTGCACAAAAAAATAGAAAAAAGTTTATTATGTTTGATATAATTAGAATTATTTATTATAATTGTGATCTCATTTTATGAGAATGTTCTATTGGAGAGATGGCAGAGTTGGTTGAATGCACCGGTCTTGAAAACCGGCAAGGATTCACGTCCTTCCAGGGTTCGAATCCCTGTCTCTCCGCGACTTAACGTTAAAAAACAGCTTTACACCCCGTTTCACTCCAGACTCGGGGTTTTTTTATGTACAGAACACAACTACTACTTTTAGACCGTATTTACTACTTACTAAAAAATCCTACCAATATCCCCGCAGTTTCCACTAAATATAATTGTTCAGCTTATTTCCAGTAATTAAAAAAAGTGGATTCAAAAGAGCCCGCCAAAAAGGTCAGGCTCGCTAATAACTATTTTATAAGTAATGCTTTTTTAACATCATTAAAATGGTTGTTACTTTCTCTACTATCTGCTGAAATACCAATCATATATATTCCACTAGGTAAATTGGCGGCATCCCAATTTTGTTCATAAACTCCGGCAGATTTTTCATGATCAACTAAAATCTTAATATTTTCTCCAAGCATGTTAAAAATCTCTATTCTCACATTGCTGATTTCTGGTATGGAGTATTTTATTACAGTGCCAGGATTAAATGGATTTGGATAGTTTTGTTCTAATATGTAATGACCAGGCATCTTAGATTGATTAGTTAATCCGACAAATACTTCTCCAGAATTTGAAAATTCGCTTTCATTTCCACTGTAATCAAATGCTGAAATTTTGTAATAATATGAACCATCCAGAATCTCATTATCTAAAAAGACCGTGTCTATTGTTGTTGTTAAAAGAGAATTTGAATCAGCGTCAAAAATCTCACTATGACCCTTATATATTGCATAATAAGCAAAATCATTTTCTTTATTTGCCTCCCAGGTCAATTCCACTTCCACGTCATACAGTGAAAAAGCAGAAAAATTACCGGGTGAAGACGGTGCAATGTTATCGATAGTTTGCCCTAATAAAAGAGCTGAAAAAAATAATATTATTGTAGTTAATCTAACCATTTTTATTCCCTCTATTATTGTGAGTGATATTTTTAGTAGATCACATCATTAGGAAATGCTGTGAAATTACTAAAACCTATTCAACAAAGCAAATAATGAAAGAGAGTATTATGCTCTCTCTCAGATTTAAAAAACACTTGCCTTCATCTGATAACCAGCTCTGGGACGCTATTTGACAATGCAGCTGATATAATAGCTTTGATAATATGCGGCTGCCACTGGTTTGTAGTATTGTAATTTTTTTTGGATTTGTTTAATGTTATAGAAAATGATTTTCTTATAGAATGGACAATATATAGATGTTTACTAGCTGTAAAAAAATATAAATAATTTTTTTTTATTTAAAGCTTATTAAATATGAAATAATTATTTCTTGACAAATTATTTAAAAACATGTAGATTTTGATTCGCTGAAATTCAGCGTGAAGTTTATGTTTTTAAGCTTATTTGTAATGTAGAGATTGACCAGGAACTTTGAAGTAAAATTGTTTTTATTAGAATTTCTAAAGCTCTGATCAACTCGATTTTTTTTAACGTTAAATGGAGATCTGATATGTCAGAGCGTAAAGAAGGAACTGTTAAATGGTTCAACAGCACTAAAGGTTTTGGATTTATTTCTCAAGAAGGTGGAGACGATTTATTTGTGCACTTTCAATCAATTAGAGGCGATGGTTACAAGTCTTTAGAAGAAGGCCAAAAAGTTGAGTTTGAAATTACTCAAGGAGACAAAGGTCTTCAAGCAAATGATGTTATTAAAATATAAGAGAATTCTAATACTTTGAATAGACATTGTGAAGCTCCCTTTTTGGGGAGCTTTTTTTATATATACTATCCCGGGTATTTTTGGGTTTGGCAGAAATTTTGAAAATTTATTTTCTTCAGGATCTGCTGATATTTTCCCGGCAAAATTTAAATGTTAAATAAGTAATTAATTAAATAATGTTTCCCCTTTTATTAAACTAGTACGGATTAAACCATAAAAGTTGTTTGAACCGGAATAATTCCATCCCAAATGAAATCCGCATCTGCTGCACACAGAGAACTGCCATTTATAATTTTCAAACCAGGCAAACTCAAATGTAGGTTTCCCAATTTCAAAACAACCGCTTGCATTGTTAAATAAAATAATGTTAAATTTTGCTCCGCCTGGGTTAGTGAAATTAAACTCACTTTTTCCATCGTATAAAAATCTATTAAAATCAGAGGTTATCATGTTTTTACATTGCAGACAAAACCAGTCTGTGGTTTTAAGAAGTGTTTTTGTTTTACTCTTATTTTTAATAATATAGTTAATATTGATAATTAAATTTTTCATATTATTAATCATGACTAAAAATGAATTTATTTAATCAAAATTAATGAAAAAAATACGATGATTAAATCAAATAATATTTCAATAGAAAGGAAGTTAAGATATTACAACTTCAGAAAAAAAATATAAACTTCTTGTAGATCCTTTAAAGAATGCTGTTCAAATAAATGAAATTAAAAACCATTTAATTAAAGGGAAAATACCTTATGCCTTACTGGTTAAGTTAAGTCTGGAAAGCAGAATTATTAACTCGGGTATTAATTTATTTAAATTGATTAGTAATAATGATGTTTCTAGTGGCACTGCTGAAAACTTTTCTTATGAAGACGATAATATTGAATATGATTCAAGTATACAATCATATCAATCAGTTGGTGAAGGGATTCCGATTTTTGAAGAAGGTAAATTCCAGCTATATCAAATAGAAAATGAAGCTGAGTTTAATATCAAAATTTCTGAAGATAAATTAAAAGCTTTGATTGATGTTTATCCGCCGAGAAAAGGATTTGAGAAACTCCATATTGAAGATATTATGGGAGAATTGAAATTACTTAAAATCAGCAATGGAATTGATAAGCATAATATTGAACTAATTATTGAGTCATCTGTGGAAAACAGTATGGCTAAACTGGATATACTTATTGCAAGAGGTACGGATAAAAGTGATGGTGTTGATGCGCGCATTGATTATTCGATAAAAACAAAAATTGATTTTAAGCCGCAGACAAGCGATGATGGCCGGTTAGATTTCTACAACATAAATACAATTCAGTCTGTGAAGCAAGATCAGATATTGGCTAAATATATTCACCACATAGATGGCAAGGACGGTAAAAACATTTATGGAGAGGCTATAAATGCCTACAAACCTATTAAGCTGAATAAACCTAGTGGAGCTAATACATATTTTAAAGAGAACGATCCTAATACCGTTTACGCTAAAGAAAGCGGAAGCGTTTTTATAAGCGGCGGAAAAATAAACATCAGCAAGGTTTTTAACATCCCGGAAAATGTTGATTTTTCTACGGGTAACATTGAGTTTAATGGTTCTGTGCAAATAAAAGGCGATATACTAAGCGGATTTGTAGTGAACGTTGGCGGAAATCTTGAAGTTGGCGGCTGTATTGAAGACGCAAAAGTTAAGTGTGAAGGCAATATTTCTGTGAAACATGGTTTTACCGGGAAAGGTGATGGAGTTATAAAATCGGATGGTGATGTTCATGTTAAGTTTGTAAATAACCAAACTATATTTGCAAAAGGTGTAATTCTAATTGAGAAAGAAGCTGTGAATTCGAAGTTATACTCGAAGAATGAAATACATGTAAATGGTTCAAGGGTTTCTATAGCTGGCGGTTATGTAATTGCAAAAAATAAAGTTGAAGTTGATACAATTGGTAATGAATATAAAGTACCGACTGTAGTTGAAGTCGGTTATGATTATGAAAACCCTGTTAACATTGAAAAGCTTAAAGAGAAAATAAACGAACTAAAAAGTCAATTTATAATTTTCACAAAAGAAATTTTCAAACTTCAAACTATTGGACGTCTGAATACCCAGATGAAATCTAGTCTTAAGCTTCTAATAGAGAATAAGATCAATTATTCAAAGATATATTCGGCTATATCAGATACATCGAATGAATTAAATTCAATAAATGAAACTATTAATAAAGCTATTGCGCTTACAAATCTTGATGATGCAAATAAAAAGAAATTAAAAATGCTGATTGATAAGGTAACTGAAATTTCTTTAGAAACTTTTAAAAAACAAAGTGAATTGAAAAAACTGAAAGATGAAATATACAATCCCTCAAAAGCAATTATAATAGTAAAAAAAACAATATACCCCGGCTCAGTATTAATGATAAACAAGGTAAAAAAAATAATTGATAAAGAGATAATTAATAAAAGATTTTTACTATCCGCTGAAAATGAAATTATTTCGGTATAGTTATTTTATAAGTTACATTAATTTTACTGCCTCCAATTTTTAACAAATCCATTTTTCTTCTGCTATGTTTTATTTATCTTTTTAGAAAGGATAATAGGACAAACTATTTTATCATCTTGGAGAAACCATGGAAAACGAAAACAAATTAGGCCGAAGAAAATATCTTAAAATTTTAGGAACCGGCAGTATTGGCGCGTTTATTTTTCCTCACTTAGCTAAAGATGTTTTGGCGCAGGAAAAAAAGGAAAAACCAAGAACTAATATTGCAGACGCACTAAAGTATCCAAGAAATGAAAACTCGATGCCTGGTAAATTTCCCGGTAAAGTTGTTAAAGTATTTAATAAAAACTCTGTAAAAGAAAATGCTCCGGTTCTGGAAGAAGCTGAAAAAATGCTTGTCAAAGGGATGCTGGAACTTACTGGCGAAAAAACAATAGTTGCTGCATGGAAACATTTTGTAAAACCTGGCGAAAAAATTGGTCTTAAATTAAATCCTGTTGCGGGTAAAGTATTAACAACAAGTCATGAAATAGTTAAAACGATTATAAAGCAGCTTGAGGAAGCCGGCATTGATAAAAAAGATATTGTTCTTTGGGATAGAAGAGAATTTCAGTTACACGAATGCGGATTTACCGAAGAAAATTATCCTGGTATTAAAATAACAGGAACCGAAAGAAAAGATAAAGAAGGCTCATACTACGATAAAGACGGTGTTTTATACGGTAAAAAAATGATTGACGAAAAGTGGTTCTATAAAGCTGAATGCTCGGAAGAGTATGATGAATACACCATTCCGTTTATGGTTAACGAAGGCGAGTATTCTTATTTTTCAAAAATCTGCACCCGGGAAGTTGATAAAATTATAAATGTTCCTATTCTAAAAAATGCCGGTTCCAGTGTTACATTGTGCATGAAAAATCTTGCTTATGGAAGTATTACAAATACATCCAGACTTCATAAACAATTGTGGTCCGAAACAACGGTCGAAGTTTGTGCCTTTCCACCGCTGCGCGATAAGGTAGTACTAAATATTGTTGATGGACTTAAGGGCTGTTTTGATGGTGGTCCGGGAGCTAATCCCCAATTTATAACAAGTTTTAATACGCTTCTTATAGGCACCGACCCTGTTGCGGTTGACAGAGTTGGTTATGATATAATAATTAAAAAAAGAATTGATGAAGGGATTCAGAAGAAAGAATCTGAACGAGGGAAAAAATTTCTGGAACTTGCTGAGAATCTTAAACTTGGTATTGCTGATATAAATAGAATAAAATTAACAGAAGTTGAGATTGTGTAGGACATAAAATGGAATTAAAACTTTTGATTGTAATTGTTTTTTATTTCGGAACTCTTTTTTGTCAGGACTCACTTAGTTTAAAAATTACAAGTGATGATTTTGCAAGTATAGATATCACAAGAGAGGATTATTTTAATGATGGTTCTCTTTGGGGATATATGAACGGCGGTGCCGATTTGTATTTAGAATATGGCTTCGATGAGTTATTAGTTGAGGAAGTTATTGTTGACGGTGAAAATATAAAGATCGAAGTTTTCAAAATGAACGATCAGCGATCTGCTTTTGGAATTTATTCTGTTAAACATTACAAATGCAATTCAGTTAGAAGCGATGGTATCTTTAGCTGTATAACTAATTATCAATATCAGTTTGTTATAAATGAGTATTATATATCTGTGATTAATCAGACCGGGACAGAAAAAGCACAACTGACCAGTACTAAAATTTGTGAAAAATTACTTCATAAGATTAAAAAGAAGGAGTTTGAATTTCCCGGATTTTTACGAAATGATATTGTATCAGAGAATTTAAACAAGTCGGTATTAATGTATTCCAGATTGGGTATTTCTAGCGGGCATGAAGAATGGGACGAAGTTTTTGAAGATGCTGAGAATTATTCTATTCTAAAAACACCAATTATTTTTGAAGACGGGAAGTTTACTTTAATACAAATTGAAATGGAAGATAATCTCAGAAGTAAACTTCTTAAAGAATATAATTTTGAGTTTTCAATATCTATAGATGAAGGTGTTTACAGTAAAGATGAAGAATATATTTATTGGATTAAAAAGGTAGAAAATGGTAAATATCTTTTTGTAGAGGGAAAAGCGGAAACTATAAAATTTAAATCTTTTATTACAGAATTCTTTAATTAAAAATATCATTGTTAAAATATTAAATTATTTGTCTAAACTTCCATTACTAAGAGTCGACTATAATTGTGCATCTAAATTAATAGTCTTATTAAAAGGGTATGATGAAAGCTCAATCTAAAAGTGAAATAATTTTTGGTTTTGAAGAATATTTTAAAGATTGTGTTTATAATCAATGGTGTATTGGAACTGCCGGGAATATTTCAGAAACACTTTTTGAAAAGTTGAAAATATCCCGAAGAAAAGATGATTGGATTTTTAAAATAACATCTTCCAAAATCACGGCTGATGAAATTAAGCAATATTTTATTACCCAAGGGATGAATAAGTGCCATGATGATGACGGCGGGAATGCAAAAATTGTATTTGCTTTCAGGAAGCTTACTAATGGATTTGTTGAAAAATAATGTGAGTTCTTATTTATTTAATCGAATAAATTTTTAAATAAGTTGAAGTTTTTATTGTTGTTAAACTGGCTGAATTTATTGTGAAAATCTGATCTGACTATTTTCTGACGCTGATATTTGAGTGTTATTAAACCGCCAATTGATGAAGCTTCAACAGCATTTCCTTTCTTATTTACTTTCTCATGTAAAAATAATTTTAACTTCTCCTGCTGGATTGACAGATCGTTAAATTCACCAAGATTATTTTGAAGCTGTTTTAATTGAGCCGAGAAATTTTCAATCTCATTTTTAGGGAATAATGATGAGAAAAACTCAATCATATAACGCAGTTTTTTACATTCTATTCTTAGTCTGTGAAAATCGGTATCCTGAGAGTTTTCGTTTATTTCATTCCCGATAGAAATTATTTGGCGGAATTTTTTTCTTATAAATCTTTTGGCAACTTCTTTAATTGGCAATTTTTTGTTTTTACAATTTTCACTTTCGTTTACTAAATCCGATTTAAGGAAATTTAGCCAGCCATCAATTATATCAAGGTATTCTTTAGATAGAATAAAAGCCTGCAGTTTTTTATATTCACGATTTCTTTCAAGTTTTACACTTCTAAAAAATTGTGTTAACCCGGATCGGAATTCTTTAGGAAGATTTTTTTCATATTCATTTCTAATTAAAAGAAGTACATCCAGATCACGTGCATGATTAGTTGATTTCTGAATCTGCTCAAATTTAGTTTTGAAATCAAACGCAGTTTGTTTAGGTATAATACCTTTTATTTCACTTAACCCTGATCTCAGTTTCCGTATCGATACTCTAAAATCATGTAGAAAATCAGTATCAATATCTTTTAATATGCCTTCTTCATTATACTTTATTACTTCGGTTAACTGTAAATATATTTTCTGAATGGCTTTATCAGCCGGCATTTTATCATTTAAGGACTGATTGATTTTATAATAGTAAGGTTCAGGAAAAGCGTTTAATTTATGTAATAAAGTAGAATAAATATCTGTTTTAAGAATTCTAAAATTATTTTTTTGCAGCCATTTTTTTAGTTCTGCAAATTCGTACTTATACTCTGTTTTTTTTTCGATGGATACTGCTTCAAAATATTCATCCTTAGGATTACCTGTCTTTAATCTGATCTTATGCGATGTTAGTACAGCCACACATTTTTTATTCTTATTAAGGATATGAATTTTTGTTAAAGTATTTGGCAAGGCAGCTTTTATAAGCAGGGCACGTACACCAATAAGTTTTTGAAGAGCTTTTTTTATTTCTTTATCCGGTATATCATAAACAAAAGATATCTTTTTATTATAAGTGAATTCGGTTACAAGATCGTTTTCAGAGGATGTAGTTAACTGATAATTATACGCAAACTTAGTAAATGAATAATTAGCGAATAAAAGTTTATTATCGTAGGTATCGTAAAAAGTTTGCAGTAACTCTTTTTTATATTCTTGTCTGAAAGAAAATTTATCTGGCAGTGTTAATAAACGGTCTTCCAAATTTATCTGTTTATGTGAAGAATAAAAATTCACTATTATTTTAAACTCCTTTATTTATTTAGGGAAAGCAAATTACTGCAATTAGAGATTAAAATCCATACTGCCAGAATAGATTCATTTTTTTCGGAGTTATGACAAAATCACTTCACTTATATACAGTTTGTTAATATCATTGCTTTTTAGTAGCTTTGCGTACATATCATACATGTTATATAGCAGGAAAATGTTTACAGCACTCGAACAAAGAGAACCAATAAGTAAAAAAATTGTTGCAATAATTGAAGAATCAATTCTTGACAAAACTTTTAAAGCTGGTGAAAAATTACCATCTGAAGCGGAATTATGTGTTCAGTTTGGTGTTAGCAGAACTTCTATTAGAGAGGCAATTCAAAAATTATCGGCTCATGGTTTAGTTACAATAATAAAAGGGAAGGGAATTTATGTGAATAAAATTTCTTCCGAAAGTGTAACTGTTCCTTTTATAAAATATCTTCAGCATAAATTATCTGATGGTTACTTTAAGGATTTAATAGAAGCCCGGAATGTATTAGAACCGGCAATTGCTGCTTTGGCTGCTGCTAATCATACGGAAGATGATATTGAAAAGTTGGAAACAGATATTGAAGAATTGAAACTGGCAACTGATCCTAAGGAACATTCTAAATGGGATATGCAATTTCATTATGACCTGGCGAAGGCTTCCAAAAACTCTATTATACCTATTCTCCTGAAACCTATTCAGGAAATTATGCCCGATATAAAAAGCGTAATATTAGATAAAGTAAAAGATGCCCACAATTCAGCTTTAGAGTGGCATACAAATATTTTAAAAGCTGTAAAAGCAAATGATCCAGAGGCCGCACGAACAGCAATGATAGAACATCTAAAACGTGCAAAGCAAGATATTGACGCTATAATAAATGATAATAAATAACAATTCTGCTTTTATCTAAGAATCAATAAGTTATATTTTACACTAAGCAACTCCTTTCTTATTATATACTGTTTTTTATATCCACTTTTTAAGGCTCACATCATTATTCATAAAGGAACAAATGTTTTTCAAGGAAATGTAGAAGAATTGAGAAATAAGTTTATTTTATCAGTTGCAGAATCCAAAACAATTTCTTTGGAAGAATTATTTGTACGAATGGTAAATAAGGATGAGTATAAAGAATTAAGCTGGATTTAAGAGCATAACCGGATTTGAAATCCCAATCCGGCATAAAATTTATTTATAAATAATTAACTACATTTTTCTTTGCTGTTTCAACATCTTCTACTGTATCTAATTCCATACATCTTAAATCGCCAACATCCGCAATGTAAATTTTGGCTCCCTCTTTAAGAGATCTTTCAAATGCAGCTTCATAGAAAATATTTATTTGATATTGATTCAGAATCATATCATCTAAAATTGCGAATAACTGTTTCACATAACTATTACTGAACTTCTCGATTCCTATTGATTCACCGATTGCCAGTTTAGGATCAACTGTTTTACTTATTTCGGTAATACATTCGTCATCATCTAAGGTAACTTTTATTTCTTCTTCGCTTAATTCAAATCCCGATTTCACGGCTAAACAGTTCGCATGATCTGAATCCAGAAGCATTGTTACAATCTTTTTGTCAAACAGTATATCACTGTCAAGCAGCAATACATCATCATTTATAACAAGGTCTTTTGTCATCCAAAGAGAATATATGTTGTTTGTTGAATCATATTTTTCGTTGTACAAAAACTGAACTTTTAGATCAGGATATTTTTTGTTCACAAAATCAATTATCTGTTCCTGCAAATAGCCGGTTACAATCACTAAATCATTTATACCGTTTGCGATAAGATTATCTATTGTTCTTCCTAAAATTGTTTCATCACCAAGCTCAAGCAGACATTTAGGAGTATTATCCGTTAAAGGTCTAAGTCGCGAAGCTATTCCGGCCGCTAAAATAATTCCTTTCATTATTATCCTTTAAGTCCTATTTCTTTATCAATTTTATTCTGAATTAAAAACATTAACAGAGCGTATGGTAAACCAACGGTAACCTGACCAATTAAATATATATCGAATCTGTTTATAAGTGCGCAGACAATCATAAAAGTTAATTGTGATGTTGGACCAATGTACGTCCATAAATGCATGATTTTTTTATTCTTTTTGTAGAAAACATCTTTATCAACTTTAGACTGTTTGTTTGATTCACCAGTTTTAGTCATTTTCATCTGGAACTCTGAATAGCGGAGATAAACCCCGATAATCATTTTTTCGAACTTTTTCCCCTCAACTGATTTCAATCTTTCGTTTTCTTCCTGAAATTCTTTTAGCTCACTTTCAAGAACACTTTCTCGCTGAAGCACAATATCGAGGAAACGGTTTCTGTAATAATCGAGCATAATTGACTGAACAGCACTTACAATTCCCGCTCCGACTGTTAAAGCCCAGTATAAACCAGGATCTTCACTCTGACCGGCAAATCCGAATCCTATTCCTAAATAAGCAGCAGTTGTTGCAATGTAATCTGCAACTCCGTCAAGAATACGCCCCATCTTGGTTCCGTTTCTTTTTAGCCGGGCAAGCTGTCCGTCGCTGCAATCAAATACATCGTATAGGATGTAAAGAATTCCGCCGATTATGAATAGCTCTGAAGTTCCCATTCCAAAAGCAATTCCGCCGGCTAAACCAAAAATAACCGCAATAATAGTAAGCTGATTGGGAGTTATGTTGGTTGGGTAAACTAATTTTACAAGTAGAAAAGCTAAAGGTCTATAAAAAATAAGGTCGAAGATTTCTTCGACCTCAAGCATTTTTAAAGCACTTATATATTCTTTATACCATTTTTTCATTAACAGCATACTCCATAATCGCCTCACAAAGCATTTTATTTTCTTCTTGTGTTCCAAGAGTAATTCTTAAATGATGATCTAATAAATCTTCATTCATAAATTTAATTGCAAGACCTTTTTCAAGTAAAAATTCTTTAAGAGTTCCATAAATTTCTCTTGGTATTTCAACTAATACAAAGTTTGCAAAAGATCTGAATGCCTTAAATCCTTCAATTTTATTTAGTTCATCAAAGAACATATTTCTATCTTCTTCCATTTTAGAAGCAATTTCTCTGTAGTAATCTGGCGAATCTAAGGCAGCAATTGCTATTTCTTCAGAAATTCTATTGTATCCTAAATATCTGTTTGTAAACTTAGACATTGCTGCCAGGTTAGCACCTATAATTCCATAACCTATTCTAACACCGGCTAAAGCATAATATTTAGAGAATGTTCTAACAACAATAAGATTTGGATTTTCAACCATTAACTCTTTTATATAATCATCGCCGCCCATGTAAGCATAAGCTTCATCGAGGACAACAATAGTATCCTGTAATTCTTTTAGAACAATCTTAATCTCGTTAAGAGTTAGTTTGTTTCCGGTCGGGTTATTTGGTGAAGCTATAAATACCATTTCAGGTTTTTCTTCTTTGTAAATTTTTAACATTTTCTCGTTATCATAATAAAATGTTTCTTCGCCCTGAACCATTGGATATTCTATTCCGACACCTTCAACTTCATCAGCAATTTTTTTATAATACCACCAGGAATATGTAGGGATTAACAGTTTACTGCCTTTAGTTAAATAACATTGAACTGCTTGTTTTAAAATATCTTCGGCACCATAACCTAAAACTACTTGTTTTTCCTCAATTCCAAAATCGTTTGCAATTCTTTCAGATAAAATACTTTTTACACCATGTGAATAAGCTTTTGTGTACCAGCTTAATTTTGTTAAACCCGCATTTTTAAGAACTTCAAAACATGCCGGAGCCGGTCCATAATTACTTTCATTTCTGTCTAAATAAATCATTTTCTCACTCATAAAAACTATCTCAATATTTATTTTATATTAAATTTTATTATTAACAAAAGAATAAATTTGTATTAATAAATCATTAACAATAGGCAAAAAATACGAAGTTCCGCTAATAACTACAAATTAAGTTTATTCGAATTTTATTGTTTAACAAGTATCATGGAAAGATGTGATTTAAACCACATTAAAACATGAAGACTGACTTATAGGTTAGGAATAATGATATTCCGATTAGAACAAAACCTAAAACTTTAATTGTATTATTAATTAAACCAAGATTCAGTTTCATTCTGTAATTAACAATAATTTTGGAAAAATAATAAAGCCATAAAAATCCGCCAAAAGCTACTGCCGCAGCATAAACTGAAGCCATTATTAGAGTAGACATTGAAGATTCATCCTTTACGGGTACGGCTGTTTTTAATGTGTCGCCCTGAATTTCCTGCAGCTTTTCAAAACTATCACCTGCAATTTCGGATACTGAGTTTACATTATCATTTATAATCATATCTAAACCACCAGTTCCTAAATTAAACTGCGACATTAAAGAGAAGACTAAAAACGATGAAACCAGCCAGCCGATAAATAATGACGGATTAGTGAAATTCAAAATTAATCCGGCTCTCATTCCGCCTTTATTAATTTCTTTATCACTCATTAAATCTTCTTCCGGTATTTTTCCTAAATCAATTTTGGTCTTAATAATTTTTAGACCTACAAAAAACAGGAAGACTGCTCCGCCAAGAATTAAGTATGGAATAATTGGCTGATAATAAGTGTAAAGAGTTTTTATACCGACTATAACAATAAAGACATATATAAACTCAACAACAGAAGCACCAATTGCCGCTCTCTGACAAAATCTTAACTTACCTTTTAAAGCATTGGAAGTTATTGTTATGCTTATAGGTCCGGCAACAGGCATAGAAAAAATAAATCCGGCTAATAAACCGGCTACAAGTATATTTAAAATATCAGGAAACATATAATCTTATGAAAATTTTTATTTACAGTTGGTAAACATAGTAAAATTCTATGAATTATTTGGGAAACATAAAAATAAGTTTTTATGAATATTTAATCCGGTTAATGGCAAATGCAACCAGATAACCAGCTCCGGCTATTAATATTATTGAAGCTCCCGAAGGTAAATTTGCCTGAAGCGAGAAATAAAATCCTATTAAGAAAAATGATGTAATCAGTAAAACCGAGATTAACATCATCTTAGCAATATTTTTTGAGAATAGTTTTGCAATTGCAGAAGGAAGTGTTAAAAGTGCTATCACTAAAATAAGTCCTACCGTCTGAACCAGAATTACTATTGTTAAAGCAACCATAACTAATAACATTATGTACACATAGTCTACTTTTATTCCTCTAAGAGCCGCATACTCTTCATCAAAGCATACATAAACAAGCTGTCTGTAAAAAATAAATACTACCAGCAGAATTACAACATCAAGAATAAGCAGAATCCATAGGCTTTCACTCGAAACCATTAATATGTTTCCAAATAAAAATGATAAAAGATCAACATTGTAACCAGGTGTTAGATAAGCAAATATAACACCGGTTGCCATTCCAATTGCCCAAAGAGCACTTATAATTGTATCTTCGCTTTCTTTTAATTTTAATTTTACAAGTCCGATTACAAAAGCGGCAAAGACCGCAAAGACTAAAGCACCGAGCAAAGGATTAATTCCAAGGAAATATGCAATTCCCAAACCGCCCATTACTGCATGTGCAATTCCTCCGCCGATGTACGAAATTTTCTTTACAACAACAAAGGTTCCGGTTACTCCGCAGGCAATGCTGGAAAGGATTCCGGCAATAATAGCATTTTGCACGAATGTATAATCAGATATAATTTCTAAAAACCATTCCATCTACAATCCGCACTTATGATGAATAATACTCACTTCGTTGCTATAGGAATCTTTCATTATGTTATCAATCTTCATATCATCAACATTATGGCAGACAAGATTTTTATTTACACATGCAATTCTATTTACATAAGATGAAATAAAACCAATGTCATGCGAAATCAAAATAATCGTGATTTCATTATTTAATTTTTTTAGTAGTTTAAAAATGTCTTCTTCAACCGAACTATCAACACTTGCTGTGGGTTCATCGAGCAATAAAATTTTAGGTTCCGAAACAATTGCACGGGCAATTAAACATCTTTGCTGCTGACCGCCGGAAAGTTCACCAAAAGGTTTTTCAGCTAAATCGAGAATATCCACATGCTTCATTGCTTTTTCTATTTTTACGATATCTTCTTTTTTTGTCCAGGGTAAAAAGCTTTTTTTGCCGCAAAGTCCCATTTCTACTACACTTTTTGCTTTTATCGGGAACGACTTTTCCATCTGTCCAAATTGAGGAACGTAACTAATTTTTTCCTGGGCTTTTTTCGGATTTTCATCAAGAATTGAAATCTTGCCTGAAGTAGGCGAAAGTATTCCAAGCATCAGTTTAATAAGAGTTGTTTTACCGCTTCCGTTTGGTCCAATAATTCCTAAAAAATCACTTTCAAAAACATCAAGATCTATGTTTTCCAGAACCAGATTTTTATCGTACCCAAAATTTAGGTTTTCTATTTTTATTACTTTTTTCAATTTATTTTGCAATAGCCTGCGCAATTTTTTTTAGAGTATTTATATACTCGTACGAAAGCGGATCAATCTGAACAACATCAGAATTAAGTTCTTTTGCAACAGCTTCGGCAGCTTTTGCACTAAACTGTTTCTGTACAAATATTTTTTTTATACCCAGTTCTTTAACTTTATCAATTATGTTTGAAAGTTCTTTAGGACTCGGTTCTTTTCCTTCAACCTCAATTGCAATCTGCTTTAATTTGTACCTGTCGGCAAAATATCCCCATGAAGGATGAAAAACTAAAAATGATTTATTCTCAACTCCGGCTAAAATATTACTTAAATCCTGATCAAGAGAATCAAGCTCATTTTGGAAATTTGTAAGATTTGCACGAAACAGACTTTCTTTTGCAGGATAGATTTTAATTAGCGACTGAAACATATTTTCGGCTTGCTGCTTTACTAAAACTGGGTTCAGCCAAATATGCGGATCCGGTTCACCGTGACTGTGTTTGTGATTATGGATTTCATGCTCATCTTCATCAAAAAGTTCAACTACAGAATCCATTTTGCGTTTACTAATACCTTCATCGGTTTTACAGACTATTAAACTTTTATTATTTTCTTTAATTACGGGAAGCCAGTTTTTTTCGAACGGAACACCGATACTAAAAAATATTTTGGATTTTGATAACTCAAGCATCTGAGTTGGCAGTGGTTCATAAGTTGCCGGACTCATTCCCGGTTTTACCATTACATCTATTTCAAATTCATTGCCAACAATTTTTTCCAGAAAAAACTTCTGAGGCTGTACACTTACATAAATTTTATTTGAACTAGTATTATTTTGTGTACAGGAAAATAATCCGATTACTATAAATATTGATAATACAATTTTTTTCATTTAGCAACATGTCTTCTTTTATTTATTATGTGCAAATATACGGAGTTACTAGTAAGATTTATAATAAATTTGAAATATTCTTCATAAACTATAACTGGCATATTTGCTAATCAAATAAAACTATTAATTTTCGAAAGGCAATTTAACTGTAAAAGTTGATCCGGCTCCCTTTTTACTTTCTAATGAAATTTCAGCGTTGTTAATATCACAATATTGTTTTACAAGAGCTAAACCTAGTCCGTTTCCTTCGAATGCTCTGGTATAACCGCTTTCTTCCTGAGCAAACGGCTCAAATAATTTTTGCTGAAATTCATCTGTTATTCCAATTCCTGTATCTTTAATCTGAACTGTAATATGATTGTTATCTTTAAAACTGATTAAACTTATTGTACCGGCATCTGTATACTTAATGGCATTATCAATTAAGTTTGCAAAAAGTTGTGTTATTGAATAATGATCAGCTAAAACTTCTGTATTTAACAAAAGATCATTTACCGCTTGGAATTTCAACGACTTTTTGGCCGCAACCAGTTGAAACTCTTTTTGAAGCGGAACCAATACGTCCTTAACCAAATCAACTTTTTTAAAGTTAGCTTTGTAACTGCCAGTTTGAAATTCCGACATATTCAAAATCATATCAATGGTTCTTATAAGACGGCTGCTTCCATTTTCAATCATTTTAATACTTTCCTGAAAATCTATTTCTTTCGTATCAGGATTGTCTTTCAAAAGAGAGATAAAACTTAAAATTGTATTTACCGGAGTTCTAATTTCATGCGACATTTGCGCAAGAAATTCTGATTTAATTTCGTTTGCCCTTACAGCATCTTCCTTCGATTTAAGAAGCATTTCCTTTTGGTGAAGCAAAACTTTGTTAACCGATTTTTCCTTCTTTAATGTACTTTCGAGACCATTAATAATTTGGAGAATTGGAAATACAAACCCATAACTTAGAAGTAAAAAACTAGTTGTAATAACTATCCATGCTCCATTAGGAAGCCCGGAATTTTTCCATGCAGGCAATATTTGTAAATGTATTAAATACCCTATCACTACCATGGTAAAAAGGTTTATAAGAACCACAGCATTTGCAATTTTTTTACTTAAAAAGACTGATGCAAAAACCGGTGCCATAAACATCCATAAATAACCGGCACTGGTAGGACCAATTTTTAATATTAAAAACACGCCAAGCAAATAACATAGTATTATTAGCAAGACAGCCTTAGGTTTATAACTCCATTTCTTTTTAAAAAATAGAAGAACAACAATTAGATAAACAAACGTATCAATTATAGCAACTGACAATAGTCCCTCGTTAATTGCCAATAAAACCCCGGGAATAAGTGCAACAATTCCTAAAAAAGTTAAAGCAAAAACTATTATTAGGGAAATTCTCTCACGCCAGTATTCTAATCCATCGAGCTTGGTTAAGTTATTTGGACGGGCATAGTTTATTATAATTTTTGTAAATCTATTCATTATAAAAATTTAACCTTATTTAATAATGAGTATATCAAGACCAAAAAGGGAAACATTTCTGCGTTAATCATACAGAGATTCAGATTTAACCTTTACAACACGTAATTCATCTATCAACATTCCGCCCGCAATAATTCCGCCTGAATTCATTTCTATGTACAATGTGCTGTTTTCAGGCATATATAAGAGATCCGATTTTTTATAATTCCATGTTGTATCAGTAATTGGAATTGAAACTTCACCTGGATAGTAATTATTTTTATCCTTTAAATAAATTCGGACTTCACCGCCATTTAATATTAACTTATTCCAGCAGTCAACGTAATAATATCCGGCACTACAAGTTTCTTTAATTGCGTATAATGCATGTGGAAGCACACAACCGCCGCCAATTCTTATAGAATGGCTTCCACAATTTTTACAAGTTGAATTAAAAATATCAAACTCAGTAATACCTGCCCAGTTATTAATATCACTGATATTTTCAAAAGAGTTTTTATAAATGATTTTTGAATTTTCTTCGATTGGGGGAAGTAATGAGCGCTCGCATGAATAACAAAGCACTACTAATAATATTATCAATATCCTATCCAGATTTCCCTCAAGCATTTAATATTATTGAATTAAGATACAAAATATTAGATTAAAATAAATATGCAATTCAGTTTTTTGGGAAAATAAAAAAGCCGTGATTTTAATCACGGCTTAAGGGTAAGAGATAAATTTTAATTTACAAATTTTTGATAAACAATTTTCCTAATAGAATCATATTGCAGATAAGGATAATCTTCTCTAATTTTTTCAATAGCATCACCCGCGGAAAATTTATTGTCACGCAGATGCTGAAATTTGTTTTTAATGATTCTGTCTCTTACATTCTTTTCATTTATTAGACCTTTCGATCTAAGCAACTCGTAGGTTTCATCAGCTATTAAATCTGCCAGTGGGTTGTTTACATTTAGGTCTATTATTCTGTCTTTCATAACTTCCCCCTAGTTTAAGTTGTTGTTAATAAATCTATTTAGTTTAGAGATATCAAACTCTCCATAAGCATATAAAGTTCCATTAATATATAAAGCAGGAACAATAATTGCGTGATCTGGATCACAATCATTAATATCATGAATCTTTAACGACACAAAATCTTTTTTTCGAGAATAATAAGTAATTTGTTCTTCAGCCTTTCTGCAGGCTGAGCAATTGTTGGAGATGAATAATATAATTTCTACCATGCCTTTAAAATAGAAATTATTGAACATAAGATTTGTCAGCGTAACGACAAATTACAGATTAAAGCATCTTTTCCAGTTCAAACTTCTTCCTAATAATAAGATTTCTTCTATCAAAATCAATTAAATTTTGTTCCCGCAGATCAGTTAAAATAGCGTTAACCGTTTGTCTCGAACAGGCTGTTAATTCAGCAATATCCTGATGTTTTAAAAATGGTTTTACAAAATATTCGTCACCAATTTTTTTACCGCTTTCTTCACACAAGCTTAATAAAAATGAAATTATCCTTTGCGGAGCATCCTTAAATACAAGCTCTTCAATTCTTTCGCTATATTTTTTTAACCGAAGTCCAATTAATCTTGTGATTTTTAAATTTAATCCGGGGTTTTTCTCAATAAAATTTTTGAAATCATTTTTACTTATTGCGCAAATAAGGCATTTATCAATTGCTATAGCATAATCATTTCTTTCGTTTTCATCCAAAATTGAGAGTTCACCAAAAACTTCACCGGGTTTAACAAGTGTTAATATCATTTCTTTGCCAGATGCATCTGTTCTTGTTAACTTAACTCTGCCTTCTTTTAAAAAGAAAATTGATGTTGATGGTTCATGCGCGAAGTAGATAGGCTGATTCTTTGGAATGTCTTTCATAGTAGTCATTGAACCCAACTCTTCCATTTTATTCATTTCGAGATTTTCGAAAAGATTAAAATTTTCAAGGTACCAAAGCTTTGATGCCTGAGCCATTTATAACTCCCAATTATTAAGAAAGACTTATAAATAAATAGTTTATTTTAATTAAATTATCTATTGTGTTAAATGATCATTTAAGATAAAAATATTTTAGACTAATTAAAATTATTATTTAATGAAGAATAAGATAGGCGATAAAGTTAATAATCATGAGTATCCGTGGATATTTCATACAAATCCGTTCTTCCTTAGAATACTACATAAATTAACTGATTTTATTACATTAAGAAATTGGTATGTAAATAAATATCTAAAAAAAATAGTAGCTGAAACCGGAAAAAATTTTACGTTAATAGATATTGGTTGTGGAAGCGGAAATATTATTGTTCCTAATGCTCTCAAATATAAAGAAGCATCTTTTGTAGGAATTGATAAAACAAATGGCAACATTGAAGTCCTTAATTCATTTAGAGAAAAGTATAAATTAAAGAACATTAAGCTGTTTACTGAAGATATTCTAAAAACTGAGTTAACTGGGAATGTTGATATAATAACGATTATTACTGTATTACAGCTTATAGATGATGACACATCGGTTATACAAAGATGTTATAAAATGTTAAAAGCTAAAGGACAGTTTCTTATTTATATACCGTTAAAGGAAAAACGGTTTTTTAGATGGTACAATAAAGTCTTTAATAACTGGTTAAAAGACCAGAAATATGAAAATGTTCATGATACGAAAAACATTTACACTCCATTAAATATTGCGGAAAAATTAAACCAGGCAGGATTTGTTATTATCCGGTCTGAGTTAACTTATGGAAACTTTGGCAAAATTTATTACGAGCTATACTCATTTCTCTTGCATCTTTTTAAAAAGAATATATTTTATACACCTGTTGTTGCGCTATTTATTATTCTATTATTTCCCTTGTTCCTTATTTTAATGAGTCTGGATTTAGCCGTTCGAAACAAAGAAGGAAACGGATTGATAATTAGAGCTACAAAACAATAAATTATTGGCTGCATTTTCAAAATTGTTTTCTATATAATGTATTCCGGTTCGCGTAGACAGCCAAACAAATAAGGAGGTTGCTATGCCAGTTAAACAAATTCAAAACTTTCTTGATACTAATCATATTAACTATTCTATATCAAAGCACCCACAAGCCTTTACAGCTCAGGAAATTGCCGCCGCCGCGCATATTCCCGGAAAAAAACTTGCTAAAACTGTTTTAGTAAAAGTTGACGGGAAATTACAAATGGCTGTTCTGCCTGCTTCTTATCATCTTAATTTAGATAAACTTAGAACAGAAATTGGCTGCCAGAATATAAGGCTTGCTAACGAACAGGAATTCAAGGATAAATTTCCTGATTGTGAAGTTGGTGCAATGCCCCCATTTGGAAATCTTTATGGAATGGATGTAGTTGTTGCTGATAGTTTAGTTGAGGATGAAGATATTCTCTTTAACGCAGGTTCTCATACAGAACTTATGAAAATGCGTTTTAACGATTTCGAAAATCTTGTTCACCCAAAATTAGGAAGGTTTAGTTCTAAGAATAGAATTTAATGATTTAGAGCTGTTTTAAATGTTAATCAAAACTTGAGTTTTTATTCAATTCTTTAAAATTATTATTTAAAACAGCTCATTATATAAGTTCAAATTTATTCATTCCCTTATTAAATAAACCCTATTGCAATAACCTCATTTTTTTACTAGGTTATCCGTTATACTCGATTATAATTGAGTAGATTTAGTTCTGACCAAACTGAATTTTGTGTGAATTATCATTTTTTTTGATCTGTTTTTTTACTGTTTGACTAATTTTTCAGGTGAATTATGACTATTAGCAGAATGGCTGAATTTCTTAAAGAATCTCCGACTTTATGCTTAAATCAAAAAGCAGCAGAATTTAAAAGACTTGGCAAACCTATTATTCATTTGGGCGGTGGCGAACCTAAAAGCAAAGCTCCGGAATCGGCAATTATAGCCACAAAAAATTTACTGAACTCGGGTGAAGTAAGATATAGCCCGGCAAGCGGAATTCCAGATCTAAAAAAAGCAGTTATTAAATACACCGAAAAAAATTATTTTCACAAATTTTCTTCTGAAAATATTATCATATCAAGCGGAGCAAAACAAGCTATAATGGTTGCTCTTCAGGCTATTTTAAATCCCGGTGATGAAATTTTATATCCTTCGCCTTATTGGGTAAGTTATCCTGAAATGGCTATAATATGCGGCGCAAAAGGAATTCCGATTAACACTGAACAAAATGGTTTTATTCCTAAAATTGAAGATTTTGAAAAGTCGTTTAATGCAAATACAAAAGCTGTAATTATCAACAGTCCGAATAACCCTTCCGGTAAAGTTTATCCAAAAGAATTTATAAGACAAATAATTGAATTTTGCGAGCAGAAAAACATCTATTTAATAATGGATGATATTTACAACGAACTTATTTTTGATGAAAAGAAAAAAGTAAATCCGCTGGAATTTGTTTCTGACCTTTCGGCTGACTCTAAATTAATAATTACAAACGGAGTCTCTAAGGCTTTTGCCATGACTGGTTTTAGAATAGGCTGGGCAATTGCTAATCCGGTTTTAATCACTGCCATGACCAACATTCAGGCTCATCAGACTTCTGGTCCTTCTATACTTGGACAAGTTGGAGCTCTCGCAGCCTTAGAAGGTGAGCAAAGAGAAATTGAAGATTTAAGATTGAACTTACAGCATAACCGAAACATACTTTTAGACTTGCTGAAATCAATTCCTAATATTGAAATAATTAGACCAGAAGGTACTTTCTACAGTTTTGTTAATTTCAGCAAAATTGAAAATGACTCCGTAAAACTTGCAAAACTTATTATGGATAAAACTTTTGTTTTAACAGTTCCCGGAATTGATTTTGGATCGGAAGGTTATTTAAGAATTAGTTATTGCGGTTCTATTGAAGAAATTACAGAAGGAATTAATAGAATTAAATGGCTTTTAGATCCGAACTCTCCAAACGAATATTACTTACAAGACAGAGTTTTGGTTAAGGATAATCAGTTGATTGGGATTTAAGAATATATATTGAATAGAGATTTATAGTATTAGCAAAATTCAATATTATTTTATTAAAACTGGAAATATATAAAGGGCTGCATCTCCGATGATTGTACTTGTATAACTAGCCAAATTACTGCCGCAACAAGAAATGCTTTTCCAAGTACCGGGAGTTTTCCAATCAGTAATTCGGTTTTAATTTCTAATGATTTTGGTGTGAAGTGAACAAGTAATCCTACTATCATTAAGAATAAAACACTTGGATAACCATCTATAAACTGGATAAAAACATTAGCATGGAAAAAGAAGAGTATCTGATTGATCATATCCAGACCGAGCTGGAATGTACCCGCTCTGAAAAATACCCAGCATAAACAAACAATATGAAAAGTGATTAACATTCCAACTACTCTCAACATCCTATTTTTCTTAACTAATTCCGGTATGTTCAGAATTTTTTCTACAGCCAGCGCAAGACCATGAACTCCGCCCCATACAACAAACTTCCACGCAGCTCCGTGCCACAAGCCTCCAAGAAGCATTGTTAACATTAAATTTCTATACTGTTTAAGTTTACCTTTTTTATTTCCGCCTAATGAAATATAAAGATAGTCTTTAAGCCATGAAGAAAGCGAAATATGCCAGCGTCTCCAAAACTCAGTTATAGTAGCAGCTTTATAAGGTGAATCAAAATTTATTGGCAGTTTGAATCCAAGCAGCAAAGCAATACCAATCGCCATATCAGAATAACCTGAGAAATCGCAATATATCTGCAAAGCGTATCCATAAAGAGCTAAAAGATTTTCAACACCGGTGTATCGAAGAGGCATTTCAAAAACTCTGTCTACAAAGTTAATAGAGATATAATCAGCTATAATAGCTTTTTTAAAGAGCCCGGCAATAATTAAAAATGTAGCACGTGCAATATCGTCTTTACTTACAAATATTTCTTTATGAATTTGCGGAAGAAAATCTTTTGCTCTTACAATAGGTCCGGCAACAAGCTGCGGGAAAAATGAAACGAAAAACAAAAAGTCAGTAAAATTCTTTTCCCAGTCAAGCTTACCCCTGTAAACATCAATTGTATAACTTAACGATTGAAAGGTAAAAAATGATATTCCAACAGGAAGAAAAATATCTGATGTTTCAAATGTTCCTAAATTAAGATCGTTAAAAGTATTTATAAAAAAGTTTGTGTACTTAAAATAACCCAGTAGGCCAAAATTTGTAACAATGCTTAAGATCAGTAATAATCTCTTTTTAGCCTGGCTACTAGTCTCAGCAATCCATTTACCGGCACTATAATCTATTATGGAACTAATAATTAGCAGAAGGAAATAAATTCCGCTGGACTTATAATAAAAGTAGAGAGAAAATATTAGGAGATATAAAATCCGCGCTCTTTTATTATTAACAACTACCTGATAAAAAACAATACATCCTAAAAACAAAAACATGAAAAAGCCGCTGTTAAATATCATCGGCTCAAAAGGATCATACTGAATCAGCAGGAAAAGTCTATCTAAAAAATCTGCCATGTGTATTATTATTTCCCGGCACCGTTTAATAAAACTTCGCTCAGCATTTCGCCAACTTTAATTGAACCTTTAAGCGTAAAGTGCGTATAATCTTTTGTTGCCAGCGGCGGTGTGCTTTTAACCCAATTATGCATTGCGTTTTTGCCGCCCATTGCTTCGTATAAATTCCAGAAAGCAACATTTGTTTCTTCAGCAATTTTCTCCTGGGTTTTAACCAGTTTAGGAACCATTGCATTTGTAACAAACCTTGAACCCTTCTTAACACTTTTATCGCTTACACTAACTACTAAAATACTTGTTTTCGGGAATGCTTCTTTCAGTTGTTGAATAACTTTTATCATTTCTTTTTCATACCAGCCAAGTTTCATTTTTTTGTCCGATACAACATTTAATCCAAAATAAAGAATTATCAATTTGTAATTAAGCATTTTTGAAAACTCTTTAAGATTCCCGACCGGTATATTTTGCATCGACACACCGGAATTCCCTCTTAGCGGGAAATTATCCACATAAACGCCATTACCGCCTTCCAGACTCATTCCATAGAGCTTTACATCTTTAACCTTATTAAACTCAATTTTTACTCTCCTAGAGCTTCGTTTCGAGTCGAGTGTTAACTCAGTAATTTTATTTCTGCCTGTTAATTTTTCAGAATTACTACTTTTCTCATCAAATGTATAAGTAAGTTCAGATCCCGCTCCATCGCTATAAAATAATCTGGCTTCTTTAAAATTTCTGATCGATGAATATGTTCCCGTTGCATAATACTCAACCCAGCTTTTAACTTTAGGTATAAATACTTCCCCATTAATACCGACCGGCAATTTTTTAGAATTACGTGTAAATATAGACGCGCTTTCCCAGTCATTAGAAAAAGTGTGTTCTGTTGTTGGTCTGAAACGGATATCCTGTGAAGTAATTGCCAAAAAACCAACTCCCTTTCCGCCAAATTTCTTCTGCATATTTTTACGGATTTCAGACGTAATGTTATCACCTTCAATTGCGGAATCGCCATAATGCGCAATTCTTATTTTCTCTGATTTTGATTTTTTCAGCGCATCGTAAAAATATTTCATCTGCGCTGTATTCCCTTTTAGAGGTAAAGTTTTAAATTGCAAATTGCTGCTAAGGTAATTTTCTATTTTATCCGATTCATGTTTTACAAAATCGGAGGATAATTCCAGAGCATCATTAAGAATAGTTATACCTGCTTCAATAGGTTCTTCAGAATCATCTTCATCAATATCTAAAGTATCTTCACCGCTATTATCATCCTCATAATATTCTTCTTCCGGATCTGATTTTAAGTCTGATATTATATCAACATGTTTTATTGAAACTCCAAATACTTCCAGCTCATCGGGTAAAAACGAGAGCGAAAAAAGTATTAACATAGTGAATGTTAAAATTAGTATTGGCTGTTTTCTATAATTTTTATTCATTTAGTTTCCTGTAACTTTTATATTTTTTTTTCAAGCAAAACTGCATCTATTTCTTTGCTCCAGATCTTATAACCATTTTTATTTAGATGAACTCCGTCCCAGGTTAAATCTTCTTTTAAAAATCCATCTTCAGACATTTTTTTATTCAGATCAATAAATTTCACTTTTCTTATTAGAGCATATTTTTTTAACAATTCGTTAAGGTTAACTACTTCTTTATTTCTATCACCTGAATGGGGATATTTTTTACCGGTTAATAATGTTGACTGAATTACAGGCTCTATGCCGGCTTTTTTCAATTTATTAAGCAGTATTTTATAATCGGAAAATATTTCTCTTGTATTTCTCCATTTATAAATATCATTTATTCCACCCATTACAAAACAAAGTCTGGGTCGTAATTTTATTACTTCATTAACTCTGTTTATAAATCCTTTTAAACTGTCACTTTCAATTCCCTGCTCAGCTATGTTATTTCTTTTCAACAACATATTCCAATTACCGCCGTGTGTTAAAGAATTTCCAAGCATTACAACATCAATTTTTTGTACGGCAGTTTCAGAATAATCAGAATTCTGAAATAAGAGATTCATCAAAAGAATAAGAATTAAGTTCAATCAAATTTCCATTAATTTAAATTTAACAACTTTTAAAATACATTATCAGTATCTGAATACAAAAATAAATTAAAAATTATATAAATGTCAGACTGTTGACAAATGTACAGATAAATTAATATGTCACTCTGAGCCTGTCGAAGAGTGAAAACACCCTAAAAATAGCTAGTTCTCCACTTCACTGGAACTGACATAATGCTCAATTTTATATTGTATATGTTTATCAACAAACTCATGTCTTATTTATAAGATTAGTGTTTTAATTGGAAAATTTGTCCGGGACTTTACATCTAGATAATCACCGAATCAACAGGAAAATTCTATACGACGATAATTTATCTTAACTATTCTGGAATTTCTTCCCCCGGTATTTCTTCGGATTCTTCGGCGGGTACGGTTTCAATCTCACCAGATTCAATTTGCATATAATCTATTTTAGATTGAATTTTCTTTTCTAATGCAACCATCTGAGAAATCTTAGCCGCATATTTTTCTTTTTCTAATTTATGATCAGAAATTTGTTCCTTTATTTCTTGAAGATCCTTATTGGCAACCGATCTTTCATTTGCTAAAATATCTATTTGTTCTTCAAGAGAATTAATCTCATTTATAATTTCTTGTTTTCTTGTGTCCGATTCGTTGTAACTATCGTTTAAATGAGTAAGCAGCATTTTTACTTCATTTTCAAGATCATTTTTCTGATTTCTTAAAAGATCATATTCATTTTTAATCTCTTCCAAATGCATTCTGCGTCTGTTTTCAATATCCTTCAGATTTAATATTTCATCATTAAAGAAATTTTTCTGGTTAATCAGATTTCCAATTGTCTGCTCTAAGGTATTTTTTTCTTCTTTTTTAAGAATTAACTCTGCATTAAGTTTATCACTTTCGTCCCGTTTAATACCAATCTTCTGATCAAACTCTCTTAGTTTTTTCTCAGCTCCAACAATTTCCAATCTTACTTCATTCAGTCTCGATTTAGACCCGCTCAACTCATCATTAAATCTTTTTAATGTATCGGCTATTTTATTCTCAATATTTAAGCTGCTTTCTTCTATTGCAAATTTTCTATCAGATGTATCGCGTATTTGTCTTTCCAGTTCTTCAAGTTTCACCGAATAATTTTCCGATTCACTTTTTTGCTTAAGAATTTCATTATTTACATCAGCAACAACATTTTCCAGAGAAGCAATTTCATCCTTCAAATCTCTAATATCAGTGTCTTTTTCTAAAATCTGATTATTAAAATCATTTATCCTTTCACTGTAAAGAGCCAGCGAATTATTTATTTCGCCAAGTTCTTTTCTTTTGTCATTTATTTCAAGAAGAATTCCATCACGCTTTTCATTCATCTCGTTAAAACTTCTGTCCTGCTCATTTAATTCGCCAATTAACATCGAGATATTCGATTCAAGATTTGTTTTAACTTCTTCACTAAAGGCAATTTTTTCTTCAAGCTTCTTAACAATTTCAGTCTTCTCTAATTCCTCGGCTTTAAGTCTGTTAATAATTTCCTTTATTTCCAGATCTTTTCCTCTTACCGAATAAAGATTCTCTTCAAATATTTCAATCTCTGATTCTATTTCCTCTTTTTTAATCTTAAGCTCATCAAGATTTTTATCAAGATCCGCAACTTCATTTTCCTTGGTTTCAATAGCCGTGTCTAATTCATCAACTTTGCTATTTAATTCAGAATGCCTGTTTTCTTTTTCATTTTCAAAATTACGATTTGCTTCTTCAAACTCTTTTTGCTTTTCTTCTAATTGAACTTTCAAATTTTCGAGCTCGGTTCTGCTGCTATCAACTTCGTTTTTACTAACTTCCAGATAACTGTTATTCTGATCAACTTCTTCTCTTTTCTGATCTAATTCTTTTTTTGTCTCTTCAAGTTCAATTGCTGTTTTTTCCAGCTCATTTTTAGCTTCTAAAAGTTTCTGTTCAAGCCCGGTTAAATCGCCGTGTTTAAGTTCAACCTGATTTGAATCTTCTATTTTTTTCTGTCTTTCTGTAAGCTGATTAGCTAAATTTTCAATTTCGCCCTGTTTTTCAGAAAGTTCACTTTGGTATTTTTCTAAATCACGTCTGCTGTCTTCAAGCTCTTGTCTGCTTCTTTCAAGTTCATCAATAGTAGAATCGGACTCGCTTTTCTTTTCTTCTATTTTACTTTTTAAAGAATCTAATTCCCTCTTACAATCTTCAATTTCATTTTTCTTTTGATTAAGCTCGTCATTGGCATCATTAATTTTCCGGGAAATATCAGCCAGACTCGATTCACTTTCCAGAATCTGTTTGCTTATTTCAATCTCATCACTATCAGATTCTTCTAAAATTATTTCCTGATCTTTTGCATCATTAAGTAAATTATTTTGTCTTTCTTCAAGTTCTGTAATTTTTTCATCCAGACGAATTATATCGGATTGTTTCGATTCAAATTCAATATTTAATTGCTCAAAAGCATTTTCCTTTGCTTCAATCTGCAGAGCAAGCTCATTTACCTTTTGTTCATATTCAACATTATTATTTTCTAAATGAGAGGTATCTGGTTTAAAGTTTTCTGGATTTTCTCTAAGATGATTAGTCTGCTCAATTAAATTATCTCTTTCAGATTCTAATTCAGCAATATTTTGCCTAATTTCCTCATTTTGAAGAGAAAGTTGGGAAAGTTCAGTCCGGGCATCACTCATCTTTTTATCGAGCGTGTTTAAATCTTTATTTTTACCTAATAAAACTCGTATTCTGTTTTTTAATTCTTCATTTTCATTAACAAGTTTTTCAGTTTCTTTCTTCGATTTATTTAAGAAGCCCATCAACTTTTCTCCATAAAATAAGATGGATTATACCAATTTTACTTTTGTAAACCTTATTTTACCTATATTTTATTTAAAATCAAAATATTATTCTTGAAGAATTCTTAAAATATACTCTTTATAACGAGAATTCGGCATTTTCCCGAGAAGGTTTTCTAACTCATCACGATTAATAAAGCCTTTTAAATATGCAATCTCTTCGAGACAGGCTACTTTTAAGCCTTGCCGTTCTTCAATTGTACCAAAAAAGTTAGATGCCTGCAGAAGTGCTTCCGGTGTTCCTGTATCAAGCCAGGCAACTCCGCGCCCAATTTTTTCTACTTTAAGCTTCCCGGATTCAAGATATTTTTTGTTTACATCTGTAATTTCCAGTTCGCCGCGCGAAGAAGGTTTAAGATTCTTCGAAATTTCTACAACTGTATTATCAAAGACATAAAGTCCGGGAACCGCAAAACTCGATTTTGGATGTTCAGGTTTTTCTTCAATTGATAATGCTTTGTTGTTTTTATCAAATTCAACAATTCCGTAACGTTCCGGATCAGTTACTCTATAGGCAAATATTGTTGCTCCGTCTTCGTTGTTTTTTAAAGCATTATAAAGGAAATCCAATTTGCCATAAAAAATATTATCGCCTAAAACTAATGTAACATCATCATCACCAATAAAATCTTCACCAATAATAAAAGACTGGGCAATTCCGTTTGGTGCTTCCTGAACAGCATATTCAATATTTAATCCCAATTGCGAACCATCATTAAACAGTTTTTTATACCAGGGAATTGTTTCTTCGTTAGAGATTATTAAAATATCTTTTATTGATCCTAACATTAAAAGAGAAAGTGGATAATAAATTAAAGGTTTGTCATAAATTACGGTAAGTTGTTTACTATAAACTTGTGTAATTGGATATAATCTTGTTCCTGAACCGCCTGCTAAAATAATTCCTTTCACATTATCCTCCAACTTTTATGTAGGTTGAACCAATAAGAACCTGTTTATCGTTATAGATTGAAATTTTATATTCACCAACTTCTAAGAACTGGTATTTGAAAAATGTATATTTCCAGGTTGGCTCTGTCTTAAATTTTTTTGAAGCTACCCATTCGTCATATTCATACAAACTATTTTTCTTTTTCCATATATCAACTAAAACTTTTTTTGTATCAAGAGGTCTGTCATTTTCAACGTATATGTACATCAAACCTCTATTAACTTTTAACGATGTTTTATACTTTATGTTTAATGGTTTTTCACCAATTACTCTTTCGCACGCAACTATACGGGAGTTATCATAATAAAGTCCGCTAAAATCCCGCTTGTTAATTTTCTCCTGTTCATTTATTTGAATTGTAACTTTTCCTTTAGCAATTACTTTTTGTTCAGAATCCATAAAATAGACTTCAAATATTCCGGCTTCTTTAAACACATAATTGTAAACAATAAAATTGTCTTCACCATTATGCCTAATTACTTTACTATCGAATGGTTCGGTTTCGCTGCCAACTTTTTTATCTATAAATAAATAATACATCTGATCAGTAAGAACTTTTTTATCTTTCAATAAAATGAAGATATATCCGCCATTGGCATTAATACTCCATGTATTAGCGGCTCCGATAGGATTACCCTGTTCGGTATGGCTCTGGCAAAAATATACCTCCTGGGCATGCAGTGTAACTGATAAAAATAAAAACAATACAATAAATATTTTTCTATACATAGTTAATCCAAAGTGAAAATTATTTTTTCCAGAAAGCTGGTGAAAAAATTATTAAAATTGTGAACAATTCTAAACGCCCCATCAGCATTAAAATTGAAAGTACCCATTTCCCCGCGTCCGGGATATGCGCAAAATTGGAACTCGGCCCGACTGATCCAATTGCGGGACCAACATTTCCAAGTGAAGTAGCAACCGATCCCATTGCTGTAATAATATCGACACCAATAATAGACATAATAATTGTACCGGCAACAAAAACTAATACATAAAAAAGGAAAAACGCCAGAATATTGGACATAATATCTTGCGGAACAGATGAATTATTTAATCGGACAGGAATAATTGCACGCGGATGAACCAATCTTCTTAATTCTAAAAGTGAATTTTTTAGGAGCAGCAAATGTCTAACAATCTTAACACCGCCGCCTGTTGAACCTGCACAGCCGCCAATAAACAACAACAAAAAGAAAAGGACTTTAAAGAATGGTCCCCAAATTTCGTAATCGGCAGTAACAAAACCAGTTGTGGTAATTATAGAAACTATCTGAAATAAACTATCGCGAAATGATTTTTCAATTCCGGCATAATTTTGCAGTATTAAAGCAACAGAAACAACTATTGTTAAAAAGCCTATTAGATATGAATAAAATTTAAGTTCATCATTTTTCCTTATCACTTTAAAGTTTTTATGCATTACATAATAGTGAATAGAAAAATTTATACCGGCAAAAAACATAAACATTGTAATTACATAATGAATAAACGGAGACTGCCAATAGGCAACACTAGCTTGTTTTGTTGAAAATCCGCCGGTAGCCATAGTTGTAAATGCGTGATTTATTGCATCAAAAAAGGACATTCCGCCAATAATTAAAAGCAAAGTTTCTGTTGCTGTAAGAAGAACGTAAATGCCCCAAAGACGTTTTGCGGTTTCTCTAACACGCGGATGAATTTTATCTTTTGTGGGACCGGGTACTTCGGCAACAAAAAGCTGCATGCCGCCAATTCCTAAAATGGGAAGTATTGCAAGTGATAAAACAATCATACCCATACCGCCAAGCCATTGTGTTAAACTGCGCCAGAATAATAAACCATGAGGCAGTTCTTCAATATTGTTTAAAATTGAAGCACCGGTTGTTGTAAATCCCGATATAGTTTCGAAAAAAGCATCTGTATAACTGGGTATTGCTCCGTGAATAACAAACGGAAGCGCACCAAAAAGCGACATTGACAGCCACCCAAGTGAAACAACAATATATCCTTCCCGTTTTTTAATATCCTGATTACATTTTCTTGTAAACAGATATAAGACTGCTCCGATTAAAGAGATTCCAATTCCCGAAATAAGCAAAGGGAATAAATCATTTTCACCATAGTAAAGAGAAAATGAAATACTCGATAACATGAATATTCCATCGAGGATTAACAAAACCCCTATAAGGCGTAATATTATTTTATAGTTAACCATTATTGAAAAAATTTCTCAACTTTATTAATGGCTCCGGGTAATGCAAAAACAACAACTTTATCATTTTCACGAATTTGTGTATCGCCAACTGTAATAATTCCCTCGCCGTCTCTAATAATTCCGCCTATTATAGCATTTTTAGGAAATTTCATATCCTTTATTGCATGTTTTGTTATAGATGAATTTGTTTTTGCAACGTATTCAAAAACTTCAGCATCAGCACCCTGAAGCGTTGCCATCGAAATAACATTACTTCTTCTTATAAATCTTGATATATTATTTGCCGCTATAAGCTTTTTATTTATTAATGTATCAAGACCAATGGTCTGTGTTAACGGAACATAATCAGCTTTATCAACCTGTGCAATTGTTTTATTAACCTGAAGATGTTTAGCCATAAGACAAGTGATAATATTAGTTTCAGCATCATCAGTTACAGCAATAAAAGCATCCATATCAATTATGCTTTCCTGTGCTAATAAATCGATATCCCTGCCGTCACCCTGAATTACCAAAGTGTTCTGAAGATAATCAGCTAGTTCAATTGACTTATCTCTGTCAGACTCAATCAGTTTTACAGATATTGATTTTTCCAGAAGCTTTGCGGTTTTTCTGCCAATCTTACCGCCGCCTAATATCATAATATTTTCAATCTTAGTATTATCCTTACCAGATATATAAATAATTTCTTCAATACTGTCGTGAGTAGTTAATACAAATATCTGATCATTCGGGAGAAAAATATCTTCGCCCGAAGGAATAATTGTTCTAACACCTCTTTGAATAGCAACAATTCTGAAACTTGCCGACGCATATTCTTCCGCTGCTTCTCTCATTGTTTTATGAATAACCGGAGCTTTTTGATCGAGCTTTAATCCCAACAAGGAAAGTTTACCATTTTCAAACTCAAGTATATCAGTTGCCGCGGATCTTTCAATAAGTTTTACAATTTCATTAGCAACTAATTCTTCGGGATATATCATGTGATCAATGCCTAAGGATTTAAACATATCCTGATAATCGGATGAAACATATTCTGCGCTGGAAACCCTGGCAACAGTTTTTTTAGCACCAAGTTTTTTTGCCAAAATTGAAGTGTTTACATTAACCGCTTCAGAAGAAGTAACAGCAACTACCAAATCCGTATTTTCAACATGGGCATTTCTTAAAGTCCGGATAGATGTTGATGAGCCAGTTATAGTTAATAAATCTGTTGATTCGTTTACCCGTTCAAGCTGGTTGCTATTAATATCTATAAGTGTAATATCATGTTCTTCGTTAGAGAGCTGTTTTGCTAAATGGAATCCTACTTCACCAGCGCCTGATATTATTATTTTCATTTCCAAATTTCCTAAAAATTAAACCTTTAAAGTTAAGGTACTTCATATTAATATGCTAATCAAAAACATTTTACCAAATTGTGGAAATACACCGATTAAATAGGGGTTAAATTTTACCATCATTTTAATAACATTTCTCCCATTAAAATCAACTTGATTTTATACATCATTAGTAATAGATTTTCAACCAAATTATTATGGAGTATGAATGAGCTTTCATGGAGAACATTTTGACGGTAGTCAAGACTCTTTCATGAATGAAGACGAATTGATCGAGAAGATCAAAAATTGTATTGATTACATCGAATCCGGGCAGCAATTTATTTATCAAGAATCAATTGAAGAAACAATTTATATC
The DNA here is from genome assembly GCA_016342755.1 of Melioribacteraceae bacterium. GTDB lineage: Bacteria > Bacteroidota > Ignavibacteria > Ignavibacteriales > Melioribacteraceae > JAEINS01. Next base: position 41,813 of record JAEINS010000007.1, on the reverse strand, counting down.
TGTTTAGAAAACGAATATTTTGCGGAAGGACTTATTCTTATTGATTCTCTTTTAGAGATTGCGCCTTATAATTCCGAGCTCTGGCAATTTAAAGGAGCTTGTTTAAATGGTCAATTCAATTTTGAAGATGCATATTTTTGTTTCGAAAAATCTTTAGCATTAAATCCTAATGATTCTGAAGCACTGATTAACAAATCAATTGCCGAAGATAATTTAGGAATTACACACGATGCTATTGAATCATTAGAACGTGCATTATCAATTGATCCGAATAACGAGGAAGGACTCTTTAATCTTGGTGTACTCTACGAGCGTACTGATAATTTTGCTGATGCTGTTCAATATTTCTTAAAAGCTGTAGAAATTGATAATGAATACGCGGAAGCCTGGTACGAGATAGGTTTCTGCTATGAAAGTATAGATGAACTTGATCTGGCGTTAAACGCTTATGATGAATTTTTAGCTTTAGAACCTATAAGTCCCTATGGATGGTATAATCGGGGAATTGTTCTGATAAGAATGGCAAAATTTGAAGAATCTGCGGAAAGTTTTGACTTTGCAACGAGAATCAAAGATAATTTTGCCAGCTCATGGTTTAACTGCGGAGTTGCGCACAGCAGTATTGATAATCATAATAAAGCTATTGAGTGTTTTAACAAAGCCGCAAAAATAGATAAATCAGATGAAACTGTTTGGTTTTATTTAGGTCAGTCTCACGAAGCATTAGATAATATGGATAAAGCTTTAGCCTGTTACAATAATGCCATAGAAATTGATGAAGAATATAGTGAAGCATTTTTAGCCCGGGGTTATTGTTACCTTACATTAGGAAATGAAGAATTATCTAAATCTGATTTTAATGAAGCAGTACGTTTAACTTTCTCTTCCGATTTTCAACAGGATACTGGTGATCTGGATGAGTTATTAAATTTTGATATTGAACAAAAAATTATTGATACAAAATTAGAGTTAAAAGAAGCCGCCGAAGATTATAAATTGTGGTTCAATTTAGCTGAGTATTACATTATAGATAAACAATTTGAAGCTAGTGAAATAACCTTTAATAAATGTATTAAATTGAATAATAAATTTGCCGATGCATATTACGGTAAAGCAAAAATTTATTTTATACAGGGTAAAACCCAGGAAGCTTTAGATTTATTAAAATATGCTTTTACAATTGATCCAAACATCAAGAATGAATTTGCAAAGGAATATCCCGAAATAAATTCATCAAAATTATTTGAACGTTTAGTTGGCAAGAATAAGTAACAATTTGATTAGGTTATGCTAGAATTCGAAAAAAAATTTAATAAAGAAACCGGGATTATTGGTGTTATTGGTCATCCCATAAAACACTCACTTTCACCTGCAATGCAGAATAAAGCATTTTCTCTTGGAGATCAGAACTTTATATACTTGCCGTTTGATGTACCCCAGACAAATTTAAAAGACGCATTAAAAGGTATGATTGCACTTGGCATAAAAGGCTTTAACATAACAATTCCTCATAAAGAATATATAACACAATTCTTAAATGATGTCTCGGAAGAAGCAAGTGTAATTGGTGCTGTTAATACTATTGTAAATGAAAACGGTATTTTACACGGTTATAATACCGATGTAAACGGTATTATAGAAACGCTTGCTCCATTTAAAGATGATATAAACGATCAGGTTGTTTCGGTAATTGGTTCCGGGGGTGCCGCACGAAGTGTTATTTATGCATTAATAAGACACTTTAAAGTGAAAAGAATTAATATTATAAATAGGACTGAACAGACTGCCGAATCTATGAAAGAGTATTTTGGTGCAAAAATGGTCTTCCCGGATATAAAAACTTATGCTCTTGTTCCGCCCGATTTAGTGGAAGTCTTTGGTAAATCAAAGCTAATTGTAAACACAACCTCAATTGGTATGAATCCGGAAGTAGATGATTCTCCTACTACTATTGAAAAATCGTTTAATAAGGACCAGATTGTTTTTGATGTTATTTACACTCCGCTAAAAACTAAATTCTTAGAACTAGCTGAATCGCAAGGTGCTACAATTGTAAACGGATTAAAAATGTTTGTTGTTCAGGGTGCAAGATCTTACGAATTATGGACAGGTGAAGATATGCCTATTGATGAAATTTATGAAATGTTGGAAACAGAATTAGGTAAAGTAGAATAGATTAAATTTTATAAGTTTTAATGAACCTCGAAAGATTTTTTCTCTCGAGGTTTTTTTATATCCATTCTACTTTAACTTACTTAAAGCTTCTTTTATTGCAGCTACAGCTTTTTCTAGATTCTCCATAGAATTAGAATAAGACAATCTTATAAACCCTTCCGCTCCAAAAGCAGTTCCGGGAACGGTAGAAACCCTGGCTTCTTCAAGCAGATAAAGTGCAAAGTCATCCGAATTATTGACAGTTTTCCCATTAAAAGATTTCCCAAAATAACTTGAAATATTTGGCAAAAGGTAAAATGCTCCTTCCGGTTTGTTGCAATTTATTCCTTCAATTGCATCTATTTCTTTCTGCAAATAATTTCTTCGTCTCTCATATTCAACTTTCATTTTTTCAACCGTATCTTGCGGACCGTTTAACGCTTCTACAGAAGCCATCTGCGAAATTGTACAGGCACAGGAAGTTCCATGACTCTGGACTTTTTTCATATTCTGGATTATACTTTCTTCACCAACGGCATAACCAATTCGCCAGCCTGTCATAGCAAAAGCCTTTGAAACTCCATTAATAGTAACTGTACGTTTTTTAATTTCATTGTTAAGTGAAGCAAGACTTACAAAATCAAAATTATCATAAATAAGTTTTTCATAAATCTCATCAGAGATCACATAAATATCTTTTTCAATAATTACTTTTGATAAAGCTTCCAATTCTTCTTTTGTATAAGCTGATCCGGTTGGATTTGAAGGATTGCAAATTATTAAAACTTTAGTTTTACCGGTAATGGAATTACGCAAAATCTCCGGAGTTATTTTAAAATTGTCTTCTTGTTTTGTTTCAACAATTACGGGTATTCCGTCTGCAAGTTTTACCATCTGCGGATAAGATACCCAATATGGAGAAGGAATTATAACTTCGTCGCCAACAGAAACTAATGCCTGAAGCGCATTATGTATACTGTTTTTTGCTCCGCCCGAAACAAGAATCTCTTTTACAGTATACTCAAGATTATTATCTCTTTTTAACTTTGCTATTATAGCTTCGCGAAGTTCATAATAACCTTCATTAAAGGTATATTTTGTTTTATTATTATTTATGGCTTTAATAGCTGCGGCTTTTACATTATCGGGAGTCGGAAAGTCCGGTTCACCAACTGTAAGATCAATTAATTCAACTCCCTGTTTAATTAAATCCATTGCACGTGTAGCTACAATCATAGTTTTCGACATTTCAACTTTTTCAATTCTATCTGACATAATCATAATATTCTCCAATTTCTAAGTCAGTAATATAAAATTTTACTATGAAAAAAGTTCTAGCTCAAAATAAAATATCTTCATATTCCTCAAAGTTTAATTAGACCGGACTATAATCTTAGACTTAAAATTTCGATAATATTGCTATATTTAAAATTAGAAATAAACTAATTGGAATTATAATGCCCGTAAGATCCACATTTTTTTTATTTATCTGTATAACATTTATTTCTTTTACCAATCAATTGTATGCTCAGGATACAAAAGGATTAAAAAGTCAGGCAAATATTCACATTAACGCCGGAAGGTTTGGAGAAGCTATTGATCTGCTTAATAAAGTTATTTCTGCTGAACCAAGAGAAGCGGAAGGTTATCATTTAAGAGGAATCTGTTTTGAAAACAGATCGCAATATTTTTCTTCGGTAATTGATCTAAGAAGAGCAAACAAATTAAACCCTGAAAATAATACGATAAAAAAAGATTTAGCCAGAGTTACAGAAACCTGGTTCGCTCAGCTTAGAAGAAAGATAAAGGGTCATCAAAGAGAAATAGCTATTGATCCGGCTGTTCCGGTAAACTATCTGGAAATTGGAAAATCGCACCGCTATTTGGAGGAATGGGATTTAGCAGAAATATGGTATGATAAATATTTAGAACGTGATGAAAATGCTTCGCCGGATGAGATAATCCGCTATTCAGAAATATTAGCCAAAAACAAACACATAAAAAAGGGTGAGACAATACTTAAGGAATGGTCTGATAAATATCCGGACGACTGGAGATTGTTAAGTAAATATGGCTACTTTACAATGTGGATGGGGAAAAGAAGAAATGCGGAAACCGCGTTTAACCGTGCGCTGGAAATAAAACCGTTTTTCAAAGAAGCTATGGACGGTTTAGAACTTGCACAAAGAAAACCATATGTAACTCAACTAGACAATGATGATGTTGATAAAGAATATCCTATTGACAGATATTATAGATTAGTAAAAAGAAATCCGGCGCGTAACGATTATAGATATAAACTTATTGATGAACTAATGAAAGCGAATCGTTTAACTGAAGCTTATCAGCAAATTTTAGTTCTTCGAAAAACCGAAGAAGGTGAAGAACGGTTTGAAAAAAAGTATGAGCAAATAGTTTCTCTTCGTGGAGGATCAAATCAAAAAAACTTGGACAGAGCTTTATCGGAATTAGAAAAAGATTCTTCTAATGCTAATGCGGTAAAAGAGATAGCACATTTTTATGAACTTATGGAAAACTATAACGACGCGTTAGATCTTCTGCAGAATTTTATAGAAAAATATCCCGATAAGAGAGATAACGAAATTTTATATCAATATGCCCGACTCTCTGCCTGGAACAAGGATTATGATTCCGCAAATGAAAGTATTGATCTACTCTTGGAAGAGAATCCGGATAACCTAAAATATAAATTATTTAAAGCCCAGCTATTAACCTGGAATAAAGAAAATTTGGAAACGGCTGAAAAGTACTTGCAGCAGGTTTTAGAAAACCAGCCGCATAATTTAGAAGCTATAATTGCAATGTCTTCTCTTTCTCTTGCAAATGATGATATAACGATGGCTAAAGGATATGCTGATAAGGCTAAAGCTATTGATCCGGAAAATACAAGTGTTACGCAGTTATATTCAAACATAGATTTTTATTATGAAGTATTAAAAGAGCGTAAGATATATGCTGAACTTGAACGGGCAAGAATTCTTTTTCTGGATGGTAACTGTGAAGAAGCAATTGAAGTTTACCGGGGTTACATTGAAAATTCTGAACCTAACGAAATAGTTCAGAAAGAATTTGCCGACGCACATTTCTGCGCAAAAAAATATGACGAAGCATTACTTATTTATGATGATATACTTACGAGCAATTATAATCCCGAAATAGCAACTCAGCGTGCTAAAGTCCTTTACACAATGGGTGATTCGGTTAGAGCTGTTCAAGCTTTTTCGGAAATTGTAAAAGAAAATCCGGAGGATTTCCAGGCAAATCTATACTTGGGTGATGCCCTTATAAAATTAGGGAAAACAGATTCTGCAACTGCTGTTTACGATTCTCTGTTAACATGGGAGCTCGATTCTACTGAAATCTCATTAATTGAACAGAGAAAAAAATGGATTCCGGCTTCCGGTCTTTCCGGGATATTTGAAAGTTTCCCCTATTATGCCGGACTTCAGCCGACAGTAGGATTCTACAGTGATAATCTAAACTTCAAATTTATTTATGCCGGATCGAGATTAGAATTAGGATTTTCAAAACTTCTAACGTTTGGTGTTTCATTCCTTAAATACTATGTGAAAGGAAGTTCTAAACTGAGCACTATACAAAAAGATGTTAATACGGAGTTTACATCATTTAAAGGAAGTATTTTCCTCAGGTTCTCGGACAAATTAACTGCCGGAACAAGTTTCGGACAAATAACGCCAAGAGGTTTGGAGTATAAAAACGAGCTGGATCTTTTTGTTAATTACGATCTGTCGAAAAAATTTAATGCCGGATTTTCATATTCCAGCAGTGATGCAGCCATACTTTTGTATTCACCATACCTTATAACAACCCGACTGGACGCGGATATTTATAAGTTCGAAAGTTTTTATGAAACTAAAGGCGGAATAAAATTTTCGGGTCAATATCAATATTTATCGGTATCAGATAAAAATAAAGGTGAAGACTTAAAACTGCGTGTAGGAAAGCGTTTCCTCTATGATCTTGTTGCCGGATACGAATATAACTACGCTAACTGGAAATATAATTCAGAGTTTTATTATACTCCGACCGGAGGATTTGAATCTCATTCTGCATGGGCTGATTGGGAAGTTGAAAAAGAAGATGACTACAAAATTTTTATCGGCGGCAGATTAGGTTACATTCCTTCGGCAGATGAAGATTCTATTATCCGTGAAATTTACGGCGAAGGAAAATATTATTTAATTAATAAATTAAGTTTAGTGGCGAGAATGACTTTAGGCAGTACTTATCGATTTGATACAAGTTATAACTATGTGTCCGGCTCAATCTCAGCTTATTGGAGTTTCTAAATTCTTATGGAAAATAAATTCAAGTTAATATCAGTTATTATTAAGCCGGATGATCTAAATAAATTAAAAATAGTATTACGGAATTTAAGAAATGAGAATAAGGATCTCGTTGTTTCATCGCCCAAGATGGGTAAGATTGGGAAAGATCTTTTAATTAGCTTTAAAATAAATAATTTGTTTCAGACAAAAATTGTTAAAACCTTAACTGAAAATAGTCTTACAATCCTTTCCTTAAAAGATAGGAACGAAATATTAAAACAGATAAAGGAAGAAAAAAAACCGGAAGCTGAAAATGCCGATCAGGAAAGCGAAGTTGTTAATAAGGGCTGGGGCGATTTAGTAAAAGCAGTTTCTGATAAACCGCATACACCAATTAATAGTTTAATAAATGAGGGTAATTATTCGGAGATTTTGAAGATTGCCCGGGATTTTAGAATTAATAATAAATTTAGAAAAGAAGCAGTAAACGGAGTCGGAGCTGCTTTGAATATTCTAATTGCAAGAGTATTTAGAAATGGTTCTCTCTCAACTGAACCTCTAGAGCAAATAGAAACTCTTCTTAAAATTGGCGGAGATCAAAGCTTAAAATTGATCCATGAAGAAGATCTTATGAAAGCTGCGTGTACAAAAGCTATTGAGCTGGCTACGCTCTCAGAAGATTCGTTTAAACATTTAATTACAATTTGCAATAATAGAAACATACATTCCTTTAGTACAATTGAAGCTGTTGTAAAACTTTCCGAGATTATTTTTTCTGATGCTGATAAGTATTTTTACCTTGTTGAACTATCTGGAACTGATTTAAACTTGCGCTGGCTTAATATAGCTTTTGATTCCCGGCCTAAAAGAATGGAGAAACAGAAAATTGCATCTTTTAAAAAACTGGTTGATTTTATTCAGGAACGACGAAACAACCAGGGATTTGAAATTTAGTATAATTCTGTAACCAACTTTCCAGACAGTATTTATTTTTGTTCCTTAATCACAAATGAAAGAACAAAAATCAGAAGAGCGGTTTTCACATCAAATCAAAGTATCTCTTTTATTATTCCCCTTTGAAAAGCATCTTCATTTCATTATTTTTGTAACTTATTTATTCACAAATTATGATATTATAATGAAATTAAGCAAGTCTTTTGTTCCAACTCTTAAAGAAGTTCCTGCAGATGCGGTTATTCCAAGTCACGTTTTAATGATTAGAGCAGGATTAGTTAGAATGTTATCAGCCGGTATATATAGCTTTTTACCCGCCGGTTATAAAGTTGTAAAAAAAATCTCTGATATAATTAGAAAAGAAATGGATGCAGTTGGAGGACAGGAATTTCATTTACCCGCACTTAATCCTAAAGAGATATGGGAACAGACAAATCGTGTTGAAGCTTTTGGCGATACATTATTTCACATTCAAAACCGTGATTATGTCTTAGCTCCGACTCATGAAGAAATTATGGCCTATCATGCAAAAGGTGAATTAAAATCGTATAAAGATATGCCGCAAATGTGGTATCAGATACAAACTAAATTTAGGAACGAAGCCCGCCCAAGAAGCGGTGTTATTCGCGGCAGACAATTTTTAATGAAGGATGCGTATACATTTGATAAAAGCTGGGAAGATTTAGATGTTGCTTATGCAGGTCTTGAAAAAGCTTATAGAAATATATTCGATAAATGCGGAATAAAATATTTTGTTGTTGGAGCTGCAAGCGGTGCAATGGGCGGAAGCAAATCTGAAGAATTTATGGTTCAGTCTGATGCTGGTGAAGATACAGTTGCATACTGCGAAGAAACCGGCTACGCCGCAAACGTTGAGGTTGCACAGTCAATTGTAGAAGGGGCAAAACGTTGTGATGAAAGTAAAGAGCTTGAAGAAATTCATACACCTGATGTAAAATCAATTGATGAACTTTGTGAATTTTTAAAGATTGATGAAACTCAGTGTGCAAAGTCAAGAGTTTATATACATGACGAAAACCCGGTATTAGTATTGATGCTTGGCAATGATGAAGTAAATGAAATGAAATTGGATTCAGTTCTTGGCGGACAAGTTCGTCCGGGACATGCAGAAGAACTAAAGGAAATAACCGGTGCTGATGCCGGTTCAATTGGACCAATAGGTTTCAAACATAGAATTATAGCTGACTTGCGTCTTAAAGATGCTAACAATATGTTCAGCGGTGCTAATAAAAACAGTTACCACATTGGCGGAATTGATTTCCAGCGTGATGTTGAAAAAGTTGAATATTTTGATCTTCGTACTGTACAGACTGGTGAAAGAACAATAAACGATGATGGAACTTTAGAAGTATTCAAAGCAATTGAACTTGGACACATTTTCAAACTTGGTACAAAATACTCGGAGGCACTTGGAGCAACTTTTATTGATGAGGACGGGAAAGAAAAACCAATTATAATGGGAAGTTACGGAATTGGTGTTGAACGTGTTATGGCTTGTTATCTTGAGCAGAACCACGATGAAAGAGGTATTCAATGGAATAAAGAATTAGCTCCGTTTCATATTCATCTTTTAGGTCTTAATATGAAAAAAGAGAATGTGAAAGAAACTAGCGAAAAACTTTATAATGAATTAAAACAGACTGGTTATGAAGTACTTTTTGATGACCGTTTAGATGCTTCTGCCGGATTCAAATTTAATGATGCTGATTTAATGGGAATGCCGGTTCAAGTAGTAGTGGGAGAAAAGGGTCTGAAAGAAGATTCAGTTGAAATAAAAGTTAGAAAAACTGGTGAGCGTTTTAGTGTTAAACTAAATGAACTTTCAGATAAATTAAAAGAAATATTAGGATGATTTTTAAAGATGACATCTTAAAAAAAGATGTCGTCTTTTTATCTAAATGAAAAAACAAATCCACATAGTCTCAACACCAATTGGTAATTACGATGATATAACTTTAAGAGCATTAAAAATTCTTAAAGAAGCTGATATAGTTGCCTGTGAAGAATACAAACAGGCCAGACGCATTCTATCACACTACGAAATTAAGAAAGAATTAATTTCTTTAAATGAACATAATGAAGAAGAATCCGCAAGAGAAATTATTTCACTTATAAATGAAGGGAAAAAAGTTGCTCAAATTTCGGATTGCGGCGCACCCCTCTTTTCTGATCCGGGACATATTTTAGTAGATCAGTGTCTGGCTGCCGGAATTGAAGTTATTCCTGTTCCCGGAGCAAATTCATTAATTCCGGCTTTAATGGGTTCAAATCTCGATTTCGAAAAATTCTATCATTATGGATGGCTTTCTCCTAAAAAAGATTTAAGAAGAAAAGAACTGCTAGATCTTAAAAAAAAGTGCGAACTTATTGTTTTGATGGAAACTCCTTACAGACTTAAAGCTATTTTGGCTGATATAAAAAAGTTGTTTGGACAACATCAAAAAATTGTTCTTGCCTATAAACTTACAATGCCTGAAGAAAAATTTTACCGCGGAACTGTTTCCGATATTCTTAAAATTGCAGAAGATAAATCTCTTAAAGGCGAGTTTGTTTTGCTGGTTGATAATAGATAGTTTTTTATGTCAGGCTGAGTTATTCTGCCAAGCAGAATTTATCGGAACCGGAAGCTATATTTTAAAACTTGATCTGCCTCACAAATTATTCTAAATCAAGAGTCAAAATTCCCCCTTATTTGTTACTCAGATCAATATTCTTTATAATTAGAGTCAAATTTGAAAAAATAATTATTTATAAATGGAGAGAACATGTTAATAGTACAAGATGTTGATCTAACTCCAAATCCACAGGCATTAAAATTTATACTTAACGAAAAACTGCTGGAAAGAGAGACAAGATCATTTAAAAGTAAAGAAGATGCTCAGGCCGATCCGTTAGCAAAAGAAGTTTTTGAAATAGAAGGAGTTGTTTCAGTTTTTTACATGGATAAATTTGTAACTATCGAAAAAACACCCGAAGTAAACTGGTCCGCAATTCAAAAAGAATTTGCGAAACTTATAAGCGGATTTGAGAAAACATCGATTCCGGCTGAAGAAGAAGTTGAAGCCGGTTCTGAAGAAGAGACTGAACTATTAAAGAAGATAAACACTGTGCTTGATCAAAGAGTAAGGCCCGCATTAGCAAATGACGGCGGCGGAATGGAAGTTTTAGGATTAGATGGATTAACACTTTCAATTCGTTATCAGGGTGCCTGTGGAAGCTGTCCAAGCGCAATAAGAGGTACTTTAGTAGCAATTCAAAATTTATTACAGCATGAAATTCATCCGGGAATAGAAGTTATTCCGGGTTAATAAAAAAGGCTGTCGTTTTCGACAGCCTTTTCTTTATCTAAAAGTTTACTACATGTATATCATTCTTACCTAATTGATCTGTTTTCTTCTGAATAAATTCGTCTAATTCTTTTTCAAAGAAAAATTTATCACCAAAAAATGGTTTTAGATCATCAAGCCAAATTGCATCTTCATCATATTTAGCAAAGAAAGGATTTTTCACCCATTTTGCATTTCTTCCTTGAAGAAAATTTAATACAAAAGCTTTTTCACCATTTATTTCTGTAATACCTTCAACCTGAATTTTACCGGGAGTTGCTGACATTGAAGGTCCTCTAACAGTTCTGCATAACCCTGAAACTTCTGAATAAGCATCGCGGAAAATATCTACGGCTCTATGTAACGGAACCGCAAAATAATTTTTAGGTCCGGTATCTCTTTCTACAAAGAAATAATAAGGAATTAAACCAAGATTTACCTGTTTTTTCCACATTGTTGACCAAACTTTACTGTCATCATTTATATGCTGAATTAATGGAGACTGTGTTCTAATCTGAGCACCGGTCTTTTTAATTCTTCTAATAGCTTCGTTTACAACATCTGTTGAAAGCTCAACGTGATGATTTACATGTGCCATGATTGCTAAATGTTTACCTGAATCAACTACTCTATCAAACAGATCAATAATTTTATCAGCATCTTTATCAGTTACATATTTGTAAGGCCAGTAAGTAAGTGATTTTGTGCCAATTCTAATGTTCTTAATATGGTCAAATTCCGGACCTAACAAAGGTTCAATGTAAGCATTCAATTTCTGATAAGACATTACCATTGGATCGCCGCCGGTAAAAAGAACATCTGATATTTCTTTATGTTCTTTAAGGTACTGCTGAAATCTTTTCGATTCATCAGTTGCAAACTGAAGATCATCCATATTTACAAACTGCGCCCATCTAAAACAGAATGTACAGTATGCGTGGCAAGTTTGCCCGCCAGTTGGGAAGACTAAACATGTTTCTCTATATTTATGCTGAACACCCGCAACCGGTTCGTCATCTAAAACAGGAACATTTGCTACTGCTTGTCCGGCAGGATGGGGATTCATCTCTCTGCGAATATCATCAGCAATTTCTTTTAGTTCTTCTTTTGAGAGATCCCTTCTTAAAGCATCGGCCATTCTGTTAAAATGATCATTCGCTAACATTCCCTTCTGCATAAAAGTAAGCTGAAACATCGGATCAGCTGGAATGTTGTTCCAATCTATGAGTTCTTCAACTATATAATTATTTGTACGGAAAGGTAAAACGTGAGAAACAACTTTAGTTTCAAATTTTTGTTCTTCCGGCAATTGGTTAAATTGCGGAATCTTTTCGAGATCTTTTAAACCATAAAATTTTAATTTTTTTTCCAAAATCATCATAAACCTGCCTTTCAAAGTAATCCATATTAAATCAGATTCCCACAGAAATAATAATTACTAGTCATAAAATTTATATAAAGGGAAAACTCCCTGAAATACCTGCTGTAGAATAAAATAAAATTATTTTTAACTTTTACAAGTTAATTAGAAGTACTTTTAGAAATGAAAAAGCGGCAAAAACCGCCTTTTATTTAATATCTGTAACCTGACCAATATCGTCGATTTTTACGTAAGTTTCTTGAAACTTATAAGAACCTTTTTCGCTTTTAACTGTTTTTATAACTTTTACGTTTAAACCTGCAGTTTTTTTACTTTTTGATTTATCTGCAAATGTTTGGGTTTTAGCCATTATTAACTCCTTATTGTTTAGCTTCCAAATTTAATAAATAATTCTTTAAAATAAAATGTTTCGGGTTAATAAATTGTTATAGTAATAACAAAAATTTTATCCGATTAACTAATTGTTTAATCAACTATTAGTTTTATTGAGCTAATGATTTAAACTAAATCTGAATACTCTGCCGAAACTACATTTAATAGATCATCACTTTTTAAACAGATCTGCATTCCTCTAATTCCGCCACTCACATAAATCTTATTAAATAACTGCGAAGTTTCATCAATGTAAGTCGGGTATGTTTTTTTCATTCCTATTGGAGAACATCCGCCTCTAATATATCCTGTAAGCGGAAGAAGTTCTTTCATCTTTATCATTTCAATTTTCTTGTTTCCGCTTATTTTTGCAGCTTTTTTAAGATCAAGTTCATAATTACCGGGAATAACAAATACATTAATTCCGTTTTTATCGCCTTGCGCAATTAAAGTTTTAAATACGGTTTCTATTTCAGCCTTAATTTTATTTGCCACTGAAACGGCGTCTAAAGCTTCTTCATCAACTTCATATTCCGCAATTGTAAAATCTATTTTACTTTTTTCTAAAATTCTAACAGCGTTTGTTTTTGACAATAAATGGTTCTCCAAAATTGTTCCGGCAGTGCCGGCACTAAAAATCATTTAACTTTCGAATTTATCTCAAAAATCATATCCGCTAAAATATGTCCGCTTTCTTCTAATAATGGATCATCAATCTTCATATCTTTTATGGGAACTTCTTCTTTATCCTTAACAGTTATATTTCTAGCATTTTCTCTTTCTTTTTTACGATCTTCGTTTTTTTCTCTTTCCTGCTTACGTATATCTTCATTTAAAGAAAATTCCTTTTTCTTTATATTTTCCTTATAAAGTGAAATATCCTCAGCTAAATATTTGAATTCCTGATTATTCTTAATCCGATCTGAATGTTTTGCCATTAGCATTTTAATTATTTCAGACAGATTTCCATATTTCTGAAAATTTGAAGATTTTATGTTATCATAAGGCAATGCGCTTGGCTGCGAACTTTCGCCATATTCCGAAGGATCTAAAGCACTAGGGAATTTTATATCAGGAATTACTCCGCGATGCTGTGTTGAATTTCCATTTACTCTATAAAATTTAGCTATAGTTAATTTAAGTTTGCCAATTTTTTCTTTATCGGTTATCGGCACAAATTTCTTAAGATCTACTAAATTCTGTACAGTCCCTTTTCCAAAAGTTTGTTCGCCAATTATAATTCCGCGTCCGTAATCCTGAATTGCGGCAGAAAAAATTTCAGAGGCTGAAGCAGAATATTTATTAACCATTACAGCTAAAGGACCATCATAAAAAATTCCGGCATCCGGATCTTCACCAACTTCTATTTTACTATCAGAGCTTTTTATCTGAACAATTGGTCCTTCATCAACAAACAATCCGGTCATCTGAATTGCTTCGTCAAGTGATCCGCCGCCATTGTTTCTTAAATCTATAATAACTCCATCAACTTTTTCTTCTTTAAGTTCAGTTAATAATTTTTTAATATCGCGTGTTGTACTTCTATAATCTATATCACCTTTAGACTTTGCGGCAAAATCCAAATAAAATGTCGGGATTTTTATAATCCCCAATTTAAAATTTACACCGTCTTCGTCAATCTGAATTACTTCTTTACTTGCGGCTCGTTCTTCAAGTTTAACTTTATCACGAACTAAACGCACTATATCAGTTGCTTCGCTTATACTTTTATCAGCCCGTAAAACTCTTAATCTAACTACTGTTCCTTTTTTACCGCGTATTTGCTGTACTGTATCATCAATTCTCCAGCCAATTACGTCTACAAATTCAGTTGTATCACCTTGCGAAACAGCAACAATTCTATCATCCGGATGAAGATCTTTACTTTTAAAAGCCGGTCCGCCCGGAATAATTTCGGCTATAGTTGTGTAGTCATCAATCAGTCTTAAAGAAGCGCCAATACCTTCAAGTGAAAGATTCATACTTATATCAAACTGTTCCGAGTTTTTTGGAGAAAGATAATTTGTATGCGGATCAACGGCTTCGGCAAATGCGTTCAGATATAATTGAAAAACATCTTCCGGCTGATATTGAAGAATTAGTTTATGATAATTTTGGTATCGTCTTTTTAATGCTTTCTGTATTGTTTCCCAATCATCTTTACTTAATTTTTTATTCAGAGCATCACTTTTTAAACGTTTTCTCCAAATATCATCCAGTTCCGCTGATGATAAAGCCCATTCCATTTGCTTTCGGTCGGGAACATAATATTCATCTTTTGAATAATCGAACTCGTTTTCTAAAGCTTTCTGAACATAATCCATTCGTTCATCAAGGCGCTTTTTGTATCTGTTATAAATATCAAATGCAGGATCAAGTTTTCCGGAATAAAGATTATTATCAATTTCAAATCTATATTTTTCAAATTCATCTATATCAGCTTTTAAAAAATAATACCGGCCGTTATCATACGATTTTATATAATTATCAAAAATTATAGATGAGAGTGAATCATTAATTGCAATCTTCTTATAATGATATCTGGAAAGAATTTGAGTAACTACCTGATTTATAGCTTTATGCTGAAATTCCGGTTTAAGAACAATATTGGAATCAATTATTTCATTATGCTCAATATTAAAACTTTGAGCTGATGTTAAACTAAACAGGGTAAAAAGGAAAAGGACTAATAACTTCTTCATAAATAGATCCGATTATTTAAAAATTTTAACTGATACAATAAAAACTTAATTTGGTTTCAATATATTAAAAATTTTGAGTTGGTAAGACTCTTCTAAACTTCCTTCAAATGCTTTATTTCAAAAAATCAGTAAGGCTAAAAATTCCATTTAAACAACAACAGCCTAATCAGGATGAACAGCTTTTTTTGAAAAATCCGGCAAACCGGAACTTACTTTTTAACCTCTAAAGTTAATATTTAATTTGATAAAATATCAGTTTTCACTATATATTAATTCGTTTCTTTTTAGAAATAGTTGAGTGGTAAAATTTTAGGACAGATGGAGAAATTATGGATTTAGAACAAATTCGCGATTATTGTTTAAAGAAAAAAGGTGTAGAAGAAACGCTTCCGTTTGATGAGATAACACCTGTTTATAAAGTATTGGATAAAATGTTTTGTCTTATGAATTTAACTCCGCCATACAGTATCAACTTAAAATGCGATCCGGGAAAAGCTGTAAAATTGCGGGAAGAATATGAGCAGGTTAAACCTGGCTACCATATGAATAAAAAACATTGGAATACTGTTGAACTTGAGGGAAATGCTAAAGATTCTGAAATCTTAAAATGGATTGATGATTCTTACACTTTGGTTGTAAAAGGAATGCCAAAAAAAAATAAGCAGCTTTTAGAATCATTATAAAACTCATTGCGCATATATAAAAAGAGGCAAACTATCTATTCGGAAAGAATTACTTATCTTTGAAAATGGAATATTTTACGGAACTTGGATACATAGGATTATTTTTTGCCTCTTTCTTAGCGGCAACAATTTTACCTTTAAGCTCGGAAGTTGTACTCGGCGTTTTACTGCTAAATAATTTCGATCCGGTTACGCTGGTATTTGTAGCAACCGCAGGAAATGTAATAGGTTCATTTATAAACTATTTAATAGGATTTTGGGGAGGAATTTATTTAGTAAAAAAAATCTTAAGAGTTTCTGAAAAGGAATTTGAAAACGCAAAACACCGTTTTAACAAATATGGAGTATTCAGTTTATTTTTTGCCTGGGTTCCCATTATTGGAGATCCATTAACTGTTGTTGCCGGTATTTTAAAAATCAATCTGCCTGCGTTTTTCCTATTAGTTACATTGGGGAAATTTTTAAGATATTTAATAATTTCTTACGCCTTTATTTAAAAACGATTCAATTCTTTACTGCTTTTCATTTTAGTTTTTCTAAGCTTAATTATGTAAATTTGCCTAACATTTTTTAAAATTAAGCAATTATTTGTCATTGCGAATTCTCAATTTATTGAGGTAAAAAATCTTTAATTATTTTTAAGATTTCTTAGTTGTTTACTTCACTCTGCGAATTAAACTCATTTTTAATGACAACAACAAAACTATCTATTTATTTTATTGGTTTATTTAATGATTACTTGGAGCATAGATCCCGAAATATTTTCTCTTGGACCCATAACAGTAAGATGGTACGGACTTCTTTTTGCACTGTCGTTTGTTGCCGGTTTCCAGATTATGGATAAAATTTTTAAACGCGATAAACGAACTGAAGATGACTTAAACGATCTTGTCTGGTATATGATTGTAGGAACCATTGTCGGAGCCAGACTTGGACACTGTCTTTTCTACAATCCGGTTTATTATCTTTCCAATCCGCTGGAATTACTTGCCATCTGGCATGGCGGACTTGCGAGCCACGGAGCGGCAATCGGAATTCTTTCCGCCCTATATTTTTATTCAAAAAAGAAAAAGGAATCGTATTTCTGGATAATAGATAAAGTTGTTATCACAGTTGCCCTGGCCGGTTTTTTCATCAGATTAGGCAATCTTTTTAATTCCGAAATTATTGGAATTCCGACTGAATTACCCTGGAGTTTTACTTTTACTTCTGTTGATAATATTCCCCGGCATCCGGCACAATTATACGAATCAATTGCATATTTATTAGTTTTCTTTTTACTGTTCTATATTGATAAAAATAAATTCAAAACTATAAAAAACGGAACTCTGTTTAGTATTTTCCTAATTCTTGTTTTCGGATTTAGATTTTTTGTTGAATTTATTAAAGAGAAACAAACTTATTTTGAAGACGGATTAGCTCTGAATATGGGACAAATGCTGAGTATTCCTTTAATTATTTATGGAATTATTCTCTTTTATCAAAAAGTAATTAAAGAAAAAAGTTTAAGTTAAACTAAAAAGAATTGGTAATGGACGAAAAAAAATTTATAAAAATCTGGATAGAGAAGTTAAAAAACGGAATGGTTAAATCATTTCCTAATGATTTTATTGGCGATGCAGAAACTGAGCTGATGGCTTTACCTGGTAAAGCTTTGGTGTTAGGACCCGAACTTTTTGGGACTTTTGAAGTATTAGATTCTGATAAACATTTGTTTTATCAGGCACAGGATTTAATGGTTGCCAAATATTTGCTTTATGCAAACAGAAATAAACCTGCCGAAATTAATTTTATCACCGATTTAGTTTTGCGTGAAGCGGCAATTAAAAATTATGAAAAACATCTAGATGAAATTGTAATGGAAATTGTTAAAGATTTTCGTTTACAAATTCCAAATTCAAAAAAATTCTTCGAAGCTTCAAATCAGATATTCAACATGCTTAATTTACAACGGTATTAAGAATGGCGCAAAATATTCCCATAAGCAATGAGATTTCAGAATATCTAGTAGAAAATTTTGGGTCTGAATATTACACAAAGTATCTGGAATACATCCACAGCGAACCAAATATTTATATAAGAGTTTCACCAATATTTAATGAACCGGGCGAATTAGCAACTCAATTAAAAAGATATGGAATTGAAATTGAGGAGGTTCCAAATTTTCCTAATGCTTACAGAGTTCTTTCGGGCGGCGAGTTTATAAGTAAAACAATTGAGTATACAACCGGAAGATATTATATACAAAGCCTTTCATCAATGGTTCCTCCCTTAATACTTAATCCATCGTGCAACGACAAGGTATTGGATCTTTGCGCCGCTCCTGGTTCAAAGTCTTCGCAAATAGCTGAACTAATGAACAACAAGGGAACTCTCTACGTTAATGAATCGAATTTGGATAGAATTAAAGGGCTTATTTTTAATCTTGATAAATTGAACCTAGTAAATGTGGGGGCAATAAAACATAAGGGAGAATTATTAAGCAAATTATTCGAAAATTATTTCGATAAAATTTTAGCTGATGTTCCCTGCAGCGGATTAGGAATTCTACAGAAAAAAGGTGAAGTAAGCAACTGGTGGAATCTGAGCACTGCCGAAAGAATTGCCGAACTTCAGTTCCGGCTACTTGTTAGCGCAGTTAAAATGCTTAAAGCAGGCGGCGAACTGGTTTATTCAACTTGTACACTTACTATTGAAGAAAACGAATTAGTACTGAATAAATTTTTAAAAAAATATCCGGTAGAGATAATTCCTATTGAGCTTCCTGTTAAATCTAATAGTGCTCTAACTCAAAATAAATCGGAACCGCTAACAAAAAGCACATCGGATTATTCCATGGGAAATTAACTCTGAAGGATTTTTTGTTGCCAAGCTGAAAAAAGTTGGTGAAACTTCACCGGCTAAAATGGTTCCGGTTACTGATAAAGGGAATAATTTTATTTCGGCTAAAGATAAATCGATAAACAAGTACCTTCATCAGTTTGCTGATTATTATGGATTTCCTGTAGAAGTACTTTATGAGTATAAATATCTGGTAAAAAAAACAGATATTCTTTTTGTTCATAAAAACTGGGAAACAAATAACCCGGGTCTGTTTATGAAAATTGGAAGAAAGTTTTGCATTGTAGATAGAAACGATCGGGCTCAACTGCAATCTTTTGCGGTGCCAATTATTCAAAATCATTTCACAAAAAATATTATTGAGTTATCTGAGCAAGATGATATTAAAAAATATTTTATCGGCGGAACTATTAAAAAGAAATACGATTCCTTTGGGCA
Source organism: Melioribacteraceae bacterium (assembly GCA_016342755.1). Classification (GTDB taxonomy): domain Bacteria; phylum Bacteroidota; class Ignavibacteria; order Ignavibacteriales; family Melioribacteraceae; genus JAEINS01. Next base: position 22,631 of record JAEINS010000007.1, on the reverse strand, counting down.
AAAAGTAATTAGAATAAACGGTAAAATAATTGGAACTGCTGTTTCCCACAAAGATGGTCTTAAAAGTCAATATCCAAAGACTTTAAGAAGTCATGAGATTATTATACCGAAGTAAAGTTGCCTTTATTAAACTTGATTGAAAAATTATTATTTAGCATATTATTTTTTATTCTATTAAAGAATAAGGGGTAAATAAGATGAAGAATGACTTTTTAATAATTCTTATAATAACTGCTATTTGTTTTAACGGATGTAACCACAGTACAAACCCTGAAGATAAAAAAGAGACTATCACCGCTCTGGAAAAGCTAAACGAAGTAACCAGCCTGGTTGAATCATTTCCTAACAAATTAGAATTACTTTCAATAAATAGTAGTAATGTAAATGACGATGGCGAATCGTTGAACTGGAATTATAAATATTCAGCAGGAGATCCCGGAGTTGACTATCGATTTCATACTGATATAAATGGGGCATCTTTTGACAGCACTTCAACATTGGTTTTACTCGGGAATAAAGTTATTGCAAATATATATTTCGACAGCAATAAAGCGTTAAAATTAGCTGAGGCAAATGGCGGAAGTGACTTTAGAAAAACACATAAAGACTTTGTAATTGAAGCGACACTAACTGAACCTCTTGTACCAAATTCACAGCCAATGTGGTTTATCAGATATACTTCTGAAACTGGAGATCAAAGAATACTTCATCTTGGGATTAATTGTGTAACAAAAGAAGTTGGTTTCTATTATTAAACACATCTCATAAACAATATATTTTCACCTCCCAGTGACAATATTTCATATAAAACTTAGCTTTAAAAGATCAAACCCGGCGACCAACCGGGCTTGAACATAGGTGATTTATGACTATTATCCCCGCAAATGAGATAATGTGCATTGGAGACTACTGACCAGGTAGTCCCAATTTTTATGTAGATTATACGTTATAGTATAAAGCAAATTCGTATGGATGCGGACGTAAAGCCATAGCTTTAACTTCATGTTCCATTTTGTAATTTATCCATGCGTTAATTACGTCTTCGGTAAAAACATCACCTTTAGTTAAGTATTCATGATCATCCTGAAGAGCTTTTAATGCCTCTTCTAAAGTACCGGGAGTTGAAGGAACGTTTGCTAATTCTTCCGGTGGTAAATCATAAATATCTTTATCTAACGGATCACCCGGATCAATTCTGTTCATAATACCATCAAGACCAGCCATTAAAATAGCAGCACTTGCTAAGTAAGGATTACTCGATGGATCTGGGCAACGGAATTCAACACGTTTTGCTTTTGGATTATTTGCAAAAGGAATTCTTATAGATGCTGATCTGTTACTTGCTGAATAAGCTAAGTTAACCGGAGCTTCAAATCCCGGAACTAAACGTTTGTAAGAGTTAGTTGTCGGATTAGTAATAGCTAATAATGATGGCGCATGTTTTAATATACCGCCAATAAAATATAAAGCTTCTTCACTTAAACCTGCATAACCTTTACCGGCAAATAACGGTTTGTTCTTTTTCCATAAACTTACGTTCATGTGCATACCGCTTCCGTTATCACCAAATAATGGCTTTGGCATGTATGTAGCAGTTTTACCATGTTCTTTAGCAGTATTTTTTACATAGTATTTGAACATTAGTAATTTGTCAGCCATTTCAACTAACTTATCGTATTTAAGATCTATTTCGCACTGACCGCCACTTGCAACTTCGTGATGAAGAGCTTCTACTTCAATACCGGCATCCATTAGTTTTAAGGTAACATCATTTCTAAAATCGACTAATGAATCGTTTGGTGCTACAGGGAAATAGCCTTCTTTTGGACGAGGTTTGTAACCTAAGTTTGGACCTTCGTCTCTTCCTGTATTCCAATGGCCTTCTACAGAATCAACTTTGTAAAAAGTTCCGTTAGGACCAGAATCATAACGAACATCATCAAACACAAAAAATTCTGCTTCAGGACCATAATAACATGAATCAGCTATACCTGTAGACTGCAAATAGGCAACAGCTTTTTGAGCAATATTTCTAGGACAACGAGCATACTTCTCTTTTGTTACTGGTTCATAAACGTCACATATTAAACTTATAGTTGGTGCTTTAACAAACGGATCTACAAACATTGTTTCCGGATCTGGAATAATTAACATATCACTTTCGTGAATTGCCTTCCATCCTCTTAATGAAGAACCATCAAATCCGAACCCGTCTTTAAAAGAATCAGCACTTAAAATAGATGCCGGGTAAGCGCAATGCTGCCATTGCCCTGGGAAATCCATAAACTTAAAATCAACAAATTTAATGTTGTTCTTCTTTACAAAGTCTAATACTTTTTGCACGCTCGACACTGCTTTTGCCATAAACTGCTCCTTTACTGAAATGTTATGATAAAATTAAATCTCAATTTTTGTTGTTTCTTTAAGGGTGGAAAGAACAAAACTTGTATTAGTTCTTACAACACCAGGCCAAGCTTGAATTTGACCTAAAAGTTCTTCCAATGCAGCAGTATCTTTAACAACAACTTTTAGGATAAAGGAACCTTTACCTAAAATAGAATGACATTCAATTATTTGCGGGGTCGTGTCTACTAATCCTCTAATGGAACCTGATTCTTCAGAAGAATCCATAACAACAGTAATAAAAGCTAAAGCATCGTAACCAAAAATCTTTTTATTGAGTTTTGTAAAATATCCTTCAATCACTCCTTTATTCTCAAGTTTTCTTAGTCGTTCGCTTAAAGAAGGAAGTGATAAACCTATTGCTTCTGCCAAACTACTGCGCTTTGTTCTTCCATCTACCTGAAGAATGTTTAATAGTTTGATGTCTAAATCATCTAGCATACTTGCCTCAATTTTTAAGGTATATATAAAATTATGACTCAAAATATAAGGGAACAAAAATATAAAAGCAACTCAATTATTTCATTAGTTTTAAAAATTCATAATTATTTCTATTTATTCTGTTTTTTAATAAAATAAGAGTAATTAATTGTTTTATCTTAATTGAATTCTTTTAAATTTCGTTCAAATTGAAATGTTTTTTAATATATTCTTTTGTTAAATATTTTTAATGGAGCAGAGCTTGGATATTTCATTTTTTGAAATTTTAATTTTAATAATTTCTCTTTTTCTGTTTTTGGCTTTAATAATTCTTCTTAAGCAAAAAAATGAAATTGAAGTAAGCTACAAAAAAGAAAGGTTAGAACACTTAACGCAGGAAGAGCATAATTATTCGGATCTCGAAAAAAAATATAGGGAGTTGGCTGAAAGAATTGGAGAAGTTGAAAGAAAAAAAGAATCTATTTATTCAGAATTAAGAACTGTTGATGTTTCGGCTGAACATATTTTTTTATTGAATAAAAATTTAAAATACATAAAAAACAAATTCAATGACCTCCATATTCAAAAAAGGGATTTAAGTTCGCTGCTGGGTGAAACAAGGCAGGAAATTGAATCTGAACTTGGAAGTTATAAACGTCTTGTAGATGAATTTGATAGAAACTCGCAAGAGAATAGTAAAATACTGACTGAGATTATTGATTATATAGGTACTATTGTAAAGCAGACTCAGACTGCAACAAGCTTAATAATTGATGATGAATTTACTTTAGAATTGAACCTTAAAAAATATTCAATCAATTCACTTATAGATACTTTATTAAATAAGTATAATGTTTTTGTAGAATTAAAGAATATTAAGTTTAATAAAAACCTTTTCGATCTATTGCCTGAAACAAAAATAGATCCGCATAAAATGGGCGAAGCATTTGATATTATTCTTAACAACATAATTAAATTTGCGGAAATTGGAACAACTATAAAAATATCGACCGGGATAAAAGAAGGGCACATATACTTAGAAGTATCCGATAAATCAAACGTCTTCTCTGAACAGGATATAAAAAGAGCGTTTAATAAATTTGAACAGAATGATATTTTTTCCGATGGAATAAAGGGTTTCAATCTATACTTGGTAAAAAAAATAGTTGAAGAACATCACGGAAGAATTACTTTAACAAATGATCTAAAATCCGGCTCAACTTTTAACATACAATTGCCGATAATATAACAACTTTTAAATCTGAGGAAAAATTGGATCTACTTATAGTAGCTATAGCAACATCTGTTGCATTTGGATTATTCTTATTGTCTATTAAAATAATGAGAAAAAGAGACCCTGAAGAGGATGATGATCTTATATCTGAACAAGTAAAAACAAATTCGGTACAACTTGTTGAAGCTGAAGCGCGTGTTCTGGATATGGAAAAGGAAGTTAGAAAATTAGAGATTAAAGTTGCTTTTTATGAAGAACGCGGAGTTGAGTTAAGTAAAAAGAATGATCTTTTAAAAGATATTAATGAAGAAATAAAAAAGCAGAAAAAGGTTATTTCTGAAGCGAAAGAACGATTAGAAAAACTTCAAAGCGAAAAAGACGAACTATTTGCAATGGTAGTTCACGACATAAAAAACCCGGCAGCAGCAATACAAAACTTTGTAAAACTATTAGATTCGTATGATCTTAATGCTCAGGATTATAACGAGATAATGGTCAGTCTGGTTAATACTTCCGGCAGATTAGTACGTTTAGCCGAAGATATATCTAAAGTATTAGTACTAAATGAGGATTTTTTAAAACTTAATCTTGAAAAACACAAGATTAATGATGTTGTTAATTTTATAAAAAGAACTCATGATGACAGTGCTAAACGGAAGGATGTACTTTTAACTACAACTTTAAGTGAAGATATACCTGATGTAAATTGTGATATTGAAAGAATTGAAGAAGTTCTGGATAACTTAATAGGAAACGCGATTAAATTTGCACCCACTATGCAGAAAATAAATATTAATATTGAAACCTCGGTTAATAAAGATAATGTACGGGTAGAAGTTAAAGACACCGGACTTGGCATTGCAGATGAGGACATAGAGTTTATTTTTGAAAAAGGAGCAAAGGCAAGTAATAAACCAACTGCCGGAGAACACAGTACTGGTCTGGGATTATGGATTGTGAAAAAAATTATAGATGAGCATAAAGGAAAAGTCTGGGTTGAAACTGAACGTAATAAAGGAAGTAATTTTATTTTTGAATTACCTATAAATTGATACTGTAAATTATTACATGAAAATTTTAAAGATGACATCTTTTTTTTATCTATTTTTCTTCCAACACCTTAGTCACTTTTTCAGCAGCTTCTTTAAGTGTTAATGCAACTTCAAAGTTAAGCCCCGATTTAATCAGTAGTTCCTTAGCTTCAACAGCATTTGTACCATCAAGTCTTACTACTACAGGTACTTCAACATTTATTTCTTTAACCGCATCAATAACACCCTGTGCAACTCTATCGCAACGTACAATGCCGCCAAAGATATTTATCAAAAGGGCTTTTACATTTTTATCCGATAAAATAATTTTAAATCCGTTTGCTACAGTAGTTTTATTAGCACCGCCGCCAACATCTAAAAAGTTTGCGGGTTCACCGCCGGCTAATTTTATAATATCCATAGTAGCCATTGCAAGTCCGGCACCATTAACCATACAGCCAACGTTTCCATCAAGCTTAATATAATTTAGACTATATTTAGCAGCTTCAATTTCTAACGCGTCTTCTTCATCTAAATCTCTGTATTCCAGAATATCCGGATGCCTGTAAAGAGCATTGTCATCAAAATTCATCTTCGCGTCTAAAGCCATTACATCACCTTGCTTTGTAACTACAAGCGGATTTATTTCGGCAATAGAAGCATCTGTTGCAATGTATGCTTTGTATAATGCTAATAAAAATTTAACCGCATTTTTATGCTGGGTTCCTTCAAGTCCAAGACCAAAGGCAAGATTTCTAGCCTGATACTGCTGCATCCCTACACCAGGATCAATAACTTCTTTCAATATTTTATCAGGAGATTCTGCCGCAACTTTTTCTATCTCCATTCCGCCTTCTGTAGAAACCATCACAACATTTCTAGACAGAGCACGGTCAAGAGTAATACCCACATAAAGTTCTTTATCAATATCAATTCCCTGCTCAATTAATAATCGTTTAACAACTTTACCTTCCGGCCCGGTCTGATGCGTAACCAGGTTCATTCCAAGAATTTGTTTTGTGTACTTTTTTACTTCTTTCAAATCCTTAGCTACTTTTACTCCGCCGCCTAATCCTCTTCCGCCAGCATGAATCTGGGCTTTTACAACTTTAACTTTACCTTTAATTTCTTTTGCCCCTGTTATAGCTTCATCGTATGTGAATGCCATTCTGCCTTCCGGGACAGGAACATTAAATTTCTTAAGAATTTCTTTGGCTTGATATTCATGAATTTTCATATCAACGTTTCCGTAATTTTATGAAAGCTTAGTTAGTTTTTAGTGTAATGAAATTAGGGTAATTCTTTATAAGAAGCAATTATTTATAAACTCATTTTTAGAAAAAACTTTTACTTTTATATAGTGAAAAACTTACTTATTACTCCCCTTCCTGATTTAATGTTAGCCAGCCATCAGCTTTTTCCATGAATTTTAATTGTTGTTAATCAAAAATATGGATAAAGGATATCGGTTTATGATAACATGGTATTCTTGTCTTTTGGTTTATTATAAAAATCACTTAATATTTTATTCTCTCAACATCATTATTAAAATTGAATACCTTTTCAATCAGCAACTTAACACTTAATCTGCATTGATGTATTATTAAAGAATACATGTCTTCAAAAAAATATAAGGTCGTGGTAGAAACAAAATAGAATTTAATCTGTTGCTTGATTAGTTTCAATTCTTTATGTTTGTATTACACTATGCGTTATATGGGTCATGATTGTAATTTTTAACAGTAAAAATACAGAAAAATTATATATAACTGGCAAAGAAAGAAAATTTCCACAGGCAATTATTAAAGTCGCTTTAAGGAAACTTGACTATTTGAATGCAGCCAAAGATTTAAATGATCTCAAAATCCCTCCAGGAAACAGACTTGAATCCATGAAAGGTTCATATAATGGGAAATATAGTATTAGAATAAATGATCAATATAGAATAGTCTTTAAATTTGAGAATTCAAATGCTTATGAAGTTGAATTAGTTGATTATCATTAAGGAGAAAAAAAGTGCTAACTATTAAAAGACAACCAAATCACCCAGGACATATACTTAAAGAAGAGTTTTTAGAAGAATTAGAAATTTCACAGACAGAATTAGCAAATCAATTGGGAACTACTTTTCGTACTATAAATGAGATTGTAAATGAAAAGCGAAGTATTAGTCCCGAAATGGCCATGAAATTATCCAAATTCTTTGGTACAAGTGTAGAATTATGGCTTAATTTACAAAACCAGTATGATATCTATAAAATATATCAAAAACGGAAACCATCAATTGATAAAGTAAAACCGTTAAAGAAAAAGAAGATAAAGGTAATCTAAATAAAAACTAGGGCAGCAATGGTAGTCATCATCTCTTAGGTGCTCGTGAACCCATTTTGCCTTATGGTCAGTTGTCAAAATCTGCCCCAAAGTGACCTGCTGATTTCCTCATTCGCACAAAGCATTTACATTCATGACTTAAGTTGAATTGACACTGAGCGGAATTATCCTATTTTATCGCATAAACTAATTAATTTAATCAGACGTCGTATCGAAAAATGATATGTCATTTGATATATAGGATGTAATTTTAGGGTGTTTTCGTAAGGTGGTTCGGAAATGGACGGATACAAAGAAACCCCGATTTCATAATGAAAACGAGGTTTCTTGAGCTGGTGAACGGACTCGAACCGCCGACCGGCTGATTACAAATAAACCGACTTTCTACATTTTTAACCTATAAAACAACATTTCAGCTAACTGTACAGTTAAGTGATCAGTAAATACAGCTTCAAGGCTTCCTGATAGCTTCAGGAGGCATCATGTTTATATTTATTAGAAAAGGTATCTACTATGTTGAATACTTTGATGAAGTTCAACAAAAGACCAAAAGAGTATCAACAAAAAAGAAAACTAAGGCTGAGGCAACCAAGTTTGTTTCAGAATTGCGTTATCAAATTAAAGATCGGCTAAAACCTCAAGGAATTAGCTTATCACAGTTTAGAGCTGAGTATGAGGAACGAGCTGAAATAAGTTACTCAGCAAAATATATAAAGAGTATCAAACTTTCATTTAAGATGTTCACTGAGTTTATTGGTGATCCCAATCTCAATCTTATAACTATTAGAGATGTTGATGGTTTTGTTTCGATGTCTTATAGAAGAGCTGAAACGGCAGCACACCTTTATCACCGAACATTAAAAGCAGCATTTAATAAAGCTGTCGATTGGGAATACATTGAGTTTAATCCATTTACTAAAGTCAAACCTCCCAAACTTATAAAGAAATTTCCGAGTGTAATTAATCATAGTGAGCTACAAAAAATCCTTGAACAAGTTGAGAATGCTGTTCTAGGCAATCTTTATCATGTAGCTTATTATACTGGTATGAGGCAGAGTGAACTATTAAATTTGAAATGGGACAGCATTGATCTTAAGAATAATATATTGACGGTAAAGAATTCTACTGAATTTAAAACTAAGAGTAAGAAAGATCGCCAAATTCCTATTAGTAAAACAATAATTAAAACTTTCGCCATTCTACATAAAGTAAAAAAATCTGACTATGTATTTCCTAATGAACAAGGATACAAGTTCCACCAAGACACAATTAGTCATCGTTTTAAAGATGCTGTTAGAGCAGCTGGAATGTCAGAAGATATCCATTTCCATAGCCTACGTCATAGTTTCGCTAGTAATCTGGTAAGAAACGGAACCAGCCTATATGTTGTTAAAGAACTTCTTGGTCACACTGATATTTCGACAACTCAAATATATTCTCATCTCAATGTCGAATCATTGCATGATGCAATACTTAAATTATAGAATGGGTGAAATAAATCTTTACTTTACAAAATTCCGCTAATTAAAGTTGCGGGGGTTTAATATCCTAAAATGCTAATATTTCATTTGGATAATTTCTAAATATCTTAAAAAAGAACCAAAATTAATGTATTTAGAATATTATTTCTCTAAGGCATGCTTCATGCAAGAAAAGGGGCATGAAAAAAAATATAACCCACATACACAAAGAAATTCAAAACCTCAAACCTAGTGCGAGGTTTTTTTGTGCATGTATTTTAATAACTAAACATGGAGGCAAATTGAAAAGCCCTGTAAACCTATCAAAGGGAAGGAATCCTTTGAAAAACAAAAAACTAGTAGACTTAAAAAATACTGCGTCTGCTGAGAGAATACCAAATTACCAAAATACCAACCAGATCTTACTCAATGTAGGATCTGAAAGCAACAAAACTTATCACAAATCAATCTTAAGTCTTTCTAATGGATAGTTCTAATATTAATAATTTTAATATGGATCAAATCCATAGCCTGATGAATTTACTTAATTCAGTAAAGGTCGAAAAAGAAAGAACCAAGAAAACGTTAGAATCGTTTTGTACCGAATACGAGAACTATATCGAAGGTGAATGTTCACAGAAATATTATAAGTCAGTAAAACTATCAATGAATGCTTTAAGAAAATACTTCAGTGATGACATTGACATCAATGAACTGACTGTAAAGATGATTGAAGATTTCATAATTAATCTTAAAATCAATGCTCCTAAAGGATACAGAGTATATTATCGAAATCTAAAAGCAGCTTTTAACAAGGCTTTAGATTGGGATTATATTTCAAGCAATCCATTTGTAAAAATAAAATTGAGAAAGCAACAAGAAGAACATCCACAAACAATTGATGCATCTGAACTGTCTTTAATTATGAATTCGATCAAGCAGCAGCAAATTAAAGATATAGTTTTCACTAGTTTTTATACTGGCTGCAGACTAAGTGAGATTATTAATTTACGATGGAATAATATCGATTTAGTAAATAACATTATTACTGTTGGCGATGAAATGTTTTCTACCAAGAGCAGAAAGCAGCGTCAAATACCAATTTGCGAAAAGCTATCAGAGAAACTTCAAGGAATAGATCCAGCCTCAAATGGAGAAATAGTTAATCTAAATAGCTATGTATTCGGGAAATCTAGAACAATCGCATTTAATGCGGATTACGTATCCCGACAATTTAAAAAAGCGAGTAGAGCTGTAGGCTTAGAGGAAAAGGTGAAATTTCACAGTCTTAGACATTCATTTGCAAGTAACCTAGTAAAAGCTGGTGTGGACTTATATATAGTAAAAGAACTGCTTGGACATAGCAGTATAACAGTAACTGAAAGATATTCACATTTAAAAATAGAAACATTAATTAAAAACATAGAGGTATTAAACAATGCAGCATAATTTAGACAAGTTTAACAATATCCAAAATCACTGTAATTTTATTGAAAAAATCATGAACAAAGATCACCTGACTAAACTAAATGAAGTTGATCTAGAAAAACTAATAAAAATAGCTATTCACTTTGAACAAGATGTAAAAATAGGACTAATGAACAAAGTGTTGAATTCAGAAGATATGTTCAAATCATTCAATCAGATTTGGGAGGTAGAGGAAGAAAGTCCTGCCGATTGCAATACACTCTGTCATGAAATTTGCGGACGAGCGAATCTTTGTGGTAAGATTAAATCTATAAACTCAGAATCACCATTATTTTTCCCAACCTTTATACCCCCAAAATACAACGAGACTTTCACAATTGATTTATTTACTCAGTATTATAAGGACAGAATTATTTTTCATAATCCGACATTGAATTTTTATGAGTATATAAATGGCGTATGGCAAATTGTTAATGATAAAAAAATCCATGCTTTAATGGAAGAATTTCTAATCAACTTCTTCCCATCAGATCAAATCAACAATAACAAAATAGAAACCTTAACAAAAAGGTTAATGAAGCAATCTGATATCTTCTTTGAAGAACAGATGAATCCAGATAAATCTATACTAAACTTTGCCAATGGACTATATAACTTAGAAACAAACAGTTTAGAATCACATACGCCGAATTATAAAACTACTGTACAATTTCCGGTAGAATATGACCCAGAGGCTGAATGCCCCCTATTTATCGAAAAAATAAATGAGATGCTGGAGGGAAATAAAGAAGTTATTGATCATCTATTAAAATGGATGATGTACACCATGATCCCAACATATGAATTCCAAAAAGCACTTTTACTTGTCGGCAAAGGTGGTAATGGTAAATCAGTAATTATGAATGTCTGGCGTGAATTGATTGGTGATGATAATATTTCAAACCAAGAATTCAGCAACCTTGCGGATGGACAGCATTATTCTGCTTTTCAGCTGGTCAATAAGTATGCTAACTTCTCAAACGAAGTTTCTGGCTTAGAAAAAGACGCCTATATGTTCAAGGCTTTAACTGGTGATGATAAGATTTCTTGTCGCCAAATTAAGGAAAAACCTATTGAATTTAAGAATATGGCTCGCCTAATAATATCTGCCAACAGTTATCCTAAGTTCAAAGTTGTTGACAATGCTATTATTAGAAGGCTCGATATTATATCTTTTAATAAATCATTTATAAAAAGACCAGATACACAATTATCGAGGAAATTAATTACCGAGATACCTGGTATTCTAAATTTAGTATTAAACAAATACAAAGAGATAGTTTTACATGATGGTGGAATATATTTTGAATCGCCTGGTGATGTATTGAAAAACATCACAGAATTTAAAGAAGCATCTGACTCTGTTGCAGTATTTGTTAAAGAAAAGTGTGTATTGGGCAATGATGAAACGCCCTCATACGCTTCAACCCTTAGCTCTTTATATCTAGCTTATAAGTCATGGTGCACAGAAAACTATGGTGACCAACCCAAAACCAAACCGGTGTTTACTGAGGAATTGAACAGTCTTTATGATTGCAACAATTATAAGATTCCGAGTATTAAAAACCTAGAGGAGAACGCAGTTAAAAAAGTCAATTGGATTACTGATATCAGATTAGATTCCTTCAGTAACTCTGATGTAACTAAATTATCAGAAGTTCATCGACTACTTGGGATCAAAAGCCCTGAGGTTGAATCTGAGACTGACCAGAACAAACATGATATTATAGTCGGCCATATAATTAACGAGGAAGCAGCTTAAATAGTTGTTTCTTTTCAAATGAGGATACTATTTTGCATATGCAAGATAGTATCCTCCTTATTTTGTTCTATCATCTGGAACTCAGTTTTAGGTTAAGCGACATTTTACAAGTAAACATGTTTTCGTTTTCAGACATACCATAGACAATAGCATTGTATTTGATATAAACACCTATTATAAAAACATCTGCTTGTTGGTGGAAGGCTGGAACTAATAAGCTATTCCACTAGCAAACTATTAAATATGGGCTGTCTATAATCAAGGAATAGCAATACCTTAGGGTTGGTGGAATAGTGGAGTCCATCAACAAAACCCACAGTCATTTAATTAACTGAATATAAAACTAATAGCTATAGATATTGCTCCACCTTACCACCTCTCCACCTTTAGGTGTGGAGAGGATAATCGAGACAGTCATTTTAGGTTGACGGTATTGTCACATACATGTATTTAGAACAACTAGACATGTTTGACTTGCAATCAAAGTTGCAACCTATAGAGCAATTACTTTCCTTGAGAAAAGAACTTTGGTTGTAGAGTATTAAATTGCTCCGCCGATATACCTTATACCTGCGCTCAAACTAAACTACTTATATTACACCGCACCGCCTCAGCACAAAGCAGCTTCGGCAGTGCTTAAAGCTTTACTACTTGGTCAGATCATTACTCTGAAAATACTACCGTCATGTTCAGCAAGAGTCTTTCAGCAGAACCTAACATTATCAGCCAGTATTACATAACGAACTTTATCAGACTTCGATTGAAAAGAATTATCTCCGTCAGTGATAAAGTGGCATTATGTAAACTCGGCACATTTCATTGGTAAAAGATCGTTACAGTCACTACACTGGGCTGTTCGCCACAGTTTCGATCCTTGGATTAGCAAAACCAGAAAACCACACAGTCATTTTCTATTATACCAACCGACTGTTATAAATAGAACTCAACATTGTAAATCATCTAAGACTTTCTTATTTTTATACTCAGAGGTCTTTATTTAGTGGTGGTCAATATTTATTAGTAGTTCAACGTTTATCTATCAACTGTAATATTCCCTCACCACTTATAATGGGTATTTACTGATCTCCTTAACTTTTTAACAACGGAATCTTTATGGCAAAGAAGAACAACTCTAAATCTGAACCCATCGAAAAACAATTATGGAAATCAGCCGATAAACTGCGCAAGAACATTGACGCTGCCGAATATAAACATATAGTAATGGGATTGATGTTCCTTAAATACATCTCCGATTCATTTGAAGAACTACACGATAAACTAATAGCTGGTGAAGGCGAATATGTTGGCGCTGATCCGGAAGATAGAGACGAGTACAAAGCCGAGAATGTATTCTTTGTACCTCCATCTGCAAGGTGGAGCTACTTGCTTTCTAGAGCTAAGCTTCCAGAAATTGGCAAGGATGTAGATTCTGCTATGGACGCTATTGAAAGGGACAACCCATCGCTAAAAGATGTATTACCAAAGGTGTTTGCTCGCGCTAATCTTGATCCTACAAGTTTGGGTGGTCTCATTGATCTAATCGGAAACATTGCTCTCGGTGATGCTAAAGCAAGAAGCGCAGATATTCTCGGTCATGTATTTGAATATTTCCTTGGTGAGTTTGCACTTGCTGAAGGTAAAAAAGGCGGTCAGTTCTACACTCCACGGTCAGTAGTTGAATTACTAGTTGAGATGCTTCAGCCATATAAAGGACGTGTACTCGATCCTTGCTGTGGTTCGGGCGGAATGTTCGTACAGTCTGAGAAGTTTGTCGAAGGTCATCAAGGTAAGATTAACGACATATCTATCTATGGACAAGAGAGCAACCAAACTACTTGGCGGCTTGCAAAAATGAACCTTGCCATTCGTGGTATTGATAGCTCCCAAGTTAAGTGGAATAGCGAAGGCTCATTCTTAAACAATGCTCATAAGGATTTGAAAGCCGATTATGTAATAGCCAATCCACCTTTTAATGACAGTGACTGGAGTGGTGATCAGTTAAGAACTGATGGAAGATGGTCGTTAGGGGTTCCGCCCACCGGAAACGCTAATTATGCTTGGATTCAACACTTCCTCTACCATCTAAATCCTAATGGCAAAGCTGGATTTGTGCTCTCAAAAGGTGCGCTAACTTCCAAAACATCCGGCGAGGGGGATATCCGCAAAGCTCTAATTGAAGCAAATCTAGTTGACTGTATTGTAAACTTACCGGCTAAATTATTTCTTAACACTCAAATACCAGCTAGTTTATGGTTCCTTGCTAGGAACCGCAAGCGTAAAGACGAAATCTTATTTATTGATGCCCGAAATTTGGGGTATCTCATAAATCGCCGGACAAAAGAATTCACCTCTGAAGACATTGAGCAAATTGCATCAACTTACCATAACTGGACTGCTAACAAAGATTCTGCCTCGGCAGACAAGTATGAGGACATCAAAGGATTTTGCAATTCAACATCGTTAGAAAGAGTTAAAGAGCTTGATTATGTTCTTACTCCCGGACGTTATGTTGGTTTGCCAGACGAAGAGGATGATTTTGACTTTAGCGAACGTTTCTTAAAACTTAAGGCTGAGTTTGAAGAACAATTAGTGGAAGAAAGTAGGCTAAATAAGTTGATTAAAGTGAATTTAAGTAAAATTAAGCTGTAGTTATTTTATATAAAGGCAGAAAAGTATATTATGACAATTCTTATTATACTATATTTGTAAAAAGTAAAATAAGAATATGCCAATAATACTTTGGAATAATTATGAATATTAAGGACTTCAAAGCTGGTTCGTATAAAAGCGGGTATCAATACGAATACTTTGTGCCGGGAAAAATAAACCATTCTTTTGTTTGGGAAGATAAAATTATTAACGAACTCCTTGAAACAGCTTCGCTAAAACTTGGTGAATTAAACTCATTTTCTAAGTTTGTTCCCGATACCGATATGTTCATTCGTATGCACGTTATTAAAGAAGCCGTTGTTTCAAGCAAGATTGAGGGAACCAAAACCAACATTGAAGAGGCTTTGGCTGATGAAAAGGATGTAATCCCCGAAAAACGAAACGACTGGTTAGAAGTAAATAATTACGTTAATGCTATAAACTCAGCTATCGAGTCTCTCAAAACACTCCCTATTTCAAACAGACTAATTAAAGAAACTCACAGAATTTTACTTTCGGAAGGAAGAGGCGATAACAAAACACCTGGTGAATTTCGCAAGTCTCAAAACTGGATTGGTGGAACTACATTAAAAGATGCTGTTTTTATACCGCCAGCTCACGAAGAATTACCGGATCTCCTTTCTGATTTTGAACGATTTATAAACAATGAAGAATTAAGCATACCTCATCTTGTTAAAATTGCGATTGCTCATTATCAGTTTGAAACCATACACCCATTTTTAGATGGCAATGGCAGAATAGGAAGGCTTTTAATAACGCTATATTTTGTAGCAAACGGCATTATGGAAAAACCGCTGCTATATCTTTCTGACTTTTTTGAAAAGAATAAAACTTTGTATTACGATAACCTCACATTTGTGAGAACCAGAAACGATTTAGCGCAATGGATTAAATACTTCCTTACCGGAATTATTGCAACATCTGAAAAAGCGGTTAACAGCTTAAAAGAAATTGTTGAATTAAAAGCAGAACTTGAAACCAAATACATTGTTAAACTTGGCAACAGAAGCAAGCAAGGTTTTAATCTGCTTAACCACTTGTTTACAAAACCCATCGTAAGTATTAAAGATGTCCAGACAATCACAAATCTTACACCAAGAGCGGCAACTAACCTTGTTAACGCTTTTGTTAAAGAGAATATTCTAATGGAAATAACCGGCAATAAAAGAAATAGAGTTTTTGCGTTTAATAAATATCTAAGAATGTTTAACTAGAAAATAAATACTATGAGCAAAATACAAATAATAAAGGGACAACGATTGAACACCTTGATTCTTGAAAACCTTGATAAGGTGATGATTGATGAGTTATAGAATACAATTACTGATTGAGCTCGTCCAGCAAGCGATTCAGATGGTATACGAAAGGCAGTATTATCTTATTGAGAACAAAGTTCACGAACGAAGCATAGTATTTTGGTTTGGAATTTATTTTAATGAAATCATCAAGAAATCAGAATTTAGTGAGTATAATTTAGATTTTGAATACAACAAAAATCATTCAGACCCAAAACGAACAGATAATTTCCCTCAAGGAACATACCCAGATATCATTTTGCATAAGCGTGGAACAAATAAAGACAACTTGTTAATTATGGAATTCAAAACCTATTGGGGAGATGATACTGATAAGGATTTATGTAAACTTAAAGATTTCACAAATAATTCTGGAAAATATAATTACGAACTTGGACTTTCTATTGTTTTATGTAAAGACAAGGAGCGCTTCACCAAGATTGCTAATGGAGAAATTTCTGAATGAGTGAGTGGCGTAAAATACAAATTGCTGATATAGCTGATGTAATTGGGGGTGGTACTCCAAATACTAAAACCTCAAGTTACTGGAATGGAGATATTGCTTGGTTGACGCCTCGTGATTTAACAAATTTCAAAGGCAATTATATTTCAAAGGGTGATAGGTCTATAACACAGAAAGGTTTAGAAAATTCTTCTGCTAAGTTACTGCCTAAGGGCTCAATTTTACTTAGCTCTAGGGCTCCAATTGGCTATGCTGCAATCGCCCTTAATCCAATCACAACCAATCAAGGCTTCAAGAGTTTAATAATAGATGAAACTCAAGCTAGTAATATTTTTATGCTTTATTGGATTAAAAAGAATATAGATTATTTGAAAAGCAGTGGGACTGGAACTACATTTGAAGAAATTTCTGGATCTATCGTAAAACAATTGATTGTAAATCTTCCTCCCCTCCCAGAACAAAAAGCCATAGCCTCAGTCCTAAGCAGTTTAGACGACAAAATAGACCTACTCCACCGCCAAAACAAAACACTTGAATCAATGGCAGAAACACTCTTTAGGCAGTGGTTTATTGAGGAAGCGGATGATAGTTGGGAGTATGTTACTCTTGGTGACTTTGTAGAAATTTATAATGGAGTTTCCTACAAAAGCGATGACTTGAATGAATCAAATCAGGCTCTGGTAACACTTAAAAATTTCAGCCGAGGTGGAGGCTTCCGACTTGATGGGTTCAAAGAATATACAGGAAAATATAAAGATCAACATATTGTAAAAAATGGCAGTCTAATTGTAGCTCATACTGATATCACCCAAGATGCTGATATAATTGGAAACCCTGAAATAGTATTCGGATTATCTAAATATGACCAATTATTGATTTCAATGGATTTAGTAAAAGTAGTTCCCAAATATGAATGGTTGTATACTCAGTTTTTATATCACTTAATGAAAACTAGATATTTCAAGTTCCATTGTCTTGGATTGAGTAATGGATCAACTGTATTACATTTAAACAAGACCGCTGTCCCATCATTTGAATTCTATCTTCCACCTAAATATAAAATTATAGAGTTTGCTAATAATGCTAACCATTTATATGAAAAAAAAGCAACTAATCTTCGGCAAATTATAAACCTTGGAAAATTGCGAGATACATTGTTGCCTAAATTAATAAGCGGTGAAGTGAGGGTTAAAATATAAAATGAGGAAGCTATGAGTTTGAATACTAGTCTGAAAGGACGCTTGAGAAACACTACCCTACCTAAAACACATGTGTTATTTCCACTGTTCGAGGCAGTAGTAAATTCAATTCATTCGATTGATGAAAGAATAATTAAACAAAAAGATATCAACATTGATAAAAGCTACATCAGAGTCAGAGTCCTAAGATCAGATCAATTAGACATTCAAGATAATTCTAATCCAGATATAATTGGCTTCGAAATAATTGACAATGGAATTGGTTTCAACGATGAGAACTTCAACTCTTTTCAAACACTTGATTCAGAATATAAAATCGTATTGGGAGGACGTGGTGTCGGTAGACTTCTATGGCTAAAGTCATTCAACAAAGTTTCAGTTTCCAGTACATACAAAGTAAAAACAGAAACACAGCAAAGAAGCTTTGATTTTAACATCAAATATGACCTACACAAGCTTAAAGAAAACAATGTCGACAACAACAAATTAGAGACGGTAGTTGAACTCCAAGACTTAAAGAAAGAATATAATAAATACATGCCGAAGACATCAAATTCTATTGCTATGTCGCTTTTGGAGCACTGTCTATGGTATTTTTTAAGAATTGGAGGTGCTCCAAATATAACGATATTTGATGATGGCGAATCATTTACACTCAACGATCTTTATGATGATTTTATGTTAAATGCATCTGACAGCAAAACATTTGAAATAAATTCAGTTAAATTTGATTTGACTCATGTTAAACTCAAGTCAAGGGTTAGAAATAAAAATTCTATTATTTATAGTGCTGCAAATAGAGTTGTTCTAGAAGAATCTCTAAATGGGAAGATACCCGGGTTATTTGGTTCATTGAAAAATGGCTATGATAGTTTTAATTATATGTGTTTTGTAACATCGGATTTTTTAACAGAGCGAGTTAATCCTGAAAGGATAGGTTTTAATATATCAGAATCTGAGGAAGGACTTTTTAAGGATCAAGAGATAACTTTCTGTGATATACGCAAAGGCATTATTGAAAATGTAGCAGAATATTTAGATGAATATCTAGAAGAGAATAAAAAAATCGGCTTACAGAGAATGTCAGATTTTGTTGACAATAAAGCTCCTAGATATAGACCAATTTTAGGCCGGATAGATGAGAATAACAAAGTCGTTGACCCTAATATTAGTGACAAAGACTTAGATATTAAATTGCATAGACATTTGATGGAATTTGAAACTGAACTTCTTTCTGAAGGACATGATTTAATGAAGCCGAATGAAACTGAAGATGAGGAGGAATATTCTGAGCGGATAAAAGATTATTTATTAAAAGTAAACGATCAAAAGAGATCTGATCTAGCTAACTACGTAACTCACAGAAAAGTCATCTTGGACCTACTTGGTAAGGCAATTGAAATAAAAAAAGATGGCAAATACTCCAAAGAAGAAGTCCTTCATAATTTAATTATGCCGATGCAAAAAACGAGTAATGAATTATTTGCAGATGATTCAAACTTATGGTTAATTGATGAAAGACTTGCTTTTCATAATTTTTTATCCTCCGATAAAACAATTAATTCTATGCCGATTACTGATTCTGAGTCTAAAAAAGAACCTGATTTATTGTCTCTCAATATTTATGATAATCCTTTATTAGTTAATGATAGCTCTTCAATTCCATTAGCTTCAATTACAGTAGTAGAAATTAAAAGACCAATGAGAAATGACGCCAAACAAGGGGAAGAAAAAGACCCAATTGAACAAGCATTAGGCTACCTCAAAAGAGTAAGAAATGGGAAAGTTACAACTGCATCTGGTCGCCTGATTCCCAATTCTGAAACTATACCAGGATTTTGTTATGTGATAGCTGACATAACAGACTCATTAAAAACTAGATGTGAAACAAAAAGCCTCCAAGTTACAGCTGATGGAATGGGATATTTTGGGTATAACCTACCTTACAAAACATATATTGAGGTTATATCATTTGATAGATTATTAAATATGGCTAAAGAGCGTAACAAAGCATTTTTTGATAAATTAGGATTGCCAACTACATAAAAGTAATTCGGGAAATGTTTTAAAAAGCGAAATCCCGCCGAAACGGGATAAGTCCAAGGGAGCTACCCTTGGGGATGTACTTGTAATGCAAATATAATGATAATTATAAATATAACGCAAGGAAAAATTTTGGGTAAAAAAGAAAGAGTTATTGCATATATAGATGGCTTCAATCTTTATTTTGGAATAAAAGATAAATTCCCACAAGCTAAATGGTTAAATATATGGAGCTTGGTTGACAATTTAACAAAAGATCATCAAGAACTTATAGCAGTTAAATACTTTACATCCAGAGTTGCTCATAATCCACCAAAAGAAAAAAGACAAAGAGATTACCTCTCAGTATTAGAAACAACACCCTTAGAAATTATTTATGGTCACTATAAATCAAGACCTATTACATGTAAAAGATGCGGTCATTCATGGGCTAATAATGAAGAGAAAATGACTGATGTAAATATTGCCGTTCAAATGCTCTCAGATGCTATGTCAGATTCCTACGATACAGCAATGCTAATTTCTGGTGATAGTGACCTTGTTCCACCTATAAATAACATACATTCTAATTTTACAGATAAAAGAGTAATGGTTGTCTTTCCGCCTGCAAGACACAACAATAGTGTTAAAAACGCTGCTAAAGGCTCTTTAATAATTGGAAGAGGAACTTTATTAAAAAGTCAATTCCCAGTAACTGTAACCTTACCTAATGATTATAAAATCTCCAAACCGGAAGAATGGTTATAGTATGACTAAAATCACCGAAAACGACATAGAACTACTAGCAATTGAGTATCTGCAAAAGCAAGGTTACAACTACGTTTGTGGATACGACATTGCTCCAGATTCTGAGAATCCAGAAAGAGATTCATTTGAGGATGTTCTACTCATTGATAGATTACGTTCAGCCATCAATAGAATCAACCCTACAATACCCACAGATGCAAGAGATGATGCACTCAAACAGATTCAGCGTCTCAGCTCACCTGAACTAATCGTAAATAATGAAACGTTCCATAGAATGCTTACAGAAGGGATCAAAGTTACCTACCAAAACAATGGTGATAATCGAGGTGATTATGTCTGGTTGATTGACTTTGATAATATAGAGAATAACGAGTTCCTTGTAGTTAATCAGTTTACGGTTATTGAGAACAATGTAAATAAACGACCTGATGTAATTCTATTTGTTAATGGAATTCCTCTAATAGTAATAGAGCTTAAAAACCCTGCTGTAGATAATGCAACTATTCATTCTGCTTTTAAGCAGCTAGATGCATACAAACAAGCAATACCAACACTTTTCACATACAACGGTTTTCTTATAATCTCAGATGGCTTAGAAGCTAAAGCCGGTTCACTCTCTGCTGGTTATACACGGTTCATGAGTTGGAAAACATCAGACGGTAAAACAGAAGCTCCTCATTTGATCGGACAATTAGAAACTCTAATTAATGGAATGCTAAATAAGAAAACGCTTCTAGATCTGATAAGACATTTCATAGTATTTGAGGAAAGCAATAAAGAAGATTCTAAAACAAAGATGACCATCATTGAAAAGACTAAGAAACTAGCTGCCTATCATCAGTACTACGCTGTAAATAAAGCAGTATTAACTACTATCAGCGCTTCTTCTATTGACGGTGATAGAAAAGGTGGTGTTGTCTGGCATACTCAAGGATCGGGCAAATCTCTGTCTATGGTCTTCTATACCGGCAAAACAGTTCTCGCCTTACATAATCCTACAATTCTTGTAATAACTGATAGAAACGATCTTGATGACCAACTGTTTGATACATTCAGTAATTCAAAACAGTTACTTAGACAAGAACCAGTACAAGCCAAAGATCGTCAGCATCTAAAAGAGCTATTAAAAGTAGCATCCGGTGGGGTTGTATTCACAACTATTCAAAAGTTCCAGCCTGATGACGGTAATGTTTATGAGGAATTGTCTGATAGAAAGAATATAGTTGTTATTGCTGATGAAGCTCATAGAACACAATACGGATTCAAAGCAAAAACTATAGATGATAAAGACGAAAACGGTAATGTGGTTGGCAAGAAAATCGTGTATGGTTTCGCAAAGTACATGAGAGACGCACTTCCTAAAGCTACATATCTTGGGTTTACCGGAACACCTATTGAGAGTTCAGATGTTAATACACCGGCAGTTTTCGGTAATTATGTTGATATATATGATATTGCTCAAGCCGTTGATGACGGTGCTACTGTTAGAATATATTATGAAAGTAGACTTGCTAAGATAAATCTTAGTGAAGAAGGCAAGCAGCTCGTTAAAGAATTAGATGATGATCTTGCTAGTGAGGACTTATCAGAAACTCAGAAAGCTAAAGCCAAATGGACACAGCTTGAAGCTCTAATCGGTAGCGAGAATCGTATTAAGCAAGTCGCTAAAGATATGATTGAGCATTACGAGAACCGTCAGATAGCCAATAGTGGAAAGGCAATGATCGTTTCTATGTCAAGAAGAATTGCTGCCGATCTATACAAGGAAATAGTTACCTTAAAACCAGACTGGCACAATCCAGATTTGTCTAAAGGTGCAATAAAGGTTGTTATGACTGCCGTTTCTTCTGATGGACCGGAAATGGCTAAACATCACACTACTAAAGATCAGCGTAAAACGTTAGCAGATAGGATGCGTGATCCAGATGATGAACTTAAAATTGTAATTGTTCGTGATATGTGGTTGACTGGATTTGATGTTCCTTGCTTAAATACATTGTACATAGACAAACCAATGCGTGGACATAACTGATCTGTCCCCAAAAAGTTAGACACCAAATTACTAATATGTATCCAATAGTTCAAATCTAGATTTCATTTCTTTAG
>JAEINS010000049.1 GCA_016342755.1 Melioribacteraceae bacterium | reverse complement strand
TCGGTAGACATAATTTCCTCCTTGGTTAGAGTAATATACTATTTTTTTTATGTCCACTTTTTAGGGCTCACATCAAAAGATTGAAAACCATTATATGTAAATACAGTATCGTATAATTCCCTCCTAATTTGGTAGTTAACATAATCCCAAGTATTACCTACTTTCATAGGCCATAAAAAATGTTGTTGGGAATACAAAGTATCTGGAGGGATTGGTTTATCATCATTAGGTTCTGTTCCAGAATCACATGAAATTAGTAAAATAGCTAAACAAGAAACTATAAATAACTTTAAAAAAGTTTTCTGTATCATTTTAATTACCCTAAATTATAGTTATAATACAACATTGAGCTGGGAAATATTAATTTGGGTGCTTGAAGGAATGAATTGAGCCCTTTGCCAGAAGGTACTACTCAATGAATTCTTGGGCACCCACTTTTATATAAACTTATTTTTCATCTCAACCTCCGCACCTTTTTGAATTACCCCAGTTTTTTTATAACCAAATGTTTGGGATTATATTAATTGCTAAAAATAGAGTTAAACTAAAAACTTAAAGTTTTGTTAATTAAAAACATTTCGCACTAAATATTTTGTCTCTCGGTTAACAAAGTTGCCCTTAACCGGATTTATTTTGTTGCCTTGCTACTGTTACAAACATATAAAAAAAAACTAGAGATTTCAAAATCTTTTTATCTAAGAAAATTTGCATTACTTATAACAAAATATAATTTCTTTGTTTTGGAGTCTCTAATTAATCTTTTGGATTTAATACTCACTTTTAGGCATGGATTTTTGCACTGTTTTGATGCAGAGATAAAAAACTGTTTGTTTTTGCAATAGTGTTATGATCCCAGTCCTTGACACGATTTTTCTATATTTTTACCGCATCAAGGACTGAGGTCCTGACGCTACGGAAAATTGTTTGAACTATATAAATTCGGCATTTCGATACACCTCGATTTCTTTCTCGGTCTCAATGACTTTAGGTCATTATGAGATCCCATCAAAGTCATGGAATTATTTCTCCACCTCGGTAATAATTTTTCTTCGAAAAATTCACTCGGTGAACAGTTTAAGCTAGATTAACAAAAAAAGTCGTTCCACGGAACGACTCTACAAAAATCTTAAAAATTTCAATCAAGTTGGATAAACAAATTCCTAAAAAGTTTATGTTTGCTGTTAACTGACTACTATAAACTGTGAACTAAAAATCTATTTCGTTAAAACCATTCCTTTAGTTTCACTATAACTTTTTGTGTTAAGCTGATAGTAATAAACCCCGCTGGAAAGGAATGAGTAATTTTTAGAATTAAAAATAACCTCATGATTTCCTTGAGCTAATTCTTGGTCTACAATAGTATCAATAAGCTCCCCCAAAGAATTATAAATCCTTAACTGTACATTTTCATTTTTAGCCAATGTAAATTTAATTGTTGTAGATGGATTAAACGGATTTGGATAATTTTGTTCAAGCTTAAAATCATTCATCACAAAGTCATTTGAAACTGAGGTTGCCGGACCTCGATAAATAATTCTAATTGCATCAGCAATAACTTCACCATTTGCATTATTTTTTAGAACAACAGATATAGAACTACTTTCCGGAATTGCAACCTGATGAAGTTCGTTCCATTCGCCACCATTTGAGGCTTGAGATTTTTCAATAAGATAAGTATTTCCACCTGCATAGATTTCATAGCGTGCGTCTGTTGCGTTTCCATTAAAGTCAGACCACCATGCATAAATATCGTATAATCCAGACTTAAGGTTTTCAGTTTCGTAAGAAATTGATTTTTCACCACCACCAGCTTCCGCGACTAAAAAATTATCGCTGTAAAAATTTAATCCGGTAGAATCTTTTTCCCAATCTCCAACAATACTAGCAGTTTTATTATCTAAAATTAAATGCTGAGGATGAGAAAGTTCCAGATATTCACCAATTGCATAAACAGTTTTTTTGCCCAGCTCATATAAATTCTCATTTGTAACCCATTCTCCGTTTGAGTAATAATCATAAGGTGTTTCGTAGGTTAAAGCCATAACCTCTTCACCGTAATTATCCCAAAGCCATCCTTCCGGAAAGTGAGCGGCTAAATTTGATTCTCTATAATCTGGATGATTAAAAAAATCGATGTCGGAAGAGTTCAAATTTGAGAACTGATATTCTCTGCGATAAAAATAATCTGAAGTTGAGCCGGGTGTATGAATCCAGAAAGTGCAGTAAGGCGCGGCTTGTGAGTGGAGATTTAAGAATACAGAAACTTTCTTTTCATCATTTATCTCTTTAAGTTTTGCTTTTAACAATTTAACCGCAGCAGGAGTTTGGTTTTCCGCTACATTCCACTGTCTTTCCTGATCAATACCAAAGTAGTTTGTTCTCGATCTTCCGTAATAAACACCATCCGGGTTATTAAAAGGAACTAAGTGAAAGATTATATTCTTTCTGTAAAAATTAATTACTTCATCATCTTTTAATAATTCGTTTACAATTCCATCAAAGTGATAAGAACTAGGTGTTTCTCCGGGATGTGTTCTTGCGTGAATCCAGACAACATCTTTATCGTCATTCGGAACAGAATTATCAGTTAAAACAATGTATTGAACAGGTAATTCTTTTTCAGTAAATCCTAATGTATCAATCTGAACATATTCACTTTCTTTCCATCTTGAAATTTGCTCTTGCAAATATGTGAATGTATATGGCGTATAATAGGCAACAAATACAGTGTCTTCTTCAAATGTTTTTTGAAATCTGTTTGTAGAAGGACTTTCAGAGGCTGAGAATCTTTCATAAATTTCATCATCATAAGAATACATTGCACGAGTGCAGTCGCTTGACTTAACATTTACACTTATATACATATCTTTAACTCCGGTCATCTTAAAATAGAACCATCTACTGCCAACATCTGCCCGTGTTGTTACATCATAGTGAATAGAATCTGCAGTTGTTACGGAATTGATATTTCCGCTTTCAAAGTTTGCGTCAAATTTAATTTGAGCTTTTGTAGAAGTGAAAAATAATAATAGAATTACAGCAGTGTATAAATAGACACTCTTTCGCATTTTATCCCCATAAAATTTTAATTGCGTATTTAATATAAGATTAACTTTACAAAAAAATAAATTGAATAAAACAATAGAATTCGGGTTATATTTAGAAAGGAAATAACTGATCAGTTTTTATAACTATGGCAAAAGTAATAATTGGAATACATGGTTTAGCTAATAAACCACCGAAGCATTTGCTGCAAAAGTGGTGGAAGAAAGCTATAGTTGAGGGATTAACTGATCGGGGAAATCCAAGATACAGATTTAAATTTGTAATGGTTTACTGGGCAGATTTAATTTACGAAAATCCGCTTGATCCTGAAGTTAAAAACAAAGAAGATGAATTATATATTGAGGAACCCTATATATCATCGGCTAATATGCCGGTTGAAAATGAGAAGTCGAAGTTGGGGGAAATCTTTGACGGCATTATTAAAGAGGTTGTGTTAAGCGATACCATCTCTATAAAGCTAACAACTGTTTTCGATAAATTGTTGGAAAAGTTTTTTAACGAGCTGCATATATATTTTTCACATTTAGCAGAGACAAGAAAGAATAAAACTATAGATGTGCAGAAAGAAGCCAGAGAAAGATTAAAAAACGTTATTGAAAAATATAAAGATCATGAAATACTTTTAATTGCGCATTCCATGGGAACCATAATTACATACGATGTTTTAACCCACTGTTTAAATGGTTGTTTTATCGATACCCTGGTTACAATAGGATCACCTTTAGGAATTCCCTATATTGTTCATAAATTACATGGTGAAAAAGAAATTGAACTTTCTGAAAGTAAAATGAAAACACCTGATAATATTTGTACACACTGGTTCAATTTTGCCGATGCTGATGATCTTGTTGGCATGAATATTAACCTAAGTGATTATTATACCGAAAACGATTTCAGTATTAGTGCTGATTCCAAACTTGTTTATAATGATTATAGTGTGAATGGGAATAAAAATCCCCATAAATCTTATGGCTATTTAAGAACACCCGAAGTAGCAGATATAGTTTATGAATTCTTAACCCGGGATGAAAATAAATTTACCAGATATGTTAAAAATAGCGCAAATAAAACTTTTGATATATTTGTAAATAGAATTGCTAAAAAATTTAAAAAGAAAAATAAATAGCGGGGCTGTGATGAGTGATAATTCTTCAAAATGGATTTTTGGATGCGGCATTGGATGCGGAGCTGTTTTTTTAATTGTTGTAGCAATTTTTGCCAGTGTTTATTTTTTAGTTAAAGACACAGTTGAAGAAGTAAAAATGATATCAGAAACCTCAGAGTTGCTGGAATCTAGATTTGGAAACATATACAATTATATTCCTAAGCCGGATGGAACAATTGATAAAAAAAGGATAATAACTTTTCTGGAAATTAGAGATAGCTTAAATTTAATGTCGGCTGAATTAAAAAGTGAAATTGAAAAAATGACGGATAAAATTGCGGAAGTTGAAAACAACGATGAAGGAGATAGTTCGTTTTGGAATGTTTTAGGAATTATTAAGGGCGGATTTGGTGTAATTCCTGAAATAATAAAATATTATTCAAATAGAAATATGATCCTCTTCCAAAAAGAAATGGGATTGGGTGAGTATAATTATTTATACGCAATTTCGTACTATTCATTTCTAAAAAAATATCCGGGAGACGGACCAGACATTCAGTTAATGGAAGGCGGAGGCGAGTTCAAAATTAATAGTGACAAAAGCGGCGAATTTGACGGACGCGAGGTTAAACTTAGACGAAATGATAAAATAAGAAGATATGTAAATAAAATGACAAGGAAAATGTATGAAAATACATTAAAAGATCTTTCTATAGATGAATTTTGGAAAACCGCCTTTGAAACCGAAATTATAGAGCTTGAAAATAATTTATTGAGGCTTCCATGGGAAGACGGTTTACCCGAAAACATGAAAAATTCTTTGAACTCTTTTGAAAAAGAACTTAACGATAGTTATAACATTCTGTTAAACTCTGTTGAACTAATTGAAATTGATGAGGTTGTAAAAAAATAACTTTTGGCTATGTAAATATTTACAAAGGGAAATAAATATTTCTTGACATTAGGTTTCTTTGAAATTAAATTGAACAATATTATATGGGCATAAATATACTTCACGGTATTTTTCTCTTGTTATGTTCTATTCACTTTAGGAATAATTGACTACAAGTGTGAGAGAGTATGAAAGTTTTAATTGCGGATGATTTGGGTATAAACCGGACTCTGTTAAAAAATATTAAACTTCCTGCAAAATAAAACTATTTAAGCATTTCCACAACTCTCTTTCGTTAGTTTTTAAAATTAAGCAAACATT
>JAEINS010000027.1 GCA_016342755.1 Melioribacteraceae bacterium | reverse complement strand
TAGATTTGAAGATCGGCTGATGCCGTTCTTATAAAATTACAAAATAACGTTTACACAAAATAATTTACAGTCTCAATTAAAAATTCAGACTTATTTCAAAAACATCATTCGTTTAACCTGATTAAAACTGCCCGCTTTTAATTGATAAAAATAAACTCCGCTTGATAAGTTATTTCCCTCAAATTTCACTTTATAATTACCGGCTGCCTTAAGCTCGTTTACCAGAGTAGAAACTTCATTTCCAAGTATATCAAAAATCTTAAGTTGTACCAAGCTGGCATATCCGTTACCTGCGGGAATTGTGTATTCAATAACTGTTGCCGGATTAAATGGATTTGGATAATTTTGTTTTAGCTCAAATTCTGCCGGAATTTCATTATCAGCAAACTCAATTGCTGTTTCAGTTTCTGAACTAAATATTACTTCGCAAAGAGCATCTGTATTTGCCGGGATTGTAATTTCCCTTTCGGATGAATTAAAAGCTGTATAAACCGCATCATTCAGAACAACCGATTTAATTACTAAATCCTCAAGTCCAAACTCCAATGGCGTTAATTTTACTACCCTTTCTTCACTTTGGGATTTGAATTTATAAAATAATTTTGCCGGTTCTTTTTTAAGATATAATTTATTATAAACATACGTTAAGTAGCCTAATTCTATTGAGTGATATCCGGCTTTACCGCCGCCGCCTTTTGTTGTTCCCCATGTTTCGGCTCCGTACTTTGTACGGTTTTCATAAACATCTCCATAGGTATGATCAACAAAATACTTCATAAAAAAATCTAATGTTTCATCAGCCATTTGCAGGTACTTATCTTCTTTTGTTAAGTAATAAAGCTCCAATCCGGCGTTAACAGCCTGTTCCATTTGCCACCAGGCTTTTGCGGTATCAGGATTTCCCCACATAAGCATTTGCCCGGTTAATCTATTATAATCTTTGTAAGGCCCGCCATTTTTATGATCATAACCTTTTTCCAGAACCTCGTCTGCTAAAAGTTTTGCATCCGCTAAATAGGAATCATCTTTTGTAAATTGATATGCTCTTCCTAAACACCAGGAAGTTTTTAATACGTGTCCCATTATCGTCATTGTTTCACCGGAAATAATTCCCCAGTCTGTATCATACTCTTCTGCAAATCCTATTGTCTGACTTTTCATAGAACCGACTAAATGTGTTTGCATATTATCACAGACTTTTTCAATTCTATCCAAATATTTTTGATCACCAAACATCATGTACATGTGCATTAGATGTGTAGTTAAAGCATCAACAGTAGCGTTAAAACTCTTACCACTCTTGTTATTCCAGTTATAAGACACAGCATCATAATAGCCGAAATTTTGATTATTATCATCCCAAAGATTTTCATTTTGATCATAAGCTTTATTCAGCCAGTCTAAATGGTCTTGATCGTCAGTTACCTCATAAATAGCTCTAATTCCAAGTAAGGCATAATGCTGATCGAATGCGCTTTTGTTATTTGTAGATCCGTAAGGCGATCCGGTTCTTGACATAGAACTGTACCAACCGCCATTATTATTATCCCATGCGTTTTTATACATCCATTTAATTGCTTCATCAGCCAGATCAAAATATTCTTCATTCCCAGTCATCATGAAAGCTCTTGTTAATCCATATACATTCCTGCTTTGGCTCAACATCGATTTGTTATCATTATATCTACCGCCATTTCTAGAAACATCCGTAAAAAAACCACCGTAGGGACTGTCATAAACTTTTACCCAAAACGCTGCACAGCTATCTACATATCCAATCATTTTATCAGAATTAATTAAGTATTGAGATTTAGGCTGGTATTGTCCAAATACGAGCGATGCAAACATTAATAATAGCAGAAGAATCTTTTTCATTTTAATCCTAATTTATTGCAAAACAGATCGTATTACATAAACTGTACCAGTTAAAAATAGATAATTCCCGAATCAAAAAAGAAATTTTTACCCTTTTCGAGAAATTTTTACTAATTTAAAAGGTTAGATTTTTTAATATTTTCAAAAGAATAAACATTATAACAGGAGTTATAAAATATGTCAGAAGATAATAAAACAAATGCGGATATGAAGCTCGACAGAGATTTGAATCTGCGTGATGATTTCACTCCTCCTACTTATGATGAGTGGAAAGAGAAAGTTATAGCTGATCTGAAAGGTGCTCCTTTCGATAAGAAATTACTTACAAAAACTTACGAAGGAATAACCCTTCAGCCAATCTACACGCAAAACGATATTAAAGATATACCTCACTTACAAAATACTCCCGGATTTAACGAATATGTCCGCGGAACAAAAGCTTCGGGTTATTTAGGTAATTCATGGGAAGTTGCTCAGGAACTTCCTTACGGTTTGGCCGAAGATTTTAACGAGGCTCTAAAAAGAGATTTAAGCAGAGGTCAGACTGCAATTAATATGAAATTAGATAAACCTACAAAACTTGGACTTGATGCTGATTATGCAAAAGTTGAAGAAGTTGGTACTGATGGTGTTTCTATTTCCGGATTAAAAAGTTTAGAACGTGCGTTGGAAGGAATTGATTTAGATAAACATCCCCTTTTTATTGAGGCTGGTTTTTCTTCTCTTCCAATAATGGCTTTATTAAATGCATATCTTAAAAAGAATGGTAAAACTATTTCTTCTGTGAAGGGTAGTGTTGAATGTGACCCGATTGGATATTTAGCTACCGAAGGTTCACTTCCTATCACTTGCGAATTTGCATACAATAAGATGAAATGTGTTACAGAATGGGTAGATAAAAATAATGCCGCTATAAAAACAATTGGTGTTAGCGGATTACCTTATCATAACGCCGGTGCAAGTGCGGTTCAGGAACTGGCTTTTGCTTTAGCAACTGCGGCAGAGTATCTTGAACAAATGACAGAACGCGGATTAGATATTAACGTTGCTGCCAAAAGTGTAAGATTTACTTTTGGAATTGGGACTTTCTATTTTATGGAAATTGCAAAGTTAAGAGCGGCTAAATTATTATGGGCAAAAATTGTTGAAGCTTTTGGCGGTGATTCGGAAGCACAGAAAATCACTATTCATGCTAGAACTTCTACTTATTCACAAACTGAATATGACCCTTATGTAAACATGCTAAGAACAACCACAGAAGCTTTTTCGGCCGTTGTTGGCGGTGTTGATAGTTTGCATACAAATAATTTTGATGAATTGTTTGGTATCCCGGATGAATTCTCAAGAAGAATTGCCCGTAACGTTCAGTTATTATTGAAGGAAGAATCTCATCTTAATCAATTAATTGATCCGGCCGGCGGTTCTTATTATATAGAAAGCTTAACAAATGAAGTTTGTAAAGAGACTTGGAAACAATTCCAGACCGTTGAAGAAAAAGGCGGAATTTTAGAAACTCTTAAATCTGGATTTATTCAAGAAGAAATTGATAAAGTTGTTGAAGCTAAAAAGAAAAATCTTTCAAAGCGTAAAGACAAAATGGTTGGAATTAACATGTACGCTAACGTTGCCGAAACAAAACTTGAAGGTAACAAAGTAGATAACCAGGCTATATATAACAAACGTGCTAAGTATCTTCAAAAGTTTAGAGTATCGCAAGGTAAAGAAACCGATGTAAAAATTCTTGAAGAATTAGGACAATTAGTTACTGCTGTCTCTGAAGACTCCATAAACATTGGTGCCCAGGCAATTCTTGATGGCGCGACACTTGGCGAAATCTCAAAAGCAATAAGAGCAACTGCCGAACATTCAATTGAATTAACTCCGTTAAAAATCCACCGTGCTGCTGAATTATTCGAAGAGTTAAGAGACGCATCAAATAGATATAAAGCTGAAAATGGAAACATGCCTAAGATATTCTTAGCAAACATGGGACCATTAAAGCAACACAAAGCCCGTGCTGATTTTTCAAGAGGATTTTTTGAAGTCGGCGGATTCGAAGTAATTTATTCTAACGGATTTGAAAAAGCTGAAGATGCTGCCAAAGCTGCCGCTGAATCTGGTGCTAAAGCAGTTTGTATCTGTTCAACAGACGATGTTTACCCTGAAATAGTTCCTTCTCTAACAAAAGGAATTAAGGACGCTGATGCAGATATAACAGTCATATTAGCCGGATATCCAAAGGATCAGATTGAAGCACACAAGGCATCGGGTGTTGATGAGTTCATTTTCATGGGTGCAGATGTTTATCAGATAGTATCAAAATTATTGACAAAGATAGGAGCTTTAAAATAAATGAAAAAGCCGAATTTTAAAGATATAGAGTTAAATCTGGAGACGGGTAAAACCTCTTTAGAAGACTGGGCCAATAAGTTTGAAGCTGAAACTGGTAAAAAAGCCCACGAGTTTATTTGGGAAACAATGGAAAAAATTGATGTTAAACCATTGTATACTAAAAAAGATTTAGAAAAAAGCGATCACCTGGATTACATGTCTGGTATTGCTCCCTTTTTACGAGGCCCTTACAGTACAATGTATGTTATGAGACCATGGACAGTACGTCAATACGCTGGTTTTTCAACTGCCGAAGAAAGTAATGCCTTCTATAGAAGAAACTTAGCCGCCGGTCAGAAAGGTCTTTCAGTTGCCTTCGATCTTGCAACTCACCGTGGATATGATTCTGATCATCCCAGAGTTTTTGGTGATGTTGGTAAAGCCGGTGTCGCAATTGATTCAATTGAAGATATGAAAATTCTTTTCGACGGAATACCATTGGATAAGATGTCAGTATCAATGACAATGAACGGTGCGGTACTTCCTATACTTGCTTTCTACATTGTTGCTGCTGAAGAACAAGGTGTTAGTATGGATCTGCTTGCAGGTACAATCCAGAATGATATTCTTAAAGAGTATATGGTTCGTAATACATATATTTATCCGCCAGCACAATCAATGAAGATTATAGCGGATATATTTGAATATACATCCCAGAAAATGCCTAAGTTCAATAGTATCAGTATTTCCGGCTATCATATGCAGGAAGCCGGTGCGACTGCCGATCTTGAAATGGCTTACACACTTGCTGACGGTTTAGAATATGTAAAAACCGGTATTAACGCTGGTTTAGATGTTGATGCTTTTGCTCCGCGACTTTCTTTCTTCTGGGCCGAAGGCATGAACTACTTTATGGAAGTTGCTAAATTAAGAGCTGCCCGTTTAATCTGGGCAAAACTTATTAAACAGTTCAACCCTAAAAATCCTAAGTCAATGTCGCTTAGAACTCACTCGCAAACTTCCGGTTGGAGTTTAACTGAACAGGATCCTTTTAACAATGTTGCCAGAACTTGTATTGAAGCAATGAGTGCTACATTAGGTCATACACAATCGTTACACACAAACGCGTTAGATGAAGCTATAGCTTTGCCTACTGATTTCTCAGCCCGTATTGCGCGTAATACTCAGCTTTATCTTCAGGATGAAACTAACATTTGTAATGTAATTGATCCATGGGCTGGTTCTTATTATGTAGAGTCTTTAGTTCAGCAATTACTTAAAAAAGGATGGGAACACATTCTTGAAATTGAAGAACTTGGCGGAATGACAAAAGCTATTGAAGCTGGTATTCCTAAAATGAGAATTGAAGAAGCTGCGGCAAGAAAACAGGCTAGAATTGACTCTGGACGCGAGACCATAGTTGGTACTAATAAATATCGTCTTGAAAAAGAAGATCCAATTGAAATTCTGGATATAGATAATACAGCAGTAAGAATTTCCCAGATCAAACGTTTACAAGTTCTTAAAGCTAACAGAAATGAAGCTGATGTACAATCTGCTTTAGAAGCTATTACAAAATGCGCTGAATCTAAAGATGGTAATCTTTTAGATTTAGCTGTTAAAGCGGCAAAAGTAAGAGCATCATTAGGTGAAATTTCTGACGCGGTTGAAAAAGTAAGCGGAAGATATCAGGCGGTTATTAGATCTATTTCTGGTGTTTATAGCAGTGAATATAAGGATGATGAAAATATGGTTGAGCAAGTAAGAAAACAAACTGATGATTTTGCGGAAAAAGAAGGTCGCCGTCCTAGAATTATGATTGCTAAAATGGGACAAGACGGACATGACCGTGGTGCGAAGGTTGTTGCAACTGCTTATGCTGATATGGGATTTGATGTTGACATGGGACCATTATTCCAAACTCCTGAAGAAACTGCTCGTCAGGCTGTTGAAAACGATGTTCATTGTGTTGGTATGAGCTCATTAGCTGCCGGTCACAAAACATTACTTCCTCAATTGATTGATGAATTAAAAAAACTTGGTCGTGAAGATATAGTTGTAATTTGTGGTGGTGTTATACCAGCACAAGATTATGATTATTTATACGAACAAGGTGCTGCCGCTATTTTTGGACCTGGTACTCAGATACCATTAGCAGGAAAGAAAATAATGGAAGAAATAAATAAGCGTTTTGCTTAAACATTTTGTAGAGACGAGGCATGCCTCGTCTCTACTTAAATTATCACTCCTAGAAATATTTACACTTAAAAAGCCATCTTGTCAGTTCGAGCTTGTCGAGAACTAGATTAAAAGTTTTTGGTCATACTGAGTAGTTCCAACTCGTCGAAACTTATCGAAGTGCACAACCTCCCTCGATATATTACTATTTTATCAAAATGAAAATAGCAATACTCGGGATGACACCTTTTATTATCCTATTACCACAAATCGCCAGTATTAACGGGTTTCCCAATCAATTTCAAATAATAAAATAATTGCCCTTTATGTTGTTTTATATGATCAACCATTTCTAATAGTCTATAACCAAGTACAGGTTCGGCTTCATCCCAGAATGCCTTTGAAATCTCATTTTCAAGACGGTCATCACTACATTCTGCTAATATATCAAATGCTAATTGTTTATCAGTAGCTAAAAGTTTTTTTGCTTCTTCAACAGATTCCACCTTTCCCATTTTTTCTGCAGGTGGCATCATCTCTTCTGGAGAAATTGTACTTGGATCAAATCCCTCAGGAAATCCCCAATCGCCAGTAACAAAACCTTTAAAGGCAGCACCGCATGATTCTGAAAGATGTTTTAATAGTTGTGCAACCGTCATCCAGTTATTCTCATTTGATGGTTTCCAGTCAAGTTTATCTGAATCAACCATATCCATTAATTTTTCAGTAGTTGGGTAAACGGCTTCTAGTTCATCTTTTATAAGTTTTCGCCATTCCATAATTTTTTCCTTTCTTGTTAAATGAATTTAGAATTTAGTGAATTATTTATTCAAACGATATTGTTTTAATCCAAGAATATGTTTTTGAGGATATTATAGATTATATTAACAATTAATAAAAAATAAACTGTTTAGTTTTAATGAAAGAAAAATTACCAATTTACCTCGACTACAACGCAACAACCCCAATTGCTCCGGAAGTTGCTGAATATATGAAACCATTTTTAACAGATTATTTTGGAAATCCTTCAAGCTCACATTATTTCGGTGTTAGAGCTAAAGAAGAAATTGTAAAAGCGAGAAAAAGTGTTGCTGATATGTTAAACTGTTCTGCGGAAGAAATTATCTTCACAAGCGGCGGAACTGAAGCAAATAATCTGGCTATAAAAGGAATTGCTGAGGCAAATATTTCAAAGGGAAATCACATCATAACAAGCACTGTTGAGCATCCGGCTGTTCTTAATGTGTGTAAATATCTTGAATCAAAAGACTTTGAAATTACAATTATTCCGGTAGATCAATATGGGAGGGTAAATCCTAAAGATGTTGAAGATGCCATAAAACCAGAAACAATTCTTATTACAATAATGCATTCAAATAATGAAGTTGGAACCTCACAACCAATTGAAGAGATATCAGAAATTGCTAAAAGACACAAAGTAATTTTTCATACCGATTGTGCACAGTCAATTGGTAAAGTAAAAATTGATGTTAAGGAATTAGGTGTTGATCTGTTATCAGTTGCTGGACATAAGTTTTATGCCCCTAAGGGTGTCGGAGTTTTATACATCAAAATCGGAACCAAAGTATCGAATCTTATGCAGGGCGCTGGTCACGAAAGAGGATTAAGGCCTGGAACGGAAAATATTCTTGAGATAGCCGGATTAGGTAAAGCAGCAGAGCTTGTAAAAAATAATCTTAATGAATATTCTTCCCACATGTTAAAGATGAGAAATCGATTTGAAAAAGGGGTTCTCGAATCATGTAAAAATGTTAGAGTAAATGGACATCCAGAAAATAGATTACCAAATACTTCAAACATTGGGTTTAAGGATATTTCCGCTTATTACATGTTATCACAGATTCCACAAATTGCAGCTTCACCTGGATCAGCCTGTAATAGCAAAGAAGTTCAAATTTCTAATGTATTAAAACAAATGAATGTCCCGATTGAATTTGCAGAAGGAACCATAAGATTTTCTTTTGGAAGAACAACAAAAGAAGAAGAAATTGATAGAGCTGTTATGTTAATTGGAGAATTTATAAAAAGGAAATAACTACTTAGAGACTATTTCAAAATTTAAATTCTGTCATTTCGAACGAACAGCGTGAGGAGAAATCTACATTCTCAGATTAAGATCTCTCACGAAAAGATGTTCGAGATGACTCACGTAGTCATTTTTTTGAAACTGATCTGCAAACATAATAATTTGTGAGTTTGTGGACAGATAATTTCACTTTCTTTCCGGCAAGTATTTAACCAGAATCCATAATTTAGAAAATAGATTCCGGCTCAAGCATTACAATCTACAACAACCAGCTACCAGTATTCGCCAAATTTTACAACTACATAATTCAAGAAATAATCTGTTTCTCCTCTGTTATAATTCACCAAATTAAATTATTTTTGTTTTTACAAAAAATGATAATATGTAATGACTAAAGAAAACGATAAATCAAACTCATATAGACCAGATTGGCATCCTGAAAACGCTGGCGAAGAATTTGCGATACGCATTGTTAAAGGTGTTGAAGGCGGACATGATGGGTTAAGTACGAAAAAAACTTCCGTAAATAAAACTAATTCATTAGTAAAAAAAAGACCCATGCTAAATATTGATGATTATGTTAAAGGAGTTTTAGAAAATGACAGAACTCTTTTAGCCAGGACAATCACATTAATTGAAAGTAATTCTGAAATTCATAATAAGACCGCCCAGAAAGTATTACAACAACTGCTTCCTCACGCCGGTAAATCGTTAAGAATAGGTATAACCGGTGTTCCCGGAGCTGGTAAGAGTACAATGATTGAAGCTCTTGGTATGTACTTAATATCACTAGGTTATAAAGTTGCCGTTCTGGCAGTCGATCCGAGTTCATCTGTAACTAAAGGCAGTATCCTTGGTGATAAAACAAGAATGGAGAAATTATCGCGCGAAAAAGATTGTTTTATTCGTCCTTCCCCTTCAAGCGGAACACTTGGCGGCGTAACAAGAAAAAGCCGTGAAACTATGCTGGTTTGCGAGGCTGCCGGATATGATGTAATCTTAATTGAAACTGTAGGGGTTGGACAAAGTGAAATTACAGTCCGCTCGATGGTAGATTTTTTCCTATTAGTAATGATTGCCGGAGCCGGAGACGAATTACAGGGAATTAAAAAAGGAGTTATAGAGATTGCTGATGCTTTGGTTGTTAACAAAGCTGACGGCGATAACGAAACAAAAGCAAAAATTTCTGCGGCTGATTATTCAAACGCGCTTCATTATTTATCGCCCGCAACCGGAGGCTGGAAAACTGAAGCTTATACATGCTCTGCGTTAACCGGGAAAGGAATTTCTGAACTTTGGGATGTTATTAAAAAATTCGAAAAAATTGTTATGGATTCAAGTGTATTTGATAAACGCAGAAAAGATCAGACTATAGAATGGGTTTTTAATATGATTGAGGAAGAACTTAAGGAACAGTTTTATAATAACGAAAATGTTAAATCTCAGTTCCCGGCATTAAAAGCGAAAATTCTTTCTGAAAAAATTCTCCCGACTAGTGCGGCAAAAATGTTGCTGGATATTTATAAAGGGAAATAACAAAGATCTTCTGTCCGGGATGACAAGAATGTAATATCGGTTATAATTTAATCTTTGTGCATGGCAACTACTTTGGAGGACTTTAACTCTTTTTTAAACTTAAAGAATAGAAATATTAGCATTGAACTAATTGCTATCTCGCCAAATAAAGCCACGATAAAAATCCAATACTGTGATACAAAAAAGAAATAAATAACTAAGAAGATAACTGATGTAACTTTTGTTATAATTGAAAACACCACCATTATACTGTTTTTACACGGATCTGCTGAGGCCATTACGTAAGCCGCAACCATAATCAAATGAAATACTCCGCCCTGAACTTTAAAAAAGTTTTCAAAGATAATTGGGAAACCTAAAAGTCTCATTAGCTCAGGCGGAAAAAACATTAGAAATAATCCTATTGCCAAAGACTGAAATGCAATAAGGAAGAGAAAATACTTTAGAAGACTTTCATATTTAAGGTTTAGTTTCATAAATAATTAAAGTCCCAATACGGTCATCGAAAGTCCGCTAATTAAAATTATAGCTCCCGCAAGTGAGTGACTATATCTATCCAGTTTACCCATTGGCAAAAAGTTTAATCCAAAACTTGCTGTTAATACAATAGACATCATTGTTAAAATAGTGGTAAGCGCAAATACTGCAACAACGGCAATAACTCCCATTGTTCCTACGTTTGCCGCGGGATACATTAAAATCGGGATCAAAGCTTCGCATGGACCAAACACAAATATTGTAAATAATATCCATGGTGTAATATTTGTGTTTGAATCTTTTTCATGAACATGTGTATGTTCGTCTCTGTGCATATGTTCGTGTGTGTGAACTTCGCCGTCACTATGATCATGAAAATGTGTATGCGGTTTGTTTTTTATTGCCTTTCTAATTCCCCAAATTAAATAGACAAACCCAAAACTTGCTAACGCCCATCCGGCTATATCACCTCTAAAAGATTCAATGGCTTCAATATTTCCTATTGCAACACCAACCGCAATACCAATAAATCCAAGAACTATTGATCCTAATACGTGCCCGATTCCGCATAAAAATGTAACCCATGAAGTTTTAATTAAACTCCATTTTCTTGCTTTAGCCATAACAATAAACGGAATGTAATGATCGGGACCAAACAGTGTGTGGAAAAATCCAACTGAGGCAGCGGTTATTAATAGAATATTTAATTCACTCATCCTAATCCTGTAATTTGGAGTGTTAAAGATAATATTGTAATTGATTGGAAACAACTGAGATTAGAAGCCAATAATAAAAAAGATGACATCTTTTAAATAGATGCCATCTTTAAATAATTCAAACTACTTTTTATCTTCTTTGCATTCAGCTTCTTTGCAAGGAGTTTTTTCAATTTCAGTTGTACAACATTCAACTTCAACAATTTTACCAGCTTTTAATTCTTCACTGATTCTCTTAGCACCGTATATATCGGCTAAAATTTCAACCATACCTTCTGAAGTAACAGAAACCATTCTATTCGCTTCAGTTGTAAAAATAAAACTACCCGGAAGACTTTCAATATTACCATCAAACGCTAAACCGATAATCTCTTTATTCTTATTGATAACAGGACTTCCTGAGCTGCCGCCTGTAATATCGCAAGTAGAAACAAAGTTATAAGGTGTTGATAAATCAAATTCCGGTGATGGCTTTATCCATTTTTCCGGTAAATCCCACGGAGCCTTTTTATTATGAGAATAATAACGATCATATAAACCGTAGAAAGTTGTTTTAGCAGGAGCAACTGTTCCATTGTAAGAATATCCTTGCAATAAACCATCGCTAATTCTTAGTGTAAAGGTTGCATCCGGCGGAATTGTAGCGCCATAAACTGCGTATAAAGCCTTCCCTAATTCATCTTCTAAAACTTCTTCGGTTTGTCCTATTTCTTTAGCCGTTTTTTCCAAACCAGCTAATTCATCTTTTGTTCCTAGAATAAATTGAATAAACGGATCGTTAGAAGATAAAATTGCTTCCGATCCGGCTTTTGCTAATTTCACAAGGCCATCTTTTGTAGAAATCTTAGAATTATTCAATGCATATTTTGCTGCCTCACCAGCTTTGTTAGAAGCAAACATTTTCTTGTATAATAGATTTTCTGCACCTAAGTTTAACTCAAACAATTCAGCAAAAAGAGCTAATTTTTTGTCTTCTTCTAATTTCTCGAAATCTGTTGGGAATAAAGCATCAATAGTTTCCTGAAGCTGTTCTCCTTTGTATTCATCGGCTCTTTCGGGCTCTGGTAATTGCAGTTTTTCTGCAAACTTTACCAATTCTTGAGCTATTGTTACATATTTAGGAGAAAGTCTTGGATTTATTCTAAATGCATTTAATTCATTTCCAATAGTTTTTAATTCAGCATTAGCAGAAGCAATTCCTTCCCAGATGTGTCCATATTTAGCTTTCAATTTTGGACTAGCCAAAACTGAAGCTTTAAATTTACTTTCGAAATCTTTTTTTCTTGCCATTAAATACGGATCGCGAAGACCTTTCAAAAGATTTCTATAAACTTTAGCAGAATTTGAAATAAAGAACATTGTTTGTTCATAAGTATCTTTTTTCGAAGGAACTTCTATACTTAATTCTTGATATATTTTTTGTGCGCCTGCTAATAATTTATCCATATTAGGATATCTAATATCACGCATATACTCAAGTTGAGAAACAGTTTTCAATCTGTCTGTAGAACCTGGATTCCCAACTACAAAAATTGGCTCATCAAACTGAACACCTTTTAAGTTGAACTTGAAAAAATGATCTGTTTGTAGAGGTTTTCCATCTTCATCATAAACACGTAAAAAAGCGAAATCGGAGTTATATCTTGGATACGTAAAGTTATCAGGATCGCCACCGTAAAGCCCTATGTTTGCTTCTGCAAAAAATACGGCTCTAACATCTTCATATTTTCTATATCCATATAGTGAATATTTTCCACCGTTATATAATTCAGTTACTCTACAAATCAATCCGGTATCTTCCGAATACTGCTCTCTTAATTCTTTAATTTTAGCAGCTTTGTTAGCAAGCTTTTCTTCGTTTGTTTTACCGGATTCAATTGCTTCAACAACTTCTGAAGTTACATCTTCAATAAAAGCTAATTGTTCAATAAAAACACCAGGCACTTTTCTTTCATCTTCCAAAGTTGGAGCGTAGAAACCATTTGCCCTAATATTCTCACCTTCCTGCTGAATTGCCATACTCACCATTTCAATACAGTGGTGGTTTGTCATAATAAGTCCGTCACCAGAAACAAATGATGCTGAACACCAGTTAGCAAATTTTAATGCTGACATACGAACATCTTCCAACCATTCTTCTGAAGGTTTGAAGTTATAAGTTTCGTTAAAATAATCTACCGGAGCATCTTCAAAAGTCCACATTTTCCCAATATCAAACTTTGTAGACTGTACTGTATCGGGATTAAAAAAGCTTACTTCATTTTTTTCTACTAATTGCGGGGTACTGGAACATGCTGAGATAAATAATAGCAATGGCGCTATTAAGAGAATAATATTTCTCTTTGGAAAATATTTCTTCATACTTACACCTATTTTTTGAATAAATTTTTATAACAGATTTTAGACGTGCAAAATCAGATTTTGTGCCTTAAAAGTAAAGGGAGGAGTATAAAAAAAGTGATAATTAAAATATCACTTTTTAAACAAATGCTTCAGGAAAGTAGGATGGCTGAATGTTAATTTCGTCTTCAATGGAACCGTGACAATTAGAACATTTTACAACATGAAATACAATGGGATCTTCACTTGGATCGGCTTTAATAAAGTTAACAATTGAATTACAGCATGAACATTGAACCATATGCGAAACTTGTAACATCTCTTTGCACGAAGAACAGAGTAATTCACTTTCATTCTTAATAATTGCCGAATCCATTTCAAAAATTAACTGACAATCACTATTACTACATTGAACAAACCTTTTTCCGCCGGTATAATTTGGTTCTATAATAACCTCCTAATAAACTAACGTACAAACATAGAAACAGTTTACTACTTATTCTATGTAAAAAAAAATACTCAATTTATTCTCCCCTATTAATAGTTTCTTGTTATTTCTTTGATCAAGACTTATTTTAGACAATTGAAATTTTTCATATTGACACGAGGAGTTTAATAAAATGAACACAATACCCGGTTTTAAAGCCTACGATATTAGAGGAAAGGTTCCAAGTGAACTAAATACTGACATAGCTTATAAAATAGGCAGAGCTTATGTTACATTGCTTAAATGTAAAAAAGTTGTAATTGGTCATGATATACGAAAATCATCAGTTGAAATCTCTGATGCATTAACCAAAGGCTTAATTGAAGCCGGTGCTGATGTAGTTGATTTAGGTTTGTGCGGTACTGAAATGATCTACTTTGGAACTCCTCATTTTGATGCTGACGGCGGAATAATGATTACAGCAAGTCATAATCCTCCAGAATACAACGGACTTAAATTTGTTAAACGCGGATCAGTTCCTATGGGTTATGAATCGGGTCTTAAAGATGTAGAACAAATGATATTAAAGGGTAATCTTGGAGAAGTTGCGGAAACAAAAGGTTCTGTAACTAACGTTGATATAATGAACGAATTTATTTCCAGCCTTAAAAAATTCTACAATAAAGAAACAATGAAGCCTTTTAAAGTGGTTGTTAATGCGGGTAACGGATGTGTTGGTCCGGCTTTGGACGCTATTGAAAGTGATCTTCCAATTGAAATGATAAAAGTTTTTCATAATCCGGATTCAGACTTTCCTAACGGAGTTCCAAATCCATTACTCCCGGAAAACAGAAAACCAACTATAGACGCGATAAAAAAACACAATGCTGATCTTGGTGTAGCATGGGATGGCGATTATGACCGTTGTTTCTTCTTCGACGAAAATGGAAACTTTATTGAAGGTTATTACATTGTTGGAATTCTGGCAAAATCAATTCTAAAAAAATATCCTGGCGAAAACATTGTTCATGATCCAAGATTAACCTGGAATACTCTTGACGAAGTTAAAAAAGCCGGCGGAGTTGCTGTTGAATCGAAAAGCGGTCATGCTTTCATTAAAGAAAAAATGCGTGAAGTAAACTCAGTTTACGGCGGCGAAATGTCGGCTCATCATTATTTCCGCGACAATAATTATTCAGACAGCGGAATGATTCCATTTTTATTGATTCCTCAGTTAATGTCCGATGAAAACAAATCGCTTTCAGAATTAGTAAATGAAATGATTGAAGCTTATCCGTGTTCAGGCGAAATTAATACAACCCTTAAAGATCCTGCTGCTAAAATAGATGAGATAGAATCTTTAT
The DNA here is from genome assembly GCA_016342755.1 of Melioribacteraceae bacterium. Lineage (GTDB taxonomy): Bacteria > Bacteroidota > Ignavibacteria > Ignavibacteriales > Melioribacteraceae > JAEINS01. Next base: position 44,833 of record JAEINS010000027.1, on the reverse strand, counting down.
ATACTGATGGTAGAATTGATTATGTAGACGGTTTAAGTGTTGAGTATTCTGATTGGAGATTTAATATTAGAATGAGTAATACAGAACCTTTATTAAGACTTAACGTAGAAACCAAAGGCGATAAAGAATTAATGAAAACAAAAACTGAAGAATTATTGGCTATAATTAGGAAATAATTAAAGATATTCATATTATTGAAAAAATAAAATTATAGTATTATTATCAGTTGAACATTTAAAAATGTTTAACGTCTAAAGACCACAGTTTAGAGAAATTAAGGAGTTTTATTATGGCAGACGAAAAAGATAATGCATTGGACGTGGATAAATTATTGCAGAACAAATTAAAATCTGTTAGTATAGGTGATCTTGAAAACGGTATAGCAAAGGTTGTTAGCGAAATTGTTGGTGAAGACTATAAATGTAATGTTAACGATGTTAAATACAGTATGTTCAGCGGTGCTGATCTTCACATTAAAATTGAACTTACCTATAATCCTAACAAATAGATTATAAAGTTTATAAAATTTATTTGAGCAGAGGCAGATTTTCTACCTCTGCTTTTTTATTATAAAATGAAAGACTGAGTATGTCTGTTTATTTAAATATCCTAATTATAATTGCCTGTATTGGCGGACTTTGGGCCGGTGCTCTCTGGGTAGTTGATTCAGCTTCCAGAATTGCAAAAAAAATGGGTTTGTCCGATTTAGTTATCGGACTTACTATTGTAGCAATTGCAACCTCGGCACCGGAATTTGTTGTTACAATATCCGCCGCACTTAAGGGAAGTTCAGAAATTTCCCTGGGCAATATTGTAGGCTCCAATATTTTTAATCTTGGGATTATTTTAGGCATTGTAATAATCTTTACTACAATTAAAACTACTAAACTTATCTTATACAGAGACGGCTTTCTTCTGGTGATAACTGCTTTACTGCTTATAGTTTTTTTCTCCGATTTCCGATTATCTCAAATTGAGGGAATAATTCTTTTTTCTATTCTGGTAATTTACATTGTTGTTTTATTCAGACATAAGGAACCTTTAGAAGAAGATGTTCCTGAAGGTCTTTTTAAATGGACGGATATACCGTTATTACTGGCTGGAGCCGCTACTGTAATAATTAGCGGAAGCTATTTTGTTGACGCTGCCGAAGAAATTGCTCTGCATTTTGGTCTTTCAAAATGGTTTATAGGAATCACTATTGTTGCTTCTGGTACATCAGCACCCGAGCTTGCTACATCCATTGTTGCCATTGCAAAAGGGAAACATGGTATATCGGCAGGTAATTTAATTGGAAGTGATCTATTTAATATGTTAGGCGTTTTAGGAATGGCCGGAATATTGAGCCCGTTAGAAATAAGTCAGACAGAATACAACAGTCTATTTTTAATGTTTGGTGCGTTAGCTGTTTTAATGGTAATGATTAGAACAGGATGGAAATTAACTAGAACTGAAGGAATAATTTTAATTCTGATTGCGTTATTCCGATGGTCATTTGATATTCTTGTTAACATGTAATAAAAAATTTGGATCAGGCATGCCTGATCCCCGCATTAAATCATATCTTTTAATTCTGAGATTACTAATTCTATTTCTTCTTTTGTGTTGTAATAATGGGGTGAGAACCTTATCATCCCTTCACGTAAGGCACAAACAATATTTTTTTCGCCTAGTTTATTAAACAAAATATCAGCTTCGTTTGGTTTAAAACTTACAATCCCCGAAAGATTTTCCGAACTAACATTTTTCATAATTGGATTTAAACCCAATTCATCAAGTCTATTTATTAAATATTCTGAGTTAGAAACTATCTGTCTCTCAATTACATCAAATCCAACCTGACCCATTAAATCCAGAGATGCTTCAACAGCAGTAACTCCAATCAAACTTTTTGTTCCATTCTCAAATCTTAAAGCAGTGTCCTTAAATTCCAACTTATAATCTAGTAAATTCCAGTCATCATCAACAGAAAGCCAGCCCACATAGGCAGGATTCATTCTGGACTGCAATTCTTCTGAAACATAAATATATCCTGTCCCCTGAAGTCCCATCAGCCATTTATGACTTCCACCAGCTACATAATCAATTTTAGATTCTTGCACATCAATTTTTCTAACACCGGCTCCCTGAATTGTATCGACAGAAAAAATAATATCATGTTTATTGCATAATTCGCCAATTGCAGTCAGATTGGCTCTATAACCGGTTAAGAACTGCACCTGACTAATGGACAATAACTTTGTTCTTGGTGTAATTAGTTTTTTGATATCATCAATTTCAATAACACCATTTTTTGCTTGTACAAAATCTATTTCAACACCTTTACGTTCCAAGTTTAGAAAAGGATAAATGTTTGAAGGAAATTCTATATTGTTCAGAATTATTCTGTCCCCTTTTTCCCATTCCAGCGATTGCGCTAATAAATTTAATCCGTTTGAAACATTATCCTGAAAAGCAATTCTATCTGAATTTGTATTTAATAAAGAGGCTAATCTGGAACGTGCTGAGTCAATTGTAGGAAGAAATTCAAAAAAACTTTCTATCTCAGTTTCACTTCTAACATAAATGTATTTATCTATTTTTTCTTTTACATAAGTAGAGATTGGACTAATTGCTGCATGATTAAAATATACTTTCCCGGTTTTCAAATATGGATATATTTTTCTTGCTTCAGTTGGCGTCAATTTAAACTCCAAAATTAAATAATAAAAAAGCCCTGACTGTAAACAGCAGGGCTTAAGAAATTTATCAAATTAACTTATATATCTTCTTTTTTCGCTTTCATAGAATCCCATATCATGTAGATACAGATTCCTATAAACATAACTAATCCTAATACTTCGGCACCATGAGAGTCTGCCCAGCCTTCAATAGCCCAGTCGGGTGCTCCCATAGAATTTTGAACAAATTTAATAAGTGCTGAAATTACTCCTAACAACGCTCCACCGGCAATAAATCCCGATGCAATCAATGTTCCTCTTTCACGTCTGGCTTTATTTAATTGTTCATCTTTACTTCTGGTAGAAACAAAGTGCGCAATCATACCACCTATTAAAACCGGAGTATTAAGTTCCAATGGTAAATAAACACCTAACGCAAATGCTAATGCCGGTATTCCAATCATGTTTAACAGTAGTGCCATTAAAGCTCCGGCAATATACAGCATCCATGGTGCAGGCTGATTAGACATTAAAGGTTTTAATACAGCTGCCATTGCGTTTGCCTGAGGAGCAACAAGAGCATCAGGGCCTACAAATCCGTAAGTATCATTTAAGATAAGGATAACACCGGCTACCGTAACAGCTGATAATGCGGTTCCTAAGAACTTCCACTTTTCTTGTTTATACGGTGAAGCTCCTAACCAATAACCAACTTTTAAGTCAGTAATAAAGGCACCGGCAACAGATAATGCTGTACAGACAACACCACCAATTATTAAAGCTGAAACCATTCCTGCCGGGCCACTAAGACCAACGGAAACTAAAACTACTGATGACAAGATCAATGTCATTAAAGTCATGCCAGAAACGGGATTACTGCCTACTATAGCAATTGCATTTGCCGCGACAGTTGTAAATAAGAATGAAATTATCAATACAATCGCTAGTCCGATAAACGCATGCCCAATATTATGAACTACTCCAAACATGAAGAAAATAAATATTACAACTGCAACAGCCAGAATACCAGCCGCAATTATTCCCATAGAAAGATCACGGTTTGTCCGCAGTGCTGAACCGCTTTCATGTTTCTTTCCAAATATTTCATTATACCCAAGTACAAAAGCTGATTTAATAATTCCTGATGATTTAATAATTCCAATCAATCCGGCCATTGCAATTCCGCCAATACCAATATGACGAACATAGTTGAAGAATATTTGTTCTGCCGACATATCTTTAATTAAAGTGGTTACTCCGGCACCGATTGGCATTGTAATAAAATCGCCCAAATAAGCAAACACAGGAATAAAAACATACCATGCTAAGAATGAACCAGCGGCAATTATAGCTGCATATTTAAGACCAATTATGTATCCAAGTCCCATTACAGCTGCGCCAATATTTACTTTGAACAATAATTTAAAATCAGTTGCAACTTTTTCTCCAATGCCAATTATTCTTGTTGAAACTTCTTCGGTCCATGCGCTAAATGTAGCAATCATAAAATCGTAGATACCGCCTATAAGTCCGGCTATAACTAATACTTTCGCCTGCCCGCTTCCCTTTTCACCAGCTACTAAAACTTCAGTGGTTGCAGTAGCTTCCGGGAAAGGAAATTTACCGTGCATTTCGGCAACAAAATATTTTCTGAACGGAATTAAAAATAAAATCCCGAGAAATCCGCCCAGTATCGAGGCCATAAATACCTGAAAAAATTGGACCTCAAGTTCAAGTATATATAATGCGGGAATTGTAAAGATTGCACCGGCAACTACAGAGCCGGAAGTAGATCCAATAGATTGAATGATTATATTTTCGCCAAGAGCTTTACTTCTTTTTGCTACGGTTGAAACACCTACAGCTATAATAGCAATAGGAATAGCTGCTTCAAAAACCTGACCTATTTTTAAGCCTAAATAAGCTGCCGCGCCAGAGAATAGAACAGCCATTAAAAGTCCCCAGGCAACAGACCATATATTTACTTCTGGAACATTTTCCATTGGAGACATTACAGGAACATACTTTTCACCAGGCTTCAGTTCTCTATATGCGTTTTCCGGTATTCCGACTGGCTTATTATTTTCAGAATTATTCATTCATAAACTCCTTAAAATTTAAAATCTATAGGTAACTGATAAACTGTGTCACCATCACTATTTTTGAAATATACTTTACCATAAGGATTTGTGCCTTCTGGATACGCAGTTTCCGGTTTTTTAATTTCACATTCTAATTTTACAGGTATAGAAGGATAAAATTTTGTACCTCTTCTTCCAATACCTTTAACATTGAATTTCTCCATGTTATTAAAACCAGTTTTCTCCTCAATAAAAATTCTCATATTCGAAGGAGCATTTGCAAATGCCGGTCTCAATACTAAAGTATATTCGGTTGAATCAGGATTACCATTAGCAGTAATAGAAATGGTTGTTTCATGAGATGATAAACCACCTTGTCTAACTGATTTTCCTTTGCTGTTATAAATATCAATTGCAAAGTCAGTTGTTTTACTATAATCTTCTTTGCTAAGGGACACATTAAATAATTTTGTAGATTCACCTTTGTTAAACTTAAACGGCAATTTATAAACATCTTTACCATCAAGTTCTACAACGTGATTTTTTTTATAACCCTGGATCTTTCCTTCTAATGAAAATGTTTTTGCCTGATTAAATCTGTTAATAACAACTAAGCTATTATTTTTTGGACAAAGAGAACCTTCACCAATTCTTTCAATTCCTTCGAACTCAACTGAAAGTGTATAATGAGAAGTATCTTTTGCTCTAAAGAAACCAGTTGTCACTAATTCATAAACACCTGGTGTCAGATCGTAATAGTAGTTCTCAATTTTATTACCGTCAGTTAAAACTCCGGAACCAGCAAACTGAATTCCATCTGCATTATGAAGCATATAACGGGAATTTGCATATAATCCTTTTTTTGAAGCAAGAGTAACTTTCATTGAAGTTGCTCCGCCCGGGATATTTATGAAATGACGTTTGAACATTCCCGGTGCGGTTTTTTCGCACCATTCGGCACTATAGTTGTTGCAATTACTAAACTGCGCAGGCATAACAACTGTGGCCATCATTTCAAATTCCAGAATGTTAGTTCCTTTTCTATACACTTTAATTTTTGCATTGTTAAATCCATCGCAGCTTAATTTTGATTTATCAATTTTAACCGCAATTGAATTTGACTGATCATTTCTTAGGTATATATTTTTTTGAATTGGCTTTAACCATTCCGCGTCACTAACTATTTTATACGTTCTATAGAATTTTTTCTTATCAATGAAATTATCTCTTTTAATTCTGAATGTAAATTCATCAGTATCTTTAATAAAAGAACCATTTCTTATATATAAGCTTGATGCGGTTCCATTAGGCATATTAGGAGAATCTGCCGTAACTGTATAAGTTTCAAAATTTTTAAGTTCACCGGCTTTAATATATTTCTTTAGTAATTCCCATGCTGCATCTACATTTATGTATCCTGCACCCTGATCAACATGATCATATTGTTTCCAGAAAGTCGCGCTTTCGCGAATCGCTTTATAAAGGAACAATGAAGGAATTTTTGTTTCAGGGAATTCAGCTTGCGCAGCACTTAATAATAATGAGACTACACCCGCAGTATAAGGAGAAGCCATACTGGTTCCCCAGAAAATATCGCGTCCGGTAAAATTTGGAACTGTTGATGTACATGCTCCTGGAGAAATAACATCAGGTTTTGCTACTTCACCGCCTCTTGAACTGAAATATAAAATAACATCATTATCTAAAGCACAGCCATAATCGTCTGCCGCAACTTCTTTAGCAAGAACCGCTCCCGAAGCAAATATATATGGCGATGCGGAAGGTAAGCCGGATGTTGATATACCGGGACCTTCATTTCCGTTTGATGTACATAAATATATGTACGGATTTTTCTTTACTAAATCGTCAATGAATTTTTCAATATCAGAATTAGCTTCAATCTCGGAGCCAATACCAAAACTCATATTAACAATGATAGGTTCTTTTCTTTCTTTTGAAACTTTATCTACATACAAAAAACATTTTTTCATACTTTCTGAAACTGTTGCACCACCGGCAAAATTATTGTTGCCAAGTTTACAGCTTCCAATGTTAGCTCCAGGAGCAACTCCATTTAAACTACCCTCACCAATTTTGTACGCGCCAACTATACCCGCACAATGTGTACCATGAGCACCATCATCAAAATGAAAATTCACTCTTTTTTCGGCTGGGAAAATATTTAGACCTAAATGAAGCTGAGGTAATTTTTCTTCATTCGGGATTACAAAAGTCTGCTGCTTTTCGTTGTAATTTCTTAAAGCTTCATTATCAGACAGATCACCGTTAAAATCGTTATCTAAATAAAGCACCCAAAATTTCTCACCATCTTGTTCTGTTTCAAAAGTAACAAAGAAAAATTTATCGTCTTCTGTTCCATTTCCATTTAAGTCATGAACACCGGAGCCAGAATTTTTCCATAATTCTTCAGGAAGTAACCCGATAAAATATTCATCATTAGTTGATTTAAGTGATAAATTTTTTGCACCGGCAACCATATAGCCTTTTTCCTCATTTACAAAACAAGGAACATCTTCTTTATCCTTGTAATCAATTTCATCAATATCAGCTTCAAAAATTTCAATATCGCCTTGTCCCGTAAAATCCTGAACATCAACTACTTTTACTTTTCCGTCGGGAAGGTATTTTAAGCCGTCTATACCCTGGTCAACCCCGGTATCAAAAATGTAAACAATAGTTCCACGTCCATCGTACTCCGGATGTTTTTCCAGAAATTTTGCAACGTTAGTATTCTTTAATGATAAAAATGTTTGCATATCTTCCTGGGCAATCAATACCATTGAAGAGAGCAATAAAAACATAATTAGTTTTTTGAGCATCATAAGTCACCTATTTATTGAATTGTTAATGAATCAGTTTTATTATCTGCACTTTCTATTTTAGTTTTTACTTTATCAAGTTTATTATAATCTAATTCGGAACCCATCATACTATGCGGAATTATAAAAATAACAAACATTAAAATTGCGGCAAAAATAATCCACACTTTTTCCTGTTTACTTTTAATTACAGCAACAAACGCAAATAGCCATCCAATAAAAGCTATAAGAGTTTTGTTGTCTGTTAAATCAGTTCCATAAGGAAAGCCTGTCCAGTAAGCTCCAAAAGCATACTTCTGAACTATTGGTCCAAAAATAAGTCCGCCAATAATCAAAAAGCCCATAGTCCAGTAAGTTAGTTTTTTAAGATTTTTTTCTTTTCTAAGAGCTTCAAATCCGGTTCTGGTTGAAAGTAGCATTGCTCCAAATATTGTAATAACATGTATAATTAATATACCAGTGGGAACCGCACCTTTAAACCTAATTATAATAGGCTCTCCGGCACTAATGCTTACTTCATTGCCATTATCATTTAGTTTAACATAATATTGAAGTTTGCCCGCAGGAGGCTGATGGGGAAGAATAGCGGAAAGTTCGCTGGCAATATTTTCCATTGGAACCACTATATATTCATCATTAGTTTTATATCTCTTCCAAAAAAGAGTACCTGCAATAGATTTATTTGGGACACTAATTTTAACTAAATGATTTTCGTCACCGCCATGTGACGTATAAAGTTTGTATTGAATTGTATTACTGTTAAGTTGAATTTCTCCTTTTACAGGATAGGTTGGTCCAGTCATTTTCTGATAAAACGCACTTGCAACAGTTATTAAAATTGCAAGTATCCAGAACAGAATGTTTTTTCTTCTCATAGAGTAGCCACTTAAATTATCAAATGTTATAGCGACTCTAAAGTTACATTAATCCGGAGTATTTTTTCAACTTAAATTATTATAAAAAGGGCATTTACTGCATTTTTAAAATAGGAAATGTTAAATATATTGAAGTCCATTCATTTGCCTTGCTTTTAATATTCAGCATTCCATTCAATTGTTCAGTTAATTTAAAAGCAATTGTTAAACCTAAACCGGCACCTTCATAATTTCTTCTGTAACCTTCTTCTTCCTGCTGTGCAAAAGGCTCTAAAATTTCTTTTATTTTATGATCTTCAATCCCAATTCCTGTATCATGTATTTCAATCGAAACAAAATCGCCAACAGTTTCAGTTCTAAGAATAACTTTACCGCCGGATTTATTATACTTAACAGAATTATCAACAAGCATATCCATTATTTTACGGAATTTTAACTCATCAATATTTATATACGAAGGTTTTTCTTCCAGCTCAATTAAATATTGAAGATTATTTCTACTTACAATTGAATACGAGGCTTCATAAAAATTATGAACAAGGTAATTAATGTTAAATTTTTCAAGGTCAAATGTTTGTTCGCCAGATTCCAAGATTGAAACTTCAACAATATTATCAACAAGTTTTAGAAGTCGTTTAACACCGTCTTTTAAAAATCCGGCTAATTCTTGAAGCGATTCTTTTTCACCATCTTCAATTTCATCCTCAAGTAAATCGGAATATCCAACAATAGCATTTAAAGGAGTTCTTATTTCATGAGACATATTTGCTAAAAACGCGGTTTTAAGTTTATTAAGCTGTGTCTCTTTTTCAAAAGCTTTTTTAAGTTTTTCTTCACTTAATAATTGTTCTGTAATATCGGCTAAACTTAAAATATACAGTTTATTATTATTGTAAGGATCACTTGTTTTAGTCAATTTACAAAGAAATTCGCGTTTTAAACTTCTATCGGAAAAGCTAAATCTTATACAGCTTTCATTTTCAGAAAACTTTTGAATTGACTCTGCAAATAAATCGTAAAGTTCCTCAGGTAAAAATTCATTTATTAAATTTTCTATTGCTGTTTCTTTTGGAATATCAAAATCGTTATAGAAATTATCGTTTGCGTTTTCTAAAATATAATTATTATCTTCTTCGCGAATAATTAAAAGTAAATCGGATATATTATTTATAATAGATCTTTGCCGCTGTTCCGATTTCCTGAATATTCTATTTTTAAGAATATGACTGGTAATATCGTGAGCAGTTAAAATAAAACTAACTTCTTCGTCTTCACTTTTCTGAACCGGATTTAATTTTACTTCCTTAAACCAAATTTCTCCATTTTCAGAAAGATCGGAAATTAGTTTCACAAATCCTTTATTCTCTTTAATAGCTTCTTCAAGAACAAAAATATCATCCTCTGAGAAGAAATTTTTCATCGCTTCAGTAATAGGATTCTGATACAGATTTTCGATGTTTAAGCCGGTAATTTCCTCGAATGATTTCGAGATATAGTTTATAATCCCTTCATTATCTGTTATTATAACCGGAACATTTCCATATTCTAACGCATCGTGTAAATTGTTCAGCCTATTTTCAATTCTATCAAAAACCTTTGATGAAGTAAATATAACTACGAAAAATTCTTTTAAATTTATTAAAACCCGTTCAATATCCAGATAATGCTCATGATAAACTTTATTATCAGAATCATAAACAATAAATTCTGTATGGAAACTTGAGTATTTACTATGCGAAAGTTCACTTACCAGAGATGTAAGGTCGGGATCAGATTTTAGCTTCGAAAAATTATCGCCATCGGTAAGTTTTAAAGCGTTCTCAAAAGATTTATTAGAGAACTTAATATTTCCTTCAATATCAACAAGAGCCAAAGGTTTGGTATTTGGAAGTTCTTCGAGTGACTTAAACTCTCGCAGCGAAGAAAAAGACTTCGGGCTGAACATTTCATTATCGAACATCTTATTTAGCATTAAAAGCCAGAATCCTTTCTATTGTTATTGGAGAAGCATTTATATTTGCAAATTTATAATTTTTAATAAATGTAAACTTACCCATTTTTGTTAAAAAATTATAAATAGCATTGTTTATAAAATCTAACTCATCAAAAATTTCAGACGAAATATCACTTGCAATATTTTGATTAACAAATTCATCAAACTTATTAATACTGGAATTAATCCTCATGTCATAAATTCTATTAAATAGAAAATTTAATGAATCTAGTTCAATAGGCTTAGTTTTCAAGTCATCAAGTTTAATAATTTTGTTAGCCGATAGTTCTATAAATATTTTTAAGGAACTTTCATTTTCTTCAATTTGTCTGGCTAACTTATATTTTTGCCGCGATTCAGCATAAAAATTTAAAAGATCTACCTCGGTTACAAATTCTATATCACCAATAAAAAAATCGAAGTGAAATTTATCTTCAGAAACAAAATTGATTTCTTTTAAGTTCCAATTTAATTTCGATAAATAAATTGCTCCGGGTGAAAAAACAACTGAGTCTTTCACCAAAGAATCGTTATTGTAAGCCCTATTTAAAAATTTCTTTGAACCAGAAACTTTTTTCTGATCTACAAAATCCCGATCTGTCTTAATATTTACAATTCCGTTTAACAATTCATTTCACCTCAACTAATTATCGAAAGTTGAAGCGAAAAGTTAAGAATTATTATCGAGGTTAATCATTTTATTATCCCGGGCGTAATCTATTACTTCAGGATTTTGTAATTTTTTTAACGCATCAACGTGTTTGGTTATTCTGGCAATTGACTCATTAATTACATAAAAGTCTTCTTCATAACTTTTAAGCTGCTCTTCGGTAAACTCCGATTCAAGACTTTTTAAAGACATTGTTAAACTTGATAACGGATTATTTAACTGATGACCAATTGTACAAGCCAGCTCAATTATGGCTTTATTATGCTCAATACTTTTTAGTTCGTTCTGAAGATTATGAATTCTTATTCCGGATCTGATTCTCGCAAGCAATTCCTGGTTTTCAACTGGTTTTACAAGAAAATCATCAGCACCAACATCAAGTCCTGTTACTCTGTCTTTTAATGATGCTCTGGCCGTAAGAACAATAAAATATATTAGTTTATATTTTTCCTGTTCTTTTAGAATATCACAAAATTGTAATCCGTCCATTTGTGGCATTGTCCAGTCGGCAACAATTACTTTTGGGAAAAAATTCTCAAGCAGTTTTAGAGCTTCAACTCCGTTTTCGGCAGATCTTACTTCGTAGTTGTTTTTCATAAGAAGACGTTCAAGAATAAATCTTGTATCTTCCTCATCTTCAACTATAAGGACTTTATCTTTTTTAATATCATTATTCATTTATTAACTGTTTTATTTTGCCCAATAATTCATTAAAGTCTGTAATTGGTTTTACAATATACTCGTCGGCACAACTTTCTTCAAATATATCTTTAGTGCCTGTTTTTTTCTGATAAGCAGTTACTAAAAGAATGGGAATATTTGCATAGCTTTCGTTATTTTTTAGAAATTTCGAAATAAATACACCGTCAACTTTTTCGTCTTCCCAGTACGTATTTGTAAGGTTAATATCCATTATAATCAGGGTAATTTCCTCTTCATCAAGGATTTGTAAAATTTTATCCCCGTCTTCTGTCTGGATAATTTCATAATCAGTTTTACTAAACAAATAAGTGTAAAACTGCTGTGTAAAAGGATCGTCTTCTACTATTAATATTTTTTGAGTCATCATAGGTTTTCTGAATATTTAACAATTATACTAATTCTTCTGTTAATTACATTATTAGGATCCTGCGGCATCCTAAGTCTTTTATCAGCCCACCCTTTTATTTCTTCTATCTGCAAAACGTTTAAACCACCTTTTAACAATGAACGTCTTGCCGCATTGGCTCTATCACAGCTTAGTTCATAATTTGAATATCCATACGCACCGCCGGGAAATGGTCTGGCATCTGTATGACCTTCAACTGCTATTTTATTGTTTAGCTTTCCTAGTTCAGCTCCAATTAATCCCAGCATTTTATCAGCACCCCCTCTTAATTCAGCAGTACCAATTTGGAAAAACGCATCGCTTTGTGAATCCATAATTTCTATTCTTAAGCCTTCATCAACAACTTCAAATTCAACTTGTGCCGCTATATTTTGGAATTCAGCACTTTTTGATAAACTTTCTTTAATATCGTTACCCATTTGGGATAATCTTTTTGTTTCAAGAGCTTTTATATCTTCTTCCGTAGCTTCTCCTCCGGGCGGAGTATCATATTTACCTTTATCTTTTCCGCTGCCAATATCTATAATACTCTTACCGCCACCGGCTTTAAACCCAATTGGATCCTGGAAATAGCCCGAAACACTTTGTTTAACTTCTTCACTCTGACCTAAAATCCAAAGCACAATAAAAAGTGCCATCATAGCAGTAACAAAATCAGCATAAGCAACTTTCCATGCACCACCATGAGGAGCATCTCCTCCTTTTTTCCCTTTTTTTATTATTATCGGCTCTTCGCCGCCGCCAGCTTCTGATCCATCAGCCATTATTTACCTCTCAAGTATGCTTCTAATTCACCAAAACTTGGTCTAGAATCAGAAAACAACGTTCTTCTTCCTATTTCTACAGCTACAATTGGAGGGTTTCCTTTTGCATAAGCTATAACACAAGATTTAATAGTTTCCATAAACCTGACATTATCTAAAATCATATGTTCAATATTTGTAGCTAAAGGACCAACAAATCCATACGATAATAAAATTCCAAGAAAAGTTCCAACCAGAGCAGCTGCAACGTGATGCCCAACAGCTTCGGCACCATCATTAATACTACCCATTGTAATAATAATACCAAGAACAGCCGCAACAATACCAATTGCCGGAAAGCCATCTCCAACTTTGGCAACTAAATGGGCATTAGCCATATGTTCAGCTTCATATGTTTCAATTTCAATATCCATTAGTGCTTCTACTTCATGAGGAGGAACACCTCCTGAGAGCATAACTTTTAAAGTATCACAAACATATGTTACAGCAGATGTATTTGCAATTAATATAGGGCTTTTAGAAAATATATCACTAGCTTCAGGTTTTTCGATATGCTTTTCAATTGCGAGAAGACCATCTCTTTGAGCTAATAAAAAGAGCTCATAAAATGCCTTTAATAAATCAAGATTATCATGTGTATGAACATGTTTATGCCCCATAGCCTTAGGTATATATCCAAAAATCTTAACAATAGTGGGCATTGGAACCATTATCATTAAAGCACCAAATCCGACACCACCAATTACTATAAATTCTGACCATTGAAGAAGTACAGCAGGCTGTCCACCAGCCATCATAAAACCGCCCATCATACTAGCTAATACTACCACAGCACCAATTATTATAAACATATCTTTTGTCTATTTTTTGTTTTTAAAATTTTCTTCTATTTGCATCACTAACTGCGAAATTTCATTTACTTTAAATTCTGTAAATGCCCAATCAGTAGCAGAATTAATTTCACGGTCATGTATTTCAGCACTCAGTTCTGTAAGTTTTGGGTACCCCATAGTTCCACCGGCACCTTTAATCTCGTGTACTACATTCTTTAATATTGCCTGATCCTTTGATCTGAGAGCAAGCATAATTTTATGTTTTTTTGCGGGAAACGAATTTAGAAAGAACTCAACCAGTTTATCTTTTATCTCATTATTTTCATCGCGGCTAATATTTGTTCCAACTCCGGTATGATTTGAATGAAAATCAGTTCCTAAAATCTCGTTAACACATTTTATTACAATTTCTTTTTTAATCGGTTTAGAAATTACTTTATCCGCTCCGGCTTCCATTGCCGCTAAAACATTTCTTCTGGCAGTATTTGCGCTAATTACTACTACAGGAATAGCTTCAATATCCTTTATAACTTTTTTAACCTGAAGCATTTTAATGCCGTCCAGATTAGGCATCATTAAATCGAGAAAAATTAAATCGGGCTGCATTTCTGTAGCTACTTTAATTCCTTCGAGACCATCAGCACAAATATAGACTTCAAAACTGTAGTTTTCAAATAAGTTTTTTAACGATTCCTGTATTATATCGGAATCATCAACTACAAGTATTTTAATTTTTTTATTATTATCTATCACTGATTTTTCTTATTAATTTTATTCAGATCCAGACTAGAAAGTTCTTTAATATTTATTTCTTTACTCTGCTGACTTGATTCAACAGCATGAATTTTAAGTTTTTCGTAAATTTCTTCCCTTAAAATTTTCACATCATCAGGAGCATCAATTCCTATTTTAACCTGATGATCTGAAACAGAAATAATGTTAACAACTATGTCTGAACCGATTCTTATTTTTTCGTTTTGTTTTCTTTTTAGTACAAGCATAAACTTACTCTTAATTTTCAACAAACAATTGATAATCGATTACGTATTTATCACTATCGATTATTTTTTGATATCCGCGCTTTTGTTCCTGACTGATATAAACCGGACCTTTTAAATTAATAGTTATATTTTTAATTTCCTTATCCAGTCTCACAATCCCAAAAGCTTCAAAATTTTCTTTTTCAGGATATTCTTCCATTAAAATACTAACAGGAAATAATGGGAAAACAATTTCCGGTTCCTCTATAGATGTTAACCAGAAAAATATGCTATTTTCTTCAGTTAACAAAAGGAATTTTGTTAAATTTTCGAAACCAAGAACTCCGTCTTTAAATTCGATTATTTTTTCTTCTTCGAATTCAATTTCACCAAATTGTTGTGTTCTAATTTTCATAACTCTTCTTTATTGTTTTAAGATTACTATATCAACTCTTCTATTCATAGCACGTCCTTCCGGTGTGCTATTACTTGCTAGTGGTTTGTAGGATGAGAATCCTACAATTGAAACTTTTGCCGGATCTATACCTTCATTTTCCATTAAATAATATGCTGTATTTGTTGCTCTTTCTACTGATAAATGCCAGTTTGATGGATATCTTGTACTATTTATTGGCAAATTATCTGTATGTCCTTCTATTCTGACTTCGTTT
Organism: Melioribacteraceae bacterium; assembly: GCA_016342755.1. Taxonomy (GTDB): domain Bacteria; phylum Bacteroidota; class Ignavibacteria; order Ignavibacteriales; family Melioribacteraceae; genus JAEINS01. The sequence goes on along the minus strand of JAEINS010000027.1, from coordinate 29,358 downwards.
GGTAATTCTTTTATAATTTTTGCAAGATCTTTAAGCAGTCTTTGAGATTCAGTTTTTAATTCAGCTTCACCCGAACTAAAAATTATATCTTCCAAAATACTTATTGTAATTCCTCTATCATTATAAGTTAAATTAATGCTTTGCGATAAGTTACTTGAATCAATTAAACTCTGCAAAATATTTTTTGTCCTGTTTATAGGAAAAACATTTTCCTTTGTAATTATAAATCCTTCTTTTGGTAGTTCTTTTAATTTATTTTGAACACCAAACAGATTTCCAAATGCCGATTGCATTTCCTGGTATTTTTCATTATCAATACTAGAAGTTGCATACAGCAGAATAAAAAGACCTAATAAAAGTGTAATAAGATCAGCATAAGTTAATAAATATCTGTCTTTATCATGCTGTTCATCCTTTTCAGGACTATCAGCTCTTATCGTTTTATTAGTTCTTCTTGATCTCTTTGAGACAACATACTGATCAGTCTCATCTTGATTATTGACGGAATCTCTCCACTTTGTAGAACCAAAACCCCCTCCAAAGTAATCTCCATCATATATTTCTCTTCTATGTGACATTGTTTTAATCTATCAGCAATGGGTAACCAAATTAAATTTGCCGACAATATCCCCCATAAAGTTGCTATAAATGCTGTTGCAATATTTCTTATTAACTCGTTTGGATCCGCACCCACATTTGCTAAAGTCATTATTAAACCCATTACAGTTCCAATAATACCCATTGTTGGCGCGTAACCTCCCATTTTAGAAAAAAGAGAAATATTTGAAAAATGTCTGTCCTGCATTGCGTTTATCTCAGTATAAGCAATATTTTCTAAAGCTTCTGAGTCGTGACCATCCAATAAAAAACGAATCATTTTTTTGGGAAAGTTATATTCCATTTCATCTAATTGTTTTTCTAAAGCTAAAAATCCTTCTTGCCTGCCTACTATTGATAAATCTACAAATGTGAGAATTAGTTTTTTAAGATCATAATTTCTTGGAAAATAAGCCATTCTGCTTAACTCTAAAATCCTTGAAAATTTATCCCATCCAAATCCAATTATAGTTGCAGCAAAAGTACCTCCAAAAACAATTAAAAGCGGAGCAGTTAAAAAAAGCGTTTTTGCTGATCCGCCTTCAAGAAAAAAGGCTCCAAATATTGCTGCAAGTCCTAAAAATAATCCGCTAAATCCACCAAGCTTATTTATCATAAGTAATCCAAAAGTGATGATGGCAATATCATACTCGATATTTTATAATTTATATCCAAACTATGCTGACTTGTTTCTAATTCGATAATTGCCTCGGCCATATCAACATCTTTTTCTATAGACATATATTCCTGTACCGCTAATCTTTGTGAATCAATTAATTCAGCTGCATCCAAAAGTTTGTTACTAATATTTCCAACCTCAGACATTTTATTTGTTAGATGATTCATAAAATTATTTACCATCTTAACTTGATTATCGTTAGGACGCTCCCCATTGTTTAATTTATTTTTCATAGAAATTAAAATATTAAAAATATCAGCATCCTGATTCTTATTTAAATTTAAATTAGTCGGGTTAGTATTCTCTTTAATATTAGTCAAATCAAATTGAAACTCAATTTTGTTTCCAGGTATATTTATTTCTATTTCTTCAGGATTACCGCCATTTATACTAGTTAATTTGGAAGATGCGGGATTAAAAACCAGATCGTTTACGGTTCCCGAACCAACTGAAGCCGCGGTTGAATCTGTAATATCATAACTAAAATCATAAGTGTTTGCAGCAGTTTTTGTATAGTTATATGTTAAGGTATATTCATTTCCATCGGCATCAAGAATTGTTTCGTTACTTGTATCCACCGATCCAATTGCCGAAGTAGAATCCAGATTTCCTCTCTGTTCATAAACAGACTGAAACATTTCCTGGCCGGTAATATTAATTTTTTGAGAGCTGTTTTTTGAAATTCTGGCAAGATGCTCTCCGCCAATATTGGGTAATTTAGCTTCTACCTTATCACCTGCCGCATTGTAATCGAACGGTTTAGAGGAGCTATCGTTTCCCCCAAAAACATATCTGCCGTCATACTCGGCATTTGCAAAGTCTAATAAAGTTGCTAATGTTAAATCCAGGTTCTGTGCATATATATCAAGTTTATCATCTACAACAGCATTATTCATAGACGTTAAATCTATTATTACTTTATTCATTTCATTTTGCATGCCTTCCATAGGCAGCAAAGTATTCTGAACAAATCCAATTGATGTATTTATATTATTTTTATAAGTATTAAAATTTCCTAACTGATTACCAAAGCGCAATATTTTTGAATTTGCTAAAGGATTATCGGAAGGTGTATTAACTTTACTTTGTGTTGTTATCTGTTGCTGAATATTTTGTAAAGTTCTTTTATTCTTCTGATAATTTGTTAGATATGTCTGCTGAATTGATAAATCGGTTACTCTCATTATTAAACCATATTTATTATTGTTTGAAATAATTCATCAGCAACCTGAATTAATTTTGCTGAAGCATTATATGATCTTTGAAACTTTATTACATTAACCATTTCTTCATCTGTAGAAACACCGGAATACTCGGCCTTAGTTAAAGATAACTGGTCAAGAACTAATCCAAGCGATTGTCCTTGCTGATCATGCTGTACAATTTCACTTGCCATTCCGCTAATAAAATCAGAATATTTACTTTCAAAAGTTAAACCGTCCATTGTATCTCTATCTTTAAGAGCTCCAATAGCACTTGCAAATTCTCCATTGCCGTCTGTCTGATCGGCTGATACAGCTATATATCTTGGGTCGGCAAGTATATCTTCATTTATAAAAAGTTTTCCATGCTCATAACCCGAGAAGAAATCTATTCCGGTAACCGGTGGTTCATGAAGCGAATACCCGCTACTATGAATACTGTTTACTTCATCCATAACAGTTGTTGCTAAATTATCTAACAAAGCTTTATGCTCTGTAATTTTCTTGGAAAATATATCATTCAATGCAGAAATTTTTCCGCTGTTAACCATTATAGCACCTGATTCTTCGTGCGGCTTAATTTTTAGCTTACCATCTTCTTCTGCAAGAAGATATTTTTCCGCATGAACTCTGTCAACAGCAAACGAACCGCCAATTGATACATTTGCTACATTATTATCGTCATAAGTTACAGAAATGTTAGCGAGTTTACTTAATTCTTCAAGTGTAGCCGCTCTTTCATCCAATAAATCGTTTGCATTTCTGTTAACTGCTGTGGCTTTATATATTTCACGATTTAAATTGTATATATTCATAATGTGATTGTTCATTTCGCTAACAGTCTGCTCAGCTTCTTTTTTCACATCAGTTTTAATAACTTCATAACCGTCATAAATACTATTTACTTTAGATGAAAATTTCTGGGCACTATTAATTACATTATTTCTTAAAGCTGTTGAAGAAGGATTTACCGCCAGTTCTTCCCACGAATTAAAAAACTCATTCATTAAATTAGAAACACCTAAATCCGACGGCTCAGAATATAGCTGCTCTACCTGAGTTAAAAGTTCAGAGTATCTGTTATTATAGCTGTATTCATGGTTATAGCCAATTATCTGTTTATCCGTAAGTTCATTTCGTACCCGTGCAATATCAGAGATCTCTACTCCGGAACCAATTCCTAATCCAAACCTATGATCAGGTGCAACCTGACTCATAGTAATTCTCCGTTTAGAATAATTTGGATTATTCGCATTCACTATATTATTCGAAGTTACATTCAGTGCTTTCTGATATGTAAACAAACTTCTGCCGGCAACATCTAATAATTTATTAATACTCATAGTTATACTCTTCTATCTAAAAGGGCTTTCTTTTTATTTTTCAACAAAATATTTATTGTTTCGGTAATAAAATTTCTGGAGTGCTGAATTAAGAAAAGGTTTCTATGATTTAACATTGATATCTCTAGAACCAGAGACTTTATATCTTTTTCATACGATGATAACAAAGTAATTACAGTTTCTTCAACTTTTCCTTTTAAACAATTTGCCAATAAAGATAATTTAGGACTGTTTCTTTTTAATCCAAGCTGCAAATAAAACTCATGAATAATCTTTATTCTCAGTGCTTCATCTTTTCTAACATTAAGAATATATCTTTCTTCTTCCAGAGTACATTCTTCCAGCTTTTCTCTATCAGAGCTTACTAAGATTACCTGCTTTCTTTCAGCTACTGATTTAAGTTTTTGAAGATTCTTCTTCTCAACTTCTAAAGTTTCAAATAATTTTTCTAGTACCATTTTACTCTTCCATATTATTTAAATACCCAAAAACTCTGGCTATATAATTCTTAGTTTCGTTAAAAGGCGGAACACCATCGTATTTAGCAACATTTCCAGGACCCGCATTATATGCAGCAAGTGCCAGTTTAGTATCCCCTTTATATTGCTGATGCATTTTTGCAAAATATTTAGTGCCGCCAAAAATATTTTCTTCCGGATTAAAAGCATCATTTACACCCATATCTCTGGCTGTTGAATCCATTAACTGCATTAAACCCTTTGCCCGGGCTGTTGAAATGGCTTTTGGATTTGCCGCACTTTCTGTAAGTATTATCGACTTAATAATATTTTTATCAACTCCATATTTCTCAGAAGCCTTATCAATAATATCCTCATAATCTTTAAGCCTGTCTACTGCTTTACTGCTGGGCTTTATTGTGGGATAATCATTTTCAGACTTATTTAACTTTGGTATTTCTCTTTTTGCAAATTTGAATTCTGCAAAATTAATTTCTTTACTATTTAACTTCATCAAATCTGGAAGCTCTTCACCGGTAATGTTTTTATAGATCATATCAGCCACTCCTAATCCTTTACTTTCGGTCATGTAACTTGCAATCTTTTCTTCGAATACCGTATCAAGAATATCACCACCATAATTATTTTCACCAAATAAACCACCGGCGGATTTAGTCATACTTTTCATCATTAACGAAGTTAGTAAACTTTCAAAATCTCTTGCGCTTTTTTGAAGTTTCTGTTTTTCGTCCGATGAATAATCGCCTTTAATCTTAAAGGTTTCACTTATATGTTTATTTGGGTTGGTTATATTTAAATTTACATCAGGCATTTTATATTATCACCAATTCTGCTGATAATGCACCAGCTTCTTTTAATGCTTGGAAAATAGCTATTATATCTCTTGGAGAAATCTGTAAGGAATTTAACGCGGCTGCAACTTCCTGAACATTGGAAGCTCCTTGTATAGAAACTGCGTTTGCTCCTTCCTCGGAAACAGTAGGAACTAAATTATTAAACAAGGTTGTTTCGCCTTCTGCAAATGCGTTTGGCTGCGATATAATAGGAAATGATTTAATACTAATGTTTAAGCTTCCATGAGAAATTGTAACTGGCTGTATTTTTACTTTTTCACCGGCTACAACAGTTCCGGTTCTCTCATTTAATACCACTTTTGCTATGTAATCATATTCAACTTCAATGGCTTCTATAGCAGCTAAAAAGGCTGCAAAATTATCTTGTCTGTCCTGCGGCACTGTAATTTTTATTTCCGCAGCTCCTTCTGCAATGGCGGTTTCATCACCTATTGCCGTATTTATTGCTACTGCTACATTGTTTGCCGTTGTGAAATCAGGATGTTTAAGTATTACACTAACTTCGCTGCCGACTAATGATATAGCCTCTAATTCTTTTTCTAAAATTCCTCCGGACGGAATTCTTCCCGTGGCAGCATGGTTTCGGGCTAGTCTGCCGCCGGATGCTGTGTTTATATCGTACCCGCCAACCGAGATTGGACCCTGGCATCTTGCAATCACTGTTCCGTCTTTTGCTGAAAGCGGAGTCATTAAAAGTGTTCCGCCCATTAAACTTGTTGCATCGCCTGCTGAAGAAACTGTTACATCAAACTCGGCACCAGGTTTAAGCAGATTATTAACTCTGGCAGTTATCATTACCGCTGCAACATTTCTGGTTCTAAGATTGGTTTCGGGAGCTGTAATTCCAAATCGCTTTAACATACTTACTACTGACTGAACTGTAAAAGAAGATCTATGGCTATCACCTGAACCGGCAAGACCTACAACAAGACCATAACTAATAAGCATTTCCGACTGAACACCTTTAAAGTATGATATATCTTTAATTCTCTGTGCTTGAGAAGCAGAGGTAAATATCAAGAGAATTATAATTAATAAAACTTTTTTCATATTAATACCTAAAAAATCCAATGGAAAATTTTACTTAAGAATCCGGGACTCTGTGCGTCTTCAATATCACCTTTACCTTCAAAAACAATTTCCATATCAGAAATGTTGTAAGAGTAAACTGAGTTATCATGTTTAATATCACCGGTTCTAACAATACCTTTTATCTGGATCATTTGTTCTTCGCCATTGATAGTTATTTTGCGGCTGCCAATAATTCTTAAATCACCATTAGCTAATACCGAATCAATTCTGGCACTTAATTTTGTTTTTACCATTCCCTGAGATCTTGTAACTCCGCTGCCTTCAAAATTATCTCTGGAGCCAACATCAAAATCCATCTTCGGCAGCATTGGTTCTCCGTCCATTGTACCCGAAAGATTAAATCCGACATCACTTTCATTGTCTGTTCTTTTGGAAGCCTGATTAGAAGCCTGCGAAGATTCAACAACCAGTATTGTTACAGCATCTCCTATTCTGCTTGCTTTATAATCCGAGAACAACGATTGAAACGCGTTCTGTCTCATGTCCTGAGCAGAAATTATTATTGGTAATATTATTAATAGAATTAAAATTTTTATCTTTTTCATATTTTACTCAACTATTAAAACTTTTTTAGAACTTTCAACTTTTGCTTTATAAATTCTGTTTTCATCCGAGAGAACTCTAATAATCTTATTTCTGTAACCGTCTTGTTTTGCTTTAACATCCATCGAAATTTCAACCGTTCCTTTTTTTATATAAGCAGTAATTTTATCACCGATTCTTATTACCGGAATTTGTTCAAATGCATTTTTTGAAAGAACCTGACCTTTTGAAATTTTAACCTTTGTTCTTTTATCGCTTAAATATTCTGTTGTATAAACTGCTTCAACTCTTAGCTGTGTAACATCTTTATAAACTTTTATGAAATCTGATTCCGCTAATTCTATGCCACGTTCAATTTCGTTTATAGAAACTAATACTTCTTTATATAACTTAAGTTTTAGAGTAATATATCCATTAGTTCCTTTTCCATTTTTAGGCTGTATATGAACAGGTATATACATATAACCATTATTTAACTTGTACTCTCTGGATTTATCCAAATCTATTCCGTCATTCAAGTTTGATATATTATTTGGAAGGGTAATAATTTCGTATGAATATTTTGAATACTCACTTAAATGATTATTTAAATAAGCATCCAAATTATCTTGAAATGATTCTGATAAACCAAACATAAATAATATGGCTATTATAATTGATACCATTGTTAATCCTTAGTTATTGCTTCAGATTATTTGCCATCGTCATCATATCATCAACAGTTTTAACAGTTTTAGAATTTATCTCGTATGCTCTTTGCGCGGTAATCATGTTCATCATTTCTTCAACTATATCTACGTTTGATGATTCAAGATATCCTTGATGGACTTCTCCAAAACCTTCTGAACCCGGAGTTCCTATTAATGGAATTCCTGATTGTTCCGTTTCTGAATAAAGATTATTACCAAGTGCTTTTAATCCGCCGGGGTTTACAAACTTTACAAGTTCAATATTTCCTATGTCAACTTTTTGTCCGTCTGTTCCAATCGCGCTTACAGTTCCATCGGTTGTCATTTCTATGCTAAGAACATCCGCGTTAACTGTGAAACCAGGTTCTAATAAGTGTCCGCCCGATGAAACAACAGACCCATCGGCTGATAGTTTAAACGAACCATCACGTGAGTAAACATAATTACCATCCGCATTTCTTAGCTGAAAAAATCCGTCGCCATGAATTGCCATATCTAATTTTTGTCCGGTCTGTTGTAAATTACCCTGCGTAAATATTTTTTGAGTGGAAGTTGGCTTAACACCAGTACCAACTTGTATTGTAGAGTCCGAATCTTCCACGAACCCCGGTATATCGCTGTTTTCCGGATTAGTTGAAATATCCTGATACATAAGGTCTTTAAATTCGGCTCTGTTCTTTTTAAAGCTTGTAGTGTTTATGTTAGCAATATTGTTAGCAATTGTTTTAATATTAACTTGCTGTGCATATAAACCCGAAGCTGCTGCGTTTAAGGCTGTATCTGGCATAATGTATCTCCTCTTTATATTCTTCCAATTTCTTTATTCATTGCCATCAACTGATCCATGTATCCAATCATCTTTTTAGTAGCCTCGAAATCCTTTTCTATCTGGATCATGTTTTTCATTTCAATAACAGGATTTATGTTCGATTCCTCAAGGTATCCTTGATTAATTTCATACTCATCAACTCCGGCTTCTGTATAACCGCCTTCAGTAAACGCAAAATTCTGTCCTGAAACTCTTGTCATTTTTAGTGAATCATCTATTTTCCCAATTAATAGTTTATTGATAATCTCATTATCGAGTTTTATCTCACCTTCTTTATTAATTTCTAATGTTTTTTGCTTCCCAAGAAAAGCTTCTGTTAAATCTATCTCTCCGTTTACTCCCATTACCCTGTTGCCATTCGCATCAGATAAAAATCCTTCATCATCAACTTTAAAATTTCCATTAGAAGTAAGCTCAGTTCCGTTTTCCGATTTAACCATAAAAAAAGCATCGCCGGAAATTGCAAGATCAAACGTGTTAGAAGTCTTAACAAAACTTCCTTTGCTTAAATCTGTAATTTGTTTTGCCGGCTGTTTATCCAGGCGTGCCATTACTTCAGAAAAAGGGACTTCCCTTTTGAATCCGGTTGTATTTATATTGGCAAGATTGTTTGCGGTAATGTCAATGTTCTTTTGCTTGGCTATTAAATTACTTGCTGCCTGATATAGACCTTTTATCATCTTTGTCCCCGGTTCCAACTTTCATAATATTTTTGATAACATAAGCTGTAATGTTATTCATCTTAACAGGTACAGCCTGCTTATTAAACATTAGTCTTAAAGCATCTTTAACTAACTTATCACCGGCCGAAATCAATCCTTCCGATTCTGCTTCTCTCCGAATAATATTTAATATTTGTTGCTTATTCATGTTAACTAATACTATGCCATAAAATTGATATTGCCGGTTTTGCCTATATCTTCAACAGCTATATTTTCTTTTAATAAGGATGTGAAAATTTTTGAATCGATATCAAGTTCTTCCGATATTTCTTCATTCATTTTTTTTATAATTTTATCTATTTGTCCAATAGAATTTATGTCAGATAAAATTTCTCCGTTTAATCTGAACATCGAATAATTGCCCTTAAATATTATGCTTCCATATTTCGGAGTCATTAAATTAAGCAATAACGCTATTATTACTTCACCTCCGTAAGAGTGTTTTATTTCTGTCTTAAAAAGTGTTAGATGAAATTCTTTTGGAAGTTTTAATATTGTGAATTCCGGATGAAAATTATAATACTGGTAAATTGATTTCTGTAATATATACTTTAGTAAAAGCTGCTTTAGTTCCTTTTTCTCGTGTGGTAATAAGCTGTCAGTCAGTTCCAGCAAAGCAAATAATTCTGGAATAGCTTCCGATTTATTTTTCACGGGCAAATCATCTTTATCTATTTCAAATTTTTTGTAATCAAATACAAAGACATTATTTAGTTTTTGTGTGAAAGAGTTGGTTGGATATAATCGATTGGCTAATATTGTGTATTCATATATCTTACTTGCAAGCCTGGTAAAAGTTATATCAAATATATCGTTAAGTCTTTCCAGCATTTCTTCAGAATTATCAGACGAATGCCAAAAAAAGTTAATTAAAAAATTGATCTGTAAATCATCATGATTCAGCTTGTTAGAATCTATGTAATTAATGATTCGTTCCATTTTGCCTTTAACCAAAGGCTTCTTTTCAGATATAAGTTCTTTAACAACTTCTTTGGCAGTAGCAGAAGCATTTATAGATAATTTGCTTAGTATATCGTTATAAACAGTGTTTGTAAGTAATTTGGGATTTAAAAGATTAGCTAATTCCAGTACTAATGGTTTCTGACTTAAAACCTTTGCAAGCACTACATCACCAGTTTCGGCCTTTATGGGAAGTTCTGCCTGAAATACGCTTCCATTAATTAATAACCGGAAATTCTTAAGGCTTTTATCTAAAATGTTTAATAATACAATGGAATTTGTTTGCGGACGGAGTTCAATTTTACCCTGACTTTTAACTCTTACGTTTTCAGAACTAAAGAAAACATTATGCATTACGCTGTTAATCATTTTAACTGTTGGCTAACATTTTCATCTTTGCGGCAAGATGAACTTCACCTTTTGAAATGGATAGTTTTTTCGCGAGTCTGGTTATAGATTCTCCGCTTTCTACTTTAAAAGAACCTTTCCCAAATAATTTAGATCTTCTTTTATTGCTTTTTTTAGAATACTCTAAACCAATTTTCTCTTCTCTAATTAATTGAATATTATCGGAAACCATTGAAGATTTATACGCTTTGATTTTTTGATTTCTTCTTCTCCAAAAAATAACAATTGCTGCCAATATTGATGCATCGAATAAGAAGAAGGCTTTTAATAATGAACTTTTGTTATTTACTAAAAAATTATTGATTGATACTTTACTAATTATTGCCGATTCTTTTTTAGCTTTATTTACACTTACTTTCTTATCGCTATTTTTATTCTCAGCATCTTTAATCTGTTTATCAACATAAGATCTTATATTAACATCATTTTTATTTCCGGGTACTATTTTTTGTGCAAAAGCAGAACCAAAAGAAATAAGAATAATTAATATTAGAACTTTCAATTTCATTTTCTAATCTTCCTTTTAAGAGGAAACTTAAGAGTAATTGTTGAACCGCCGCCTTGAAATGATTCTACTTCAAAAGAACCTTCATGTTTATTCATAAGGCTTTCAATAATCTTAATATTCAAATCACTATTCTTAGAATCATTTTTTAATAATTTTGAATAGGATTTAAGTTCGGCTGTTGAAACTAGTTTTAAAACTACATCATCAGAAATATAGCGTGTCTGTATAATAATGCCGCCGTTACCTTTTGAGTTAGTTTTTATAAGCCCTATAACGTTAGTTAATATTTGGAATATATAATTTGGATGACTTAATATGGACGGCAAGTCTTCATCAAAATCTAAAACAAATTCTAAATTAACACTTTCTAAAGTTGATTTAACAAGGTTATAATACTCGTTTAATACATTATTAAAATTACATGGCTGTATTTTAATATTCTTCTGATTAAGATTTGAAAACTTTACAAGTCTGTTCATAGATGAATTTATTTTACGAACCTGCTGTTTAATTTTTTTAACCTCAGTCTGGTCATCGTCAGATACATCAATTAAATCAACATTACTCATAATAACCTGCAGCGGAGTTGAAATATCTTCTATAATTCCTTCGGTTAATTCGCCAATTGCGGCAAGTCTAAAATCATTTGAAAGTTTTGCCTGATAAGTCTGTAATTCTTCTATTGTACTATTAAGTTTACTTCTAAGAAAAAGTTTATCAATTTTTGCTAAAGCAACATTTAACAGAACCTGGATAATTTGTCTATCCAGATTGTTGAAATTTTTCTGAACAATAGATGATAAAATACAAAGCAAACCTTTTTTCTTTGTGTTTTCGAAAAACGGAAAAATAATATAATTCAGTTTTGCGCCATCGGAATTATAACTGTTTAATTCAGGTAAAATCATCGACTTTTCACCTTCAAACAGAATATTCAGAATTCCTTCTTTATAATAATGATTCATTCTATCGGGTAAATCATTTTCAATTGCGCCAATAGCTTTAAGAGAAACCAAAGATTCATCAAAAAACAGAAGAGAAGCATCTTTAACAGGAAGAATCCGTTTTAAAGACAGTTTTAATTTTTCTGCTAATTGCGACGGCGAAGAAATACTTCTAACTTCATTTTCGAATGAAATTAAATTCTGAAACATGTGCGAGTATTTTTCAACAAGATTAATTCCGTCATGTTTTTCAGGATTGGTAACTAATATAAGTTCCTGTTCACCAGTTTCAGAAATGTTTTTATAATCCTGAAGTAACTTGTAAAAAGGTTCGTAACTATTTGTATTTTCTTTATGAAGTATCAATTTATAACCTAATGGCTTCTAATTCTTTAGTAAATAATTCTCTATATTTTTCCATGAATTCGTTCACTGCTTCTTCATTTTCAAATTTTAATATTTCAAGAACCGCAGGGTCAAGTTTATTTGTACTATCCCAATAAAATGCGCCAAGCTCCAAAAACTGAGTCATATAATCAGCTAAATGAACAACTGCTGTAAGAACTTCGTTTTCTTCCGATTTTCCCGGATCATGATGATGAATAACCGCATCAACTAAAGGTGCCGGTAAATTCCATTTTGCCGCTAAAAATCTTCCTATTTCAGCATGTGTCATTCCTAACGTATTAAATTCTGCTTCAAGAAATATGCCGCCTTCATTTACTGCTTCAATAATTTCTAAGAAACTTGAATGGAAATATTTGTGAATTACCGGTATACCAAGATCATGCAATAATCCGGCCACAAAAGCTTCGCCGCCAATTCTAAAGCCAAGATCTTCGGCAATTCTTTTTGCCGCGTTTCCGGTAATAATTGAGTGTTTCCAAAACTCTTCCTGATTAAGATTTTTATCTGATTTGTTTTTGAAAGAATCAATCATAGAAAGTGCAATAACAATATTTTTGATATCCTGAAATCCGATTATCAAAATTGCAAAATCAATTGTTGATACTTTTCTTGGCAAACCATATAAAGGAGAATTTGCAATTGAAAGAATTTTTGTAGACAGACCCTGATCTTTACCTATCATCTTACTAAGCTTATCGGTATTTGTAGAAGGATCATCCAGTAATCTGGAAACTTCCATCATAATTGCAGACATAGATGGTAAGTTGTAAACATTAGTTAAAACTAATGCTGTCTTTTCGCGTTTTTCTTGAAGTATTTTATCGTCCATGTTCTCAACTAAATTAGTTATATATTTAATGATTCTATTTGCGATTTAAAAATTTGTTCATAACTCATAATAAAATTTTCAAGATACTCTGTGTCACCCATATTTAAAGTATCAATAATTCTGTTATCAATTGCTAAATCTTTATCCCATTCAAATTCACCGGTTTTAAGTTTGTTTGTCATATAATCGGCTAAATGTGTTAAAGATACAAATTTACTGAAATTCTGTTCGCTAGACGGATTATGATGCATCTCAACAACTTTAGATAAATTGGAAGGTAAGTTCCATTGTTCTAATAAATAAGCACCAATTTCCTGATGGTTAATACCTAAAACATCATTTTCTGCTTCGGCATAAGTTAAGCCGTCATTTTTAACAGCTTTAACAATTTCAGCATATTCTTTGGGAAAATATTTATAAATAACCGGTATTCCTAAATCGTGTAGAAGACCCATGGTAAAAATTTCACCGGTTGCGGAAAATCCAAGATCATCCGCTATTTTTTTTGCGGCAGTTGCAGTCATTAAAGAATGAAGCCAAAACTTTCTTTGCGAAAATTTTTCGGTACCAGAAGTTTTTAATGTATCCATCATTGTAAGAGCAACAACAATATTTTTTATATGACTAAAACCCAATATTACGATTGCAAAATCAATTGTAGATACTTTTCTTGGAATGCCGTACAAAGGCGAATTTGCAACAGTTAAAATTTTTGTTACTAATCCCTGATCTTTGCTTATAACTTTACCAAGCTGCGAAGCATTGGTTTTAGGATCTTCAATTAATCTGCCTACTTCTAAAATTATTAATGGAAGCGAGGGAAGATTATAAACGTTTGATAATTTACGTTCAACCTTTTCCTTTTGCTTAACACTATTTTCAGAAGTAAAATTATTCATAAGTCTGAGTGATTTTCTGTTTTAGTTCTTTAATAATTTTGGAGTGAATTTGTGAAACTCTTGAAATAGTAATATCCAATATTTCCGATATCTCATTGTAATTTAAATTTTCATAATAATATAAAGCTATTACTGTGCGGTCGCGTTCCGGAAGATTTTTAATACATCTTACTAAAATTTCTTTCTGCTCGTCTTTATGAACCAGCTCATCCGGAGTTTTTCCATCAGACGGAATTACTTCATTTAGCGAATAACCTTCCTCACCGTCATAAGATGAATCCAGCGATATGTTTCTAAAGCTAACCTTATCTTCGGTATTTTGTGAACGTGGTTTAATCTGTAATTTACGTAACTCATCAATTATTTTTCCTCTAATTCTCTGAATTGCGTAAGTTTCAAATTTGGTTCCGTAATCAGGATCAAATCTGTCAATAGCTTCGCTTAAACCTTCAACGCCGAACTGAAAATAATCTCTTTCATCAACTATGTTAAGGTTTATAAATTTTGAATGATGAATTACATAATGAACAAGATTGGTATAATTAACCATTATCTGTTTTTTGGTGTTGGTATCGGGCTTCTTTTTATATTGAGCCCATAGGGTAGTATTACTCATTTTCACTATTTCCCAATATATTATCTTCTAGTTTTTTTCCTTTTTCAATAGCGGCTTTATTAATGGTTTTTATGAATACAAGAACTAAAATTCCGATCATCATTGTAACTGCAAAAAACACAACAAACGATTTTAGTATTATATCTAAAATACTTATATCCTGCTGTGCAAAAACTATTACGGCAATGCAGAAAACCAATAAGCCAAAGTTCAGAATAATCTTGTTCACAAATCCTCCTTTGTCAACTACATGCAAAGAACATACCATAAATAATTGTGGAAGATTCTTAATTAATTTGAATTTATTTAGGAAGGTACTAATTTTTGCACAAATGTCAATGGTTATTATTGACCATTTGTTTGTTTTTCGCAATTTTTGCCGATAATTTACCCAGTTGATCAATTAGTTCTGAGTCCTTTTGAAATGAAAAAAGCGGGCGCTGATCCATTATAGATTTTAAAGCATCGGATGAAAATTGAAGGCTTCCCAGATGATCTATTTCTTCCTTCAAAAAATGAGTTACCGCGTTTTTTAAATTTTGAAATGCGGTTTCTCCGTCGGCTAAATTTGGACATTTATTAACTATTACAGACATCGAAATTTTTATCTTCTTTTGTTTTAACAGTTTAGCAACAACATAAGCATCCATAACCGAAGTTGGCTCCGGCGTTGTTACTATAATAATTTCATCCATTATAGATAAAACCTCTAAAATTTCATCTCCGGCTCCGGAACCGGCATCAAATAAGACAACATCGTATTGTTTGCTAATCCCGTTAAGTTTATTAAAAAATGATTTTATATCATCCAGAGAAATTGATAAGTCCAGATTCCCAGAATCGCCAAAAATCAGATCTAAATTAGACTCAATATGATGAACAGTTTCTTCAATTGTCCTATTTTGATTCAATACATTTGCAAGAGTTGCACTAGGTAAAACATCCATCATTAGATGAATATTTGAAAGATTGAAATCAAGATCTATTAACAAAACCTTTTTCCCTAAATCCGCTAAATTATAAGCAATATTAAGGGCGCAGAAAGATTTTCCCGTTCCTCCCTTGCCGGAAGTAAAGGCAATATAAGGACAGCTTTTTGAAGAGGAAATGCTTAATCCGTATCCTCTGTTAAGCTGATAAACTCTTTCAGCCTGACCTATCATTGAGAGACCTTACCTGAATAAATTAAGTTTGCAATAAACTCAGGATCTGCCGAAACTATATCATCCGGAATTACTTGTCCGTTTGTTAAATATTTAATTGGCGTATTAAATTTTGAGGCTACGGTCAGGATATTTCCAAATGAGACTGCTTCATCTAATTTTGAGAACACAAGTCCTGTATAATTTAACACTTTAAATTTTTCCGCAACATCAATCATTGTCTTTGAAGTTACGGTTGTATTTAAGACTAAATAAGTTTCGTCTACTTTTACAGAACTGGTAAACTTTTTAATTTCTTCTAAATGAGTAATATTTTTCTGACTTCTGCCAACTGTATCGATAAACACTAAATCTTTTTTCTTAAATTTTTCCATGCCGCTTTTTACGTCAGCCGGATCGTAAGCAACAAGAAATTCTATATCACTAACCTCAGAAAATATTTTCAACTGATCTAAAGCTCCAAGTCTGTATGTATCAATTGAAATAAGCCCGATATCCAGATTATGAAGAATCTTAGAAATAACGGCTAATTTTGCAATACAAGTAGTTTTTCCTACTCCGGTTGGACCAACAAGCGAAATTACATGAGGTCTGCTGTTTTTACTAAACTCAAATTTTTCAGTCGGTATCATGGATGCAATGGTAGAAACAACATAATTATCAATATTTTCATCATTAAGAAACGCCTTATAACGTTCTAGCTGCGATAATATTTTTCTAACATTAAATTCATCAACATCCCTTTGAATAAGCAGATCTTTAATTTCGTTCAAATCTAAATTTAGATTTTTCGATTTTCGTACTTCGTCAATTTTTTTAAATATATCCGGTGTAGTATCACTTTTCGATTTAAAAATTCTTTCTGATAATTTTGCTAATTCGTTATCAAAATTTATTGAGTCATCTACAATTGGTTCAGTATTTTTTGAATAAAGATTATCCGGCAGATTTTCGTCTGAACCGGCTGTAATTTCGAACATTTTTTTCAGACCAAGACGTGCGTCACCTTCAAGAACCCTTGTACTAAGTACAATAGCTTCTTCACCAAGCTGATCTTTCATCTTACTAATAGCTTCCTTTAAAGTAGGCGCTAAATACTTTTTAATCTGCATCTTAAACCTCTAATTTCCCAATAAATTCAATTTCTACACTAGCAGGAAGTTCCGTATAAGAAAGGACAGAAACATCTGGGAACGTTGTATTTATCAATCTATAAAAATATGGTCTTATTGTGGCCGAAGTTATAAACACAGGATGATAACCTAATGAACGGAAATATTCAATTTGCGAATCTATATTTTCATTTAAATGAGTTAACATATCCGGCGTAAGTCCTAAAGTCTGAACTGCTTCTTTCTGTTTTGAAAGCGCGTCAGTAATAAAGTTTTCTAGTCTTTCGCCCAAAGCAACAGCGTGAATAACTCCATTATGATCTTTAAATAAATTGGAAATTGTATCGGCTAACGAATGTCTTACATATTCGTTTAATACATCCACATTTGTAGTAACTTTAGAGTAATCTATTAACGATTCAAGAATCTGAACCAGATCTTTAACCGGAATTTGTTCTCTTAATAAACTCTGCAGCACTTTTTGAATTGTACCAAGAGGAAGAGTATCGGGATTAATATCTTCAATTACAGCAGGATATTCTTTTTTAAGGTTTTCTAAAAGCTGTTTTACTGATTGTCTTGAAATAATTTTATCAAAGTTTTTCTTAATTGTTTCCTGTAAATGAGTTGATAGAACCGAAATACTATCTACAACAGTGTATCCTAACATTTCCGCTTTATCTTTTTCATTTTCAGAAATCCAGAACGCGTCAAGATTAAATGCCGGATCTTTTGTAGGCAGACCGCTTAATTCTTCTTCCACAGCTCCGGGATTCATAGCACAGTATCTATCGGGGTAAATCTCAAAATGCGCTACAATATTTCCTTTAATCTTTATAATATATTCATTGGGATTTAATTGCAGATTATCTCTAACCCTGACAGGCGGAACAAGAATACCATATTCTAAAGCAATATATTTTCTTGTAGACGATATTTTCTGAAACAGATTTCCGCCCTGGGTTTCATCAACCAATGAAATTAATCCATATCCAATTTCAACTTCAATAGGATCCACCTGCAAATACTCTTCAACCTTTTCTTCGGTTGTTTCTTCCGAAACAGGTTCTTCTTCGCCCGAACCTGATCCCATTAATTCATCTTCTTTCCTTTTTTTATTTAAGAAAAAAGATGCCGTACTTAAAGAAATTCCTAAAACCAGAAAAGGAATAGTAGGCATTCCGGGTATAAGCGCAATTAAAAATACCGCACCGGCAACAGTTCCCAAAACCCTTGGATTTGAAAAAAGCTGTAACCGCATCTGGCTATCCATCGAAAGACCAGCAGCACTTTTTGTAACAACCATACCGGCAGAAGTTGCAATTAAAAGAGCGGGAACCTGAGAAACAAGTCCGTCACCAATTGTTAAAATTGTATAAGTCTGAAGTGCGTCTCCTAAACTCAAATCTCTTTGGGCAACACCAATTATAATTCCGCCAAGAATATTAATAGTATTTATTAAAATACCGGCAATTGCATCTCCCTTTACAAACTTACTTGCACCATCCATCGATCCATAAAATTCAGCTTCGCGGGCAATATCACTTCTCCGTTTTCTTGCCTCATCTTCATTTATTAATCCGCTGTTTAAGTCAGCATCAATTGCCATCTGCTTACCCGGCATAGCATCCAGAGTAAACCTTGCGGCTACTTCCGAGATTCTGCCAGAACCTTTAACAATAACTATAAACTGAATTATTACAAGAATTAAGAAAATTATGAATCCTACTACAAAACTGCCGCCTACCACAAATGAACCAAATGTTTCTATTACCTGTCCGGCATATCCGTCTAAAAGAATTAATCTGGTTGAACTGATATTAAGCGCTAACCGGAATAACGTTAAAATAAGCAGTAAACCCGGGAATACGGAAATATCGAGAGGTGAATTTATATAAAGTGAAACTATTAAAACTAATACAGCAAATGTAATATTTAACGCTAATAGAAAATCAAGAAAAAATGGAGGTAACGGAATAATCATTAAACCCAGCATTAGGATTATTCCAATTGCAAAAATTACATCCGAATATTGTGAAAGTCTTTTCATTATTTAAACAATACTTTTCTTTTTGGCTCTTTTTTGTTTAAATACATAAGCCAAAATTTGTGCCACAGCCTGATAAAGATTTTCGGGTATTTCATCACCAATATTACAGATTTTGTATAAAGCTCTAGCCAACTGTCTGTCTTCGTGCAGCGGAACGTTATTTTCAACCGCAAGTTTCTTAATTCTCTGTGCTACCGCATCTACTCCTTTGGCTATAACTTTTGGTGCGCCATTGTTGCCAACATTATATTTTAGCGCAACCGCATAGTGAGTAGGGTTTGTAATTACAACATCAGCTTTAGGCACTTCTTTCATCATTCTATTACGCGCCATAGCAAGTTGTTTACCTTTTATATGTCCTTTTAACTGAGGATCACCTTCGGTCTGTTTTGATTCTTCTTTAACCTCTTGTTTGGTCATCATTAAATCACTTGTATGTTTACGCCTCTGATATATAAAATCGGCTATCGCTAAAACAAGATAAATTAATGCTACTTTCCAAAGAAAGTTAAGAGCAGTATCAATCATGAATAAAACTATTTCTGAAACCGTGTAGTTTACAAGTCCAAGTGAATTAACAACAGCATCCTGAAGTTCCCAATACGCAAATGCACCTATTACTATAACTTTAAAAACGGATTTAATCATTTCTACCAGAGGCTGTGTAGAAAAGAATTTATTTTTCATCCCCGATATTGGATTAAATCTGTCTAGTTTGGGTGCTAAAGCCTTTGGGGTAATCATAAATCCGGTTTGACCATAACCGGTTGCTAACGCAACCAGGACAAGACCAATAAAAAACGGGGCAAGTGTAACTAAAATATACGCAAAACCTTTTTCGATGTACATTTGACTTAAACTTAATGTAATGTCTAAAGTATCGAGTGAGCTAAAAATATATTCAGCAAGTCCGGAAAGTTTACCGCCAATAAAATTTTTATACATAAAAAGCAAAATAAGTCCCGACCCAAAAATGGCAAGGGAATTTATCTCCATACTTTTTGCAACCTGACCTTTTTCGCGGCTATCACTAACCTTTTTCCCGGTAGGCTGTTCGGACTTCTCCTGGCCTTCTGACTCTTTTGCCATTTATAAACTCATTGCCTTAATTAGCTGATATAATTTTTCTTCGTATCCATTTAATATTTCCTTAAACGCATAAACGTAAATTGGAATTACGGCTACTAATAGAAAAAATCCTAATCCCATTTTTAAGGGCTGCAATACAAAAAACACGTTCATTTGCGGACTAACTCTTGCAATAATACCCGCGGCTATATGCATTAAAAAGAAAGAGACCATAATTGGGGAAGCAATTTTTACGGCAATTATAAAGATGCCCCCGGCATAATTAACAAGCAGATCAACAACCGGCTTATTTACAGTATAAAATCCTATGGGAATAATATTAAATGAATAACCTAATCCCCTAATTACGTAATGATGTCCGTTAATCAGTAAAAAAATTAGAAATGCCATTGTGGAAAAAACCTGCCCGATTATATTTGTATTCGATTCTGATGCCGGATCAAAACCCATTGCGGCACCCAGACCAATATCAAAACCAATTAACATACCTGCGTAAGAAATTGCGTAAAATGAAAAGTTTAACATAAATCCCATTATAATTCCGGTAAGCATTTCTTTAAAACCAATAATTGCCAGGGGAATTAATCCGTCTTCATAATTGTAAGCAAAATCATCAACCATGTGCAGGACAATATAGGTTATTAAAAGAGAAACAGCCAGTTTGGGAATTGTTGGGATAGCCCGGTTACTTAGAACAGGAGCAGTAAAAACCATAGCTCCAATTCTCATAAAAATCAGTATACCTGTTATAAATTCTGTTATTAATATTTCGGTCATTGCAATAGCGTCACAAACATATTAAAAATTTTATGCGTGAAAGCGATCATCTTCTGTGCCATGAAAGGCAGCATTATAATTATTGCAATTGCGGTTATTATTATTTTAGGTACAAATGTAAGTGTCATTTCCTGAATTGAAGTTGCGGCCTGAAAAATTGAAAGTAAAACACCAAATACCAATGATACTCCCAATACAGGCAATAATATTATTAATACTGTGTAAAATACATCAGTCATTAAAGTTATAACTAAATCTAAATTCATGCTCCAAAACTCCTAACTAATGAACCAACTATCAGATTCCATCCATCAACAAGTATAAACAGCAGTATTTTAAACGGCAGCGATATCATCATTGGCGGAAGCATCATCATACCCATCGACATTAAGATACTAGATACAATCATATCGATCATAAGAAATGGTACAAACAGAAAAAATCCTATTATAAAACCAGCTCTTAGTTCGCCTAATACGTATGCCGGAATAAGAATGTACGTGGGTAATTCCGTTCTTGTTTGGGGCTGGGTTATTTCTGCAAAAGTAATAAATAAAGCTAAATCTTCATCGCGTACCGATTTAAACATAAACTCTCTAACCGGCTTAATACCAGTTGTATAAGCGGAATCTGCCGAAATCTCTTTATTTAAGTAAGGCTGCAAAGCGTTTTCATTTACCTGTTCCCAGGTTGGCGCCATAACAAAAAATGTAATAAACAGTGCTACACCGGCCAATAACTGATTTGGCGGCATCTGCATTGTACCTAAGGCCTGTTTAAGAAAATGGAATGAAATAATAATTCTTAAGTAAGCTGTTGTCATAATTAAAATTGAAGGAGCTAACGAAAGGATTGTCATTAGTAAAAGAAGCTGCAGTGTAACTGTTAGGTCTTCCGGATTATCGGATGTACCAACATCAATACCAATCTTTGGCAGCGGCAATGATTTAGTTTGCTGTGCAAAAACTGATTCACTATTCAGCAGAAACAATGAAATTAAACCTAATATAATTAGTCCTTTTTTCATTGTTTACCTAGCGACTTTTTAAATACATTAAAAAAGTTTGCACCCGGCAACTGCTTATTATTTGCATCTTCAAAAGAACCGTCATCATCAAGTTTATCAATCATATTAATAGACTGTTCACTTATACCAAGTAAATAAATTTTATCTTTAACTTTAACAATGGAAAGAAATCTTTTTGGCATTAACATCTGAGTTGAAAGAACATTTATATTAAACTGTCCGTTTGTCTTTGTACCCGATGGATATAAAAATCTTTTCATCAAATATAACAATGCATACATAACTCCTAAAAGAATCAGTAATACTATAAATATATTTGCAATGTCCCAGTAACTCATTATTTTCCTTCGATTATTTTAACGGCAGCCCATCAGATTATTGAAACGCGAATAAAGGTTTTAAAGTCCCTTTATTCGTTCATCTGTTTCAACCAAATTTGTTATTCTAATACCAAAATGTTTATCAATTACAACAACTTCACCTTCGGCAATTTTTTTATTATTAACAAAAATATCTACAGGTTCACTTGCCAGTTTTTCAAGTTCAATTACATAGCCGCGTTCTAATTCCATAATATCTTTAATCTGCATCTTGGTTCTGCCAAGTTCAATATAAACATTAAGCTGCAGATCTTTAAGAAACTCCAGCTTTTCATCGCCAGAAACGCCTGATTTAGAAGACTCATCAAATTCGGGGAAATCAGCCACACTGCCAACAATCTTGCCTCCTCCTCCCGATGCTTCACTTTCGGCCTGAGCTAAAATGTCATCAGCACTAGGTGCGCCTCCGCCAGCCTCATTTAAAATATCATCAGCTTGCGATTCAGCATTTTCTTCTTGATTTTCTAAATTTTCATCAGCCATTTATCTCTCCTTAGATTCAGCTTTACTTGTTATTTTAACAGCTTTCCTATTATTAACCACTCCGGGAACTCCGTAAAACACTTCTTTTTGATCAATTCTAACTCTTACTTCATCACCAACTTTATTCTCTAATAATACAATATCACCTAATTCAAGATTAAGTAATTGATGGAATGATATTTTTGATTTCCCAAATTCTACTGCAACATTAAGTTTTGTTCCATGCAGACGATCCCTTATAATTGCTTTTGAGGTTGTTCCTTCATATTTAACAGGTCTAATTGTTGAAAGACTCTGGCTGCTTAGTTTTGATAAAACTGTATCAAACGCGTAAGTTGCAAAACATAAGTTCATTAAATATGATTGTTCGCCAATAAATATTTCAAAAGAAATTAATAACACACTTTCACTTTGCGATGTTATCTGCGCAAAATCAATATCCGGCTCAAATTTATCAATATCAAAATCAAAATCTTCAATAATCTGCCAGGATTTTCTTAAATCGTTTTGTAAAATTCTTTGTACTAATGAATAGAGAACTTTCTGTTCAATTGGTGTAATTGTTTTTGTACTTTTTGTTCCTAATCCGTTACCGCCAAGAAGTCTGTCTACAAAAGTTAACGCCAGTTCCGGACTCAATTCTAATATACCTTTGATATCGGTATTTTTAATGTCGAAAGTAAATAAACATGCCGGATTTGAAACAGACAACACATATTCAGAATAATATATCTGATCAACAGAAATTACATTTATATTTATAATTGTCTGTAGCTTACCCATTAAAAAGGATCCAAAACTTTCTGCAAAGTTTTCATGAATATTTCGTATGGTTCTTAACTGGTTTTTAGAAATACGATTCGGAAGCCTAAAATCAAAAGGAACTACCTCCTGATCGGCAAAAACCTCTGGTTTAGATTCCTCCTCACCGGTTGACATGTTGTTAAGCAACGCATCAATTTCACTTTGCGATAGTACTTCTGCCATAGTTTCTTAAATCCGGTTACTTATTGAATAATATATTTTGGGAAATACACATGATTAACTTCTACCTGTTCAAACCTTTCAACCAGTTTATGTGAAAGCTCTACTTTTAGAGAATCACGAAAACTATAATCCGAGAGTTCCTGTAAACCTTTCTGGGCCAATGTGGAAATTATTAAATCTCTTACCAGAACTTCCTGTTCTTCAACAGCAGTTTTCATTGCGGCGTTTTTCATATCAAAACCAACTGAAACAAGCATAATTACCTGTCCGTTTGTACCAGCCGGATTAAGTATAATATCTTCAATACTTACAATATTATTAACTCCACCGCCGCCTTCGCCACCGTGAGCACCGCCGCCTTCCTCTTCTTCCGACTCCTCTTCAACATGTTCAGTTGCAGTTCCATGAGCATTCCCTTCATCACCATAAACCGGTCCGTGTTTCTGATTATAAATGTAACCGGTTACAAAATATACCAGCACTAATTGAATAACGAATAAAGGAATTCCGATAATAAATACTTTGGGACTTAATCCCCCCTTTTTACTCGATTTAACTTCTGGTTCCGCTTGTGGTTTTTCTTGTCCTTTTTCGTCTGCCATTTTTTCACCAATTAATATTAAAATCAGTACAGAACAATCAAGAGATATGCCATTCTTTAGATAGGTAAAAAAGTCTATTTTTTCTCGATAAATGGAGGTTTTTGAATGTAATTAGATTTGAGTGATTTTAGACTGGCTAATATTGAACAAATGATGAATAGTATTTGAATTTTGATTGTAGAAGACTATTATCATTAACCCATGGATTACTCCATGGGTTAATGAAATTCTAAGTATTATCTAACTAAGTTTGTTATTTCCTGAAGCAGCTGATCAGAAACGGTTACAACTCTGGCGTTAGCCTGGAATCCTCTCTGCGCAACAATCATTTTAGTGAACTGTTCAGAAAGATCAACGTTTGATTGCTCTAAAGCACCGGACTGAATTGTTGTACCTGTAACCTCACCAGGATCGCCAATAATAGGAGTACCGGCATTTGCGCCAACTGTGTACATATTATCACCAACACTTGTTAAACCGCTATTGTTTGGGAATTTTGCTAAAAGAATCTGAGCCATTTTTCTGGAATTACCGTTTGAGAATACACCAATAATATTTCCATACTGGTCTAAACTTAGATCCGCTAAAGTTGCCGCATCACTACCGTTCTGGCTTAAAGCTGAAACAACTGAATCAGATGAAGTTTGTGTAATTCCGTCAAAACCAGACCCAAAATCGAGTTCTATATTTTGTGTACTTGCACCACCTGTTGGATTAAAACTTAATATTGGAGTAGCAGGTGCTACCGAAGTAATAGAACCATCAATCCCAAATGACACTGTTCCAACATTATTTAACAAAGTTCCACTCTCATCTGGAACCGTTGCTCTAAACGCCCATTCACTTTCATCAAGTTTAGTAAAACGAACGGTTAATGTGTGAGTGTTACCTAGAGAATCAAATACAGAAAGAGTACCATCAACCAAAGTTGGCTCTCTATTAGCATCTACATTAGAACTAATTGTTTCTGCAGCACTATTTTGAGTAATTTTTGAAATATCTAAAGTAAAACTTAGGCTTTCAGTACTATCACTTATATCTGGAATTGATGCTGGTGAAGATAAGTCACCAGTTCCTGGAACAAATGTGATTGGAGTTGCCGCTGCCGATGTAACAACAGCTGCACCATATGAACCATCTGATTGTAATTTTTGAATTTCATAAGTCATGTTCCAGGCATCAGCACCAGTTTTTTCATAAGAAGTAGTTAACTTATATTCATCACCATACGAGTTATAAATTGTGTTGAATTCTTGCACAACTTCACCAACTGCACGATCAGCTCGAATATTTCCACTCTGCTCGTATAAATCAGATGCAGTTACAGTTTTAGTACTATCTAGGTTTCCAGCCCAAGTAATATCCGTTGTCGCTACGGCAGGAATTCTTTCATTTTTGTTTACTATAATTTTCTCAAGATTATTTCCGGGAGGAATTACTCCATCGGCAGTTGCATTTTTACCTAAGACAGTTGCACCATTTTGGTTGTTAACCAAATTACCATCCGAGTCAAATGTAAAAGATCCGGCTCTTGAGTAGAATCTTTCACCATTATTTTCTAACGCAAATAAAGCGTCGCCCTGTAGGGCTAAATCGGTAACAAGACCGGTTCTTTCAAAAGTACCCTGGTTCCAGTTCCTATCGATTGAGTTAACTTTCATACCTAAACCAATCTGGAATGCACTTGTACCGCCATTGCTATCGGTAGGATCGCTACCAAACCTTACAAACTGGTTAAAAGTATCTGAGAAAGTTACACGTGTTGATTTGTATCCTAAAGTATTTACGTTGGCAATATTATTACCAATGTTATCCATCATAGCCTGATGATTACGAATACCAGATACACCTGAGAATAGTGAATTAAGAAGTGACATAATATACCTCCAAGTTTTAATAGTGATTCAACGTCAGTCGGTCGGTTGAATCGAGGCGTCCTTGAAAGGTCCCGCCGTAACTATTGTTTATGTTATTATTGTTTATTTACTTTGCAAAAACTACACTGTCAATATTAGTAAATACATTTTCTCCATTCTTTTCAATCGGTAATGCCGTTACAACTGTTTTGTTTGGAATGTTAACTATAAACGCTGTATCGTCCATCATTACTAATGAATCCTTTGCTCCTTTGTTTTCAGCCATATTTACCGCGTCCTGTAAACGATTCATTTCTGTTTCCGATAAGCTGATGTTTCTTGTTTCCAATCTTTTAACTGCATGACTCGACAATTTTACCTTCTTCAGTTCTTCTTCAAAAACTGACTTAAATGGATCAGTACCTTTCCTATTTACTTTTGACGGTTGATCTACCGGTCTTTCAATCGGTATAAAGGGGACTTTAATCCCATTAATTATATCAGCCATCTTCATTGTCTCCTGTTATATCTGGGTCCATTATTTCTACTACTTCGCTAAGATTATACTCCTGACCTTCTATCAATACTTTAGTTCCATCGGATGTAAACTTTATTGATTTTATACTTCCGACAATAAATGCATCGTTATAAATTACTTCGTCATTGTATCCTGGTGAATCAACTTTAAAACGATAAGAACCTTCTTCTACTTTCTTACCGGCATTATCGGTAAAATCCCAGGAAAGTTTATGGTAACCTGTCTTTGTACTCAAATTTTCTATTGTTTTTATTACATCACCATTCTCATCCATAATGCTAATGGTGGTTTTGCTCGATTGTCCGGCAAGATCATATCCTAACTGAATCTCTTCCTGACCTTTATATCCAATAGTTGTAGAGGTTAACTTAACATCTTTACCAATAAAATTTGATGCCATTGTATTGTTAACCGAACTTGCTAACTGATAGTTAGCTTCAATACTGGTTGTCATACTGTTATTCAGGTTTTCCAACTGTTCAAGTGAAGAGAACTGAGCCAACTGCGCAGCATATTCATCACTTTCCATCGGATTCATAGGATCCTGATATTTAAGCTGTGCTAACATAAGATGCATAAAATCATCCTTGCCTAAAACACTTTTTCCCGTTCCCGGATTCTGAACCGTTGTATTCGCGCTAAATAATCCATCTATTGTACTTGACATTATTTCCTCCTAAGCTAAATATTCTACGGTATTATAACCAAGATCTTTTACTTTACCCGATTCACCTTTTCCACTAGCTTCATTTTCGTCACCAACATCCGAACCGGAAGAATTCTTTTTCTTGTTCGTAAAATGCTTAGCATTCTTATGATCTGCATTAGCCAGAGTTATATTTACTCCACCAAATTGTGTACCAGACTGACTTAAATTCACATTCAATTCTTTAATGTTAGCTTCAAGCATTTGTTTTGCAGCTACATTTTCAACTTCAATATTTGCACGAACTATTTTATTTGTTATTTCTAAAGCAATTTTAACTTTTCCCAAATGTTCAGGGTTTACTTTAATTACTAAAGAAGTTTTATCCTGCTTCTCAATAAACTTTGCAATCTCTTTAACTACTTCTGCTGATTTAACTGTTTTTAATGTATCAGCAGAATTTTCAATTTTATCAAACGCAATTCGTTCACTATTAACCACTTCCCGAATATTAGTCATCTCTTCAAAACGATTTGCCGCTTTCCGGTCAGCAAATTGGAAATTATCCTGAGGCTGTTTTTGGTTAGAATCTTTATTATCAGATTCGCCGGTTAATGAACTTTTTTTGATAGCAGATTTAATTTCATCCGTAACAGACGCAACATTACCCGATGAAGGTTTACTATCGGATTTTACTTCAGCCTTGTTTCCCTTAAAGCTAATATTCTTAACAGCTTTTTTAACATGAACATTTAAACTTTCTCTTTGTGCAGCTTCAACAACTTCATTCTGAAGATTTACTTCCGGAGTAGGAACTGATTTAACCTTATTATTATCCAAAATTACTTCTGTAGTAGATTTTACATTTGGAGTTTTAACTTTATCTATAACCGGTTCTTTAACTTCAATTACCTTTTCATCTGAGCCAGCTTTTACATTTGTTTTTTCAGGTATAACATCTAACTTTTTATTTATTTCAATTTCTTTATTCTGCTCTGTATTTTTATTCTCAGCCGCGACATTATTTTTTATTAACTCAGGTTGTTTTAAATCTGTCTTAACTTTTACTGATTCAAGATTCTTTAATTGATTCACAACTTCTTTTGATGCTGAAACTGGTTTTTCAATCTTCACTTGCTCTTTTAAATCAGCCTTTGGTTTTTCTAAATTTGTATCAACTTCTTTCCTTGCGTCAGCCTTAACCTCAATCTCAGTCTTAACCTCAGCCTGTTTTACACTAGCTCCGGTCTGTGATTTATCAACATTAGTTTTTTGAGATGAATCAACAATTACATCAGATAGCTTTTCAGTTTTTGGTAAATCTTTTTGCTGAATATTATTGTTTGCCGATGTTTCCAAAACTACTTTGTAATCTGCCTTTTTAGACTCTTGCTTCACCAAACCAGCATTATTATTAAGCTCAGTAATTTTTTGATTAACACTTCTTAATGTTTTTTCTACATCCAGTTTTGGTTCAGCCTTTACAATAACTTTTTCCGGCTCTGTGTTAACAGTCACATTTCTCCTAATATCTGCCTGATTTACTTCAACTTTATTTTCTTTTACATTTGTACTAATCTTTGGAACTACATTATTTTGATCAACAACTTGTTTAGAAGCTGCTTCAGGTTTTACAGATCCGGTTTTAACATTACTGCTTTCTACTTCAGTCTTTGTAATATCTTTTTCCGGCCCTGCGTTAACAATTACATTTTTCCTAATATCTGCCTGACTTATTTCAACTTTATTTTCTTTTACATTTGTACTAATCTTTGGAACTACATTATTTTGATCAACAACTTGTTTAGAAACTACTTCAGGTTTTACAGATCCGGTTTTAACATTACTGCTTTCTGCTTTAGTCTTTGTAATATCTTTTTCCGGTCCTGCGTTAACAATTACATTTTTCCTAATATCTGCCTGACTTATTTCAACTTTATTTTCTTTTACATTTGTACTAATCTTTGGAACTACATTATTTTGATCAACAACTTGTTTAGAAACTACTTCAGGTTTTACAGATCCGGTTTTAACATTACTGCTTTCT
>JAEINS010000006.1 GCA_016342755.1 Melioribacteraceae bacterium | reverse complement strand
CACTCCCCTGGTTGAACGAGCAGTATCCATGTGCGAGCATAAAACGAAATCGCCTCCATTACCAATTTTACAAATAACTTAATATATTGTCAAGAAATATTACCATATTAAATTGGGTTATAACGAATAAGGTTAGATTGTGTGAGCGTTCTTTGCGAGCCACAATCTGAACCGATGGTTGGACAAGCCCGTTAAGTATTAGTTTTTAAGAGTTGTATGAAAACATCTTTTGATTTGGTAGTCTCTTTTTTAAGAAAAGATCACATTGGTGTATGCATTCTATCATAAAACATGTTAAGAGAACTTATTTTCGGAGATTTGAGCAACAATTTAAGTTGATTTAGAATAATATTTGACATAGTTATCCCAAGTATGCAAAAGTAGAGTATTTTTGATAATAAGTTGAGAAAGAACAATTTTATTAAAATTTATATAGGAACCAACCTACGAGATATTTTCAGTTTTGTCTTAACAATTTTCATTAACGCTCCACAGCATTTGCAAATCATTTTTGGTCGAGGTTTTATTTCAGTACTATTTAGTGGCTCTATCTTTAGTCTGAACATCCATTGTAATATTTTAAGTAGTTTTTTACTGTTAGGGTGTAGGAAGCCATAGTTTCTCGAACGTCTGAACCCACGAGGCAAAACATGCTGAAGAACCAACCATAAAAAATAAGTAGCAGAAACAGTTTTCGTTTGATATCTATTGGACGTACTGTTTATGTAACCGAAAGTAACTTTACCATTTTTACATGCAGTGGAGGCAGGCAATGATGTCTGAAGCTTATACACATCATTGGGATGAAATTGAGTACTTTGAATTAGCAATTCCTCATGCGGAAAAAGATGAGAAAGTAGCAGGAGCTAAAAAGGAATGTAACGGATGCCACGCGCCAATTTCTTATGTTGTTGGTGATGTTCCTCCGCCACGGCCAGAAAAAAACTCACGCGCAAATGAATCTGTTTCATGCGAAGTTTGCCACAGCATCACTGGATTTGAAGGTGACATTCCCTTTAATTTTAACTACATAATGGAACCGGGTAAAACTAAATTCAGTTCCCGGAAAGGAGATATAGCTTCTCCTGCACACGAAATTGTTGTAACCGATCTCCACAGATCAGGTGATTTCTGCGGAATTTGCCACAACGAAAAAAGTTCTTTTGGAATGTGGGTTAAATCAACTCACCTGGAATGGAAAGAAGGCCCGTACGCAAAAGAAGGTGTTCAATGCCAGGATTGCCACATGCCTAAAACTGAATTTAGAACAGCGGCAATGGGAACTTTATATAAGGATGCAAGATTACATCTATTCCATGGCGGGCATGATCCGGGCAAAGTTAAAGGAACAATTGAGTTAAGAATTAATCCTGATCTAAAAGAAGCTGAGCCGGAAAGTACCGTTATATTTACCGTTGCTTTGTATAACCAAAAGACAGGGCACAAATTCCCAACCGGTTCTGTAGAAGACAGATTAGTATGGCTTAATGTTGAAGCCGTGGATGCTGATGGTAAAAAATATCATTTACCGGTTGATAAAAAAGGGTTCGAAGGAGAAGATTTTACTATATCATCCAATGTTTTAGCTTATCAGGATATGGGAATTGCAAAAGACATTCCGGATTTTGAAGGAGTAAAGCGGGATGCGATTCCTGTTGGAAACAGGATTTTTAGAAAACCATATTTCGATCCGCAGGGAAGAATGACTATTCAGCAATGGAATACTTCTTCGTTTGGAGTTGATTACAGAATAGGTCCCCGTGAAACTAAGATTGAGAACTTCACGTTTAATCTGCCTTACGATGTAGCCCCGGGTAAAATGAAAATTACGGCATCATTATATTATCACAAACTTATTCCTTCTATTGCTGAATTTTTAAATGTGCCTAAAGAAGAATCTGAAAAATTGTTAGTCAATCAGCATGTAACTGAGTTAATGATATTCGATTAGGAGAAATTATGAAAAAGATATTATCATTGTTCTTTATTTCTATTATGGTTCTTTTAGTATTT
The DNA here is from genome assembly GCA_016342755.1 of Melioribacteraceae bacterium. GTDB lineage: Bacteria > Bacteroidota > Ignavibacteria > Ignavibacteriales > Melioribacteraceae > JAEINS01. Next base: position 251,187 of record JAEINS010000006.1, on the reverse strand, counting down.
GCGGAAACAGCTTCTGCCATTCCTGCATTTGCCAGGAAATACAGAATGAGCTGCCAGACTTGTCACAGTCCGGTACCACGTTTAAAAGCATATGGAGATGAGTTTGCAGGCAACGGATTTGTTCTTGCAGATAAAGACGCTCCAAGATATTTTGTAGAAACCGGAGATGAAGAGTTATCACTAATAAGAAACTTTCCTATTGCAACCAGAGTTGAAGCACACGTAACTTACAGAACGGATGAACCTAAACGTAGTGACTTTAAAACACCATATCTGGTTAAACTGCTTTCAGGCGGTGCACTTGCGGAAAATCTGGCATATTATTTTTATATGTACTTTGATGAACGCGGTGAAGTTGCCGGTGTTGAAGACGCATATTTAATGTTTAACAATCTTTTTAATTCTGAACTTGATATTTATGTTGGTCAGTTTCAAATTTCCGATCCTCTCTTTAAACGGGAACTGCGGCTAACGCTGGAAGATTATCAGATATACAAAACCAAAGTTGGAATGTCTAACTTTAACCTGGCTTATGACCGCGGACTTATGCTGACGTATGGATTTGATTCTGGAACTGACATTATTGTTGAAGTTTTAAACGGAAACGGTTTGCAAGATGCAGACTCTGAAAAAATGTTTGATATTGATAATCATAAAAATCTATTCGGAAGAATTTCGCAGGACGTTTCTGAATTTTTAAGAGTCGGTACGTTTGGATATTATGGCAAAGAAACAAATGAGATTAATAGCGGAATATTTGAAAACAAAATGACAATGTTTGGCGTTGACTTAACACTGGCTCATAACGATATACTTGAACTTAATTTGCAGTATGTTCAGAGAAAGGACGACTGGAACTACACCGAACCGTTTTATAAGGAGACTGAATCGGAAACTAAAGGCGCGCTGGCCGAATTGGTTTGGACTCCTAATGGTGATGAAAGTAAGTGGTACGGTGTTGGTCTTTTTAACTGGGTTGAATCAGACGATAAAACTCAGAATTATAAATCCGTATCAGGGCATATTGGGCATGTTCTAAGACGTAACTTTAGAATTGTAGGCGAATTGAAATATGATATAAAACAGGAATATGTTCAAGTAGGAATGGGATTTATAACCGCGTTTTAATTTTTAAAGCTGTATTAATTAGATATAATTGATACAGCTTATTAATCTTGCCTTAATTTTGAATTGTCGGCAATTGGATTTGGATATTTTTTAACTACCCAGTAAGTTGAAATTATAAAAGTTATTATTGTGGTTATTTGTATAAACATTGCCGCGTTCGTAGAAATCAGACCTATTGAAATTGCCGAAAAAGTTACTAGTAAAGAAAACTCACTTGACTGACCAAGACGCACTCCAAGCCGTTTAGAAAGGTCTTTTGATTCACCGCTTTTATGAAATGCGTATTTGTAAATAAAAGCTTTTACCGGAACTAAAATGATTCCGAATAAAAGAGCGGATAATAGTATATAGATATCAATATCTAAATTTAGTTTAGACCCGATTGCAAAGAAAAATAAAATCAGAAAAAATTCTCTAAGTGGTTTTAAATGCTCAGCAATAGCTTCCGCAACTTTAAAGGAAGCAATAGAAAGTCCCGCAACAAAAGCTCCCATTTCATAAGATAATCCAAGAATATATGCTCCTTCTGCAAATAATAAACACCAGGCTAAAGTAACAACAAAAGTATATTCCTGAACCATATCAAATTTTGTTAGAAGCGGAATAACAATAAACTTTACTCCAAGAAAAGCCAGCAATAATACAACAATAAATTTCAGGGCTAAAATAATAAATGTAATTAATACATTATCACCCCTTTCACCCTGTATAAATAATATAATAAGAATGGCTAATACATCCTGAATTACAAGAATACTGGTCATCATCTCACCAATATGTCTATTGTGCAGTGATGTGGTTGGCAGCAATTTTAAACTAACAACTGTACTTGAAAACATCATTGCCGATCCAACAATGATAGAATCTATCAGATTAAATCCTATACTTATAGAAAAGACAAAAGACAACAACCCAAAAACCAAGGAAGTTGATAAAGTAAGTAAAGATACTTTTCTAAATAATTTTAATAATTTAACAGGCTGTAGATTTAATCCTATTAAAAACAGCAAAAGTATAACACCAAAGTGAGATATCTGTTCTATATGCCCCGTTTTTTTAATAAGACCAAATCCATACGGACCAATAGCAATCCCTATTAATATATAAGCAATAATAATTGGCTGTTTTGCGTATAAAAATAAAGTACCAAGAATTGCCGACCCGACAATTATAATACATATTTCAAAAATTATACTATCTACATTCATATTAAACTTTTGATTTATCTAACCATTTTTATTTAATAACCATTTTTTTGCATCAGCTACATTATTAAAAATATATCCGGAAACCATTTCACGGTTTTTTACTACCGATTCAACAATTTTAGTAACTTCTTTTGTGCTAAGATTTTTTTCTACCCAGGCAATTCTATATTTCCCTGTATCAATTCCGGCTTTTTCAAATACTTGCCAGTAATTATAAGCATCTTCAATATTTAGGGGAGTTTCCATTTCTGAAATACCCAATATATTATAACAATTATAATTTTTACAAAAATCGTTTATTTTTTGCCATAATTCCATGCTGTTTTGGTTACTGCTTTTGCCTGTCATTCCCACACAAATATGATCACCCTCATAAGTCATGTTAAGTATTGAACTCATAAAACCAACACCGCTAATTATTAATAATCATTTATATAATGAACCACAATTTAATTATAGATAAAAAATGCCATTGGAAATTCAATGGCACTAAAAATTTATCTCTGATTTAAATATTGTCAATTATATTATTAAACGTTTCACTTGGTCTCATAACCTTACTAGTTATTTCTTCATTCGGCATAAAATAACCGTCTAAATCAACCGTTACACCCTGAACAGCTAATAACTCTTCAGCAATTTTAGATTCATTTGCTTCAAGTTCATTTGCTATTTTTTCGAATCTCGATTTTAACCCGGCATCTTTATCCTGAGCAGCTAATGCTTTTGCCCAATATAACGCCAGATAAAAAGAACTGCCTCTGTTATCCAGTTCATTTACTTTGCGCGAAGGCATCTTTCCATTTTCAAGATAATCACCAATCGCGGCATCTAAAGTTTCTGCTAATACCGAAGCCTTTTGATTGCCTGATTTTTCCGCGGCCAATTCAAGAGAAGGAACCAGCGCACAGTATTCACCTAATGAATCCCAGCGAATGTGATTTTCCTTTAGCAGCTGCTCAACATGTTTTGGAGCTGACCCGCCGGCTCCGGTTTCAAATAATCCGCCGCCGTTTAATAAGGGAACTATAGAAAGCATTCTGGCACTTGTACCAAGTTCAAGTATTGGAAATAAATCTGTAAGGTAATCGCGAAGAACATTTCCTGTAACTGAAATTGTATTTTCACCTTTGCGAACTCTTTTCAGAGTGTACTTCATTGCGTCAACTGAGTTAAGAATTTTTATTTCTAATTCAGCTGTATCATACTCCGGTAAATATGTTTTTACTTTTTTTATAATTTCTGAATCATGCCCGCGTTTTTCATCCAACCAGAATATAGTTGGTGAACCTGAAGCTTTAGCTCTTCTAACGGCAAGTTTTACCCAGTCTTTAATAGCAACATCTTTTGTCTGGCACATTCTAAAGATATCACCGGTTTCTACCGACTGTTCAAGAAGCACTTCGCCAGAACTACTAATTACACTTATCTTCCCGCTCTCCGGCGATTCAAAAGTTTTATCATGCGATCCATACTCTTCGGCTTTTTTTGCCATCAGTCCAACATTTGATACTGAACCCATTGTTGCCGGATTAAACTGACCATTTACTTTAGCGTCTTCAATTATTTCTCTGTACATAGTTCCGTAACAGCGGTCTGGAACCATTGCAATACAGTCTTGAAGCTCATCATCGTTATTCCACATTCTACCGCCGTCCCGTACAACATTCGGCATCGATGCATCAACAATAACATCGTTTGGAACGTGGAGATTTGTTTTACCCTTTCGGGAATCAACCATTGCAAGTGCCGGTCTGGTTTCATAAACCTTGTTTATATCAGCTTCAATCTCAGCTTTTTTATCAGCGGGCAATTTATCTAATTTTAATAGCACATCCGCTAAACCATTATTAACATTGACTCCAATCTCTTTTAGAGTATCCGCGTGTTTATCTAAAGCATCTTTATAATAAACAGAAACACAATGCCCAAACATAATAGGATCAGAAACTTTCATCATTGTTGCTTTCAAATGTAATGATAGAAGCACATTATCTTTCTTAGCTTCTTCAATTTGTTCAGCGTAAAATTGTCTTAATGATTTTACATTCATTACAGAAGTATCAATTACTTCATCTTTCAATAATGATAATTTTTCCTTTAAAACTTTTTTCGTCCCGGTTTTACTCTTAAATTCAATACTAACATCACAATCTTCTTTTATAGTTGTCGATTTCTCACTTCCGTAAAAATCGTTTTCTGTCATGTGAGCTACACGGGATTTTGATCCTTCTTTTGGCCAGTCTTTCATCATTCTATGCGGATGTTTTTGAGCAAACTTTTTTACCGACAATGCAGCGCGCCTATCAGAGTTACCTTCGCGAAGTACAGGATTTACAGCCGAGCCAAGCACTTTCGAAAATCTTTTTTGCAATTTTTTTTCTTCATCTGTTATAGCCTCTTCAGGATAATTTGGAATATCATAACCTTTTTCCTGAAGCTCTTTAATTGCAGCCTGTAACTGTGGTATAGAAGCACTAATGTTCGGAAGCTTAATTATATTGCCGTCAGGAGTTTTTGCCAAATTACCAAGTTCAGTTAAGTAATCTGAAATCCTTTGTTCTTCTGTTAAGTTATCAGGAAAGTTTGCAATAATTCTGCCGGCTAGTGAAATATCTTTTGTCTCAACTTCAACGCCTGTTCCTTTTGTAAATGATTTAACTATCGGGAGCAAACTATAAGTTGCTAATGCCGGAGCTTCATCAATTTTTGTCCAAATTATTTTGTTCGTCATTCTATTACCTCATCTAAAGAAATTTTATTTTTACCTTCTCTTACCAAATTAAAAAAATCAATTCAAAAAGGTAGTAAGTATTATTTAATATTCATAAATAAAAGGTCAGTGATTTTTATCTCTATATTATAATTCATAATTACTTAATACGGTTATAATTAGTTATCACTAATTTGAATTATATAAGATTGTTTTTTTATGAAATCGATTCAGGAATTTTTCATTGCATTCCTATTTGTTTTTATTTCTGCAAATCTGTTTCTTAAAACGTGTGTGAAATGAAGGACGTACCAAAGATGGAATCTGTAGTGTAAATTCAGAACCTATGAGTTGACATAAAAGAACGGCAATAAAACAAAGAAGAAAAAATGAAATGTTTTCTTTCTAGAACGAATCTAATCTCATATTACCCTCCAAATTATTTTATTTCAAAAATCTCCAATGGCTCAGTTCGACCTTTTATATCAGATAATCCATGTTCTACCAGACTAATTTTAGCAGAATCAACTTTATCTAAAACTTCTTTAGAAATTAATAATTGCGAATTAAACTCCTTGTTAAGCTGTTCAAGTCGTGAAGCTAAAATTACAACGTTGCCGGTAATAGAATATTGTTTCCTTACAGAAGTTCCCACATTACCGGTAACAACTTCTCCTGCATGAATTCCAATGCCAATCTTAGTAAATGGGATTTCACCATTCTCATTTTTTGTTTTAATATCTTCTATTATTCCAACGGCCGCATCAACCGCGTTCTGACAATCATTCTCATGAGAAACAGGCGCACCAAACGTTGCCATAAAACCGTCACCCATAAACTGGTTAATTATACCGTTGTTTTCCGTAACACGATTAATCATAAATGAGAATACATTATTTTGATATTCAACAATTTCCTCAGGTGATTTATTTTCAGAGAAAGTTGTAAATCCGCGGATATCTAGAAACATAATACAAACAAACCTTCTGCGACTGCCTATTTCTTGTTTTGATTTAACAAGTTCATCAACAACGCGCGGGGAAACCTGCTGACCAAATATTTTTTCTATATGATTTCGTTCATCCAACCGTTCGTAAGAATTTATCATATATTTTTTAATTCTAACCGCTACAATGCCGGCTACAACGCCCGATAAAAAGATTATAACACTTTTAGCTATATAGGGTACAATAAAATTCAGTAATGGTGAATCAGGCGTGCCGGGAAAATTATTTAGCAAATAGATTGCTAAAATCAGAAATTCAGAAGCAGCCACAAAACCTGTAAAGACCGAAAGCTTAAAATTAAGTTCCAGTGCCGAAAGGATAATAAAGATAAAATATAAGAATACAACCGGTGTAACAAGCGCCTGAACGGACTGCATATCATAAGACATTAAAAGAATTGCCGCCGAAAGAATACTAACTTCTATAAACGCATTTATGTAGCGAAAAGTTTCTGGTACCTGAAATTTTGATTTTTGCCACTTCCCGATTCTGTTTCTAATGAAATAAGATCTTGTAATAATTAAAAAAATTATCCCCACTGCAAATAAAAAATAGTCGGGATTTTTAAAAATTAATTTAAATCTGCTTTCAAAAAGAAAAGTACTAAATACAGAAATAGGAATTAATACCGCTAAGATACCTATTAAAACCTGAAGACGAAATTTTTCATTCTTTAGTATTTCTTTTGATATCTCTTTTTCAAATTGATTTTTTCCCATGTTATATTTCATTATCAGGTTCTTTTATCAGTTCTTCCGCGGGTTATCAAATAAAACATAATGGTCGGTATTACAAACTCTAACAAAATATGCCAATGCTCTTTAAAGCTAAAGACAACATCATCTGAAACATTATTTAGTTTATATACTAACAATAGAACTAGTGAAAACATACTTAAAGTTAACCAGCCTTCCCATGAAACCGGAATCCATAAGTTATAACTCACTTTTACAAACCAGATTTTTTTACCCTCATTCAATTTAAATCTGCCTATACATTATTCATCAATCTTAAGATTTTTTAACTTCATATCCGATTTAAGAATATGGTTGAGTAACCACCTCCGTAAAAACACTTTAACTTCTTTGGGTAAAGTTTGTTTGTTGTTCATTGTTTCAAAACAAAACTCCGCAGTTTCTTTCAAAAAAAACTGATGTTCTTTTCTATGCAGATCTAACTCCTCTTTACCAAGTTTTACAAGATACTTTTCCTCGCTTTCAAAATGATAAGAAGCGTAACTTGTCATTTCTGTTAAAACCTCAGCAACAACTTTGGATCTTACATCCATTTCACTGTGTTCTATAACTTTGTTTAAAATTCTAATTAATTTTTTGTGCTGATTATCAATTAAATTAATCCCGACACTGTAAGAATCATCCCACTTTATATAGTCCATATATATAATCCTTTCTGAAATTACTATAATATTCAAAATTTACAAAAAAAACTTCAATATTTTAATAATCCGATTACTATTATTTATTTCTTCTGTTCAAAAACTGATTTAGTTTATTAGCAAACTCACGAACATTTTTTTCGTTAAGCGGAGCCGGTCCTTTGGTTTGTTCACCGCTGTCTCTAATTGACTGCATTAAATCTCTAATAGCCAGAGCCTGTTTTATGTTATCCTCGTTATAAAATTTTCCGGAATGATTTATTACAAAAGCATTTTTTTCTATTACCTGATCAGCCAGCGGAATATCGGATGTAATAACAAGATCGCCACCGCAAACCATTTCCACAATGCGGTTATCAGCTTCATCCGGTCCGGCACTGACTATTACATACTCCACATTTTTTGAATTCCCGATACTTATACGCTTATTAGAAATCACTAAAGTCGGGATGGCGTATTTTTCTATCGCCCGAAATATTATCGGCTTCAGTAAATTTGGGAACGCATCTCCGTCTATATAAAACTTCATTTCATTTTCTTCCATAAAATTTAATATCCCGATGCCTGACCATCTTTCCTTGATTCAGAAGCACCATAATAAACTTTGTTTATTTCATCAAACATTATTGCCTGATAACCTCCAAATCCACCAACTGTTTTTCTCATACTATGATTCATTTTTGTTAAATCTCTAATAGTCTCAGAATTAAATCCCGATTCAAAATTAACATAACCACCTGTTAACATTTTTGAACCAGTAGGTTGAGAAGATCCTCCATGTCTAACTCTAGGAGCGTCTCCAGCTTCTTGTAATCCCATTTTAAAATCGATTAAATTAACTAAAACTTGGACATGTCCTTGAGGCTGCATTGATCCTCCCATAACTCCAAAACTTAAAAACGGTTTACCATCTTTTGTTACAAATGCTGGAATAATTGTGTGGAAAGGTCTTTTACTAGGTTCATATTGATTAAAATGTCCATCTTCAAATGTAAAAAGTTCTCCTCTGTTTTGTAAAGGAAATCCAAGTTTTGGTGGAACTAGTCCAGAACCAAAACCCCAATAAAGACTTTGAATTAAACTTACCATATTTCCATCTTTATCAGATACAGTTAAATAAATAGTATCTCCATCCTCTAAGTCACCTGGTTCATATCTAGAAGCGGATTTATTTAGTTCAATTAACTTTCTTCTTTCATTAGCATATTTTTTAGAAATTAACTCCTCAACTGGAATTTTATTAAACTCTGGATCTCCATAAAATTTTGCCCTATCCTCATAAGCTAATTTTTTAGCTTCTATTAATAGATGTAAATATTCTGTACTTCCAAAGCCCATTTTGGTAAGATCATAACCTTCTAATATATTTAACATTTGGAGAGCAGCTATCCCTTGTCCATTTGGTGGTAGTTCCCAAACATCATATCCTCTATAATTTGTAGAAACTGGTTCAATCCATTCTGATTTATGTTCTGCCAGATCCGAAGCTTTTAAAAATCCATCATAGCTATTTAAAAAATCTTCAATCTCTTTTGCTATTATTCCGTTATAAAAAACATCTCTGCCTTCTTCAGCAATCATTTTTAATACATCCGCAAGTGCTTGATTCTTAAAGACTTCACCTTTTTGCGGCGATTTTCCATTTGGCATAAATACATCTTTAAATCCTGGTGAATCATGAAGGCTATTGGCATCACTTTTCCAATAATATGCAATAACTTCTGTAACTGGAAATCCATTCTCTGCATAATAAATTGCTGGTTCAAGGATTTCTCTCATTGGAAGTTTACCAAATTTTTTGTGGAGTTCGAACCAACCATCGACACAACCAGGAACTGAAACTGGCAATGCTCCAAGAACTGGAATTTTTTCTAATCCCATTTCCTTTAGTTTTTTTAGAGTCAAGGATTTTGGAGAACGACCACTGGCATTTAAACCATGCAGTTTTTTATCTTTTGCCGACCAAACAATAGCAAATAAATCACCACCAATTCCACAGCTCATTGGCTCAACAACTGTGTTTACAGCATTTGCAGCAATAGCTGCATCTATAGCATTTCCCCCTTTTTTAAGAATATCTATTGCGGCCTGGGTAGCGAGTGGCTGACTTGTACAAGCCATTCCATTTTTTGCAATCACTTCAGATCTTGTTGCAAAGTTTTGTCCAGTTAATCTATCCTGTGCACTATTATTAACTGCCAAAATTATCAATAATACAAAAAACTTTTTCATCATAATTATTTCCAATAGTTTAAATTATTTAATTTTATATTTAATCATATTAAGCGGTTTATCTTCATTACTAAAAACTTTATAAAGAATACTATCTCTTAACACTTCTCCTATTTGCATTATTTTAGAATCTATTACTACTTCTGATTTTATTAATCTAATTCCATGGCTATAATCAACGTAAGAATCTATATGCCCGTTATACACTGGCTGAATTCGTTTTCCGTCTTCCAATTTGTGCCAACCATAAATTGTTACATGATGTGTTCTTGTTGTATCAGAAAGTTTGCTGCATATAACAATATCTTTTTTGATTCCTGATGTAAGCTGACCTAAATTACATTTTCTCTTTTTTCGTTGAGCTTCAATATCTCTATTATGTAAAATAAATTTTGAAACTAATTCATTCTGATTTTCAACTGGAGTATAAAACTGAGGTTCAAGTTTAACATCAGCATGTTTGTAAATATCATCAACGAACTTCGGAGTTGGTAACGATGCACCAAAAAGATCCGCGATTTTCTGAGCGATTATTGGACCCATGGGAATTCTGCAAAAATCTTCATCTGAGCCAATTGCCAAATAATCAGGCATAACCTTATATTTTACAGAATGAATATTTCCATCCGCGTCTTTGAATTCAGATTCTATACAACTTAATTTTCTTAAGAAGTCAGGAATATTTCCTTCCGAAATTTCTTTTAAAATTCTTTTTTCTCTCGCCTCAAAATCTAGATTGGAAATCGAGTTCATAAATCCGCTTCCTGAAATCGCGTTATTTAATCTTGGCGGAATTTTTAACGGACGAATAAATTCTTTCTCTTTCTGAATCCATTTTGTATACGCTCTTTCTCCATAATATTCATAACCTCTGTTCTCATATTCTGTACCTGTTAACATTGCGTGTATAAAGCCGTTTAGTTCTACCTGGACAGTGTGCAGAATTTTTCTATCCGGATTTTTCTTTAAAATTAGTTTTACTCTTCCTTCTAAAGATTCATGTTTTATAAATGATGTATCTTCGGTTGATTTAAACTTTAAACTTTCCGCTAAAAACTTCTGCATCATTTTAGTTCTATACCAGGTTCCGCCAGTATCACTGACAAACCGCTTCCCTTTGTAAAGAGCAATACTGTCGTTGTAAGCAAAAGTGGATAGATAATTTTCATTATTGCTGTTCAGCCAAGTGACAAGCTTTTCACCATACTTAGTTTCATAACCATAATTACTATCTAAGAATGAAATCCTTTTCACAAAATCCGGAATGTTTTTGTAAGCGTCTATAAAACTAAATGTAAATCTGCCGCCGCCACTGTGACCAGTAATAACAATACTATTTTTGTATGGACTAAATATTTCGCGGATATAATTAACTAGTTCTTTAATGATTTTATCATGCTGCTGATATTTAGCTTTCCAGGCTGGCCAGCTTTTTAATTCATTTTCAAGATATACAACAACAATATTCTCATCTGTTTTCAGTTCTCTTAAAAAACGCGTCTGCGCCCCAATGTGCTGGATATTAAAATGCCAGTCATCGCCTTCTTCCATATCCTTACCAATTGTCTGCTCCGTTGTATTACCGTTTGGAAGCGCATATAATATTATTGATACTGGTTTTTCAGAATTGAATTTTTCTAGTGATGGCGCATTTATGGTGATTTCTATTTCCGGGGAATAGTTAAAGCTTACAACCTGTTCGTTAAAATACGGACTTATATAAAATCCGGGAATTTTGTTTTTTTCTGATTGTGAAAAAATAATTGTGACCGAAATAAAAAGAAGCAGAATTATAAACTTTCTCATAAAAAAAACCACTCCATATTTATTTCTGTATTTCAATTCCAAAACTGTTTAACATTGCCGAGGGATATCTATAACTTAAAATCCTTTGTTATATCTACCTGGTCTTTCACCTTATCAACCGATTCTCTTATTTCTTTTGTTACATCAAACTCTTCTTTCACATCATCAACAGTTTTCTTAAACTCTTTTATTCCTTTGCCCATATTACGTGCTACTTCAGGCAATTTTTTTGAACCGAAAAGAATTATAAATACAATTCCGATTAATAGCATTTCAGGCCAGCCAAGATTTGCAAACATATAAAACTCCTAAAATCTAAAAATTTAAAAGATCTTCATCTCTATGAAGCAATAAAATAGCATTCTGCGGTACTATAATTAACTGCTGACCATCAAGTTCAAGTTCAACAGCTTCTTTTCTTAAGTACAATGCAAAATCGCCTTCTTTAGCCTGAAGCGAAATATACTTTTGGCTTCCTTTTTCCTTCCAGGTTTCGTCTTCACTTTCAGGCGCAACAGGATATCCGGGACCAACTTTAATTATATAGCCGCCCTGAACTTTTTCCTTTTGCTTTACTCCGGGAGGCAGATATAATCCGCTGTTAGTTTTTTCAAGATCATCTTCAGGCTTAATTAGAACTCTATCGCCTACAACAATTATATTTTTTGTACTTACCATATTTCCTTTACATTGATTAATAATTATAACTACAAAATTACTAAATAATAACTATTTTTATCAAAATAGAAAATTTGGATGAGGATAAAAAATGAAAGAAGCATGGGACGAAAGATTTGCACATGATGAATATTTTTACGGAACTGAACCAACTCCGTTTTTTAAGGAAATATTAGAAGAACTTACCGCTGGAAAAATTCTTCTGCTTGGTGAAGGTGAAGGAAAAAATTCTGTCTTTGCTGCCCAAAAAGGCTGGGAAACTGACGCTATAGATTTTAGCGAAGAAGCAAAAAAGAAAGCTTTAAAATTAGCCGGAGAAAATAATGTAACTATAAATTATCATGTAGAAGATTTAAGCCATTATGTTCCTAAAACGGATTACTTTGATGCAGTTGGTTTGTTTTATCTTCATGTGGGCGAAGAACTTCGTATTAAAATTCATAAAAATGTTATGAATAGTTTAAAAATCGGGGGAACTGTTATTCTGCAATGTTTCAGTGAAGATCAGTTAAAGTATAATTCCGGCGGACCAAAAAAACTTGATTATCTCTACACACTTGAACAAATCTATACCGACTTTCAGGATCTTGATCTTATTAAATTTGAAAAAGTTGAAATTGAATTGAACGAAGGGAATCATCATAAAGGTGTTGCAAGTGTTATTAAATTTGTTGGCAGAAAAGTTTAGAGATTTCACTTCTCAATAAAAAGCATTTAAGATTGTCATGCCGGGTACAGTCAGTGCAAACTTTTAGAGATGTGAGAAAACATCTGTTTTAATAGGTTTTAGCAAGGGTTGACGGTATGAAGAGTTACGTGTTTTGCTATTGCTTACAGTTTTTGTTTCTAGTAGTTATTTTTATTCGATCTTTTAAATCTTTAAATATTTCTTTATCTGCTAATGTAAATAATAACATTTCAAGTTCATATGGTTTTGCATTTATTCCATAAATTTCTTTCGTTGCTTTTCTGATAAAATTGCAAAAATTTAAATATGCTTGCTGTTGCGATACAAACAATTCTACTTTGTCTATATATTCCGAAATGTGAGAAACATTAACAATTGTATTCATATCAAAATCTGCAATTATTCTATTTCTACCACTTGGCATAGGATAATATTTTTCAGTCAATCCGTTTTGATTTTCGCAAGTCAAAATCAACCAATTTAGGGTGTAAATAACTCTTGAATTATAGATCACAAATTTTTCTGGATGTAAAAAAGATGAAATTTTTGACAGTGATGAAATTGTACTAAAGCAATCTAATGATAGTCTGCCTTTTTCAAGCTGTTTTTTAAAACGGAATATTTTGTCAATATTTTTTTCGGTTGGTTTAAATCCACGAATTCCTCCCCAAACATTAATAATCCAAAAATCTATAAAACTCTGTTCAGAATTAGATTTGTATTTTTTGTTTAGAATCCATTTCAATTCAACATTTTGTTCAAACGGATTTTGATGAGTTTTCAGTCGTTTAGTTTCTACCGAATTGAATATTTTATCGGAAAAGTCAAAGCTGAAATCAAATCTTTTTTTCAAGTCAACTTGGTTACTTAATTCTTTCAGTTTTTCGATTATGTTCTGCATTTATCTAATTACCGCCAACGGTCTGGCTATGAAACGTGGCAAAATTTCGGAGCACTTTACTTTCCACAGGAAAGTGAAGTGTGAACGAATTGCCCACGTTTCCACCGAGTACGAATTTGCCATGTTTTAGGAGCCTTTGTTATGGGCAGGTTATTTATTTTGTTTTAAAATTTGTCCTAATTTTTCCATTTCATTTTCAGATAATGGTGTCTTCCATAATTCATTCACTAACCAAAGTCCACATCTTCTAATTTTTTCTTTTGGAGAGAAATCACCTAACCAGTTTTCAGATGGTTTACAATATTCACAAAGTGATATTGTTGATATTATTTTTCCCTCCAAGTCAAGTCTGTCAGTTTTTTTTTCAACCTGAAAAACAACAAACCAAAAATTATCTTGTATAAACTTAGTTACTTTCATCTCAATCTCTTTTTGTTTTTCAAAATCAATTAAATGTGAAAGTTTTTCTTTTGCATTTTTTGTAGTTAAATCAATCTCCCATTTTTCAAGAAATGAATCATTGTCTTTATTCAATAATGCTCTTCCTATATTTTTTCTAAATATACTTCTGTCCTTATTTTCTCTAGTGAAATGCTGATTTAGTCGAGAGCGCAATTGATTCTCACCAGTATGGGTTCCAATTCTTACAATCCTATTTCCCGAGTGACCAAATTCTCCTTTTTCAAATAAAATATAGATTCCATTTTCAGGTATTTCTTGTTTATCAAACGGGAATGAAAATTTTCTCATTCCGCTAAACCATTGATGTAAAGTATTACAGTTTTTACTCATTCTTATTCTTGATGGTTAACCATTGAAGTTGTTTTCCTATGGGCAAACCTTTCATAGGAACTTTGTAATTTTTAATTTCTGGGAGTAAATACTTTCTATAATTATTTCCAGCTAGAAATATAAATTCATCATTTTCTAAATTTGTAATTTCTCTTAGTTGGTTTAATGTTGATTTTGCCCAATCTTTTATTTCGATGGAACTCATTTTGTTAAGTGTTTTGTCGTAAGGTTCAACTTCCTTGTTAAGTCCGGTTAAACCATATTTAGCAGAAAGAATAAAAATGTGATCAGGATTTAAGGATAACGCATATTCTAGATTTTTCTTAAATAGTGGACTTATATACAAATCTTTTGCCTTTGATTTGTTTTCAAGTTTTTTGCTTACACATGATATTAAAACTATTTGTTTCATTTTGATTTTTTTGCCTTACCGCCAACATCCCAAGACACGCCTTGCGTATATCAGTTTAATCAAAATATTATATATTTAATAAGATTATACAAAACAATGCCTGGTTCCTTTTGTTTAGCGTATAAATTAACAGAATCTTAATAATCAGTTATAGCTAATGGTATCTAAGTTATAGATTTTAGAAGTCATTAAAGTTACATAAAAAGAATATTAATTACTCCCCCTTATGTGTCTTTATTTTTTAGTTTTAATTTTTATATTGACCTTATACTATTACTAATTACAAATCGGGTTTAGTATGGCTAAAACACCTAAAAGTTTTATTTTAGACACAAATGTTATTTTGCACGATCCCACCTGTATTACTCAATTTGACGAACACAACGTAATAATCCCACTGGTAACCATTGAAGAGCTTGATCATTTTAAACGCGGCAATCAGGTTATAAATCTTAACGCCCGTGAATTTGTACGAACACTTGATTCACTTACCGGGAACGCTATTTTTAACGGCGGTGTTTCAATTGGTGAGGGAAAAGGGAAAGTGCGCATTCACATTACAAAAGGTTTGTCGCCACATATTAAAGAATCTTTTAAAGACGATACTCCCGATCACAGGGTATTGAGCACAGCATACGAGATTTTTAATAAGGCAACAAAAGCTAATAAGAAGAAAGTTATTTTAGTTACTAAAGATGTTAACCTAAGAATGAAGGCTAAAGCTATTGGTATATTGGCTGAAGACTACTCAACCGATAGAATTAGAAACGTTGAAGAATTGTATAGCGGAAAAGAAATTATTGATGATTTTAACGACAATATACTTCAGAAATTTTACAAAGTACCATTCGAAGTTCCATTTGAGGAAATTGCATCTGAAACTAAGGCAGAATTAATTCCCAATAAATTTTTCATAATGCGTAGTTATAATAGATCAGTTCTTTCTGTGTTAGATCAGAATAAAGAAAAGTTTCACAAGGTTGATAAAGAAAATGTTTTTGGAATTACACCAAGAAATGCCGAGCAGACCTTTGCTCTAAACGCTTTAACAAATGATAATATACCTCTTGTTACATTAACTGGTAAAGCCGGAACGGGAAAAACACTTCTGGCTCTTGCAAGCGCAATTGCTTCCAGAAAAAATTATAGGCAAATTTATATAGCACGCCCGATTGTACCATTAAGTAATAAAGATATTGGGTTTTTACCCGGCGATGTTGAAAGCAAAATTGGACCATACATGCAGCCGCTTTGGGACAATCTTAAAGTGATTCAGGATCAGTATAAGGAGTCTGATAAACACTTTCAGCTTCTTAATCAGCTTACAAAAGAGAATAAGCTGGTTATTGAACCTTTAAGCTACATCCGCGGAAGAAGTTTGCAGCGCATCTTTTTTATTGTTGATGAAGCACAGAATTTAACTCCGCACGAAGTTAAAACAATTATTACAAGAGCAGGCGGCGGAGCAAAGATAGTTTTAACCGGTGATATTTATCAGATTGATCATCCTTACTTAGATTCACAGTCAAACGGGTTAACTTATCTTATAGACCGATTTAAAGGACAAAAACTTTATTCTCATATTAATCTTGAAAAAGGTGAACGATCCGAGTTATCAGAATTAGCAAGTAATTTATTGTAGATGTTATCTATCCTTAAGAGACTAAGAATATTGTTTATATCAAATATTCCTTGTTGCCGCATCTCAAAAGTAACTATATTGCATTTTTCTTTTATTGAATTACACTTTTCAATTTATTAAGTTTAATTCACCAGGGTAAACAGGAAAGATTAAATATGAAAAAACCAATCAAAACAATTTTTATATGTTTTTTAGCATTACTTTTTGTTGTTAGTTGCGACAGAGAATATATTATTGAAGTATCAGATTCTTTCGATTTAAAAGTTAGCTCAAGTATTAAAACAAACTTATTAAATTTTTATAAAGACGCTAGACTTAAAAAGGGAACTAACGAAGATCTAATAAATAAATACTCAAAAGATTATATGCCTGTTGACTCTTCATTAAGAGCACTTCTAAAATTAAGAGTATCTAACTTAGAAATAAAAAAAAGTTTGGAAGAGTTTGGATGTATTTTTAAAAACGGAAATTCTGTTGATCTATATTACTGGATTCCAATATTAAGTATTATGGAAATTGTAGAATTGGAATATTTACTTTCAATTAATTCAAAAGGAATTATAAAAACAAGATGATTAAACAAACTCATCACATAAGTGAGATTTTCTAGCTTTAGTCTATTTCAATCTTTCGTTTTATTTAAAATTTTGGATTTATATATGCCCAACAAAAAATACTTTATAGCTTCGATTACTCTTTTAGTTTTAAGTGTTACCGGCACATTCTTTTTTGCTGTAATTAATTCACTTTTAATTTCAAATTTATGTTTGCTGATGTTAATTGCCGGAGCAGTAATGTTAATACATTGGAGTACAATTAGCTATAATTGGAAATGTACAAAGTGCAGTAATATTATTGAGTTAAGCATGTGGCAAAATATTAAAGGAATGAATATCGGGATAAATGAGAAATATCTTTTTTGTCCGGCGTGTAATAAAAAAGTGCCTTTTAAAGGAATTCCAAAATAAATGTTTATTGCCGGAGAACAATAAGGATATCTTAAAAGTATTATTTGTCACTTCACTCCTCTAAATCACAACTTTTGGGAGTTTTAAAACAGCCTAAATAATCCACAACTACATAATTTTGCTTTTATAGCTGACATCTTTTCAAAAGATGTCAGCTATCCTTAATCTTTTTTTAATAATCCCACCAGTAAGAAAATTTAACTAAGAAAACATCGTCTGCTTCTTCACGAAATAAATTGCTAAAATCGTTTTTGAAATCCATACGTCCGGGATCATCAAAGTTCATCTGATCATGAGTCCATGCAAAATAGAAAACCGAACCTGGCAAAACTTCCCAGCGTAAAACTACATTTGCCCTAAAGGACTTAAAATTAAAATCGGGATTAGAAAATGTAAACTCAGATCCGCCATCTTCCGGATTTATTGTATATTCTTCATTTTCCGAATCAAAAGAAACATCGGTAAAATTATTAAAATTAAACGTGCTTGCTTCCGCTAACTCATGGAAATCTGAATAATGCCCGACTGATAAAAACGGCTGAATAAAGGCCTGTAAACTTAACTTTGAAGTGAAGGTCCAGTTAACTCTGATATTAGCAGAATAGGTTTCTCTTTTCATTTCACCAAAAACATATCTGTTTCCGTAAGTTGTAGAAACCGCGTCTTCAAAATTGCCAACCCACTGATAAGTCGCGTATTCATAACTATATTCTGGGCTAATACTAACATTTAATTGTGTATTAGGTTTCCATTCCAGACCAAACTCAAGTCCGTAATCTTTGCTTCCTTCAAAATCATTCCAATGAAAACCTTCAATAGAAGCAATAAATTTCTCACGGGAATCAGAATAAAATCCCAATCTCGCATTTATATTTGACGGCATTTTAACAAGCGGACCGCCTCTGGCTAAAGTTTTACTGAAAGATTCGGCATTATAACTAAAACTAAATTCGCTGCTGTAATAATTTAGAAATTGTCCGTAACCGCTAAAATATAATCCGTTCCTTTGTATATTACCTTCAAAATCTCTGCTCTGATTATACGCAAGATTAAGAGTTTTACTTCGGAATAAAGTGCTGTCAGGTTCAAACCACCGGTACGTAAAAACAACATGCCCGTTTAACCTGTCGGCCAGCCATTGAAAACCCAAATCATTATTTTCAAAAGTTGGCGATGCCGCACCCAGAGCCGCATTTATTCTTATATTTCCCTTTTGCTTATTAAACATTATTCTTGAAAACCATCCGCTTAAATTTGTTCTGTTCTCATCTAAAATTGCATAAGTTGCATCAGGTCTTTGCATATATCTATAAGATCTTTCCTGAAGATTTGTAATTGCTTCTTTAGAACCTGATACATAAGATCCTATAATATTTCCGGTAATTACATATTCTTCGTCTTCATCCAGAAAAGTCCAGCCGTCCATACCAAAAGTATAGGCTTCTTTTGTTAAAAACGATGATAAATTATCTGAATTAAGATCGCGGTTTACCGCTGTTGCTATAAACCCTAAAGCCTGTTTACCCTTATTAAATTCGCCTCTTGTTCTAAAAACGCCATAATGTGTAAATGGTTCTATCTGGTCTTTAAAACGTACGCCGCTTGAATCGGTAATTGAAAAGGTTCTTTCTGTTACCGCGCTTAAAGCTCCAACCGACCAGTTTTCCGCTATCTTTCCCGTTAACTTAGCAGCACCCAGAATTCTGGTTTCAGAAGGTCTGTCTGAATAACCTTCATGTTCATTTTCGCCCTGCGGACTTCGCCCTATTCTTCTCGAATAAAATATATCTGGTATGCTAAAGTTAAATCCCCAATTATTATTTGCTCCTCCATGACCAAACATAAATATATTCTGTCCTTCTATAAAAAACGGTCTTTTTTCCTGGAAGAATGTTTCGAACGCAGTTAAATTTAATTCTGCCGGATCAACTTCCACCTGACCAAAATCGGGGTTTATCGTCATATCCAGATTAAGATTACTCCCGATTCCTACTTTAAGATCAGCACCAAATGAATTTTTATACTGATTACCTTCGTAAAATGGATCTTCAATATCATGTACCAAATATTGGGCTTTTTGCACATAATACGGAAGAACTTCTAATCTCTGCTTTGGTTCAATTCCTGTTAAATTATTCATTTCAGCAAAGTGCGAAATATATCCGCTCTCTTTTTTGGGAACCATTACGTAAAACGAATTCTCCTTTTTCCTTTTAATCTTACGAACAAAATTTACTCCCCACGTCATGTCCTCCGATTTATTGAATCGAAGCTGGGCAAAAGGAATTTTCATTTCAACAGTCCAGCCTTCACTATCAATATTCGTCTTTACATCCCAAATACCATCCCATGAATCATCATCCCAGCCGTCATTAAAAAAAGTACCGTCAAGCAGCGATCCCCCCGGATTCACTGCAAAAAAGTACCCCGTTCTTCTATCAAGATACGGATCAACTTCAAAGAAAAACCAGTCAGATTCCATCCAGCTATCCCGCCTTGCTAAACTTCTATCAATTTTATCCGGATCTACATCATACATTTTTGCGGCAACATAAATGTTTGCTTCATCGTACGCTACCCAGACTTCTGTTTTTTCTGATGCTGGTTTTCCTTCTTCCGGATCACGCTGTGTAAATCCGCTTACGGGCATTTTTTTCCAGACCTGTTCATCAAGTTTACCATCAACATTAATTTTTGATAAAACTTTTGATGCCTTAAATTCTTTTTCTTTGGGAGCCTGCCCTTTTGCCATTGTTGTTGTAATTATAAGAGGAATTAAAAATAAAATCAGTAACACTTTCTTCATAATTTTCTAAACCTTATATCTTTTCAATTTCGATATTGTTTTAGACTCACGATACAAAAAAATGTTGCCTGAGATTTGAGTTTTTTTTAAGATAATATTAGTAGACTGAATAACCCGGTTTGACCATTAAAGATAAATCCTGTCATTTTAATTTTCCGGCTCTTAGCCTTCTGAAAATACCATGTTAATATTTCAAAAACTTTCCGTATATTTGGCGTTTTAATTTTCAAAAATCCTTCTCAAAAAAAGAAGGTTTTTTTATGCCGTTTTTTAATTGGGAAATAGAATAAATATTTAAATATAAGTGAGATATTATGGGATTAGGTGTAGGAATAGTAGGATTACCGAATGTTGGAAAGTCAACAACTTTTAATGCTTTAACAAAAGCGCAAAATGCTGAAAGTGCTAATTATCCTTTTTGCACAATTGAACCGAATAAAGCTGTTGTACCGGTACCGGATTACAGACTGGACAAATTAGCTGAAATAGTAAATCCAAAAAGAATTCAAAATTCAACAATAGATTTTGTTGATATAGCCGGACTTGTAAGAGGAGCCAGTAAAGGTGAAGGATTAGGGAACCAGTTTTTATCAAATATTCGCGAATGTGAAATTATTTTGCATTTGGTAAGGTGTTTTGATGATGAAAATATAACTCACGTTGAAAACTCAATTGATCCTGTTAGAGATGTAAAAATTATTGAAGATGAACTGCTTTTTGCCGATCTGGAATCTTTAAATAAAAAAGTTGAAAAACTTTCAAAACAAACTAGAATTGATAAAGAAGCTGCTGCAATGTATGAATTGGCAAAAGATCTTTTTGAGTTTATGGAAGAAGGTAATCCGGCGAGTAAATATCATGATAAAGAGAATGATCTGTTTATCACTTTAGATAGAGAAATGCGGTTTTTATCGAATAAAGCAATGTTATATGGCGCTAATGTTGATGAAGACGGCTTATTGATTGATAATGAATATGTACAGCAATTGGCTTCTCACGCAGTATTAAACGACATTCCGTTAATAAAGCAATGCGCAAAAATTGAAGAAGAGTTAGCTGGCTTAGAAGAAGATGAACGTGAAGAGTTTTTATCTGAGCTTGGCATCCTGGAATCCGGACTCGATGTTATCATCAGAAGATCATTCGAAAAACTTGGACTCTTAAGTTATTTTACTGCCGGTGTGCAGGAAGTTAGAGCCTGGACAATTAAAAACGGCTGGAAAGCTCCAAAATCCGCGTCGGTTATTCATAACGATTTTGAAAAAGGTTTTATCCGTGCTGAGGTTATTAGTTATAATGATTTCACTTTAAACCAGGGTGAGCAAGGTGCTAAAGATGCGGGTAAAATGAGAGTTGAAGGTAAAGAATATATTGTTCAAGATGGTGATGTAATGCACTTTAGATTTAATGTTTAGTAGAATTTTTATGTAAATAATTTCGTAAAAGCATCTCAGCAAAGAGGTGCTTTTTTATTGCCCGCCTTATATAAATGATATGAATTATAGTTGAATTAAGATTATATTTGTATCTAAAATTATGTACAGGGAAGAAATGACAAACCAAGATATCCGCTGGGAACAAAGATTTGCAAATTTTAATAAAGCTTTTAAACAACTTGAAAGATTTATTAAAGTTGAAGAACTTAATGAAATGGAACAGCAAGGTTTAATAAAGGCTTTTGAATATACATATGAATTAAGCTGGAAAACTCTGCAGGATTTTCTTAAAGAAAAAGGATATATCGGGATTCTTGGTCCTAAACCAGTTATTGAGCAAAGTTTTCAAGACGGCTATATTACCGATGGAACCGGCTGGATGCGGATGCATAAAAGCCGTAATCTTACCAGTCATACCTATGATGAACAAACTGCCGAAGAAATTATAAAAAGTATTCGCGCAGAATATTTTTCTCTTCTAAATGATTTACGTGATAAATTAGAAAGTACTAAATAATAGTTTTGGATATTTCTAAAGAAAAATATGGTCTTACAGAATCGGAAATAAGCCAAATTATTTCCATTATTGAAAAGAACAGTAAAATTGAAAAAGTAATCTTGTTTGGCTCCAGGGCAAAAGGAAATTTTCTTAATGGTTCTGATGTTGATCTTGCTTTGAAAGGAAACGGAATTATTCTTAATGATATCCTCGATATTTCCATTGAAGTTGAAAACCTATTATTACCTTATAAATTTGATTTTGTTATTTGCGACAGAATAAAAGAACATGCACTATTAGAGCATATTAATAAAGTCGGGATTGTTCTGTTTGAAAGGGAAAATTTTAATAATCTGATTATATAGTAAAACATAATTTGTGATTAAGGTTGTTGAAATTGAGTAAGAACTAATGGTGACATATTTCGAAGAATTTTGCAACAATCTGAAGCATCTAAGCAAAGAGGTGCTTTTAATACCTTTTCTGAATATCCCGGCTAATTAAATTATACCCCTCTCTTGGGGAAAAAATATTGAATATTTCGGATTGCAATTTAAGAACTGCCATGTTTGTTTTTTTAGATATAAAAAACTACTTTCCTTTTTTGCTAACAATATTTTAACAAAAAAAAATTAGTGAAGAGAAAATTTCATTCAAATTACAAAGAAGTACAATTAACTCTAAATCATTTTCCCAAAAAGTAAAATAAGTGTTAAAAGTGCATATTAGTCTTGAGCAACATCTAAAAAAATTTAGCGATTTAAATGAAAGTGATTTGTCAGTTTTAAAGAAGTATTTTAGAACGCATAAATTAAAAAAGAAGGAACTCTTATTACGGGAGAGCAGCGTTTGCAAAGACCTATTCTTTGTTGAAAAAGGATGTTTGCGGATGTACTTTCTAAATAAAAAATCTGTTGAGCAGATTGTTCAGTTTGCTTTAGAAGGATGGTGGATTACAGACTATTCCAGTTTTATGAATAACACACCCTCGGAATATTATATTCAGGCAATTGAAGCCTCTGAAATAGTATCGGTTGATAAACACAAGTTTAACGAGATGCTTAGAGAATTTCCCAGGTTAGAAAAATATTTTAGAATAATGACGCAGAAGACACTTGCCGCCTCTCAGCTAAAAACAAAACTGCTGTACGAAATGTCTAAAGAGGAGTTTTATGTGCATTTTAATTCCTCATTTCCAGAATTTATGCAGCGTGTACCTCAATATATGATAGCATCTTACCTTGGTCTTACCCCGGAATATTTGAGTGAACTGAGAAAAAAGAACTTATAATTTTAATTTCTTAAACCAGTTTAATTTTTAAGAATCATTTAATGCTTACTTTAGTCTTACAAAATGAAATTATAATACTAACTTTTAGGGAGCAGAAATATGGAAGCAACAACACAAATATTAGAGATAATGAATAAGGAAAACATACCTTTAAATGCGGGGAAAATTGCTGAATTAACAGGTCTTGACCGCAAAGTAGTTGACAAAGCAATGGCACAATTAAAAAAGGATGGTTCAATTATATCTCCTAAAAGATGTTTCTGGCAGCCAAAGTAATAAACTACCTTTTTTACAATTTGTATACTATTAAAATGATAAGGAAAGAATATGAACAATGAAGATAAATTAAGTGCTAAGTTTTTTGAAGTAATAAAACATGAAGGTGTTGTATCTATAATGTCATGGGGTGTTGAACCTCACTTGGTAAATACCTGGAATTCGTTTCTGGTTGTTACTGAAGATGAACGTATTTTAATTCCGGCATATGGATTTAGAAAAACCAAAAAAAATGTAGATGTAAACAATAATGTAAAAATAACTTTAGGCAGCAAAGATGTTTTAGGATATAAAGACTATCCGGGTACGGGATTTCTTATTGAAGGAACTGCCTCTTATATTGAATCGGGTGAAGAGTACAACATGATGAAAGATAAGTTTTCATTTTTAAACAGAGTTTTGGAAATTACTGTAGATAATGCAAAACAAATGTTATAATATAAAACTATAACCCTTCTTAAGAATAGTTTGTGTTAGTAATTAATTACGCAAACTATTCTTTTTTATATTCGGAAGTTATTTTTATACAAAATATCGCAAAGTATCCTCACTGGTTAACAGACACTTTTAATCCTCTCCTTTAATATCCAAATTAATTGAATTGTAATTTAAGAGCTGCCATGTTATAAACCCGGCAAATAAAAGTAAAATATAATTACACCGTTTTTTTTATATTTATCTAAACAAATTAGGAAAACAATGCCGGCTAAAATCAGTTTTTCTGACTACATTTTAGAGATGTCCATTAAGATATTTAATAGTGCCGCAAATCTTTTAAGCGACAATCAGCTTAGTAAAAAACCATGTTTTTCTGATATAGAAAATTATCTGCTCGCCGGATATGTAAAAACTTACACTCCGCAAATTATAATTGAAATTAATACAAATAGCCAAAGTTCAGCCCTGGCATTACAAATGTATTTAGAAAACGGCAAGATTATAACTTTCAATTCTCATGACAGACGGAATAACGGTTTTGGGAGTTTGTCTGAAAAAGGTTTTGAAGATGGACAAATTAAACAGTTTATTAATGATATTACAAAAACTTCAACTTTTGAAAAGTATAACGAAATATTTCAGCACGCGGATTTAATATATATTAACAGTCCCGATTACGATGAATGTAAAATGCTGTTAGAAAATTTTTCTTCCGTACAGTTTACCGGTTATCCCAAAATGATTATTAATAATATTTATAATGAAAAAATTAAAAATCTCTGGGATAATATTGATCAGCCAAAATTTGATCTATCCGCGTTTGGATCAACCAGCGGAATTGGCATTATTGAATGGGAACCTTTAAAATCGGCTTTGGAAGAATTACCCGAAGAGCAGCGTTTCAAAAAATTACATGTCGGATGCGGTAATCAAAAATTTAAGGGATTTATAAACATGGATGCCCGTCCGACTCCGGCAACTGATTTAATTAATGATTGTTCAAACTTTAAAAATTTCCCCGATTCACATTTTTCATTAGTTTATAGTCACGCTTTTTTTGAACATCTCTGGGCGGATCAAGAATTATCATGTTTAAAAGATATCAATAGAATACTTAATGAAAATGGTAAAGTTTTATTTTTAGGGCTTCCTGATTTCAAAATTATTGCCGATGCATATATAAATAAAAAAGAAGGTCTTACTTCAGAAAAATTTGATCTGTTGCAGGCTTACCGGTTAACACACGGTTCGCCGGAACAAAGTGAAAATAGCTGGAAACTTGAACAGCTTCACAAAGCAATTTTTGATACGGACACTTTAAATGAACTTCTTAAAGCTGCCGGATACAAAAGTTATACTGTTTTTAATTACTGTTTCAGAGATGAAAAGCTTCCGGTTAATTTAGGTTTTATTGCCTATAAGAACCAGCGGCAAATTAATATTTCCCTTGCTGAACTTAGTGAATTAATTAAAAAAATTACTTACGATGTTAACCATTACAGTATAAAAATTTTATTACAACAATAATTATAAAATAAAAACACGAAGAAAGAACACTATGGAAACAATAACCTCACAAAACAGAAAAGATATTCTTGTAAAAAAAGCCTCCGGTGAGGAAGAACCCTTTGATACGGAAAAACTTAAACGTTCCTTATTAAGTGCCGGCGCAAATAGCGAAACTATTTCAAAAATTATTTTGGATATTGAATGCTGGATTTACAGTGGTGTAACTACTAAAAAGATTTACACTCACGCATTTTCCTTTCTTCGCCGCGAAAAAACTACCGCCGCGTTAAAATACAAATTAAAACGCGCTATACTTGAACTTGGTCCTACAGGTTATCCATTCGAAAAATTTATTGGAAAAATTTTTGAGAAACAGGGCTTTTCTATTGATGTAGGGGTTGTTGTTGACGGCAATTGTGTTACCCATGAAATGGATGTAATTGCTACACAAAATAACACTCAGCATCTTATGGAATGCAAGTATCACAAAGACCAGGGTAAACAGGTAAGTGTTCAGGTGCCATTATACGTTCGTTCACGCGTTAATGATATAATTAAAAAACGAAAGGAAATGTTGGAATATAAAGACCTGAGTTTTATTGGATGGGTAGTTACAAATACCCGTTTTTCATCTGATTCAATAAAATTTGGAACATGCAGCGGTTTGCGTTTACTGGCATGGGATTTTCCCGCCGGAAACGGACTAAAAGATATAATTGCAAAGCTTAAGGTTTATCCCATTACAATTCTTAGTCAGCTTAAAAAAGAAGAAAAACAAAATCTGCTGGAACAAGGTATTGTAACCTGTTCCCAGCTTTTGCAGGATCAAAGCAGTTTATCATCATTAGAACTGAGTAAACAGAAAGTTGACCGGCTGATAAAAGAACTTAAAGATATTTGTAATTAAAATACTGCTGATTGTTAACAAGGTATCATAGTCACTTAAAAAAAAGAGTTGTATATGAAAAAACTCCAATTTACAATGGGAATAATAGCTTCAATAATTTTAATCTCATGCCAGAATCAATCGGATATTAAAACCAAATACAAATTGTGGTATAATAATCCCGGTGAACATTTTGAAGAAGCTCTGGTTCTGGGAAATGGTAAAATGGGAGCAACAGTTTTTGGCGGAACGGAAACCGATATAATTTATTTGAACGACGCGACACTTTGGTCCGGTGAACCGGTTGATCCGAATATGAATCCGAATGCGCACAAATATATTCCTAAAATACGCGAAGCTCTTTTTGAAGAGGATTATAAAAAAGCAGATCAGTTATACAAAAATATTCAGGGATCATTTTCACAATCATTTGTGCCGCTTGGTAATTTATTGATTGAACATAAACACTCTGCAAACATAGAGAATTACTACCGTGAATTGAATATTAGTGACGCCGAAGCATTAGTAAATTATAAATGTGATAACGCTAAATTCTCAAAAGAATATTTTGTATCAAATCCGGATCAGGTAATGGTTATCAGATTAAAAAGTGATACAGATAAAGTGATGAACTTTGATTTGAATTTTACCAGTTTGCTAAAGTATAAAAACGAAACTCGTGATAACTCAATTATAATTAACGGATATGCCCCTTATCATACTGAACCAAGTTATAGAGGCGATCTTCCGGATGCTGTTAAATTTGATAAAAACAGAGGAATTAGATTTACAGCAATCATAAAAATTAAATCAACTGATGGAAACGTTTTAGAAAATGATTCCACTTTAAGTATATCGGAAGCATCCGCCGCCGAAATTATAGTTTCGGTCGCGACAAGTTTTAACGGCTACGACAAAGATCCCGCAAAAGACGGACTTGATAATTATGCGATTGCAAAAGAGCAGTTAGAAAAAACAAATGTTAAATCTTTTAATGAATTAAAATTTGCTCATCAAAAAGATTACCATTCTTACTTCGACCGTTTAACATTTCAGCTTCAGGAGAAAGAGACAGTTTCTTTGCCAACAGACGAACGGTTAAAGAAATATTATACATCCGGTAAATCTGATAAAGGATTGGAGGAACTCTATTTCCATTTTGGAAGATATCTGCTTATTTCAAGTTCAAGAACTCCAAACGTTCCAATAAACTTACAGGGAATTTGGAATCCGTATATGCGACCGCCCTGGAGCAGCAATTACACAACAAACATTAATGTTGAAGAAAATTACTGGCTGGCTGAAACCGCAAATTTATCAGAGCTTCATAAACCGCTTTTAGGATTTATAAAAAACGTTTCTGAAACTGGGAAAATTACCGCAAAAACTTTTTACGGAGTTGATAAAGGCTGGACCGTTGCGCACAATTCGGACATTTGGGCAATGAGTAATCCTGTTGGCGATTTTGGAAAAGGAGATCCAGTCTGGGCTAATTGGACTATGGGCGGAGCCTGGTTAAGCACACATTTATGGGAACATTACATATTTACAAAAGATAAAGAATTTCTAAAAAATGAAGCCTATCCGCTTATGAAAGGAGCGGCTGACTTCTGTTTAAACTGGTTAGTTGAAGATAAAAACGGAAACCTTGTTACAGCTCCGTCAACTTCTCCGGAAAACTTATACAAACATGACGGTTATACCGGAGCAACATTATACGGAGCCACGGCTGATCTGGCAATGATTAAAGAATTATTAATCCAGACTCTTAGAGCAGCTCAAATATTAAATATTGATGAAGAGTTTATTTTAACACTAGTCCCAATTCTAAATAAAATGTATCCGTATAAAGTCGGGAAAAACGGTAATCTTCAGGAATGGTATTATGACTGGGAAGATCAGGATCCTCAGCATCGTCATCAGTCGCATCTTTTTGGTCTCTATCCCGGGCATCATATTACACCGGAAAAAACTCCCGAATTTGCGGAAGCCTGTAAAACTACCCTGAATATTAAGGGTGATAAAAGTACCGGCTGGTCACAAGGATGGAGAATCAATTTATGGGCGAGATTAAAAGACGGAAACAGAGCGTATAAATTATATCAGGAACTATTATCGTATGTTGATCCGACCGGTATGGAAACTAATTACAGCAAAGGCGGCGGAACTTATCCAAACTTGCTTGATGCTCATCCTCCTTTTCAGATTGACGGAAATTTTGGCGGAGCTGCCGGAGTGCTGGAAATGCTCATACAGTCTACAGAATTTAAGATCGAACTTCTTCCGGCATTACCCGATGCCTGGAGTTCTGGAAAACTTTCAGGCGTTTGCGCCCGCGGCGGATTTGAACTTTCGTTTGAATGGGAAAATAAAAAAATTACAAAGTGTGAAATCTCTTCTAAAAAAGTCGGTAAAACGAATGTGTTCTTTAATGGAAAAGAATTACAAGTTAAATTAAATCGGGGAGAAACTAAACACATAAACTAATTATAGAATATAAAATGGAGATACTTGAAATGAAACTAAGTATAATAATTTGTGACAGGTATAAAACATGCGCAGGCGGAAAATGTTTTAAAGCTATGAAAAACAGAGAAGGCGCGTTTGATATTTATTCGAAAGAAGAACCTTTGGAAATTGTTGGATATACTAGCTGCGGCGGTTGTCCCGGCGGAAATATTGAATACTCTCCTGAAGAAATGATTAAAAACGGAACCAGCGCAATACATTTTGCAACCGGATTTGTTGTAGGTTATCCACCTTGTCCGTACATTCTCCAATTTAAAAAGTTTATAGAAGACAAGTATAAAATTCCCGTTGTAGTTGGAACACATCCCATTCCGCAAAAATATTTTTTAACGCACAAAAACATTGATACATGGAATACCAAGGAGTGGAAAGATTTAATTTCTCCAACTTTAGTTAATAAAGAATTAAGACTTAAATATGATTAAGGATTAAAAATGTACAAGTATCTATTTGGACCAGTGCCGTCAAGGCGTTTGGGAATGTCTTTGGGAGTTGATCTGGTTCCCAAAAAAGTTTGCTCGCTCGATTGTGTTTATTGCGAAGTTGGCAAAACGACAAAGCTTACTCTTGAAAGAAAAGAATATATTAAATATGATAAAGTAATTAATGAACTAACAAATTATTTCCAGAACAATCCTGATCCCGATTATATAACCTTTTCAGGCTCCGGTGAACCGACTCTGAATAATAAAATTGGTGAAATTATTGATTTTATAAAAGAGAGTAAACCGAAAATTCCTATTGCCGTTTTAACAAATGGAACTCTCTTGTTTGATAAAAAGGTAAGAGATGAAATTAGTAATGCCGATCTGATTCTTCCCTCTTTAGACGCGGCGACAGAAAATGGCTTTCGGAAAATAAACCGTCCGCCAGAAAATTTTTCAATCGATAAATACATTAAAGGTTTAATTGATTTTAGAAAAGAATTCGAGGGCAAAATCTGGCTGGAAATTTTTATTCTGCCAACTTATAACGATAATGAAGAAGAACTAACCGCGCTTAAAAATGCCGTAAAACAAATAAACCCGGATTCTATACAGATAAATACGCTTGATCGCCCCGGAACAATTTCAAATTTGCATGGAGCTACAAGAGATCAGTTACAAAATATTATGAACTTTTTCAATTTTGAAAACGCTGAAATTATAGCCGCTTCGCCAGAGAGAAAAAAGGTACAATCTTACAGAAGTGATACAGAAACGGCTATACTGGAAACCATAGAAAGAAGACCCTGCACTTTAGAAGACCTGACACAAATTCTGGGTCTTCATATAAGTGAAATTAATAAATACCTTGATGTCTTAGAGGCAGAAAATAAAATTACAACTATCAAACAAGAGAGAGGCGTTTTTTATCAATTACCCGATTAATTAAAAAATAATATTCTAATTAAGATTTCCTCGAAATTCTTTAATATTGGTTTTCTTAATTAAGTTTTTCTTCTTTTTCTTAAATAGGTATTATATATTTTATGAAAAATCAGTCCTAGTATTTCTGACTATAATCACAATCTCCTGTTCGGAAAATAAATTTTCTAAACTTGATACTTTAATTGGAACCTGGAAAATTGAAGGGAAAGAACAGTTTGAGGTTTGGGAGAAAAAGACAAACAACAATCTAGCCGGTTATTCATATAAATTAATTAATCACAAAAAAATAATTCTGGAAACTCTTTCAATCAAAATATACGATTCACAAATTGTTTATGAAGCTACTGTTCCTAATCAGAATGAAGGGAAAACAATTCAATTCATTTTAAATTCTGAAATTGATTCATGTTTATCATTCGAAAACAACACACACGATTTCCCCAATAAAATTCGGTATAAAAACATAAGCGATGAGAAAATTGAAGTATCAGTAGGCGGAAATAACGGGAAAGGATTTTCCTATATACAAAAAAGAGAAAATGGTAACAACAATAAGAACAAATTCTGATAACCGCGATTTTTCTAAACTGGTTAATTTTCTGGATGCGGACTTAAAAATCCGTGACGGTGAAGATCATTCCTTCTATGCGCAATTCAATAAAACTGATGCCTTAAAATACGTAGTTATAGCTTACGAAAACGAGACTCCGTTGGGATGCGGTTCTATTAAAGAATATGATTTGGATACAATGGAAATTAAACGAATGTTTACTGTTCCTAACGGACGAGGAAAAGGTATTGCTCAAAAGTTTTAGCTGAGTTAGAAAAACGGGCATCTGAATCAGGCTATAATAAATGTATTCTTGCAACCGGTATAAAGCAGCCGGAAGCAATTGGACTTTATAAAAAGAATTGTTACAATGTCATTCCAAATTATGGACAATACGCAGAAGTAAAAACAAGTGTCTGTTTCGAAAAGATATTATAGACTGAAAGATTAAATGAAAACCATAGATGAGTTATATAACAATTTAACATCCGCTTACGAAAATGAAAATTTGAATAAGATTACGGGAAAAATTATTGAATTATACCAGAACAGAAACTTTCAGGAAATAAGATCAATCGCTAGTACAATTTCGGAATACGTTTATATTGATGAAGAGAAAGACTCTAAATGTTTTTCAAAACTGATTGTACTTTATCATCCGGATAAAGGCGAAACCTTCCGCGAAGAACTTGACAAACATTACTCCGCAAATAATATTGAAGCACTTAACAAATATTCACACATATTTTTGTTAAAAGATATAGAAAATATTTGTGTCTCAAAAGATGATACCAATGTTGATTATCAGTCGGAATCTGTCTGGGAAAATGAGCGGACTGAAGGAGACTTTTTTTATGATGAAGATGAAATTGAAAATGAAGAATATTACGATTTCGAGAATTTTGAAAAGTCCTTTTATAACGAATTAAAATTACGATTGTACGGAAAATTAAACGTAGAGTTTCCGCCTTACTATTTAGAAGATTTTGAAGACTTTGAAATGGCCGGCTGCGAAATGGAAACTCTTGACGGAATTCAATACTGCATACATGTAATTACGCTCGATTTAACGGGCAACTATTTAACCGATATTTCTGAGCTAATTTGTTTAAGTAAACTGGAAGAATTGTATTTAGCTAATAATGATATTGGTTATATTGACTCGCTAAACGGCTTACAAGAATTACGAATAGTTGATCTATCAGAAAACGAAATAGATGATATATCTCCCCTTTTTGAACTTGAAAAACTTGAGTTTGTTAATCTAATAGGAAATCCGGTTCCCCAAAAACAGATTGAAAAGTTAAAAGAAAAAAACATACTTGTAATACACTAGTATTTTATAGAGATTTTTGCCTTCTGTTAAAGGTATAAACTAATATTATTGAAAAAGTAAATAAATTATTTTTATATTTACATAACATTTTAGAAGTCCAGGCTCTATCTTTTTGTGTGTCAATATTTTAGATTAAACAAGTTCTCAAATCACTTATTCTATAAAGCGTTTTGCAAGAGTAAAAAAGCAGAGTGGTTATTCCGTAAAGTAACAGAAAAAAACTATTATAAGGAAGTGTAGAAATGGCTAAGGGAATTGAAAAAAAAGAAAAATCGGGAAAAAAACCGGCTACAAAAAACTTAAAAGAAAAAAGAGCTGCCAAAGCAGCAAAACGTAAAGATAAAGGCAGTAAAAGCTAATTATTCAGCTGCCTGGCAGCTGATTTTATTTACATTATTTTAAGTAACACAATAGCACATATAACATTTGCTGCAAGGCATTCCTTTGGAAAAACCGCGCTAAAATAAAACAGATAATTTGTAATTTTAATATTCTTGTCTTTTCTTTGCGTAAGTAATAATTTGTATGCAAAACTAAAGGAAAAGAGTTTATGGATAATAACGAATCAGACGGAAATAATAGAAAAAATATAGAAGTTGGTAAGAATGTTGAAATTGTTCAGAAAAAGGATCAGCGAAGCGGCGAATTAACAGAAGGCTATGTTAAAAAAATCCTCACAAAATCAGCAAATCATCCTCATGGAATAAAGGTTCAGCTAGAAACAGGCGAAGTAGGTCGTGTGAAAAATATTTTAGATTAATTGATGAAAGAGTTATTACTATTTACTGACGGCAGTGTTAATACAAAAACCAAGGTTGGATACGGGGCAAGAATAATTGTTTTTAAAACTGAATTATGTTCAGAATCAGTAAAAGTGAAAGTACTGACAAAACGGTTTGAAGATACATCATCAACAAAACTTGAGATTGAAACTTTACTATGGGCTTTAAGAGATATTCCAAATGGAAATCTTAAAATTATAATCTATACTGATTCTCAAAATATTATTGGTTTAGAACAAAGACGTTCCCGGTTAGAAAAGAACAGTTATTATTCAAAAAACAACAAGCTGCTTAAAAATCATGAGTTATATAAGGAGTTTTATAGGTTAACAGATAAACTGGACTGTGAATTTATTAAAGTAGCCGGGCATCAAAAAAAAGTTACAAAAAATGAAATCGACAATATTTTTACATTAGTCGATAAAGCTTCCCGCAGGGCATTAAGAGAAGATTCCAATAAATAAAATTAAATCAGTTGAATTGTTTTTTTTGATCCTCTTAAAAAATTCAAAAAAAAATTTAGAATCTAAAAAGTTATAAATTCTGTTTAGAATAATTATTTAAAATGAAATTTTAATGTATATATTTACTGTTCATTAAAATTTAAAACAAGATTTTAAGAGTCTGCAATGCATGATATTGAGAACATAGAATTAACCTATCTAAGTCCGGATGATTACGATGAAATGAAAGAATCAATGATTGAATCATACGAACAAATGCCAGAATCCTATTGGAAGCGTAAGGATATTGAAACTTTAATTTCAAAATTTAAAGAAGGTCAGATTGTAATTAAAGTAAATAACAAATTTGCCGGATGCGCGCTTTCAATAATTGTTGATTATGAAAAGTTCGATTACAGGCATACATATAATGAAGTAATCGGGAATTATTCTTTTAATACACACGATCCAAATGGAGATATGATATACGGAATAGATATATTTATACGTCCCGAATTTAGAGGACTCCGTTTAGGACGGCGTTTATACGATTACAGAAAAGAACTTTGCGAAAAGCTTAATTTAAAGGGAATAGCTTTTGGCGGACGGATTCCAAATTATCATAAATATTCAAAAGAATTAACTCCTAAACAGTATATAGAAAAAGTAAGGAACAAGGAAATTCATGATCCTGTTCTTGATTTTCAGATGTCTAATGATTTTCATCCGGCAAAAATTTTAACCGGCTATTTAGAAGGTGATAAAGAATCTAACGATTATGCGGTTTTGCTGGAATGGGATAATATTTATTATGAAAAACCAAATAAAAAAGCCCACACCGTAAAAAAAGTAATTCGTCTGGGTTTAATACAATGGCAGATGCGTCTGTACAATAACATTGATGAACTTATGCAGCAGGCTGAATATTTTATTGACGCGGTTTCAGGATACAGAGCTGATTTTGCGCTTTTCCCGGAATTTTTTAATGCACCTTTAATGGCAGAAAATAATCATTTATCGGAGCCTGAAGCAATTAGAGAACTTGCCAAACACACAGAATCATTAGTACTAAAATTTTCAGAACTGGCAATATCATATAATATAAATATAATTACCGGCAGTATGCCTGAATTAAAAGACCTTGATTTATTTAACGTAGGCTATTTATGCAAACGGGACGGCGCTGTTGAAAGATTTGAAAAACTTCACGTTACACCCGATGAAGTAAAGGTTTGGGGATTACAGGGCGGAAAAGGAATAAAAGCTTTTGATACTGACTGCGGTAAGATTGGAGTTTTAATTTGTTACGACATTGAGTTTCCCGAGGTAAGCAGATTACTTGCAAATCAGGGAATGGATATTTTGTTTGTTCCATATCTAACTGATACCCAGAACGGATATTCGCGTGTCAGGCACTGTGCCCAGGCCAGAGCAATTGAAAACGAATGTTATGTTGCAATTGCCGGAAGCGTTGGCAATCTTCCTAAAGTACATAATATGGATATACAGTATTCACAGTCAATGGTTTTTACTCCGTGCGATTTTTCATTTCCAGCAAACGGAATAAAAGCGGAGGCAACTCCAAACACCGAAATGATTTTAATTGCGGATGTTGATATTGATTTATTAAGAGAACTAAATCAGTTTGGAACTGTGCGTAACTTAAAAGATCGCCGCACCGATATTTATGAACTAAAAAAAATATAATTTTTAATTTGAACAGGGAACTGAAAAAGTAAATTTTGTTCCCTGGTTCACTTTACTTTCAACAGAAATTGAACCGCCGTTTTTCTCTAAAAATTCTTTCACTAAAATAAGTCCCAATCCTGTTCCCGCTTCTTGCTGCGTACCTATGGTAGAAAAAGTAGAATCAATCTTAAAAAGCTGTTTAATATTCTCTTCCGGAATACCAATACCGTTATCACTTACATTAACAAAAAGTTTCTTTTCTTTTACACTGCTATCTATATTTATTTTCCCGTTTGGCTCTGTAAATTTAATTGCATTGTTCAACAGATTTCTTAGAACAAAATTAATCATGTCTTTATCAGCTAATATTTTTGAATAAGAATTTAATTCTTTTGAAATGGAAATATTTTTTTTCTCAAGCTGATTTTTATAAAGCTTTTCATTTTCAACAACTAATAAGTTAAAATCGAATTCCTGTTTATTAATTTGAATTATTCCAAGCTGGGTTTTAGACCATTCCAATAAATTTTCAACAAGAGAGAAAACTTTTTTTAGCGCATTATTAATACCCGAACTCATGTCTTTAATTTCTTCGCGGCTAAACTCAAAAATATTTTCTTTCATAATTTCGGATAAACCTAAGAGCGACGTAAACGGACCTTTTAAATCATGCGCTATTATTGAAAAAAACTTATCCTTCGTAGCATTTAATTCTTTCAGGTTTTTCTCAGAATTCAAAAGCTGTTCGTTCGCTAATTTTAATTCATTAGCCTGATTCTCAATTAATTGATTCTGTTCTGATAATAGTTCGTTATGCCGTTTTTTATCCTTGTATCTCTTTATAAAAATTAAGACTAAGATTGCGCCTAAAACTATAATTACAATTAGCGCAAAAGAAATTTTAGTCTGGGCAGCAATTTTCAGTTCGTTAATCTCTTTCGATTTGGTTAATAATTGTATCTCTTTTTCTTTTCTCTCAGTTTGATATTTGGTTTCAATTTCTGTTAAACGTTCCGCGTTATTTTTTTTAGTGTACTCGTTTTTCATTTCCACAAATTTTTCTAAATGTTTTAACGCCATTTTAGAAGAACCTGTACTCTTATAAGCTTTAGCCAGATTTTCATGAATAGGAAAAACCTCTTCAATCTGGGCTACACCTTCGCCAAACAAAAGAGCCTTTTTAAAATAATCGATTGCAGAACGGTTCTTATTTTCAGAAAGGTAAACCTTGCCAATATTATTATAAATAATAGTGAGTTTATAATTATCATTAGAATTAATCACATTATTTAACGACCTGTTGAAATATATTAACGCTTCTGAATTATTTTCAAGCGCAAACAGACATTCTCCAATATTATTTTCTGTAACTGTTATACCTTCAATAATTTGATACTCTGTAAAAATTTGCAGACTTTTTTTATAATATTCCATCGCGGTCTTAAAATCAGACTTGTGTTTGTATACTTCGCCTAAATTATTATAAAAATTTGAAAGAAGTATTGAGTTCTGTTTCATCGCGGCAAGTTCAATTGCTTTCTGATAATATTCAATCGATTTATCGTAGTTTCCTATTAAATCGTAACAGGATCCAATTACGTTATTTGAAGTAGCAATTTTAAGTGTGTCTTTAAGATTTTCGAAGTATGTAAGTGCTATTAAAGTATTACTTATGGCACCTTCTATTTTGCCAGAAATTGAACTCTGTGCAAGACTTTTATTTAACAGTGCCGTAGCATATTTATAATCATCTTTTATTGAACGAAAAATAGCTACTGATTTATCAAATAACGCTAAACATGAATCAACATTTCCCATCATGCCTAAAATGGCTGCTTTGGTTTGGAGTGTGACTCCTTTTTCAGCTAGAAACTCTTCAGTATTTAAGAAAATAAGACTGCTGTCAAGCTGATTTAATCCCAGCTCCGTTTTCCCCTGATAAATATTTACCTGTCCTCTAATCTGGCAGGATATTCCCAACCCGTACACATCATTTATTTCTCTGGCAAGACTATCAACTTTATTAATTGTTTTTGAAGCTTCGGGTAAATTACCTACAATAATAGAACCTTTTGCAATAATTGCATTAGCCCTTATTATAAGCCCTTTATCTTTTAATAATTTACTTTGCTCTAAGGCTTCATTTGCGTTTTTCAATCCTTTTACAAAATCAGAGCGGTCAAAATACTTTTTTGCCAATTCTATTTGAAGCTTAACTTTTTCGCGTCCATTCTTCTCACTAATAGATATCTTAAGATCATCTATAGACTGAGAAAAAAATACCGAACAGGAAATAGAATATATTATTAAAAATAAGATGGTTAATCGCTTTTGCATATTATTCCTTAAAAATTACGTTTAGTTATTATCGGATTTTTTATTCTTTATTATATAAAACTTTAAATATATTAATGAAGAAACATTATGGCTAATAAAAAACAATTCAAACATAATATATTTTTTGAATTTTTAATTCAAAATATCTATTTCCCCTAATAATTTTTGTTGCTATATATATGCCAAATAGATATGTTATAAACTATTGTTGAACTGAAATAATGGTTTTAACAATTCTCTAATAGTACCATTATTACTTGCTATCTAGAGATAACAGATTCTTTTAATTTTAATTATGTGAAGAGAAAATGAACATAAGAGATTCAGTAAGAACCTCGGATAATAAAATTTCGGGGGATGTTAAAGTATTAAGTGATGCTGTAAAAGATAAGTCATATAATCTTATTGACAGGCTTGAAGCTTTTGAAGATATCATTAACATTGAGGTTGGCGATACTACTTTAAAGCGAACTAAAACTATTGAAAGAGAGTACGAACTAAGGCAGTTATACATAAAGTTTGAAGGAGACAATCCAACCGGGACCCAAAAAGACAGAATAGCATTTGCCCAGATTTTTGACGCTTTACGACGGGGTTATGATGAAGTAGGTCTGGCAACATGCGGAAATTACGGTGTTTCAATGGCACTTGCTTCAAAACTTTCGGGTATAAAATGCCATATTTATATTCCCGATAATTACCATTCAGACAGACTTGATGAAATGAGTGAACTGGGAGCAACAATACACAGAACTGACGGCAGTTATGAAGATGCTGTAAAACACAGCAGTGGAGTGGCTTTAAGCAATGAATGGTATGACGCAAATCCGGGCGGCTTAAATACTCCTCTTCAAATTATTTCCTATTCTCATATAGCAATTGAGATATACGAAGAATTACGTGATGCGCCTAAATACTGCGCTGTACCAGTTTCTAACGGGACTTTACTTGCGGGAATTTACAGGGGATTTGTGTCTCTTTATAAAAGAGGCCGTACATCAAGAATACCAAAAATGATAGCTGCCTCATCAGTTGATAAAAATCCGATTGTAAATTCATTTTTAAAAAAATATGAAACCTGCGAAGATTTAAAACCTGAATTAATTAAAGAGACAAAACTTAATGAACCTTTAATTAACTGGCACAGTTTTGATGGAGAAGAAGCATTGTACGCTTTACATAAAAGTGAAGGAGCCGCATATAATATTAGTGATAAAAGCATGAAAGATATGTATGCGTTCTTAAGTAAAAAAGAAGGTATACGTGTGCTTCCTGCTTCTACAGCCGGACTAATTGCTCTTTTAAGACTTCATGAAAAAGAACGGTTAGAACCGGATAGATATGTTGCTGTGTTAACAGCTAAATACTAATTAAATTAATACAGGTAAAAATGAAAACAAAAATTGATGGAAAGGCAATTGTATATTGCCAGGATGCATTTAATACACCAAACGGAAAAACCGCGCATGGATTAGTCCGTTTTACTAAGAGATATGAAGTAACTGCTGTTATCGATAAAAAGTATACCGGAGCTGACAGCGGATTTGTACTTGATAAAAAAAACAACGGTATTCAAATCTATAGTGATTTGGATTCCGCTTATCAGGCTTTATCCGAAAAAGGTATTACGCCAACACATTTTGTAATCGGATTAGCACCCGATGGAGGAAGACTTCCACACTCAGCAAAAACAGAAATTTATAAGGCTTTGTCTTATGGATTAAATGTAGATTCCGGTCTTCACGATTTTATATCGAATGATATGGAATTTGTAAAATTAGCCGAAGAAAAAAACTGTAAAATCAGAGATATACGAAAAACTCCTGATAGAGATAAACTACACTTTTTTACAGGAGATATTGAAAAAGTAAATTGCCTTAAACTTGCGGTTTTGGGTACCGATTCGGCCATAGGAAAAAGAACAACCGCAAGACTAATAGTAAACGGCTTAACTGAAGCTAATTATAAAGCCGAAATGATTGGAACCGGTCAGACAGCCTGGATGCAGGGAACAAAATATAATATGATAATGGATAGCTGTATTAATGATTTTGTAGCTGGTGAAATTGAATATGCGGTAGTAAGCGCCTGGAAAAATGAAAATCCGGATATTATTATAATTGAAGGACAGGGAAGTTTAATGAATCCCGCATATCCCGGAGGTTTTGAGATACTGGCTGCCGGAAGACCCGATTTTGTAATTCTACAGCATGCACCTAAAAGACTTGAATATGATGGATTTCCCGGCTATAGACTTCATACGCTGGATGAACAGATAAACGCTATTAAAGTTATTTCGGGTAAAGATGTTATAGCCGTTACTCTAAACCATGAAGATATGAGCGAAGAAGAAATTCTTCCGGCTTGTAAATTAATAACTGAACAAACCGGACTTCCCTGTTTTGATGTTCTAAAATATGGAACAAAAGAACTTAACAATTTATTGATAACTAAACTTAAAGTATAAACAATGGCAAAGATTGCAGATTTAATTGTTTTTGAATGTTTGAAAGTTCATAAAATTAAAGTTGAACCTAAAAGAGTTATATCAGTTTACACACTAGAAAAAGCAAATAATGAAACAGTAAGCAATGAATTTATCTATTCTTATAAAGAGAACTTTTTTGATGTTAAAAATGCCGGTGATATAAATTTAGCCTCTGTTATGGCAGCACAAGCCGCAATTAACTATGGTCTGTTTTGTAAAAAAATTGTATTCGACGGGCTTTACGATGAAGCGGATAAACGATTTATAAAAGACATGACAGAAAATACTTCGCGCGAAATATTTGTAAACAAGTTCCTTATGCCAAACGAATTTTTATCTCCCCCGTTCGATAAGATTGAACCTGAGCAGAAACATAAATATACCGGAGCTGAAATTATCTTTGAAAATAACGACTATCAGAATACAGTTCTTAAAAAGGAATCTTCCAAACCCGATAGTGAAAAATTTGTAATCCTCAGCAGCGGCGGTAAAGACAGTCTGCTTAGCTACGGTATTTTAAACGAACTATATGAAACACATCCGGTATTTATAAACGAATCGGGCAGACACTGGTTTACTGCCTACAACTCATATCTTTATTTTAAGGAACATGAACCAAATACCGTTAAACCCTGGTGTAATAGCGACAGGATCTTTAACTGGATGGTTAAACAGATGCCATTTATTAAAAGTAACTTTCAGGATATTAGGGCTGATATTTATCCAATAAGATTGTGGACCGTAGCAATATTTTTATTCGGTGTACTTCCGGTAGCCAGAAAAAGAAATATCCGTAATATAATTATTGGTAATGAATACGATACAACATTAAAACTTAATTATAATGGAATAACTCATTATGCTGCTTTATACGACCAGAGCAAATATTTTGACAATGCGTTAACCCGCTATTATAAAAAAAAGGGCTGGGGGTTTTATCAGTTTTCAATTTTAAGAAGTTTATCAGAACTGCTTATTCTTAAAACTCTTGTAAAAAGATATCCTGAACTGCAGGAACATCAAATATCATGTCATGCCTCTCACAAAGAAAACGACATAATGAAACCATGCGGCAAATGTGAAAAATGCCGTAGGATTGTGGGGATGTTAAAAGTACTTGATGAAAATCCTGAGAGATGCGGTTATGATGAAGCTAAGATCAGTAAATGTTTAAAAGCACTTGAAACAAAAAAAGTTAAACAAATTGGTTCAGACGCACAGCATCTTTTTTATCTGCTTAACACAAAGGGAATAATTAACTCTAACAGCGAGATTAAAAAAATGGCAAAACCAAATCCGCAAATTATGGGTTTACGCTTTGATAATGAACGGAGCATGCTAAGCGATTTACCAGTAGAAATAAGAAAAAAATTATTTGATATACTAAAGTTGTATGCAGTAGGATCTTATAAATTACAGAATCGTAAATGGGTTCAATTCGATTTTAATGAAGTCGATACTGATATACCCTATTTTTTAAGTGAGGAATAAAATGAAACTTGACTATGAAAAGAAAGATTATTTATGGGCAGAAATGACTTGGGAAGAAGTAGAAAAATATTTAGAAAAAACTGATACTGTTCTTTTACCCTGTGGTGCTGTTGAACAGCATGGTCCGCATCTGCCTTTGGATATTGACTATTTTGACGCTGACTATCTGGCAAAAAAAGTTGCTGAAAATTGCACAGATCCAAAACCTCTGGTACTTCCTGTAATTCCTTATGGTGTTTCCTATCATCACGATGATTTTAAAGGAACTATTAGTGTTACAAACAATGCGTTATCGTTAATGATTTATGATATTGGAATGAGTCTGGCTAAAAACGGAATTAAAAAAATAATAATTATAAACGGACATGGTGATAATGCGCCTACACTAAATTATGCGGCTCAAATGATAAATAGAGATGCCAAAATATTTGTCTGTGTTGAAACGGGTGAGACCAGCGATGTTGACTTATATGCAATGACAGATACACCAAACGATGTTCATGCCGGAGAAATTGAGACCAGTACTACTTTAGCTTTGCGTCCGGGTTTAGTAAAAATGGATAGAGCCATTAATGAAACAATGGAATTTAAAAATAAATTTTTAAATTTTGATAATGAACGCGGTGTTAACTGGTATGTAAGAACCAGTAAAATATCAGACAGCGGAGTTATGGGAGATGCTACAAAAGCTACTGTTGAAAAAGGGGAAGCAATGTGGGACATTATGATTAAACAGTTAACCAAATTTGTAGAGTTTATTAAAGTAACCCAGGTATCAAACTTATATCAGAAGCGCTACTAATGAAAATTTCAAATATATCGTTCAAGAAACTTGAACTGGATTTAAGTCAGCCATATACAATTGCTTATGAAACTGTGTCTAAAACAACTAATTATATACTTAGATGTGAAACCGACAACGGACTAGCGGGTTTTGGCTGCTCAGCTCCGGATATTGTTGTAACTAACGAAGAACCGGAAGATGTTGAAAAAGCAATTAATGATATTATAATTCCCTGTTTAACTAACAGCAATCCTTTCCATTATTTTCGTATTCTGCACGAACTTAAAAATGAATTAGGAAAACGATCTTCCTCTTTGGCTATGGCCGATATGGCTTTGTTCGATCTTATATCAAAAAAAGCCGGTGTACCTCTTTATCAATTTTTAGGCGGTTTTCGAGAATCAATTCCTACAAGCATTACTATTGGTATTTTATCCTTAAAGGAAACTTTAAAACAAGCTGAACAATATGTTAAGAATGGTTTTTTTATTATAAAGCTTAAGGGCGGATTAAATGTTGACGAGGATATTGAAAAGATATTAACACTTAAAAAAACTTATCCTAAAATAATATTAAGATTTGATGGTAATCAAGGCTACTCTATCGATGAATCTGTTTATTTCTACGAATCTACTAAATCTGCTGAAATTGAAATTTTTGAACAGCCGATTAGTATTGAGAATGAAATACAAATGGGAGAAGTCAGCCGACAAATATCAATACCGGTAATGGCCGATGAAAGCCTTAAATCTCTTAAGGATGTTTATCGTTTTGTTAAGCATAATAGAATTGATATGATAAATATAAAACTAATGAAAGTGGGCGGCATATTGGAAGCAACCCATATTAATTCTGTTGCAAAAGCCGCAAATATGGAGGTTATGATTGGCTGTATTGATGAATGCGAACTTGGAATTGCTGCCGGACTGCATTTTGCGTTAAGCAGACCCAATATAGAATTTGCCGATTTAGACGGGCATTTAGATTTGTTAGGCGATCCGTTTAAAAATTTATTTACTCTGGAAAAAGGAATACTAAGCCCTTTACAAATTCCGGGAATTGGAATAACAGATATGCAGTTTTAGCGGAACAACAATTTTATATCACCCGGTATTCACTAATAATTAGCAATACCGGGTAACTTTAATTTAAAACTGCCTGTTATTTCTTTGGTATCATTACATCAATTATTTCAGAAATAGGTTTCATCTCTTTATCAACAACCGGAAAATCATTTTTATAATTCCAGTGCGACCATGCAATATTGTGTTTTTCAAAAACAGCGATTATATCTTTATACCACAAATGTCTTATAGAAATATCAGACGACGGGAAACAGCCAAACTCACCGCAGAATAATTTTAAGTCGAATTTCTTAGCAACTACAACCGCCTGTAAAATTTCTTTTTCAATAGCCTCTTTATCAAAAACCTGATTATAAGTTTTAACTTTTTCAGCTAAATCCTTATCCATTTTTTTATAATCATCTTTTTTTATAAGTGTACCGGGATAATTTACCGGAACATTTAAATCTTTTAACGGTGTCCAGCCAGCCTGATAATGAGTTAATAAAAACGGCTCATAATAGTGAAAACTCAAGATTATATTTTTATCATTTTCCGGAACCCGTAAATCTTTGAAAGACCCGACTGTCTGCCAGTTATTCGATCCCATTATAATCGTACGTTCAGGCTCAAGCTTTCTAATTTCAGAAATAACCCAGTTAATAAGATTATTCCAATCTTCCGGATTATCAGATACAGCTT
Organism: Melioribacteraceae bacterium; assembly: GCA_016342755.1. Classification (GTDB taxonomy): domain Bacteria; phylum Bacteroidota; class Ignavibacteria; order Ignavibacteriales; family Melioribacteraceae; genus JAEINS01. The sequence goes on along the minus strand of JAEINS010000006.1, from coordinate 206,910 downwards.
CATTCAAAGGCTCATAAGCTAATTTATTATTGGGATATTTTTTTAATTCAGCGGAAAGTTCTTTCCAGAATTTTATAAACCCTTCCTGCGCGGTTTTATCTTCCCAAAGCTGTCTGTTATCCGGATTATTAAAATGATGTGAGCGGAGGACATGAAGATCAACAATAACTCTTAGATTATGTTTAAAAGACCACTCAATTGCGTTGTGCATTAGCTGAAACGCATCGGCTTCCTTTTCACCGGCTTCATTCCACATCTGCTCTTCATCAATCGGCAGACGAACATGGTCAAATCCTAAGTCGGCAATTATCTTAAAATCTTTTTCTGTCATATAATTTTCACGCTCTTCACCGCGCTTTTCCGATTGTGAAATCCAATGACTGGCATTTAAACCTTTTTCAATTACAAATCCTTCAGACACTTTAACTTCCTTCTCTGTTTTTTGAGTACAGCTAATTAATAAAACTCCAACTAAAAGACTAAATACAAATACTTTAAATTTCATAATTCCTCTTTGGTTTTATTATTATGATAAACTTTAATTATCAATTAGATAAAAAATAAGTACTGCTATTAGGCAGATAGCTCATGTATAACAATTTGATCGAACCTAACTATAAGGAGGTGCAATATTTATTCCATAAGTTATCCGTGCAGAGTCCGTTCCAAAATTTCTCTTTGAGTGTGAGGCGGAAGATCAACAAACTTAATACTGAAACCACCAACTCTGACTATCAGGTTTGGATATTTTTCGGGATTTTTTATTGCGTCTTCCAGCTCACCTTTATCAACAACAGTTATCATAGCCTGTGCGCCGCCATTTTCAAAATAAGTTTCCAAAAGTATTTCCAGTTTATCACGATACTTTGTAAACATCTCTTTGGAAAATTTCATATTCTGAACCGCACCGGCATGTATTGTAGGATCGGGTTTAACAATTGAATTTAAAAATGCTGTCACTCCGTTTTTATCCATACTATCCATCGGCGAATTCCCATTAGCCATATATTCACCGGCCTTTCGTCCATCGGCTGAAGCAGCGGTGTTTTCTCCCATGTAAACGTGAGTATCATTATTTATTATAACAACTAAATAGGAATCCAGACATGTATGATTTTTTTGATCTTTTGTATAGTTGCAGACATGATTATGAACTTCCTTCATCATCTCATCAACTTCATATATATCATTTCCATACTTTGGAAGATTGAGTAATATTTTTCTTTCTCTTTCATAACCTATAAAATCCGCATCCAGCATTTTAATAAGTTCATCAAGTGTAAATAGTTTATCGTCGTAGACTGCCTTTTTAATTGCATATAAGCTATCCGCTGTATTTGTATTGCCGTATGCCTCCATTGTTCCGCCTAAATGCTGAACACCGCCTGAGAAAATTCCTTTCCCGGTTTTTATACAATCATCATATAACAAACTTAAAAAAAGATATGGAGCTTCTTCTCCGCACACTTTATATTCAAGTTCCTCATGCTGAGCAAGATTTCGCAAGTAATACCCGACTTGTTTCTTGTATGCATTAAAGAGTTCTTCAAATGAATTAAAATCTCCAAACTCTTCGTCCGGCAATCCCATTGGCTTTCCAGAGACTGGATCAATTCCTTTGTGAAGAGTGACAGATAATGCATGCAGTAAATTTATAACTCCGCTTGGCGTACCAACACTTCTGTGGTAAAGTGTATATTCTCCGCATCCAAAGGGAATATATTGCACAGCATCATCATAAGATACTTCAAATGCTTTTTGAACAGCCGGAATATTCACATCATCATTGTATAAAAGAGGATATGTTGTTCCGTCGGCAATTACATCAAGACCCTTTTGATAAAGCTCATGATTCTGTTCTTTATCAAAACGTAAGGTTAACTGAGGTGTTATTCGTTTTACAAGTCTGCTTGTTTCCATGATAAGCAGAGCAAGTTTATCAGCGTTGTTTTCGTTCCGTCTGCCCTTTCCGCCAATAGTCATACGTGTATCGTAGCGATGACCTCTTTCGTCCATTATCTTCCACAGATTAGACAAAAGTCGGAGAGCTTCATCTTCATCTATCTTTCTTGTTTCAAGATCGTGGATATAAAAATCGCCGAGATACTCATCTATTCTACCATAATTTAGCGAACCGGAAATAGCCGAGTATAAGTACATAATCTGAGCTGCCGCGCGAAATGAATCTGGTTTTGAGTCTGGAATTGAGCGAAATATCATTCTCATTTCTTCCAAATCTTTAATCCGGCTAAAATCTTTTTCGCTTTCTAATAAACCTGATATACTTTCAGCAAAGTAATTACAAACATCACAAAATGTGTTTAGCGATTCTTCCATTGCAGTGTAAAGCAAATATGAACTATCACTTTTGTTCACTTTACTTTTATGATTTACAATCTCTTCTCGTAAGCCGGGAATTCCCAGCCTAAGAAGTTTATCGTAATCAAGCTGGGTTCCAGACATACGCCATAATGAAAAAGCAATTCCAGACTCATTAATATAATTATCGCTGCCGACTGTCTTTTTCATTTCCTCCGGGAACGCGGCTTTCGCTTTAGTAACAGTACTTTCCCTTCGCCAGTAATCAGCCATCCTTTTCAGTTTTCTTCTATTTTCATCAACAAGATTTACATCATTATACGCTTCCAGCAGCGCATTCTCTCTTATGAAATAACCTACAATAACTTCTGGCGGCTGAGGTGAAAATCCGAATATTGGAAACTGAACTCTTCCCGCAAAAAGATCATCCGCTTGAATGTCTTTAAACATTAATCTCCATAGTACCTTAAAACACCGGGCTTCACGCTGATTTATATCTTCGGCATACATTTTATGAATTGATGTGTACTCTTCAAGAAGTTCAACAGTTTCGTTTATATTTTGCGGCAAAGTTTTTTTTTTCAACATTTCTAAATTCCCCATTATCCTTTTATAACTTTATTAACACCTTTTGTTCTCAATATTTCAAGCCAGCCATTAACTGTTTTATTGTCAACTGATTTTATATCAAGTGAATATTCCTTGCCTAATAATTTATATTTGTTCTCGCCGTAATTGTGATAAGCCATAAGTTCAATTTTTTCAATGCTTTTATAGTCCTTATATAGCTTAGCTATTTTAGCAAAGTGTTCTTCATTATCGTTTATACCGGGGAGAATAATACACCTCAAAATAATTTCAGCATTAATCCTATTTAGAAACTCCAGGTTTTCAATAATCTGATTCCCCGAAACACCAGTATATTTTATGTGATCTTCTTCGTTGCTTATTTTATAATCAAATAGAAATTGATCAACATACGGACTAATCTTTTCAAACTTATCTCTTGCTCCAAATCCTTCTGTCTGCAAACATGTTGAAATTCCCTTTGCCTTAGCTGACTTTAACAGAGTCATTGCAAAATCGAATTGCAACAACGCATCTCCTCCGGAAAGTGTAAGTCCTCCACCTGATTTAGTAAAATAGCTTTTGTCTTTTTCAACTTCAGAAATTATCGATTCTACATCTGTTTCATATCCGTAAATTGATAAAGCCTCATCTACACATACATCTATGCAATCTCCGCACGCTGTACACTTATCAAACTGAACTTCTAACTTACCAGCGGCATTTATTAAAGCTCCGGTTTCACATACAGGAATGCATTTCATACAATTTGTACATTTATCATTATTAAATGCCAGCTCTGGTTTAAGCGATAATGATTCAGGATTGCAGCACCAGACACATTTAAGCGGACACCCTTTTAAAAAAACAGTTGTCCTGATTCCAGGTCCGTCGTGCAGCGCAAATTTTTGTATATCGAATATTATTCCGTTCATGGTCACTACATACTTAATAACATATTTATGAAATATCACTTATAAAGTATAACGATATCATGAAAAAAAAACTTCTTAAATATTGATTCTAATTATGGTATATTGATCTTACATTCTTATAACATAAAAGATTTCAGTTCTATAAAACAGAACTCATAGTGAATAAACTAATTCCGGGGAACATTTAATCTTACAACAAACACTATATTGATATGATAAAGCTACATTCAAAAAACATATTTGCCGCTAATTCCCCAATTCATATTGGGGCTACAATATTTGAGGACACTAAAAAATCATACGAGCATAACCATGATTTCTGCGAGTTTTTCTTTATTGAAACGGGCGAGCTGATTCATTATTTGAACGACAAAAAATATTCTCTAACTCCCGGTTCACTCTGTTTTATAAATGCCAAAGATAAACACTCTTTTCAGAAATCAGAAAATTCCGAGGATGTAATAATGATGAATGTTGCGTTTAAGGAGGAACTTTATCTTGAAGCAAAAAACTATTTGCTCAGCGGCGGAATGCAGAATCTGACTTTAAAAAAAAGTTTTGTATTGTTAGAGCCTCTGTTTATAAATATCATAAAAACTAAAATAGATTTACTCCGTGCCAAAGGGTTTGATTCATTTTTAAATAAAAAATCACTATTATTCAAAAGCTTGTTGATTGATGTACTAATGCAATTTGTTGATGAGAACCATAATCAGAAACCTGATACTCCTGAATGGCTGACTAATGCGCTAAGACAAATTCACAAGTCAGAAAATTTTGTTAAAGGATTAAATTGCCTGATAAAACTTTCCGGGAAGACGCAGGAGCACCTTACCCGCACAATGAAAAAACATTTTAACATTACTCCAACCGCTTATATAAACTCGCTTCGGCTTAATGAAGCTGTAAACCTTTTGTTGAATAGCGATCTATCAATTACTGATATAATGTTTGATGCCGGATTTAATAATGTTTCTCACTTTATGAAGCTGTTCAAAGAGAAGTTCGGACTTTCGCCTGCTAATTATAGGAAAAGAAATAGGATTCAGTTTTAGAGATATTATTTTTCGGAATTATCGATTAAAAGGTTTAATTTATCAGCTAAGTCATCTGCATCAAATTCTTTATTATTTAGTAAATCGATCTGAAGATTTTTTAAGTATTCAATATTTTCCTTCCCAGAAAAAGCTCTAAACTCAAATGAAGCTTCAGAATTTATTGGAACATATTTATTCTCTGAAAATTGTTCGATTGGAAAATCAATTTTTCTAATTTCAAAATTAGGCGCGATCCTGAATGAAATCTTTTTTGCTGACAAATTATAAACAATAGACCATTTAGTATCTGCAACTTTAACTGAATCAAGTATATTCATTATTCCTAACTCACTTTTTTTCTCTTTGCCTGAATGATAGCTATCAATTAACTCTATTGTTTTTAAAAATCTGTCTTGCGAAGAATTCACTTCCAGTTTATGGATGTTCGCTTCTGGTCTCAATTTAATATATTTAGTCAGGTCACTGTAATTATTATTGGTCAATATACTATGTGGCAATCTGACACCCCTATAAATTATGGGGTTTCCATCCATAAACTCTATAACAGCAACATCACCTGAGCTATCAGCAATTATGTAGTGAATATCAAAATAAAATTCCTTCACTGAAATACTATCAATTTTAGTAATCACTTCAGCAACTGTTGAATAGCTATCAAGCTGATATTGAATCCACTCGAATTCACTTAGCACTAATTGGTTTTCATTGAAGGGATAATCAACCGGCCATGTTGATAATTCTTCAACAGTTAATCCTTTCTCATTCATTCCGCCTAATGGATTATTTAAACCAAAGTGATTAAAGGTTATACTGCTGTATCTTGATATCCACGATTTATTTTCACCCTTGGAATATATGCTTTTTTTAACTTTACCGGATTTATTAAAAAGAATTAGACCGTTGCCTATTGCCCAGTCTAAATTTTTAGCTAGATATACAATTCCGTTTTTATACACAAATGACGTACAGTTAAATTGCTGTCCAATTATAAAAGTTGAAAAAAGAAAGGATAATATTGTAATCCGCCATTTCATATTTTAATATACTAAATCTGTTGTTGAGGAAGAATCCCCAACAACATTGAATTTTTATGTAATAGAATTTAATTTTTTACTAATTCATTTTTTACTCTTCCGCCTTCTTTTTTAGGATCACCGGGATAACCTAGCAATTCCCAGTCAAAGCGGTCAGCTTTTTTACCGTGACAATTTGTACACTTAAGAGCTTTCTCTTTTGGAGCAACCATATGATTTATAGGCCAGTACATTTCTGTTTCAACAAAATCGAACTCACCCGAATACGGCAAATTTATTTCTTTCATTCCAAGCTCTGACGCGGCGTTCCAATCGAATGTTTTCCAGTATCCGCCTTTTCCAAACAGTTTCGGAACTATAAAATAATTATTCTTTGTATCATAAGGCTGTTTACCTTTCATAACTTTGAATGGCGCAAGTTTAGAATTTTTATCACTTATATCTCCACCGGGTATATTAAGCGCAACAATAGTCTGAGGATCAATTTTTTCGCCTATTGCTACATAATCAGCACTTCCATTGTACCATCTGTAAGTAGGAGTAACATTTTTATCCCAAACAAACTCACCTTTTTTCTTCATAAATATAGCTTTGCCAAATTTATCTTTTTCGGTTTTTCTGTCCATTCCGGCCTTTGACCAATCCCACCATACTTTAGTCGGCTCTTCGCGTGAAAACTCAGGTATATGGCATGTTTCGCAGGCTAATGAAGCTGTATGTCTGTTAAGTGATTTCTTTTTATGAACTTCTCCTTCATGGCATGTTGTACAGTAGACATGATTTTTGTTTGACGCCATGGAACCATGACTGGCACCGCCGATTTTATGTTCAGTTGTAGTATGGCATTTTGTACATTCAAATTTATTACCGCCCATGTGAACATCAACTTCATGTGTCGGGTTATAAAGTGAATTATCCATATCACCATGTTTTACACCTGTTCCGCCTCCGCCATCAAAATGACAGACACCGCAATTTTTTCTCTTAGGCATTCCAACGCTTTGCGCGGCTTTCAAAAGATCAACTTCCGGATCCGGCATCCCGGCAGCCGTTGGCGTTTTTTTATACAATCCTGATTGGTCATGGCAGACTAAACAGTCAACATTTTTTTCAATTGTAAAATCGAATGAAGAATCTTTCCATCCATAACCTACATGACAGCTTGTGCACCTTGCGTAATTTGACGGAACCGCAATACAGAAATTATTAATAAAATTAATTTTCCCTCTTCTAACAGTTTCTCCGGCTTCATTTTTAAATTCTTCGTTTAACCAACTCCAGTGATTTGTTTTCATTATTTCTTGTGCCGCCGTTTCATGACATTCTAAACATGCTTCTGTAACTGCCTGCGGCGAGGCAAAAGCTTCTGTCATGTGTTCCTTGTGGTCTTCCTGAGCATAAAGACTCACAGCAAATGTTAATACTGCTAATAGCAACATCCTTTTCATTTTAGAACTCCCCAAATTATGAATCTGATTTGATATAGGTTTACCAATATTTCCTCACATTAATTCTTTAGAACATAAGTTATATTGTTTTGCAACTGAATTATCGATAAAAATATATTTTTATTTAGATAAAATTGCAGGCAATTTTATGAATTTGCCTTTTAATAAAAACAACCAGGTAATAACCAATGCCGGTGATCACTCTTCACATCAGCTAAAAAGTTTATTTTGTTTCTTTTTTATTCTCATAAATCTTTTTTTTTAATATAAAAAAAGTCGACCTAAAATTAGACCGACTTTAATTACACTATTTACTCTACAAACTATTAACTATTAAACTGCCGTCTAAAATACTTCGGAATTGTTTTTAATATATTCCAGCAATTCATCCACTTGTGTAAATGCTATAGCGGTGTAAGTATCGGCTGCGCCGTAATAGACCGCAATTCTGCCAGTTTCTGCATCATATAAATTTGCGCAGGGGAATGCGACATTAGGAACAAAACCTCTTGTTTCATAATCTTTTTCCGGTGTTAAGAGATAATCCCGGGTTCTGTATAACACTTTAGCGGGATCATCAATATCAAGAATAACAGCTCCAATACTGTAAACAAAACCGTTGCAAGTTCCGGAAACACCATGATAAAATGAAAGCCATCCATCTTTAGTTTCAATAGGAATAGGACCGGCACCAATCTTAGTTCCCTGCCACCAGCCTTGTCCGCCTTTACCCATAACATATTTATGATTTCCCCAATATTTTAGGTCAGGACTTTCACTCAGGAACAGATCGCCAAACGGAGTATGTCCGCTATCACTTGGTCGGCTGAATAATTTATACATACCGTTAATTTTTCTGGGGAATAAAACACCGTTCCTATTAAACGGCATTAAAGGGTTAGACATTCTGGTAAACGTATTAAAATCCCTTGTTTTTCCCATTCCAATTGATGCGCCATGCATATCATCGCACCAGATAATGTAATATGTATCTTCAAGCTTAACAAGTCTGGGATCGTAAGCATAACTGGTTGGATTCGGATTACCATCTTCATCAACCCATTCTATCGGATCCGGACCAATTTCCCAATTAATCGCGTCTTTACTTTTTCCAAAAAACAATGTAGCTCTGCCGTTTTTCTGATCGGCTCTAAAAACTCCTCTAAACCCGCCATTATAAGGCACAACAGCACTGTTATAAATTCTCGCGGCTTTTGGAATTGGATTCCATCCCAGAATTGGGTTTCCGCTGAAACGCCACATTACATCAATACATCCTTCGGGTTTATCTTCCCAGGGTATGTTTGCAACCGCGTCTCCAATTATTGTATTACTCATTTTATTTTCCCGTAAATCTCAATATCAATATTACACAACTATTTCTTCTTTAGCTTCCCGCTCTCTTCTTCTTTCCGTAAGGTCTTCAACTATCTTATCAACATCTTTATCACTTAGCGGATAAAACAGACAAAGTACTATAGATATAATACCCAGACCAGCCGGTATTAAACTGAAGAGCAGAAGTAATCCACTTAAACTATCGGATGTTTGCTCGGCGTTTGGTTCAAAACCGACTGAAGCCATAAGTGTAAGCGCAACATAAGCACCTATTGCCCAGCCAAATTTTTGCGACATTGTAGAAGCTGAAAAAATGAGTCCGGTTGCTCTTCTTCCTTTTTTCCATTCTGAATAATCTGCCGTATCAGCATACATTGCCCAAAGTAAAACACTAACAGGGCCGCCGGAAAGTGAGCCGGTTATCTGGAAAAAATAAATTAGTCCTAACTGGTCTGAACTAAGAAAATAAAAAGCGGCGGTACTAAATATTGCTATGGAAAGTAATGCAATAAATGCTTTTTTCTTTCCGATTTTTTTAGCAAACCAGCTTACACCAAGAACCCCAATTAATGATGCCACCTGCCCGATTGTATTAAAAACAGAAACCAGTGCTTCAAAACTGTATGTATCGGCGTTCATAAACGGCAGAGAAACTGACTGTTCACCAATTACATACTTAAAATAATGGGCAGTAACACTGCTTCTAACCGCGACAAAAAGTATAAAAGTAATTGTTGTTAAAAGTAAAATTACCCATGGTTTATTTGATAGCAAATCTTTAATATCATTTTTAATAGATGTTTTTTGCGATTTAGGTGGTTTAACTCTTTCTTTGGTTCCTTTAAAAGCAATTAAGAAAAATATAATAGCGGCAATACCATAAACTATAAATGAATATTGCCAGCCTTGTGCTTCATTACCGCCGCCAAACATTTTAACCATAGGCAATAATGTAGCTGAAACAATTATTCCCGCTCCAAAAGCAAACAAAAATTTAATTGACGAAACGGATGTTCTTTCGTTTGAATCAGGTGAAATAACACCAAGCATTGCGGTATAAGGAATATTGATGGCTGTGTATAACATCATTATTAAAAAGAATGTTGCGTATGCCCAAATTAATTTACCGGTTTCTCCAAAATCGGGGACTGTAAATGTTAAAACTCCGGCAACAGCAAAAGGTACACAAAGCCAGAGCAGATAAGGTCTGAACTTACCCCATTTTGTTTCTGTTCTGTCAGCAATAATTCCCATAACAGGATCGTTAATTCCATCAAATATTCTACTGATTAAAAACATTGAGGCAGCAGCACCTAACGGAATTAAGAATACATCTGTGTAGAAATAAGTGAAATAAAGCATAAATGTTTGCCAGTATAAAACCGAGGCTAAATCTCCAAATCCAAAAGAGATCTTTTCTTTCAATGATATTTTTTGATGGCTTTCCGTCATCCGTTTCTCCAGCTATGTTAGTTGCAATTTTGCTTACTTAAACCTTAAAGATAAGGAATAATGTTTGTGAATTTCAAATTATATTCAACAACTCTAATTATAACTATCCCATAATGAAATAACTTTTAGATCTTTGTTATTGAATTCTCCTTCCTGTTCAATTGTTACTGTTTTCTCAATGCCGGGAAGCAGATCAAAATAATTATCGGATAACACCTTACGCGATGTTCCCAGCCAGCTTAGAAAAACATCTTTTGCAAGTACATCCGATTTAATTGTAAGCTTATTTCCCTTAACCGAAAATTCTATTACAGGTTTTGTTAAGATCATCTCTTTTGGATATACATAATAGAAAAGTTTTTCTGTTATAACTTTTCCGTTTTTCACCAGACTCAGTTTTAAGAAAGTTTTTTCTTTCTCATTTCCATTCAAAAACTCAGAGTTTACAAGTTCAATCATTTTTTTTGATGTAAGCGGATCGACCGTTACACTAAAATTTTGTTCTTTAATTTTGGAACCTGTAAATGTAAATGACTCCGCCTTAATCTCAGCTTCAACCTTTTCAATTTTATCAGAAACTATATATACTTCAAGATTTTCGCCGTTTGGTTTTGGAATAATAACAATACTTTCAAACGCTTTTTGCGCACGGTATTGAAGTGCTTTCCAGTTTCCGTAATAATCTATACTGGACCACGAAGCAACCGGCCAGCAGTCATTAATCTGCCAGTATAATGTTCCCATACAAAAAGGCATATTTCTTCTGTGAATATCAAAGGCCATTCCTATACCAAAAGCCTGCTGCACCTGACTTAAATAAACATAGGATTCAAAATCTTTTGGCTGCTGAAAATACATTTTCATGTATGTTTCAATTAACCGGTTTCCGTATGCCTTATCTTTTCCGTCGTCCTGCATACAGCGCTGATGAGAAAGCATAACTTCAGATTTCATGTCTCTGTCTTCAGGCAATGTAAATTTTTCAATCCCGTTCATTTCCGGATAAGATTGAAATCCGTATTCGCTCATAAATCTGGCAATGTTGTCTTCAAATTTTTCGAAAGGATCGTGTCCGTGCCAAACTCCCCAATAGTGAGAATCACCTTCTGCTAAAGACTTTCCGCCAAATCCGGCAATAGGACTAGAAGAATGGTAATAGCGTGTTTCATCAAATTCTCTTAATGCGTTTGGAATAGTTTTATGAAACAGATTATCATAATCCGTTTCGTACTGTTTTTTCTGTTTGGCCGATAAATTTGTTTGCCAGCCCCACTGGTACCAGCCAACTTCATTTTCGTTATTGCCGCAATAAAGCGCAAGCGAAGGATGATTACGAATTCTTCGTACATTATCTATTACTTCTTCTCTAACTGAATTTAAAAATTCCTGATTGCCGGGATACATTGCACAGGCAAATATAAAATCCTGCCAAACCAGTATTCCGTTTTCATCACACAGATTGTAGAAAAGATCTTCTTCATAAATACCGCCGCCCCAGACTCTTAGCATATTCATGTTTGCATCCGCAGCCGATTTTACAATGTATTTATAATGATCTTCCTTAACACGATTCTGGAAATTATCCTGAGGTATATAATTAGCACCTTTCATAAACACCGGAACACCATTAAGCTTTATATAAAAGCTTTTGCCCTGTTCATCTTTTTCGGTTACTACTTCTAAAGAACGAATTCCGGTTCTGATATTTTTTCTTTCTAAATCGCCCGACTCATTTTCGGTTTCAATAACTATATTGTATAAATAAGCTTCACCTAATCCGTTTGACCACCAGAGTTTTGGGTTATCAATTTTAAATGGAAGTTCTATTTTATTAAATCCTTTTTTAACCTTTTTAGTAACAGATTCATTTAAATTTAATTCATCTACTTTAACACGGAATTCCAAATTTTGCTCTTTATCCGCAACCACTTCGTAAACGGCTGTTAATTCGGCTAAATCCTTATTAACATTTTTTTGAACTATTTGAATACCATCAAGTTTATAATTATTGTATCCAATAAGTTTTATCGGCCGCCAAATTCCTGCGGTAACAAATCTTGGTCCCCAATCCCAGCCAAAATGATATTGGGCCTTTCTGTTATAAAGCCCTACTTTCACTTCAGCCTGATCATTATTGTAAAAAGATTTTCTCTGGAAAGGAGATTGTTCCATTTGAGGAATTGAAATATCGAATACATTCTTAAATTTTACAGATAATTTGTTTCCCTCTTTTTTTAGAATTGATTTAACATTAACATTCCATGTTCTGAACATATTTTCAGCATTTAAAATAATGGAATCGTTAAGAGAAACTTCAGCATAAGTATCCAGGCCTTCAAAAACCAATTCAGCTTTATCCTTCTGCAATAATTGGTCGTGTGCATTAAATGTAGTTTCGTAAATCCAGTCTTCTTTTTCAATCCATTGCAAATCGGTTTCGTTTGTTCTATAAAAAGGATCATCAATCAGGCTATTGTTTATTAAATCTGTATGAACACATCCCGGAACAGTTGCGGGAAGCCATTGCTCTTTATTTGTCTGTTTAAACCTCCAATCATCGGATATTTCTACCTCAACTTTTGAAATTTGTTTATTCATATTTTCACATCCAATATTTAATATTAAAGCTAAGCCTAAAAAAATAACTTTATAAATTTTCACTTTATCCTCAAATTAATATATATTTTTTCTTTAGCCAATTTTTTGAAATTCTTTAAATTTCAGTAATTCTTTTTGCAGCAATTAGTTTAACAGCTAATATTTTTTTAATATAAAATTTATGTAGATCCGGCTGGTAAACTGATATTTTAATAAAACAGACTGTTATAATTAAGAAGATATTTAAGGATAGGCTGTATATTTCCATTTAAGAGCTATTTGTTTAAATAATTAATTTTAAATGTGCCGTTTTTGTTCTGTATTAAATGTGAAATTTTAGCATTTTCTAATTCCAGATTTTCGTCGGAATCTTTACCCAGAAGCATTTTTAAAAAGGCACTCCCCGAATGAAAATGTCCTACTAACAAAACCTTTTTATTTGTATTGCCAAATCTATCCATAAACAGTTCAAATCCTTTTTTTACCTGATTTACTCCGTCCTTATAATTATTGGTATTAAAAATTTCATAATGGCTCTCTGCATCACGGTATTTTATTAATTGCGAATCGGCTATTTCAATTACTGCTCCCGTTTTTATAGAGTCAGATCCCTCAATATCCTTTTCCTCCTGCCAGCAGCATTCCGTAAATTCGGGCCAGACTTCGGCATGTAAAGAATTTGCGCTTAAAAAAGGTAAAATAGTTTTTTGAGTTCTCCATAAAGGACTTACAATTATATTATCAAATTTATAATCTTTAAGAGATTTTTTTAATTTTAGAATTTGATCCAGTCCGTCCACCGAGAATAATTTTAAATTTTTCTCATTATGTTCACCGGTTAAATTTGCAATTGTTTCAGCATGCCTTATAAAAAAGACTTCTAAACCGCCTTTTGGCTCTTCTACTTTTTTACATCCGGCAAAAACTAAAATAATTGCCAATAATACAAATCTGTTACGCATAGTATTTCCCCAATCACAGAAAATCTGTAAATAATAACAGCTTTCGTTAAGTAGAAATTAAATTCATAAATAATGCCAAAAGTAATAGTCGGAAAAGGGTTGAATTTACTCTGTTTTGGATAATTTTAAATAATTATTGAATTACATATTTTTATCATTTTAATAAATTTTATTATTTAGATAAAACTATTCTTTTTGCTATAATCTCTTTTTAAACTAATTTTTTTGTTTTTAAAAAAAATAAGCCGAAATTGAGATTCTATATAATCTGATTTAATAATTTAATTCTCAATGGGGATCAAAATATGTTTCAGCCAATTGATTTAATTATAATTGCCGTATTCTTCATAATAGTTATTGGAATAGGCTTTGTCGCTTCAAAAACTGCCGGCAAAAACTCTGCTGAATTTTTTCTTTCCGGAAGAAATATGCCCTGGTGGCTTTTAGGTGTTTCTATGGTTGCGTGTACTTTTTCGGCCGATACACCAAACCTTGTAACAGATATTGTACGCAAAAATGGTGTTGCTGGTAACTGGGTATGGTGGGCATTTTTATTTACGGGAATGTTAACTGTATTTGTATACGCAAAATTATGGCGCCGCTCTGAAGTAATGACCGATCTGGAAATTTATGAAATTCGCTACAGCGGAAAAATGGCTTCTTTTCTCCGGGGATTTAGATCAGTTTATCTGGGTCTCTTTTTTAATGTAATGATTATGGGAACTGTTTCACTTGCCGCAATTAAAATTGGCGGTGTAATGTTCGGATTAGATAAATACACTACTATTATGATTGCTTCGTTTGGTGTTGTTCTTTACGCAACTTTAGGCGGATTAAAAGGTGTTATCTGGGCAGATTTTTTCCAGTTTGGAATTGCTATGGCCGGATCCATTATTGCAGCTTTTGTTGCTTTAGATCAGCCGGAAGTTGGAGGATTATCCGGATTGATAAGTCATCCGGCTGTTGTTGGCAAGTTATCAATTTTCCCCGATTTCAGTAATACAGAATTACTTATTCCGCTTTTTATAATTCCTATCGCAATTCAGTGGTGGAGCGTTTGGTATCCTGGTGCCGAACCCGGCGGCGGCGGTTATATTGCCCAAAGAATGCTTTCGGCTAAAGACGAAAGAAATGCTGTTGGCGCAACTTTATTTTTTAACATTGCCCATTATGCTTTTAGACCATGGCCATGGATAATTGTTGCTTTAGCTTCATTAATTCTATATCCGTCTTTACAGGATATTCATACACAATTCCCTAATATTAGCGATCAGTATTTGAAAGATGATATTGCTTATCCAGTTATGATGACTCTGCTTCCAAAAGGATTATTCGGACTCGTGGTTGCTTCATTAATTGCGGCATATATGTCAACAATTGGAACTCACCTAAACTGGGGCTCTTCTTATTTAGTAAACGATTTTTATAAACGATTTATAAATCCTAAAGCCAGTGAAAAAGAATTAGTTAGAATGGGAAGATTTTCAACTGTACTGCTTATGATTCTGGCAGCAGTTGTTGCGCTTTGGCTCGAAAACGCGAAACAGGCATTTGATATTCTACTGCAAATTGGCGCGGGAACAGGATTAATATTTATTCTGCGCTGGTTCTGGTGGAGAATAAATGCGTATACAGAAATCTCAGCAATGGTAATTTCATTTATTGTGGCGTTATTCTTTCAATTTGTTATTCCCCAGGCAAAAGACGGAGTTGATCCACAATGGTGGCAGACTTCGCACTGGCAATTAGTACTGGGTGTTTTTATTACAACAATTTGCTGGATCTCAGTTACGTTTTTAACTAAGCCGACTGATAAATCGACACTAAAGAATTTTGTAAAATTAACAAGACCGGGTGGTCCCGGGTGGAAACATATAAATGATGAATTAGAAAAAGAAGGAACTCCGAAAATTGAAAATAATCTGCCTATCGAAATATTAATGATGTTTATAGCAGTATTTACAGTTTATTCAATTTTGTTTTCTGCCGGATTCTGGATTTACGCAAATACAATACCTGCTGTAATAACAAGTGTTGTTGCTCTTGCAGGTACATTTACATTATTTAAGTTAGTTGATAAACTAAAGTTTAGTTAAATAATAACTTTATTTATGCCGATCCGGTTTTAAAATAATTGCTTAACCGGATCGGTTTTTTTGTTTCACCACCTTAAAATTTTTCCTCAAAAAAAAGCAGATCTATTTTCCTTTACTTTTCATAAAGATTTAAGAATACAAATATCTAAACATGTTCAGATTTTGTACGATAATTGGATAAATGTATAATAGATAATTGGAAAAAAATCATGAACAAAATAAGATTCAAAAATCTCCCTTTATTTCTAAAACTTTTAATATTAATGACCGCTTCATTTATTCCGCTTTTATTCCTCTTTTTCTCATTTATAATTCCACAAATTGAAAGTCAGTGGTATGAGAACAAATATCAGGCAACAAAAAACACTGTAGAAGCTGTGTATAACACACTTGAGCACTTTGATAAAAAAGTTGACTCCGGTGAAATTACACTCGAAGAAGCTCAGTTACAGGCGGCACAATTAGTTAAAGCGCAGCGTTATGACGGAAAAAATTATTTCTGGATAAATGATACGGATGTGAAAATTGTGGCTCATCCATTAAGACCGGAACGTGAAGGAAAAGATGTATCCAATCTTAAAGATGCCGATGGAATGGCAATGTATGTTGAATTTGTAAAGGCATGTAAAAATGAAAAAGGAGAAGGTTTTGTTCGTTATAATCAGAAGAAACCTGGTGTTGAAGAACCTCAGCCAAAACTTTCGTTCCTAAAATTATATAAACCATGGGGCTGGATAGTAGGAAGCGGCGTTTACTTAAAAGACGTTGACGAAAATGTTTCTGCATTTAATACTAACATTTATATATCGCTATTAATAGCTTTATTTATTGCCGGTATTATTGGGTATTTTGTAGCGCGCCTTGTATTAAAACCGGTTAAAGTTCTAAGTCTGGCTGTTGATGATGTTTCTCATGGCAATATTAATATGAAAGCTGATATTGATTCCACTGATGAAATTGGACAGCTTGCAAAAAACTTTAATGTAATGGTTGAAAATATTAAAGAAAATATAAGCGAAATTGAAAAAAAAGAAGCACTGGCAAACGAAGCTTTTATAGAAGCGAAAAAATCTAAAGAAAAGGCAGAGACTCAGCAGCATTATCTTTCAGAAAGTGTAAATAAAATATTAGTTGAAATGCAAAAATTTTCTGCCGGAGATTTAACTGTAAAGTTACCAGTTCAAAATGATGATGAAATCGGGCGGCTTTTTTCCGGATTTAATTTAGCGGTTAATAAAATTCATAAACTAATGACAGAAGTTATTCAGTTAGTTATCTTCGCTTCCCAGTCGAGCAATGAAATTTCAACAAATACAGATAGACTGGCAGAGGGTTCAAGAGAACAATCGGAGCAAACAACAAGTGTTGCAAGTGCCGTTGAAGAAATGACATCCACTATTTTAGAAACAACTGAGAACTCAAATTCTGCTGCCGAAAAAGCGACAAACGCCGGTAGAATTGCTCTTGAAGGAGGAAAGGTAGTTTCTGCAACTGTAAATGGTATGACAGAAATTGCATTGGTTGTTGAAGAAGCCGCAAAAACTGTAAATGAGTTAGGGAAAAATAGCGATCAGATTGGAGAGATTATTCAGGTAATTGATGACATTGCCGATCAGACAAATCTTCTGGCATTAAATGCCGCGATTGAAGCTGCACGAGCCGGGGAACAAGGGCGCGGATTTGCGGTTGTGGCCGATGAAGTAAGAAAGTTAGCTGAAAGAACAACAAAGGCTACAAAAGAAATTGCGGATATGATAAAGCAAATTCAGAAAGAAACTGCTGCTGCTGTAAAATCGATGAATGCGGGAACAGAAAAAGTTAACCAGGGAAAACTGCTTGCTGATAAGGCTGGTGAATCGCTTACCCAAATTATAGATGGTTCTAATGAAGTTGTTGATGTAATTACGCAGGTTGCCGCAGCCGGTGAGGAACAGTCAAAAGCTGTTGAAATAATTAGTCAGAATCTTGATGGTATTCGTAGAGGGACAGAGGAAAGTTCAAATGATATTACCCAGGTTGCTCATTCCGCGCTCGAATTAAATAAGTTGACTGAAACATTAAATAGTCTGGTTAATGAATTCCAATTAGGCAATTCAAAAAACACTCAGTTATTATAAGTTATTTAAGTTTTAACCTGGCATCTTTTCAGATGTCAGGCTCTCATCTAAAAACTTCATTTCACATTTCTCAACTTCTTTAATATATTCGCAGTTAAAGTTTCTAAAAATGGAGAACCTATGAACTACGGATATTTTGATGATGAAAATAAAGAATATGTAATAACAGATCCCAAAACGCCCGTTAAATGGACTAATTATGTTGGTACTCTTTCTTTTGGCGGAATAATTGATCATACCGGCGGATCTCTTATCTGCAAAGGTGATCCGGCATTAAATAGAATCGTTAAGTATATTCCACAGCTTCCCGGCTCCGATTTTAAAGGTGAAACTTTATATATAAGAATAAAAGAAAAAAATGGCTATAAAGTTTTTTCTCCGTTTTTTGTTCCTACGCTTGATAAATATGATAAGTACGAATGCCATGTTGGAATGTCTTATCAGAAAATTATTTCCGAGTTTTACAATATCAGAACTGAAGTTACAATCTTTGTCCCGAATAATAAAAGTGTAGTTCTGCGCGATATAAAAATCACTAATATTGGAAATACTCCCATTGAGCTTGATATTATTCCGGTTGTTGAATTCACACATTTCGACGCGCTAAAACAGTATACCAACGCTGACTGGGTTCCCCAGACTATGACTGTAGATGCGGATATAAACGGCTCCGGCAATATTATTCTAAAACAATATGCCTTTATGAAAAAAGAAACCGAAGTAAACTACTTTACTTCTAATTACCCGGTTGATTCTTTTCAGACTGACAGAAAATTATTTTTGGGCGACAATGAATATGGTACATGGAAAAATCCGCTTGAACTTCAAAACTCTGGTCTTTCCAATTATGAATCAAAACGGGGCGATAATATAGCTGCATTACTGCATAAACTTGGCGAGTTAAAACCCGGAGAATCGAAAAGAATAATTACCCAGTTGGGACAAGATTTGCCTGAAAAAATAAACAGTACAGTTGAAGAGTTCAGAAATACTGAAAATGTTGAATCGGCGTTTAATGAATTATCAGAGTTCTGGGAAAATTATTTATCAAAGGCATCTTTTGAAACTCCGGATTCAGCATTTAACTCGATGATAAACATACATAATCCGCGGCAATGCCACACAACGTTTAACTGGTCACGTTACCTTTCACTTTATCAGCTTGGATTGGGCGCAAGGGGAATTGGATTTCGCGACAGTTCGCAAGATGTAATGGGAATTATAACGAATATGCCTAACGAGGGAAAAAGTTTAATGAAAAAACTTCTTAGTGTTCAAAAAGCGGATGGTTCGGCAATGCATCAGTTTTTCCCTTTAACAATGGAGGCTACCGAAGGTGATTCGCGTGAGGATGGTGAAAAACACTTCTATGGCGATGATCATCTCTGGATAGTTTTTGCGGTCTCAGCTTATTTAAAAGAAACAGGTGATTATAATTTTCTTAATGAAAAAATTACTTTTTATGATAAAAATATTAACATTGAAAAACGTGAATCCGGAACTGTGTTAAATCATCTTCAGCGTTCCTTAAACTTCACTAAAAATAATATTGGGAAACATGGTCTGCCCCTTTTAGGGTTCGCCGATTGGAATGACACGGTTAATCTTCTTGGCGATGCAGAAAGTGTATTTATAGCTAACCAATATGGCGTTGCTCTAAATGAAATGATTGAACTGATGGAATATTTAGGTGAACATGAAAAGGCCGCGGAGTACAAAAATGATTTTGCCAGAATGAAAAAAATTGTAAATGAACATTGCTGGGATGGAGAATGGTATCTCAGATATTTTGAAGAAAATGGCGAACCAATTGGCTCGCATAAAAACAGCGAAGGTAAGATATTTACAAATGCGCAGTCGTGGTCTGTACTTTCCGGCTTCGCAACCGGCGAACGCGCAAAAATAGCGATTGATTCCGTTAATAAAAAATTAAACACAGCAAATGGCATAAAGCTAAGTTATCCCGGTTATAATGGATACGATCCTAAAAAAGGCGGTGTTACAACTTATCCTCCGGGTGCTAAAGAAAACGGCGGAATATTTTTGCACTCAAATCCATGGGTTATGATTGCCGAAACAATGATTGGTAATGGCGACAGAGCTTATGAATATTATAACCAAATTAATCCGGCTTCAAAAAATGAAGTGATTGATACATTTGAATGTGAACCATATTGTTATCCGCAAAATATACTTGGCGATGAACATCCGCAATTCGGATTAGCCCGTAATAGCTGGCTTTCGGGAACATCATCATGGACTTACCAGGCCGCAACTAAATACATTCTTGGAATTCAGGCTGCACATAATGGGCTTCAAATAAATCCATGTATTCCAAAAAACTGGGAAGGATTTTCTGCAACAAGAGTCTTTAGAAACACAACTTATAAAATCACTGTAAAAAATCCGAATGGTATTTCTAAAGGTGTAAAACAGATTAAAGTTGATAACCAAATAATTAGCGGAAACGTTATTCCTATTAGTAATGATGATAATACACATACTGTTGAGGTTACTTTAGAATAAAATGTTGATTTTTAATAATTAGCCGCACTCACTGTATTAAAGAAAAAAATGATGTGACTTTATTTTTTGAGTTTTTCTATTTACTTAAAATTAAAATGGAGTTTTCTTTTCGAGCTTGATTCTTTTTTTAAAAAGCTATCATTTATACTTGTCATAAATAATCTGCAATATTAAAAAAACTAATCCTTAATTAATTACTATAATTTCCTTAATTTTAGAACTCAATAGACATCGGGATTTATTATAATTAATCATTTCTAATCAAATAAAAGACTGGCTTATGAAAACATTAAAACAATCATTTTTTTTACTTCTTTTAGTTTTTTTCGTTTCTTCTTTAACTGCTCAGGAAGATAAAAACCCTAAATCAATTAAAGATGTTTCACTCTCCGGATTAAAATTTAGAAGTATTGGTCCGGCAATTACTGGCGGACGAGTTATAGACATTGCAGTTAATCCGTTAAATTATCATGAGTATTACATTGCTTCGGGAAGTGGATCCTTGTGGAAGACCACTAATAACGGGATAACTTTCACACCTTCGTTCGAGAATCAGAATACATACGCAATTGGTGATGTTGAAATTGATCCTATTAATACTAACGTTTTATGGGTTGGTACCGGTGAAAACAACAACCAGAATAATTCCGGTTATGGCGATGGTATTTATAAAAGTGAAGATGGCGGAAATACATGGAAAAATATGGGTCTTAAAACATCAGAACATATTGGCAAAATTATTATTGATCCAAATAACCCTGATATAGTTTATGTTGCGGCTATGGGGCCGCTTAGAAAAAAAGGCGGGGAAAGAGGGATTTTCAAAACTACTGACGGTGGAAAAAACTGGAATAAGGTTTTAGATGTTAGTCAATATACCGGGTTTTATGAAGTACATATGGATCCGCGACATTCAAATATATTATATGCGGTTGCTCATCAAAGAATGAGGAAACTTTACACAGGTGTAAGCGGCGGGCCGGAAAGCGGAATTTATAAAAGTACTGATTCCGGTGTTAGCTGGGAAAAGCTAAGTGGCAGACTGCCTTCCGGTGATGTGGGCAGAATAAGTATGTCTGTTTCACCTATAAACCCCAATGTGCTTTTTGCCATTGTTGAAGCTAAGGAGAATCAGGGTGTTTACAGAAGTGCTGACCGAGGAGCAAGCTGGAATAAACAAAGTTCTTATGTATCGGCATATGCGTTTTATTTTCAGGAGATTTACTGTGATGTTGCCGATATAGACCGTGTTTACAGTTTAGATATTTTTAATAAAGTGAGTAACGATGCAGGAAAAACATGGGAGAATCTTGGTGAAGATAATAAACATGTTGATAACCACGCACTTTGGATAAATCCGGGAAACAATAAACATATGATTTCTGGTTGTGACGGCGGTGTTTATGTAACTTACGATCAGGCAAAAAGCTGGGAATTTAAAAGCAATATTCCAATCGCCGAAATTTATAAAATTGCTACTGATAATGCTGAACCGTTTTACAACGTTTACATCGGGACTCAGGATAACAATAGTTTAACAGGGCCTTCACGCACCATTAGTTCAGGCGGTATCACAAATAATGACTGGACTTTCACTATATCAGGGGATGGATTTCAATCTCAGGTTGACTGGAAAGATCCAAATATTGTTTATGCTCAATCGCAGAATGGCGGTCTTTCCAGATACGATAAAAAGAGCGGCGAAAAGTTATTCATTAAACCATATGAGTTTGGTGATACGGCTTATCGTTTTGATTGGGATTCTCCTTTGTTAATCTCAAAACACGATAACAAAAGATTATACTTTGCCGGAAATAAACTTTTCAGAACAGATGATCAGGGAAGTACCTGGAAAGAGATCAGTCCGGATTTAACAAGAGGTATTCCAAAACATTTTCAAAAACTTATGGGAAAAAGCTGGAGTATTGATGAGCTTGTTAGAAAAGGAAGTATGGCAAATATTGTTTCTATTGCTGAATCTCCTTTGGATGAAAATATTCTCTACGTTGGTTCTGGCGACGGATTAATTCATTCTACAAAAGACGGCGGTAAAACATGGGAGGCAGCTAAGGAAATTGAAAATATTCCTCCTATGGCAAGAGTTCACCAAATTATCGCTTCACACTTTAATAAATCTATTGCCTTTGCCGCATGTCATAATTTTCATGACGGTGACTATCTTCCTTATTTATATAAAACTACCGATGGCGGTAAAACCTGGAAACTGATAAATGGCGATCTGCCAGAGTTAGGAAGCAGTTACACAATTGCCCAGGATCATGTTAACAAAGATTTATTATTTGCCGGTACCCAGTTTGGAGTTTTTATTTCTAATAACGGCGGCGAAAACTGGATTAAACTTAAAAATGGTATTCCAACTATTTGTGTAATGAATCTTAAAATTCAGGAAAGGGAAAACGATCTTGTTGTCTCAACTTATGGAAGAGGAGTTTATATACTTGATGATTATTCGCCTTTAAGAAATATGACTGAGGAAAATTTTGCAAAAGATGCTTATATATTTCCAATTAAAGATGCATTGATGTATGTGGAATCAACTCCGTTTGGATTTCCCGGAATTGGATTTTTAGGAGCAAACTTTTATTCGGCACCAAATCCAAAGCCCGGTGCGGTGTTTACATACTACATTAAAGATGAGTATAAATCGCTGAAGAAAAACAGACGAGATCTTGAAATAGAAAAACAGAAAAAAGGTGAAGATATTGAGTTCCCTTCTTATGAATCAAGAAAAAAAGAAATTAATGAATTAGATGCTTTTTTACTCTTCACTATTACTAATGAATCTGGTGAAGTTGTAAGAAAAATAAAAAAAGAAATCAGTAAAGGTGTTCAGCAATTGGTCTGGGATTTCAGATACAATATATTTTCTCCAATATCTTTTGATTCATTTGATGATTCTGTACCTTGGAATGAACCTGACAAGGGTTATATGGTTGTGCCTGGCAGATACAAAATATCATTATCAAAGTTTGAGAATGGTGTATTTACTGAACTTGTGGCTCCGCTGGAATTTGTTTGTAAAACTTTAGGAAATAAATCTATTCCCGTTAGTAATAGAGCAGCACTGCATGATTTTAATACAAAGGTAGCTGAGCTGACAAGAACTGTAATGGGTGCCGATGCGCATAAAAAAGAATTGGATAACAAGATTAAGTATTTGAAAAAAGCTGTGTTCGAATCGGCAAATGTTCCAATGGATATCTATAACGAAGTTTTGGCTGTTGAATCGAAATTGAAAACAGTAAATGAAAAATTCAATGGGGATGGATTAAAAGCAAGCTATGAAGGGGCGGTTCCCACATCAATAAAAGAAAGAGTTAGTCTGCTTACTTATGGCTTATGGACAACAACTTCGGCTCCGACTACAACATATCTTAAATCTTATGAAACGGCCAAAAACCAGTTTGGTGAAATATTTATATCATTGGAAAATTTAGGAAAAGAGACAGAAGTCATTGAAACGAAAATGAAAGAATACTCAGCTCCATATACACCCGGACGTTTTCCTAATCTGGATAATAAATAATTATATTAGTCCTCTTTGGCAACGAAGGGGATTTTCTTTATATATTTTAAACTTGAGACTTCTATGAAAACAAAACAATCAGTTGCTTTTTCAATTTTACTAACATTCTTCTTTTTATCATTTGTAACTGCACAGGAAAATGCAATTAAGATAGAATATAAAACTATTGAGAACATTCAGTATAAAACATCTGCCGATGATAACTACATAAACGAGAGATGTGTCCTTGATCTCTATTATCCGTCGAATAAAAATGATTACGCTACAATTGTCTGGTTTCATGGCGGAGGATTAACAGCTGGGAGCAAATATATCCCTCATCAGCTAAAAGAAAAAGGATTTGCTGTTGTGGCTGTAAACTACCGTTTGTATCCTAAGATAAAGTGTCCCGTCTATATTGAAGATGCAGCATCAGCAGTTGCATGGGCATTCAAAAATATTAAAAAGTATGGCGGTGATAAAGGAAAGATATTTGTATCAGGTCATTCAGCCGGAGGTTATTTAACCAGCATGGTTGGTCTTGATGCAAAATGGCTGGAAGCTGAAAATATAAACTCAAATAATATTGCAGGCTTAATACCGTTTAGTGGTCACACTATTACACACTTTACGGTAAGAGAGGAGCGCGGAATTGCAGGCACCCAGCCTGTTATTGATGAGTTTGCTCCTTTATATTTTGTAAAGAAAGATGCTCCTCCTTTAGTTTTAATAACTGGTGACAGGAATCTTGAAATGCTTGGCAGATATGAAGAAAACGCATATATGATGCGCATGATGAGAGAGGCTGGTCATGAAAATACATCTATATATGAGTTACAGGGATTTGATCATGGAGGAATGGCTGATCCGGCTTTTACAATACTTATAAATCACGTAAATGAAATCATAGAAAAGAAAAAATAAAATTGCCAAACTGAGCGTGGTCGAAGTCCGTTAAAGATTAAATAATTAGCATCTTCGACTTCGCTCAAATTGACTATCAAAAGAACTAACGGCCCATCCATCCGCCATCAACTGTAACAATAGAACCATTAAGATAAGATGAAGCATCAGAACTTAAAAATACAACTGTTCCCATAAGATCTTCAGGTTTACCCCATCTGCCATTCGGTATACGCTCTAGTATAGCTTTATTTCTTTCGGGATTTTCTCTTAAGGCTTTTGTATTTGCGGTAGCAATATATCCGGGTGCTATTCCGTTTACTGTAACCCCTTTACTAGCCCACTCGTTTGAAAACGCCATTATAAGCTGCTTTACACCACCTTTAGACGCGGCATAACCTGGCACTGTAATTCCGCCCTGGAACGATAATAGCGAAGCAATAAAAACTATTTTTCCGTATCCGTTATCAACCATTCTTTTCCCAATTTCACGGGTTAAAATAAACTGAGCTGATAAGTTTACTTCAATTACTTTATCCCAATATTCATCGGAGTGCCCGGCAATAGGATTACGCATTATAGTTCCGGCATTGTTTACCAGAATATCAATTTGGGGAAAATCAGCTGTAACTTTTCCAATAAAATCATGCAAAGATTTTCTATCAGAAAAATCACTTTGGTATGAGGTAAACTTTTTTCCTGCAGCTTCAATCATTTTTTTTGTTTCATCAAAATCATCAACATACGAAACGCCAATTATATCTGCACCGGCTTCAGCTAATGCCAGAGCGTAATATTGACCGATACCTTGATTTGATCCAGTTACCAAAGCCGTTTTGCCGTCTAATTTAAATTTATCAAGTATCATTATATCTCCGAATTCTATTTAAGATCACTCATTTTTATCCAGTCCATATCATCAAAGTCCTGATTCTCTCCGCCCATAGACCAAATAAATGAGTAGTTTTTGGAACCTGCACCAGAATGTAATGACCAGCTCGGTGATAATACAGCTTGTCCGTCTCTAATAATTAAATGTTTTGTTTCGTCAGGTTTTCCAATCAAGTGCACAACCATATCTTCTTTGTTTAAATTGAAATACATGTATACTTCCGAACGACGCTGATGTGTGTGAGCAGGCATTGTATTCCAGACACTTCCTTTATCCAATTCGGTAAGTCCCATTACTAGCTGACACGATTTAATTCCGTTAGGGAAAATATATTTGTAGATAGTTCTTTCATTTGATGTTTCCAATTTTCCTAATTTCACTGGTGCCGCATCCGAAAATTTTGCGTGAGTAGTTGGATATTCTGTATGAGCAGGATAACTTACAAAATAAAATTTTGCAGGATTTTTTGAACTGGCACTTTTAAATTCTATATTTTTTGAGCCTCTGCCAATATATAACGCATCTTTTAAATTCATCTCGTAGTTTTTTTTATCAACAATTATTGATCCTTTTCCGCCGATGTTTATAACACCTATCTCGCGTCTTTCCCCAAAATATTTTGCCGCCATTTCTTTTTTAGATGCAGTTAATTTAAGAACTTTACCCGATGGAACCGCAGAACCGGTAATAGATCTGTCTATATCTGAATAGACCATCGGAATTTTATTTTTTTCAAATAGATCTATTAAAAAAGTTTTCCTTAGATCTTCTGTTGTCATTCTTCTAAATCCGTCTGCATTGGGTGAATATCTTACTTCCATTTTTTTCTCCCTTTATATTTATTAAATAGCATCTTTTTAGTTACCACTTTTACAAACACTTTTCAACTGAAAGAGGAGAACTTAATTTTTCCTTAAATTCTGAAAGGTAAGTTTCCCATTCAAATTTTGACTTAATAACTTCCGCTTTTGTCCAGCAGGCACCGGTATAATAAACATAGCTGTCAGATTTTAATCTGTCAGTTACCAATAAATGAGCAGGAGTATCTTCAGTTTTTGTAACTTGTGATTTAGCCGGGTATATAACCGCAATTCCAGTCTGACCATCTTCTTCATTATCAGAATTATTTCCCCAAAGACTGATTATAGAATTTTCCACGTTCATATACTCTTCAATATTCTCTCTAATAACTAGTCCGGCTGTAAAAAATGAACTCTCTGGCAATTCAGAATATTCAGAAATAACTTTGTTTAATTGCGAACCGGCATTTAGAGATATTATTTTTTTCTCATTTATTTTTGTTCCGTTCACATCAAAGCCCAAATAGTTTAATTCAAATTTTAACTGAAGCGGTCCGTTTTGAAATATTTTATAGTTTGTATAAACACCTGACTGATAAAGTTTATTATCCGCCATTATAGCTGATCCGCCTGCGCCAAGACTTTTACCAACACTGTAAAAATCGGCTCCCTCGCCATGGTCTTTATGATAAGATATTCCTGTTGTATCACCATTGTACCATTTATCAATTATCAGATAATCAACACGTTTACTCCAAACGTCAATTCCATTATTTACATTCGCGGCTAATGGCGGTCCATACATTCTGAACGCAACTTTATCATTTTCCCAGGCAATATCTTCTCGCCCCTTTATAAAAGCAGCATAAACCTTAGAATTGAATACAGTTTTTTCTTCCAGTAACTTTATTGAATATTTTTTTTCTTCATTTGGCTTAAAGCTGTCTTGAAAAATAACCGCATCGTCTATACCATTATTATCACTATCAATAATCTGAGAAACCTGTTGTTTGTCGTTATTAAAAACAGCGACCCTTTCAAGATCAGTATTTTCATTAATAAACAAAATATCAGAAAGACTAACTTCCACAGTTTCCATAATACGTTCAATATTCAAATTGTTTCTGACAGATATTTTTTGAACGTTAGTATTATCTGAACAGCCGATAAAAACCAGTACTACAAGCAGCATAGACAAATACGATAATTTTTTCATTTCTATTCCAATTAAATTTATTGATTAAGCATTATAAGTTGAAGATGCAGTATCACCGCCTCTTCCAGTCCAGTTAGTATGGAAAAACTCGCCTCTTGGTTTATCAATTCTTTCATAAGTATGAGCACCAAAATAATCGCGCTGAGCCTGAAGAAGATTTGCCGGTAATCTTTCACATCTAAATCCGTCAAAGTATGCTAATGCTGTTGAAAATGCAGGTATAGAAATACCATTCTGAACTGCAACTGAAATTACAGTTCTCCATCCGGTCTGCGCGTTTTCAATTTTTTCCTTAAAATATGGATCTAATAATAAGTTTGTTAAGTTTGGATTATTATCGAATGCTTCCTTTATTTTACCTAGGAATGCTGAACGTATTATACAGCCGCCACGCCACATCAAAGCTATACCGCCGTAATTCAGGTTCCATCCGTATTCAGTCGCAGCACTTCTCATAAGTTCGTAACCCTGAGCATATGAAACCAACTTAGACGCATATAGTGCGCTCATTAAATCTTTAACAAATTCAACTTTATCACCATTAAACGAAATTGCCGGTCCGCTTAATAATTTAGAAGCTTCAACACGAGCATCTTTTTTTGCGGAAAGACATCTTGCAAATACAGCTTCACCAATAAGAGTTAAAGGTTCACCAAGATCAAGTGCAGCTATACCAGTCCATTTCCCGGTTCCTTTTTGTCCTGCAGTATCTAATATTTTTTCCACTAACGGCTCACCGTCTTCATCTTTATAAGCAAGAATATCCCTTGTAATTTCAATCAGATAACTGTCAAGATCGCCTTTATTCCATTCTTTAAATACTTCATGCATTTCATCAGCCGAAAAACCTAAACCATTTTTCATAATCTGATAAGCTTCGGTTATAAGCTGCATATCTCCATACTCAATTCCATTATGAACCATTTTAACAAAGTGTCCTGCCCCGTTTTCTCCAACCCAGTCACAACATGGAGTTCCATCTTCAACTTTTGCTGATATAGACTGGAATATTGGTTTTACAGATTCCCATGCTTCTGGTGCTCCGCCAGGCATAATTGATGGGCCTTTTAACGCACCTTCTTCACCGCCTGAAACTCCGGTTCCAATAAAATGGATTCCTTTTTCGGCTAAATATTTTGTTCTTCTTGTGCTATCCGGAAAATGCGAATTCCCTCCGTCAATAACTATATCTCCCTTTTCAAGGAATGGCAGAACCTGTTCAATAAACGCGTCAACCGGATTACCGGCTTTTACCATTAACATTACTTTTCTTGGCCGCTTCAAATTCTGAACTAATTCTTCAACGGAATGTGTTCCTATAATATTCTTGCCTTTTCCTCTTCCGTTAACAAAGTTATCAACTTTTTCTACAGTACGATTATAAACCGCAACCGTGAATCCGTGACTTTCCATATTTAGTACAAGATTTTCCCCCATTACGGCTAATCCAACTAAACCTATATCAGCTTTCGACATTTTATATTCCTCTATTTTTAATTATTAAATTTTTCTTTATAAGCCCACAATCCAAGCGCGGGATTTGATATGTAAAATATTTCTTCACCATCTTCCATTTTATTGAAGCCATCTTTAAGTACCGATGGATTATATCTTTCCAGCATTTCAGTTAAGCTTGCATATTCATAATTAACTGATTCAATTTCTTCTTTAGATAATTTGCCTGGACAATATGTGATTTTAAATCTGCCTTCGGAACTGCCATGAATTAAATGCGCGGCAGCACTAAGATTGTTTTTCAGATCTTCATTATTTGCAACCTTATCTAAAGTTTCCTCTGTTGTAAAATATCCATACTTCCAAATCAGTCTGTCTATTTCCGGATCCTCGCCAAACTCTCTAAGTCCGGGAGCAAGTACAATTAGTTCTCCTCCATCAGCAATAGCCATCCTGGTACGGTAAACACTCTTATTACCAAGCCATGTACTTTTAAACTCTTCCGGTTCAAGATATACAACAACTTTTTTTAATGGTTCATCAAGCATTTCAAAATTAACTTTTAGCGATAACTCAGCAGCTTTTTCAAAACATTCATAATCATCACCTATATATAGCCCTCGCATTACAAGCTTATTATTTTCATCTTTTCCAATTACAGTCTGTATGTATATTATGGGCAATTCTTTTGCGAAGTTCTTTGAAGCATAATTTAGTACTTTACGAACAGGAGAATCAGCACGACCCATTATTTTCTCCATTCCATAAGCGGCACCAAGGAAATGACTTTTATTTATGCCTTCCTGACCGCCTGTTCCGACAAAAATATTTTTGTTATAATTAGCCATTCCAATAACTTCATGCGGCACTACTTGTCCAATAGATAGTATTAAATCAAAACTTCCTTCAACAAGAAGTTTATTCACTTGAGCCGGCCAGCTAAAATCTACTTTGCCTTCCGATACCATTTTTACATACTCAGACGGCACTTCACCAAGAGTTGCTAAATCATCTTTCCATTTATGAACTCTAAAAATATCTTTAGGAATATCTCCAAACATTTTTTCTATCTCATGCCCGGTCATTTCAAAGTGAGTACCCAGCGCAGGTAAAATATCGGTTAACTTATCTTTGTAATACTGATAAGCGTAATTAGTAATCTCACCGGCTCTGGAATAGAACCTTGTAAAATCGGGCGGAATTGCCAGAACCTTTTCTTTTATTCCAAGATCATCAAAAACTTTAGATAAAGCATCCTTAATTTCGGATGAAGTAATTACATCCTCTTCTGAACCTCTTTTATAATACAGCATTTTCTTTCCTGACTTTTCTTTAGAACTATCTTTTTACTCTTGCGTTACCCTGCCAAATACTCCAAACCATTTCTTCATCTGCAGGCTGTGCATAATCGGTTAAAAATGTTGTTGCTAATGCACCAGTAGCCCATCCAAACTGTATCCATTTCTCCGAATTCCAGTTTTTAAGCACTCCATAAAGCATACCGCCTACAAAACCATCGCCGCCGCCTATTCTATCAAGCACATTAATTTCGCGTGGATTAACAACATACCAGTTATTACCTTCAAGCATTATAGCTCCCCAAAGATGTTTATTTGTACTTATAACTTCGCGAAGTGTAGTTGCAAAAGCAGAAGCATTTGGGAATGCGGCTTTTACCCGGTTTATCATTTGTTTAAAACTTTCAATCTTTTCATCAAGACCTTCGCCGCCGGCTTCCGGTCCTTCTATTCCTAAACATAATTGAAAGTCTTCTTCATTTCCAATTAGAATATCTGATACAGTGGCAATTTCTGTAAATGCTTTATGAAGTTCATCTTCTCTTCCTTTCCAGAAAGAAGCACGATAATTTAAATCGAAAGAAATCTTAGTTCCATGTTTTTTAGCCGCTCTGGCTAACTCTAAACAGAAGGTACTTGTTTCTGGTGATAACGCGGCGATTAAACCTGATAGATGAATAATCTGTACACCTTCTTCGCCAAAAATTTTGTCCAAATCAAAATCCTTAACATTTAATGTTCGTCCTACTTCACCTGCTCTGTCATTATGAACACGGGGACCACGGGATCCAAAGCCACTATCAGCAATATTAAACTGATGTCT
Source organism: Melioribacteraceae bacterium (assembly GCA_016342755.1). Taxonomy (GTDB): domain Bacteria; phylum Bacteroidota; class Ignavibacteria; order Ignavibacteriales; family Melioribacteraceae; genus JAEINS01. The sequence continues at coordinate 175,547 of JAEINS010000006.1, read as the reverse complement.
ATATCCCCAAGGATCACCTTGGTCTACATCAGCACCTTCATAATCCATCATTCTATTTTTAAGATTACTTTTTATAAGTTGTGCTATCGGACTCCCCTTTACAAAGGTTGTTAAAACTTTTACCGGAAGACCTAAATACGAAGATATACTTGCCACATTTGTTTCAGCACTTGTTACCTGAAGCTTAAACGTATCGCTGCTATGAACAGGCTGACCATTTGTTGGTGTAATTCTAACTCCCATACTAGTTGGCACAACTAGCGAATACTTACAATCTTTTTTTAATTCAATTCCCATTTACTTCACCTTAACTATCTATTAAACTTTAAACACCACTATATGCATTAAATCCGCCATCAACTGGAATAACAATACCAGTAACAAACTTTGAAAGATCTGAAAGAAGATAAAGAGAGGCACCTTGCAGATCATCAGGTTCGCCATATTTTCCCATTGGTGTACCATCCATTATTTTTTTACCACGTGCGGTCGGCTCACCTGTTTGTTCATCCACCAATAAAAACCTATTCTGATTTGTTAGAAAAAAGCCCGGTGCAACTGCATTAACTCTAATATCTAATTTTGCAAAATGTGTTGCCAACCATTCAGTAAAATTATTAATGGATGCTTTTGCCGCAGAATATGCCGGGATTTTTGTTAATGGTTTAAAAGCATTCATTGAAGAAATATTTAAGATACTTCCTTTTTCCTGATCAACCATATCTGTAGAAAGGATCATTGTCGGTAAAAGTGTTCCTAAAAAATTCAAATCAAAAACTCTTCGAAAGCCTTCTATATCCAGCCCAAAGAAATTACCCGCTGTATTGTCTTTATTTGAAGGCTCCATAAACTCATCATGAGTTGTAGCCTTAGGAGAATTGCCGCCTGCACAGTTAATTAATAATTCAATTTTTCCCAGTTTATTATTAATAACTTTTTTTGCTTCTATAAGAGATTCTTTTTCCAATACATTTGCTTCAACACCTATTGCAACTGAACCTGTTTCTTTTGTAATTTCGGCAGCCGCAGAATCAGCAACCTCCTTATTTAAATCGAGTATTGCAACTTTTACACCGACTGAGGCTAAACCTAATGCTAATGATTTTCCTATTACACCACCGCCGCCGGTGATAGCGCATACTTTATTATTTAGATCTTTAAATGATAATGATTCCATAACTTTTCCTTTTAGTTAGCCAACCCAAAATATTTTGGCAAAATTAAACTTAAATCTGGTAAATAAGTAACTAACAATAATGCTATAAACATTGCTAAATATAGAGGCAGCAGTGGTTTTATAACTTTTTCAATTGTTGTATTAGCTACTCCGCAGCCTACAAATAATACACTGCCAACCGGAGGAGTACAAAGTCCGATACTAAGATTCATTACTAAAACAATACCAAAATGAATCGGATCCATTCCCAATGCAGTTACAACCGGTAAAAATATTGGAGTAAAAATTAATACGGCAGGTGTCATGTCCATAAAAGTACCTACCGCGAGTAAAATTAGATTTATAATAAGTAAGATTACTATTCTATTATCGGTTAAACCCATTAAGTTACTTGTTATTGTCTGAGGTATATTTTGATAAGCCATAACCCATGACATTGCAATAGATGCACCTATCAATAGCATAACAATAGCTGTCGTTGAAGAACTTTCAATTAGAATTTTTGGCAGTTCTGAAATTTTAACTTCTTTATATATAACTACTGAAAGAATAAACGTATAAAGAACAGCAATTGCCGATGCCTCTGTAGCGGTAAAATACCCGGCTACAATTCCTCCAATTACAATTATTATAAGCAATAAACTAGGTATAGCATCAAGCAATTTTTTTAATCCCTCTTTAAGAGAAATTTTTTCTCCAACCGGATATTTTTTTCTGAATGAATAAACACCGGCAACAGCCATTAATGAAAGTCCGACAATTATACCCGGAATATATCCGGCAACAAATAATGCCGCAATTGAAACACCGCCGCTGGCTAATGAATAAACAATTAGAATGTTACTGGGAGGAATAATAAGTCCGGTTGTACTTGAAGTTATATTTACTGCCGCTCCAAAATTTTTATCATAACCTTCTTCTTCCATTCTCGGACCCATAAATCCGCCTATTGCAGAAGCTGCAGCAACCGATGATCCTGATATTGCACCCATAAACATTGCGGCTAAAATGTTTACAAACGCCAGACCTCCGGGTAATCTGCCCAAAAGAACTTTTGCAAAATCTATTAAGCGTTTTGCAATTCCACCTTTGTTCATTAATTGTCCGGCTAATATAAAAAATGGGATTGCAAGCAATGCAAAGCTATCGAGACCTGTTGCCATTCGCTGGGCAACTGTTGTAAATGTTGCTATTGGATCTATACTGACAAGCATAGTAAGTACCGTTGAAATACCGATACTAAATGAGATAGGTACTCCGAGTGCCAGTAAAATCAAAAAACTTAAAACTAAAATTAATACTCCGCCTAGTTCCATGAATATCCCGTTATTATTATAATTTTCCGTTTTTAATTATTTCATCGATGTTTACTGCTGAGTAAAACATTATTAGAATTCCGCTTATTGGCAATGCTAAGTAAACATATCCAAGAGGAACCTGTAATGCGGCTGATGTTTGTTCAAGTTCTAATGTTAAACTAACAAGACTAATACCGCCTATTACTAAAGCAATTAACGCAAATAAAAACACAACAGAATTAACAAATATGTTAATTACCTTTTGTATTGAATGAGACATTTTACCGGCAAAATAATCAATAGCAAGGTGCATATTTCTACCTGCTACATATCCGGCTCCAACTAATCCTAACCAGATAAGAAGAAACCTTGCCAGCTCATCTGTAAATGAGCTTGGATCATCTGCTACAAACCTTGTAAATACCTGCCACAAAACATTAAAGACCATAAGGGACATAAGTACTACAAGTGTATATTCAATTACTTTATCAACTTTCGATTTAATTTTCAGAATCATTTTTAAACTCTTTAATTTCTTTAAGTAAATTATAAATCTCTGGCTTGTCTTTATATTCTTCATAAACCGGCTGAACCATATTTATGAAAGGAGTTTTATCTGGTCTAATAACCTGAACACCTGCTTTTTTAACTTCCTCTATCGCATGATCAGAAGCCTCCTGCCATATCTTTCTTTGATACACAGTTGATTCCTTAACAGCTTCCTGCAGCCATTTCTGCTGATCTTTATTTAATGTTTTCCAAATTTTTGTTCCAATAAGCAGCACATCAGGAACTGCTGTATGCTCATCTAATGAATAATATTTACATACTTCATAATGTCTGGATAAATAAAAACTTGGCGGATTGTTTTCAGCACCGTCTACAACACCCTGCTGTAATGCTGTGTACAATTCACCCCATGAAATAGGAGTCGGACTGCCTGTAAGTGAACGAACCAGTTTCATAGCCGTCTGACTTTCCATTACACGAATTTTAAGTCCGGTTAAATCTGCCGGTGAATTTACTTGCGATTTAATTGTATAAAAACTTCTATTCCCGGCATCGTAATAACACAATCCCCTTAACAAATATTTTTCACTGCTTGTTAAAATTCTTTCCCCAATTTCTGAATCCCATACAGCAAACTTGTGTTTATCATCATTAAAAATGTAAGGAAGACCAAACACCGTATATAATGGCGAAAAATTCTCCATAACACTTGCAGCTACTTTTGTCATTGCCAAACTGCCTATCTGCAACAGCTCAACCAACTGTCGTTCATTACCTAACTGCTGGCTCGGATAAATCTGAATTTCCAAAGTTCCATTCGATTTTTCTTTTAACCTTTGCGCCATAAATTCCATAGATTTATGAACAGGATGTGATGGATCCAGACCATGAGCAAGTTTAAGAACCCGTTTATCAGATTTTGCCGAACATCCAAGTACAAGTACTATTAAAGAAATAAATGTGAATATTCTAAAAACATTTTTTTTCATTTTTGTCCTTAAAACGTATTAGAGATTATAGGCTTTTTTAACAAGCCCGTTTGCGAGTTCATAACTTAATTTTACAGCTTCTTCTTTATCTATAAGATGTTTCTCAACCAGACCGGCTAAATAATTTGAATCGACACGTCGTGCTACATCGTGTCTTGCCGGTATTGATAAAAACGCTCTTGTATCGTCATTAAACCCAACTGTATTATAAAAACCTGCTGTTCCCGTTACCATTTGTCTATAACGTGTCATTCCTTCAATACTATCATGAAACCACCAGGCGGGTCCTAGTTTCATTGCCGGATAATGCCCCGCAAGCGGAGCCAGTTCGCGTGCATAATTTGATTCATCAAGCGTAAAGACAATCAGTTTAAGTTTTGTATTATTGCCATAAGTATTTAATAACTCATGCAAATTGTTAGTATACTCTGTTTGTACAGGTATATCACATCCCTTATCAAGTCCGTTCTGATTAAATATAACTGAATTATGATTTCTAAATGAACCGGGATGAATCTGCATTACCAGTCCGTCATCAATGCTCATTCGTGCCATTTCCATAAGCATATTCGCGGTAAACAGCTTATTGTCTTCTTTAGTAGCTTCCCCGTTTAACGCACGCTTAAATATTGCATCAGCTTCCGATTCTGAAAGCCTATGTGTATAAGAACTAAAAACGCCCTGATCTGTAGAAACCGCTCCCATACTCTTAAAAAACTCTCTGCGGTTCTCAATTGCATTAATAAATGAACTAAAATTATTTATCTTAATTGATGATACTTCACTAAGTTTTTCAATTTCTTTTTTCCAGTCGGCGGCTAAAATATTAACGGCTGCATCTGGTCTAAAACAAGGAACAACTCTTCCATCCCAGCCTGATTCCCTTATTTGCTTATGATATTCAAGCGAATCAGAAGCACCATCCGTAGTATTTAATACTTCTATATTAAACTTTTCGAATAATGTTCTTGGCTTAAATTCCGGAGTATTAAGTTTTGCCTGTATAGCATCATAAATTGAATTGGCTGTATTTGAATTTAATTTATCCTCAATTTCAAAAACCTCTGTTAATACATGATTCATCCAGGCACCAGTTGGTGTACCAGGAAAAAGGTAATAATTATCGGCGAATATCTTCCATATTTTTCTAGGATCTTTTTCTACTTCTGAACCGTCAATAGTCGGGATACCAAGTTTCTTAAGATCTATTCCTTGCGAATAAAACATTCTGAAAATATAATGATCAGGTATAATCAGTAATTCCGACGGATTTGGAAAAGGCTCATTGGTAGCCAGTATTTTGGGATCAACATGCCCGTGCGGACAAATTATCGGCAGATCCTTTACACTTTTATATAATGCAAATGCTGTTTCTCTAACTTTAGGATTCGGATCAAAATATCTATATTCATTCAAACTCATAATTTGCCTCAATGTTTAAATACATGTTTCTCTAATAATTAATTTTGGTGTAATTTTTATTTCCTTTGCCCGGATACTTGCAGTTGAATTTATAATATTAAAGATAGAATCAACCGATTGTCTTGCCAGCTCGTCCGCATCCTGATCAATACAACTTAAAGATGGTTTTAAATATTTATTAATGTTTGAATTTCCAAAACAGAGTATGTCAAAATCAGTCGGGATTTTTAATCCTAATTCCTCTGCAGCGCAATAGACCCCTAATGCAACCGGGAATGTAACCGCAAAAATAAACTCAGGAATATTTCCTCTTTTATGCAATTCCATAAAACCATTGTAACCGTCTGCTTTTGAATATCCTGCATGGATAATCCATTTATTATTTTTCTTTATTTTATATTTTTCTAAAGCCTTATTAAACCCTTCCATTCTTTCACGACCAATATTTATATCATCATAACCGGCCAGAAAACCAATCTCTTTATACCCCTTGTTTATTGCCTGTTCAACCGCGATAAAGGCTCCGAGTACGTTATCAACTGTTACAGAATTGATTGCTTTCATATTAGGAACTCTATCGAAAAAAACTAACGGTACGCCCATTTTTTTTATTTTACGAAACATATCCATATTCGATGAATGCTCAGTAAGAGAAATCATAATCCCATCAACCCGCATGGAAAGCATGGTTTCAAGATGTTTTCTTTCTCTCTCACTATCTTCTTGTGAAACGGCTAATATAATTTCGTAATCGTTTTTAAATGCATAATCATAAATTGATTCAATTACCTGGGCAAAAAAGTTATTCGCAATTACAGGAACAATTACACCTATAGTATTCGTTTTTTTTGAGGAAAGATTTCGCGCGGCAAAATTAGGATAATAACCCATCTTTCGTGCGGTTTCTTTAACAAGTTCTGTTTTTTCTTTCGATATATCAGGATGATCGCGCAAAGCTTTGCTTACTGTTACTTTTGTAACATTTAGTTCTACAGCTATATCCTGAAGGGTTATTTGAGTTTTTTTATTCATTTTCAACATTTTACTTAACCGATAACTTTTCCGGTTACTAATATAAATTAATTTTGTTACATGTCAAGAATAAATTGAGGTTTGGAGGTATAGATTTTTACGTGGGAAAATAAAAATATTGATCAATGAAAAAGCTGAAGAACTGATAGAATATGTTAGTCCGCATATGTTTAGTAAAACCCGTCGGGGTTGGTGCATAATAGTTTTGTCCGTATGGTTTTCTATTTGACATATATCCTCCTTTATTCAGGCACAATCCACCAAAACGGATTAGCTTTTGCTTTATATATAAACGCAAAATGAAGTAAATGTTTAATCCAGTGACCTGCTAATCCTATTTCACCAGTTGTAAAATTAAGATCTCTGCCAGTCTCAGGATACTTTTCATAATTAGGAATAATCGGGTACATAGTCATTGAAACAGCAGTTCATTTACTATACCGGCTCCTGCGGAAGCAATACATGCAGCTCCCATATTTGCCATTTAGGCTTTCCCTGTAGGTTTATCAGATTTCCCGTCCATCATGTCTATAATACTGAAAATAACTTCTCTGGCCATTACCCCCGATGGCATTCCCGTTCTTGGCGGAGTTGGTGAAAGGATTTAGCCTGTTTTTTTTGACGACAAAAATCTTAAAATAATTCCATCTCTTTTATTGTGAATTCAAATTTATTTGATCAAAAATCATCATCCGGGAGTTTAGTGCGCATTCTTAAAAATCAACTTAAATATAAATTGATTATACCGGAATTGAAATTATGAATTTACTGCCTATCCCGGGTTCACTTTCTACACTGATAGTTCCTTTATTCTTTTCAATAAATTCCCGGCAAAGAATTAATCCTAATCCGGTTCCTTTTTCGTTTGCGGTTCCTTTTGTTGAAATGTTTTTTTCTATACTAAACAGATAGGGAATATTTTCCGGATCTATACCGATACCGTTATCTTCAACAGATATTACAACACTGCTTTCAGTTTTATCGGCGCTTATTTTAATAAAACCGTTTTCATTTGTAAACTTAATTGCATTATTAACTATGTTCCTCAAAACCGTCTTAATAGTTTCTGAATCAGCAATAAAACTAAAATTAACCGATAGATTTTTTACCAGCATAATTTTTTTTGATTCAGCATTATTTTGGAGCAGACTTATAACTTCATCAATTATTGTTTCTATAAAAATTTCCTCCGAAATATATTCAATCTTTCCCTGCTGCGACATTGACCAGCTAAATAGATTTTCAGTAAACCGGAAACTATTTTTTAGCGACCCCTGAATGGTTTTTAAATGCTGATGAAGTTCATCCTGACTTAGGTTATTTATATCTGAGACCAATAGATCTGTGTAGCTTAACTGTCCGGAGAACAGATTCTTTAGATCGTGAGAAATGATTGAGAAAAATTTATTTAAAGTAGCATTAGAGTGATTTAATTCCTGAGTTAATTTATAAGTAGCTCTATATCTTCTAATTAAGAGGGTCATAAAAATTAAAAAGCCGACTAAAAAAGCTATTATAAAATTTCTTATCAGCTTTTGTTCAAGTACTTCTTTTTTCTGAATTTCATTCTGGGCAATTAAAAGATCATTTTCTCTCTGCTTTTTTTCTGACTGATATTTAATTTGAAGATCATTAATCTGAGAACTGATTTTTGAACTTAAAATACTATCCTTAATAGCTAAAAGTTTTTTATGATTTTCATATGCTAATCTATAATTATATGTTTTGCTGTAATATTCAGATTTTATTTTGAAGAACTCTTCCCAAAGTGTTAAAGAGGTTAATGAATTCAGTAATTGCTCAGCTTGCGTAATCATTTTTTTTGCCGCTCTAAAATTTTTCAAATTACAATTGATCTGGGCAAGTCTCAAATATGAAGAGACCAACTCTGATTTAAAATCATTTTTCTTATAATAATCCCGGGCTGCAATCTCAAATCCCCCGGCTGTTAAATATTCCCCTTTTTTAATATAAACCTGCGAATATGCTTTTGCAACAAGAGTTTTGCCATATTCTAAATTATACTTATTAAAAATCTTACTCGCCTTTTTAAGAACTTCAATTGCCGATTCAACTTCATTTTTCTTTATGTATATTCTGGCAATTTCTGAATATGTATTCGCGATTTCGGCATTATCCTTTTCTTTTTGAAAAATCCCAAGTGCTAAATTATACTGCTCATTGGCTTTATCCAGGCTACCCATTCCTTCCAGATTGTTACCCATTTGCCGATGCATAAAACCGAGACCTATCATGTCATTAATTTTTTCGCTTAACTCAACAGATTTAAGAATATATTCTGAAGAGGTTTGATAATATCCCATGTTAAAATACTCATAAGCAATATTACCGTTACCAACGGCCATTTGCAGAGTATCCTTATTTTCCTGAAATATCTCTAACGATTTTTGAACCGATTCTATTGCCTTTTTAAATTGCCCTTGCCGGCCATAAACAACACCAGTATTTGCATAAATCCGACCCAAAAGATTTTTTTTCCCTAACTTTTCGGCAAACGGCAATGCCAGACTTAAATATATAGATGCAGAATCAAATTTTTCTTCTACTATAAAAGGAGCGGCAATTCCAAGATATCCCAGAGCTTTTATTGAATCGCTATTACTTTCATCCGCATATTTCAAAATTGCCCTGGAATAAAACCTCGCGCTATCCAGACGCGCAATATTAAAATAATGCCTCGATAATACATTTAAGGCATTTACTTTTGCTTTTTTATTTAATGATGTGAGTACTTCTTTAAGGCTGTCAATATTTGTCTGGGAAAATATTGAGGTACAAAAAAGTATGTAGAGTATTAGAGTTTTCATCAGCAAATATTTTCGTAAACATTAAATGATAAATGGTAATATACCAATAATGTTTCTTCAAAAATAATTGTTTACTGACTTTTATTTTAATAAGTAATTTATCCGGCAGAAGCTCTTTTTTTTTCAAAAGGATATGAAACATGTTCTTTATCATACTTAAAAGGCAGTGAAAAATAAAAAGTTGATCCATGTTTTTCTTCACTTTCAACCCAGACTTCTCCTTTATGCAGATTAACAATTTGCCTTACAATATAAAGTCCCAATCCGGTCGATTTTTCATTTCCGGTCGGTTTTGCTGACAGTCTGTTAAACTTGCCAAAAACACGTTTCTTATCCTTTTCAGTTAAACCCGGACCTTCATCTTTAATTGAAAAAAGCGCGTCTTTATCTGCATATTTTAATTCTATATTAATTTTGCCGCCAACCGGAGAGTATTTTACAGCGTTGCTTATTAGATTTTCAATTACTTCATAAATTTTTATTTCATCAGCTAAAATTGAGATACCATTATTGTTATCTAGTTTAACTCTGAACTCTTGATTTTTTTTGCCCGCCTGAATTGTATAATTTGTTACTAAGCATTCTATTATTGAATTTAGATCTATTTGTTTTGGATGAAGCTTTGTATTTCCAAATTCCATGGCATCGGAATGTAAAAGATTTGTTATCAGTGCCATCATTCTATTTGCGGATGAATTTATTACATCAAGCATAGTTAACATTTCTTTATCTTTAATTTCTTCTTCCATCATTGTTGAAAAACCAATTATAGAATTTAATGGATTTGCCAAATCGTGTGCGGCAATTCTGATTATTTCTGTTTTAAAATCACTTGCCTCTTTAAGTGATTTAGACATACTCTGATGCATTTTAGATAACGATAAAAAAAGTTCATGCGCGTCAATTAAACGATTTTCGCCACTCGGATATTTTATTACAATTGGTTCAAATTTATCCGGATCCTTTTTTGTTAAAAATTTAATAGCTGCTTTCGAAATATCCTTATCACTTTCAAAAATTACAGCTTCTTCAATTTTACAGTTTTCGAACAAATAATCTATTGAACGATTTGAATAAAGTTCTCTTCCAAACTTTTTACCTAAAATTTTGAACAGTTCCAGTTTAGAAATCATGCCAAAATATGAACCGTCTTTTAAAAGAATAACACCCGGCCATTGCAGATTTTCGTCCAGCATTTTTAATACAACATTAACATTAGTCTTATAATCAATTGTAGACTTATAGGAATTTATATCTGATATTTTAATTATATCGTGATCCATTTTTTTATCTAGTTAATATTAAAGTTAATAATAAATGTTGAACCTATATTTTTTTTGCTTTTTACATTGATCTCAGCATTTATAAAATCCGCGTAATTTTTTGCAATTGCCAGTCCCAGACCATTGCCTTCATAAGTTCTTGTATAACCGTTTTCTTCCTGCGAAAAAGGGATAAACAGCTTGGATAAATATTCTTCAGACATTCCAATACCAGAATCTTCAATAATAATTGAAGATTCTTTTACAATTAAATTTACAAATCCTTTTGTTGTAAATTTAACCGCATTATCAACAATATTATTTATAATGCTATAAACCGCATTTTCATCTGAATCTAGATTAATACCTCCGGAACTCTGAACAATATTCACGGCAATTTGTTTATCAGAAGCATCAAACTTATGATTTGCAACAATTTTTTTTAAATACTCTTTATTAATAAATATTCTCTTCGTAGTTATATCATAACATTCAGCCTGAATTTCCGCCATTTGCAGCATCATATCAATTGTCCTGACAAGTCTTTTACTACCCCTGTCTATAAAATCGAATGTCGTCCCTAATTCTTCGGGAAGTGTATCACGAATTTCACTTTGAAGAAGTTGTATAAACGATAAAATGGAATTTATAGGTGTTCTAATTTCATGAGAAATCTGCGCCAGAAAATCCCCTTTAAGTTTATCAGCTTTTTTGGTTTCCTCAAGGATATATTTTATCTCATTTTCATACTCAATTCTTTTAAAGAAAAAACCTAAAAAATTTGCAAATGTCTGAATATTGCTTTTTTCAACTTCTGACCATATTTTATTATAACCAGCTTCAAGTACTAATATCCCCCAAATTCTGTTGTTTACTTTAACCGGCAAAACCAGGATTGTTTTTTTCTTTAAATGATTATTATTCTTAAAAAACGCATTCTGCATATCCTGAGTAATAACTATTTCATCTTCTTCAATAAGTGTTTTAAGAAACAACTCTTCATCAATAAGGTAATTTGTGAAAGGTAAAATCAGTTCTTCATGCTTATTTACATACAGATCATTGTAGAGGAAAAATGTGTTTTTATCCGAAAGTTTGAATATGGCCGAACAGGATATATCCATTAGAATATTAATTCTGGAAAGTTTTTGCAATAAAGTATCTTGTATTTTTTCAAGATTTAATAGTTCGCTGCTTGCGTCACTAACAGCCTGCATAATTTTCTGATTTAATCTAAGATCATTAATCGAATTCTGAAAGCGGGTTATATCGATAAACGAAATTATGCAATATAAGTTTTGCCCGTTATTTGTAAGCGGAACGTAAGTATTTTCAAACCATTTATTTTCATTTTCACTATTAATTAAACGCCGCTTAAATTTAACTTCATCACCTTGTAAACAGCGTTCAATTCTACCTTTAATATCTTCCTTATGTTCAATGGTAAAATAGCCGCAATAATTTGTTTTTTCAATAAACCTGCTTCCCAGAAAATCTTCAGAAATTTCAATTGCTTTCTGGTTTAGCCAAAGAATATTATGATTATGATCAACTATAACTATTCCATTTGGAAGCGCATTCAAAAAGTTTTGATTTGAAACATCCATTCCCGGAATAATCTTGTCTATGTTATTTTCAACCTTACTCTTTACCGTTATAACTGAATATTCTAAATGTGACCTCAGTATTGTAAATGAAGATGAACATTCCAGCATACTAACGCTTTCGCCGATAATAATTTCTATTTCAAAATTTTCATCGTCTCTATACTTTAATAAGTCCGGTATAAAGTTCACAGAAACTTCACCTAAGGTCTGAATTGAGATTTTTTCAAAAAATAATTTATTTGCGTAAACCGGATTTTTATTTTCGTCAATTATAAATATCATTTCACTTGCATTATCAAACAACGAGAATGAGAATTTATTATCCTTTGAATTTATTTCGCTTAACTGATATATCATTTTACTCGATAAATAATTTTTGTCTGGCAAATGTAATTATGATAATAGTAAATAAATACAGGCAAACCATTATTTAACATAGTGTTAATCTTGCATTAAAGATTCGGTAATGCCGGAGTACGTTTTTATCATTCTGAACAATAAGTCATTCTATTTTCTCTTAATTGAACATTATTTAAAAATGTAATGCTAATTAAAAAAATATTAGTATCTTTTATATTAATTTTAGTTCCTGTGTTAATCAACAATATGGTTATCATGAATCCGGAAAAAGAAAGAATCACTCATGAAACAACAAATAATTCTGAATTATCGCTTCTTGTTAAAGAGTTACTTCCAGAAATAAACGCCGTCTCAGGCAATCAGCAAAAAATTACTGCTCTTCTAGAGCAAATCAAAAAACACGTAACTACAAATTCCGACTTAAAACAATTATACCCTCTGGTAAATAAATTTAGAACCTTAAACAGTAAAACTGCTTTTGCATTACATAAATTTTTTATTGATTTTTTTTCACTGGTAAAGCCTGATTGGAATCTATTAATACAATTATTACAGAGTTCTAAAACTGAAATAATTACTGCGACTTATAATTTTATTCTGGAATCATGCAAATCTATGCTGATTACAATTACCGATGAAGTTGTTGATATATTTGCTGATGAGTTTTTACGGGAAAAATCGCACCTGACAGAAAAAACACACGTAGAGAAAATTCGTGTAATTCTAAATTATTATGCGCCTTACGATAAAAGCTTCAGCGATAATCCGCTTTTGTATTTATTTATGAAACATAAAAAAATTCAGATAAGATTTTTTGCGGCTAAACTTTTGGATTCTGATAATCAGCCTATTCAAACTGAGATTGCTAAAAGATTTTTAGGCGCAAAGGTTTATTCCCAGATTTCAAACTATATAACTTACACATGCGCGTCTTATACCGATCTTCTTTTTATAAAACCAAAATCAACTACCTCTTCAATTTTAATAGACTCTATAAAATCTGCCGAAAGAAAATGCGATGAAGATCTGTTAAAAGAATTAATTAGTAAACTTGGCTGGAACCGGATTAACTACGGAATAAAGATTACAAAATTACATGAAACAATTTTCCCCAAATCGCTTCCGGTTTATATTTCTGAAAACGAAAACCAGTTCTTAAAAAATATAACCAAACTAAAAACCGGCAGTAATGTTTATTTGGTTAGAGCTTTTGGCGGTACTATAACTGATGATAATTCTGTAAATGAAACAGAAAGCCCGGTATCTAGATTTAGGCATTACAATCTTAATCACGCATTAGTTTTAAAAGATATTTTAGATGTTGCTCCGCTAACAAAAACAAAGATTGAGAGAATTTTAAACCTTCTGGATAAAATTGTAAAAGATTATGTTTCTCTTTTTTCTTTATTCTCAGATGAATGTAAAGACCTGCCAAATATTTATAATAAATTAAAGGAACAAGTCTATAGAGAAATTAAAGATGTGGATGATCAGCCGCAGCTTTCTACCGATCTGACACGACTTGTTCAGATGTTTGAAGAACCTAAAAGTATTTATAATGTAACAACAATTCATGGATTAAAAAGATACCTTCATCAAAGAGGATTAAAATTAGGCTTTAAACTTGTTGATAAAGGAAAAACACCGAATAGAACAGTCGATTTGGCTTTTGTAGTTGATAATAAAATTTCCTCAATTATAAAAAACATACATTACGCCGATTTTGAACCAGATGAAAATGAGAATGAATTTGAGGAAAATGTAGCATTTCCTATTAAGATTGTTGCCCGTGGATTTTTGAGTCAGATGTTATACGGAACTGAAAGATTTCCCAATGTAAATGTTTTCTGTTATGGAAACGAAATCCATTATTATGTTTATTTCAGAAATCACCCAATATTTATTAGAATAGATTATTCACCTCCGCTGCAGGGCGGTATGATTGATCTTGAGTATTACGGAGTAAGTAATTACGAACTGCACCAGCATCCAAATTTGGAACTTGATGCCATCAAAAAGCTATTCCAGAAGCTTGAATTTGATGTTAAGATGGAAGGAACCCGTATTCATGCGCGTTATGACAAGGAACGTACAATAGATTTTGGACTTCTCTGCGAAAAAGCTGAATACCTTTTTAGAATGGTTCCATACATGATGGATCTTGATTGGACAATTGGTTCGCTAGATTATAATAAAGAAACCAAAGATAAAATAATTGAAGCCTGGACAGAATCCTTTTTACAATGGGGAGTTTTTCCTCTTTCTTCATTACTGAATAATAATAAGCAAAAAATATTATGCTATAAAACGGAATCTTTAGAATCTGAAAAAGTAGAAGAATGGAATGGTGAAGGCGAATATAGAGACAGATTTATTGCCAGAAAAGATGATCACTTTCTGCATAATATTAAATCCTCTTTTAACGAACTGGGAATTGATATTCAGCAGTTTTCTGAGCAAAACAGCTTACGGGCATTTGGACAGGTTTATCTTGAAAAAATGTTTTTATGGGCATTTAGAGAAGCCATTAAATCCGGGGAAATTACAAAAAACGCGGGATTATTTTTTAACGCGGCAAACGAATTATTTGTTAGAACCAATCCGATAGAATTATTTGTAAATATAATTTCAGGAAAAGAAGGTTCACTTGAAGACTCAGTTATCTTAGCCAAATTTATTTTACCGTTAGAAAGAACACTAACATTCCATTCGATAGGCAGTATTGAACACATGAAAGTTCAGCTGACAAAAATTTCTTTATTGGGAAAAAGCCTTAACCTCTATATCCTTAGAAATCACAATGATATTATTAACTTAGCACTTTTTTCTGAAGGGAACGGAATTTATAAACACAGAAGCTTTATTTCTGAAAAATGGATTTATAATTGGAGCTGTGATGTAAATAAATTTTCAAAAGTTTTACGCCAGAATAATTATATAATTCCTTTTAAGGAACCAAAGTCAGAAGATATTTCTAATACAATTACGGAGTTAAAATATAATCTATCAACAAAGATTGAGTATGTAAGAGATGCATATTTACAGGGTGAAAGAATAATAAATGGTTTATCGGCTTCTCCGGGAAGAACAACCGGTAAAGCCGTTCTGGGATTAAGTTCCAGAGTCCCAGAGGATTTTGATGATTCCATTTTGGTTGCTGAAACTATTTCGCCGGAAGATAATACATTTCTTTATCACTCGGCAGGAATAATTTCTACCGGCGGCGGAATATTAAGTCATGCCGGACTTATTGCAACTCAGTTTGAAAAACCATCAATTATTATTGAAGGAAAGTGGATTACTAATACTGGCGGAAATAAAAGTATTGTTTATAATCAGATTGAATATAAAGAGGAAAGAAAAAAAATCAATGGTATGAATATCACCATCATGAAAGATATTCATGAAAAAAAATATAATTTGAATGACGGCGATATAATAGTTTTAGATGCTAACAAAAGTATACTTGAGGTTCTGGGGCAGGATCTTGATACACTGGCTTTATATAATGGCTTTAGGACTTATGGAAGGATGAGTTTCCGAATTGCCAATTCGCTGGACGAGAATGTTCTGCCGCTAAGAGGAAAACTTTTAAAGGCTCGTCATCAAATTGAAAAAATCTTATCACGTTTAAAAGACCCAATAATAACAAGGTTTGCTGTACACGAAATATTAATTGGAGATTTAACCTCAGGTAAAAACGCTGATTTTAATGAACGTACTAATTTATTAAAGATAATTATTGCTAACCCAAATACTAGTGAAGCTGTTAAAAGTTTTCTTAATAATATTGTAATGGAAATGTATCAGCAATATATAAGGGAATATGATACAATTATTAAAAACATTTCAACTACAAATTATTTGAATGAAATTATAGTTTCCCGGTTAAAGATCATTCACCTTCATAATCTTTTAGATAAGATTAAAAATTTTCTTAATAAAACGAACTTCAATTACAAAGAGCTTAATCTTAGAAGTATAAAAGAATTAAATAGAATTTCCTTAGAAAGGCTGGAGTATATTTTTGAAACCCGTTACACAGCGGCAGAATACATGTTAATGCATTCAAAAAGCCCTTTGAAGATTAGACATATTTATAGACAACTGGAACGCATTAAGTCTTTGCTTTATCTCTCTGAAAAAAAGGAACAGTTTATTAAATCAATTCAGATAAGCATTTCTGAAGCGGAAAAAAGTTTAATTAAATCCTTAGCATCTCATTATATAATTGACTCAAAACATGGCGGACTTGAATTACTGCCATTGGTAGGCGGCAAAGCTTCTAACCTTGCGGAGATAAATCAGATTTGTGGCGAAGAAAATATTTCTCCGTGGTTTGCGGTTTCCAACAAAGCCTTTCAGGATGTACTTGATAATAAATTAGAATCGACAAAATCTTTTATAAAGGAAATTCCTACTCAGGCAAAAACAGTTAAAGATGCAATCGAATTAATTCTTGTAAGAAAAGATATAAATGATTCACAGAAATCTGAATATATAACTAAGCTTTGGGAAAACGTTTCCTTACCGGAAAAACTTTTGTCCAAAGTTAAATCCGCCTACACAAACCTTCTGCAAAAATGTGAATCAGATAATACCCAAACTTACTTTGCAATAAGATCATCTTCATTAGAAGAAGATGCTGAGGTTGCCGCAAGAGCGGGAGAGTTTGAAACATTTTTATTTATCGATAGTTTTGAATCTATTATTAAGTTTCTTAAAAAAACCTGGAGCGGATTGTGGACTGAGCGGGCAATTCATAACAGAAAAATATTGGGCAGTGATTATCAGTATAAAGGGGGAGTAATAATCCAAAAGATAATATGGGCCAGGGTTTCCGGGGTTATGCAGACTATAAACGTTTCTAAAAATAATCTTAGGGAAATTATTATTAATGCCGGACTTGGATTAGGGGAAGGAATTGTTTCCGGCACAGCGGCATCAGATCAGATTACAGTTGTTAAAGAAGGTGATCTTGAGAATAGTCCGTTAAACTTTAATTATATAACAGCTGATAAACAAGAGCAGGTGGTCTTTGATAAGACCGTTGGAACAGGAACAAGAATTGAAGCGACCTTATATCATCAAAGGTTTAGACCGGCATTAGAATATGTTGAAATCTGTGAATTAGTAAAACTGGCAATTAAATTGGAATCGGAGTATGGATATCCTTTAGATATAGAATACGCAATTGAAGGTTCTAAAATATGGATAATGCAGGTCAGGCCGGTGGCAACGTTTTTATCGGCTTATAAAGAGACTGTAGAGAAATTTCCATTATTAATTAAACCAAATATGTAGTTCTAATTTTGGAGTTAGGATATGATTAGAAAAGAAGAATCACTAGAATATCATTCGGGTAAAAAAGCTGGAAAGATAGAAATAAAACCAACAAAACCCTGTTTATCACCAAGAGAAATGCGAATGGCATATTTGCCCGGAGCTGCATATCCTTCACTCGAAATTTCTCAAAACTCCGCAAACGCTTTTAATTATACAAACCGCGGCAATCTTGTTGGAGTGGTTACAAATGGTTCATCCGTTCCCGGGTTAGGTAATATAGGAGCATTAGCAGCTAAACCTATGCTGGAAGGCATGGCTGTTTTGTTTAAGCGGTTAGCCGACATTGATGTTTATGATCTTGAACTTGATACAAATGATCCCGATAAATTTATAGAAACCATTAAACTATTACTCCCGACATTTGGCGCAATTAATCTTAAAGATATAAAGGCTCCCGAAGGGTTATACATTTACGATAAACTGCGTAATGAATTAAACATTCCGGTATTCCATGAAAACCTTTATGGAACCGCTATTGTTGCTATTGCGGCTTTAATTAATGCTCTGGAACTTGTAAACAAAAACATTGAAGATGTTAAAATAGTTTTGTGCGGTGCCGGAACTGTCGGGATAGGCTGTGCAAGATTACTAAAAAAACTTGGAGCAAAGCCTGATAACCTGTTTATATATGATATAAAAGGTCTTCTAACACCTGACAGACATGATTTATTTGAACATCAAATTGAGTTTGTAAATAATTCGGATTCTAAAGATTTAGAAGCCGGAATGAAAGGTGCCGATGTATTTATTGGTGCATCATCCGGCAATATTTTAACAACGGAAATGATACTCACAATGAACAGGTTCCCCATTGTTTTTCCGCTTGCCACTCCTGAACCTGAAATAAGTTACGAGGAAGCAAAAAGCTGCAGGCAGGATATAATTGTCGCAACCGGATTGGGACAGAATCCAAACGCGGTTTTAGATATTTTAAGTTTTCCATATATCCTGCGGGGCGCCTTAGATGTGCAGGCTACTTCTATAACTGAAGAAATGATGCTTGCTGCTTCCAGAGCGTTAGCAGAACTGGCCAGAGAAGAGATTCTTGAAGAAGTTGAACGGGCTTACGGGTACGAACACTTTAGTTTTGGTCCGGAGTATCTTCTTCCTAAACCGGTTGACCCAAGAATTTTAGTGTGGGAATCAGCAGCCGTTGCCGATATGGCTGTAAAACAGAATATTGCGCAGAAAGAAATTGTTAAGGAGAACTATCAAAAAAACCTTACTATAAGACATGGAACCGGCAGGGATACAATGAGGCAGTTATTATTACGCACTCCTCAGCAAAACTTAAAAGTAGTATTTACAGAAGGTACAAACGAAACTATATTGCGCGCAAGTCGGGTTTTAATGGACGAAAACATAGCCCAGCCAATTTTACTTGGAAATGAAGAAGAGATCTACAAACTTGCGGAAAAAATTGACCTGGATCTTGGCGGAGTACAGGTGGCGGATCCGCATCATAGTATACATTATGAAACTTATGTTGAAGAATTTTTCAAAATGCGGCAGAGAAACGGAGTAACAAGACAGGCCGCCGCGGAAAGAATTTTAAACAAAGACCATTTTGCTTCAATGATGCTGCACTGCGGTGATACAGACATGATGATTGCCGGACTTTCTACACATTATTCCGATACATTAAGAACTATTCTTGAAATTATTGGAACCGCTCCGGGAATAAGCAGAATAGCAAGTCATTATTTAATGCTGCTTCCGAAAGACGCGGTATTATTAGCCGATTGTGCCGTTAATATTAATCCGAATGCTGAAGAGTTAGCCGAGATTGCTTTGTTAACCGCAAACATGAGTAAAACCCTTGGTATTGAACCCAAGGTGGCAATGCTTTCATTTTCTAATTTCGGCAGTGTAATTCATCCTTCTGTAAAAAAAATAAAACGGGCTACAGAAATTGCTAAATCTAAAAACCCTGAACTTATAATTGACGGCGAGATGCAAATGGTTACTGCCCGTGATGCCGCAACCAGAAAAAAGTATTTCCCGTTTACTAAACTTGATTCGGATGCCAATGTATTAATTTTCCCCGATCTTCAGTCGGCTAATCTGGCTATGCATTCGCTTCAGTGTTTAGGCGAAGCTGTTGCCATAGGTCCTGTTCTGCTTGGAACAAGACTACCTGCTCATTTATTGCAGTATAACGCTACTGTAGAAGAAGTAGTAAATTTAACTACCATTGCAATGGTTGAAGCTGTTGCCAGAAAAAAAGCAAACAAGAACTAAGTATTATCCATGGTGCGGTCTATACGCAAAACCGCGCCTTTACCTGTTTTTTTACGGAGCGGATAGATAGCAATTTCAATTTTATGAGGAAAGTCATCTTCTACTTTACGGCATAAAAACCTTGTCCGCCCTTTGTTTATTACCTCTTTTATAATTTCTGTATCGGAAGATAATTGAGGAAATACAGTCTGAATATTTTCCCCTATTAATTTTACATCTTTTATTGCCGCAAATTTTTCAGCTTCAGCATTTAGATATATTATTTTACTATTTTTATCGACACATATATATACCGATGACACAGAATTTAAAATGTCGACAAGATTTTGTTTCGAATTAATTAATTTTTCTTCGGCTGATTTTCTTTCTCTAATTTGAACATTCAATTCAACATTATGATCATAGAGACTTAAATTTCTTTCTTTTATCCTTTCAATTTTGAAAAAATGGAGCGAAACGGATAAAGTTAAAATCAGCAATATTGCAATTATTATAAACAAACGTGTTTGCCACCATGGCGGAAGTATCTCAATTCTAAGAGTTGTACCGGATTCATTCCATATTCCATCGCTGTTTGAAGCTTTAACACGGAACTTATATTCACCCGCATCAAGATTTGTAAAAGTTGCCTCTCTGTTTTTATCGGCATTTATCCAGCCTGAATGGAATCCTTCTAACATGTAAGAGTATTTATTTTTATTCGGATTTACATAATGAAGCGCGGCAAATTCAATCGAGAAAAAATTTTCATCATTACTAAGTGTAATTTTTTCAGTTTCATTTAATGCTTTTGTCAGGATAACATTTCCATTTACTGCCTGTCCAATTCTTATCGGTTTATTAAATATTTTTAATTCAGAAAATACAACTTCCGGAAGCAAAGGATTTAACAGAATTTCATTAGGAGTAAAGAGATTAAAGCCGTTAATACCGCCTATTAACAGATCACCATTTTTAAGTTTTAAATATGCTCCAATATTAAACTCGTTATCCTGCAGACCATCAGCCTTTGTGAAATTTTTAAATGAATTATTTTTTTTTTGAATATTTTGCTGCTCCGCCATTTGTAGTAATCCATAAGTCACCTAAATTATCTTCCAGAAAACCGTAAACACATTCATTTGGAAGTCCTTCATTTACACCAAACTGTTTTATTGTTTTTGTTTTGGTATCAAATTCATTAAACCCGGACCCTGTTCCTATCCATACATTTCCAGTATTATCATTATACATGCAGATTATTTCATCACTGGTTAATCCATCATATTCTGATAAGCCGCTAATTACATTTCCATTTTTATCTAATACGCTAATTCCGTTATCCGTTGTGCCAACCCAGATATTTCCTAAATCATCTTCTATTATGTCACTAATAAGATTGGAAGAAATTGAAGTTGAATCTGCTAAACTTTCATAGTGTTTAAAATTATCCCCTTTAGAATTGTATAGATTTAATCCGTAGTCTGTGCCTATCCATATTCTTTTACTGCTGTCTATAAATATTTTCCAAACCTGATTATTACTCAGACTTGTAGAAACGGATTCATCATTCTTAAAAACTTTATAAGTGTTTTTTGATCTGTTATACTTAACCAATCCCTGACTTGTACCCAGCCAATAAATATTCTTGTCTGGTTCTTTGGCAATTGTCCATACTGCAACATTATTTATAAATAACGATTTATCTCCGCCAATAATAAGTTTTTTTACAGTCCTTTTATTTGGGTCAAAAAGATTAATTCCTTTGCCAGTTCCCACCCAGACTATGTTATTATTGTCCTCATAAAAACACCAGACTAATTTGCTTGATAAGTTAAAATTTGCTGTCCTTGTAAAATGATGAAAAAATGAGTTCTTTAATTTATTTGCACCGCCTCCGCTTGTACCAATCCAAAAAGTACCTGTGTTATCTTTTAACATCGATAAAATTGTATTATTGTTAAGGTTGGATTTTAATTTAGCGTCATCATTTATGTGATTAATTTCTCCTGATTCAAGATCTATAAAAAATAGTCCCTCTCCTAAAGTCCCAATCCACAGCTTATTATCATTATCTTCCAGCCAGTATGAACGTATTTTAACCGGAACCACTTTATTCTTTTTTTCTGCAAACTCAAAAAGTGTAAATTCTTCTGTTGAATAATCATATAAAAACAATCCGGAATTTTGAACTCCGACTAATAGTTTATCTGACTTATAACAAAATGAAAATCTAACCGAACCACTGGGAATACCTTTTTTATTATCAGCGTTATGTGTATATCTTTTGATTGTATTAGTATTAAGGTCAAACCGGTTTAGACCGCCATTTACAGTGCCAATCCATAAATACCCGTGGTGATCTTCGTACAAAGAAAAAATGCTGTTATCACTAATTGAATTTGAGTTGGATTCATTGTAATTATAATGAGAAAATGTATTTTTACTTCTATCAAAACTATTTAACCCTGTGCCTATAGTGCCAATCCAGATAATCCCGTTTTTATCAATCTGAATAGTAGAAATAATATCGCCCGAAATTGATCCTTCTTTATCAGAATGCAAATATGAAATAAACTCTTCTGTAACCGGATTAAATTTATTAAGTCCCTTTTTTGTCCCGATCCAGAGGTAACCGTATGAGTCCTCTTTTATTGCTGTAATCCAATTATTCGAGATACTGGTTGAATCATTTTTCTGGAATTTAAATATTCTAAAATTGTAGCCGTCATATCTATTTAATCCATCCTCAGTTCCAAACCACAAAAACCCCTTTTTGTCCTGATGAATTGCATAAACAGCATTTTGCGATAACCCGTTGTTGGAAGTAATATATTCAAACGAAATATTATTTTCCCCAGCTTTAGTTAAAGGATTAAAATTGTTTAACAATAGTATAGCTAAAGCTATAATTATTTTTACGTTACTATTTTTTGTCATCTCTTTAACTTTTTTACTTATCAATTTAGTATTGATTATACATCATATTTAAACTTATTGAGTTTATAAATATTAAACTATTAAATCAATAATTAATTCAGTATTATAAATTTTTCATACGCTTTATATTTTATTCTTCTTCAATATTATAAATATATTTTTTTGTTATATGTTAAACAATTAGAGAGAAAAATATGAAAACCCGGTTTTTCCTAAATTCAAAACTATTAATTACCATTTGTTTATTTACCAGTTTTACCTTAGCTGACGCGCAAAATATATCGGAAAAAACTGAGGTAAAGCTGAACAAGTTACAAACAATAATGGAAAGAGCCACATTAGACGGGAAATTGCTAAGCATTGTAAAATATTACGCGGATGATGTAATAATAATGCCCGGTTTTAATCCGGCTATAAAAGGGAAAGATGCTCTTAGCGAGGCTTACAAAAGAGATATTGATCAAAAATTAAAGTATCACTCGTTTAGCGGAAATGTTGAAAAAAGATGGCAGAATGGAAATGAAATTTTTGAGAGAGGAACTTTTGGAATGGCGGTTAGTTCTAAAAACTCGGTAAAGCCAAAAGCCTATTACGGTTCTTACTTTCAAATTTGGAATGTTGAATCTGATGACAACATTAAAATTTCTTTTGTAATATGGAATCTTGATTTTAATCCGTGTGAATAAACCCTGGGTATTTAGTGATAAAAACACCGGTTTATTTATCAGAGTAAATATTTATCTACCAAAACAGATTTTAGATTTCCTATAACCGCTATTACTTAATTAAAATTCGAAAAACATTGAATATATAAAACTGGTGCCAATATCCGCTGTTTCTAATTGATTAATATTAGGTGTTTGTCTAATATATTCCGGTATATACATTTTGTTATTGGTTATATTTTTAACACTAAATATGTGCCGCATCTTAATTTTACCTAACGATTGGTTGTATCCCAAATTAAGATTCAGTTCCACTTGCGGATCAATTTTGTTTAAATGACCTTCAACCTTTGATATAACTTTACCATTAACCGAAATAAAAAGTGTTTTAATATTTTTACTTAAACCAAAAGACAAAGTATGATCAGGCACAAACCTATAATTATTTTCTTCAGCTTCATCATCGCCAGCCAGATAATTATAATTTAAGTATCCGCTTATAACTTTGGGATCATCGTATTTTATTTCAACTTCAGCGCCATATCCGTCGAAGCTACTAAAATTACGATATTCATTAGGCTGATTACTGGAAATTGCAACTCTCTGGATCAGATTTTCATAAGAAGCATAATAGCCTAAGACCTGAATAAAAAAGTTAGAAGATCCAAATAGATAGGCAGCTTCATAAGATGTACTTGTTTCAGGTTCTAAATTTTTATTTCCAACTACTGTCGGATGTTCAAAGTACAATTCGAACATTGTGGGAACTCTAAATGATTCTGCATAAATCAGTTTTAAACTATGCATGTAATTTATTGAATAAACTCCGGATATTATTGCTGAAACATTATCGCCGAAATTTTTATTATTAGTATATCTTTCGCCTGCTAAAACACTTAGGTTTTTATAATTATATCTCAATCTTGTAAATGCGGACCATTCAAATATATTTTCATCATTTTTAAGATTACTGCTTATAAGTTTATCAGTCACTCCGTTTCTTGTTTCGTGTCCGCCGCTTCTTCTTAAATCGCCATCTAAGCCAAATTCAAAATTCAGATTATTTAACATATAATTAAAATCAACTTCGCTATTTATTCTATTTCCGGATAATCTGACTAAATTAGTTTTATCAATTGAAAGCGGAAATTCACGTTTAAAATAATCATAAGTTACCTTTCCAATTACATCAAAATTATCTAATATTTTTTTATTGTATTTATAATTAAAAAGAAATCCGTGATTATCAACCATTTGTCCGCCGCCACTAATATAAGAAGGATGGGCACCTCTAAAAGAATGTTGATAATGAAACCAGTTAAAATGAATAGAGTGATTTACATAATCCGCTATAAAATTGAAGTTTTTAAGGTCAGTTGAATTTGAATACATGTACGTTTTTTCATCATAAAACTCTCTGCCCTCAGCACTTTTCAAACTATATAATTCACCTTCATTACTTTCCATATTAAACGAGGTAAATAATTTGATATCTTTTAATGAATAATTAGCAGAAATTCCGGCAGAAGCAATATTACTAATACCGACAGTACCAAATCCTTTTACGCTGTTTTTTTTATCCTTTCGCAAAATTATATTTACAACACCGGTATACGCATTACTGCCATACCGAACTGAAGCCGGACCTTTTAACACTTCAATTCTTTCTACATCGTTAATACTTATTCGTTCTAAATATCCCTCACCATAAATTGGCTGCCAGGTTGCAATATTATCAATTAAGATTAAAACCTTATTAGCATAAAAATTTTGAAGTATTCCTCTCGCGGTAGAAACGTTTCTATCAATTATAGTCTGCAGAACTTCAAAACCAGGCACCGTTTGCAAAGCTTCGGCTACTGTTGAATAATTATATTTTTCTATTGAACTTCTATCAATTATTGTAACACTCGACGGAGTATCAAAAATTTCTTCACCCAAAACCGAGGAAACACTCACTTTAATATTCATCAATTCTTCTAAGGACATACTTACCAGATCCTGTGAACTTAGATTAATAACCTGGGCATTAGTAAATATAGTTATGTTAAAAAAGAATATTAAATAAATGTAAAATCGTTTCATATATTATTTCCCGCAAGAATTATCAAAACTTATACCCTATCTGAATATTCCACCATCTTTTTCTAATTGGGCTATAGCTTGAAACTGAATAATCGGAGTAAGTGGGATCAAATCCGTCTTCATTAAATAAATTTCTGATACCGACAGAAAACCTCCATTTATCACTAAATTTATTTGCCGTGTTTAAGTTTATATCAACAATGTTATAACCGGCTAACTTATAATCAGGTACAGCAAACTGATAACCGTTAATTTTTTCATCTTCCCATGTATAACGGTTTCCAATAAACAGATCATTTAAGTACAAATTTAATTTATCATCCCAGAATGTATAACAAATAGAAAATTTAAAATGATGAATTGCCTGGGTAGGAAGTCTGTCTATTTCTGATAACAAATTATCAATTAAAAGATCGTGTATACTGCCATCAACAAAAGAATATGAAAAACAGCTTTGCAATGATTTTGTTATTTTAGAATTAATTGTAAAATCGAATCCGTACGATGATGTAGTTCCAATGTTTTTCCATGTTCTTATACCGGGCATTGATAAATCTTCAACCTGCTGAATAAAATCATTTGTCTGATTATAAAATATGCTTAAAATTGTTGATGTGTTTTTATTCCATAATCTGGTAAAATTTAGATCAAAACTATTAATATACTCGGGATCCATATTGGTACGGCCATATAAGTTTATTGCGCCATTCCTATCATATTGCGTAACTCTTACCTCGGGATCAGGTGTTAAAAAACCCGCAGAATAAATTAGCTTAAGTATATTCCGGTTATCAAAAGAATAAATTCCGGAGAACCTGGGAATAAACACATCTTTATAAAGATCAGATTTTTCATACATCAGTCCTACTACCAGATTCAGTTTTTTTGTTAGATGAATCTGATCCTGCACTGAAATGTTAAGATAATCTACTTCATGTTTATTATCCTTAGTCCATGCAGGTTTATTAGGTGTAGATGTAATCAGGTCTTTTTCATAAACCCTTTCTACCGAAATATTAAAAAACAGTTCGTTCCAATCAGCAGCCTGCCAACGCCCTTTTTGATTAAACATAAACGTTTCTGCTTTTTGCGTATACCATCTGTGGTTTCCGGTTACATAAATGTTCTTTGCCAGCCAGTCAAAATTCTGATAGGTAAAATGAGAAGAAAGCATCAAATCTTCATTTAGTTTATACTTATAACTCAGGGATCCATTCAGCATTTTATCTGTCAATTTACAATCTTCCGAAGAAACATAATATAAAGGTGTAAATCCGGCACCAATTTTTGGCATATCAGAGTGGTTATACTGCAACTGAAAATCTAATCCGCTTTTATGACTAACTTTAAAATAAACTTCATTGTTATCCCAGGGTAAAATCATATCAGATGAAACACCTTCGGCTATAATTACCGGATTTCCTTCAAAAATTTCCTTTTCTCTATTTTTCTTAGAATAATATTCAGGATATTCTTCTGCCAGATCAACTCCTTTATTGCTGTAATTTTTAAATAGCGACATGTAAAAATCCCACTCACCGATTTTATTACCCGCTACAACAGAAGACTGCAACTGATTATCTTTGCCGTAAAGAAAATTAACTTCTCCGCCTTTAAGCTTTTCCCCTTTTTTTGTTATAACATTTAATACTCCGGAAAATGTATTGCGGCCATATAACGAAGCGTAAGGACCAATTATAAATTCTATTTTTTCAACTCCTTCAATTGGGAACCTGTCTGCCCATTGCACACCAAATCCGTTTCTGGGATTATAAATCATTCCATCGAACATAAGTGTTAATCTTTTAGAATTATACTGACCTCTAATTACCTGGGCATTAAAAGCAGAATATCTGTTTAGCCAGGTAACTCCCGGCAAATCGGCCATTAAATCCTGCAAAGAAGTATAACCGCGTTTCCTTAACTGTTCTCCATATAGGACATAAATATTTGCCGGAGCATCCAGCAAATCCTCCAGTTTATCAGAAGCCGTTATAACCGGAATATTCATTAAGTCTTCTAACGACATGTTTAGAAGTTCTTCGTTACTTAATGATTTTGTTTCCTGCGCATAATTTGTACTAGATATTACAATGCTGATTATAAAAACCAAGGCATAATAATTTCTGAATTTTTCAATTATAGAATTCATTTAATTTAATCCTTAAACTAATCTAATTCTAAAATTCGTATCCAAGTGTAAACAACACCGATCTTCCCATACCGACAGTACCTTTATTGGCCCATGAGTTTGATGTTGTTGTAGGATATCTAATTTCCTGATCGAATAAATTGTTTATTTTAAGTGACGCGTAAAGATCAGTATCTAATATATTTTTTCTAAGAAAATTAATACCAATAACAAAATAGGAATCAACTTTATCCCCAATTCTCTGTCCATTTTCAGGAGTTGTATCTGTTTTCCATAAAGTAAACATTTCATCCATATATCTTGCGCTAAGCGTAATAGATCTATTTTTATTATAAGTATATATCAGGCTAAAATACCCCAATAGTTTCGGAGAATATCCCGGCTCAATATCTTCGTATCCGGGTTTTTTATCTTCAGATATCTGATAACTTATATCTCCTTCAACTCTTATTATATCAAAAGGCTGCCATCTTAATCCGGCCTCTAATCCGGTAGTTTCCATTTTACCTGATGTATAGCTGAATATATCCCATTGGCCTGTTGTCTGGTCGTAGATATTTGTAGACGAGATTAAATTATTTATAGTATTATAAAAAACACTTAGGTTTGCCGAAAATTTAGTCCCATAATTAAATAGATAATTTAATTCCAGAGTATTTATTTTTGCGGCATCAAGAAACGGATAACCACCGGGTAATTGTCTGTAGTTTTCTGTAAATGAAGGCTGTTTTGCTGCCTGACCCCACATAAGTTTAATTACATGATTTTTAACCGGAGAATAAATTGCCGCCAGACGTGTTACTGTTGAAAACCCATTGTCTTTAGGTTCGTATTTACTCTTAATAATTGTACGGTTATCCGGATCGTCCGGATTACGTCCGTCAGCAGGATCTTCGGTTACAATACCACGTGTAACTTCAATATTGTAATCATCAAGATGATCCAGACGAATTCCGGCAACCAGCTTAATTTTATCCGTTGGCGAATAGCTTGCCTGTGTATAAACCGCATGTGTTGAATATGTTTCGCCCGATGGAAGTCCATGTTCTCCCGCGCCATAATCAAGTCCGTAATAACCAAAATCGGATATTTGATGTATATCCAGAACAGTTCTTCTATACAGTCCAAAATCAAAGTTTAAGTTTTTCTTAACATTATAAATAGCATTTATCTCAACATCATAAGAGTTTGTATTCTGCCCGTCTATTTCGTAATAATTAGGTCTGAATATTTCATAATCCAAAGTATGACTGTGTGAATAATATCCCAGTTTAACTTTACCTTTTAGTTTTTCTGAAATCTGATAATTAAATCCGATAACAGCATTTGCGGCTTTTGTATTTAGTTCAGAACCTCTTGGCAGATTTGGCTGAGCGTCGAAAACATCTTTCTGGCTTTCGGAAATACTAAAATCAGCAAAAAAAGTTTTATGATTAAGTGCCAGACTAAAATATTTTCTCTCAGTATCCAATTGTCCGGCAGTTGTCGCGTCCGGTGCTAAACCAACATAATTAAGTATACCTTCTTTTGTTGTTAAATCCTTAAATGGTATATCAATTCCTTCATAACGGCAATAGGCAGTATTAACGGTAAAACTTAGATCCTTTTCCTTATAAGAATATTTTAAGGCTGCTTTTTTTCTGTTTCCGGTTCCGTATGAAACAGAAACTTTTTTAGTTTGGGAATCTGATTCAGGATTGTGAGTTATTATATTAATTGCTCCAAAAAACGCACCTGATCCATATATTACGGACATTGGACCTTTAATTACTTCAACTCTCTCAATCGATTCAATTGGCACATTTATTTTAACATCCGGATAGTCTGAGTATTTATCCGACATTTGATTTACACCATTTATCAGAATTATAAGGTTATTCATTGGTCCCGTTGAAAAGAATCCTCTAACTCCAAAACTTGTAGATCCAAGCCAGTAATAATCATCTATCATATAAAAACCGGGTATGTGCTGAAGCAGATCGGTATAACAGGTTAAACCAAGTCTTTCAATTTCTTCTCTGGTAATAACATAAACACTTGCCGGAACGCTTGATAATTTTTCTTCCTTTTTACCCGCCGTTACTATTTTAACATCCATAAGTTCCTCAAGCGACATAGCAAAAAGATCTTTTGTTGTCAGAGTTTTTTCCTGTGAAAAAGAAGTCTCTGAAATAAAACACAGAGTCACGAACATCATCAAAATCAATATTTTATTCTTCTTCATAGTCACTCTCTAGTCAATTATTTTTGCAATCCGCAGCAATCTGGAACTTATTCTAACTTCCGATTCAGTTGCTCTATTCTTGTTTATTTCGAAATTAAGTTTCCCTTCATTAGAAACAAAAAAACTAATATGGGCTCCTTTTTCCGCAAATCCCGGAGTATCGGTAATTACTAAAATCGGCTTATCTTTTACAGCTTTATAAATTTCTTTAAATTGGTTATTTGCGGATTCTGCAACATATAGTATTTGGCAGTTATTTATTTCTTCAATGTTCTCAATAAAAGTAACATCTACTTTCTTTTTGCAAATTTTAACATTACCCTTTACATACAAATCTACAAGTTCACCCTCAAAAGGATTTTCTCCAATTACGGTAATTTCAAAGCTTTTTGTAGTATCAGCTATATTAGATTCTTCCGGCCAGCTAACAAAGAGGGAAAATTTTTCAAGGTAAACTGCTTTTAATTTATAAATCGGGGTATCATCTATAATAGAGGTAAAATTGCATAAGAATACAATTGAGATAAAAATCGATATGATCTTCGCAATTTTCATTAGGGGTTTAATAAAATCAGTTTTTTAAGCTGACTCACAAATGCCTATTAGTCTTATTTTTTGC
The DNA here is from genome assembly GCA_016342755.1 of Melioribacteraceae bacterium. Taxonomy (GTDB): domain Bacteria; phylum Bacteroidota; class Ignavibacteria; order Ignavibacteriales; family Melioribacteraceae; genus JAEINS01. The sequence continues at coordinate 144,811 of JAEINS010000006.1, read as the reverse complement.
TATTTTTTTATTTATTATTCATGTAAAAGTATTATCGGGATTTATTTAAAAAATTAAATACTTCTAATTATTAATAAATAAGTCATTCAATAATTTTTGCTATTCTTAATAATCTTGAATTAATCTGAACCCGTGAAGACCTTGCGACATTTGCATTGATTTCAAAATGAAGCTTTCCTTCGGAAGTTAGATAAAAATTTATATGAGCTCCTTTTTGGGCATCACCTTCAACATCACTAATTACTAATATTGGTTTAGTTTTTACAAAGTCAGCAATTTCTTCAATTGTATTAATGCTATTTTCAGTTATAAAAAGTATATGACAATCCGTAATTTCACTGAATTTCTCAATAAAATTAAACTTAACTTTTTTGTTTAAAATACTAATGTTTTCTTCTTGAAATGTTCTTTTGATTTCCTGGCTTAATGGAGAGTCTTCGCCTAATATATCTATAATAAAGGGTTTGTCTTTATCATATATTTTTGATTCAGACGGCCAATCTGTAAATAGAGAAAATTTTTCTAAGTAAACAGCTTTTAACTGATTAATTATATTTTCATTATTTGTATATACATCACCAAAAACAACAGATGCACTCACAAATAAAAAGAAAAAATTCCTTATTAACTTAAAATGACAAAAACTCATTAAACAACTATCATAAGATTTTTACTAGATAATAATGATTAACAATAAGAAACAGTTACAAAAAAGGGATATTATATTCTTATAAACTATTTCATGTTTTAATTTAACTATCAAAAAAGAAAAATGAAACACTTAAATTAACTACGAACTTTAAGTAACCAGAAATAATTTAACCGGCTAAATATATTATTTCCTTCGCTGATAGTTCTCTGTTATTAAAATTTTCTTCAATTTCTAGACTTTTTCTTCTTATAGTAAAATCATTATCAACTAAATCAATTAAATAATAGGAGGCATTATGCAGCTTATTATCTATTGAAGCACCGGCATTAACAAACTGAATTTCCTTTCTTTTGTATGTTTTCATTTCATGACTATGACCGTGAAGAACAAGGTTTATATTGTTTTCACTAAATAGTTTTATAATCCGTTTTTTCTTTCGAAGTTTCATTGTAAACTTTTCAATATTATCCCACAGTCTGCTGGCTGAACTGGTTGTTTCTTCATTTGCTTTATAAAAGTGATGATGCACCGCTGCAATTATATTAGAATCCTTATATTCATTCAGTTTTAACTTTTCTTTTATTAATTTAAACTGATTGTCTGCAATATACCCGTTTGAAGCAAATGGATTTCTAAAAGTAGAATATTTATCAATTGAGTTAATACCGAGAATACAATATTCATCAATAGTTTTTATGAAAGGAAAAAACGATTTAGGATTTAAAAATTTTACATCGTCAAACAATTCAATATAATAATTAGTAAACCTTAAAATGGCTTCTTCATAATTTATATTTCTGCATTTAGAAGGAAAACTGATCACATCTTCAGCTGTTCGCACTCCGCCAAAAATATCATGATTTCCAATTATTAAAGTTGTTTTTTTTGAATCTAAGAGATCTAAGTTCTTTAATATGTTTCTAAAAACCAAAAACTCTTTCCATTCAGCATTATCAGAAATATCGCCTGTTATAATTATATGATCAACGTCCTGGTTTAATATGTTTTCAAAAGCTTTTTGAGTTTTGTATACATTTTCTTTCTTATAAAACAGACTAATATGTAAATCCGAAATGTGGGCAATTCTCATATAATTCCCTGGTTAATGAAGTTTTGCAATCGCGAATTAAAACATACTACATCCATATTAAGGCTATTTAAAGTTAGTGTTAAGGAATATTTAAGAAATATTAATACAGCTTTTTACAACATGTACAATGAAATTTAGTATTTCACTCTGAAATGACTAGTTCCCGACTTCAACCGGACTGACATTATTCTCAATTTTCTCTGGTAATATGTTTATCGGTAAACTCACTAATAAACATTAACAATTAGTTAACTGCCTCTTAATTTTACCGTAATATTCGTTTCTTTTCTTTGTAGCGTACAAAAAACAAAAAACTAAAATGAAAAAGATACTTTACATTTGCGGTTCTAAAAACCAGACAACAATGATGCATAAAATATCAGAGCATCTTTCTAAATACGACAATTACTTCACTAATTTTTATGGTGATGGAATTATAAAATATGCCGCGGAAAATGATTATTTGAATTTTACTATTCTTGGAAACAACTTTAAAGAATCAACATTTAACTACCTGCGTAAAAATAACCTTCAAATCGATCCCAGAGGCGGGAACAACGATTATGATTTAATTTTCACTTGTTCGGATTTAATTATTCCTAACAACTTAAAAAACAAGAAAGTAATACTTGTTCAGGAAGGTATGACTGATCCTGAAAACTTTATGTATTATATGGCTAAGTATTTTAAGTTTCCCAGATATCTTGCAAGTACTTCTACAACCGGTTTATCTGATGCTTACACATATTTTTGTGTCGCATCCGAAGGTTATAACAAGCTGTTTCTTAAAAAAGGAATCCGCCCCGAAAAGCTACTTGTTACGGGAATTCCAAACTTTGATAATCTTCAAACACTGCTTAACAATAATTTTCCGCACAAAGATTTTGTACTTGTCGCGACTTCTGACGCAAGAGAAACTTTAAAGTATGAAAACAGAAAAAAATTTATAAAAGAAGCCTTAAAAATTGCGGGTAAGCAGCAATTGATTTTCAAACTCCACCCAAACGAAAATTTTAGAAGAGCCACTAAAGAAATTAACGAACTTGCTCCCGAAGCTCTAGTTTATACAAACGGCAGCATAGATGAAATGATAGCAAATTGTACAACACTTATTACAAAGTACTCAACAGTTGTTTATGTAGGAATTGTACTAAACAAAGAAGTCTACTCGTACTTTGATCTGGAAACCTTAAAATCATTACAACCGATTCAGAACAACGGGGAATCTGCCGGCAACATTGCAAAGGTTGCTGAAGCCGTTTTAACCAAATTGGAACAAACTGAATTTTATTTTAACGAATGGGCATTAAATAATGGATACTAATAAATTACAAAACATAAAAGTTGTTACTCTTATACAGGCACGAAATTCTTCAACACGGCTTCCCGGAAAAGTGATGCTTCCTGTTTGCGGAAAACCTATGCTTCTTCAAATGATAGAACGTGTTAAAAAATCGGAACACGTTGGAACAGTTTCTGTTATTACTACAGATCTAATTGAAGATGATGAGATATTTAATCTCTGTCTGGATAATAATATTAGTGTTGTACGGGGTCATCCAACCGATCTTTTGGATAGACACTATCAGGCTGCTAAATATTACAAAGCCGATGCAATTGTAAAAATCCCATCCGATTGCCCTTTAATTGATTCCTCAATAATAGACAGAGTTATAAAACACTATTTAAATAACAATTTTGATTATGTAAGCAATCTTCATCCGGCAACTTATCCCGATGGAAATGATGTTGAAATAATGTCATTTAACACATTAGAAAACGCCTGGAAAAACGCGGATAAACTTTTTGAAAGAGAACATACAACCCCATATATCTGGGAAAACCCGGATCTGCATAACATTGGCAATATTGAATGGGAAACAGGAAAAGATTTTTCCGATAAAATGAGATGGACAATAGATTATGAAGAAGATTATCAGTTTATAAAAACTGTATATGAAAAACTTCAGAACCGTAATAATAAATTTACATTTTATGATGTACTTAAACTGCTTGAAGAAAAACCTGAAATAGCATTATTAAATAAAAGACATGCTGGAAAATACTGGTATGAAAATCACTTGGATGAACTTAATAATATTGATGAATACAAAGAAAAATTTGGAAAGGTAATGAATGTCTGATTTGGATATTAAACATTTGGAAGAAGCTTCATTAAGAGTGAGAGAAGATGTAATTAGAATGTCTGTAAATGGCGGATGTTTTCTTGGAGCGTCACTTTCCTGTACCGATTTAATTGTCTATCTGTACAAAAACTTTCTAAATATAAATCCGGAAAATTTAAAAGACCCAAAGCGCGATTATTTCTTTTTATCAAAGGGTCACGATGTTCCTGCACTTTACGCGGCACTTGCTGAAGTTGGAATACTGGAAAGATCACGCCTTAAAAATCATTTAAAAGAAAACGACAACATTTATTGGCATCCAAATAGAAAGGTACCGGGAATTGAATTCCATTCTGGTTCGCTTGGTCACTTATTAAGCGTTGCCGCCGGTGTTGCTTACGACTGCAAAGTAAAACAATTAAATAATAAAATTATTGTAATAGTTGGTGATGGCGAATTAAACGAAGGCTCTAATTGGGAAGCATTATTAGTAGCTAATTCATATAAACTTGATAATCTTATAGTTATTGTTGATAGGAATGAATTCCAGGCAAATATGATGACAGAAGATCTTCTTCCTCTGAATCCATTAGATAAAAAATTTGAAGCATTTGGGTGCGAAGTAAAAAACATTGACGGACATATGTTTGAAGATATTGACTACGCTCTTAATAAGTTGCCATACAGTAAAGATAAAGTATCGGTTCTTATAGCAAACACTGTACGGGGAAAAGGTTTGCCAAGTATTGAAAAAAGAGCTGACAGATGGTTCTGCAATTTTAGTGAAGATGAAATCAACTCTTTATTAAATGAACTTCATACCCGTATTAAATCAAATCTTACTTCAGAAAAATTATTTGTGAGATGATATGAATTATCAGGATATACTGCTGAAATTAGCAAAGGGAAATGAAGATTATATAATTATGACTGCTGAAAACCGGGCGGCCATTCGAAATATAACAGAAGAACTTGGAAATCAGTTTCTTGATACCGGAATTACAGAGCAGACACTGGCAGGAACTGCTGCCGGTTTAGCATTACGCGGTAGAAAGCCTATTATACATGCTCTTGCAACATTCTTAACAATGCGCGCTTATGAATTTATTAGGACAGATATTGGTGTTGCGGATCTTCCGGTTAAACTAGTTGGCTGCTTTCCCGGATTCCTTTCAGAAGCTAACGGTCCAACTCATCAGGCAGTTGAAGATATTGCTTTAATGCGCACTATTCCCAACATGCACATATTTTGCCCTTCTGATAAAGACGATTTGATAAAAGGGATTAAGGATATTGCTGAATCAAATAATCCAACTTACATTAGATATAATGATCAGGCATCACACATAAAACATAAACCATTTAAAATTGGTGAACCGGAAATTTTTGGAACTGACAGGGAAGTAACAATTCTTACATACGGCTTTCTTTTTAATCAGGCATTCTGGGCAAGCGATATTTTAGCATCAAAAGGAATAAAATGCAGAGTTATTAATCTTAGAATGCTTAATCCTATAAACAAAAATTTAATATACCAACTTTGCAGTGACAGCGGTTTAATAGTTACAATAGAAGATCATTACAAATATGGCGGATTATATTCAATAATTGCGGAAATATTCATAGAACAAAACTACTCATGCCCGGTTTTACCAATTGCTTTAGAGAACAAGTGGTTCAAACCCTTATTATTAAATGATGTAATAAGACATGAAAAGATGCATCCGATTGATATAGTTAATAAAATTGAAAACTATCTATTAAGAGTAAAAAATGAATATTTCACCGAATGGAGTACTGTTTAATAAAGATTATCCCAATATAAAAACCTCGAATGAATTTTATAACAGAGCGTTAAATTTAATCCCTTCGCAAACACAAACTCTTGCAAAAGGAACAACACAATACGTTGAAGGAATTGCTCCAAAATATTTATTGAAAGGTGAAGGTTCTCATGTCTGGGATGTTGACGGAAATGAGTACATCGATTATAATATGGGAATTGGTCCGTTATCACTGGGTTATACTTATCCAAGAGTTGACATGGCTATTAAAAATCAGATAGATGACGGAATTACATTTTCTCTTATGCATCCTCTTGAAGTTGAAGTTGCTGAGCTGATTCGTGAAATAATTCCCAATGCCGAAGCTGTAAGGTTTAGTAAAACCGGAGCCGATGTTACCAGTGCTGCGGTCAGACTTGCAAGAGCTTATACTGGTAAAGAAAAAATATTGTGCTGCGGTTATCACGGCTGGCACGACTGGTATATTGGAGTTACACCGCGTGGAATGGGAATTCCTGCTTCCACAAAAGATATAGTAAATACATTTGAGTATAATAATATAGATTCTGTAATAAACTCAATTGATGATAATACTGCCGCAATAATATTAGAGCCTGTAGTATTCGAAAAACCAAAAGACAGATTCTTGCAAAAGCTTAGAGAATTATGTACTGAAAAAAATATTGTTCTAATATTTGATGAAATGTGGACTGGTTTTAGAATGGATATAGGCGGTGCCCAGGAATATTTTGGAATCATACCGGATTTAGCTGCCTACTCAAAGGCTGTTGCAAACGGAATGCCGCTTTCAATCTTAACTGGTAAATCGGAAATAATGAATTTGCTTGAAGGTGATGTGTTTTTCTATACTACATTTGGAGGCGAGGCATTATCACTTGCGGCCGCAAAAGCAACAATACTTGAAATAATAGAATACAATGTTCCCTTATACCTAAAACAAATAGGACGGCAATTAAGAGAAGGTTATAATAAAATTGCCGCGGAATTGGGTCTTGAGTATTCCAGATGTACCGGATACGATTTCAGATCTATGGTTACTTTCGATTCAATTGCCGGCGATCCGTTAATATTAAAATCTTTTGTACAGCAGGAAATGATAAAACACGGAATACTTTGGTCGGGTTTCCACAATATTTGTTTTTCTCATACTCAGGATGATGTTGATTATACGCTTTCAGTTTATAGAGAGGTTTTGGAAATGCTTGAAAATGCTGTCCGTGATAATTCTGTTGAGAGTCTTATTAAAGGAAGACCCGTTCAGCCGGTATTTAGAAAGACTGGCGATTTTAATACAAAGCCGGTTTGCAGATAATGGAAATATTTTCACTAAATAATAAAACTGCTATAGTTACTGGCTCTGCCGGTTTAATTGGTAAATATCATTGCGAAGCATTAATTGAAGCCGGAGCAAATGTAATTGCCGTTGATCTTAACAAAGAAAAATGTGATGATGTTGTTAAGGAACTTGGCAGAAACATATACTCTTATAAAGTTAACATAACTGATAAAAATTCGGTTGAGGGATTAAAAGACTTTACAGTAAACAATTTTGGCGGTATCGATATTCTTGTTAACAATGCGGCAATCAATGATATGGTTGAAGATCCAAAATCATCAATTGAAAATTCCAAATTCGAAAACTACTCACTCGAAGACTGGCAGCGGTCTATAAACGTAAACTTAACCGGAGTATTTCTTTGTTCTCAGATTATTGGTAAAGAGATGCTCAAAAAATCTTCAGGTTCAATTATAAATATTGCTTCTACATACGGACTTGTGGCTCCCGATCAGTCCTTATACACTTCATGTAACGGCGAACAGCTCTTTTATAAACCGCCCGCATATTCTGTAACCAAAGCCGGGGTTCTTTCGTTAACCAGATATTTATCGTCATACTGGGGAAAAGCCGGTATAAGAGTTAATTCACTCTCGCCGGGCGGAGTAGAGAACGGGCAAGATGAAAACTTCATAAACAAATATTCTATAAAAACACCGCTTGGCAGAATGGCGAAACCTTACGAATATAAAGGGGCCTTAATATTTTTAGCAAGTGACGCATCTAGTTATATGACTGGTGCAAACTTAATAGTAGACGGGGGATGGACAGCATGGTAGATGAAAATAAAAATCCGGCTAAGGATTTAATAGACAGTGCAAATAAAATTAAACTTGTATTAACCGACTGTGACGGAGTGCTAACCGATACGGGAATCTATTATTCGGCTTACGGCGAGGAACTTAAAAGATTTTCGATCCGCGACGGGATGGGAGTAGAAAGGTTGAGAAACTCAGGTATTGAAACCGGAATTATTACTGGTGAATTTTCTGAGCATGTGATAATGAGAGCAAAAAAACTGAATATAACGGAACTGCATTTGCGCGTAAAAGATAAACGTAATCAGCTTGAAGAAATATTAGAAAGGAAAGGTCTTAAATCTGAAGATATAGCTTACATTGGCGATGATACTAACGATATCGAAATTATGCAGGCTGTCGGGTTATCGGCCTGCCCTGCCGATGCAATGAGCTTTGCCCGCAAGTATGCTGATATAGTTCTTGAAACTAATGGCGGACAAGGAGCATTTAGAGAATTTGCGGAAAGAATATTAGAAGCTAAAACAATATTTAATATTAAGGAGTTATTGTGAAAGTACATCATAAAGTAAGATTAGGCAATAAGTACATTGGAAATGGTGAACCAGTTTATATAATTGGCGAAATTGGAATTAATCATAACGGATCATTAGATATTGCAAAAAAACTTATTGACGGGGCAATCTTTGCCGGCTGTGATGCGGTTAAATTTCAAAAAAGAACTCCGGAACTTTGTGTACCTAAAGATCAATGGGATATTGAACGTGATACGCCGTGGGGACGTATGACATATATTGAATATAGACACAAGGTTGAATTTGAAAAAAAAGAATATCAGATAATTTCAGATTATTGCAATGAAAAAGGCATTCATTGGTTTGCTTCTCCCTGGGATGAACTTGCCGTTGATTTTTTAGAAAAATTTGATCCCATAGCATATAAAATTTCTTCCGCCTCTATAACTGATACGGGTCTGTTAGATAAAGTTCATAAAACCGGCAGACCAATTATAATGTCAACAGGTATGTCGACAATGGATCAAATCAGAAACGCGGTATCATTGCTAGATGAACACAGGTTAATGCTGGCTCAAGCAACTTCCACCTATCCTTGTAAATTAGAAGAACTTAACCTGAAAGTAGTTCAAAACTTCAAAAAGGAATTTCCAAATATAACTATTGGTTATTCCGGACACGAAACCGGATTAGCACCAACAGTTGCCGCGGTTGCTTTGGGAGCCAAATTTGTCGAACGTCATATAACCCTCGATAGATCTATGTGGGGAACCGATCAGGCTTCTTCAGTTGAGATTATGGGACTCCATAAACTTGTACGGGATATTAGGGATATTGAAAAAGCACTTGGCGATGGTATTAAAAAAGTTTATCAGAGTGAAATGAATTCCATAAAAAAACTAAGAAGATCTAAAGAGAGTATTTTAGCATAGTTTATGGATCTAAATAAAACACAAATTTATTCTATAGCTCTTAGTGCGGCACTTTATCCGGTTTTAGAATTGTCAAATTTTAAGCCGTATTGGAACTGTTTTTTTTTCTACAACTGCTTTTCTTCACTATATCCTATAATCTTTACATATATCAGTTTAAACCATTAAAAAGAGAAAGAAATTCGGGAGCTATATGTTAAACTGGATATATCTATTAATTGCCGGTATTATGGAAATTGGCTGGGTAGTTAGCTTAAAGATGACTGAGGGATTTACAAAGTTTATCCCGCTGTTATTTTATGCTTTCTTCGGATTTACAAGCGCGTTTTTTTTATCAAAATCGATCCGTACAATTCCGCTTGGTGTAGCATACTCTATCTGGATGGGAATAGGAATTATAGGTACTATAATTGCCGAAAACTCTATTCAGAATAAAACTTATAACCCGGCTACGTATTTTTTTATTCTAATTATTATTTCCGGCATTATCGGATTAAAATTAACAACACAAACTAATTAGAGACTTAAATGAAAGAATTGAATATTAAAAATATTATTGAACAGGAATCTCCGGCTTTTTTCTCTAAACCTAAATGGATTCAGTTACTTGTAACTAAAACACTAAGCAAAGTTTTAAGATTAAATGAGATCAATTCTTTTTTGAAAAAAAATAATGACTTGAAAGGCATTGAACTTATAGATGAACTGTTTGAGCATTTAAAATTTACCTTTCAGGTTTCTAACAAAGATTACACAAAAATCCCTTCGGAAGGCAGAATTATAATTGTCGCAAATCATCCTATAGGCAGTTTAGACGGATTATCATTGATTAAAACGATCTATGAAATTCGGAAAGATGTTAGAATTATTGCAAATAAAGTTTTATCAAATTTTGATAATCTAAACGAATTTTTTGTACCGGTTGATGTTCTTGGGGCAAAAGGTTCTCAGCGGCAGGTTATTGAGGAGATTGGTAAATCGTTAACAAATGAAGAAGCTGTAATTATATTTCCGGCCGGAGAAGTTTCAAGATTAAGAGGAATTACAATCACAGATAAAAAATGGTCGAACGGTGCTTTGTTTTTTGCAAAAAAATATAATGCTCCGGTTCTTCCTGTCTTTATTAAAGCCAAAAACTCCATTCTCTTTTACGCCATTTCTGCTTTGAACAAAGGGTTCTCTTTATTTCTTTTGGCAAATGAACTTTTTAATAAAAGAGGAAAAACGATAAACATCAAAATTGGAAATCCAATTCCTTCTAAAGTATTTACACAAAACATTATTAAAACTTCAGCTCAGATTAACTTGTTAAAAAAACATACATATAGAATTGGTAAAAACAAATCTGAAATATTTGTTACTGAAAAAAATGTAATTCATCCCGTTGATAAAAAATCATTATACAAAGAAATTAATCAGGCTGAACTGTTAGGGCATACAAAAGACAGCAAAAAGATTATTTTAGCGGCCTATGAATCCGCGCCAACTATACTTAGGGAAATTGCGCGCCTTAGAGAATTAACCTTTAGATATGTTGGCGAAGGAACTGGTAAAAAACAAGATACAGACAGATTTGATAAGTATTACAAGCATATTATTGTCTGGGATGATGAAGAACTGGAAATAGTAGGCTCCTATCGTATTGGTCTTGGTGATGAAATTGTAAATAACCTTGGACACAACGGATTCTACTCATCCACACTTTTTAAGTTTTCAAGCAAATTTATAGCCGATTATCTTCCGCATTCGTTAGAACTTGGAAGAAGTTTTGTACAAAGGAAATATTGGAATACAAACGCACTTCATTACTTATGGCTTGGTTTAGGAGCTTATCTTGCTTACAACCCGGAGATTAAATATCTATTTGGTCCGGTAAGTATAAGCAATAGTTATGAACAGATTTCTAAAGAACTATTAATTAAATATTTTCAAAAATGGTTCCCAGGTAATTCTGTTTTAGCAAAAGCTAACAATTCTGTAAATATTAGTAAAGAAACTGCCGAAACTTTTGATAAAAATTTTAATGAAAACGATAGGAAAAAGGAGTTCAAAATATTAAAAAACCTTCTTAAACCTTTGGGTTTTACTGTCCCTGTACTTTATAAACACTACTCTGATTTATGCGAAGAAGGCGGCGTACAATTTTTAGACTTTAGCATTGATCCGGATTTTGAAAATTGCGTTGACGGATTAATTCTTGTTCAAACTGAGAAGCTGACTGAAGAGAAAAGAAATAGATACATAACTCCCTACAAAGAACGCAAACAATCCGCATAAAAATAAGGTTATCTATTATTGCTTATTAAAACTGGCGTAACATTCACTTAACAATAATATGACGTGACTATTAACCTGTTATCTTGTAAATTGATTTATGTATTATGATTAAAAAGGGGTTATAAAATGACTCATTCACAATTACGCGTTTTAAATGGTTTCTTAAAAAAAATAAATAGCTGCACAAATGAACCTGGACAATGGTATATAGGTGTTTGCAGTAATCCTGAGAGAACTCTTTCAAATGAGCATAAAGTAAATTTATCGGGAAATGAATATTGTATTGATAGATGCGCTACAGCTCCGGAAGCTGTTCAGGTTGCTCTTGCTTTGATGGAGCACTTAAGTATCCAGGGTAATATCCCGGAAAAAACTTTTAACTTCGAAACATTCATTTATGGATTCAAAAAAAACAATAGTACAATTCCGCCTTTTGAAAAGCCAGTTGAAGAAAAATTGGAATTAGCTGAAGCTTAATGATGCTAAGACAAATTCTTGTATTAACACAGAGTATGTCTGTAGTTATTTGAAAGTAAAATGTATCTCCAGATTTGTCTGTCGACAGGCAGATCCGAAGTGACACCATCCTCTGCGTCATCCCGCGCTAGTCGGTATTTACTAATACTTAATCTCATTTTCTCTTTGATTTTTCTTACTCCTTTTTTTAAGTTTGTCTCGGCAACAGGCAATAAAAGCAGCGGCAAATAATTTTTATTTTAATATAAACATAATGTTGTTAGGCGAAATACGTTATCATGCTTAAGTTTTCCATGTTCTTGCGGCTTAATACAACGTTACAAAGTCAAGAAAATGTGTGCAAGAATTTTATATTGTGTTAGACTATAATGAGGGCTATATTTAGGTCGTATATAAATGGAGGTCAAATGAGATTCAGTGAATCAATAAAACCAATTAGTTATTTAAAAACACATGCTTCTGAAGTCGTGAGAGACGTTTCAAATAATCAAAAAACTCTAGTTATAACTCATAATGGCGAAGCAAAAGTTGTTCTTCAGGATGTTAAACTATATGAAAAAACTCAAGAAAGTATCGCTTTGTTAAAAATTCTTGCATTGAGTGGAAAAGATATAAAAAGGGGAAATTTTAATCCGCTTCAAAAATCATTAAAAAATGTTGATAAAAAAATCAGTGAATTTAAGCGGGCACAGAATGAAGTTCAAAGTTAATGTAATAGAATCAGCTGAAGATGATTTATTAGAACTATATAAATATATCTATTTTAACGATTGTGAAAAAAATGCTGATAATATATATTCAAAATTGAAAGAGAAACTTTCCTTCTTGCAAGAATACCCGGATCGGGGGCACATACCAAATGAATTGAAGATACTAGGGATAGAAGATTTTTTAGAAATAACTATTAAACCATATCGAATTATCTATCAAATAATAGATAAAGCTGTGTATGTCCATTGTGTATTAGATGGCAGAAGAGATATACAAAAATTATTACATGAAATATTGATTAGGGAATAGAATTAAACGCTTTATAACATCTTAAATCCGACTAAAAAAATTGGCGGATAAACAAGAGGATATAAAATTTCAACGGTCGCAGAAGATGTCTCAAAAATATCATTTGTCATCTTGTGCCAGTAAAAAATATAAATTTGGCCAGCTTTCCAGACTTCGATAAACTTAGTCTGACAAAAAATAATCTTTTAGGAAAGACTCTTGTACCGTGACGGAAAAAATGAGAAATTTAATTTTAACAGGTTATTATAAAATTATTGCAAGGTAATATTATGAACGAGATTATTAAAGAATTATTATTGTATTGGGGTGGGTTTGTTGTAGTAGTAATAATTATTGTTTTCGCTTATATATTCAACAACTGGCTTTTTAATAAAAAAAAGCAAGAAAAAGGGACAATAACCCGCCAATTAATTTCCGTCCTAATTTTTTTGATAGGCGCGTTAGTATTTACAATAGCTCTGCCTATTGATCATTCTATAAAAGGACAAATTATAAGTTTGATTGGAATTGTCTTAAGTGCCGCTTTGGCGTTAAGTTCAACGACAATTATTGGTAATGCTTTAGCCGGTTTAATGAATAACTCTATTAAAAACTTTAAACTTGGCGATTTTATAAAGATTGAAAACAACTTTGGACGAGTTACAAAAAAGGGATTATTTAGGACTGAAATTCAAACAGAGGACAGAAATTTAACAACATTGCCAAATATTTATCTTGCATCGCAACCGATAAAAATAGTTAGAGATAGCGGAACTATAATTTCAACTACTGTTTCCTTAGGATACGATATAAACCATTCTACTATAAAAAAGTTATTACTAAATGCGGCAGAAGAAAGCGGATTAACTGAACCGTATGTTTTTATTGAGACACTTGGTGATTTTTCTATTACATATAGGGTTCATGGCATACTAATAGATATTAATAAATACTTCACTACTCATTCAATATTGAATGAAAAGGTAATTGATAATCTTCATAAAAATGAGATAGAAATTGTTTCACCTGCCTTTATGAATCAGAGACAAGTAAATGAGACAAGGTTCATCCCAATAATTGCTGAATCAAAAGAAAGAAAAACAAGTGAACAATCTCCGGAGGAAATTGTATTTGACAAAGCCATAAAAGCTGATAAAATTGAAGAGAAATCCGACTACTTAGAAAAGATTGAAAGTCAAATAGATCGATTAAAACAAAGTATAAAAGACGGCGGCGATAGAGAAAAAATCAGCGTAACTATTAATAATCTTGAAAGCCAAAAAGAAAAGTTAAAACAGAATATTGAAGACCAAAAAAATAATTTAGAAGAGCATAAATAAAAATAAATTTTGAATATTCCAACGACTGTCATAGTTGCAGAGGCTGTCTCAAAACTCCCCAAAGTTGTGATTCAGAGGAGTGAAGTGACGAAAGAATATGTCTTTTTAGTTAAAAAAACAAGATTCCTCACTTTGTTCGGAATGACAAATCATACTTTTGAGACAGCCTCCCGTACCTTGACGCAAAAAATTAATAGGTTGTTATATTGCTATCAATCAGAGGTAAAAATGAGATTGTTTTATTTAATAATTACTATCATGTTTTTCACATCAATATCAGAAGCACAGAATATATTTTTCTCAAAGGATACACTTATATATTTAGAATATCAATATCCTTATTGGGATTCCCTTTATATTAAAGGTGATAGCAATGAAAATCAATCACTCTTAATTGATTCAATCGTTAATAACAGTTCAATGAATGGCTATTTAATAGAATATTATCATAGTGATAGCTTAATCAAAAGTTGTGATCTTTATTGTTATGAAGGATGTTCAAATGCAGAATTTTTCCCTTTAAAAATCCCAGTCAATGACAGTGTGAAAATAAAAATGGAATTAATTTTACCTGTGACTAAAATTAATTTATTTGAAAGTATGAAAACTGATTCATTGATTTTTCATACCAATTCTAAAAATATGCCAATATTTAAATTAAATATTCTTAATGATATCCCGGTAAAAGTTAATAATGAAGAAACCGAAATAAATTATTCATTATCTCAAAATTATCCAAATCCTTTTAATCCGTCAACCAACATCAAATATTCAATTGAATCAGCAAATCATGTTCAAATAAAGGTTTTTGATATTATAGGTAGAGAAATTATTACTCTAGTTGATGATTTTAAGTTGACAGGAAACTATAACATTGATTTTAATACAAACGAATTACCGAGTGGAATTTATTTGTATAGGATTTTTAGTGGAAATTACAACAAAACAAAAAAAATGTTACTGTTAAAATAAGCCATATAAACTCCTAAAAATTTGCCGGGTAAATAAAAATCATTAGTCCGGTCAGGACCTAAGTCCTGACTTTGTAATTACTTAATTTCCTTAATCTTAATATTTCTAAAAAAGATAGACGCTCCGGCATGTTTTCCCTGTAAACCCACATAACCTTTAGTTGGAAGTTCCGCGAACGGAGTACTTAACCAGGAAGGAATAGTTGTTCCATCCGGATTTTTATCTGCACTTTTCCAAAGCTGCATATTCATCGTAGTAACTTCAACATCATTTAAAACAATAGTAATAATACTATCTCTACAAGTTATATTATAGTGGTTCCATTCACCCGGCTTTTTAACTACACTTTTTGAAGCAGCTAAATGACCAAACACAGCACCGCATTGCCAAGTTGGATCAGCCTTTCCCCATTTCTCTGAGTAATCATCCGCAATTTGAATTTCAACAGAATTAGGGATCCAGTTTTTAGTGTCATTGCAATAAACAATTACACCGCTGTTTGTTCCATCTTCAGTTTTAAATTCCAAATCGAGTACAAAATTATCATACTCCTTTTCAGACCAGATACACTCGTCTTCACTTGCGGTTAAAATACCATCCTCAACAGTCCAGACACCTTCTGGAAATATGGCATTTGATAGATCATCTTTGAAAAGGTTTTGCGGCTCACAGCTTTTTTCGCTGCACTGACCATAAATAACTGAACTTAATAAAACTGAAATAACAAATAATAGAAGTGATTTCCTGAACATTTTATTTCCCGTATAAATTAATGAATTCATTTATTTCATTTAGTGTTGGAACCGACGGCTGCGCGCCCAGTCTTGTTACAGATAATGCCGCAGCGGCATTCGCGAATCCAACAGATTCTTCAAAACTTTTTTTATCAGCCAAAGCCGCAGCCAAAGCTCCGTTAAAAACATCGCCGGCCGCAGTTGTATCAACAGATTTAACTTTATAACCAGGCAAAATATATTGTTTATTATTGTGATTTACAAAAGCACCTTTGGAACCGAGAGTTATTATTACTGTTTCTACACCTCTGTTTATTAATTCCTGCGATGCTTTCACACAACTGCTTTCATCGTCTATTTTTATTCCGGTTAACAATTCCGCTTCAGATTCATTTGGAGTTATAATTGAAACCATTGATAAAAGTTCATCCGATAATTTTTGTGCCGGAGCCGGATTTAAAATTATAGTTACACTATTAGCTTTTGCAATCGTCATGGCTTCAGCAATTGTCTCTATAGGTGTTTCAAGCTGTGTTAAAAGAATATCGGCCAATTCAATTTTTTGTTTTGCGTTCATTACATCTTCAGAGGAAAGCCTGGCATTTGCTCCGGAAGCAACCGCGATTGAATTTTCACCCTTTTCATCAACTACAATCTGCGCAACACCCGATGGTTCGATAGAATCTTTAGAAATATGATCTATGCAAATGTTATCATTTATAAATCCATCAATAGCGCTTTCGCCAAAAATATCATTGCCTACTTTTGCAACAAATATTACCTTGCCGCCAGAACGTGCCGCTGCAACTGCCTGATTAGCTCCTTTGCCTCCAGCCGCATTTGTAAATTCGCCGCCTAAAATGGTTTCACCAGGTTTGGGAAGATGAGGTACTTTTATAATCATATCTGTATTAGAACTGCCAACTACTACAATGCTCATCTATATTCCAATTTTTCTTTTACTTTAATAATTTTATTTAAGATCAGATATTTACGCAGGTCTGTTATCGGCAGTTAAATCCTGAACGTCTTCCTTACTTTCCAACTCATCTTTTACCTTAACTAATTTTCTTGCCCAATCGTTCATGCGGGCTTTTGCATTTTCAAAATATATTCTTGATGCTTCAAAGTCGGATGAATCGGGTGCATTTGTAATTGCTTCAACAACTTCACCATAAACCTGATCAATAATCTTTATTTCCGTTTCATATTTTTTCAACATTTTTTCCTCTGCTATATTGTTATAAAGTACTCGGAGTAAATTAGTAAGTTTATAATTTTCTTGCAATAACAATTGCTTCTTTCATTGTTTTAATAATGTTATTATCTAAGCCGACTGCCTCAACAAAAAGTATATAAATACCGATCCTTAAGGGATTTCCATCATTATTGAGTCCGTCAAAAATAAATTTACCCGATGATCCGACAGAAGAATTCGGAATAAAATTTCTTACAAGTCGTCCTTTGCTGTCAAATATCTTTGCTCTTATTTGCGAGATTGGTTCATCCAGATTAATTTCTACAATCGTAAAATCCTCAAAACCGTCATTATCCGGTGAAAAAGGATTTGGTGAAATTGAAATTTCTGAACCTGAATTTTTATCCGGTATATATATTGAGTTTGATCTTAATGGAGTTGCACCAAGTGAGTTAACAGACGTGCTCCAGTTTTGAGAATCGTTTGAATCAAATTTTGAATTTATTCTTTCCAGAGATCTATTTTTAGTTTCAGCAACATGTTTATTGTGCCAATCGGCATTATAGCTAACCGAATCAATTACATTTCCATAAATATCCTTAATCATCAGTATGTCAAAATCATTCTTTAATGAAAAAGAAGAAACCGAAAACTGTTTCTTGTTTTCATTTGCCAATAGTTCCGGGAACCTCTTAAACAAAGCAGAATCAGAGTATAACACAAAATAACCATTTGATATAAGCTTAAAACTTCCATGGGTAAATTTTGAAATTGTTTCATTGCTTTTTTTAAAATTCAATACACCCAGTTCTATTTCAGAATCGCTGTTGTTATAAAACTCAACAAATTCTGAATACGAAGTATCAACTTCAAACATAATTTCGTTAATAATTAAATCATTATAATTGATCTCAAAATTATCGTTTAATGAATTCTGGCGTCCAAGTGTTGACCCATTATTACTAAGCGAAAACGACCAATTCGTTTCTTCGTTGTTTATAAACCGTTCAATTGAAATTCCTTTTTTACCTGAGCTGAAATTATAGCGAATACTATCAATCATGGCTCCACGAAAATCGTATAACTTAATTCCGTCTTCATTTCCTAAAGAAGGGAAATTGGAAATAACTGTAACCTGGTCGGGATTTTCTTCCAGTGAATCTGAACTAATTATTAAAAACTCATCCGGTTCAATAAATAAATCTTTTACCGAAAGTATACATTCAGTATTTGCAGAAGATAAATCAGTTAAAAACCAGTCTTTCAAATTAATTTTTTTCGCAGAGTTATTAATTATCTCAACCCATTCTGGCTGATCAATACGCGGATTAAACATTATTTCATTTACCAGGACAGTGTTTTTATCATTACCGGAATAAATTACAGAACTGATTTTGTTGTTAAAAACATCATCATCCTTTTCAAAAATAATTGTCGCCCGGACTAAAGCAGAATCAGTTAATTCAAAAGCATTAGGAGATATAACCTGAATAGTGTTATTAACATTGACCGAAATTGAATTTGCTTCTGAAAGTTTAATTAAATTATTTATCTCCAAAATTTCGAATAGAACATTTATTCCATCAACACTTTGTAAACCTCTGTTACACAAAGTTAAGATTGGAATTACAGATTGACCGTTTAATGGAAACGTAGGATTAAACTCTAACGAAACAACAGCCGGATCATATTGCTTTAGAGTAACACTGTTCATTCGCCCGGGTGTACTTTTTTCAAAATCGATTGAAGAAGACCAATTATTTATATCGGTAGAAATTTTTGAAAAATCAATCCGTTCAAGAGAATATCCGCTATTTAAACTGAACGATTTGTTATAAACTACGGAATCAATAGTAATACTCCTATTATCTTTAATCACTATTCCATCAGCATCATTGTTTAAATTTGCAAAATTCAAAATGTGGATTGAACAATTTATAAATTCATGGAATTCCGTAATGACAGAATCTTTGGAAATAATTAAAAACCCGGAAGGATTAATAAATAAATCCTTTTTTGTAATTACACATTTTTGCGGATAGTTCAATACATCTGACATTTCCCAATCCTTGAGATTAATAATTTTGTCACTCCTATTATACAACTCAACCCATTCCGGCTCATCCGAATCCGGGTAATACATAATTTCACTAACTATAACTGAAGTTTGCGGGAAGCCGGGTTCTATTTTTTTATAAATGCTATTATTTAATGTATCCTGATCTTTCGCGGAATAAATCTTCACAAAAAACGCGTTTACGTTGTTGATTTTATTTATAAAAAAATCGAACGTAAAAATAGTTGAGTCCCCGGGCGTTAAACTAATCTCATTACCCTCTTCTATAACTGCATTTTCAAGCGTATCTAAATCAGTATCACTGAACAGATTAAGTGCAAAATCAGATTGGAGTTTACCAATGTTCTTTACTTTTACCATTATAAAAACTGTATCGCCATAAAATGGTTTTTCCGGCGAATAAATTATATCAGTTATTTCTAAATCATGATCTTTTTGCGTTACACTATTTATGCTCTCCGGTGATCCGCCAATTCCATATTTATACGGAAGCCAATTTAAGCTGTCCGAAGGAAGCGCAGCATTCATGCGTTCAAGGCTCGCATGTTCATAATCATTCCACTTATCAAAGTACTGGATTGAGTCGATTACTCTGTTTAATGAATCAAGCAAAATAATTTTATCATCATCATTGTTCAACGATGGAAACTTACCGACAATCAGATTTCGCACATTTGGAAACTCGTTAATAAATGAACTGTCC
Organism: Melioribacteraceae bacterium; assembly: GCA_016342755.1. GTDB lineage: Bacteria > Bacteroidota > Ignavibacteria > Ignavibacteriales > Melioribacteraceae > JAEINS01. Next base: position 124,820 of record JAEINS010000006.1, on the reverse strand, counting down.
CTGGCAATTACATAAAATTCATTTGGTTTAACAAACAGTATTTTCCTATTAATTCTGGAAGTATCCTTTTCATCGGCTATTTGATAATTTTTCAGATTAATCGTTTTCTCACTCCGATTAAAAATTTCAATCCACTCAGACCTGTCTTCCCCGGGTGAATACATAACTTCATTTATTGCAAGGTCATTTCTTATTTCATTCAGCTTAACACCTATGAAGTATACTGATAACGTATCATTAAGCGGGAAAGTATCATCTGTAAAATTAATTATTGCATAAACGTGATTTTGTCCGGCATTAAAATCATCAAGCTTAAAACTGCTTTGAAGACTATCGTTTGCTTCAAGTAAGGTTATATTAGCGGATTGATTAAGTTCATTTGTCTCTAAAATATTATTTGAATTTTTATCCAGAAAAATATCTATTGTAAAATTTTGCGCGGCGGTTTTCCCAATATTTTTAACTGTAAAATTTCCACTGATAGAATTCCCAATTATTTGATAGGAACTTTCAAACTCCAGATTTGACAATTCCAGATCATGATCTTTTTTAGAAACACTATTAATCTGTCCCAAAGTATTTCTTAATCCATATTGAACAAGCTTCCAATTGCTGCTGTCAGTTTCAGATTCAGAGTTTATTCTCTCAATTGAATAACCCTGTTTATATCCATAATCGGATGAATAATAAACGGAATCTATAACTCTGTCCAGTGAATCAAGTATGATAACAGTATCAAATGAATTATTTAAGGAAGAGAATTTACCTATGATCACATTTTTTCTATTAGTATAAAAATCAACAAAACTACTATCGCTGCTTATAATGGCATATTTGTCGGGTTTAAGTATTAAATCCTTGCTGTTAACAATTGATGTATCATTTGCGTCTGCAACTTTATAGTTTTTTAAATTAATTTCCTTGTTACTGCGATTATATAGTTCAATCCATTCTGTACTAACGCTGTCCGGCGCATATAAAATCTCATTGATAACAATATCATTTCTTATTTCGTTTATTTTAATTCCGGTAAAACTAGTGTAAGAAGTATCATTAAAATTATTTAGATCTTCTTGATAATTTATTAACGCTATCAGATTATTTTTGCCTTCTACAAATTCGGGAACCTCAATTATAATCTCCGCTGAATCTTGTGCGGATAATGAAATTATATTATTTGATAATATAATTTCAGTTGTCTGAACTAATGAATCTTTGTTTATATCCATATATAGTTCGAGATTAGAGTTTAACACCTCATTCCGGCCTATATTTGTTACTGTAACAGAGACTCCAATTGATTCCCCCATAATTTGAAACGGAGTTAACGTTTTAAAGCCTGATATTGTTAAATCAAAATCTTTTGGTGTTACTGAATTTATAAATCCTGGAGTTGCGCCTTTTCTATCATTAGAGATTCCCCAGTTTGCAGAATCAAGGCTCGAATAAAAAGATTCAATCCGTTCAAGTGATTTACAATCAGAGTTTAACCACCTGCTATTATAACTGAGCGAATCAATTATGAACCCCAGAGAATCTTTTAATACTACATTATCACCGCTGTTATTTAATGACGGTAGATTTACTTCAATAAAACTAAATTTATTTGAGTAATAATCGACAACAGAACTGTCATCCGTAATAATTAAATATTTTTGCGGCTCCAATAAAAAAGTTTTGTCAATTAACTCAACTGCTGATTTAGAATCAGTTATACTCCAGTTTTTCAGGTTTATATCCGCAGAACTATTATTATAAAGCTCAATCCATTCAGGTTCATCTTTGGGAATGATCATTAATTCATTTATTATAACCGAATTAAACTCAACCGGGTTAGCCGCAATATTAAACTTATAATAATAGACATTGTTATTAGCGAATTCATCTAAAATATAACCCAGAATAATTATAAATGAATAATTCCCTTTGCTAAAACCATTAAAAGCAGCGGAAACCATGATTGAATCATTACTTTCCAAATTTTGTAAATCGTCTTGAAATATTAATTCATTTGCTTCAGTCAGCGAATCAGTATTTTCATCGAGGTAAACAGTCAGCGAAAAATTCTCCGCGTTTGCAAATCCTAAGTTTTTAAGCATGATGTCAATTATAAAATTCTCACCTTCTATTATAGCTGCTGATTTTTTTTGAACTGATACAATTTTCAGATCGTGCTGCTTAGGAGAAACTGAATTTTTCATTCCGGGAGAACCATCTATTAATAAAGAATTTTCCCAATCTGTAAAGCCATGTTCAAATTTTTCATCAGAAATACCTTTATCATTATCAGCCGAATATAAGTAGGTTTCCAGCGTATCGGTTTCATAAACAAGATAAATTGTTCTATCGGAAGAATTTGCCATTCCTGACCGGCCAAAAGAATTATTATCAATCAGGCAAATTAATACATCGTCCGGAATAAGATTTTTGTAAACTCCGGCGGCAAGATCATAATCTCCTTCAAGTATAATTGCATATTTCCCGGGTTCTAATAACAAATCCGTATTATCATTTACCAGATCGGGGGCTGATGTTTCATAGATGATTTTTAGATTTGCCAAATTATAAGTCACTGAATCAGAATTATTATATAATTCAATAAATTCGCTGTTTACATCAGTAGGATTAAACATAATCTCTGATAATTCGATTGAATTGTTCTGCGCCCTTAGAGAATTTACCAAAACCAAGAGAAGAGCTAAAAGAACATTACACCCTATTGTTCCTTTTTTCATGTTTCCCTTTTATGTACATATTTCAATATAATAAAAAGTGCCGTTTTATATCAATAAATAAATTCTGTAATTGTTTAAGGAAGCGATACTTTTTATATTTGCACGTTATAATTAGGAGGAATTTATGAAACATTTTGTAGTTGAGATTAGTTATACTGTGGATTTTGAAAAAATTAAAGAAGTTCTTGATGAACACAGAAGTTTTCTGCAAATAGGTTATGATAAAAATATGCTTTTATGCTCCGGTCCGCAAGAACCATTAACTGGCGGAATTGCTATTGCAAAGGCAGAATCATTGGAAGATATAGTTGAGTTTTTTGAAAATGATCCTTACAATAAAGCTGGTTATACAGAGTATTTATATACAGAATTCAATCCTGTTAAATTTCAGGACTTTATGGGAAACTGGGTAAGCGAAAATTAAATATATAAGGTTGATGATGGGGAAACCAAAGGTTAGTGTTTCAATTGTAAAAAACGATGAAATAAAGTTTGTTCTATACGGAAATTATACTTCAAAAGATTTTGATGATCTTTTAAGCGGCAAATGTGTTGCTAAACTTGTTAATGGAAAAATCAGACTTTCATGCGATGGAAAGGATTATGATTTTTCGAAAGAAATTAAATTAGTACCAAGCGAGCTTTCATCAGAATCATTTGTAATTAATGATGTTGTAATAGGTGTGGATTTTCATTGGGAGCAAAAGGAGAATCAAAGATTTCAGGGTTCTTTAAAATTATTAGTTGAAGACGGAAAGATTGTCGCGGTAAATGTTTTATCAGTAGAAAACTATTTAATAAGTGTTATATCTTCTGAAATGAGTGCTAACAGTTCAATCGAACTTCTTAAAGCTCACGCTATAATTTCCAGGAGCTGGCTGTTAGCCCAAATTGATAAACAAAAAGAACTTGATACCAGCGGGAATGATTACATTCCTGTTATTGAAACTGAAGATGAATTTATTAAATGGTATGATAGAGAAGATCATAAATTATATGATGTTTGCAACGATGATCATTGCCAAAGATATCAGGGAATTACAAAAGCATATACAGAGAAGGTTCGTGCGGCTGTAAACGCAACCGAAGGAATGGTTCTTAAATATAAAAATAAAATTTGTGATGCACGGTTTTCCAAATCATGCGGCGGAATTGCGGAAGATTTTGAAAATGTATGGGAGCCGGTTAAACATGACTATCTTGTTAAAACTATTGATTATAAATATGAACCGGATGATTTCGATCTGGATTTAACAAAGGAAAAAGCTGCCGAAGCCTGGATAAGAAAATCACCCGCTGCATTTTGTAATACTTCAGATGAAAAAATACTTTCGCAGGTGTTGCTCGATTATGATCAGGAAACAACTGATTTTTATCGCTGGAAAGTTGAATACTCCCAGAATGAAATTGCTGAGTTAATTAATGGTAAGTCTGCATGGGATTTTGGTGATATAATTGATTTAATCCCGATTGAACGCGGAGTTTCCGGCAGACTAATAAAACTTAAAATTGTTGGTTCTAAAAAAACCTTAATAATTGGGAAAGAATTAGAAATTAGACGAATACTATCTAAATCTCATTTATACAGTTCTGCTTTTGTAATAGACAAAGATATGATTGTTGATAATGTTCCAGGCAAGTTCATTTTAACCGGTGCCGGTTGGGGACATGGAGTCGGGCTATGTCAAATAGGCGCTGCGGTAATGGGTGAAATGGGATATAGCTTCGACGCAATATTACTGCACTATTTTAAGGGTGCTAGTATTCAGAAAGATTATTAATATTAAAATAGTTTTAAAATGAATGTCATTTAGAATTGAGCCAGTCCGATTTTATCGGACTGGTGAATATGACAAATTTTGTATTAGAAAAAGAACAGTAGTTCCACTTAATTTTTATTTCCATTCTTAAATGGAATCTATTTGTAAAGGGAAAAAATGACCTTTCTTAATCCTGCTATGCTGTTTGGCTTATTAGCCGCATCTATTCCAATTCTATTACACCTACTAAATCTTAGGAAGTTAAAAAAAATAGAATTCAGCACAGTTGCGTTCTTGAAGGAATTGCAGAAAACAAAAATCCGTAAAGTAAAAATTAAACAGATAATACTTTTAATTCTTAGAATCCTAATAATTCTCTCTTTAGTTTTTGCGTTTGCACGACCAACTATCGACTCTGTTTCTATTGGCGGTGCTGCTTCAACAGCTAAAACTTCAGCTATATTTCTTGTTGATGACAGCTTTAGTATGTCTGTTATTACTGACAAAGGTTCATATTTAAATATTTCCAAAAAAATTATTGCTGAAATATTAAATGAGTTTGAAGAAGGAGATGAAGTTGCCATACCAGCATTTTCCATGAATCAGAAATTAGATTTTTTTCAGTTTCAAGATGGAAAAACGAAATCATTAGCAGATATAGAAGTTTCAGAAATATCAGGAAGCTTTACAGAATCATTAGTTTCTGCCGTTAACGCTTTAAATGAATCTGATAATTTTAATAAAGAGCTTTACATTTTTTCTGACTTTACCGGAGCCGGTTTTTCCAATGCCAGTGAAATTGATTCGATTATATCTAAGCTTGATGAAAGGGTAAAAGTATATTCGTTTAACATGAACTCGGCAGTATTAAAAAATGGTGTTGTCTCAAATCTTAAAATTAAAAACCAGATAATTGAAAAAAACACGCCTATCAATTTTTCTGCTGTGTATAAAAATCAGTCAGAATCTTATAATGCCGTTGCTTCTCTTTATATAAACGGAAAAAGAATGGCACAGCAGAATATTGATTCTAAAAAAAGCGGCAATTTGGGTTTTGAAGTTTCTACAAATTCATCCGGATTAATTGAAGCTTTTATTGAATTAGAGGATGATGATATACTCAATGATAATAGGAGTTATACGGCGTTGTATGTTCCAGAACAAATAAGAGTCGGATTATTCTCAGAAAACTCAGGCGATATTTCTTTCATAACTAGTGCTTTACAAAGCTCCATTAACCAAAATATCATAACCGTGGATAAAAAGAAATTATCTCAAATATCTTCGACAAATATTTTACAATATGATGTTGTTGTCTTAGTTGGAACAGATGTTGAGAATACAAATAAGCTGGAAGACTATTTTAACGCCGGGAAAGGGCTGGTTTTATTCCCTTCAGAAAAGACAACCGGAGTTGAGTTTAACAGATTCTTAGCAAGTTTGGGAATTGAGGATTCATATCAACTGATTGAAAATATTGAGAACGGTACATTTAATGAATTTGACAAATACGATCTTAATCATCCAACGTTTGCAAATATTTTTGAAAATGTTGAAAAAGTAAAATTGGGTTCGCCTCAAATTTATAAATTTCTAAAAAGTAAAAACTCTAGCGGCAGAAATATAATTACACTTGCGGATAACTCGGCTTTCTTAAGTGAACAAAAAGTAAATAATGGCAGCATGCTGCTGTATAACATTGCGCCGGTTTTAAGCTGGAGCGATTTTCCAGTGAAAGGAATTTTTGCGCCATTAATAACCAAACAGGTATTTTATCTTTCAAGTAAATTAAATGAACTTGAAAATTATATTTGTGGTGATGATATTTATTTTGATGTTTCCGGGAAGGCTGTAAGTCAATGTAAACTAATAAAACCGGATAATACTGAATTGTTTTTCCCGCCGGATTCGATAAAAAATAATATTGTAAAGTATAGAGATGCTGAGCTGAGCGGTATTTATAAGTTGTTTTCGCAAGGGAAACTTCTTAATTATGCAGTTGTAAATGTTAATCCAAATGAAGTTTTTGCAAAAGAAAATCATGAAGATAAACTCTCGGGTTTCGCGAATGTTTTTAAGTTATCAACTAACGATAATTATATTGAAGAAATAAAACATGAAAGGTTTGGATCAGAACTTTGGAGATATTTTTTAATTTTTGCATTTTTACTTGCTGTTATAGAAATGTTAGTCGCAAAAAACACAAAGAAAGAATTATCAGAATTTAATTAGATTATTAGGTATAGATGATATGATAGATTTAAAAGAGAAAACGAATGAACGTGCGATGCTAGTTGCTGTACGTCCAAAAGATGTTTCGCATGAAATAATAGAAGAACATATTGATGAACTTGAAATGCTTGCTGATACTGCAGGTGCTGAAGTTTTATTCAAAATAGTGCAGGATAAAGACAGAATTGATACTGCTTTTTATATTGGCAAAGGTAAAGCTGAAGAAATAGCTGAACTTGCCGAGATGAATGATATATCGCTTATTATATTTGATCATGATCTTACACCTACTCAGGTTAGAAACTTGGAAAAACTGATTGACAGGAAAATTATTGACCGAAGCGGATTGATCCTGGATATTTTTGTATCACACGCACAAACAAAAGAATCAAAAACTCAAGTTGAATTAGCACAGTTACAGTATATGCTTCCCCGCCTCACAAGAGCCTGGACCCACTTACAAAAGCAGTATGGCGGTATAGGAACAAAAGGGCCCGGAGAAACACAGATTGAAACTGATAGAAGAATTATTAGAACCAGGATTATAAAGCTGAAAGATAAGCTTAAAAAAATTGAGGCTCAGCAAAGAATTAAAAGCGGACAAAGACAAAATTTTCTTAAAGCTTCTTTAGTTGGATATACTAATGCCGGAAAATCAACGCTCCTTAATTTATTAACTGATGCCGGTGTTCTGGCTGAAAATCAATTATTTGCTACACTCGATTCTACAACCCGTTCATTTGAACTTGAAAAAAACAAAAAATTACTGATCAGTGATACAGTCGGATTCATTAGAAAACTTCCGCATAATTTAGTGGCATCTTTCAAAAGCACATTAAATGTAGTGCGGGACGCGGATGTTATTCTTCAAGTAATCGATATTACAAATCCATTTTTTGAAGATCACATGAAAGTCGTTGATGATATGTTAAAAGAACTTGATTGCGAGAAGAAGCCTCAGATTAGAATTTTTAATAAGGTTGATAAACTTGAAGACAAAACAAAAATTGAATATGTGACAAATAAGTTTAAAAACAGTCTTGTCCTCTCGGCTCAAAGAGGAATAAACGTATCTAATCTTAATGAAAAACTACTTGAAATTTATGAGGCAAATTATGGCGAACATTACTTGGAACTGAGTTTGACCGACTCAAAGATTGTTGCGCAAATCCATAGTTTAGCTGAAGTATTAGATACAAAATATGACGAAGATAAAATAACGGTGGTTTATAGAGCTGATGCTATTAACAGGAACAAAATTAAGAGACTCGTAGATGAAAGACCAAAAATTATTAATTGACGGGAAATCACTTTCCTTAGAAAAAATCGAACTCTTCTTAAATGAAAAAACCATAGTCGGATTGACAAAGGAATCTGTTGAAAAAATCAATAAGTCCAGAAGGCTGATTGACAAATGGGTTGAGACAGGAGAGGTTATTTACGGTGTGACAACCGGCTTTGGGGAATTTGCAAATGTAAATATTTCCAAGGAAGATTTGTGTAAACTTCAGGAAAACCTTATTATAAGTCATTCTACCGGAGTTGGCACTCCGCTGCCGCCTTATATAGTTAAAATAATGATGCTGCTTCGTGTAAATGCTTTAGCACAGGGGCATTCCGGAATTAGAATAGAAACACTTGAACACCTGATTTTCATGATCAACAATAATATTATTCCGGTTATACCTTCACAAGGTTCAGTCGGATCGAGCGGTGATCTTGCGCCTTTATCACATTTAGTTTTAGCAATGATTGGCAAAGGAAAAGTTCAGGTAATTGAAAATGTTTATAGTGACGAAGCAGTAAAAACAAAGGTGGTTACAGCTAAATCAGTTTTTAAAAAACTCGGGGTTAAAGAAGTTAAGCTTCAGGCAAAAGAAGGATTAGCTTTAATTAATGGTACTCAGATGATGACCGCATTTGCATCGCTTGTTTGCATAAGAGCTAAGAAACTTAACAAGCTTGCGGATCTGAGCGGAGCAATGACTCACGAAGCGTTAAGAGCAACAGATAAAGCCTATGATTTAAGGCTGCATAATCTTAGACCTCACGAAGGTCAGATTGACACGGCAAAAAACATGTTGTCTTTAATCAAGAAAAGTGAAATTAGAAAATCGCATCTTAAAAATGATACACGTGTTCAGGATTCTTATTCAATGCGCTGTATACCGCAAATTCATGGTGCCTCTCGTGATGCCATAAATTATGTGTGTTCAAAGGTTGAAACTGAATTGAATTCAGTCACCGACAATCCATTAATATTCCCCGATACAGAAGAACATTTGGAAGGCGGAAATTTCCACGGACAGCCAATGGCTTTGGTAATGGATTTTATTGGAATTGCTCTTAGCGAATTAGCTAACGTTGCTGAACGAAGAATTGAAAGGCTTGTTAACGGATCACTTAGCGGTTTGCCACGATTCCTTACTAAAAAAGGAGGACTAAATTCCGGCTTCATGATTGCGCAATATACGGCCGCAAGTTTAGTTTCTGAGAATAAAGTTCTTGCACATCCGGCAAGTGTCGATTCTATACCGACTTCAGCAAATCAAGAAGATCATAACTCGATGGGTTCTATCTCTGCACGGCATGCGTTTGATATCTTAAGAAATGTTGAATCCGTTATAGCAATTGAATTATTAGTAGCCTCGCAGGGTATTGATTTTCATAAACCGCTAAAATGCGGATTGGGAACTGGTGCTGCTTTTTCAAAAATTAGAAATCATGTGAAGTTCCTTGATGAAGATAGAATTCTTTACGAAGATATTAATAAGTTAATTGAACTTGTGCGAAATGGTGAGATTCTTAAAGAAGTTGAAACTGCTGTAAATTTGAAATAAATAACACCTTGGAGGTTTAAAAAACCTCCAAAATATTAACATTATAAATTGTTTATTCTCTTGTCCTGTGGATACTTCACTGTATAAATTAAATTTTTTGTGTTTGTTTTATTCGGTTCAAGTGATATTTTCCAAGTGAGCAAACCTGTATTATTATCATAATCCGCGCCTGACTTTTCAATCAATTCCACTTCAATATCTTCATGCTGAGAAATTGGCAGATTATCTTCAACTATAATATCTATCATATCCTTTTTATTATTACGGATCTCAATCTCATAAGAAAATCTCCGTTCAATGTTACTGCTCAAAAATTTAGTTTCCGAAAAATCTGTAATCTGTTTTCTCTTCACAAAAATATTGTCATCCTTTCCTAAAGAAATTGGGAACTCTTTTTCAAAACTTCTTGGATTCAGAAAAACTTTTCCAACATAGGAACCTTCAAAATATATATTCGCGTTACCAGGGATCAGATTGGCAGACTTAAAGTCTTTAATATAGCCTATTAAATATGCAGCCTCTCTAAGTTTTGGAGCAGTGTAATATTCAAACCTGGCGTCAAGTTCTTTCTCTTCCAGAGCAATATTATGCTGTTTCCCATCAGAAGGAATAGTTACTTTTATAGATGGTACAAATTCAACGGACAACTGATTTTCTTCAATTGCCATATAATTAGCCAAAGATTCTGATTCCATCATTGGCGCTGCCGCATCCATTGAAACACTTTTTTCCATTCTGCCAAATTTTTGCCGCAAATTTTGAATAGGCATAGGCTGAACAAAATTTAAGTACCATGGGTTTATAACCGGCTTGTTATTGTTTTCCCGGGGATTTCTTGTTGAAAGCTTAACGTTAATATCATTCCAGTCAATACCGCTGTTTTGCCAGACATTAGCTTTGTAATACAGTTCTATACTGCTATTTATGTCGGCAACTCTAAGATCATAAGCCGGTGACCATCCGGCATCATAAATCACATAACCCAATTTCACCGAAACTTTTACATTTTCTTTTGCCGTAACCTGTACAACAACTTCGTTTACCGGCTGATTAAATTTACCTGTTAGTTCATTTATCTGCTTCTGCAGATTGTTTATTTCTTCATTAAATTCATTAATCTTTTTGGTTTTGTCTTTATGGTTTATTTTAATTTTTAATAATCTGTCATTATAATATTCAGACATTTTTTTTAATTCCGCAACCTTAACACCCTGCTGCCCGCTTCCTAATACCTTATTTGAAAGTATCATGTCAATTTCAGCTTCTATAACTTCCTTTTCAGTCTGTAGATAAAAAACTTTGTCTTTTAACGTTTCCAGATTTTTTTCAAGCTGAATAATTCTTTCCGGTTTTTCACTGTTTTTTAAATAATTGGTTCTTTGATTGATTGAAAGAATAGTAACATTTCCTTTAATGGAAACCTGAAGTGAGTTATTATCAATGTTATTTTCAAGATTGGATATTATTAAATCCGAAATTCCCTGTACAACCGTTGTATTAAGTGTTCTGGAAATTTCCGCTCCGTTTGTAAAAACTGTAACCTGATCGAGGTTTGAACTTAATCTGACTTCATTTGAGGCAAAAGTAATTGAAGCAGTTAAAATAATTAGGAATAAAAGTTTAGTTGTTTTCATATCGGTATCCTTATGTTTAAACTTTTTCTTATACACAAGATTGAATAATTCGTTCCATTTTATATATTGAGCATTGTTTTAAATGATAAAGATTGCATTATAACATTTCCAGTTAGGAATTCAAATATGTTGATGATAGAAATTACTCCAAATAAATGTGATTATTGCGGAACCTGTGTTTCTATTTGCCCGGAAGACGCAATAGAACTTAAAGAAGCTGATATAACAATTAGTGAGGAACTTTGCACAAACTGCTCTAAGTGTGTGTGGAGCTGCCCAATTGAAGTTCTTAAGTTCAACAAAGAAGGAGTAAAATAATTTGAAAAATAATTATGATATTATAGTTGTTGGCGGTGGTCCGGCAGGCTCGGTTGCGGCAAGGTATGCTGCTGAAAAAGGAGTTTCGGTTTTAATTCTTGAAAAGGACAGAGAAATTGGTACTCCTGTTAGATGCGCCGAAGGTACAAGTCACGAGGGAATTAAAGACTTTATAGATATTGATCCGTCTTTTATTGACGCGACTATAAATAAATTTTGCCTCGTTTCGCCTGAAGGAGAAAGGATTGAAATTTCTCTTGATCAGGTTGGATACATTTTAAATAGAAAAGTTTTCGACTTTAAACTTGCCCAGATGGCGGCAAATGCCGGATGCGAAATTTATACTAAAGCCTATGTAAACGGTCTTTTATTTGATAATGATAAAGTAGCCGGTATAAAAGTAGATTACATGGGCATACAAAAAGAAATAAAGGCTAAAGTGGTTATTGCCGCTGATGGTGTTGAATCTAGAGTTGGACGCTGGGCTGGAATTAAAACCTATATTGATTTTCGGGATATTGATTCATGTGTTCAGTATACGGCTTCAAATGTAAATGATATAAATGAAGATACACTCTATTTCCATTTTGGACAATCGTATGCACCGGGCGGCTATTTATGGATTTTCCCTAAGGGCGGAAATAACGCGAATATAGGTCTTGGTGTTAGTGGCGCGGCTGGTAAGAAAAAATCGGCTTTATCGTATTTAAATGATTTTATGAATAAAAAATATCCGGATACCGCAATATTAACTACGGTTGCAGGCGGTGTTCCCTGTGTTCCAACATTAGAAAAAATTGCCGCGCCAGGTATTATTTTAGTCGGTGATGCTGCCCGCCAGACCAATCCGCTTACCGGTGGAGGAATTGCGAGCGGCATGATTGGAGGATCAATTGGCGGCAAAATAGCGGCAGAATCAATTCTGAATAATAAACCAGACTTTTTGTTAAGCTATGAAAAGGCATGGGACGACAGACTTGGAAAAAGACATGTTATATTTAACAATTTGAAAGAAGGTATTTACAACTTTTCTGATAAGGATTTTATCAAACTTTCCAAAGCAATGTCAAAAATCCCCTATGAAAAAAGATCGATTGGCGGATTGTTTCAAAAAGCATTAATGAATAATCCTAAACTACTAATTGATGTTGCAAAACTTTATTTTACTAAATGAAAAAAATAATAATTGAGCTAATACTAAAACATTTTGATTTTATATTTCAAAATTGGGCAAGTGCTGTAAAAAAAGATTTTGGTGCTGTGCTAACTGATGATGAAATAGACAAACTTATTAAGGATAGTTTAAATATCTTAATGGATGTTTTAGAGCGGTCTGATTACTCTATTGCTGATCAATATCTGGTTGACCTTTATTTATTGGCATCAAACGCAGGTATGGATTTGCTGAAGGTTAGCAATGTATTTAGCTATGGCAGATACGCGGTTGTTAATTATCTTGAAGATGATGTTGATTCAAATTATGATCCAATTATTCTACTTGGTTTTATCGAAGAAATAATTGAGCAGATTTTTGCGCGGTACAGTGTTATGCATCAGGAAGCCAAAATGAAAGAGGTTACTGCTGACCGTGACAGACTTGCCACAAAACTGGAAATCAACCAGCAATATCTAAAGAATATTTTACATTCCTCTGATTCCGCTATTTTAGTTATTGATGAAAAGGATAGAATTACCGAATGGAACAAAGGGGCGGAACTGATTTTTGGTTTTACTGAAAAGGAAATTTCCGGAGCTCCGGCTGCATCTCTTTTTCCTAATACAGAAGAATATAGAGACGAATTAAATTATATTCGCGAAGCAATAAAATCTGATGGATTTTTCAAAATAAATGAGACAGAAAGAGTTGCAAAAAACGGGAAACATGTTTCAGTACAGTTAACCGGTTCGGTATTAAAAAACGCGAATGGTGAATATGCCGGCAGAACCGTTATTGTAAAGGACTTCACGGAAGTTAAACAGTTAAAACAGCAAGTTGATCAATCTGAAAAGCTGGCAGTAATAGGTCAGTTAGCTGCCGGTGTTGCCCACGAAATAGGAAATCCTCTGGCATCAATTTCGTCACTTGTTCAAATTTTACAGCGTAAAAGCGAAGAAGAATTTTTTAGAACTACCCTTGCAAACATTAAAGAAAATATTGATAGAATATCCAGAATTGTACGTGAACTGGTTGATTTTTCACGTCCTCCGGGTTATGAAAAAATGTATATTCAGATTAACGATATTCTTAAAACAGCATTGGGCATTGTTAAATATGATAAACGTGTAAAGGATATTTTTTTCGATTCTAAACTTGCACCTTCCATTCCCAAAATAAATGTTATCCCCGATCAATTACTTCAGGTGTTTGTAAATATATTGTTTAATGCCTTAGATGCCCTTGAAGGAACCGGCACAATTAAAGTTAGAACATATCATGATGATAAATTTTTGTATGTTGAGTTATTAGATAACGGCTGCGGTATTGAAGAAGAAAATCTGGATAAACTGTTTAATCCGTTTTACACTACTAAAGAAGTTGGTAAAGGAACAGGATTAGGTTTGGCAGTTAGTTATGGAATTATTAAAAAGTTTAACGGAGATATATTAGTGGAAAGTCAGCTTGGAGCCTGGAGCTGTTTTACGGTTAAACTTCCACTAATTGAAAATCAGTAAGGAGAATATATGCCGGCAAAAATATTGGTGGTAGATGATGAAATTGCAATACGCGATTCACTTAAATTATTTTTAGAAGAAGAAGGTTTTACAACCGAAACTGCCGCTGATGGTGAAGAGGCACTCGATAAAATAGAAGAAGACAATTATGATGTAGTTTTATCTGATATAAAAATGCCTAAGTTTGATGGAATTCAATTGTTAGAGAAATCCGCGCAAATTTCACCTGGCACTTTTTTTATTATTATGACTGCCTTTGCGTCTGTTGATACCGCCATAAACGCTTTAAGAAAGGGTGCTTACGATTATTTAATTAAGCCCGTGGAATTTGAAGATGTTTTAATCAGAGTAAAAAGACTACTCGATTTCAAAAGTGTATCACTTGAGAATAAAGCATTGCGGCAAAGGGTTTCATCATCACTTGGGTTTCAAAACATTATTGGTAATAGCGATTCGATGAAACGAATTTTTAGTTTAATAACAACTGTAGCACCAACAAATAGCAACGTACTTATTTCTGGAAAAAGCGGTACCGGAAAAGAACTTGTTGCCAAGGCTATTCATTATAACAGTGTTAGAAAAGACAAAGTATTTCTTCCAATTAACTGTGGCGCAATATCGGAGAACCTGATTGAGAGCGAATTATTCGGACATAAAAAAGGTTCCTTTACAGGAGCAAGCGAAGATAAACAAGGCCTATTTAAAGTTGCTGATGGAGGAACATTATTTCTTGATGAAATTGGTGATCTGCCATTAAATCTGCAAGTAAAGCTATTGCGCGCAATTGAAGACCGTGAGTTTTTTCCTGTTGGCGGTACAAAATCAATTAAAACAAATGTGCGTATAATTGCGGCTACTCATCAAAATATTTTTGAAAAAGCAAAGTCGGGTGAGTTTAGAGAAGATCTGTATTACAGATTAAATGTTGTTGAACTAAAACTGCCTACTCTTAATGAAAGAAAAGAGGATATCCCTTTGTTGATAAATCATTTTATTGAAAAATATTGTAATGAAATGGGTAGAAAAATTGTTGGCGTTGATAATGAAACAACAAAAATATTGATGGGACATAACTGGCGCGGAGGCGTCCGGGAGTTAGAAAACATAATTGAACGTGCGGTTATATTTGCAGAAGGCGAAGTTATAACTGTCGAAGACTTGTCTGATTATCTTAGAGGAAGCGCAACACCTGCCGGTTATCCGGATTCATTAAAGGACGCAATTAAAACATTTGAAAAAGATCATATAAATAAAATATTCAAAAAATATGATCATGATAAGGAATCTGCCGCAAAGGCTTTGAATATTGGACTTTCTTCGTTATACCGTAAAATGGAAGAGTTGGGAATTCCAACAAAATTTGGCAAGCACTAAATTAACCGTAGAGACGAGGCTTGCCTCGTCTCTACATATTGATTATTCAAACCTCAAAATACCATAAGTTTTAGGATTATATAAATTGCCCGACCATTTGCTGCGCTTAATATAACTTTGCTGTCTATGGCGACCGACATTAAATCCCCATTTATCACCGGCTTTAGGAGCTTTCTCTAAAGCAATATCACTCCAGGGAATAATCATTTCTATTGACCAAAAATTTTCACCAACATGTATCTTGCTTTTATAACTGCTCTCAAAATATTTATCCTGATGCCAGCGCGGAAGAGAGTTAAATCTTGTTCCGGCTGAATTAATAAATAATCTGTTATAATCACTTTGCGATTGCGCCGGATCAAAGAACATTTCAAAATCATCATCATCCCAGGTTAAAGGAATAGGACCTATTGCTTCATTCCTTAAGTCCTTTGGATTAGGTTCTTCCAGCCATACACCAAAGTAAAGATAGTCATCATCGTATAGAATTCTTACTTGCGTTTTTTCACCAATTGGCTCATTACCTGATTTCTTAAACTCTCCGATTATATCTGCTCTTTCCCAAACAGCGTCATCAATAACACCGTCAAGTTTAATTTCGCCGTCTATGCGTTTAACAACAGAAACCGGCGGAATAAACAATCTGTACTTTCCTTTAAACTCAACAGGAGCATCAAGTATTACACTACTGTTTTTTTCTTCTCTATATTTTTTTTCAATTTTTCTTGCAACATATCCCGTTCTCAAGTTTTCTTTAGAACTTATTTCCATCCAAGGTAAGTTATCAGGTGATGGAGCATTTTCAGAATTTATAATAAATTCCAAATTGGCTGTATCATTTGCTGGAATATCTAACCACATACTTTCCGGTTCAATCGTTACTTTTGCTTCGTACGGAATGTACCAGTCAAGTCTATATCTTCTTGGAACAGATAAACTATTTATTATTGGGGCATTAACTTTCATGCTCAATGATTTTCCCTCTTTCCAATCTGGAACCTGAATAGTCTGTTCTCTTATGTTATATTGTGGAACAGTTTTCCGCTCATCCGGATTAACTGAGTCTAAAGGCAGTACAGAACCAGCTTTTATGTTGCCATAATGTATATCGCCATTATCCAAAGCACTTACATGAAGGAAAGAAGAAAACTTCCCGCCCCTATAGCTTGGTCTGCTTACACCCGCACTATTTATAACGAGATAATTAATGCTGTCCTTATTTTCCCAGACATACTCGTGAGAATGACCTGCCGCTACTAATTTAACCGGATATTTTTTTAAAATTTCATGAACCAAATCCCAATCCTTTTTCCCTTCTACTTCATCCGGGTATTTCCATAAAGGGCTATGTACAAAGACAAAAATTGATTTTGTTTTGAATTGGTCAGAATCAATACCGCCATTTTTATCAGCATAAGACTTAAGATCTTCGACTAACCAATCTCTCTGCCATTCTTCAATTCTATCATCCGCTTCCTGCCACCATGAATTAAGAACAATAATATGAACATGCTCTTTATCAAACGAATAATAAAGCTTTTCCTTTCCCCAGACTTCAGCATAAATTTCTTCAGCTTCATCTGTAACAACATCATGATTTCCGGGTACAGGATAAAACGGCGTGGTTAATGGCGATATCTGATTTTTAAACCGTTTCCATTCGTTACGCAACTGTTCTTTGTTTTTTGTATAACCGTGAATCAGATCGCCAACCTGTATCGCAAAATCCGGTCTCAGCATTTCTGCCTCATGAATCATTCGTTCAAACTCCGGCGGATTACCAAACTGACTGTCACCAAACAGAACAAATCTCACTTCATCTGATTTCTTTGTTTCTTGTGCGTTAGAAATGTTAAATAGAATTACAATACTTATTACAACAAGCTTTACTAACTTCATAATTTATCCCCATAAAATATTCAGTTACAAACATAAGAATGTTCGTATTAAATTAAGTTAATGATTTCAAAATTTTTATCCCGGAAAACTATTAAATCCCCAATCTCTTTATTAAATAGTGCTTTCCCAATTGGAGATGCAAGAGACAAAGTGTAGAACTTATCGCCATCCACTTCTATTTCGCCACAATTTATAGCAATAAAAAAGTTGCCCTTATCAGTAACTACAATGCTTCCTGGTTGTACTGAAAGATGTTCAGTTGTAAAATCAATCTGTTCAATAACCATTTTTAATTTCATTGATTCACGTAACTGAATTTCTATTTTTTCTTTTTCTAAATGGATCATTGCCCGGCCTGTTTCATACTTATCGCCCATACTGCTTCTTGTTTCAGCATTAGCCGATTTTTGTATATCATCCATCGCCTTAATTTCCCTATCAATTTTTTGATCAATAAAACTTTGGCATTCAGTATAAAGTTTCTTTTTTAGTTCCAGGCTAAGTTTTTGTCTCACAATAAAATCTTATCTAAATTTGAAAATATAAATGTAATAATAATTTTATTATATTAAATCCTTATAAATCTTTAAACTAAATTAAAATTGGAAGTAATTTATGGAATCCATTAAGATATGCCTGCTTATATTTATCATAACTTCTACAAACTTTGCCCAGACAAAAATTACCAGACCCGTTTCAACTTATTCAATTGTTGCTTATGATGAAGTGACAAAAGAATTTGGTGTGGCCGTGCAGAGTCATTGGTTTTCTGTAGGGCAACTTGTTCCATGGGCAAAAGCAGGAGTCGGTGCCGTTGCAACTCAGTCATTTGTAAAAGTTGAATACGGTCCTGACGGATTAACGCTTATTGAAAACGGATTATCCGCTGCCGAAGCCTTAAATAAACTAGTATTGGAAGATGAGGGTGAAGCTGTTAGACAAGTAGCTATGATTGATGTTAATGGAAACGCAGCTGCCCATACTGGTTCTAAATGTGTTGATATGGCTGGTCATTTTGTCGGGAAGAATTTTTCTTGCCAGGCAAACATGATGGAAAACAATACTGTCTGGACTGCCATGGCAAAGGCATTTGAAAATGCCCATGGCGATTTAGCAGAAAGAATGATGCTTGCTCTCGAAGCTGCGGAAAATGAAGGCGGCGATATACGCGGTCGTCAGTCAGCCGCTATGATTATTGTAAGCGGAACTCCAACCGGAGTTGAGTGGAAAGACAAAGTTATTGACATAAGAGTTGATGATAATCCGGAACCTCTAAAAGAACTTAGACGGTTAATTAGTATTAGTAAAGCATATAATCATGCAAACCAGGGTGATTATTATTTAGAAAAAAATGATATAAACAGTGCATTAATTGAATATGATAAAGCATCTGAATATTACCCGGAGAATGCTGAACTTCCTTATTGGTCGGCTGTTTCATTAGCAAATACAGGTCGCTTAGAAGAAGCGCTTCCTATATTCAAAAAAGTTTTTGCTATGAAACCGAAACTTAAAAAAATGACTCCAAGATTAATTAAGGCAGGAATGTTAAAAGATGATAAAGAGTTATTAAAAATAATTTTAGAACAATAGAAATTTTGTAAAAAAACAATGCCCGTTAGAAACCGGGCACTGTTTTTTTCTCAATTATTTATTAGATATATCTTCCGCAAGCCTATTTGAAAAACGATTAAAACAGCTCTTGTAAATCATTCCATTACTTCCTAAAAAATCTTTCCCCAAGTTTAAGACCTTTTACCATAGGCTGATATTTAATTAACTCTTCGCCTTTGGCCGATGACCAGAGGATAAACAGATGTCCCAGCATTTCAGGTTTATAATGTATTAAGCTGCTGTACATCAGACTTTCCATATTTTCTGCGACTCTCCAACTTGTAGGCAAAACTCTAAATCCTTTTTCGAGAAACATTGGAATTGATAAAAAGTCTTTTTCCTTCAAACTTTTATAGTCATCAAAACTTTCATAATGCCAGTCACATATAATTATGTCTTTGGGTATCATATCTAAAGCAGAGGCTGTTCCATTTGCCGCGGATTCCCATTCGCCATAATTTACTTTTGCGGTATCAATTAATCTATCGCCCCACATTAACATTTCAACGTTCTTATCTTTAACCAGATGATTATACATATCGTTTACAGCTTTTGCAAATAACACTGCCGGATCCTGCCCTTTTGTATTTGGAGAAAATTCAGAGCCAAGAAGGAAAACTTCATCCATTCCAACGTGTATTGCTTTGGCATTAAAAGCATCAATAATTTCATCAATTAAAGGGAATATAATTTCATATACTTTCTTATTTGTTACATCCCACTCTCTACAATATAATCCTTCGTTATTTGGAAATGCGTTTGGTGTTAAGTCCAATTCAGGATATACTTCTAAAAGCTTCCACGTATCTTTTGCCCACGACTGATGACCAACACATTGAAACTGAGGAATAATTTCAATCCCGTTTTCTGCGCAAATTTTTGAAAATGCCTGAGCACCTTCTTTAGTTATTGTTGAATCCGTTTGTCGCAGTTCCGGGTGTGACTTAAAATTAAAGTGATAATCAACTTCTAAAATTATTTTATTAATTCCCATTTTACTTAATAAAGGAATTTGTTTTGATAAACCACCCAAGGCTTTATCATTGTTATAATGGAGTAAATGAACAGCCCGCCAGCTTAGTCTGGCTTCCTCTTCTATATTATCCCACTTATTTTTCTCTTTCATATTTTGCCTTGGCACATTAACACACGAAGAAAAAATTATAATCATTGACAAAAATAATAAGTTAATACTCTTCAATTCTACCTCTTGTTTATTATTCTCTTAGCTATAAGTTATTTATCCCATTTCAACATTAACGTTTACAACTGTATCCCTCTGCGCAATTGGGATAATACCTTTAATAACCTTTCCATCAACTTCTATCGATTTTATACCTTTCTCAACTCCATT
Organism: Melioribacteraceae bacterium; assembly: GCA_016342755.1. Lineage (GTDB taxonomy): Bacteria > Bacteroidota > Ignavibacteria > Ignavibacteriales > Melioribacteraceae > JAEINS01. The sequence continues at coordinate 104,387 of JAEINS010000006.1, read as the reverse complement.
AGGATTATTCACTTTAATCTTATATACTGCACCTCTCCAGACTCTGGTAACTTCAAACTCTTTCCAGTCGGACGGTATACAAGGATCGATTATCAATCCTTCGTAACCAGGTTTAATTCCTAAAATATGTTTTGTTGCCGCGGTATAAAACCATGATGCAGTACCGGTAAGCCATGGATGTCTGGCTCTTCCGTGTGCAGTATGGTCTTTTCCCATTATGAACTGACAATATGAGTATGGCTCGCTTTGTCTTATTTCTATTTCGTTATTCTGGCGGTACGGTAAAATAGCATCATAAAACTTCATGGCTCTATTACCTCTGCCAAGTTCGCACTCCGCAATTACAGCCCATGGATTGGGATGACTAAATATTGAAGCATTTTCTTTTATCCCTTTATAAACTCTTGTAACATAGCCAATATCATCATCAGGTTCTGAATATGCCGGCCACAGAAGATGTAATCCATATTTTGAAAATAAGTATTTATCCACAGCATTCATAGCTTTTAATGCTCTGTCGTCCGATGCCACACCTGAAAGCACCGACCATGTCTGCGCGTTTAAGAATATCTTTCCTGCATCTTCTTTGTGAGTACCAATCTTTTTTCCTTTTTTGGTGAAACCGCGTAAATACCATTCGCCATCCCACAATTCTTCTTCGCACGATTTTTTTACCCTTTCGGCAATTTTAGTATATTTTTGTACATCCTCATATTTTCCAAGCTTCTCCGCAGATTTGATAAATACTTTTATAGCCCAATAATGCATAAATGAAACCATCGAACTTTCACCGCCGCCAAGATTAAGGCAATCGTTCCAGTCGGCTCTAAGTCCTTTACAAATGCCGGTTTGCCCAACTTGCTCCGTTGAGAAATCTAAAATTTTAGTCATGTGCTCATAAACAGTTCCTTCACCGCAGTCAGCATATGGAATAGTCTGATCGAAAAACTCAATCTCATCATTTTCAACTATCCATTCACAAACTGAAGTAACAAGCCACAATGCATCGTCCGAGCAAACATCTTCCATTCCGTGAACTATATCTGAAGGATCCGGTATAGGTACAACAGTCGGGAGTTTTACACCGGGCAATTTATTTTCTTTCGGTTTAAAAACATCCGGATCAAACAAGTGTAATCCATAACCTTTACTTGTATGCCCCTGAAGTAATTCTATAATCCTACCCTTGGTTTTATTAGGATTAGTATGAATAACCCCCAGTATATCTTGCGATGTATCTCTATATCCTAATCCTACTCTTCCCCCGGTTTCCACAAAGGAACCAAAACGGGACCAGACCACACAGGTTTCGGCCTGGTAAAGTGTCCATATATTTATCATTGAGTTAAAACCTTCGTGAGGAGTTTTAACTTTTAGAATTGATGTTTTTTTATCCCAATAATCTTTAAGCTTCTCAAATTCATTATCAACATTATTAAGGTTAGAATATTTTTTTTTTATTTCTATCCCTTTTTCTTCACGAGCCCCGACACCAAGCATAAATATTAATCTTGAAGATTCACCCGCTTCAAGTTTAATCTTCTTGTGTAATGATCCGCAATGATTACCGCCAAGCTCTGTGCTATTAGAACAAATTCCTTTTTCTACTGATTCTGGATTTGTTTCTGTTCTATAACTGCCAATAAATTTATCTCTAACACAATCATAACTGTCCGGGTCAAAATTAGAAGCTAGAAAATGATAGGTCCATGGTTCGTAGAAAAAATCATATTCAATTATTCCTTCTTTATAATTTGAACCGCTTGCATACAAACTCATTTGAAAATTTTGATTATCTATTTCAACATGATGGAAAGAAAATTCAACATAAGAAAACACACTTAGATTTCTAGGTTTACCAGAATTGTTTTTAATTTTCACATCCCATAATTCAACATCCTCTTCAACAGGAATAAACAAAAGCTGCTCTGCTTCTATACCCTTATAATCGCATTGAAACTTAGAGTAGGACAAACCGTGTCTGCAAATATATTTAGCCTTAGAAAAATCTTTTCCGACCGGCTGCCATGAAATAGTCCAGTATTCACCCGTATCATCATCAAGTATATATACATAATGTCCGGGTCTATCCATAGGAACACCATTTGGTCTGAATCTGGTTACCCTGTGATGTTCTGTAGATTTATAAAACGAATACCCGCCGGCATTATGAGAAATAACAGTACATAGATCTTTAACACCAAGGTAATTAGTCCATGAAACCGGAACATCAGGTTTATCAATTACATACTCTTTATTTTCATCATCAAAAAAACCATACTTCATTTTTATCTCCGGTGTTTAAATTCAATTTAATATAATAGAGCAACACTTTTCAAAATTTATTCGTCGAACGAAACTTCCTTAAAAGGAACTAACCAGGCAGCAAGAAATGAGGGTATTGTTGCAATTAGTACCCAGACAAAAAACTTTTGATACCCTAAAAAATCACTTACAAAACCGCTTATCATTGAAGGTAGCATAAAACCAAGGTTCATTATAGCTGTTGCAAAAGCATAATGAGCCATTTTGTAAGGCCCAGGCGCAATTTGCTGCATCATAAATAAAATAACACCGACAAAGCCAAATCCATATCCAAACCATTCAATTACAATAGCGGTACAAACCATTGAAAAGTTTTCAGGTACAGTAAAAGCCAGGTATGTGTAGACCAAATCGGGGACGTTAAAAATAATTGCCAAAAGAAAAATTGATTTCTTCAATCCTCGCTTAGCTACAAAATATCCGCCTGCAATTGAACCGATAACAAATGCGGCCGCACCAAAAATACCGTACGCAATTCCTATATCTGCCGTTAATAATCCTAATCCGCCATCTGCTCTGGCAGCTCTCATAAACAATGGTACAATTTTAGTAAGCTGACCTTCAGCCGTTCTAAAAAGAATTATAAAAGCCAATCCCCAATAAATATGTTTTTTAGCGAAAAACGATTTAATAACTTTTCCAAAGGTTTGGAATGCTTCACCCGCATTTTTCACATTAGTTGATGAACCGCCGGTAGGAAGCACTTTCCAGTGGTACAGACCCATTAGTAAAAGAATTAAGCCAAATATTCCCATAACAATCATCCAAGCTTCCACAATTCCTAAACTTAATTCTAGTCTGCCCGCAATATATACAAGTGCTCCTTGCGAAAATACTTTTGCAATATTATAAAAAGCTCCCTGCCATCCTACATACTTTGCCTGTTCTTTAGGCGTAAGGGTGTTTATATAAACACCGTCAGCGGCAATATCGTGTGTGGCCGAGTTAAAGGCAATTATAACAAACATAATCAATGAATACTGAAGAAATCCCTCAAGAGGTAATGTTAGAGCTAAAACTCCGAACGCAACTCCGCCGATAAACTGGGTTGCGACAACAAAATGTTTTTTTGTTTTAAACATCTCTAATAATGGTCCCCATAGAGGTTTCAAAGTCCAGGGCCACATTACAAGTGTTGTAAAAAACGCGATTTCCGAATCGGTTAATCCAAGACTTTTATACATAAGTACAGAAACCACTGAAGTAGCAACAAAAGGTAATCCTTCAGAAAAGTATAAACTTGGAACCCAGAAAGCCGGATGCTTTTTTTTAGTAGTCATATTTGATGATTGTCCTTTTGTTTTTGACACAACATTTCCAATCAAATCAATATTTTTTTTAATTTATCTTTAATATTGATTTGTTACTTCAGCGAATTAATAATATCAATTATCGAATTTTACAATTAAGAAGAGTACTTCTTTTTAATTAGGGAACCACCCTGAGGTGGCTCCCACACTAACTATTTCTCACTCACTTTAGTTAGGAGGTGAATTTTATTTTATTAAAATCATTTTTTTAGTTAAAAGAACACTGTTTGTTGAAAGTGTGTAGAAATAAATTCCACTTGTAAAGTTTACCGCGTTAAAATTAACTTTATAACTGCCTGTTCCTTGTTCTAAGTTAACTAAGGTAGCAACTTCTTCTCCTAAGATATTGAAGACAGATAAATTTACCAGACCAGCTTTCTGAAGACTATACTCTATAACTGTTGATGGGTTAAACGGATTAGGATAATTTTGTTCTAGCGAATATTCTGTTGGAACTGAATTAATTTGTTCGACATCAGTTACACCTGTAAACCAGAAAGGATCGCCGTATACCATTCCGTCAATTGCAGTTAAATCGGCTGTATATTTTAGAACTTCATCAGTAAATTCAGGTAAAGGCCAGGTTGGGACCCAATCTTCTAATCCATCGGGCTGTGAATAATTATAACCGAACTGATCATTTGCTGTACCGCCATTTGCTCTTGCTAATGTTATATAAGGCAGCATTCCTATTCCATTTTCTGCCGGGATTACTGTTCCGCTTGCTCCCAATATTTCAGCATATTTATCGCCAAAACCAGGATCTACAAATTTATTGCCTTCATCATTAAAACCAGGCCATTGAGAATCATCAGCAAACATATTTGTAGTAACTTCATTCATCCATGGTGTAAGATGAATTGTATCGTTTGCTGTTGAGGCTGTATCATTAACACTTGCTATAAAAGCATCTATTTCAGGCGATCTGTAATAGATATTATCAATAACATCAATTGTTCTTATTGCTTCAGCCTGTACAGACCAATCTACCGCATTTGTATCGATACCTGCCAGATATGCATTAAGTTTATTAAGCGGATCAAAATCGATAGTTGAACTTAAACCACCTGCCCAGATTCTATCCCACCAGGGGAATTCTCCGTTTGACATACCTGACGCGTATGTATCATAAAAAATATTGTGCGCTATTTTCATATTAGTTGCATTCATACTGAATAAAGGATTTTTAACCATTGCCGCGACTGTATTATGAGAAAACTCACCATAGTTAAGATGACCCGTTACCGGAGAACACATTGCATATGCATTGGTTGCAAAAAAGGTATTATACTTCATTACAATTGTATCAACTAAAGTTGTACCCAGATCATTTCTTTGTCTGAATGCCTGCCCTGTATAAACTGATCCAGAGTTAACACTATTTCTAAATTTACAATTTGTTACCCAAAAGCTGTTCCAATCACCAGAAAAATTGACACTAAATTGTGTCCATTGTTCAAATACTACATTATCAATGTATGTTTTAATATTATTTCCATTAACTGTAACTCCATAACCATCACCTAAATCGACTGTATTATTATATGAAACCCCAAGTAAATATAGGTTTTCAAGTTTAATAACAGATTCATCTTTTGTAAAAGTAAATAAGTGTGGTGCTACATTTCCTTCCAGATCAACACCTGGCTGAATTGTAGGAAGTTTTCCATCTGCACCTGCTACACCTCTAATTACAATACTGTTATCGATTATAATGCCTTCATCAAAAACATAAGTAGTATCTAAACTTACTAAAGTATAAATATCATGCGGACTGCCACTATCCTGATCTGCTTTTATAACCGCATCTAAGGAATTTGGAGTTGCATGAATAATTAGTTCTGACTGTGCCGTAATTTGAGATGTAATTACCGCGAACATTAAAAAACTCAAATAGTAAATAAACTTCTTCATCTGTTTCTCCTTTTGTTAGTTAATATTGATACTCTGCTTCTGTTAAAATTGTTTGTTTAGTAGTCTTTTATATAGTTTGTTCTTTTCAATTACCTGCGTCTAAACAATTATGAACTCTTCTCCTTTTTAATTCAGTTTTACTTTAGCTTAAAATTGACTTCTTAAACCCAGTTCTATCATTGAACCATAAGATTGTATTCTTGTTGGCGCACTTGTTTGTGCTGAAATTGAACTGGCATCATCGGCTCCGGATATATTGTTGTAATTCAGGAAGACTTCAAATCCTTCCATAATAAACGACAGCTTTTGTTTCATTGTTAAGTCGTATCTTGTATATGAATCTGTTGAAGCTCTTAATTGCGGATAAACACGCGGGCCTGTAAAAACATCTGAACTATATAACATCGATACTCTTAATGAGAAATCTTCATAATCGTAACCAATTGTTATATTTAAGATATCATCCGGCTGGAATAATAACGGAGCTATAAAAGAAGAATCTACCGGAACAACACGTCTTCCCTCGCGTACAAAAACCTGAACCGGGTATTCTGCTTCTGAAAAAATATGGGTATAATTAATATTAAAAACTAAACCGGAAAGAACACTAGGCAGATACCAGAAATGTGTTTGCCAGTCTAGTTCAATTCCATAATTATCAACTTTAAAGGAATTATTTAACCAGCGCGTAACATTAACACCTGCCTTAGGATTTTTATTAGCTACCCAGTCAGGGTAATACACAATTAAATCGTCTGAAGTAGCCGGAGTAAATGTATACTGATAAATCAGGTCTTTCATTTCTTTTAAAAACGCGCCTACGGTAAACAGCCCGACTGTATTATTGTAGAATGAGAAATAGGCGTCATAGTTTTTAGATTCCATTGGTTTAAGATTAAAACCATTATATGCCAGACTATTACCTGTTAAAGCAACATTTATTCTTGGAGTTAAAGCTGCATAATCCGGATACGATAAGGTATTAGTGTAGGCAAGTCTAACATCAAACCAGTCAAATGGTTTATATTGAACTAAAACATCCGGTAAAAAATATGAGTGTGATTCAGTTACAGTTTTTAATTTGTGTTCGTACGATGAAAAAGGAAATGGTCCCTGTAAACCCTGAGGAGCAGTATAAGAAGTTCTTAATTCCTGATATCTAACACCGGGGATAATTGTTAATTTTGGTCCAATATTAATTGTTGCCATAATGTATGCAGCAGAAATATCTTCTGTTCCCTCGTAATCATTTGTTAAAGAGGCACCAATATTTTTATTATAAGTAATGTTGTCATCAAGCAAGTTGTTATTCATAAAATTGATCATTTCATGTAAACGGTCAAAATCTAATGGATAAACCATTTCATAATCATCATCTAAAAATGAACCGTAATCAAAATTGTGATCTACAAACTGATTCATTTGAACATTAACATTATCGCCCGGTGAATGATTAAACCAGGAAATATTGTTCTGTAGCTGATCAATTAAAGCGGCACCGCTCGCTAATCCAAAACTATCGCCATTAATTGTATTACTGTTATACGACCTTTTTTTATGCTGATACTTTCCGCCAAATTTTATTGTTGAGGTTATATAATCTGATAAATTGAATTGTGTTTCTAAATCAATAGAAGCGGCAAGGCTTCTTTCTCTTCCGAATGTATTGGTAGCTGTAATTGTCTGCAGTAAAGTATTTTCTAAATCATTATTAGCGGCTTTTACAACATCTTTGGGATCGGCATTTGAAATAGACGCAAATTTTTCAATGTTAGCAGGAGTATTGGAGAATCTGACATCCCATGAATTGGGTGCTTTTGATTCTGAATATGAATGTGATAAGGATGTTTTAACATCAAAAATGGAAAACTGGTTTTCAAAATTAAGAATGTTGGATATTGAATTTAATGTGTTCTCAGAGAACATACCGGAAAATCTTTGAGTATTTGAACCTTTATCAACTAAATATGCCTGACCTCTGCTATTTGTTTCCGTTGTACTAGTACTTAATAAATTGGAAAATTTAATTTTTCCTTGCGGTAATTTATAATCGAGCGATAAAACCGCGTTTCCTCTTTCCCGCATTCTAAAAATATCGCTGATAAAAATATTGTTAATTAAATAATCTTCCTCGCTCACTCCCATCGGATCATATTGCGCGCCCAGTTCATTAGAGGACAGATTCCTATTTTCGTAAGAACCCTGTACAAAAAGACCTAAATCGTTATCTAAAAATCTATTTTCGAATGACGCGTCAATTTTAAAATTTTTGAAGTTTTCCCGGGCATTCGATAAACCATTATATCCTCCCTGCACATTAAGAGCTATTATTGGTTTGCCGGAAATATTTGTAGTTGCGTCCCGTAATTGAAAATTAACCGTACCTCCAATAACATTTGCATCCATATCAGGAGTAATACTTTTCGAGACTTCAATTCCGGCAAGCATACTCGAAGAAATCATACTTAAGTCTGTACTTCTATCACCGGCATCCGAAGATGAAAGTGAAACACCGTTTATTGTTATTGCGTTAAATTTTGGTTCTAGACCTCTAATAACTACTTTGTTGCCTTCGCCGCCTTCTCTTAAAAGAGAAACACCTGGCAAACGCCCTACTGATTCTGCCGCATTTGCATCCGGCACTTCTTTAATTCTTGCCGAAGAAACTATATTTTTTATGTTCTTTGATGATAACTGCTGATTTATTGCCTGTTTTTGTCCCAATGCCTGAGCCGTAACAACAATAGTTTCACCTTGCAGACTTTCAAATTCGAGTACAAAATCAAGAATGATTTTCTTTCCTTCTACAACTGTTATATCTTTTATAAGAGGTTTGTATCCAAGAAAAGAAGCCTTAATTTTATATTCCCCGGCTTGAACGGATTTTATAACATAAGCTCCTTCAAAATCGGATGCGGCACCAATAGAAGTTCCAATTAACATAACATTACTGCCTATTAAAACTTCACCCGTTTCTTTGTCCGATATTTTCCCGGATATACTCTGGGCAATAGTTAAATTTTGAAAAATGAATAAAACGATTAGAAAAAAAGCGTATGTTAGTTTTGGCCATTTCATATTACTTATCACCTTCTATTTAATTTTTTTTGCTTAAATGTTTAATTATTTCTGGACTAAGCGAATTATATTTCTGGGGCAAGTATAACTTATGCAAATGGCGGAAAACAGTTAAAAATGGTGAAAAACGGTGAATTATACCGTTAATTTAACTGTTAAATCTCTTCTTTTCGGTCAATTTACTAATAATTTGAAAGCTCTATTTATTTTGTAATATTACAATTTTTATCTTATTTTTATATTTCTTAGGTTCAAAAAATTTATGATTGATAATTCAACAAAAAAACACATATTAGAAGAAATATTAAAAAGCAAAAGTTTTGCTAATTCAAAACTAAATTGCAAGCTGCTTACATACCTAATTGAATGTTCGATCAACAATACAAGCCCTTCAGAATTTTCTATAGCGATTGATGTTTTTAATAAAGACTCCGGTTTTAATCCAAACGAAGATACAATTGTCCGTGTCTCGGTTTATAATCTCAGAAAAAAATTAGAACGTTATTACCAAAATATGGGAAAACGGACAAAACTCAGGGTTAAAATACCCAAAGGGCATTATGAGGTTGAATTCTTTAATTATTCGAAAGAGAACTTAAAAGACAAAGTTAAAAATCCTTATCTAATTTTAATTTCAATTATCACGCTTTTAATAATCATAATTATTTATTTGATCTTTAAAATTCCCGCTCAGTTAAAAAATCAAAATGATCTGACTTCTTCTGCTGTTGCTTTAAACATTTATTCCGATTTTATTAAAGCAGATAAAAATACAATTATTTCGCTCGGCGATGATTTTCTTTATTACAGCGATTTCAGTGAGTTTAAAACAAAATCAATAAGAAAAATGTATCGTAATTCTGAAATAAATCGTGAAGAAGAATTCGAAAAATTTAAGTCGGAAGACAGCGAAAGAGATTCATATAAAAAACTTCCATTCTCATTTTTTAATCAGGCAGCCGTCTGGCCTCTGCCACATCTTGTTAAAATAATGCACGAGAATAATATTGAATATAGGATTAACAGCGCTTCAACTTTAAATTCGAACGATATAAAAGCCAACGATATTGTTTTTCTCGGCTCTTTCTGGACTCTCGGTTTACTTGATCCGGTAATAAAAGATCTTGGAATGAGTTACAATATTATTGGAGATGAGACCTTAACAATTGCAAATTTCAGCAGCAAAGATTCTGTTGTTGAATATAAAAGGACGGGAATACCGGCATTTGATCATATTGATTATTCTGCTTTTATAAAAATTCCGGGACCAAATAATAATACAATTCTAATTATCGCTAGTTTTTATGCCACAGGATCTGTTGGAACTATTAAATATATTACTGAAGAAAGTTCTCTGGAAAAACTTAAACTTAAGTTTGAAGAAAAGTTTGGCGAGTTTCCAAAACATTTTTATGTCATTTTTAAGTCAACCGGATTTAATAGAGAAGTTCTTTCTACCGAACTTGTTCAACTTGAAAAAATTGATCCAAGTCAGATTAAATGGTAATTAAGCTACACCGGAATGATTATTCTTACATAGAGAAATGACATCTTTTAAAAAGATGTTATCTCTAACGGCTTAACCTTTTACTGTTGGGATTCTTTCGTTGCTTCGTTCCTCTGAATGACGTTTTTGCATGTCATCCCGAACTTCTTTTCCGTGAGGGATCTTGAAAGAAAAGATTTCTCAATCGCTACGCTCATTTCGAAATGACAGATTAATAGCAAGACCGTAATGGAGAAGAATACCGGAATAACAATTCTTACTTTAAACAACAGAGAGATGACATCTTTTTAAAAGATGTCATCTCTAACAATTTATATTAACCAAAATGAATTTGCCGCTGTTCATACTCTAGTGCTTTTTAATTCAAACTTTTAATAATTTCGGAATGTATTCCTGAAACACCTGCAATTATGCTTTCTCCTTTAACCGGATCTTTACCCTGGTAATCTGTAATAATTCCGCCGGCACCTTTTATTACCGGAATAACAGCCAGAGAATCCCAGGGTGACATAATCGGATCTATCATTACATCAGCATAACCGGTTGCAACAAGATAATAACCGTAACAGTCGCCCCACTGTCTGTAAAGTTTAACTTTGCGCATTACTTCTTCAAACTTCGCAAGATCCTGATATTTTTCAATATTCAGGTGATCGGTTGTCATTAAGTATGCGTCAGAAATATTATTGCATTCTCTAACATTAACTTTCTGGTCGTTCAATAATGCTGTTTCATTATCCCCGATTAAAAATTCGTTTAATATCGGCTGATTTATAATTCCCATTATTGGTTCGCCATTTTTAAGAAGTGCAATCAGGGTTCCGAAAGTAACGGTTCCGCAGACAAAACTTTTTGTTCCGTCAATTGGATCTAAAACCCATTTATATTCCGCGTCTTCATTATAATTCCCAAACTCTTCACCTATAATTCCATGTTCAGGATAGTTTCTCATAATTATTTCGCGCATTTTTTCTTCGGCTGTTTTATCAGCTATTGTTACAGGCGATTCATCCTCTTTAGATTCAATTACAAAATCCTGTCTAAAATATTTTCTAATAACTTTTCCGCTGACTTCTGAAAGCAGTTTCCCGAATTGTTTAAACTCAATAAGATTTTCCATAACACTCACATTAATAAAAAATAACTATGTAAAAATAACTAAAATTTGGGTGGGACGTAGAGGTAAGATGTTACTATTTTGTTAAATTGGCCGGCCCGGGTAATTTTACTTACCCACTTATTTTTGAAAGGTTTGCCTTTAACTCAATCACAAATAAGATTGGCTCAGCCTAAAAATTGGAACAATAAATATAAAATAATTCTGAACTAATGCCACCCATTTAAATTTATTCCTCATGAAATATAGGCTCAAATATTTTTACCCGAAGAAAAACCTATGCCAAAAGCTTTGAAATCAGCCTTTAAAAGGGACTTTTATAATTACACTATTTTTAATGCGAAAAAATTCTCGATAAAATTTGCCATTCGTGAAAAATATCTCTAATATTATATCGAGAAATTTTTCCTTTATAAATTAATAACAAAGATGGGGAGTCGTCATGAAAAAATTACAAATTCGTGATTTGACCTTAAGAGATGGCCAACAATCACTTTTTGCAACCAGAATGAAACAAGAGCAGGTTGACAGAGTTCTTGGATTTTATAAAGAAGCCGGATTTTATGCGATGGAAGTCTGGGGAGGAGCAGTTCCAGATTCAATAATGAGGTTCCTGGGAGAAAATCCATGGACCAGATTAGAAAAAATAAAATCTGAAATTGGAGAGGTTTCAAAATTAACAGCTTTATCCAGAGGCAGAAATCTTTTTGGATACAATCCTTATCCCGAAGAAGTGATTGAAGGATTCAATAAAAATGCCGTTCAATCCGGAATAGGAATAATGAGGATTTTTGACTGCTTAAATGATGTTGATAATATGAAATCGACAATTAAATATGTTAAGCAATATGGCGGAATGGCTGACTGCGCGGTTTGTTATACCGTTGATCCAAAATTTTCGAGACGTGATAAAGCTAAAGCTGTTTTGGCAGGCAAAAAGCTACCAAAAAAATTGTTTGATATAGATTACTTTTTAAATAAAGCTAAACAAATGGAAAAATTAGGTGCCGATATTATTTCAGTTAAAGATATGGCCGGTTTAATTACGCCTTCGCAAACTGGAAAAATTATAAAAAGATTAAAATCAGAAATAAATGTTCCAATAGATTTTCACACACATTGCACACCTGGTTACGGTTTAGCTTCTGTGTTAATGGCAATTATAAATGGCGTTGATATTGTTGATACAAACATGATGAATTTTGCAGGCGGATCAGCGGCTCCGGCATTTGAGATTGTTCAAATATTTGCGGACAAATTAAACCTGGATACGGGAGTAAATTTAGATTCGGTTTATGAAATAAATTCTGAATTGAAACTTATTAGGGAAGAACTTGCGGAACATGACAGTTACAAACAATTTCCGATAGAGTTTGATATAAGAAACTATAAGTTGCCGGAAGAAATAAATTACCTTTTTGATAAAGCAATATTATTTGCAAAATGTGACAGTGAAGATGAACTGCTTGAGACTATACATAAGATTGAGGATTATTTTAATTTTGTTGCTCCAAATGAAAAAGTGAAAAACGCCGAGATTCCGGGGGGAATGTATACAAATATGCTTTCACAATTAAAGCAGTTAAAGTTAGATCATTTATTAGACAGAGTTTTGGAGGTTGTTCCGAAGGTAAGATTAGATGCCGGAATTCCTCCACTGGTAACACCTTCGAGTCAGATAGTTGGCGCGCAGGCTGTTAACTGTGTAATATCTGAAAATAAAAAAGAGCCTTTTTACTCGAATGTTTCAACTCAGTTTCACAATTTAGTAAAAGGATTTTACGGAAAAACTCCGGTGGAAATTGATCCGAAATTCAGAAAACAGATTTGCGGAATTAGCGAGGAAACACCTTTTGATACTTCAAACTACATAAAACAAGATAATCCGGTACTTGAAGAAATTGGCGGAGTTAAACTTGCCGAAAATGAAAAGGAAGAATTGCTTCTTGAACTTTTTCCATCAGTAGCCATAGGATTTCTAAAAAAGGTTAAGACTGATGAATTTAACAGAAAACTTGAAGAAGAGATTTTAGAAAAAGAAGAAAAATATAATAGAGAAAGAGCGGAATACAATAAGTTAAGTTTTGAAGAAAAGATGAATAAGATTGAGAGCGGTTTACAAATGTACGCAGTTTTAGCATAGCTTATATATTTTAACCAACGGCAAAAGCCGTTGGTTATATAAAACATGACTATTTAGTATTAAAATAATAACGGGCACCCAGTGCTAAATCGAATCCCAAAGCTGTTTTAGGAATAAGCTTAAATACAGGAGCCAGCTCAATAAAAGCGTCAATAGGTGATTGTTTAGACATCCAGGTTAAACCAATTACACCCCGCGCGCCAAGTGAAGTATCATTATTATCATTTGCTTTTAACCTGGCACCAAATCCATAATGAACAACAATTTTTTCGGATGATTCAAATAAACCATCCTGATGATATAAAAAATCTGTGTGAAGAGTAAATCCGGCATCATCCAAAATTGAATAACCAAGTCCAAAATCAGCCGCGGTATTTTCTGAAAGCCAGTATTTACTACTAATAGCCGTAGGTTTTCCAATCATAATTCCCAAACCAAAACCCTGATCCTGCGCGAAAGTTTCAAAATTAAGAAAAGTAAAAACAACAAGTATAACCGTTAAAAGAAATTTTTTCATAAACCAGCTCGTATGTTAAAAATAAATTTGTATTAATAAGAATCCGAAAGTTAATAAACTTCTTATATAAATTTTATCTAATTGCTTATATTTGTAAGCGAAATAAATGTTCCTAGAAAATAAACGAGGGCAATATGCCGGAAAATAAGATTCACCAAATGGTAAATGATTTATCCTCTAGTTTTGATTACACATTAAACGAAACTGCTGTAATTTTAGCGGCCGGACACGGAAAAAGAATAAAGTCGCATACTTCAAAAATGCTTCATAAAATTTGGGAAGTTCCAACAGTTGAGAGGGTTTATAATGCTTGTAAAAAAGGTCTTAATAAAGCCAACATGGTTGTAGTGGTTGGTATAAAGGCCGAAAACGTTATGGACGTTATTGGTAAAAGAGAAAACGCTCTTTTTGCATTGCAGGAAGAACAGAACGGAACCGGGCACGCGGTACAGGTTGGAATTGAAAATATAGATTCTTCTAAATATGTGGGAACTGTATTTGTGCTTCCTGGCGATATGGGTCTTTTTGATGCCGAAACTATAAAAATGTTCAGAGATAGTTTTAATCAATCTGATAATGATATGATGGTTTTAACCGGGCTTTATGAAGGTGATATAAACGAAAACGCATACGGCCGTATTGTGCGTGTAAAAGATACCGATGCCAATGGAAATTCATCTGGTGATGATAAAGGCAAAGTTATTGAGATTAAAGAATACAAAGATATTTTAAGCCTCTCCGATAATGAACCATATATTCTTAAATTTAGCGGAAAAAATTATTCCTATTCCAGACAGGAACTGATTGAAAATATTGAATTCAATTCAGGTGTTTACGCTTTTAAATACGATCATTTAATCAGACTGATAAATCAGATAAGTTCTGATAATGTCCAGGGCGAGATTTATATTACAGACTTAATAGACCTTTTCAATAAAGACGGCTTAACAGTTGGTGCTGTAAGTCCCAATAAACAATATGTGCTTATGGGATTCAACAACAAATCTGTACTTCACCAAATGGATGATGTTGCGCGTAACCTTGTTTATGAGAAACTTAAAGATATTATAGAAATAGCTGATCCTGAAGATTTTTATATTGATGAAGATGTAGTTGAAAAAATAATTGTTATGGATAAAGAAGGAATTCCATTAGATATAAAAATAGGGAAAGGTGTTTTTATTGGTAAAGGAGTAAATCTTAATTACAATCTTACTCTTAAAAAGAATGTTTATTTAAGTGGAAATGTTAGGCTTGGCAAAAATGTTGTGCTCTGGGAAAATGCTTACTTATCCTGTTTCTCAAATCAGACTCTTATTGTTGAAGATAATGTAGAAATTCTTTGGGGCGATCTAATAAAAGGAAATATTGTTATTGGCGAAGGTTCACGAATTGAATCGAGCGTTAACATGACCGGCAGCGATGAAAACCCGTTGAGAATTGGCAAAAATGTTTTGATAAAAGGAACAAGCTACATTTATGGTTCTAAGATTGAAGATGATATTCATATTGAACATAGTGTTCTTATAAAGAAGAAAATAGAAAAGCTGGTTAAAAAAGACGGAACAATTCAGCCGATAAAATTTTATCTGCCGATGCCTGAAGGTCTTGACGCAGTTGAAGAATTAGGATAATCAAAAAAAGCCATCACGCAAAACGGGATGGCTTTCCATTTAGAAATTAAATTCTAAAACTTATTTTAATCCATTAACAAATTTAGTTAATGAAGATTTTTTTCTAGCAGCAGTGTTTTTGTGTAAACGACCTTTACTAACATTTTTATCGATATAAGATACCGCATCTTTCAAGAGTACTGCAGCTGTTTCTTTTTCTTTAGCAGTCTGAACTTTTTTAATTAAAGTTTTAATCTTAGAAGCCGCTGCTTTGTTCATTACTCTTCTTTTCTCACTAGTTTTAATTCTTTTTTTCGCTGACTTATGATTAGCCATATTATCTTCCCTAATGTTTAATTTTAATCCAATCTAAGATTACAAATATAAAGTAAATAACTTTTTAAATCAAACACTTCTAATTTAAATTATTAATACAAGATTAATTAACTTTTTTAAGTGTTAGCATATTATTATTTTTGAAACCTAAAATTGAAAGAGAAATTTGCTAAAAATAAACGAAATATTTTATTCCATTCAGGGCGAAAGTACTAAAGCCGGTTTACCCTGCGTATTTGTAAGGTTAACTTACTGTAATCTCCGGTGTTCGTATTGCGATACTGAATATGCTTTTGAAGAAGGCAGTGATTTATCCTTTAATGAAATCATAAAAAAAATTAAATCTTATAATTGTAATTTAGTTGAGATAACCGGCGGAGAACCTTTGATGCAAAAGGAATCTCTTGAATTGATGAAAATACTCTGCGACCAAGGTTTTGACGTAATGCTGGAAACCGGCGGAAGTCTGCCGATATCAGAAGTTGATAAAAGAGTGAAGATTATTATGGATCTTAAAACTCCTTCGAGCAAAATGATGAAAAAGAATCTTTATACGAATATAGATCATCTAAAAGAGATTGATGAAATTAAATTTGTAATGGGAAGTAAAGAAGATTATGAATGGTCGAAAAGTATTGTTAAGGATTATAAATTGGATGAAAAATTTGTGGTTCTATTTTCTTCCGTTTTTGGAAAGATTGAACATAAAGAGTTAGTTGACTTGATTTTAAAAGATAAATTGAATGTAAGATATCAGCTCCAAATGCATAAATATATTTGGAATCCTGAAAAAAGAGGTGTATGATGAAAATAGCAAAAGAGTTTAGATGGGAAATGGGACATCGTTTACCCTTCCATGAAGATAAATGTAAAAACTTACATGGTCATTCTTATAAAATGATGGTTGAGTTTACGGGAACAGAAGATGAAAACGGAATGGTGCTTGATTATTATGAAGTAAAAGAAATAATAGCTCCTTTAGTAGATGAACTTGATCACTCATTTATGGTTTATGAAAAAGATACAAAAATGATAGATTTTCTGGTGGAAATGGATATGAAACATTTGGTTACTCCATTCCATTCAACTGCCGAAAATATGGTTCATTATTTCTTAAAAAAAATTAGTGAAGCTAACCTGCCAAAAAATATAACAGCTGTTATGGTTAAAGTTTTTGAAACTGAATCAACTTACGCTGAGGATGAGATTAAATTATAATATAACTTTGATGTTTTTTATTTAGAATTCTCATTTTTTTGTGAGAAATCTAAATAAAAGATCCCTCACCAAAAATGTTTGGGATGACAGAAAAAATCATTTCTAGACCCGACTTTTTAAAAAGTTGGGTTTATTGTTAATTAAATTTCATTAAAGCTTTTCTTTCCAAATCCGCTAAAGCAAGTTTATAATCGATTAATGCGGCAAGACTGTTTAATTTTGAATCTGTTAATCTTAACTGCATTTGTGAAAGATCGAATGATGTAATTTTACCGGCTTTAAACCTTTCCAGACTAATATCATAGCTTTCCTGGGCAACATTAACGGTTTTACTCAATACATCAACTCTGGCTTCAGCCGATTTAATTCTATTAACTGCCGAAATTATTTCTTTTTTTATTCGCACTTTTAGATTTTTATTGTATTCTTTAGTCAGTTTTAAGTTTGCTTCAGCCGATTGAACCTCTCTGCTATTTTGTCCCCAGTCAAAAACCGGAACAGAAAGAGTCATAACAACACTTCTATTATCTTCAAACTGTCTAAAGATATTATCAAACTGTTCGTCATTTTTATTGATTCCGTAAACAGCGGTAATATCAGCTTTAATAGTACTTCTGGAATCTGTTTCATCAACAGATAATTCACGCAGAAAAATATCATCTTCAGAATTTAAAAGATCCGGACTGTTTTTGAGCGCGCTTTTAATAGCGGCATTTATATCAATCTTTACTATTTCGTAAGCTAAATTTTCTTTTACATCTATGTTATCATCTAACTCTAATCCAATTAAATATTTGAATTCGTTTTTATTTTCTTCATAAGTCCGTTCGGCATCAAGTAATTGGTTTCTGCTGCTTGCCAAATCTACTTCAAGCTGCATCTTTTCAACTTCAGCAATTAACCCGGCTTTAAATTTATTTTCCGCTGTAACAAAAGAAATTTCACTCTGCTTAACTTTCTCTTTTTGAATTTCAGCATTTCTTTTGGATTTATACAAATTGAAAAATCCTGCTGTAACTTCATAAATAATGTTTCTTTCGGCCTGAGTATAATTGCGTTCAGATTTATTAAGATTCACTTCGGCACGTTCCAGATTGGCTTTTTGAGTATTAAATGTAAAAAGCGGCTGTCTTAACATAATGTTCAAATTAGAAAAATAATCGCGCGCATCATTAGAACCTTCTATAAACTGATCGCGCCCATAGACACTTCCAACAACCGAAATGGTTCCATTTGAAAATATTAAAGGCTGTGTAACAAATAAGCGGCTTTGTAAACGTGTGCTTCCAATATTATAATATTCGTCCTTTTCTGTAATAGGATTAAATCTGCTTGCCAGGCTTCTGGAATAATCCGGTAAATCGAATTCAAGATCAACACGTGAAAGCAATCCAAGTTTAACTGCTTCTAAAGATTTTTTTGAACTTTCTAAGGAATATTCCGCTGCTTTAATATTGTAGCTTTCTTTAAGAGCAATGTTTAACGCGTCTTCTAAAGTCAGAATTTTTTGAGCAAATAAAACATTTGTAAAACAAAAAAGAATAATGAAAAATCTCATAATAAAGCCTGTGTTTTTTAGATTTAAGGATACCGGATTATTCATAACGTAATGATTCAATTGGATCTTTTTCAGCTGCTTTTTTTGCAGGGAAACTTCCAAATCCCAATCCTACTCCGACCGAAACAAAAAAAGCAAGTATTACTGAATATGGTGTAATAATAGTGCGCCAATCGGCATACGACGAAATTAAATACGTTAGAATAAAGCCCAGAAGAATCCCGATAATTCCGCCAAGTATACTTATAATAAGTGCTTCATAAATAAACTGATTTAGTACATCAACTCTGGTAGCTCCAATTGCCCGTCTTATTCCAATTTCCTTTGTGCGTTCTAATATATTAGCGAGCATAATGTTCATAATCCCAATTCCGCCAACTAATAAAGAAATGCCTGCAATAGCTCCCATAACAACATTAAAAATGCGCTGGGTTTTTTGTTTCTGCTCCATTATTTGTTCAGGAATTATCACATCGTAATCAGCAATATTATAATGTTTCCGTGCTAATATCCGTTTTATAAGATCGGCTGATTCCTGTATATATTTATCATCTGTAATTTTAACAGTTAACAAATCTACTGAGCTTCTATCAATTACAACAGCTAGTCTGCCGCGCCAGTCGTTACCAGCGGCGTCATTTTCAGATTTAAACTTAAAAAGCATAGTGGCTAAAGGAATATAAATGTCCTTGTTGTTATTACGGGCTCCGGCAATACCGCTTCCGGCGGCTGATTTTTTATGAGCCATTACGCCGATAATACGAAACCACAAATCCTCAATTTTAATTTTTTTCCCAATTGCATCTTCAAATTTGAATAGTTCATTTTTAATATCACTTCCAATTACACAAACATTTGAATAAGCCGCAGAATGATGTTCTCCAAAGAATTTTCCTTTTTCTAGTTTTGAATTATAAGCATCAATATAATTTGAAGTAACACCTAGAACTTTGGTTGTAGTTATTGTTGATTTATATGTTACTGAGTATTCGGCTTCGCGCTGGGCGGCAACAGTTTTTACAAAGGGATTTATTTTTTTAATTGCCTTGGCATCTTTTATATTAAGTCCCGGAGAAAATGAAGTATTTGCTTCCAAACTTTTTAGATCAACATTTCTTTTTGAAATTAAAATATTGTTTGTTCCCAGAAGTTCTAATTGTTCAAGGGTTTCCTGCCTGGCTCCTTCTCCAATTGAAAGCATAGCTATTACAGACGCAACACCAAATACAATTCCCAGCATTGTTAAAGCGGATTTAGTTTTGTTAGCTTTTAATTCATTTAAGCTAATCTTCATGGTTTCCAGTCTGTTCATCTAGCCTTCCGAATTAGGAATATTAACCGTCTGTTCGTTTTCTTTATTGTCAATATCAAGAGTCGGATCTCTTAGGGCAACTTCCGAATCTGCTTCTAAACCGGATTTTATTACAACGTAATCTTCGCTTTTTTCTCCAATTATAACTTCATATTCATCAAAGCCACTTCCGTTTTTCACATAAACAAACGATTCTTCTCCTTTTTCGAACAAGGCTTCTAGGGGTACAAATAATTGATCTGGAATCTCATTAATCACAATCTGGTTACTTGTTGTCATTCCCGGTCTAAGAATTTCTGAAATACCATTAATTGCAACGGTTACTTCAAAAACTTTAATGTTAGAATCGTTGCTTTTTTTCTTTCCTAATTTTGCAACCGCCGAAATTTGCCCGGTATAACTGCTGTCCTGAAATGCATCCAGTTTTATAGTTACATTTTGTCCCGCTTTTATTTTACTTACATCAACTTCATTTACACTTGTTTTACTTTCCATTGAAGAAAGATCCGGTAATGTTATTACCACCTGTCCGGGCCAGGGCTGATCACCTACGGAAAATTTTTGCCCGTTGTTTTGCCAGTTAGTACCATAAACAATTAATCCTTCAGATGGAGCAGTTACAGTTAGAGCGTTTATATCTCCGCGAACCTTCTCAACATCCGATTCTTTCTGGCCAATCTCGATTTCCATCTTTGCCATTTCCGAACGGCGGATTATTTTTTTTGACTCATAATCCTGTTTGGTCTTGTTATAACTTAATTCATCTTTCTGATGATTTAATTTTGCTTCTTTTCTTTTTACATCAGCTTCAAATTTCATTTGTTCTAAATTAAGCTTTGAAAGTTCATAACTTAGCTCAGCAGATTTCAAATCAGATTCCATTTGTGCTTCGGCGGATTTATGATTGGCCTCAAGCTTCTTTTTATCCGACATAGCAATTTCCAATGTGGATTCAATTTCCTGAAGTCTCTGAAGCATTTCAGTCGGATCATATTTCATTACTATTGTGCCGGAATCAACGTAGGTTCCTTCGTCAACTAAATAAGTTATTTTTAAGTTTCGGCTGTTTATTCTGGGTGCAGGAACCGGTAAGGAGCGTTTTGCTTTCAGCTCGCCGCTCTCAGTTAAGGAAACAAGAAAATTACCCCGCTTAACTTTATAGGTTGGTATTAGTGATTCATCGGAAGAAACTGAACCAAACACACTTATAACAATTATTAAAACGAAAAAAGAAATTAGTGCTAATGTAATTTTATTTTTCAAAAAACCCGGCAGTTTGGAATTCTCTAATTTTTGATCGATTTTTTCGGATAAAGATTTTTTTTCGTTTGAATTGGAATCAGCTTCCATTTGTCCCTCTAATTTGAGTATTACCAATAATAGTTAAAAAAATAATATTAAAAATTTACGATTTAAAATACTTAATATAAAATAAATACTTAATTAATGGATGTTTAACAGATAAAAAAGTTTCAAGTTCCATCAATAATTTTGAATTTTATATGATGATTTGCATATATTTGAGTTTAGAAATAATACAAGATGTCTTTTATGAAATATGTTAAAAACGAAGAACCCGGAATTCAAAAATATAGATTTTACATACAGGCAGCTTTTGTATTAATCTGTCTATGGATTGGGTTAGATTTTTATTTCTTTGCTGAATATTTAGAAAGTGGCGGTACAATTGATTTTTCTGCACGACCACCCGGAGCCGAAGCCTTTTTGCCAATCAGTTCATTAATGAGTCTTTATTACTTTTTCTTAAGTGGCGAAATACACGGTGCTCATCCTGCCGGATTTTTTATGTTCATCGCAATTTTAAGTGTATCTTTTCTAGTAGGAAAATCATTCTGCAGCTGGATTTGTCCCGTTGGATTTCTATCTGAACTGGTAGGTGATTTTGGAGATAAAATTTCAAAAAAACTATTCAAAAAAACATTAAAATTACCAAGGTTTTTAGATTATCCATTGCGAAGTTTGAAATATCTGATTTTAGGATTTTTTGCGTGGGCAATATTTGTATCAATGTCAGAGGTTGCACTAAAACATTTTTTAGATAGTTCCTACAATATTATTTCCGATGTTAAGATGTATTATTTCTTTGTCGATATATCGCAGTTTGCGCTAATTGTACTTTCTGTGCTTTTTATTCTTTCAATATTTATTACAAATTTTTGGTGCAGATATTTATGTCCGTACGGAGCATTGCTAGGTTTCATCGGTCTTTTTAGCCCTAACAAAATTAAGCGCAATAGTGAAACCTGTATAGACTGTAGCCTCTGCGCAAAAGCCTGTCCTTCAAATATAAAGGTTGATAAAGTTAGTACGGTTGTTTCTGATGAATGTACATCGTGTTTAAACTGTATTGATGTTTGTCCGGTAAGTGAAACTCTCGATGTAAAAACATTTGGAAAGAAAAAACTTTCGAAAGTTAAAATTCTATTTATCATCGTTTTTGTTTACAGTTCAATTATTCTTAGTGCCATGTTAACAGGAAATTGGCAAAATAATATTTCTAAAGAAGAATACTTAGAACTTTATAAAGTAAAGGATAAAATAGGTCATATAAGAAGTTCTGAAGATATTGAAAAGTTAAACAAAGATGCTAAGGGAAAATAAAAATTGTTTAGTTAGTTAAACAATGGAGTTATCCGCTGGCTAACTAACTAAATATTAATTGGCTTTTGCAAAATAGCTTGTCTGTTTAAGAGATTCAAACCATCCAATCATTCCTATTACAGAAGGCAGAACTGACGATTCGTGTGTACCGCCCTGTATAGTTACAATTTTAACAAAGGAACTTGTACGGGTACTTAATGCTTCGTAAGCGTGAACACAGTTTTGATAATGAACCGCGTTATCGGCATTGCCGTGATAAAGAGTAATTGGCGCGACCGGATTCCATTCTAGAAGTGAATTCTCGTCAATTTTAGATAAAAATTCTGCATCAGTTCTATTTCTAATTCCATCAATTATTTTGCTATTTAAAAGACCTTCAACCGATTTCGGGAGTTCGTTATTAACCGAATTAAAATCTCTGCTTCCATTAAACATAGCCCGTATATTACCGGATAAACTACTTACAAAAAAGTCATTAAGTCTATTCCATCCGTAAACTTCGTTATAAGCAACTAAGAAATAGCTTATATAACCGGGATAATCATATTTCCCTTTATTTACAATCCAATCCATAGTGTAATTCAAATCGTACGGACCAGCCATTGGAGCAACCGCGGTTAAGTGAAATTCATTTGAATAATTTTGTTCAATATCTTTTTGGGTTGCTAATGTAACATATCCGCCTTCAGAATAACCTCCTAAAAATACTTGTCCGTTTAACATTATGCCGTGTTCTTCGCAATAATTACGGGCAGCTCTCATAAAATCAACTACAGCATTAGAGTTCCCTTTGCCGTGTACATAAGGATGTATTATATCAGATGTTCCAAAACCTAATAAATCAGGAACGCAGCTTACATAACCCATACTTGCCATTGTTAAACCAAAAGCTCCTTCTGTAATAGACAAAGGGCTATTAGAAGCAGCCGCGGTTCTTTTAAGTAAAGTTCCGTGCTGGATGCTAATAAGCGGAAAACTCTTATCGGTTTGAGGAATATATAAGGCTCCGGATGCTTTAACTTTTTTGTTATTGTAATCTACTGTCTGATATTCTATAGACACAAACTTAACATCATATAAAAAATTGATAGTTGGTAAAGGAGTTCCGCTGGCAGCCGCACTTATAAGTGTGTTTATAGTCTGCGTTGTATAAATATTTCCAGATTCGGAAGAATAAATATCGCCTCTTTCTTTTAGTTTTTCGTCTTCCGGATCTGTTCCGCTATCGGAACATGAAGTGAAGGTAATAATAAGAATTATTGAGAGTAATGATTTTATGAATTTGCTGAGACCTTTATTGTCTGGAAACATTTTATCCCTTTCAAATAGTTGATCAAACAAATTTTGAATATAATAAATATTAAAAAAGGATGCTCTTTAATTTTGAGAGTATAACCATATGAAAACCTTTTTTTTGAATGTAACATATAGAACTTTACTAATACGCTTTTTACAAGATTAAGTTTGTTTGTCTCAATTATAACAGCATGAATATGATTTATAACAAGTGAAAAGATTAAGCAAACAAGTACATTCTAATTTTATTTAGAAGAAATAACTTTCTTAAAAAAAAGTGTGTTTTTATAAAAACTTTAGAGTATCTTATGCAACAATAAAAGAAAATAGCACGACTGGCTATTTGTCCCATTATAACAAGCTATATCAGACATAAGGTTCTTAATATAAACTAATAAACAAGCGGAAATTAATTAAAAGGAGTACCTAATGAAGAGAACAAGATCTTTAATCTTTCTTGTATTATTCTTTGGAATCATTTCTTATTTACCTGCGCAAAAAGTTGATAGTAAGGTTGCTGGTAAATGTATTACTTGTCATAAGGAAGAGAGTCCGGGAATATACAAACAATGGCATAGCTCAAATCATGGGCAGCATAATGTTACATGTATTGACTGCCACGGTGCAAAAAGCAGTGATGCAGATGCATTTATGCACGAAGGAGCTTACATTGCAACATTAGTAACACCAAAAGACTGCGGTAATTGCCATCCTAAAGAAGCCAAAGAAGTTGGCGAATCTTATCATGCAAATGCAGGAATGATACTAGAATCAAACGATGCATATTTAGCTCACGTTGGCGGAGGTTCTCCTGTTGCAATAGTTGGCTGCGAAAGCTGTCATGGTTCAAAAGTAATTATCGATGAAAATTCACCAAATAAATTAGCTAAAATATCATGGCCTAATTCAGGTATCGGCAGAATAAACCCTGATGGTTCTAAAGGCGCGTGTGTATCATGCCATACCCGGCATTCATTTTCTAAAGCCCAGGCGCGTCAGCCGGAAGCATGTTCTAAATGCCACTTAGGACCCGATCATCCTCAAAAAGAAATTTATGAAGAAAGTAAACATGGTAATGCTTACTACACAAATAAAGAAAAAAATAATCTTGCCAGTGATTCATGGGTTGTTGGTGTAGATTATGCAGAAGCTCCAACTTGTGCAACATGTCATATGTCGGCAACTAAAAAACAAAAAGTTACACATGATGTTGGTAACAGACTTAAGTGGTCATTACGTCCGCCAATTTCAAAAACAAAAGAAGATTTTGCAAAAAAGCGTAAAAACATGAAGGATGTTTGTCTGGCTTGTCATGGTGACAGATTTGCTGAAGGTCACTTCTATCAGTTTGATGCTTTAGTAAATCTTTATGATGAAAAATTTGCTAAGCCGGCTACACAAATTATGGATCTAATTAAAAAGAAAAACCTATTAGAAAACAAAGCCGCGTTCAGTAATGATATTGAATGGGTGTATTGGGAACTATGGCATCACGAAGGTCGTAGAGCAAGACACGGAGCAGCTATGATGGGACCAGACTATGCCTGGTGGCATGGAATATATGATGTAATTCATAATTTCTATTTCGAATTTATACCAGAAGCTAAACACCTTAATGATAAAGATGTAAATGATTTAATTGCAAAAGTAATGAGTGATCCTATGCATAACTGGTTATCTAAAGATACTAAAGACCTTAAAGATAACATCAACAGTGGTGATCATCAGAAAATTTATAAACAATTATTTAACCTTAAATAAACGGTAAGATTATGAAGGAAAAATACTTCAAATTTTTACTTGGAGTTTCGGTAAACTGGATTGGCAAACTTGGTATGATTCTTACCACTTCGGCCTTTATAACTTTTATAGTTGTTGAGATTCCCAGATTATTAGGCATTCTAACGAATGCCTATATTGGGCTTATTACTTATTTATTACTGCCATTCTTATTTATTATTGGGCTTATTCTACTGCCGTTAGGATGGTGGAAATATCATAAGGAAACAGGCAAATCTCTCGATGAATTAGCAACTGAAAGGTTTGAAGATGATGAACTTAGAGCAAAAACTTATGGATCAAGGATTTTTAGAGTTGTTATAATTTTAACTATTGCAAATGTAATTTTCCTTTCAGCAGCAAGTTTTAGAACAATGAGTTTTATGGATGATGCAGAGTTTTGTGGAACTGCCTGCCATAGTGTTATGAATCCGGAATGGATGACTTATCAAGATTCGCCGCATGCAAATGTAAACTGCGTCGACTGTCATGTTGGTGAAGGAGTTGGTGCATTGATATCATCTAAACTAAATGGTGCGTATCAGATGATATCAGTTACATTTAACTTATATGAAAGACCAATTCCAACACCGGTTCATCAATTACGACCAGCAAGAGAAACCTGCGAAAAATGCCACTGGCCGGATAAATTCTACGGAAGCAGATTAAAAAGAATTGTTAGATATGATAGTGATGAAACTTCAACCGCAAAGTATACAACTCTTAATCTTAAGATTGATACAGGTTCAAAAGTTGGGAAAGCGGGAATTCACTGGCATATTGGAAAAAACAATGAAGTTAAATATGCGTCAGTTGATGATAAACGCCAGGAAATGCTCTGGGTTGAAACTAAGCAGGACGACGGCACATACAAAAAATATATAAACAAAACTCTGGGTGAATCTGACAATTCTTTTGAGGAAACCAGAATTATGGATTGTGTTGATTGTCATAACAGAGCAACTCATATTTACGAAGACCCAAGAAAAGCTGTGGATATAAGAATTGCAACCGGAGAAATTGATCATTCACTTCCATTTATAAAAAGAGAAGCTCTATCTTCTATTTCAAAAACCTTTGCCGAAAAAGAATTGGCAAAAGAAGTAATAAGAACTCATATGGAAAGATTCTATAGGAATAACTATTCATCACTAGCGGATACAAAGGGCAAAGAAATTGAAACTGCTGTAAAAACACTTCAAAGAGTATATGATAAAAATGTTCATCCTAATATGAATATTGAATGGGGAAGTTATCCTAATCATTTAGGACATGACCGTGACGCGGGTTGTTTTAGATGCCACAATAATGATATGGTTGATGAGAGCGGTACAGCCATTAGATATGATTGTACACTTTGTCATAATATTTTAGCCTCTGATTCAGAAACACCTTTCCAATATTTGAGACCGGTTGAAAAAGCTGATCCGGATTCTGCAATGCATGTATATTTGCAGGAAGAGTTTTTGAATTCGTATAAGTAAGTTTTAAAGATTATGCCGGCTTCACTGGTTTATAAAAGTGCTGCCGGCATTGCTAAAAAATCATCTAATTAAAATCATCTTCCTTGTATCAGTAAAAGAACCGGTTTTTATCTGATATAAATAAATCCCGCTCGCAAGATTTTCAGCGTTAAGTTTTATTTGAAAATAAAGAAAAGTGAAAAACGTAGTGTTTATAAGGGGCAGAGAAACTAATATATCTTCAGGGAATTTTTTACATGAAAAAGATAATTTTATATTCGTAAAATGTTATGCATGATTAATGGGGTTTTTGTGGAATACAATTCCATGCAGTAGAAAAATTAATTCCTAAAAGGTCTCACCAAATGTTCTAATCCGTTCAGCTTAATTTCATAAATAGCTTCCAGCATTTTTCCCAATTCATTTTCTGGGAAACCTTTCCCTTTAAACCAGATTAAATAATGTTCAGGTAAGTCAATTAAAAATCGGCCGGTATATTTGCCAAATGGCATTTTAGTCTTAGCCAGCTTTAAGAAGTATTCTTTATTATTCATAACATAAATTTACAATTTTATATTTAATTATATACCCTACATGATTATGTTGTTGAAAGTAGAAGGCATAAACTTTAGTTTAGACACTTAAAATATTATGGGGAAATCTTGAAGAAGCTTTTTGTCTTACTTCTTGTGTGTTTTTATAGTTTAATTAATGCACAGGAAACTGGAAGTTTACGCGGAATTATAACAGATTCAGGTACAGGCGAAACTGTTATTTATGCAAATGTGTTTATTAAAGGTACAACAATTGGAGCACCAACCAATACACGGGGTTATTACTTTGTTCCTTCGGTTCCCGTTGGAAAACAATTAGTTGTAATTTCTTATTTAGGCTATAAAAAGAAAACAGTTGAAGTAGTAATACAATCCAATAAAATTACAGAACTAAGTGCCGCGTTAGAACCGGATAATGTTAAACTAGATGTAGTTAACATTGTTAGTGAAAAATCAATTAGAGATACTGAAACGGATCTTGGATTGCAAAAAATTTCTGCCCGCGAAATTGAGATGCAGCCGCATGGTGCCGAAGCAGATATTTTCAGAGTTATAAAATCGGCTCCGGGTGTAAGCGCAACAGGCGATGTAACTGCAAAGTTTTTTGTACGCGGCGGTAATTCTGATCAGAATATGGTTGTGATGAACGGAGTGCCGATATATAATCCGTTTCACGCAATGGGTATTTTTAGTGTTATTGATCCTGAGGTTATTTCGCAGATGAACTTTTACAAAGGCGGATTCGGTCCAGAATACGGCGGCAGATTATCTTCGGTTTTAGATGTAGTTACAAAAGACGGCAACAAAAATAGAATTGGCGGCACGGCTACATTTGGAATGCTTTCTGGAAAGGCAATGTTAGAAGGACCTCTTGGAGATGGATCATATATCTTTTCGGGAAGAAAAAGCTATCACTCAGGCATATTAAAAAAATACTTAAATGATAAAGAAGCACCGTTTAATTTTTATGACCTTTCATTCAAAATAAATCAAACTTTTCCGGAACTTGATAAAAACAGCAAATTTACAATTCACGGATTTTATAGTTTTGATGAAGTAAAAAATGAAAATCCATTAGAAGAAGATCACAATATTAGCAATTTAGTACTTGGTTCAAACTGGCAGAAAATATGGTCAACTCCGCTCTTCTCGGTATTTTCCCTTTATTACAGTGGTTTTGATGCCGAACTTGATCCTAAACTTGGATCCAGCAAAGGCAGAAAAAATCATCTTTATGATATTTCAGCAAACTTCGATTTTACATATGTCTATGGAAATAAAGATGAATTTGATTTTGGACTACAGACAAAACATTTGAGTACCGAATTAGAAATTGAAAATGTTTATAACAATAAAGCCACATATAATGAGACCGGGACTGAGCTGGCTTTATATGGGAACTACAAATTCTATCGCTGGGAAAAAATAGGGTTCGAAGCCGGAATGAGAATTTTCTTGAATGGCATTTCTAATGTTGGCCCAATTATGCTGGAACCAAGATTCAGTTTCACTTACAGACCATGGCCGTTTATAGCTTTAAAGGCAGCAATAGCCAGACATTCCCAGGAGATATCTACGCTTGCCGATGAAAACGAG
This sequence comes from Melioribacteraceae bacterium, assembly GCA_016342755.1. GTDB lineage: Bacteria > Bacteroidota > Ignavibacteria > Ignavibacteriales > Melioribacteraceae > JAEINS01. The sequence continues at coordinate 75,129 of JAEINS010000006.1, read as the reverse complement.
CTGATTTCTATTTTTGAGCCTTGGATAATAACTCCCGAAAACATTGCGCCTCCGGAAGCAACTCATTTTATAATCGGTATAAAATCATATTTTAGTGATAAATTATCTCTTGAACTGGAAGCCTACTATAAAGATTTAGCTAATCTTCTTGAACCGAACTATGAAAAGTATTCAGAAAAATATTCAGATTATACAAGAGTAAATGGATACTCGTATGGAGGAGAGGCCTTGTTAAAATGGAATACTCCTTTTATGTTTTTTAAAACAGGCTACTCTTTAAGCTGGTCCGAAAAAAAACGTGATGGTTTAACTTACCGGCCACGCTTTGATATAAGACACTCGCTAAATATTCTTTTGGGATTTGCCTTGGGTAATGGCTGGAAATTTAATACAAGCTGGAGTCTAAAATCCGGTATGCCGTATACACCCTTATCAGGATATTATGAAAGATTAAACATAAGTAATCCATGGTCATACAATTATATTACGCCGCCGTCATCAACAGTAACACTTCGTTCGTTCAAGAATAGCAAGGAACTGCCGTTTTATCATAGATTAGATGTTGGTGTTTCAAAAAAACTAAAACTGGGATTTCTTGATTTAACTATTGATGCAAATATCATAAATGTATACGATAGGAAAAATGTTTTCTATTATGATTTAGAAACAAAAGAAACAGTTTATATGCTTCCATTCCTACCATCGTTATCTGTGAAGGCAAAATTATGAAAATTATAAATAGAATAATTGTCGCAGTATTACTGCTTTTAAATCTTTCATGCGAGGAAACCTTAAGTCCCAAAGGTAAATTAGACGATCAGTACGTTTTAAATTGTCAAATTGCGTTTAGCAAATACTGGGATTCCCCTTCAACTGTAACCGCATATTTAACCAGAGTTTATGATGTTGAGGGACTTGATCCTGAGGTGCAGACAGAAATACCCAATTATACCGGTAAGGTGAAGCTGATTTATGATAATAGCGAATATTCGTTAACCAGGACGTACAAAAAAAATTATGATCCGGATGTAAAACTTCCTAAGAGTAAGTTTTACATCAATAAAATATTGCGCCAGAATACAACAGTTAAAATTAAAGCTGAACTTCCAAATGGCAAGATTTTAACGGCACAGACAAAACTTCCTCAGTATAAAAACTTCGAACAAAACTATCCGTTTAATTCCGGATTAACAACTCTTATAGATAGTTCAGTTAATTTTATGAGAGGAAGGAAATTTGAAATTTCGTGGAAGAGCCAGTTGGGACATTCTTATCTGGGAAAACTGAATATAGTTTATACATATACTGATGACGAAGGAAATAAATCTATGAAATTAAAAGAGATTCCTTTAGAGTACATTAAGACAGGCGGAAAAGAAATTGCGGTTTATCCTGCTGTGGATGATTATTCATCGTGTGTTTATCAATTTAAAGCTATTGAAAAAGCTCTGACTGAGCTTTCAGAAGGAGATCCGAATAAGGAGAGATACAAAATTCACAATTTAGCATTTAGCTTATTAGAGTACGATTCAAACTTAAGTCTATATTATTCAAGTACGGAAAGCAGTGCCGACAAATATTCCATAAGAACTAATAAATCAGTTTACTCCAATGTTGAAGGCGGTTATGGAATATTTGGTTCGCAGATTGTATATGATTATTATGTAAAAATACATTACTTCTATGTGAAATCTTTTGGATATGAACCGCCGGACGCATAATAAGTAAAAATAAAAAAATCAGATTTAGTGTTTTGTAATTTACTATTATTGAGGTTTTATTTTATTCATGATCTCATTTAGCAAAGCTGGTAATATAACACCGGCTTTCCCTTTTAAAAAACAATTAACCTTATCAGAAATATTAGATTCTTCAATATTTATTTCAACCAGATACGCGCCTTTATCTCTTGCTGTAATGGGAATATGCGCGGCCGGATATACAACAGCCGAAGTTCCAATTATAAAACAAATATCACATCTGGCAGCCGCTTTATCCCCATTGATAAACACATCTTGCGGAAGCATCTCTCCAAACCAAACTATATCTGGTCTAATCAGACCTCCGCATTTTTCACACTTAGGAACCTTTTCCGAAAACGTTATTTCCGGTGAAGAATAATGAGTCTCACAATCGACACAATAATTTTTTTCTATGTTGCCATGCAGCTCAAATACATTTTTACTTCCGGCACGGTTATGAAGATTATCAACATTTTGTGTTACTACAGAAACATCGCTGTAGTATTTTTCGAATTCGGCAATTGCTGTGTGTGCAGGATTTGGTCCGGTTTCATTTATTATTTTTCGGCGGTACTGATACCATTCCCAGACAAGATCAGGTTTTTTCATGAAAGCGTCAAAGTTTGCCAGTTCTTCGGGCTTCATTTTATTCCAGATTCCGCCTTTCCCTCTGAAAGTAGAAATGCCGCTTTCGGCTGAAATACCTGCTCCGGTGAAAAACACTAATGAGTTAGCTTTTAGTAATGCCGCTATCAGCACATCCGGGAATTTCATAGTTCAAATCTCCCTTAATCAAATAAAGATTCTTTGGGAGCTTCATCTTCTGTTTCTTTAGGAATCATTAAAGATGTGCCCGCCAATGGTAAAAACCTTGTCCAGCTTTTACCTGATTTCTCTTCAGCTTTAATCGCCTGTTTATAAGCATTGGTTTTTGCGCTTAATTCATCGGCATGATAAAGTACAATTGCTTCTAAAGTTTTAGGCTCAACAGGTGAAGCAAATTCTAATTTTCCCTGGTGACTTAAAACTAAATGAATTATCTGATTTTTTAAATCCTGGGGAAATCCGTTTATCTGATCAGCCTTTTTCTCAATTAACAAGGCAGCAATTACAATATGACCAATCAGTTTACCTTTGTCAGAATAGTCGAAGTTTGAATCGTATATAAGTTCTTCAATTTTGCCAAAATCATGCAGCAAAGCACCGCATATAAGTGTATCACGTTTTATCTCAGGATGAATATCACACATTAAATCGCATATTTTTACTATCTCAAGCGTGTGTTCCAATAAACCATGAATATAAGCGTGATGCCAGGCTTTACCCGCCGGAACCCTTTTATACTTATCCAGATTATCACTATCAAAAATTAAACTTAACAATTGATTTATAAACGGATTTGAAATTTTATCAATTCGTTCATTTAATTCACTTAACATTAATTCTAGCGAACGTTTTGATTTAGGCAAAAAATCTTCAACATTTATATTATCTTCAGGAAGTGCAGGTCTTATTTTATCAACCTTAACTTGCGGACTCCCCTGATACTCATCGACAGTTCCGGCAACCTTCAAAATTTTAACACTGTCGTCTGTAATTTTCAGATTTTGGAATCCTTCCCATACTTTAGCCGGAATATAACCGGTTTCATCACCAAGTTCTAAATCCAAAAATTGTCTATTTGATTTTGTGATTTTCAGTTCACTTTTTCTTTTCAGCAGAAAGTGAAAAACAGTATCACCCGGCTTTAATTGATTAACTTTTTTTTGTTCTATCATAACCATCTAATTTTTAGTTTCTATAACATTATCCATCGGTAATTTTACAAGAACCGAACGTCTTAAAAGATTAACAGTAATCCCAAGCATTCTCTCGTTATTTTCTTCCTCACAGACATTTCCTTCAATACCGGCAAATGGTCCCTCAATAACTTTAACCAAGCTTCCTATCGGTATTTTTTCAGACACTATAACATTCGGATCAATTTCCATCATCCTTTTTAAGTTTTCTATTTCCCAATCCGGAATCCTGGAAGGCTTACCTCCGAAACACACCGTATTTACAATGCCGTCAAGAGCCAATACCAAAAACCTCTCAGTTTCATTGGCTTTAACAAATATATAGCCTTTGAATAAAGGTTCCGTTACTTTCTTCTTTCTGTCACTCCATTGTTTAACAGTAGTTATTGTCGGCAGATAATATTCAATATCAATCGAGCGTATTCTATCTGCTGCTTTAAATTCATGCTTTGGCTTTGTATATAATGCGTACCAGTATCTTTTTATTTCTTTCATTTCAATTCCCATGTTACTGCAAAGGTTTAATTATAACACACTGCTTTCAATGTGATATATTAAATCCTCTTCTTTAATCGGTTTCCTAATAACACTATTAACATTTAGTCGTTTATATTTTAAAAGCAATTCATCATTAAAAGTTTCAGAGACTATTATAATTGGTATTTCTCTGTTTATTTCTTTTTTACGAACAGCTTCAACCAGTTGAATTCCGTTCATAAGAGACATGTTATGATCAGATATAATCATCGATGGCGGATCATGAAGTATTAATCTAATAGCTTCATAACCTGTACTGGATTGTATTATTTCGAAATGAGGCAAAACTTCTTGTATAATTGATTCATACTTTTTGTAAGCTTCTTTGTTTTCCTCAACAACAATAACAGTATTTTTGGCAGTAGGCATAGTAAAATGAAATTCACTTCCTTCACCAAACTTCGAGTAAAACCAAATTTCACCATGATGTTTTTCAATAATTTCTTTAACCAGCGTTAACCCAAGTCCGCTTCCTTTTTCTCCGTTGGTTCCCACTAGCGATAATTTTTTATCAATCTTAAATAGTTTTTCCTGGTTCTCCTCAGAAATACCAATACCTTCATCTTTAACTGTAATTTCTATAAGTCCTTCTTTAAAAGTATTTGCGCTTACAAATATTTTTTTATTGTTAGGAGTAAACTTAATAGCATTACTAAGAATGTTTTGAACTGACTGATTTATTAAGCGTTCATCGGCATTTATAAAAAGATTGTCCGGCACATCAACTTTAATTTCAATATGTTTTTTAATCAGGTTGCCTGTAAGAACCGAAACACAGTTATTAACAAGATTTAAAACACTCAGTCTGCAAGGTTCAATTGTAAGACGTCCGGTTTGAAGCCGCGACCAGTCAAGCAGATAATTAATCATTTGTAATTGAGTTTGTGAGGCTTCATAAATATAGCCCAAATACTCGCTCTTCATTTCTTCAGGCAAATCAGGTTCATTTATGAGAATTTCTGAAAACCCAAGTAAACTGGTAAATGGTGAGCGCAGATCATGCGAAACTATCGATATAAAGCGGTCTTTCTGAGAATTGATTTCCTGAAGCAGCTCAATCTTTTTATTCAGTTCAGATTCTTTTTCCTTTATAGCCGTTATATCCTGAACAAAACTATTATATTTTAATACTTTCCCTTTTTCATCGCGTATAACTGATAAAAACTCCTTAACCCATATTATATCGCCATCATTTCTTATAATTCGATATTCCAGAACTAAAGAACCTTTGTTTGGATCAGACTCAAACTCTATCATTTCAGATTTAACTTTACTTATATCTTCTTCAGAAATAAACGCCAGCATTCTGCCTGGTTTTTTAATGATTTCTTCAACAGTATAGCCGGTAATTCTCACTACCGAATCAGTGAAATTAACTACTTTCTGTCCGTCAATAAATTCTCTGGACCAAAAATATGCATCAAGATTATTCGAAGAAATTCTGTCTTTTATTCTCCCTAGCTTAATACCATTCTGATTGTTGTTAAATGAATTAAATAAATTCAGAAGTTTTTCATAAGCAGAATCATCTTTTGCAAGCTGCCGGAGTTTTTCCGTTGTAAATTTCATAAAATTTCCAGGCGTTTTGTTTTTTTTAGGATTACTAAATATAATATTTTATTACAAAATTTTGGAGAAGGAAAAGAATAATATAAATAAATTATAAAAGGAAGAATTAACAGACTCAATCAAATTTATTATGTTGCTCCGAGCCGGGCCGAAGAGTGAAAATACCCTAAAATAGTTAGTTACCGGCTTCGCCCGGACTGACATAACTTTCAATTTTACATGGCAATATGTTTGCCAGCAATTTCGAATTAAGTTTTTATTTCTGATTTAGGAAATTTAAGGAAGATGAATAAAAAAGGTGAAAACATAAAATACGCTTTCACCCTTTTAAAATATTTATATCTATTGAACTTTAAACATTGAATCTTCTAAACCGGTGTTATACTCAACTAATTCAACTTTTAACTGAATACTTTGTGGCCCAAACTGCTGCGAAACAGTTGAAGGGAATTTGACACCGTTTATATCTTTATAATCAGCAAACACAGCCTGCTGTGTTATTGGACCCTGAGGAGAATCCAGTGTTGAAACTTCTTTTATTTTTAAGAATGTTTCCGCATCAAAATATGATGTAGTTTTTTTTCCGGTCGGTAATTCAAAAACTATTTTATAAGCATCTTTTCCATCAATAGTTTCAAGACCCGTTAATTCCGATTTAACACCATATTCATCAAGTTTTAATTCAGGATTTATAACTGATGTTATTTTCATTTCTTCCAGCTCTTTTCCTTCAAAAACCTTTTCCTGTCCCATTGCAGATGACTTACCATGTTCTCCGTCAAATACAGTAGTCTGTTTCATTGCACCAACTTCAACAAGAGATTTAACCATATTAGGAGCCTTTTTCCAGATAGTAATAGACATTTCCATAGTCTGTACGGAACCTTTCATTACCATCTTAACATCATTTATTGCCGATACTTTTTCCTTTCCGCCAATTGCATCAATGTAACTATCAATAACTTTTTGCGCGTTCATGCCTTCCGGAATGTTTTTAACTGACGGATCATATTTTTCCGCAAACGCATCGTAGTAGGTTATTTTCCCGCCAGGACTAAATTTCTCGATCTCATCCGCAAAGTCGGCAGAATTACCAACAACCAGGATGTGAGCCTTATTTGGTTTTAAATATTTTTTTGCAACTCTTTGAACATCATCAACCGTAACAACGTTTAATTGTTTAAGATAATTTTTATAATAATCTTTTGGAAGGTTATATCGTTCAATATTCAAGGCAAAACTTGCAATGGTATTTGGACTTTCGAGTGATCTTGAAAAACTTCCGGTTAAATAATTTTTTGTTTCCTGAAGTTCTTTTTCTGTTATTTTATTGTCGCGAAGTTCTTTCATTTCAAATAAAAACTCGGTGACAGCACTATCGGTTACTGCTGATTTAACTTCACTTGATGCTCTAAATGATCCAATCAGTTCGTCAGATTCCATGCTGGAACCGGCTCCGTAAGTCCAGCCGTGTTTTTCACGCAAATTCTGGTTTAACCGTGATCTGAAACTTCCGCCCAGAATTGTATTTAATATTGAAACCGGAATTACATCTGCGCTGCCTTTCATAAGTTTAATAGGATAAGTAATGTTAATAACTGACTGAACTGATTCGGGTCTGTCAACAACATTAACCTTTGTAACTAAAGGAGCTTTGGGAGTTTTAAATTTGGCTGTTGGAATTTCATTTTTAGTCCATGCGCCAAAATATTTGTTTACTAATTCTTCCGCGTCGTCTTTATCAATATCGCCAACAATAGCCATGTAAGCCGCGTTTGGTTTCCAGAAAGTTTCGTAATAATTTTTACAATGCTCCAAAGTTATCGATTCAACTGACGATTCAGTCATTATTTCGCCGTAAGGATGATCTTCTCCATAAGTTATAGCTAGTCTAACATCGTTTGCAATTGTTTTTGGATCAGATTTTTTTGATTGTAATCCTGACATCATTTGTTTTTTTACTTTATCCAATTCCTCTTGTTTGAACTCAGCATTTAAAATTACATCCGCCATCAGTTCAACAAAGTTTTCCTGATGTTTAGTTAAACACGAACCATAAATGCTTGAAGAAGACGTACCCAGCGATGCACCGATGAAATCAACTTCTTCATCAATTTGATCTTTGGTTCGGGTTTTAGTCGCGGTTCTTAAAAGGCTTCCTGCCGCCGATACATAACCAGCGTTTTCACCTTCTAATATTGGGTCTCTGTCAAGTATCAATCTGAAAGTAACTTTAGGAAGTTTATCATTTTCAACTACAAATACTTTTAATCCGTTCTCAAGTGTAAATGATTCGTAATCACCTATCTGTATTTCCGGCGCCGGACCCGGCTCAGGCTGTTTACTTCTATCAACCTGCGCAACAACTTCAAACGAAAATAATAGAACTAAAAGGGCAGCAATTAATTTATATCTCATTTTCAAATCTCCAATTATTCAATTTATTTATTTTCCAGTTTAGCTGATTTAGGTAAATAATGCAGAACAACTCTATTATCTTTTGTCAGGTATTTATTTGCCGCATTCTTTATATCTTCCATTGTTACACTTAAATATCTATCAATCTCATTATTAATTAAATGTGCGTCGCCATAATAAACATGGTAGTCTGCAAGACTTTCAGCTATACCGGCAACTGTTGAATTACCATTTACAAAGCTATTTTCCATTTGATTTCGGAGTTTCTGAAATTCCTTTTCAGTAATCATTTCGTTTTTAACTTTATCCAATTCTACTTCCATAGCGTTTTCAAGTTCGTTAGCATCAACACCGGCATTGGCAATTGAATAAACAAGAACCAGACCCGGATCTTCCGATGGGAAGGGGAATGAGCCTGCCTGGACGGCTTTTTGCTGGTTATCAACTAATGACTTATACATTCTTGAACTTTGTCCTCTCGAAAGCAATGTTGATAACATGCTTAATGCATAATAGTCATCGCTGTTTTGCTCCGGACTGTGATATGCCTGCATTATTAATGGAAGCTGAATGTTATCATAAACTATATCGCGTACTTCTGACTGCATTGGAGGTTCAACAATACTTGGACGAAAAATTTCTTTTGTTCCTTTAGGAATATCCGCAAAATATTTTTCAATCAATTCTTTGGCTTCATCAATATTTAAATCGCCGGCAATAGAAAGAGTAGCATTATTAGGCACATAAAAAGTACTATGGAATTCCATAAATTCATTAAGTGTAGCCTGATCTATATATTGTACTGATCCGATTGGCATCCACTGATAAGGATGTTTTGTATAAGCGCGTTTAAAAGTTTCTTCTAATAAAGAACCGTAAGGCTGATTATCGTATCTCTGACTTCTTTCTTCCTTCACAACTTTTCTTTGTGTTTCAACACCAATACTATCAAGTCTTAAATGTAGAAGTCTTTCAGATTCTAACCATAATCCCAATTCTAATTGGTTAGACGGTAAGATTTCATAATAAAAAGTTCTGTCCTGTGAAGTATTAGCGTTAAGTGTTCCGCCATTATTCTGAATGATTTTATCAAATTCGCCTCTGGGAATATTTTTAGATCCTTCGAACATTAGGTGTTCAAAAAAGTGCGCAAAACCTGTTCTGCTTGGATCTTCATTTTTAGAACCTACGTGATACATTATTGTTACAGCAACTATTGGTGTGGAATGATCTTCATGAAGAATTACATGAAGTCCATTATCAAGATCATACTCTTCAAACTCAATATTCTTTCTTTGGCCAAAAGAAAGAGTAGTTATAAAAAGCAAAAATAGTACAACTAGATTTCTTTTTTTCATCTTAGCCCCTTTAATTATGTAGTTAAAAATAAACCAATGGGTAAACTTAGAATTTTATTAGTTTCTGATCAAGAAATAATATTATTATATTTTGGAATTAAGATATTCACTAACATAAAATTTTCACTATGTATAAAACTATAATTCAGTTTCTTCTTTCTATAATTATGATTTCGGCATGTGCAGGTATTCCCCGGTTTACATCGGAAGAAAAACTGGAACAAGTGCCAAAACAAACAGAGTTTAATAATACTAAGGAACCATCGGCAGTTAAAACAGATTCATTGCAAATGGTTGAAGTAGGCATTGCTTCATATTATGCTCATGAGTTTCACAAAAAAATGACCGCAAACGGCGAGATTTATAATATGTATGATTTATCAGCCGCTCATCCAACGCTGCCGTTAAACACAATTATCAGAGTAACAAATCTGGGTAATAAAAAAACTGTTGTCTTAAAAATAAATGATAGAATGCCGCAGCATCCCGATAGAATTATTGATCTTTCTTACGGAACCGCAAAAGAACTTGATATGCTTGATAAAGGATTACAGCAAGTGAAAATTGAAGTTCTTGTAATGGGCGATAATAAAAGGGTTAATTGAGATAACGTTGTAATATTGAGCCTGCTTGCGGTTAAGCAGGCTACAAAAAATTTAGACACAAAGTTTGCATCCTCCAGAATAAATTTTACTTAACCAGACTCATTTTTTTTACCTGAATAAAATCTTTAGATTCTAACCTGTAATAATAAACTCCGCTGGAAACCGGTTTGCCCCTGTTATCATCACCGTACCAGGCAACCCTGTAATTACCGTTGCTTTGATTCTCTTTTACAAGCGTTTTAATTTCTTGTCCCAGCGAGTTATAAATTATTAAGGATACCAAGCCGGTTTTACCAATTCTATAATTGATAGTGGTAGAAGGGTTAAACGGATTGGGATAATTCTGGCTTAGTCTGTAATCTTTCATTAAGGTTGTTTGCGAATTTTCGACACTCACAATTTTGTTTAGATCAATTTTATAGATTCCTCTTCCGTGTGTCCCGATTGCTAAATAGTTTTCCGTAGAGTGAATTTTCATATCGTACACAGAAACTATTGGAAGATTCTCAGCTATTGGCTCCCAGTTTGTTCCCTTATTAAAACTTACATATGCACCAACATCAGAACCAAGGTATAAAACAGTGGAATCGTTTCTATCAATTTCAAAAGCGTTAACCGGAGAATCCGGAAGGTTAGAACTTATGTCTTCCCAGGTTTCTCCAAAATTTTCACTCATAAAAACATGCGGCTGCGGATCTACCCATTTTAAGCCGGAAAAAGTAACATAGACAACTGAAGCATCTCTAGGATCGGCTTTTACACGGGTTACCCAGCGGTTAGGAAGACCTTCAGAAATTTCTTTCCAATCTTCTCCGTTATAAATCCAGACTCGACCGTTACCTGTACCCGCATAAACTATATTTGAGTTTGAAGGAGCAACATCAATAGTAGTAAGGGAATTATTTGAAACATTCTCAGTAGTACTTAAAACCGGACTAATTGCTTCCCATGACCCGGCGCTATTTGAAGTTTTATAAACTTTATTTGTCCCATAATAGAGAGTGCTGCTGTTATTTGGATCCATTATAACGGGGGTTGACCAATTGGTGGGATCATTAGTGTTAATTCCTTCCATGGCATTCAAATAATATTTAATACCATTGTAAACCTTTATTTTTACTAATCCGCCAAATTGTGATTCAGCATATATTATATCCGGATCGTTCGGATCAACATTCACATAAAAGCCGTCACCTCCTAAAAGGTATTCCCAATCGTCTAAAGCACCGGTTGCGGTTCTTATTGTATTGTTATCCTGTGTTCCGCCATAAAGTCGTTGTGGATTAGTTTTATCCAAACCTATTTCATAAAATTGTGTAACTGGAAGCGAAGGTGTTGCCTGCCAGGTTGTACCAAGATCATGAGAAATGTTTATGCCGCCATCATTTCCGTTAATAATCGTTAGCGAATCTGTAGGATGAAACGCTAAAGCATGATGATCAACGTGTAATTCGTATGTATTATCAAGCATCGGAATCCATGCATCTAAACTAGTGTTAAACTTTTTCATTTCTACATCGAGGGCATAAATCAATTTCGAATTTTTGGGATGAACTCTTATCTGACCAAAATACCAGCTAAATCCGCCTTGTAATCCCGGGTCTTTCATTTTTGTCCATGTATCACCATAATCAACTGATTTATAAACACCGGTAACATATGAACCGTCGTTATATAAACTATAAATTACATTTGGGCTGCTCTGGCATAGTGTTAATCCTATTCTGCCAACATCTTCTGTCCTTGGATTTGGAAGTCCTTCTGTTACTTCTTCCCAGGAAAAACCGCCGTTTGTGGTTTTATATATTCCGCCAGATCTGCCAGACAAATGTGTTCCAGTGTCAGGTCTTCTAACCCGCTCCCACATTGAAACTAAAAGTATAGAAGGATTTTGGGGATTTATAACTATATCAACCGCTCCTGTTGAATCACTTATGTATAATGACTTTTCCCATGTTACTCCGCCATCAGTGCTTTTGTAAACACCTCTTTCGGAATTTGGCAGAAAATATGAGCCAACGGCTGCCGCATAAACTATTTTAGAATCTGAAGGATCAACAATTATTCTTCCTATTGAAGCACTTTTTTCCAGTCCAATATGATCCCATGTTTCACCGGCATCAATAGATTTATAAATACCGATTCCTGGAAAATTATTATGCCCGCCATTAGGTTCTCCGGTTCCTACATAAATAGTATCCGGGAAGTTCGGATCAATTCCAATATCACCAATTGATAAAGATGATTGTTCATCAAAAATAGATTCCCAGGTTATACCGCCGTCTGCTGATTTTAATACACCGCCTGTCGCCGATCCCGCATAAATAATAGAAGGATCTTTGGGATTATATTCAATGTCGGTTATTCTTCCGCCAATGTTAAGAGGTCCGGCAAATTCCCATTCAGCATCGCTGTTTTTTTTGCTTAATGATTTTTCCGTCCGCATTAATTTTGCTTTTTTAATAGCATCAATCTGAGAATTTATATTTGCTTTATAATGAGGATATGTTCTTTTTATCCAAGACCACTCATTAGGTTTTTTAATACTTTTATCTTTTTGCTGAGTTATTATTTCGTTTTGTATAAAATAGAATAATATGATTCCTAAAACCAAAACTGGTAAAATTTTAAACTTGTTCATCTGATTCCTTTATTTAAACATTCTAAGAAACTGATTAGAAAATGAATTTGCAAATGTAATTATTAATGCCCTTTTAAGTAAGTGGTTTAAATCCGCTTCCTATAATTTCGTTTGTATCAACAACGGTAATAAACGCCTCTTTATCAACTTCCTTTATATATGTTTGCAGATTAACCATTTCCCTTCTGGTTAATGCTGTGAAAATTATTTTCCTGTCTTCTTCATGAAAATACAATCCCCTTCCTAATAAATAAGTTCCGCCTCTGTCCAGTTTATTAAGAATAATATCACGGACTTTTTCATGATGATCGGAAATAATAAATACGGCTTTTCTATTATCAAGTCCGGTTAAGACTGTATCAACCGTTTTAGAAAGGGTGAAAATTGTAATAATTGCGTAAGGCACCATATCTATTGATCTAAATGCAAGTATACCGCTTATAATTATAATTCCATCAACAATTATTAACATTTGTCCAATAGGTGTTTTTGTGAATTTAGAAACCATTCTGGCAATTAAATCAGTTCCGCCGGATGTTGCTTCACCTCTAAAAATTGAAGCAATTCCCAGACCTATAAAAACACCGCCAAATATTGAAGAAACAAGAATATCATCGGATAAAGGTTTTCCATCAAACAAATAAAGAAGGTAATCAATACTGAATGAAGCTGTGATCATAGAAATAATGGTCTTTAAACTAAAACTAGTACCCAGCATTCTATAACCTAAAAACAGTAGTGGAATGTTTAACGCAAGTGATGACGCACCAATTGGAAGACCAAAAACTGAGTTAAGGATTATACTTAAACCGTAAATTCCGCCTGGAACAAGTTTAAAAGGAACAATAAAAAATACAAATCCAAATGCTACCAGTATTGATCCAAGAATGACCAACGATATATTTTTAAACCAATGTTTAGTAAATGGTTTTTCTATTATAATTGTCTTTTTTCTGTATTCAGGTGTCTTAAGTTTTTGTTTCATACTCACGTTTGTTTTAATGAAAGATTTCTCAGTATTCCGGTTTCTTCAAATGACAAAAATTTGTCATCCTGGTTCCTAACATCGCTGACGGCAGTCAGTTTTGCAAAGAGAGATATTTTTGCTGTTAAGTTTAATTAATTAAAACATTTTTACTCAAATAAGCCCGAATTATAAGAAATAAATTAACAACTACATAAAAAGAAAAAGTAATTCTTAAAACAAACATCCTTATATTTTGAATCTTATTTTAGATTAACGATGAAAAGAATAGCAGAACTATATAAAGAATCATTTGCCGGACTTCCAAAAGAAGTATGGATGCTTGCCGCTGTAATGTTTGTAAATCGCTGCGGATCCATTGTTCTATTCTTTTTAGTACTCTATTTAACAAGTCAGCTCGGGTTCTCCGTTTCAGAAGCTGGTATCATAATCAGTTTTTATGGAGGCGGTTCTCTTCTTGGATCTTATTTAGGCGGAGTATTTACCGATAGATTTGGAACAAACAGAGTTCAGATCTTTAGTCTTTTTGCAACCGGAATTACAATTGTAATATTAGATTTTTTAACCGCTTATTATATGATAGCGTCCGTTGTATTTTTATGGGCTATTGTGGAAGGTTTATTTCGTCCGGCGAATAATACAGCAGTTTCTGAGGCTTGTACCGGGGAAATTCGTCCCAGAGGATTTGTCTTAAACAGACTTGCAATAAATTTAGGAGTTGCAATTGGTCCGGCTGTTGGCGGATTTTTAGCAACAATCGATTATTCATACCTTTTTTGGGTTGATGGAATAACCTGTATATGTGCAGCTTTCCTAATGATCTTTTTCTTTAACGGAACAAATTTTGGAATTAAAAAAGTTAAAGTTGCTGGCGAAACAATAATTTCACCATGGAGTGATAAGGGATTCCTTTTCATCCTATTATTACTCTTGTTTATGGGAATTGTCTTTGTACAGTTATTTAATACATGGCCACTGCATTTAAGAGAAGCATGTTTTTTATCTGAAGATAAAATAGGATTATTGCTAGGATTAAACGCAATATTTTTAGTAATAGTGGAAATGCCGTTAATTCATAAACTTGAAAACTTTAATACACTAAAAGTAATTGCTATAGGCTCATTATTTATGTTTGGCGGATACGCACTTACATCTCTTAACACAAGCTATATATATCTTGCATTTACAGTTATAGTCTGGACAATAGGAGAAATGCTGGTATTCCCGCTTGTTGCGGCCTTTATTGCTAATCGTGCTGCCGATAATAACAGAGGAAGGTATATGGGAATGTTTTCATTTACATTTTCTCTTTCGTTTATTATTGGACCAATATTAGGAATGTGGATATACGAACAATTTGGTTCTTCAAATTTATGGATGTCTATTGGTCTTCTTGGCATTTTTGTATTTGCCGGATTTTTATTGTTCGAACGAAAACAGAATTAAAACGTCATAATAAAAGTTGATTTTTATTATTTACCAATTTTAAGTAATTTAGGAACCTAAATGATTCTATAAGTAGAAATACAAAGGGTAATTTATGAATGCACTAGAAGTAAAAAATTTAACCAAGTCTTTTGATAAAGTTGTCGCGGTTAAAGATGCTTCTTTCACAGTTCCAGAAGGTGCGATTTTTGGATTGATTGGAAGAAACGGAGCGGGAAAAACAACAACTATTAGAATGATGATGAATATTTATATGCCCGATAGCGGTGAAGTAATTTTACGCGGAACTAAAGTCGGACAGGAATTTAGAAACCGTGTCGGCTATTTACCGGAAGAACGCGGGCTTTATAAAAAGATGAAAGTGCTTGAAACCCTATTATTCTTTGCAGAAATGAAAGGAGTAACGGGAAAAGAGGTTAAGAAGCGTGCTTTAACTTATTTAAAGAAATTTGATTTGCTGGATCGTAAAGATTCAAAGATAGAAGATCTTTCCAAAGGTAATCAGCAGAAAATACAGTTTATAGCTACAATTCTGCATGATCCCGATTTTGTAATTTTGGACGAACCCTTTTCAGGTCTTGATCCAATAAATACAAATCTTTTAAAAGAAATTATCCTTGAAATGAAAAGCAGAGGAAAAGTAATAATCCTTAGTACTCATCTAATGGATTTTGCGGAAAAAATGTGCGATAATATTGCAATTATAAATAAAGGCGAAATTATTCTTCACGGTTCACTAAATAAAATTAAAGAAAAATACGGCTTAGGAAATGTTACTCTTAATTATGATGGTGATATTTCATTCTTAAAACAAAGCAATATTGTTGCCAGCATGAACGATTTTGGAAATTATACTGGAATTAAAGTAAAAGAACCTTCGCAAACTCAGGAGCTCTTAAAATCTTTAATAGAAAAAAATATTGTGGTTAAAAGATTTAGTGCAAATGAAATTTCTCTTCATGAAATATTTGTTGAACTTGCCGGAGATGGAGAATTAAAGAAGGAGGTGCAGAATGCTTAACAATAGAGTAATGGCTGTGATAAAGCGTGAACTTCGTGAAAAAATTATGAGCAAAACCTTTATTATAAGTACTTTGGCGTTTCCTCTTTTAATGGTTTTAATTATTGGTTTTCAGATTGTTCTTGCAACTTTTGAAGGCGAAAGTGATACTAAAATCACTCTTGTTTCAGAATCAATTGAAATGAGGAATAGTCTTGAAAATGAGTTCTCAGAAAAAGACTGGGTGAAAAGTGGAAAATATCAGATAAAATATGAAGTTGTTTCATTAAATGAATTTTCCGGATACCTGGATAAAAATAAATCTGAAATGTTAGAAGAAAAGATAACCGGAATTGCGTTTGTACCTGATTCGGCTCTTATCGATAAAAAAATTAAGTTCTACGCAAAGGGTTCTAAAAATATAATGCTTGAACAAAAACTTGGCGGTGTAATTAACCAGGCCTTAATTGATCAATATTTTGTAGGGAAAGGTGTTTCGGGTGACGATATATCTTTTGCCAGACGCGGAGTTGATTTTAATTTATTTAAGGTTTCTGAAGAAGAGAATTTTGAAGAGGAAAGTGGCGGGAACCTTGTTCTGGCGTATGTATTTTCCTTTTTACTTTATATAAGCCTTTTAATGATGGGCTCAATGGCAATGCAGTCAGTTATAGAGGAAAAAACAAATCGTATTGTTGAGCTAATTCTTTCTTCTGTAAACGCAACTGAGTTTATGACCGGAAAAATTCTTGGTTCAACTTTAACAGGTGTTCTTCAAATGGGAATCTGGATTTCGCCAATTCTTGTAATAGCCGGATTTTCATTACAGGTTTTACCGGAAAACTTAATGTTAACAATAAGCGGCTGGCAAGTGTTATACTTCATGTTTAATTTCTTTATCGGATTAATAACATTCATCGGATTATTCTCAACAGTCGGGTCAATTTATGATACCGCACAAGAAGCACAATCGGGTTTAATGCCGGTTATGATGCTTATTATTATTCCGTTTTTTATAACATTTACAATGATTAAAAATCCAACAAACTCAATTGCGCTTGTTTCGTCTATGTTTCCCTTTGCATCTATAATTGTAATGCCTGCCAGAATGACTCTGGTTGATGTTCCAATCTGGCAATTCATAATTACTCTTCTCGTGAACATTGGAACAATTGCTTTAATATTTCCGTTTGCCGGTAAAATTTATAGAGTAGGTATTTTACGCTCAGGTAAAAAACCAAAACTTTCTGAAATTATTAAATGGGTGAAGTTTAAGTATTAGAGGTTAATTTTAAAGGTGACATCTTTTAAAAAGATGTCACCTTTTTTTATAATTGCTTAATGTTTATGTTCATGATTATCAAAATCCGGCAAATTATCTTCAACTTCTATTGCATCAGCCATTTCTAACAATAACTTCCATGAATAGATTCCATAATCATAACCGTCTTTCCATTTAATACTCAGAGCATAACTCCCAACAAGTTCAATACTTTCAATTTCATATTTGCCGGGTTTATCAGGTCCGGGATCGGAAGGCGGAATATGTTTCCACAGAATTGTTTCACCTTTATTTCCGGCATCGGGTGTTTCATCACGTAAATATTTTAGCGGATATTTACATAATCTTCCATCATCCCATTCAATTTCCAAGAAATTTTGATCATTTAAATTTATTTTTAACGGTACTGACATTTTTTCCCTTTCTACTTTAGTTGTTTCCCAAAATAATTGGAAGTCCGTCTTTTCCGGAACCAATTACTATTACTTTGCTATTAGGAGAACTTGCTAATTTTTCAGTAGCCTCAATTCCTTTCCACTTTAGCAGCTGATCGCTAATACCTTTAGAAACTATAGTTTGGAAATCAGAAATACCTTTAGCTTCAATACTTTTTCTTTCAGCCTCTTGTCTTTCCTTTTGCAGAACAAATGCCATTTTCTGGCTTTCTTGTTCGGCTTGTAGTTTAGCCTCAATAGACTGCATTAAATTAGAAGGTAATTTTATTCCGCGAATAGGAACACTTTCTACAATTATTCCTCTTGGAGCAACTCTTTCTCTAATATCTGCGGCAATTTCATCAGAAATCTGATCTCTTAAAGAAGTATAAAGATCTTTTGCTTCGTACTTAGCAGTAACATCTCTAACAATAGATCTGAAATTTGGAACCAATATTTTATTTACGAAATCAATACCAACAGTTTTGTAAATTTCATTTGCTTTAGATTCATCTAACTTATAAAGAATCGAGACATCAATACCAACACTTAACCCTTCTTTTGAAGGAACACTCATGCTTGCGGTAATTGTCTGGGTTTTCTGATCGAACTTGTGAATTGTTGCTAACGGATTAACAATATTTACACCGGGTCTTAATGTTTGGTCACTTACTGTTCCAAAAAAATCAACAACCCCTACAGTTCCGGCCGGAACAACTGTTACAAACTGAACAAAAGCTATTACCGCCATTACCAAACCAATTAACAATGAAATAAAAGATTCCTTGTTTTTATTATTTTTCTTTGTTACAACAAACACGATAAACGCGACTATTGCTAATATTGCAGGCATTATAAAATTCATACTTTCCTCCGAAAGATTTTATGATTAGATATTTATGATATTAAAATATAAAAATTACGGCTTAACTACTATCTGGATTTGTTTTTGAACTGTTTTATTAAGATATGCATGCCCGGAATTAACTCTTATCAATTTTGAATATGCATAAATTAATTTTTAAATAAAAGTTAAAAAATTTTGACTTCAAAATTTCAAAGAAAAGTTTAGATTTGAAACTGCTTCTAGAAGCAATGAAATTATAACTTTATGATCTTTGATATAGGTTAAAAATTTAATTTAGATAATTGAATTCTTAAAAGAGCCCTAACAACAAAAGAAAAAGGTTTGCTGAGATAACGCGCTGACCTTAGGTTTTTTAAGCTGAGGCTTGAAAGGTGAAATTATCCAAATAATACTTATATCAAAGATCTGCAATTAATTTCTAAAAAATTAAGCAGACGGAGGTTTAACGCCGGAATTCCGAAAAGGTTCCGGCTTTTTTTATGATAAAATACTTTTTATTAACTTCGGTTTGGAAACTTTATTGTTACTAAGTTCAATTGAATTAGAAATTCTAGTCTTAACCTTATCAATCATTTTCTTTCTATCTGTAAAAATTTCAGCAATTACATCGCCTTTTTTAATTTTCATTCCAATTTTAGGATTAAAAATAATTCCGGCTTTAGGATCAATTATATCTTCTTTTGTTGCTCTTCCGGCTCCTAAATCCAACGCAGCCATTCCTATCTCATAATTATCCACTGATTTTAAATAACCATCTTTTTCAGCCAACACTTTATCAGAAAATTTTGCTTTAGGATAAGATTCTAGGTTTTTAATGAGATTTATATCACCTTTCTGAATTTTTACAACTTCCAGAAATTTATCATAAGCTTTCCCCGACTTAACCATTTCCTCCGAAATCTGAATTCCTTCTTCAATTGATTTTGCCTTTCCCCCAAGAAAAATCATTGCGCCGGCCAAATTATGTGTTACAGTGCAGAGATCTTCAACATATTCACCCTGCAAAACTTTTGCTGATTCGTAAACTTCTAACCAGTTTCCAATGTAATTTCCCAAAGGCTGATTCATATCGGTTATCATTGCTAGTACTTTTTTATCAAATTCTTTTGCTGTATTTATAAGAGATTCTGCTAATGTTTTAGCGTCACTCATTTTTTTCATAAATGCACCGCTGCCGGTTTTTACATCCAGCACAAGTCCGTCAATTCCTTCAGCAAGTTTTTTACTCATTATACTTCCGGTAATTAATGGTATTGATTCTACTGTGGCGGTAACATCCCGAAGTGAGTAGATCAATTTATCGGCAGGAGCAATATTTGCAGTCTGGCCAATTAAAACAGCTCCGCACTTTTTAATTGTGTTTTTGTATTGAGAAAGATTTAAATCTGTTCTAAAACCATTTATTGCTTCAAGTTTATCTAAGGTTCCGCCCGTGTGTCCTAATCCTCTTCCGGAAATCATTGGAACGTTAACACCTGCTGCCGCAACAATAGGAGCTAGTATTAAAGAGGTTTTATCACCAACTCCGCCAGTTGAATGTTTATCAACTTTAGTTCCCTTTATTGAGCCCAAATCTATTACTTTTCCGCTGTATAACATTGCTTTAGTTAAAGCAGCAGTCTCTTTAGTAGACATTCCTTTAAAAAACACGGACATTAAAAATGCAGAAAACTGATAATCCGGAATTTTATTTTTTGTGTAACCGGATATTAAAAACTCAATTTCCTCAGTTGTTAATTCAAATCCGTTACGCTTTTTTCTAATCAGTTCCACTGTATTCATAACTTATATATCCTCTTTTTGTTTAGATTAAATATACTATTTTGCGATATAAAAAATAACAGATTCTCTCCCTTGGAATTCAAACTCATTTTCAATATTATTAAAAGTTAAAAAATTATATAATTTAATATTGAGGAAAATATGTTCGATGCAAATTATAAGTTTACATGTGTTGATAGATTTTTAGAATATGTGAAGATTGACACTAAATCTGATGAAGAATCAACAACCTTTCCAAGCGATCTTAAACAATTAGAACTTTCAAAAATATTAGTTAAAGAACTTAAACAAATTGGAATAGAAGATGCCGCGTTAGATGAGCATGGTTATGTTATGGCAACTCTCCCGTCAAACAGTGAAAAAGAAGTTCCTGTAATAGCTTTTATAGCTCATGTTGATACTTCGCCTGCGGTAACCGGAACAAATGTAAATCCAATAATTCATAAAAATTATCAGGGCGGAGATATTGTTCTTCCAAATGATAATTCGAAAATTATTAAGTTTGACGAGAATCCGCCTCTTAAAGATATGATGGGATTTGATATTATTACTACTGACGGAACCACTCTGCTTGGTGCCGACGATAAGGCTGGTATAGCTGAAATTATGGATGCATTAAATTATTTAATTACTCACCCGGACGTAAAACATGGAACTGTAAAAATTTGTTTTACACCAGATGAAGAAGTTGGCAGAGGAACAGAAAAATTTGATGTTAAAAAATTAGGGGCAAAATACGCCTACACTATTGATGGCAGCACACGCGGTGAAGTAGAAACTGAAACATTTAGTGCTGATGGTGTTGAAGTTGTATTCACTGGCCAGAATGTGCATCCAGGCTATGCAAAAGATAAAATGGTAAGTGCTATAAAGGTTGCATCACACTTTATTGATTTGTTGCCTAAGGATAGATTATCACCGGAAACAACTGAAGGACGTGAAGGTTTTGTACATTGTACCAGCATGAACGGTAATGAATCTGAAATGATCTGTAAGTTTATTATAAGAGATTTTATTTCGGATAAGTTAGCAGAATATGAAACTTACTTAAAACAAGTTGTTGATAAAGCTGTTGCTGATTATCCGGGTTCAAGTGCAAAATTCAAAGTAACAGAACAATATAGAAATATGGTTTATATATTAAATGACCATCCGCATGTTGAAGAGTTTGCGGTTGAAGCATTAAAAAGATTAGATATTACTCCAATACAGTCTGCTATTCGCGGCGGTACAGATGGCTCCAGATTAAGTTACATGGGATTACCAACTCCAAATTTATTTGCAGGCGGGCATAATTTCCATGCATATACAGAATTTGTTGCTGCACAGGATATTGAGATGGCAACTAAAATGATTGTTACTCTAGCCAATATTTGGGAAGAGAAAGCTTAATTTAATTTGTATATTTTAACCCGATTCAACTGGATCGGGTTTTTCTTAAACTAATAACGGGACATGATGTCTACAAAGGTTCAAAAAGCTGCCAACATAGTTTTATTTTCGAATATATTTTTATTCATCTTAAAAGCTATAATTGGTATATTATCTAATTCTATAGCAATTATTTCTGAGGCACTTAATTCTTTAACAGATATAATCGCATCAATTGCAATTACTGTCGGAGTAAAAGTATCGTATCAAAAAGCTGATCAGGATCATCAGTTTGGACACAGTGCTGCCCAGCCTATTGCTGCTTTTATTGTAGCTGTGTTTACAATAGTTGTTGGTTTGGAAATATTTAAAGAATCTGTATACAGAATTATCTCACCCGAAGAAATCGAAATTGGAATATTCGTATATATAGTTCTTGCAATTTCAATATTAGTAAAACTTTTTTTGAACAAATATTTAACCAAACTTGACAAACAATTTAATAGCACGGCTTTAAGAGCCTCTGCTACTGATAGCTTAAACGATGTACTTGCTTCATCAATAGCTTTAATAGGGGTTATATGTGTTAGCTTAGGTTATAGTTATGTTGATGGTATTGCCGGATTAGTTGTAGCGGTTTTTATTCTTAAAGCCGGCTGGGATATTGGTAAGGAAAATATTGATTTCCTTATGGGAAGATCAGCCGACAATCATTTGGTTTTTGATATAAGTAAAGCAGCTCTAAATGTTGATGATGTACTTGGTTTAAATGATCTTCGGTCGCATTATGTGGGCGATAAATTTCACATTGAAATTCATGTGGAAGTTGATAAAAACATGAGTACAAAACAATCGCATGATATTGGAAAAGATGTGCAGCGTGCAATTGAAAGTTTAGGTGAAGTTCAAAAAGTGTTTGTACATATTGATCCGGTGTAATTAGTTAAAGCAGTCTAATTCAAGAAGTTCAGACAGTTCACTTATAATATGTTTTGCTCCTTCAAACTTAGAATCTTTGAGATAATGATTTGGATAAACTATACAATCAATCCCGGCTGATAAAGCTGCTTCTAATCCTCTATCAGTATCCTCAATAATAATAGCTTCGTTTTTTGAATATCCCGATTTCTCTAATGCCAATAAATATGGTTCTGGAGCGGGTTTTGAATTTTTATAATCTTCACGAACTAATACAAACTTAAAGTATTTTAACAAATCAGTTTTTTTATGAAGAGCATAAAAATTTTCATTTCTGGAACTAGTAACAATTGCCATTTCAAAACGTTCTGAAAGTTCTATCAGAATTTTTTCAATCCCCGGCATTAAACAATTGTTATCAACCAAAAGTTTTTTATAAATATAATTTCTTTTTGAAAGCAAGCTTTGATAGTCTTCTCTGGAATAACCTTTTTCAAGAGCAAGATTAAAAACACTCTCGCCCTTTATAAGCGATATCTCAGCAAATGTTTTTTCATCAAGCTCAATATCTAACTCAGCTAAAGTTTCTTTGTTAGCCTGGTAGTAATATTTTTCGGTGTTAACTAATACACCGTCGTTATCCCAGAATATTATTTTTTTCATTTGTGTGTTTCTAATTTATAATACAGATTTCTCAGTCGCTCTGCTCCTTCGAAATGACAACCAAACGTCATCTCGAACAGTTTTTCCGTGAGAGATCTTTCTTAATCTTTATTTTAATAAAAAGGCGATGTAAACACCGCCTTTAATTGTTTATACTAAATCAGCCATAATAGCTTTCAGTTTTTCAATCTGTTCAGTCCAGTCAGCTTGTTTTTTCTTTTCGTTTTCAACAACATTTGCCGGAGCACGGCTAACGAAGTTCTCGTTTGATAATTTCTTTGTAAGACCAGCTAACATACCTTCTAACCTGCTTATTTCCTTTTCAAGTTTTTGCTTTTCTGCTTCAACATCAACAAGACCTTCAAGAGGAACAAAGATTTCGCAATCTTTCACAACAACGGCCGCACTTCCTTTAGGCTTTTCTAAATTTGGAGAAGCTTCCAGGTTTTCGATTTTCGCTAATGAAACAATATATTTTTTAGCATTTTCAGTTAGTTTATCAGTTTTTAAGAAAGCATTAATCAGTTTCGATGGGGGAATATTCATCTCGCCGCGGATATTTCTTAATCCGGTAATCACTTCCATTACAAATTCCATTTCCTCTTCAGCAGCTTTATTAATTTTACTTTCATCAGTCTTTGGAAAATCTTCCGTAGAAATACTGCTTTTCTCTGGTCTTTCTGTTATCGAGTTGTAGATTTCTTCAGTTATAAAAGGCATAAACGGATGCGCGATTTTAAGCATATCTTCAAATAAAGAAATTGCTCTTGATAATACAGCAGCCTTAACTTCCTTATCATCCGAATACATTCTGTTTTTAGAAAGCTCTATATACCAGTCACAGAAGTCATTCCATATAAATGAATAGATTATTTTTGTCGCACCATTTATATCAAACTTATCCATTGCGTTGTTAAGATTTTTTAATGCACTTTGGAAACGTGATTCAATCCACTCATCTGCAAAGTCAACATGTTTATCTTTTAACTCATCAGATAATTCAAGATCCTGCGCATTCATTAGAAGATAACGGGCAGCATTCCAAATTTTATTTGCAAAGTTACGTCCAATCTCACATTTATCAGTACTGAAAAGAACATCCTGACCAAGCGGAGCAATAAAGTTCATTGTAAATCTGAGAGCGTCTGTTCCAAATTCATCAATCACATCAAGCGGATCTGGAGAGTTGCCAAGCGATTTACTCATCTTGCGGCCTTTTTCATCACGGATAATACTTGTGAAATAAACATCTTTAAAAGGAATCTCACCCATAAATTCCATACCAGCCATAATCATTCTTGCAACCCAGAAGAAAATAATATCAGGACCAGTTACTAATAAATCGGTTGGATAATAATATTTTTGATCTTCCTCGCTTGTAAAAACATCCTGCGCCCAAAGCCAGCTAGAAGCCCATGTATCAAGAACATCTTCTTCCTGGTGCCAGTTTTCAATATCCTTTGGAGGTTCAACATCACAATAGATTTCATCAGTTTCATTGTGGTACCAAACCGGGATTCTGTGTCCCCACCAAAGCTGACGAGAAATACACCAGTCTCTAATATTAGCCATCCAGTGTTCGTATGTTTTTACCCAGTGCGCCGGATGAAAATTAACTTTACCTTCTCTAACGACATCCAGAGCCGGTTTTACAAGCTCTTCCATTTTCATAAACCATTGTTCAGAAACATAAGGTTCAATAGGAACGCCGCCTCTTTCTGAATAACCAACTTTATTTGTGTAGTCTTCTATTTTTTCCATCAGACCAAGTTCTTCAAGTTTAGCAATAACTTTTTTGCGGACTTCGTATCTGTCTAATCCCCTAAACTCTTCCGGCACATTTTTGTTTGTTGTTGCGTCTTCGTTGAAAATATTAATAAGTTCAAGATTGTGTTTCTGTCCCATGTCATAATCGTTTACATCATGAGCAGGGGTAATCTTAACACAGCCGGTTCCAAATTCCATATCAACATATTCATCAGCAAATATAGGTATCTCACGATTTACTATCGGCAGTACAACCGATTTACCAACAAGATCTTTATATCGTTCATCATTTGGATTAACAGCAAGACCGGTATCACCCAGCATTGTTTCAGGTCTTGTGGTAGCAACTACTAAAAATTTATCGCTGTCTTTTATAGGATATTTAAAATGCCAAAGATTTCCGTTTACTTCTTTATAAATTACTTCCTCATCAGAGATGGCAGATTTACTAGCCGGACACCAGTTAACCATTCTATAGCCTTTATAAATCATATCTTTTTTGTATAGATCAACAAACGCCTCTATTACTTTTTTGTAATAGTGATCATCCATTGTAAAACGTTCTCTATCCCAGTCGCAGCTAACACCAAGTTTACGAAGCTGTTTTGTTATGATGCCGCCATATTTATCTTTCCATACGTGACAGTGTTTTAAGAATTCATCACGGCCAATTTCATCTTTCTTAATGCCCTGATCTTTAAGATGTTTTATCACTTTAGATTCTGTTGCAATTGATGCATGATCAGTTCCCGGAACCCAACAGGCGTTGTAACCCTGCATTCTTTTATAACGAATGTAAATATCCTGAAGTGTGTTATTTAGAATATGACCCATGTGCAGAATACCTGTAATATTAGGCGGCGGAATTACAATTGAATAGGATTCTTTTGTTTCATCCGGTTCTGAATGATATATCTTATTTTCTTCCCAATATTTGGACCACTTGTCTTCAACAGCATTCGGATTATATGCCTTTGGCATTTCATCCAGTTTCTTAACTTTCATTTTTATCTCGTTTACTTAGTCTTTTAAATTTTAAAGGGTAAATATACAAAGATAGGGATGAATTATGAAGGGTATAGGATGAAATTCCAAAAGACAAATAAATTTCAATTCTCAACAAACAATAACAAACCTAATTAAAGATTAAAGAAATGTTGTAGCTGAGGCATTTTAAGCATCCGTTTATTTAAGGTAGACGAATAAGTTATTACAAAGCAAGAAAATTTAAAAAATTGCTCTTTGTATGTAATGATTTTTAAAGAAACCCTGGGATTTTGGGCTTGTAGGTATGTGCAAAGGTAAAACCCTTAAGTTTTTAGCATTTGTACGTTAGTACCTAAAAAAAAGACTTTGCAAACAACTTAGCTATTTTTTATGTTTGTAAAATAGCCGGGTAACAAAAGCATTGGCAATAATTTTTAACAAACTAAATAAAAAAACCTATGAATAATATCTGGAATGCTATGCAGAACCATTCAGTATATTATTAGGTTATATGCTTAGTTTGTAAATAAAAATAAAATATCGTCGTATTATGAAGAAGGCAAAAGAATATTTAATACCAGCGATAATAACAGCAACAACAACATTAGTTGTGCTCGTTGTATTTCAGCCGTTTGGCGAAATTTTCGAGGCGTTTTTGCAATTTTTAGAACGCCAAATAGATATACGGTTAAGCCTGCGAATAACGGTATCACTATTAATCGTAATATTGTCACTAAACTCATACGTTATTTACCTCCGCAAAAAATATCATTATAAAAAGCGATTTCGTTTCGGTGTATATTGGAAAGATCATACACCATTTTGTCCTCATTGTGGCGGTAAACTTGTTGAAACTGGTTTTAGTTACTTGCAATGTCTTGCCTGTGAAGAAAGATTGAGAATGCCTTTTGGCGGACAAACACATATTAAATTGGAACAAGCTATTGATGAATTGAAGAAAGACGGTCAATAATATATTCGTAATAATTTTATCTATTTTATCAGAGAATGTCGCATATAACCCGCCGCTCAAGCGGACGCCGCTTTCAATGTGGCATTCGTTCAAGTTTTTGGGTTTGCGTTGTTTAGTTAATTTGTTGTTTAGCATTGTTCTACTATAAATTTATTTTTTAATTATTTGGTTTTGCTCTTTAAGCCGCATCCCTGTTCTGGGGCGACCGCTTATCGGCAACACCGTTATAAGCTCAAAGAAATTATGTAAATGTAATTAGTAATAAATTGTTAAATCAGAAAATATTAATAACAAGGCATCAATATGAAAACATCAATTCTTGGTCTATTTTTTGTAATTATGACTTCACAATTGTCCTTCGCACAAAATTCTACCGTCGAACAAGATATAATTAAGCTCTCCAAAGAAAAGTGGCAATGGATGTCAGACAAAAATGTAGATACACTCGACAATTTATTTCACAAAAAATCTGTATTTGTCCACATGGGAGGCGCTTGGGGCAAAGAGCAAGAACTTAATATCATTAAAGGTGGTGGCATTTGGTATAAGAAAGCAGATATACATGAAGTATCCGTGAATATTATTGACAATACTGCAATCCTCCTAAATAGAATCACTTTGTTGGCTGTTGTCGGAGGAAATGAAGTAACCAATCCTTTTGAGGTTACAGAAGTTTATGTTAATGAAAATGGTGTATGGAAGCTAGGCTCGCTCTCATTCACTAGACTTTTAACAAGGCCCGAATAATAGCAACAACTTATAAGTGTAAATCTTATAAGAAATATAAATATAGGAAACTATTAAAACGCTTATAACCCGCCGCTCAACACGGACAGCGTTTTTCAGTGCGGCAATATTGTAATTATAAAGTGGCATTTGCAAAACTAAGTTGCTCTTTAAGGTAGTTTGTTCTAAGAAACATAATTATAAATAATAATTGTTGTGGCTATTTGGCATCGCTGTTCTGGGCTGCCGGTTAGCGGCAACACCGTTAGGTTGTTGATGGTGAATATGAGAATTAAATATTTGTTGATATTCCTGATATCAGCTATAATAAATTTGAGAGGGCAGATGAATTCTCCAAAACTTTCACTTACAGAGCAAGCAGCATTTTCTACAATTCGTATTGAAGTTATTACTGATGAAGGTATCTGTTCTGGAACTGGATTCTTTTACGTAGCTGTTGCTGAAGAAGGTAATAATGTTCAAGGTATTGTTACAAATAAACATGTAATCAAAGGAGCGAAAAGTGGAACATTCTTATTTACAGTTGCCGATAAAAATGGTCGCCCTTTAATGAAAGAGCATGTTCCCTTTAAAATTGAGAATTTTGAGCAACAATGGATTCTTCATCCAAGCAAAGATGTTGACCTTGCTTTTATGCCAATTCAACCAATTTTTAATTTATTAAAAGAAAAGGGTATTATACCTTTTTTAATAAACATGTTGCCTAGTAATATTCCTTCTGATGAAACTTTACAAAAATTATCTTCCGTAGAAGATATATTAATGGTTGGATATCCAATTGGTTTGTGGGATAAAGAAAATAACTATCCAATTTTTAGAAAAGGAATTACCGCTACCCATCCCGCCATCGATTATAATGGTAAACCAGAATTTATGATTGATGCAGCTTGTTTCCCTGGCTCAAGCGGTTCGCCAGTATACATAATTAATGAATCAAATTATGTTGACAAAAATGGGTCAACAGTTTTTTCAGATAGATTTTTATTCCTAGGCATTCTCTATGCTGGCCCTCAATTTACCTCGGTAGGAGAAATTAAAGTTGTTGATATTCCTACAAAAAAAGATACTGTTACAGTCTCAAGGATACCTATGAATTTAGGTTATGTTATAAAAGCTAGAAAGTTATTGGATTTTGAAAAAACTATTAAAGATTTACTGAAAGCCAAAAAGTAACAACCTAACACGCAACTCAAAGCGACCGCATCTATGATGCGGCCATTTGATAAGGTTATTGGGTTTAGCTTCTCAGAAAAAGTTTGTTGTTCAAGGTTGATTTGTAAAACGAAGTTGATTTATAAAAAAAGGTAGCTGCCGTAAGCGTCATTGTAGTTATGGGCGGCGCTTTAGTTGCAACGCCGTTAGGCAGTTTGACAATAAACATATAAAATTGAGAACCACATGAAATTATATCTCACCAGCATTCCAATAGAATTACGAGTAAAAATTAAAGATTTTCTCCACCAATCAAAAATTAACAACACATATTTGCCTTCCTATAAAAAGAAAGGCCCTTTGCCAAATTTATGGTTAATCGGCTTTACTTTAGTTTTTATTCTATTGTTATTCGTAATTCACAAATGGGTTCTTTTTTATTGGTTAGTTTCAATTGGCGCAATATTGACTTTTTTTATTTTTAATCAATCACAGTCCTACTACTATTGGAAACAATTTGGCAAAGATTCAGTATTTTTTGATTCCAAATATTTTGTTTCTATTCAAAATAAGTTTGTTAACTTTTTACCGTTATCAAGTTTTAAATATTCTGACATTATATTATCGGAGAATGGGAAAGACTATCTAATTCGTTTCCACTTTGATAGTATTTCAATTTTACAAACGATAAAAAACAATAACAGAGAACGAATACTAAAATTTCAAAATGCTCTTGAAAATTATGCTCAAACGGTAAAACAAACCAATTCACATTTTGATTTAAATAGTACGATGAGTTTTTCATTGGCACAAAAACTAAGCTTTTACAAAAACCCAATTCTTTTTTCACTTTTTTTTACAATTGTTTTGTTTTTATGGCTCCCATCAAGAATCGATACTAATGCCTTTAACAATGCAAAAAATCTTAAAACTGCAACCTCCTTTAGAAATTATCTTGCGGAAGATAACAATACAATTTATCGGGATGAAGCGAGAGAAGAAATAAATATTATTTACGACAAATATATTTCGAAATATAGTAATGTAACGTACAGTTCCTCTCCCGGTGCAGAAGCTTTTGTAGAAACCTTAAAATATTTACGTGACAAAAATATTTTTAACACAAGTCTGCAATTTGTTTCAAATAGTTTACTCAATGATTTCTATTCTGAACAAGAAGAATACAAAATTATCCCTGTCACTCATTCTTTCACGGATGAGAAAAACAATTCTCGTGAAAATGCGGTTTTTCAAACTATACAATCTTCTTTTGGAAAGATTTTTCCTGCTGATATATTTAGTATAAGCGACAAAATCGATAATACATTTCCAAAGTTTGAAGTAAACTATATTTATAAAAACAATGCAGAAAGCCTATATTTCCAAGTAAAAGAAGAGAATTTACCCGACACAAAAAGAACCTGGTACTATGGAATTGAAATAGAATGGCGGTTTAGAATATATCTACCAAATAAAAATAATGCAATTTATGAATTCAATTTAAATTCGTTTCCCGCACATCAGTTTGACTCTGAATCTTTTTCTCCAGACGCGGTTTATAGTAATATGGCAATATCAGCATTTCATGATTTTAAGAATGAATTTTATGAACAATTCTTAAAAGAATAAATACTGCCTAACAAGCGGTTCAAGCTGACCGCGCTTTCGCTCCGGCGATTTTGATTTATTGAAGTTTGTACTTACGTTCTAAAATTGTTGTTTTAGTTTTGTTAAAAATGTTCCCCCGCCGAAAAGAGTGGCGGGAACAATTAAATAAATTATTGGCAGTTGTGCAAAAAGCAATTCCGCAGTTTTGGGCGGACGGGTGAAAAGCAACGCCGTTAGGCATCTGAAAAGGAATTCGCGAATCAAAAAAAAATATAGAATGGAATTTTGGATTGCTTTAGCGGCATTAATAGTATCTATAATTGTTGGAATTAGTCAATACATTTCTAATAAAAAATCAAATGAAGCTTCTAATTTAGCTAATAAAATTCAATTACAGCAAAATGAATTTGATATTAAAAAAGGTGAAATACTTTTGTTGGGAATGACTGGCAGATATTTTATACTGGTAATTAATAATTGGGAAGAAAATGGGAAAATGCGGAAAGATAAATTGAGTATAAAAAAACATATTGCTGGTCTAAAAAGTTTGGATAAGGATTTTAATGAATTGTTAGGAAATACTTTCTATATAAATTTATTAGAAATTTATCCAGATATAAATTTGCTTTTAGTTTCACTTCGTAGTGAAATAATTGATAAAGAAGAAAATATTAACCCTGGAGTTGATGGTAAAACTTTTGATTTGTTCTACAATTTATATCTTAATTTAAAAAATAACATTAAATACTCAATATCTTTCGATTCTGATTATTATAAAAAAATAGATCAAGCCGCTAATTTTCTAAAAGTTGAATTGGATAAATTAAGACAAAAAAATACTAAATAATGCATAACCAGCAACTGCTAATGAACCACTCTTAGAAAAGTGATTTATTCAAGTTGTGGAGATAGATTGAAGCCCGAACTAATTGAACGAACAAATAAAAAAGAGAATTTAATTTAACAGGCTATTGTGTGTTAACATAATACCCCGTTATATACTCCAGAATATTCTTGAGTTTGTCGTTATTTGGGTTTATATTTTGACCTTAATAAAGACTTAAAAAGGTTGAGATATGAAAAGCATATTAGTATCAAATGATATAATTCCAGTTGGCCAATTCAAATCTGGATTGGCAAAATATTTAAAAGAAATTCAAGAAAAGCGAAATTCTTTAATTATTACTCAAAATGGGAAACCAGCCGGTGTACTTATTTCTCCAACTGAATTTGATGAATTAAGACAAAATAAATTATTTATTGATTCTGTTTCCCGTGGTTTATCTGAATCTGAGTCAGGGGATATATTAACAACTGCTCAGCTCAGAAATGAACTTAAAAAATCTCGCACAGGAAATAATACATGAAATTATTATGGACAAAAGAAGCATTATTTAAATTGCAAGAGATAGAAAAGTATATTGCTAAAGATAATTCTGTTACTGCCATTAATTTTATTGATAAATTAATTTCTGCAGGTGAATCAATATTAGATAATCCAGAAAAAGGAAGAGTTGTACCTGAGTTATCAATTAAAAATATTAGGGAAATCATATATAAAAACTATCGTATTGTTTATGTGATAAAGCAAAATCAAATTGACATACTTACCGTTTTTGAAGGGCACAGATTATTAAAAAGTGGTGATATTTCATAGTTAATTATCAAACGCAACATAACCCCTTTAATAAGTAAATACGCAACTTCCCATTCCGGTACGTCAAAGTTATCTTTTAAGATATTTTAGTTATGCATCCGGGCTTATAACACGCGGCCATTGTAAAGACTTTTTATGTGTTAATTCTATTCCTTTGAATTTGTTGTTATATGGTTTCTTTGATTTTAGAATGTGATAGTCTTGGAATTTTGATTAATGGAAAAAGATTAGATTCTCCCATTGAAGGAATAACATATTCAATTGATGATACAAGTAAAAGTATATATCATCCCATGAAATTCCGGAAAATCATTTTTACCTTAGCGGTTATACTCTGGACAATTCTTACGACAGCAGATTTTTGGGAAAGTACTAAAATAGTTACAAAAAAAGGACGTTCAAAAGAACGTCCTTACAATTACTTTTCTTCTATACAATTCCGATTTAACAAATCGGAATCACTAAGAATGACTACTTACTTAATTTTTCTTCAGATAAACTTTTCCGCTAAATGTTCTGATTCTGATTTTATTTTTCCCGGAACCAACTTTTCCAGTTCCAATTAGATATTCGGTTTTGGAATCGCCATCCCAGTCATCCCATTTCTTTTTGTTTCTATCTTTTTTGGTTTCTGTTTTTTTCTCAATATCAAAATCGCTTATTATATCTACTTTGTTTTTATGTCTTCTGTTATACACTATCTCAATTTCTATATCCATATCAAGACCATCAGGAACAAAAAGCCTTATATCGCCGCCCATACTTTTCAATTCAACATCGCGCTTGCCTTCTTTGGGGTCACCAACCATCACAGCTTCAACATCGCCGCCCATGGTTGTGGCTTTAATCCATCCGTCTACCGATTTTAATTTTACATCGCCGCCCATGGTTTCAGCTTCAACATATTTTTTTGCTTTTTCTACAGTTATTTCGCCGCCCATAGTTTTAATCTTTGCGCCGTTCATAGCTTCATCAACATCAATATCTCCGCCCATGGTTGTTATGTTTACTTCGTCGCCTGCCGATAACTTACCACTCTGGCTTTTTACATTTATCTGTCTAATATCTCCGCCCATCGAAGTAGCATTAACATCACCAATAACATTTTTAACCAAAACATCGCCGCCCATGGTTTTTACTTTACCGTCAACCTCTGAATCGGTTAAAGATATTTCACCGCCCATTGTGGTTAATTCCAAAGTTCCTTTTAGGTTATTTAGAATAAGATCTCCACCCATAGTTTGTCCTTTAGCATCACCTTCAACACCCTTTAAAGTTACATCACCGCCCATTGTACCAATTTCAAGGTTGAATTTTTTAGGAACCATTACTCTAACTTTTGTATCAGAGCTGCTATCTCCCCAGTCATCATTTTCACTTCTAATAATTACTCTGCCGCCTTCCTGCTCAAATGTAAATCCAACTTCATCAGGATCAAAATATGCAGTTACTTTTACTATTTCTTTATCCCAGCCTTCTACAAAAATATCGCTTCCGGTTTTAAGATCAAGACTTAAAGTCTGCCCCGATTTAACTTTAAATTCTTTTTCAATTTTATGATCACCAGGATTATCCAGGCTATACGACTGCATTGAACCTGCACAACCAAAAAACACTAGTAATAATACAACCGTATATTTTCTAATTTTCATGACTTACTCCTTTTATCTAAAAAATTAATTTGTTTCTAACATCGATGCTGCTTTCAGCTTAACAAAGCTGTTCTGATCATTATTTTTTCTATTGTCTAAAATCGATTTCAGTTCAATATCCATTTTTCCTGTTTCAGAATTATTTTTAGCAATAAGATTTATAGCGGCTATTCTCATTCCCGGATTTGTATCATTCAATAAAACCAGCACCAGCGCATCCCTAACGTCCTTATCATATTCAATCATCTCAATTGATTTTAACGCCTCTTTCCTTACCGCAGGATTCTGATCCTGAGTTGCGGCAATTAATAAAGCCCTTTTTATTTTAGGATTGTTTATCAGGGTATTACTATTTTTTTGATCTGAAATTTTATTTAATGTCTGTATTCTGTTCCAGGAATTTTCAGATTCAAGAATGGATTTTGCCAGGATAGTTTTTATAATTGGATCATGGAGATCAGCAGTTAAATTAACACTTCTTACCGCGTCAAAATTCACTTCTATTTTTTCCTTATCATTCCAATTATTAGGAAGACGTATGTTCGAAATATTAACATCACCGCCAATTAGTTCATCTAGATTTATAGAATTGTTCTGCGGATTTTCAGCCAGATCCGGTATAAACATTACTCTGCCTAAAAATAATCCAATAAAAAGAGCTGTTACTCCCCCCGCGGCAAATGCATATCTGCCAAATAACAGCTCCTCAAATAAATCAATAAACTTTTGCAGCAACGATGATTCTTTTGTATCCCCGGCAATTGAGCTAAATAATTCACCGCGTGATTCAGATAAAACGGTATCGCTAATATTTTTCGGCGCATTTTCTGCTATAGCAACATATAACTGTTTTATGCTTTCATATTCTTTTGAACATTCTTCACACTCAAGCAGATGATCTTCCAATAATTTTTTATCTTCCAAAGAAATCTCATCATAAACTGATAATTGAACTAACTCTTTATAATCTTCATGTTTCATAATTCACCTAATTGTATATAGCTTTTAGCTCGTGTCTAAGTTTATTTGTTGCTGTAAATAAATATCTTTTAATTGTTCCGTCTTTACAGTTCATCATTTTAGCTATTTCTATTATTTTATAACCTTGATAATATTTAAGTGTAAATGCCATTTTCTGCTTTTCCGGTAATGTTTCAACAGCTTTGTTAATGTATTCTCCAATTTCTCCGGCTATTGTTAAGCTTTCAGAATCCGAAGTTGATTCAAGCATTTCTGCTTTGCTAACACTATTTTCATCTGTATCATCAATTTGTTTATCAATAGATTCATGAACATGTTTTTGTTTGCCGCTTCTATAACTAATACAAACGTTTGTTGTAATTCTAAATAACCATGTTGAAAATTCACTTCTAAACTGAAAATTCTTTAATCCGTTATAAACTCTAATAAATACTTCCTGATAAATATCTTTTGCGTCGTCAACATCGTTCCGGTAAGAATAAGCTATGTTCAGAACATACTTATCGTATCTGCAAACCAGAGTTTCGAAAGATTTTTTATCACCTTTCTGAATTTTCTTAATTAAGTCGAAGTCGCTGATTTTGTTACCTTTTTTTATTCTACTACGTTAGACATAAAAATAGAAAAAAGGTTGTAGAGAAGGGAATTTTTTTTGTGATAATATTTAATTGTCGCACTGGGTTATTCACGAAGGGAAGCCTATATTTTTGCCGTTTGGTGTTTTTTAAAATATCAATTTTGATTTATAATTGTGTGGAAAAGGAAAAAACATTCTGTTTTTCTATAAGCCGGAGCACTCAGCCAAAACAAAAGGTTACACTAATTTGGAATAATTATCCTAAACGTTGTGCCAACATCTTTTTTGGTCTCAATTTTAATTTTACAATTATTCAAATCGCAATAATCCTTAACAAGCGAAAGACCTAAACCGTTGCCCTCAAATTTACGTGTATAGCCGCTTTGTTCTTGCGAAAAAGCTTCAAAAATTGCGGGCAGAAATTTATCTGAAATACCGATACCTGTATCTTTCACATCCACTTCAACTTTGTTATCATAATTAATAAAAGACACAACTGTAACTCCGCCGGCATCTGTATATTTAATTGCATTATCAATTAAATGCGAAATTATATTCCACATAGAATATTTATCAAAGTAAGCCGGATAGTTTTCAGGTAAGTTGTTTTCCATGCTAAGCGATAATGATTTTCGTTTAGCTAACGGTTTAAATTCCATTACCAGAGGTGTAATCACTTCGTCTACAAGATTCTGTTTCTTAAAGTTTGAGTGATATGTTCCAAGCTGCAATTCAGATTTATTCAGGATTAGATCGATTGTTCTAATTAATCTTTCACCGCCGTTTTTTATCATTTGAAAGGAAAAATTTAGATCTTCATCTACTTCACCTTCCATATAAAGTTCAAGCATAGATGAAAAACTTAATATTGCATTTACGGGAGTTCTAATTTCGTGAGATATTTGTGCCAGAAATTCTGATTTTAACTGATCAGATTTTTCAGCAAATTCTTTAGCGGTTAACAATTCCTTATTTATATTCTGCAGCTCGTTGGTTCTATCTTTTACAATTTTCTCTAAATTATCACGATGGAGCTTTAAATCTTCTTCTACCTTAATAAACTGAGATATATCACGTTTAATGGTAATAAAATGTGTTAATAATCCCTTGGCGTTTTTAACAGGAGTAATTGTCATGGCTTCATGAGTAAGTTCCCCGTCTTTTCTTCTATTAATTATTTTCCCGGTCCAGATTTTTCCCGTTAAAACAGTTTCCCACATATCAACATAAAACTGTTTTGTATGTTTCCCGGATTTAAAAAGATTGGGTTTCTGACCGCTAAGTTCCTTAAAAGAATACCCGGTTAATTTTTCAATTGCCGGATTACACCAGATTATCTTTCCATCAAGCTCAGTAATTACAATTCCATCGGTAGCAATATCTAAAATCTGATTTTGAAGTTTTATTTTTCTACTGTCAATATACCGCTGTGTTATATCAACTCCGTAAAGACCTATACAACCGAAAGAAGAATCGTTTTTTGTGAAGAAAGAATAAATTTTATTTCTTGTTTCAACCTCAAATTTTACAACTTCGTTATCCTTAATTTCTTTAAAGTTTACACCTCGCAGCATTGGTATAAATTTTTCAATACTATTTCCCTCTAAATCAGATTCAAAAGTAACTTTGGCTGCTTTGTTTGCTAAAGAAATTATTCCGCTATAATCAATAAGTATTGTAGGAATCGGACTATTATCAACAAGAACCTTTTTCTTCTCACCTTCAGGCATTTTCACTAAACTTTCAGAAATTCTTTTAACCTGAAATAATTTTAAGTCCAAATTACCTTCATAATAATTGGTTCTTTCAATTATCACATCAATTCTATTAAAAAGTCTATCAATTAAAGTTGTTCTAAATTTAGTTTTTAACTGATCAGCTTCTTCGTTGTGAAATTTCATAAAATCAGAGTTCTCGAATAAATCCGAAAAACTTAATTCTTTTAATTCTTCCGCTTTGTACTTAATAATATCTAAGAAAGGTTTATTTGAGGATACAAACACGTTGTTTTTAACAAAAACCTGAGCTTCATCGGTGCCATCAAGAAGCATTTGAAATCTGTTACTGCTGGTTACATCTCTGGCAACACACAAAATGCCATCTACTTTATCGCCTTTACATATAACCGGAGAAATATTGAATCTGAGTAATACTGAAATGTTATCTTTATTTTGAAGCCATTTATCGTAATAAATTGCTTTATTAGAATCCTGTGATTCTAACTCATACTTTCTAATTTCTTCCGCGGTTTTTCTATTAAATAAAAAATAATCGGTTTTGCCAATTATTTCACTTTTATCTTTCCCTATAAAATCTATAAACCCTTTATTACAATCTAAATAAATACCATTTAGATCTTTATATATAATAATAGACTCAAGTTCATCTAAAAATTTGGAAATAGAAAAATTTGTACCAATAAACTGCGAAAAATTGTTCATACATATCAGCTGATTTTTGTGAAAACTAGTCTTCACATCATCGAACAAATTAAGCAATTATTTAGGGAAAACAAGATGGAACTACAGATAAATAGTTAATCAGCTTTTTCAGCAAAATATTTTTTCATTTTTGTAAAATATTTATCACGCCATTCTTTTCTGATTTTTTTACCTTCACCTTCCGGTAAGTTACTATGAACAATAGTCATTTTTGTGGAGTCAGCAACAGCTTCAAAAGATACTTCAACTTTTGATTCTTCACTACCTTCTGGAAATTCTGCAGAATTCCAAGAATGGGTAATTTTTCTATTTCTTATAATCTCAAGAACTTTACCTTCAACAATTCCACCTTCTGCGTAAAAAGCACTGCCTACCATCTTCTCAATTTTTACGTTTTTTTCAGAAAAGTCGCTATGTTTATCACTATCCAGCCATGCTTCGTATAAAACTTTTGGCGGGACAGGTAACGTTAGAGACATTTTAATTTGATCAGACATGGAAATCTCCTTTTCATTCTATTCTACTAAAATACGAATAAATATTGGATATTCAAACTTTCCTAATTTACTCTGGTTCCGCTTTCGGTAAAAGTACCCTGTTTCATTTTTACACCTTTAATGCCAATTGTTCCTATTACGCTGCCGCATTTGCATTTTTTGTTTTCATCTTCCGTTACGGAATAATCTTTTTTTATACGATCGAACCAGCAATTTAAAACTCTGCCTTTCCCGGCTTTTTCATATTTAAAAATCTTTGAATTACATTTTGCACATTTAATTATAAGCATAATTTTGTCTGGCATATATAAAAAATCCCGAAGCTAATTCGGGATTCTAAGATTAATTATATTCTTCTTCTAAATCCTTTACCTAAAACTTCGTGAACCGTATTAACAATTACAAAAGCATCAGGGTCAATTTCTTTAATAAGTTCCTCTAAAACACCTAACTCTTTAAGTGTAACAACTGTCATAACAACTTCACGGTCAACATTTTTATAAAGTCCTCTGGTTTTTAGAGAAGTTGCACCCCTGCTCATGTTTTTCATAATTGAATCAGAGATCTCTTTGTATTTATCTGAAATAATATAAACGGCACGTGCGTAATCAAATCCATCAATTATTATATCGATAATTTTTGACGATACAAATAATAGGAAAAAAGCA
Source organism: Melioribacteraceae bacterium (assembly GCA_016342755.1). Lineage (GTDB taxonomy): Bacteria > Bacteroidota > Ignavibacteria > Ignavibacteriales > Melioribacteraceae > JAEINS01. The sequence goes on along the minus strand of JAEINS010000006.1, from coordinate 36,004 downwards.
TAAAGTGTTAACATAAGCGCAGGTTTATCGGCCGAAAGATCTTTCATACCAATAATTACACCGGCAATTGAAATAACAAAAAAATCGATCATCATAATTGCCATGCCGGGTTTAATTCCATGTCGTTTTTGCATAATTGCCGCAACAATATCCGACCCTGCCGTAGTTCCCTTAAACTTAAAGATAATTCCTAAACCAACTCCCAACAAAGTAGCACCAATAAGTATTAGAAAGAAAAAATCGTGGTGAAGTAATGTCTGGATTGTTGCAGAATCCTGAAGCCTCACGTTTTCGAATCCGGGAATATCGCCACGGAAAAAATCGATACAAAAAGAATTTATGGTGAAACCGAAAAAGGTTCGGGCACCAAATCTTTTACCCAATTCTTTAACACCCCATAAATATAAAGGAACATTAAATATCCAAATAAGTAAACCAACACCGATCTGGTTATCTGATAAATAGTGTACAGCCATTGCAAGACCGCTAACACCACCTGGTACAACTTTAGCATCAACCAAAAAGACACCAATTCCTAAAGCCATTATTGCAGAACCAATTGCAATAAAGAAGTAGTCTACAACAGGATATTTTCCCAGAAGTTTCTTAGTCATTTTAATTCACCTTTACACAGAATTACTTATAAATAGTCATTAACAAACTAAAGTTAAGCAGAATTTTTGTTCTAATAAAGAAAATTTTCTCTATAAATGAAAATTATTCGATATCCGTCAATTATTTCTGTAAAAGCATCTTCTGTGATTGGAAAAACGCATTTACTCTAATATTTAAAATATAAACTCCGCTTGCTAAATTTGACGCATTCCAGGTAACTTTATACTTTCCGGGCGGTTTGGTTTCGTTTACTAATGTTTCTATTTTTTGACCAAGCAGGTTATAAACTGTCAAAGTTGTTTTCTGTAGTGACAAGTTGCGATCTGTCTCTGCCGGAATTGTATATTCAATTGTTGTTGCGGGATTAAACGGATTTGGATAAACATTTAATGAATATTGTTCCGGCAAATTATTCTGTTCATCAACCGAGATAACTAAATTCAACTCGCCCGGACTTGGTTTAGTTCTTATCCAGTTCTCACTTCCGTCCGGTAATCTTGCCATCGAAACATCTTCGGTTTGCTCACCAAATGTTAGAGAATCTAAAATTGTTGCTCCGTCATTTTTAACGAGCGCAATAAACTCTCCTCCGGCACTTAACTTGAAGTTTGCATGTAACTCACCTTGCGAACCATCTTCATCACACCAAACAATTAAAACAAATCCGGGATCTAATATTATATCTGAAGTAGGAAATTTCCATTTTCGTAAATTGTCGGGATTATCAGTTAAATAATATCCTTTCAGATTTATACTTGAATCGGCTGAATTATAAAGCTCAAGCCAGTCATCAAATTCACCAGCTTCATCTTTTCCAAAACTTGTATTTTGCGCAAGAAACTCATTTATAATTAATCCGTTGGGTTTTGAAACTGAACTTCTAACTTCATAATAACGGTCTCTGGGATATTCCATTATATTTCCGCTATTATCCTCAGCTATAATTTTAAATTTCCCGGAAAGTCCGTTTTCGCCTATTACCAGCGAAGTTTTCCACAAATCATTTTCTTCTACTAACGTAGTTCCTTCAATTGGCAGATATTCCATTGGAAATTCATTAACTGAATTATCTTCATTTGTAAACCGGACTTTTACTTCTTTTATTTCCAGATGACTAAATACAGAAGCTGAAATTTTTAAAGTGTCGCCGTTTTTCAAATATTTTGGAAAATAATTTGCCTGATAAATTATTGGATCGGCGTTTTCATAATTTAAATAATTCTTTAAACTGCTATTACGGGCATTAATAAAACTTTTAATTCCTCTTTTTACATGCTTATTTGAATAGTCTCCATCGGTAAAAGACCAGTAAAAATCATTCATCCAAAATCCGTAATCTAATTTCATGTAGTTATCCTCAGCTACAAAAGGAACTATTCTATTTTTAATTGTATCAATTGAGCTTTCCCACAGATCAAGATCAAAAACATTCTCGCTGTAAAACTCTAAAAAGTGCGTATATAAATTTCTGTATTGCTGATTGTTCATGATCTGTTTTATTAATGGCCGACTTCCGTTTGTTGAACCAAATTTATAAGGGTTAACCGTTGCCCAGTCAGTTTTAAACCAGTCAATTCCAAATGTATTATCATAATCGTAAGGAATCCAGGTAAACTGATCAATTTCCGGTTCGTGATACAGATAATAATTGTTACTTATAAACCAGTAATCATCCCAACTGCCGGTTAAAACGTTCATGGCAAAATATTTTATTACAGAGGTTAAATTCATTTTTTTTTCGAATTGTGCAGGAAACTGATCTGAAGAAACATTATCTACAATTTTTATCAGATTTATTAATTCAGTGTAGTCATCAGCATCTTCATTTGTTTTTAAATCGTAAGTAATTCCTCGTTTATAAGCATCTTCAGATTCACCTAAAAATTCAAGAGTCGGCGGATTAAGACATTTCCAAAGATTGCCGGAATCATCGTTAAATCGTTTATCCAAAAATTCATCATCAATATGTTCAACAGAAATATAAACTCCGTAAAATTCTTCGTTTATATAAACTGCCGCATGAGCCGCTCTGGATGATTTCATTCCAACTTTCTCAAAAAGTTCCCAGCAGAACTTAGCTCTGCAAATTGAAGGATCGTTATGTTCACCGTTAAGGTTAAGTCTTTCAAGTTCATAAAATTTTTGATCTTTAATGTATTCATCAAAAGATAGTTTAAACGATTTTTTTGCGGATACTCTGGAGGTATTTCCTCTTAATCTAAATCCAACAGAATCTATTACTTCATCTATTTGCACGTTTTTGAAATGAACTACTGCCGGAAAAAATAAATCGCTGGAAGTATTTGCATAAACGTACGCTAAATCCTCCGGAGCAATTGTTATGTTTATTACTGCAACTTCAGAATCATCATAAACTTTCCAACTATCATCATTTTTAATTAAAATCTGGGCATTTATATTATTCGAAATAATAAGAAGTATTAATGAGAGTAAAAATCTTTTCATAAAATCCTTTTGTGATTTGCATCTTTTTTGTGAGTTAAAAAACAATGTTACTTATTTAGGGGGAGAAAATGAAATGAAAAAAATGGTAATTTGACTGAATATAAGATTCGCTTAAGTATAATATTATAGACTGAATAAGACCTGATTCTGCCAAACGGTAAAACAAGATAGTATTTACCTCTAGAGTTTTTGATAATAATGGCAACACAATTCTTAAACCATCCGATTTTGAAAATAACCATGATGGATTTTCAAAACTGAACGGAGCATTAATTAAATTATCTCATATTTCCGTTCAGTCTTACAAAGCAATCTTTAATCACTACTTCTTAGTCAGTTCAAAATGAATTAGGTAAAGAATACCAACTATTGGAAAAAGTATAAAGAAAAAACCAAGATCGTAAGTGCTGGTAATAGCAAACGCGCAGAAACTTAGCAGAATTACTACAGCTCCCCAAAACTCCCATTTGTAAGCTAAAACAAGTCCGGCAAGCATAGTTAATAATGAAGCAAAAAGTACAACTTCCTGCAATGAGAAATCTGCTGTTTTGGGAACTCCTGAACCAACTGATAATGAAAATACAAAAAAGAGGAGCAGTGTTCCGAAGAGTCTGGCAGTCCATCTTATACCTGATAAGACTTCGTTGTGATTATATCTATGTAATAGCGGCACAAATCCTCCTGTTATTGTTAAACAGAACTTTTCATATCTGGATAAATATATAGAAATTCGATTCGATGGGCAATGGTAAAATGTAACACCGGAATTAGAAAAAAGAATAAATCATTACAATAATTGAGTTGTTATAAAAACAGGGAATGTCTATTTTTAGAAAACTAAATAGACTTCAAAAAAGACAGATTAAAAGTAGTTGTTTTTAAAGGATCAGTATGGAAGTTGCAATAATAGGCGGCGGGGCAGCCGGATTTTTTTCAGCAATTCAGGTTAAAAAAAATTATACGGATGCCAAGGTTATTATTTTTGAAAAATCTCAAAAAATTCTAAGCAAAGTTGAAATATCCGGCGGTGGAAGATGTAATTTCACTAACGGATGTACATCCATAAAAGAATTATCCGAAGCTTATCCCAGAGGCGGGAAAGCTCTTAAAAAAGCTTTTCGGGTTTTTAATAACAAAGATGTAATGGAATGGTTTGAATCCAGGAGAGTTCCTTATGTTATTCAGGATGATAATTGTGTTTTCCCCAGATCGCAAAGTTCCCGGACAATAATTGATTGTTTTATTAATCAGACAAAAACAATGGGAATTGATCTTGAAAAAGGAGCAGGAATAAACGCTATTAAGCAAAATGGTAACAGGCTGGAGCTTATTTTTACAGATGAAAAAACTCCATCAAGAACATTTGATAAAGTGATTGTTACTACCGGCGGTTCTCCAAAAAAAGAAGGGCTGGATTGGCTTAAAAAATTAAATCATAAAATAGAAAGCCCTGTACCTTCGTTATTTACTTTTAATATACCAAATGATCCAATTACTAAATTACAGGGAATTGTTGTTGAAAAAGCTTTGGTAAGTCTGCAGGGAACAAAGTTGAAATCCGAAGGTCCTTTGCTGATAACTCACTGGGGCATGAGCGGACCGGCTATTTTAAAGTTATCGGCATTTGGCGCGCGATTATTACAGGAAAAGGGATATCAGTGTAATATTCAGGTAAACTGGGTTAATGTAAGTAATAATGAAATGGTAATGGAAGAATTGAATAAAATTATCTATGAGCATTCTGGCAAATTTTTAACAAGTGTACGTCCCTATTTTTTACCAGAAAGATTATGGTTTTATCTGCTTGAAAAAGGTGATTTGTCCGCAAAGAAAAAATGGGGTGATCTTGGTAAAAAAGGTCTTAATAAATTGATTAGCCTGTTAACAAATGATATTTATATGGTGAAAGGTAAAACATCGTTTAAAGAGGAGTTTGTTACCTGCGGCGGTGTTAGTCTGGAAAGTATCGATTTTAACACAATGCAAAGTAAAGTCTGCAAAAATTTATACTTTGCCGGAGAAGTACTTGATATAGACGGAATTACCGGCGGATATAATTTTCAGGCTGCATGGACAACAGGATTTATTGCCGGTAAATTGAACTAAGTTTATAAAATGTTAATCCAAATCTGGAAACAAAAGGAATAAAATGAGTCCGAAAGAAATTGTATTAAAGTGGGTAGAAGTTTTTAATAAGGGAGATGCTGAGCTGATCTCAGAATTCTATGCTGAGGATGCAATAAATCACCAGGTTGCAAATGAACCGATTGAAGGAAAAACAGCAATTAAAGAAATGTTTGCCTCTGAGTTTGCACAGGCTGAAATGACCTGTATAATTGAGAATCTGTTTGAAGATGGAGACTGGGCAATTCTTGAATGGAAAGATCCGTTAGGTTTAAGAGGCTGCGGATTTTTCCAAATAAAAAATGAAAAGATAATTTTTCAAAGAGGTTATTGGGATAAGTTATCATTCTTAAAAATGCATGGTTTGCCCGTTTCTAAGGATTGAATTGGTGATAATTGAGGAAATAGACAGATAATCACTAATGTTAAACAAATAAGGAAGAAGAAAATGGAATACTTTTTATACTTTCTTTTAGGAGTAATTGTTCTTGGGCTTATAAAAGGAACCTTAGTTTTTAACAAAGGGTTAAAAGAGGTCAATAGCTCACTCAATAATTCAGATGAATTAAACGAGGTTGACGATACGGTGTCAGAAAACGAGACAAAAACAGTGTTAACAGAAAGCGAAATTGGTATAATAGAAGATGAAAAAACACTTGCTGAAATCGTCCTAAATCAAAAAAGTGAAATAGCACTCCAAAAAATATCAGATACCAAAATACTACAAAGCATAGAGGAAAAACTTGATAATCAGTATGACAAATCACTTATTATGATAATAAAGTGTAAAATTCATTGTCCCGAACTAAATATTGCAAAAAAAGCGAACAACTACGAAAAGCTGATTGAAATTGCCGAAACTAATCCAGACGAAGATATTAAATTGGAAAGTTTAGAAAACATATCGGGAATTGATTCGGAGAATTTAATAAAGCGACTTGTCAAAATTATTAATACAAATAATCATAATTCTTTAATTCAACAAGCAGCAACTAACTCTATTGGAAATAAGAATCAATCAGTTTTGGTAGATTTAACTAAAAATGGCAATAGTGGTACTGTTAGAAGTGAAGCTCTAATGAAATTAGACCCTGACTTTGACGTCTATCAATATATGGCAGCAAATGAAACTGATTCAGCTGTATTAGAACGACTAGCAGTATGTTTGTCCTCTTATTCTTATCGCAAGTATCTTGAAGAAGATTATGAAACAGTTAACATAACCAAAGATTTGTTGTTGACTATTTTTAAAAAAATAAGTGTGTTTAATGCATCTTGGGTTGTAAACATAATATTGAAGAAAGAACACCTTTACAATAAAAATATATTAGCAGAAATGGGCAGGCATCTTGAAAGAGAAGATTCTTATTTAGGAAAAGAACTGATAGAAAAATTGTTATCCGAATTAAACATCGAAAACATAGAGAAAAAATGTAGCAATTGTGAAAAACCAGTTTCAAAGTTTTCAATGGCTGAAGAAAACTGCCCTCATTGCAATGTCTTTTGGAGTGATGAAGTGGAATTGAAATCACTATAAAAAATTACATAGAATTAAGACAAAGGAAACATGAATAATGTAATTCTGATTCTACTATCGTTATCTTTTATACTTTCTTGTGCGCAAAAGAAATTGAGAGAAGATAAACATCTTGTAATCAAAAATTATCTGCAATCAGGGGCAAACTATCAATAACATAAAAATTTTCGTTTAGGAAAAATCAGAATTATTAAATAGTTTTACGTTTTCAATAAATAACAAAAACAAGATTAACATGAAATTTATAAAAGTATTAACATTTGTATTCTTATTTGCTTCAATTATCAGTGCCCAGGAAAACCCTAATATGGATGCGGCCAAGTATAATAGTCTGCGGGACAGTTTAGAGAACAAAAGAACTTTATTGCTATCAGAAAAAATATTACTAAAAACAGAAATTGATTCGCTTTATTCTCAATCCGCTAAATTGGATGAACAGCTTAAAGAAGTTTCATACGATGTATTTGTAAAAAAATATGGATCAGAAATCGGGAAACGTGTGTACCATGGTCAGATTTGGAAAGGCATGACCGAGCAAATGATGCTTGACGGCTGGGGAAAACCGGATAAGAGAGAAACCAATAAGGAAAAATGGGGTGTTTTTACACAATTTTATTATGGTGAGATTACATACTTTTTTAAGAATGGACAATTAACTGACTGGGAAGAAACTAAAAAATAGTATAATTTGGAATATTATTACAGCATACCTTTATTATTTGTAGTTGGAACACTTGCCGGGATGATTAACATTATGGCTGGCGGCGGATCGACTTTAACACTTCCTACACTAATATTTCTAGGATTAGATTCTTCCATGGCAAACGGAACTAATCGGGTGGCAATATTTATTCAAAACATTTCTGCAATAGCATCCTTTAGAAAAGAAAATCATTCTGAATTTGGACTAAGCTGGAAACTGGGACTTCTAACTTTGCCGGGAGCCGTAATTGGAGCTTTTGTTGCTACGGAAATTAGTAATGAAACTTTCAAAAGTATTTTAGCTGTTATTATGATTGGCGTAGTTATATCGATGCTGCTGCCAAAAAGTAAAAAGAAATTTTCTGAAAAAGTATTTGAAAAACTTCCGTGGGCAATTTATCCGGCTATGATATTGATTGGTTTTTATGGCGGATTTATACAGGTCGGTGTCGGATTCCTTTTAATGGCCGCGCTTCACTATATAATGAAAATGAATTTGGTTTTTGTAAATATGCATAAAGTTGCCATTGTATTTCTCTATACAATTCCGGCACTTTTAATTTTTATATTTACTAATAACATCGATTGGTTTTACGGTCTTAGTTTAGCCGCCGGTAATGCTTTAGGCGGATGGTGGGCAGCTAAATGGGCTGTTAGAAAAGGCGAAAAATTTATCCGGTATTTTCTTGTTGTAGTTGTTATTGGGATGTCGTTAAAACTGCTAAATATATTTTAACCGGATAAATTCCAAAAACCGAAAATCAAATTACAAATAAAGAGCAATTGATAATACAGAAATTTAGAAATTGTTATTTTAGATTTTTTACTTTTACTCATATCTCTTTGCTGCTTTGCGTAATCTATCCATAATTGCTCTGCCAAGCCCTTCTTCTTCAACAGTTTCGGCTATAATTATGTCTAAATCCAATTCCTCAAGTTCATGCAGAAATCCGAATAAATTTGCTGCTGCTTCAGGAAGATCGCCACTTTTAGAAAGTATCTTTTCAACTTCAAAATTTCTTCCCGTGGAATTCTCCTTCAGGAAAATCGCACCGACTTTCTTTCCGTCAAGTTCATCAGGATTAATTTCATTTATCAATTTAAAAGTCGTGTTTGGCGAATAATGAAAAGGCAGCATTCCCGGGGCAATTGGCAGTTCGTCATGAATTTCTTTAATAACCACTTTGCCTATAACTTTTTCAATCTCTTCTATTGGTAATCCGCCCGGGCGCAAAAGTACAACCTCATCATCAGTGATTTTCAAAATTGTAGATTCAACTCCGACACTGCAGCTTCCGCCATCAAGAATGAAATTAACATTTTCGCCTAACTGATTTACAACATGCTGTGCGGTGGTTGGACTAAGTTGACTAAAAGCATTTGCGCTTGGAGCCGCTAAAGGGAATTGATATGCTTTTATTAATTTTAACGCAATTGGATGATCTGGCATTCTTACAGCAACAGTTGAATTTCCCGCAGTTACAATATCAGGAACAATTGCTTTTTTAGGAAGAACAAGTGTTAATGGGCCAGGCCAAAATTTCTCAATCAGCTTTTCAACTTTAGGATTATTTACTTCGGCAATCAGATTTAACATATTTCTATCAGCCACATGAAGAATAAGCGGATTAAAAGCCGGTCTTTTTTTTGCTTCAAAAATTTTTGCAACCGCTAAAGGATTTAATCCATCGGCACCTAAACCATAAACGGTCTCGGTTGGAAATGCTACTAAAAATCCGCGTCTCAGAATTTCAACTGCTCTATTAATATTAACATCGTTAGCTTCAACTTTTAACATCTTAAATCCTAAAAATTTTAGTCATAAATATAAGTAAATTTTGAAAACTGATTATACTATGGAATTGAATAATCTAATTTTAATGAATTTATGTTGATTCAATTTTTAGAAGTTATAATTTTACGGAAGTTAAAAGAACCAAATCAGCTTAAGACAAAGTGATAGTTATTTTTGTTTTTTTTTAAAAGAGCCCGGTTATCAATGCTTTGTGAGAAAAAATAACTTAGACACTGATTTATAAAACCTCCCGAAAGTTGACTAGGAGTAAACTTTTAGCTATAATTATAAACCAATAGATGAACTTAGTTTATAAAATATTCTAAAAGTAGACTGGGAGTACTCTTCTCATGTTAAAAATAAACCAACTAACAAAAAATTGGCAAAAAGGAACCATAAAAACCTCAACAGAATTAAGCATATTAGGATATAATAGGGATCTGCTAAAAAGATATACAAGCAGTAAATGGATTGAGTCCGTCGGATACGGTGCTTATAAGTTGGCTGAGGATAATGTTAAGTGGTATGGAGCATTAAATGCTCTTCAGGAACAAAAGCAGAGTAAATTACATGCAGGAGGTAAAACGGCTTTAGAGTTAAAAGGCTTTGCGCACTATTTATCACAAGGGAAAAAAACAGTACGTCTCTTTGGAAATCCTAAAGAAAAGCTTCCAAAGTGGTTTAAAAATTCCAATTGGGATGAACAGATAGGTTTAGTTCAGACAAAACTTTTTGATTATAAATTAGACAGTTTATACTCAAAAATAACTTTAGAGGGAATAGAAGTTAAAATAGCGGTTCCAGAACTAGCGGCAATGGAGATGCTGTATTTAATACCTAAAGAACAATCCTTTGAAGAAGCTTATTTAATAATGGAAAACTTAACAACACTGCGTCCGAAACTAGTGCAACAACTTCTTGAAACCTGTAACTCTGTAAAGGTAAAGCGCATATTTATGTGGATGTCAGAGAAGCTAAATCACTCATGGGTGGAAGATATTGATATTTCTAAAGTTTATTTTGGAGTAGGAAAAAGGGTAATAGTTAAAGAAGGACGGTTGGATAAAAAGTATAGCATAACGGTACCGGGAGATGAATAAAGATGGTATATTTTTTAAGCAAGCGGAGCTGTTATTAAGAATATTACCAATAATCAATATTGATAAAGATCTTGCTCTAAAAGGTGGAACAGCACTGAATTTTTTCGTTAGAGACTTTCCAAGACTATCTATTGATATTGATCTGACCTACATTCCAATAAAAGACAGGGAAACTTCACTTAAAGATGTTACTGCAAAATTAAAGGACATTTCTGCTGACATTATAAAAACTTTTCCTAAGGCTAGAGTTGTAGAAAGAAACATGAACAAGGCAGAAAATTTAAGTGGACTCCAAATTCTAAATGAAAGTGTTTCGATTAAGATAGAAACAAATCCGGTGATTAGGGGATCAGTGTATGATCCCGAAACATTTACGCTGTGCAGCAAAGCTGAGGAAATGTTTGAACTATCTGTAAAGGCGCAATGTTTATCAATTGCTGATCTATACGGAGGCAAGATTTGTGCTGCTTTAGATAGACAGCATCCGAGAGATTTATTTGATGTAAAGCTTCTATTGGAGAATGAGGGTTTCACAAAAGATATTAGAAAGGCTTTTATTGTATATCTGATTAGCCATAGTCGTCCTATAATTGAGTTGCTTGCACCAAATCTTAAAACAGATATAAAAAAAATCTACGAAAAAGAATTCATTGGAATGACTGAAAAAAAGGTTGGGCTAAAAGAATTGACTGATACATTTGAATTGTTAGTAAACACTATCAATGATTCAATTACGGATGATGAGAAAAAATTTTTATTGTCTTTTAAAAGTAAAAATCCGAATTGGATTCTATTAGGATTAGAAGAAATTGAAAATATGCCGTCTGTTAAATGGAAACTAATGAATCTGGAAAGGATGGACGAAAAAAGACACCAAGAAGCTTATAAAAAGCTGAAAACACATTTAAAGTATTGAGAAACTATTTACTTATGTAAAATCTCTCTCACTACCTTAAACATGTTATTCCTTAAATCTGGTATTCCAGGCAGAGGAATCAACTTTTCTAAAGTGTACTATTTTATTACTTACTAAACTCAGCTTCAATATAAACCGGAAAATGATCTGAATTATATCTCTGATTTATAAGATCACTAAACACGGCATATTTTGAAACCGTTATATTTTCTCTGCTGACAAAAATATAATCTATTCTTCGTGTAACTTCTAAAATAGTATCAAATCCGTTGAACGTGCCATTATTTCCATAAACAACTTTTGCTGACTTTTTGGAATCGCAAAGTTTTTCTGATAAAAATTGTATGGGATCTGATTCCGGTTCCAGGTTAAAATCGCCCATTAAAAAAACCGGATAGTTTTCATCATTAAATTTTGAGATCATTTTAAAAATAAGTTTAGCACTATTAATTCTGGCTTCAATTCCAATATGATCGAAATGAGTGTTGAAGACCCAGAATTTTTCGTGAGAAATTTTATCCTCAAAAAGTGCATAAGTACAAATTCTTTCGAGCGCAGCATCCCATCCAACTGAAATTGTATCCGGAGTTTCTGAAAGCCAGAATGTATTCCACTTAATTAATGTTAGTTTATCATTTCTAAAGTAAATCGGACTAAACTCACCCTTAGTTTTCCCATCATCTCTGCCAACTCCCACAAAACTGTAATTACAAAGGTTTGTATCTAAATATATAACCTGACATTCCAAAGCTTCCTGTAATCCAAAAACATCCGGTTCATGAAATTTTATCTGATCAGCAAGTTTCTCTTTTCGGAAATCCCATTTGTTAATGCTGTCCTGTTCATTTGCGTATCTGATGTTGTAGGTCATAAACGAGTGTGTTTGTGCCGAAATGTTTATTGATACTAGTAGAATGAGAATTGAAATGTATTTCATTGACTGTTCCATAATTTAAAAAGAGAATGTTAAAAATATGAATTATTGAAGTAGTTAACAAAAAAGTATTATATGGAATTTTAGTTGGTAATAAGTAGAACTGTTGTTCTTTTGCGACTTCAATTCATTTCACTATGCAAAATTACTCAGCCTAAGATTAAACACAATATCAAATAAAAATGATTTTTAGTGTAACATTTTTGGTGACTGCACCGTCTTTATACCAGAACACAAAAATTTTGCGGAATGAATCTAAAAGAAGCTAAATATAATTATCTACTTCAGCAGCATAAAAATAATATTTATGGTTATGCTCTTTACATGATGAAAAACCAGATGGATGCCGATGATGTTACACAGGAAGTAATGATAAAAACCTGGTACAACATGGGTAAATTTAATATGATGGCCGCAAAAACCTGGATGATGAGAACAACTCATAATTTGTGTATTGATTATCTGAGACGAAGAAAAGCTGTTTTGCAAAAGGAAGTTGTTATTGATGAAGGATTTACGGAGAATTATCTTGATGAAGATGAATCAAATAATCCCTTATTAAAGGTACATTGGAAAATGATGTCAGCTAAATTAAAACAGGTTATTCATGATTTGCCTGAAAACTTAAAAAGTGTATTTGTTCTTTATGAAATTCAAGGATTAAAATACAAAGAGATTAGTAAAACGCTGGATGTTCCCATAAACACAGTAAAGGTTCAGTTATTAAGAGCCAGAAAAAAAATTCAAAAGGAATTAAAAAGTTATGAACCGCAAGAAGTTTTATAACATAGATGAACAATTGCTGAATAAAATTATTTCAGTTGCTTACGGTGATTCCGGTTTCATCGAAAAAATTAAAATATATAGTCTGGCAAAAAAAGATGTTGAGGTTGCCGAAATATTGAATGAATATATGTCTACCGCAAATGCAGTTCATGAATTAGAAAAAAATGTTTGCCCGGAAAGTTTGCTGGAAAAAGTTCAGAAAATTACCGGAGTGAAAGAAAAAAAATCATTTGGTTCCGATCTGTTTTCAATCTTAGTTTCAAGACCTATAATAACTGTCGGTGCAACCGCTGTAATAGTTTTAATGTTGGTAAAATCACTTGTTTTTACTACACCGTATTACGATGGATATTCAGAAGCAGAAGTAATAAAAGCTGATAGAGAAGTGAGAGCATCATTTGCGTTAATAGGAAAAGTATTTAACAAAACCAGAACAACAATTAAAGATGAAGTTTTAACAACGCGGGTAGGAAAACCCTTAAACGAAGGAATAAATTTTGTAAATAACTTATTTATAGAGGAGAAGTAATCATGAAAACTAAAATAAAAATGGTACTGTTTGTAATAGCAGTCTTGTTTGTATCGACAATCACGGCACAGAAAAACGATTATTCAACTTATGCAGGATATGTAGATTTTGGTGATCTTTCACAATTTGAAACCGGAGATCAGGTAACAGAAGTTTTAATTGAAGAACACTTAATCAGAATGGTTGCAAAACTAAGCAAACATGAAGAACCGGAACTTGAAGAAGTATTAAACGGATTAAAACTGATTAGAGTTCATGTATTTGAAACTAACGAAGCAAATACAAAAGCCATAAACGAAAGAATAAAAACTTTTGATAAAAAACTGATGGCTAATAATTGGGACAGAATTGTTAAAACCAGATCGAATAGTGAATCTGCAAATGTATATATAAAAACAAAAAACGAAGAAGAAATTCAGGGTCTGGTTGTAATGTTCTTTAACAATGGATCGGAAGCCGGATTTGTGAATATAGTTGGCGATATAAATCTGGATACAATTGGAAAATTAAGCAGCAAATTCGATATTCCGTCACTTAACAGTGTAAAAAAATACAAAGATGAAGATCATGAAAACTAGAATATTTCAAAATATAGCAATAATACTTATAGCCGGAACTATGCTTTCCGGCTGTATTGGCGTGAATCGGGATTTTAAAAAAATTCGGAATCAGGTTACCAATGCATTTGATAGTGAACTAAGCCGCGAATTTGAATTTGGTTTTGGATCAGCTAGTATTTTGTTAGCCAGCATGTTTGTAAATTTTGCGGAACCTGATGAAGAAATTGATATCGGTTCAATGGTTGGTCAGCTTTCCAGAGTTCAGGTTGGAGTTTATAGATGTTCTGATAATAACAGCGATATGTCTCCAAACCGTAAAATTATTAATACGCTTAATGATTCAATGAAAGAAAACGGCTGGCAATATTTAGTGAAATCTCATAGTTCCCGGGAATTAGCTCTTGTTTATGTTAAGCAGGATGAAACAGAATCACTTCGCCAGATGTTTGTTATTGCTCTTGATGGTAGAGAGTTGGTGATGGTTGAAATTCATGGCGACCTGGATGAAATGATAGAAATTGCTATCAGATCACAAGGTTTGCATTTTCAGGTTGCGCAAGATTAATTGTTAAATCTGCTTATTGTGATTATGTCATATCGGGATAAATTTCGTAACAGGGTGATATCTTTCGGCTTTTAAGCGATATTCCCGTTGCGGGATGTATGGGTTGACTCATAAAAAATGTAATCATAAAAAGAATCTCTGGAGCAAGACAAATCAATTATATTCTAAGCGTCTTAAGGCGATTCTTTCCTTGTTTTGGTTGACTTTATTACTCTTTTTTAGTCAACCTATTTCAGGACTATACAGTACTTACAAAATAGGGTGGGTAATCCAAATAGAATCCCCCATTATTTAAGAATAGCATCTATTCATATTACATCAATCCCAAAAGAAAATTCTTTGCACAATCTCCAAGAATTTCCACATTATATCCACCTTCCTGGCACACTAATGTGGGTATTCCTAATAACTTAAACTGATTACCAATGGATATATAATCTTCAGTTCTGAGCTTTAAACCTCCAATCGGATCATCCATATGTGTATCAAAGCCGGCTGCAATAATTAAATAAGCGGGATTAAACTCGCGTATCTTATTTAAGATTCTATCCACAGCCTCAGCATATTGGTCAATGTGTGTATCCTTGGGTAAAGGTTCATTATGATTCGTACCAACGGCCTGTCCTTTTCCTTTCTCATCATCATATCCCCAGAAGTATGGATATTCATTAGAAGGATCACAATGTATAGATGCAGTAAATACAGATTTTATTTCATCGAAAAACTCCTGGGTTCCGTTTCCATGATGATAATCAATATCAACAATGGCTACTTTTCCCTCCGGCAATAAATACTCAGCAGCAGTAGCTACATTGTTAAAATAACAATATCCGCCAAAAACACGAGGCCCCGCATGGTGTCCCGAAGGACGGCACAAGGCGTATACGGTTTTTTCATCTCCTTTCCGAAGTAATTCTGCTCCCGTTAAAGCAGTTTCAGCAGATGCACGGGCAACTTCATAGGTTTTCTTTTTAATTGGGGTAACCGCATCGGTACACCATATCCCGCCCCATAAAGGCGAATCAATCTTTTTCTTAAGATTAGCACCTTCGCCGGGAAATAGATCCGGATAGAACTCTTCATCATCGTCTTTTAAACTTAATCCAGTTTTAAGAATATAATCATGGTAAGGATGGATTCGTGAAATCAGTCTTTCCGGAAATTGTTTGGCTGTTACAAATTCAAATCGCTTGTCAGCACGAAGTGCTTTCTTGATAGATTCAACGCGAAGTGGAGTGTCCTTTACTTCGTAAGCTTCGGGGCCGAGCTGATATTTCCAATATGGGTTATGTAAACTATCGTTATATTTTTCTATTACTTTCATTTGACTAGCTCATTTTCTTTGTTTAATAATTCAAGAATACGTTGATGTGGAACTGCCGGACATTGACGCTCTTTTCTCCCATTCATTCCATTAGAGCAAAATATAGCGTTTATAACCGCCTCTTCGGTTGCTTCAACAACAGCTTCGTAAACCATATCAATATTATTGTCCGAGACACATTTTAAGTTAATAAAATTGCTTTTAGAAGTATTGACTCGCGGCTTACGGTTTCCGGTACTAAAAGCAATAATAATTTCACCACTCGTTGAAGCCGCATAAGAACCGGTACGACCAAGTCCGAGTGCAGCTCGTTTTGCCACACGGTTTAGCTGACTATTGATAAGAGGAATATCGGTTGCAACAACAACTATGATCGATCCTTCTGATACTTCTCTGCGTCCTGCCTGATCGAATTCCTTGTCTAAATCTCTACCTACAACACCACCATCAAGGGTGAGATTACGCATTTTTCCAAAATTAGAAAGAACAAGCACACCAACAGTAAATGTACTGCTTTCGGATAAATTTAAAATTCGGGAGGAAGTTCCTATTCCTCCGGCAAAATCAAAACTTGTCATTCCAGTACCAGCACCAATAGACCCTTGTTTTACCGGACCAGTGGCAGCTGACTCCATTGCCTTAATTGCATCCTGAGCCGAACATGTTCCTACTCTAATATCATTTAAAAAAGAATCGTCAGCTTCTCCAACTACAGGTAAAACCACATCAGTTTCGGTACCAAGTTGTGGATACTTCTTTATCATGTGATTAACAACACCCGTATGAACCCTGCCAACTGAATGTGAATTTGTTAAAAGAATAGGTGTTTCAAGCCAACCCGTTTCAATTACTTGTGTTAAACCAGCCATTTCACCCACGCCATTTAATATAAAACCACCCGCAGCTATGCGGTTTGAATAAGCTTGTCCGGCAGGCATTATGGCTGTAACACCGGTACGTATATTACTAATTTCTGACTCCCCCGGAATTTTCACATTATCTTCAACACGCGTAAAATGACCTACGCGTACACCTTTTACATCCGTAATAGCATTATTGATTCCAGGACACATCCTGCCTGTTTGAATTCCAAGTTCTCTTGCATTAGGGCGTGGTATTTCAAATGAGAAGTCATCTTTTTTAGGCTGCCTGGCAGATTTAATTGCTAAACCATAACGACGTGCGGCAGAACGAATAATTAATCGCAAGGTATCACGAAATTCGAGCCCGCGAGATTTGGCTGCAGTCATAAGGGAAGCAACCGGATGAAGACTTGGCAAAGGATTAAGTTCAATAAAATAGGGTTTTCCCTTGGAATTTAATCGAATATCTACCCTGCCAACATCTGGACATGACATGATCTCAAAAACTTCCCGGGCCATTTTTGTTACTGCTTTTTCTTCTTCGGCGTTAATAGTTGCCGGGCAAATAACACTTACTGATTTTGCTGCCTCACCGCCCTGTTTCATGTCATAATCGTAAATATTGTATTTACCCCCTAACTTACTCATATCAAAAGTATGTTCAACAATGTCAAGCAGCTTACCCGGAAAACTTTCCAGAAAAGGAACACTTAGTTCACGGCCATCTATATATTCTTCAACAACAAGACCGGCAGGATAATGGCTTAAAAGCTTATTTATTCTTGCCAGAGCTTGTTCCTTTGTTTCCACAACTGACTCTTGGGTAATACCCTTGCTTGAACCTTCAGAATTTGGTTTAATCATTAAAGGATAATCTAAATCATCTGGTAAATTGCGCTCTTTCTCAGTAATCAAAACGCCTCTGGGAACACTTACCCCATGAGAAGATAAAACAGTTTTTGCGAGATGCTTATCGAGATTGAGATGAAGAAGAGAAGCATTTCCACCCGTAAACGGAATTCCCATTTGTTCATATAAACCCGGATAAAAGGCTTCCCTTGAACTGCCAATGGTACCTTCTGCTACATTAAAAATAAGGTCAGGTTCGCTTTCAAGAAGACGTTCAATTATTTTATTGGGTTTACCAGAAACTTCAACAACTGTTACTGTGTGTTGCAGACTGCTAATCGCTTCAGATAATCTAGTAATGTCGGCTTCGGATAGAAGCTCAGCTGTAGCTTCTGTATCATCGGTACGTAAGTTATATGCAATGGTTATTCTCATGGTAGTATCTTTTTTTTATTTAAAAAAATAATTCTTAAAGTATGTCTATAAAAATATTCAGACTTTCAATGCTTATAACGAAGATACAATTATTCTCGCTTTTTTAATCTTTATTTTCTTACTAATAATACATGCAGCCATAAATTTTGAAAAACTTCCGGTTATAATTCCTATTATCAGCGAATTTCCATAAACAGGACGTATAAATTCTTTATTAAAAGTTACAGAAAAATATAAAATTGCAAACAAGATTAGATTTATTGCAAGATATTTTCTGTTTTTTAAAACCTTTGACATTACCATTTTCTCGTTAGTTATTCTCTACAACACCCCAATAAACATATTGCATTATCGGAACTATAAGTTACATAACAAGAAAAAAGAAAAATAAAACAATTCATTTTCAATTACAATTAGCCATTCTAAATTCTATCCATTGCTTCCAACCTGATCAATACTTAAGTTTCAGTTTTAATTTATAGATATAGTAACAAATGAAAAAATATATATTCACACTTCTAATATTCTTCACAACAGTTTCCGCACAATCCAGAATACTTATAAACATGGATCTTAAACAAACAGATCATCTTAAAGCTTACGGAATAACCTTTAACGCAATTGAGAATGGAACCAAAGCAGACTGGCTTTTAAATTACCGTGGCGGATCATTTATGCTTGAGTATTCTGAAACAATTGCTGCTTTATGCCGATTAAAAGGAGTTGCGTTTGAGGTTGTTGGACCACAGGAAACTGTTGACATATATTCCTTTGTGCAGAGTGAAGATCAGAATATGGAAGTTGTAAGATTAGAGAAATCGCCAAAAATAGCGGTATATGTAACTCCGGGACATCAGCCTTGGGATGACGCGGTAACAATGGTGCTGGAATATGCGGAGGTTCCCTATACCAAAATTTGGATAGAGGAAATCTTGCACGGCGATCTTGAAAAATATGACTGGCTTCATCTTCATCATGAAGATTTTACAGGTCAGTACGGAAAGTTTTACGGAAGTTATGCAAATCAGCAATGGTACATCGATCAGCAGTTGTTATTCGAAAAAATGGCTTCTAAACTAGGCTTTAAGAAGGTTTCACAAATGGAGTTGGCTGTAGTTAAAACTATAAAAGAATATATTGGCAATGGCGGATTTCTTTTTGCGATGTGTTCTGCGGCTGATTCTTACGATATAGCTTTGGCTGCTGAGAATGTAGATATATGTGATAGAATGTATGATGGTGATTCACCCGATCCAAACGCACAGGAAAAACTAGATTTCTCAAAAACATTAGCCTTTTCTGATTTTAAACTTGAGATGAATCCTTATAAATATGAATACAGTGATGTTGATATTCAGTTAGAAGAAATAGGGAGTGAAGACAACGATTATTTTACACTGTTTGAATTTTCGGCAAAATATGATCCGGTTCCTACAATGTTAACTCAGAATCATTTAAATGTTATCCGCGGTTTCATGGGACAGACAACTATGTTTAGAGAAAGGACTTTGAAAAAGTCAGTTATTGTTATGGGAAAACGTAATGACATGGAACAGGTAAGATATATTCACGGGAAGTTTGGACGAGGATTTTTTACGTTTTACGGCGGACACGATCCTGAAGATTATAAACATTTAGTTGAAGATAAACCAACTGATCTGAATCTGTATAAAAACTCAGCCGGATATAGATTGATTTTGAATAACATACTTTTCCCGGCCGCAAAAAAGAAAAAGCAGAAAACTTAGATATTTTTATGGTGACAAGTTATTTGAAGATAATTGATATTGAAACCAAACAAAATTATAGGAATCTAATAAACATGAAAAATTTACGATTAAAAAATTCTGATAAAAAGTACTGGCCTGGAAAAATTATCTGTGTCGGAAAAAATTACGCCGATCATGTAAAAGAAATGGGCGGGGAAGTATTAAAATACCCTGTGGTATTTTTAAAACCAGCTTCCAACCTTATTTTTAATGATAAAAAAATAGTTCATCCTTCACACTCAAAAGAAATGCATCATGAAGTTGAGCTAGTTTTATTGATTGGCAGAGATGTAAAAGATGCGGATGATAAAAGCGCGGAAGAAGCAATTGCCGGATATACTGTTGGTTTAGACATGACTCTTCGGGATATTCAATGGGAATGCAAAGAAAAGGGCCAGCCATGGACTCTTGCAAAATGTTTTGATACTGCCGCGGTTGTATCCAATATAGTTATGAAAGAAGATTATCAGCTAAAAGGCACTGAAAAGATTGAACTGTCTGTGAATAAGGAATTGCGACAGAATGCATCGTTAGATCAGATGTTATTTAATTCTGTGGAAATTGTAAAATATCTTTCATCTAAAATGACTTTAGAAGAAGGCGATTTGGTTTTTACGGGAACTCCTGCCGGGGTTGGTAAAGTTGTTCCGGGTGATTTAATAGAAGTAAAAATTGAAAACATTGGCGAATTTGAAATAGAAGTAATTAATAATTAAACAAGATTTCTCAGTCGTTTTTCCCGCGAAATGACAAAGACTGTTACCCAAACAGTTTTAGCCTGAGATATCTTTTTATAATAGAAAATAAAGGAAAATTATTATGCCGATTTTTGAATACAAATGTGCCGAATGCGGTGAGAAGTTTGATGTTTTGCATAAATCACTAAACAATATGTCTGATGTAAACTGTACAAAATGCGGCTCAGATAATGCAAAAAAATTATTATCCGGCTTTTCTGCATCGGTTGATTCAACACCAGATTTTGGCGGATGCTCAACCGGAAGCTGCGGAATGCCGCAAATGCCAATGGGCGGTTGTGCAAACGGCATGTGCGGATTAAACTAAAACATATTTAATAAACCCGGCAACAATGTTGGGTTTATAATTTTCACTTCTCTTAATTTTTCTAAGACCATCCTCTTAAAACTAGATTTTAAAAAATTATCACACTCATGTTTGTACCATTTAAATATATTTTTGAATCGGTTTAATAAATATGTATATTTTCAAATAAAGCTAAAAAGTCTATATTTCAAAGCAGGAGAAAAAATGAAGTTCAAATTATTAATGAGTGTTCTAATATCGGGATTATTGATTGTATCCTGCAGCCAAAAAACAGATGAAAATAAGGATGAAACAAAAACATTAAAATCTGTTTACGCGGGAAAATTTTTAATTGGCGCGGCGATTAATGATAATCATGTATTTGGAAGGGATACAGAGGGTGTAGAACTTATCAAAAAAGAGTTTAACAGTTTAACTCCCGAAAATCTTTTAAAGTGGGAATCGGTACATCCTGAACCGGGTAAATTTAATTTTGAACCTGCCGATAAGTATGTTGAGTTAGGGACTTCCGAAAAAATGTTTGTAGTTGGTCATACTTTAATTTGGCATCAGCAGACTCCGGACTGGGTTTTTGAAGATGAAAAGGGTAACCCGGCAAGCAGAGAAATTCTTATTGCCAGGATGAAAGATCATATTTTACAAGTTGCCGGAAGATACAAAAGTAAAATTAATGGCTGGGATGTTGTTAATGAAGCTCTTGAAGAAAATGGTGAATTGAGAAAAAGTAAATGGTACAATATAATTGGCGAAGATTTTATTAAACTGGCTTTTGAATATGCTAAAGAAGCTGATCCTGATTGTGAACTATATTACAACGATTATAATATATGGAAGCCGGGAAAAGCCCGGGGAGCAATTAAACTGATAAAGTCATTAAGAGAACAAGGCTGCAAAGTTGATGGAATTGGAATACAGGCGCATTGGGGCTTAAATAATCCGTCAAAAGAAAATATTGTTGCCGCTCTTGAAGCTTATAAAGCTGCCGGAATAAAAGTTATGATTACAGAGCTGGATGTAAATGTGCTTCCAAATCCATGGGATTATGAAGGTGCCGATATATCTACAAAATTTGAACTTCTGCCTGAAGTAAATCAATATACCGAAGAATTACCGGATTCAGTTAGTGTGAAACAGGCTGAGGCTTATGCAAATTATTTTAAGATATTTTTAGATTATAAAGATATTATTACCCGGGTTACTTTCTGGGGTGTTGATGACGGACATTCATGGAAAAATAATTGGCCTGTAAAAGGCAGAACTGATTATCCTTTGTTGTTCGATAGAAAATTTAAGCCGAAAAAGGCTTATAAAGCAGTTATAGATCTGGTTAATTAGCGTTTATCCGGATTAAAAAATATTTTAATTACAAAATGTCTTACTACTCTTTGAGACTGTTTACAAAATGTAAATTAAATTTATTCTGTCACTCTAAGCTGGTCGAAGAGTGAAAATATCCTGAAACAGCTGGTTCCCGAGTTGCCCGAACTGACATTATTTTTAATATTCCTGGTAATAAGTTTATCAAAAAACACAAAGGGCATTACTGCCCTTTGCTTTTAAATCAACATGGATACTACTTTTCTTTTTCAAACGGCCATCCGGCAATACCGCCTTCAAGAACTTTTACATTTGTATAACCATGGGCTTTTAACAATACAGCCGCTTCATAACCCCGTAATGAAATTTTACAAAGTGTTACAATCTCCTTGTTTTTGTCTTCCGGCAGTTCATCTAAACGTGCTCTTAATTTGCCAACAGGAATTAAGGTCTCACCTATGCCAAGTCTGGTCTGTTCATATTCATCCGGACCGCGGGTATCAAGTATAAAAAGATCTTCATGGTTATTAACCTTTTCGTATAATTCTAATCCTGAGATACCGTCAAAAATTCCATTCATTTTATTCTGCATTATATGAGCCGTTGCAATACTATGATCAATAGCCAATGAGAACGGCGGAGCATAAGGAAGATCATTATTTACCATATCTTCAATAGTCATTTTCCCTTTAATTGCTGTAGCCCAGATCGCAAGCTGTTTACTAACATCACCGGGGCCTAAACACTGCGCACCAAGTATTATGCCCGTTTCTTTTTCGGCCAGCAATTTTGTTATAAGCAGTTTGCCGTCCATAAATCCGGGTTTATCGGGACTCGCATTTACAACCTTAATAAAATCAATTCCAGCTTCTTCTGCTTTTGTTTCAGATAATCCGGTTATACCAACACCATAATCAAATATTTTGCAGATGCCTGTTTGAATTGTTCCCGGAAATTTTCTGATATTTCCTTTAATTACATTATAACCTATAACTCTTCCTTCAAGATTTGCCAGATCGCCATAAGGCGCCAAAACTGGTTTACCGGTAAGTATGTTTTTTATTTCTACACAATCGCCTGCTGCATATATATCTTCATCCGATGTCTGCATAAAATCGTTAACTTTAATACCGCCAAGTTCACCAATTTCTAAGCCGGCATCTTTTGCAAGTTTTATATTTGGTTTTACTCCTATTGCAACAACCGCAAGATCGCATGGAATCTCAGTTCCGTTCTTAAGCTTAACAGCAATTATTTTTTTGCCGTCACCAATAAATTCCGCAACACCATTCTGTGTAATAACGTTTGCCTTAGTTTTAAGATAGTTCTGAATTAACTTTGCCATCTTCCAATCAAGAAAGGTTAATAGCTGTGGAAGTAATTCAATTAATGTTAATTCAATACCAGCCAAATGAAGTGCTTCAAAAGTTTCAATTCCTATTAGTCCGCCGCCAATTACAACCGCTTTTTTAATTTTACCGTCATCTCTAATCTTGCGCAAATAATCGGCGTCCCGCATTGATTGTAATGTTGTAATTCCATCAAGATCAATTCCCGGGATAGGTGGCATGTTAGGTGTTGCACCGGTTGTGATTATAAGTTTATCATATTCCTGTGAACCTGATTCACCTGTAAGCTGATTAATATAATGAACAGTCTTATTTTGCCGGTCTATTCTGGTTACTTCTGTATTGATCTTTGCAATTATACCTTTTGCATTCCAATAAAATATAGGATCTCTTACAACTCCGGTTGGTGTACATAATAACATATTTCGTTCATCAAAAAATCCGCCCACATAATATGGGAATCCGCATGAAGCCATTGAAAGATCAGGCCCTTTCTGGAACATTGTTATTTCGGCAAATTCATCCATACGTCTGGCTCTTGCCGCCGCCTTTGGTCCGGCCGCAGAACCTCCTATTACAATAATCTTTTTTTGTTTTTCCATTTTATACTCTTAAAATTCTAATGTAATTCCTGCTTTCACTTTATCTGTTCTAAACTCTTCCGAAAGAACTTGAACAGCATCAAAACTTGTGCAATGTGCAGGATAAAGTTTTTCTATAATTTCGTTTTTTAGATATTGGATAGTTTGTTTGGTAAGTTCATCATAATATTTAAGATGGAACCCGCCAATTACAGTTTTAATTTTTTCTATCCCGGTTATCTTTTTAGCGTATTCAATAATATTACATATTCCTGAATGAGCACATCCGGAGATGACTATTATTTCATCGTCTTTTTTATAAACCAGAGCAGAATCATCTATTATAAAATCATCTTCCCCGTTTGTTTTGCGGAAGTCTGTAGTTTGTGATTCAAAATTATTTAGTCTTGGAATCTCACCGAGAAATATGAGGTTTTCTGTGATATTGTAAGATGCTCTAGTAGTAATAAGATTAAAACGGGATTCAATTTCTTCCTTTGTGAGACTAAGTCCAATTTCGCTATTATCCTTTTTCCTTTGTCGTTTGATAAAAGCTTCGGGGTGAACAATTAAATTTTTGTTTCTAATAAACTCCAGACCATTTCCATGATCATAGTGTCCATGACTTAAAACAATTGTTTCAATATCTGTAGAGAGATCATATCCAAGTAAAGATGCGTTTTTCAAAAACAAAGGACTTTGCCCGGTATCAAATAAAATTTTCTGATTATCACATTCAATTAAATACGAAAGTCCATGTTCAGAATTAAACTTTCCATTCCTGTTATTATCAACTAAGACAGATAGTTTCAAATTATTTTACCTCAAAATTATTTATTAATGCGTCTTTTACTAAAGATGGAATTCTCCCCGGTTTTCTGGAAATTGAATCACAAAAAACCAATGTAGATTCTGCTTGGCAAACAAGTTCATTCCTGGAATTTTTTACTTCAAAATTAAACTTAAATCTTGTACTGGGAATTTCATTTATTGTTGTGATAATTGTAATTTCTTCATCGTAAAATGAAGGCTTCAGATATTTAGTATTCATTTCAATTACGGGCAGCATAATATTATTCAGTTCCAGAAAGTTATCATCAATGCCGTATTTTCTAAGCAATTCTGTTCTTGCCTGATGAAAATACGTTATATAATTGGCATGATAAACATAACCCATTCTATCAACTTCACCATATCTTGGCCTGATATTTATACTGTCTCTAATCATAAAATTCCACAGTAAGTAAAACTAATTTTAAGTAAGTTTTTCCAGTTTTTCTAAGATAGTACTCATATCTGTTTTAAGACTATTAATTTCCTGTCTTAAGTTTTCAACTTCGCTGCCGGCAGTTTGTTGAGTAATATCTTCATCCATAAAGAAGTCCTGATTCATTCTTCTAAAGCCATTTCTATTTTGAGCAAATCTTCTTCCTCCACGTCTGTTTCCAAGACCTATATTATTAGTTCCTGTACAGAATCCCATTTTTCTTCCTGTCATTGGGCCGTTTCCTATTGGTCCGGTACGATCTCCGCTAGGCATGATAACCTCCAATTTTAATTATTAAATTTATTTAAGGTGCCTTTTTTATAGGCTTCAAGAGCCTCTTTAATACTTAGGTTTTCAGCACCAGTGTATATTTCCATTTTTAATTCGTTTAAAACTGAAATCGCGTTATTGCCGGGACCATTGCCTGTAATTAAAACATCCGGAGTTAAATCATAAATTATTTTTGCTGTTCTTGGTCCGGCACCGTGCGCTTCTTCAGCTACAGACGAATTATCATAATTTTCTAATAAATCTTTTTCAGTATCGTATGTTAAAATAAATTCTGTTCTGCCAAATCTGGGATCAATTTTAGAATCCCAATCTTTTCCTTTACTGGTAAATATTATTTTCATTTTAAATTCCTTTTAATTCAGATGTGAAATTATTTCAGTCCAATTCTCACTTAGTTGTTCAGCAATTCCGGGATTATATTCAGCTATTGTTTTTCCTTCAATTATAGCTTTAGAAAATGACTGATCATACTTTATGTCTGATAGATGAACAATTTTTTCTTCATCTAAATAGCAGCTAATTTCATTTGTTATGTTCAGATTTAAATCTGATTTATTTATAATACATCCAGCTTTAAGACCAAACTTTTTTACCAATTCGTATACACGTTTTAAATCGTGAAAACCAGAAACGGTAGGTTCAGTAACTATTACAACAAAGTCGGCACCGGATAGTGAAGATATAACTGGACATCCAATTCCAGGAGAACCATCAACAAGTACAAATTCTTTCCCATTATTTTTTGCCGCATGTACAGCTTCTTTTTTTACTTTAGCAACTAGTTTACCGGAATTTTCAGCTCCAATTTTAAGGTGCGCGTGAACCATTGTGTTTTTTAGCCGGGTATTAGAAACAAAATATTTTCCAACATTATTTTCTTCCATTATAATTGCCCCGGAAGGACAAACTCTGGCACAATAACCGCAGCCTTCACAATCAATAATATTTATTGCGTATTTGCCATCCTGTTCGTTTATAGCATTAAATCTGCATACATCCGCGCAGGCTCCGCAATTGTTGCATCTGTTGTAATCAATTCCCGGAACTACTCCGCTATAAAAATCTTCTTCACTCAATTTTACAGGATCCAACAAAAGATGCATGTTTGCGGCATCAACATCACAGTCGGCCACAACACATTTATCAGCCAGAAGATAGGCAAATGAGGCAGTTATTGAGGTTTTACCGGTTCCGCCTTTACCTGATATGAAAACTATTTCATGCATAGGAACCTCCATAGTTAAAGAGATCAATATAGTCTTCAATATTTTGCAGTTGTTTTTTTACTTCGGGCAATTCATTATACAAAAGCTGTCCGCCCGAGTATAATGTAGCTATTTGTCTGTCATTGGGAATTTCAGCAATTATATCAATGTTTTCGGCAGCACAAAATTTATTAATCAATAAATTACCCTGTTCAGCTCTATTAATAATAACAGCGCATGGTTTGTGAAGTTGTTTTGCCGTTTCAATCGCAAGTTTTAAATCGTGTAAGCCAAATGGAGTCGGTTCTGTAACCAGCAAAATAAGATCACAATCCTTAATTACTTCTATAACAGGGCACGAGGTTCCGGGAGGCGAATCAAATATTGCCAGAACCTTATTATCAAAATTATTTTTGATGTAATCTTTAGTTTTTGTTATTAGCGGAACAGCCTGCTCTTGTCCAATATCCATTTTACTTTCTATAAAATCCAATCCATCGGATTTATAAATATTCATGATCCCGATTTTTTGTGGAATCATTTTTAATGAATTTTCAGGACATAACTCACTGCACGCGTAACAGCTATGGCACAATTCCGGTAAAACCATTATTTGTGTATTTAGCTTTATAACAGCATTAAAATTACAAACCTCCTGGCATAAGCCGCAGAGAGAACAATTCTCATTCCATTCCGGTATCATTTTATATTTTATTTCACTTTTTGCCAGCTCTATATCTAGAAATAATTTTGCGTTTGGTTCTTCAACATCCAGATCAGCCAATACTACACTTCTTTTTTCAGCAAGATATGCCGATAGGTTAGTTGATATTGTAGTTTTACCAGTACCGCCTTTTCCGCTGGCTATTGCAACTTTCATTTTAGTCCTCTTAATGATCACACTTATTATTGCCTGATTCTAGATCATTGAGCAAATATTTTTCAACAAGGGCAGTTGGTTCAGCAGCATCAACACCAAAAACAACTTCAATATTATTTTCTGAAAAAAGCGACTGGGCTTTTTGCCCCATTCCTCCTGCTATAATTACGTGAACTCCGTGTTCAGCTAAAAATTTAGGATAAGCTCCTGGCTCATGCATTGGCGGAGCTAAAAATTTCTTTTCAGTAACTTTATTTTCTTCAGTTTCTACAATTGTGAATTTTTCGCAGTGACCAAAATGTGCGCATAACTTGTCGTGTTGAGTTGGTATTGCAAATACTTTTTTCATTTTATTTCCTTTTATTATTGAGTAATTCTTCTCTCACCATTGTATGCCCGCAATTAGGACATTTTACAGTTGTACATTTTACTCCTTTTTGATGAGGGACTTTTGTATTACACTTTGTGCAAATACAATTTCCATCGGGGCCAAATGAGCCGCCGCTATTTTTTCCTTTTCGTTCTTTCATCCTAACCTCAAATTTTATTATTTATGAATTTTGAAGCTGAATCTTCTACATTTCGCGAACCGCATTCATTGCAATTATTAATGCTGGTATTATTTGGAATAATCTCTTCATCTCCACATTCTTTACATCTTTTTACTGTGTTTCTGAATTCAACATTTCCGCCCTCAACAATTAATTCTTTACCGTCAATAATAGCCTGTGCAATCTTGTTCCGTGATTTTTCAATTAATCTTGAGAATGTTGGTCTGGAGATTTCCATCTGTTCAGCAGCTTCAGAATGTTCAAGCCCTTTATAATCAGCCAGCCTTATAGCTTCATATTCATCAATTGATAATGAAATTGACTGTAAATCCTTTCTTGGAATTCCACAGGGCTTAAAGTTTTTAATTGAAGGCGGTAATTCTATTCTTCTTTTTCTATATGGACGACTCATTTTTTCACCAAATGAACATATGCTCAAAATATAACTTTAAACATAATGAACATATGCTCATATGTCAAATTGTTTTTAAGGGGATTATTAGATTATTACAAAGTTTAAAAATATAAATTTGGTTGATTCCTTTTATAATCCTATTTTTCAAATTGTTATTGAGCGGATTAGGAGTAAGAGTGACGTCGCACCTTATAAAAAAACTATATACAAATATTTCAAAAAAGACTGTTGATTTAGTAGAAAAGGCAAAATTAACAGAACATACGTTTATGATAATTGTGGCAATTATTATTGGAGTACTTGGCGGATTTGCCGCAATTGGAATCAGGTTTTTGATTGAAGAAATTTCCCTAATATCTTTTGCGGGCGAAGGCAGTCTTTTAGAGCGAATAATGCTGGCTCCCTGGTATATTAAAGTTTTAGTACCGGCAATTGGCGGATTAATTGTTGGTCCATTAATTTACTTTTTTGCACCCGAAGCAAAAGGGCATGGTGTACCGGAAGTAATGCAGGCAATACTTTTACGCGGCGGAAAAATTAGACCTCGTGTGGCAATGGTTAAAGCTTTAGCTTCCGCCATTACAATTGGTACAGGCGGCTCGGTTGGTAGAGAAGGTCCAATTATTCAAATTGGTTCCAGCCTGGGTTCAACAGTCGGGCAATTTTTCAGAATTCCCCCAAAGCGCATGAAAACACTTGTAGGATGTGGTGCGGCGGCTGGTATTGCTGCAGCATTTAACGCTCCGGTTGCAGGCGCACTTTTTGCGCTGGAAATAATATTAATGGATTTTGCGGTTGCCCAGTTTTCACCAATTGTAATTTCCTCCGTAATGGCGACTGTAATCTCGCATCACTTTGAAGGACGTTTTGCTGCTTTTATAGTTCCTGCTTATAAATATGCTTCTCCTTATGAAATGGTATTTTATTTTGCTCTTGGAATAATAAGCGGACTTGTATCATGGATGTTTATAAAAGCTCTATATTTTTCAGAAGATTTTTTTGATAATAAATTTAAGTTCCCGGAATACCTTAAACCAGTTGTGGGCGGTTTAGTAATTGGCGCATTAGCACTGTTATTCCCCGAAATAATGGGTATTGGATATGACTCAATAAACAACGCGCTTCATGGCAACATGATTTGGTATGTAGCACTGATGTTAATCTTTTTGAAAATTTTTGCAACTTCAGTTACTCTTGGAACCGGAGGATCCGGCGGTATTTTTGCCCCTTCTCTATTTATGGGTGCTACACTTGGAGCTTTTTTCGGCGGACTGGTTCATCAATGGTTTCCCAATATTACGGCCGATCCCGGTGCATATGCCCTTGTGGCAATGGGCGGACTTGTAGCAGGTACAACAAGAGCTCCTATAACAGCTATAATTATAGTGTTCGAATTAACAAACGATTATAATATTATACTTCCATTAATGATTGTTTGTATTATTAGTGTAATATTATCATCAAAACTTTCCAGAGAATCTATTTACACTCTAAAATTGCTTCACAGAAATATTAGTATAAAAGAAGGGACTGAGACTAATGTTATGGAATCTATTTTTGTAAAAGATGTCTATAATCCAAAGTTTGATTCTATTAACACAAATGATAATTTTAATCAGGTTGTAAAAAAAATGATTGGCGGCAGAGGACCTGATTTTCCCGTAGTTAACCCGTTTGGCAAGGTTATGGGATTATTATCGATGGATAGCATTAAAGAATATCTTTTTGAAAAAGAAGAACTTTCAGCTCTTTTAATAGCAGGCGATATTTCCAATCTAAATTTTGAATCGATTATTGAAGATGATAATTGTCAGATTGTTTTGGATAAATTAAAAAGGTTCGATCTTGAAGGACTGCCTGTAATTGATAACGTAAAAGATAAAAAAGTATTAGGCATGATCTGGCGCAAAGACATACAGGACGCGTATCAAAAAGAAATTGAAAGACGCGATATTACATCTACACTTGCAAGTACTATTTCCATGAGCGGAGAAGAAACAAATGTTCAATTTATGGAAGGTTATTCAGTTGCAGAAATTGAACCTCCAAAATCATTTATTGGAAGTTCAATAAGAGAAATTCGTATTCGTGCAAAATATGGCGTAGATGTTCTCTCTATTAAAACACATGGAAAAAGAGGTAATAAAGTTAAGGCTATACCAAGTCCGGATCATATAATTGCCGAAAACGATATTTTGGTAATTGCCGGTGAAATTAAAAATATAAATTTAATAAAACATTTACCCTAGAAATATGTGAATAATTAGAACAGTCGGGAAAAACTCCAGTTGTAAATGAAATTAAAAACTCAAATAATATTTTGATTAGTAATTTTATAACAATACTTTTTTGCTTCAAATTTTAATTCGAAAAATGCAGAATTTAACAAACAAAAAAATATTCAAATTTTGGCTGCCGTTGCTTGCAACCTGGCTAATGATGTCTATAGAAGGGCCCTATTTAGCAGCTCTAATTGCCAGAATGATTGAACCTAAATTTAATCTGGCAGCTTATGGCGTAGCATATTCTTTTGGGCTTATTGCCGAAGCTCCAATTATAATGATAATGAGCGCCGCTACTGCTCTGGTTAAAGACCGTGATTCATTTATAAAACTTAAGAATTTTACTTACGCCGCAAATGTAATTATTACTCTTATTTTAGCATTCTGTTTAATTCCGCCGGTTTTTAACTTCATTTCAATGACTGTAATTGGTCTTCCTAAAAACATTGCCGACTTAACATTTAACGCAATGTTCTTTTTGTTACCCTGGCCGGCAGCCATTGGTTACAGAAGACTGTATCATGGAATACTTATTAAAAACGGGTTAACCAGACGAGTAGCGTACGGAACAGTAATCAGATTAGCTTCAATGTCATTAACCGCGTTATTAATGTATTTATATTTAGATGTCCCCGGAGTTATTGTAGGAGCCTGTGGATTATCAGCCGGAGTAATTTTTGAAGCCATAGCAACTAAATTAATGTGTCTGGGTATTGTTAAAAAATATTTGGCAGATGAGTTTGAAGAAGTTGAAAAATTAAATTATAGAGGAATCTTTAGGTTTTATTATCCACTGGCAATGACTTCAATTTTGTCGCTGGGTGTACATCCGATGGTTACATTTTTTATGGGGCAAAGCAGATTCCCGATTGAATCACTAGCCGTTCTGCCGGTTGTAAATTCTCTGATATTTATTTTTAGAGCAGTCGGGTTATCGTATCAAGAAGTTATAATTGCATTAATGGATGATAAAAATAAGAATTATAAATTACTCAAAAACTTTGCTGTTTATATGTCAGTCGGCGTTATGGTTATATTAGGCTTAATCACATTCTCACCACTTTCTACTTTTTGGTTCAGGGACATTTCCGGACTCTCATTAGAACTAACACAATTTGCAATTACACCATCGCAGATATTGTTTATACTTCCGGTATTAACAATTTTAATTTCGTTTCAGCGGGCAATGCTCGTAAACAGCAGAAAGACAAAACCAATTACAATGGCAAGTATTTTAGAAGTTTGCGGAATTTTATTAACTCTCTTTATCTTAACAAATGTTTTCGATTTTGTAGGCGCAGTCGCGGCGGCGGCGGCTTATGTAGCGGGAAGAATTTTATCAAACACCTATTTGATGAAACCCTTTATTAATGCGATTGGGAAAGAGAAATAATAATTTGATTGTGTAACACAGAGTGAATTCGAACTCCCTCACGCCCGGGATAAGAACCTTTACCTAACAATTTTCTATCAGCTTAAATCCGGCACCATGAACATTTATAATTTCTATACACGGATCTTCTTTTAAATAATTTCTAAGTTTTGCAATGTAAACATCCATACTTCTTCCGGTAAAATAAGAATCTTCATTCCAGATCGACTTCAAAGCTTCTGACCGGTTCATTACCTCATTTTTACTTAAGCAAAGCAGTTTAAGAAGTTCAGATTCTTTTGAAGTCAGCTTTTGATCATTTCCATTACGAGTTAATAACCGTTTGTTATAATCAAAGTTATAACTTCCAATTTCAAATTCATTTGAAAAGGAATTTCCATTATAACTATTTGCTGAGCTTCTTTTTAAAATAGCATTTATGCGAAGCAATAATTCCTCAGAGCTGAAAGGTTTGGTCATGTAATCATCAGCACCAAGTTTAAGTCCTTCAAGTTTATCTTCAAGCATCGATTTTGCAGTTAAAAAAACAATAGGAGTTTTGCTGTCTTTCCCCCGAATTTCTTTTGCCATGGTAAAGCCGTCAAGTTTAGGCATCATAACATCAAGAATACAGATATCAAAACGGCTATTATAAAACTCCTTTAAACCTTCTTCGCCATCAGAACAAAGTATAACTTCGTATTCTTTAAGACCTAAAAAATCTTTTAAGATACTGCCTAAATTTACATCGTCTTCAACCAATAATATTTTTTTTCGTTTTATCATATTTCCATTGGTAATGAAATTATAAACTCACTTCCTTTATTTAACTCACTTTTAACAGATATTTTTCCGTTATGCGCATCCGTAAGTTTTTTAACGTAGCTTAATCCAATTCCGTATCCTTTTACATCATGAATATTTCCAGTCGGCACTCTGTAAAAGGTATCAAATATTTTATCAAGATTTTGCTTAGAAATACCAATACCATTATCTTTAATAGATATAACAAGTGTTTTGTTTACATTTAAAGTTGAAACCAGGATCACCGGATTCTCCTTTGTATACTTAATTGCGTTATCAATCAGGTTATTAAATATGTTGGATAAATGAAATCTATCTCCATTAATATTTTTAACCTCAGCATTAAACTCTGTTTCAATCTTCCCGTTTTTTTGATCTGAAATTGATTCAAACTTATTAATCGACTGATATAACATTTCATGAACATCTAACTCTTCATATTTTAAGTTATAATCACCTTTTTCTATTGACGCTGTGTTAAGTAAGTTTTCCACTAATTTTCTAAGTCTGTTGTTCTCGTCATTTATCATCCCGGAATATCTTTTTAACGAATTTTCTTTAGTAAGTAATAACGGTTCATTTAGAGCTTCGCATGCGAGAGATATAGTAGAAATAGGAGTTTTAAATTCATGTGTTATATTATTTATAAGATCATTTTTAATCTCAGTAATTCGTTTTTGTTTTATCAGCATTTGAATTGTTTTATAAAAAAGAACAATAATGCCAATAATTATTAAGGCCGACAGAGAAAGCATAATTGCCAGATTCTTTAAAATATACCGGGTTTTAGAAGGAAAGTTTACAACAAGGAAATCATTATTTAGAATAAAATCGTTTGGAAAAAGTCTTGTTCTGAATGAAGCTTCGTACGAAATATTTTTTTCTTCACCAACCCATTTTAAGTCATGTTCATTATTGCAGGTGTTTTCGTGATGTTCATCATTATCAAAACTCAATGTAAATTCGTAAGGTGCTGTAATCCCTTTTCCGGCAAGTGTTGCATTCAACAGAGAATCCAAAGCCTCTTCTTTAACTCTTCTTTTTTTTATATCTCCTGTTGAAATAGTTATAAGCTGATCAACAACATTTTCAACCAGTTTTGTCCTTTTAATAATTAAAGAATCCGCGTCATCAAGTTCAATAAAATTATAGTTTGCTATGGTCTGATGTTCACTTTTTTCTTTTCGATCAACAATTGAATCTTTAATAATTTTATTGTGCACTTTAATTTCTATGTTAATCTCTTCGCTGCTGCCGATTTTTCTTTTAGTAATCTTCTTAACCGGTTTTGATCCAACAAATAAAACGTGTTTATCGTGCTCATCCTTTATTGCAAATGAATCGTTTAATTTGGAGGAAATAGTTTCAACAACAACGGCAGTGGTTTCCTCTTTATCTAAAAGCTGTGTAACTTCAGTTAAAGCATTAGTAACATTTGTTTTGAACTTTTCCTCTTCAAGTTTAATTGCATTAGCTATCCAATAAAACTGAATTGCGATTAAACTTAATACAGCGGCAGACATCAGACTAATTAATATTTTAAGTTTTGTTTCTTTCATGATGCAAAGGTATACACAATATTAAAAAAATGCTCTAATTTAACACTTTTTAACATTTATTAACTTTCGGTTAACATAATTCAATATTTACAATTTGTATCTTTCTATCAGAAAATTTCACTTAACTAAGGAGGTACAAAATGTTACGCAATTTATTTACAATGATAATAGCAATTTTAGTTGTGGTATCTAGCGGTGTTACTGCTCAGACAAAAGAGACTAAGGAAAAAATTAAAGAGTTAAAAGGCAAAGCGGAGAAAATTTTAATAGTTACTTCCGAAGGGAAACTTGAGTTGACCGGTGAAGATGCTGAGTCGATTTTAAAAAAAATTAAATCAGAACATAATTTGAAGAAAGTATGGCACAATAAAAACGGACATGTTATTCACATTAATGAAGACTCAAAAGGCGATAGTGAGAAAGTTTATAAAATAAAAATTTCGGATGATGACTGTAACGAAGAAAAAATGGATATAGATGTTGATGTGGAAGAACTTAACGGCACCAAAAAGATAATTATCAAAAAGGGTAAAGATGGCGAAAAAAAAGTTATTGAGTGGACTGACGATAGTGATGGCGATATATTAAAGGAAATAGACGAAGACGTTATTTTTATTAAACTTGATGAAAATGATAAAGATAATGTGGAAGTTATAATTGAAAAATTGGGCGAAGGAGATACAAAAAATATCACAAAGAAAATTGAAGTAAATAAAGACGGTGATGAATTAAAAGTTATTGAAACAACTACAGAAAATGGTGAAGAATCTGTAAAAGAGTATGTTGGAGAAGAGGCTGAAAAATTCTTGGAAAAAATTAAAAAAGAAGATAAACAGCATATGGATGAGTTCGGTGATGTTCAGAAACATAAGAAATTCAAAAAAATTATTGTTAAGAGTCACTGTGAAACTGAAGGTAACAGCAAAGAGATAAAAAAAATAAAAGTAGAGAAAAAAGCAAAAAAGGAAAAACACGCTGAAGAAGATGAGCATGAAGATAAAAATTAGGCAGTATAAAGTTTTTTGTGTAAAGGGTATTTTTAGTTTCTGTTAAAACCCAAAAATCTAACTACAAAATAAATTGAAAAACAAGAAATTAACAAAGCCCAATTTCTACCGTTTTGGTAGTGTAAAAAGTTTTGTGTAAATGGAATAATTTATCTGAATCGGAGCGGAGTTTACGCAGCGTAGCTTCAGA